>NZ_CP117812.1:0-1324781 GCF_028728065.1 Lentisphaera profundi | reverse complement strand
CAAGAACTCGATTTTCTCAAAGCTGATGGAACCCAATATGATGCAAGTCAAGTTCCGAATATGATTGTTACTGAACACCTTAAACAACAAGCTAAATTAATTCAAAAGGGTAAAGTCATCAAGCGTTTTGCTTCTTATGGGAAATGCCAAGAAGCCTGGCAAACACCTGAGTCCACTATTGTCTGTGGTAGCTTAGGGATTTGGAAATATGATCAGACTAACACTCGAGAAATTTATTTTGAACCACAATTACGCATATTAGAAATCCATTCTTGTGAACCCTTAAGCAATGGTGATATGCTGGTTGCGGCCAATAAATCTATCTTGGAAATATCGCCAAATGGGAAGATCAAAAAAAGCATCAAACTTGACTTTTTAAGAGAGGAATCTCGACTTCAAATTAAGTCGATTAAAAAACTAGCTGATGGTGGCTATCTGATTTCGTCCTGTGGACCAAATAAAATCTATCGCCTCGATAAAAAAGGCTGGGTAAAAAGAGTTATTGAACTAAACTTAATTAAAGCCACTGTGGTCACTGACCGCATTCATGATGTCGAACTTCTGAAAAATGGACGAATCATGATTTCTACGGGCTTTGGTGCTAGTCTAATTGAAGTCAATGAGAATGATGAAATCACCTGGTCTCTAAAACAGCAAGATCAAGAGGAGTTAGGCTTAGTTTATCTCGGTGGATTTATTGTAAGAGATAATGGGAATATCATTGCCACTGCTTATAAGAGCAAGTATCCAATGTTTGAAATCACTCGTGAAAAAAATCTTGTCTGGAAACTCCGTCGTAATAAAGACACTGGTCTAGATAAACCCAGTAGTTTAAATCTTGTCACGGCTAATTTATCTCCATCTATGGAGTGATTAAAGCACTTAACTATATCCTTTCAGTATTGCTTATTAAACAATCATACGACTACTGATTCACAAAATATGTAAGTAGTTTTGAACTCTATACGTAAGCATAAGTGACAAGTCTTTTCTGAGGAATCTCTAATAACAGAGGCCTATTTTAAAAAGAGAAGATTTACATTTAGGCAAATAAGTCAAATTCTATTATTATTTTATGATCTTTGCCTGTAACACAGGTATCTTTAGTGGTGTTTACTTATGTTAAATCAATAAACACGGAGCAACAATTCAATGAAAAAGTACTTTCTTCTCTTTTCTCTAGGTCTCTCTACTCTCTTGGCAAATGATAAACCGCAGGACGCTATCCAATTTATCGGCCCCGACGGTGTCAGTAATTTAGTCAATGAAAATGAGCCAAACAAAGATTTAAGCTGGGCTTTCAAGGAGGGGGTCTTAACCGTTGGTAAAGGCCATGTTGTCACCAGCATGCCCGTCAATAACTTTAAAGCCCACATTGAGTTCAAGGTTAATAGCCGACCCAATAAAAATAACAAGAGAGCTAACGATGGCAATAGCGGCATTTACATCCAGCAGCGTTATGAAGTTCAGATCTTAAACTCTCATGGTCACGACGATGATTATCAAAAAGATGATTGTGCTTCCATTTACAAGTTCAAAAAACCTGATCACATCGTTTGTAAGCCCGCGGGTGAATGGCAAAGCTACGACATAGAATTCCACGGTGCTAAATGGGACGGCGACAAGAAAATCGCCAATGCACGTCTTACGCTCATTCACAACGGAGTCAAAGTTCACGATAACGTGGAAATACCGAACAAAACGGGTCACGGCAAGAAAGAAAGCCCTGAAGTTTTACCTCTAAGACTGCAATCTCACAGTAACCCAGTTCAGTTCAGAAACTTTTGGCTACAAGAAATCAAATGAGGATTTTAATCGCTCTTGCCGTATTCTTAGCTTTTGCGATGCCCGCAGATGCCAAGCCAAAAAAGAAATCCCAAGGTGCTAAAGCTGACCCCATCGCCAAAAAACTTTTCGAGGCCAATTGCTTAGCTTGCCATGATCCACTTAAAACTATTGTGGGGCCCACTCTACACGAGATTCACAAACTCTACGAAAAAAACCCTCAAGGCATAGTGACTTGGGCTAAAAAACCAGGCCGCAAAAGACTCCAAGGCATTGCGATGCCCGCAATGGCTCACCTCCCCGATAAAGACCTCAAACTCATTGCCGATTACATGATTTTTGCTGGTGCGCGAATTTCTCCTAAGAAAAGTAATAGAAAAAAAACCTTTAAAGAAGAACTTGGTAAAATTCAACGAACTTTCATGCCCAATTCTAGCGTCGTATCTTTTGCTATTAAATTCTCTGATAACTTATCCCTCTGCTGGGATGCCGATAAGGCTAGCACCCGTTATATTTGGCGAGGCACTATGGATCCCAAGAACCATTTCATCAGCAATGGCAAAACCATTCCAGCTATTAACGGAGAAACTCTTTATAAATCAGACCAATCGCCCTTTCTCAAAATTTCTGATCCGGTGGATTTTTTAGGCTACAATATAAGTCCTCAGGGGCTTCCAGAATTCCTTTACAAACGCGGGGATTATCAATTTAGTGAAACCCTCATCTTCTCCAATGATCGCATGTCTTGGACTTATAGAGTTTCCGGGCCAAGCTCGATTCAGTATAGTCTCCCACGCATTGCTGGCTTTAAAGTCTCTACGAATACGGGACAAATTAAAAATCAAATTTTGCATTTGAGCAAAACTGAAATGGCTCAATTCACTCTAACTTTCACCGAGGAGAAGTAATGATGAGAAATTTAAGCTTAAGTTTACTCTTCCTAGTTTCTGGTTTTCTACAGGCAGGATACAAGATTGAAAGAATTGATACTCCCAAGGGGATTGATGCTCAAATCGGCGGGCTTGACTTTATGCCCGATGGCCGCTTAATCGTCGCCTTTAACTATGGGAAAATATTCACCTATAATCCCCAATCAAAACAATGGAAACTCTTTGCTGAAGGACTCCACCTTCCCCTTGGAGTTTTAGCGATCAGCAATCATGAGATCATGGTGATGCAACGTCCCGAACTCACCAGAATCATTGACCGCGATAAAAATGGCCATGCAGATTCTTACCTCAAATTCTATGATGATTTTGGACTCTCAGGTAACTATCACGAATTTGCCTTTGGTCCTGTACGTGATACTAAAGGAAATTTCTACATTGGCCTCAATGTCGCCTCAAATAATGGTGGCATTCTCTCTGAACCTCGTGGTACATTCCTGAGTTACGACATTGATAAAAAAGATTTAGAAGGTGACTACAATCAAAAGTTGGTAAAAAAAGAAGTCACTCGTATGTATAGCTGTGTTCCCTACCGTGGTTGGATTATGAAAATTGATCCCCAAGGAAATGCCACCCCCTATGCCTCTGGTGTACGTTCACCCAATGGACTGGGTTTTGATCATAAGGGCCGTCTCTTTGTCAGTGATAATCAAGGCGATTGGCTTGGATCGAGTAAACTCCATCATATTCGTGAAGGAGCTTTTCATGGCCACCCGGCTTCTTTAATTTGGAAGAAAGGCTGGAAACAAAATCCCAAGACCATGAAAATTAAAGAACTCGATGACATGCGTCAGCCTGCTGCCGCACTCTTTTCCCATGGCATATTAGCTAATAGTCCCACTCAACCCCTGCTCGATTCCACTCAAGGAAAATTTGGTCCATTTAGTAATCAAATGTTTATTGGAGATATGAATTTAAAGCGATTACTGCGCTTTATTCCCGAAGAAGTGAATGACACGGTTCAAGGAACACTGATTCCCTTTCTAGACGGCAACGAGCTTGGAAATGGTAACAATCGCTTAGTCTTTGATAAGAATGGTGCTTTATGGGTCGGAAAAACTCATTTATCTTGGGCTGGCGATGAAGGCTTGAAAAAAATAAGCTGGGATGAAAAAACTGATTTTGATATTCTTAAACTTAAGCAAATACCTAATGGCTTTCGCATCTTTTTTACAAAAAAAGTAGACCTCAAGTCTGCTAAAGTCATTGCTAATTACGCAATTAAAAAATACAGTTTTGACTACAATTCAAAATACGGCTCCCCAAGAAAAAACGAAAAGAAAGTCACCCCTAACTCCATTCGTGTCGCACAGGATGGCCTAAGCGTAGATATTTCTCTACCTGCTTTAAGTCCAGGTCATGTTTATCAGTTTGAAACCCCTCAATTAAAAAGTTCGAGTGGAGAACCTTTAGCTAGCTCACTCTTTTGCTATAACCTTATTGAGCTTATTCAAAACTAGTGCTGAACTAACAAAAATCTTCACTATTACCCGTAATAAGGGGTTCCAGCCCTACTCGCCTGCTTAAGGATTGGCAAATCCTTAGAGGGAGAGCTCGAGAGGGACAGCGTCCTTCTCGTATGCGCAGCATCATGCCCTCTCTTCTGAATAATCATAAACATCTTTGGGACTTTAATTTCAATTTCTGTATCAAAATAGTTTTACTCATGTTTAAGTTATTATACGATTAAATAATGAATTTTATAAAGGCTAAACATGAATAAACCCTTCAAATCTCTCGCGTATTTAGGCGTCTTGATATTATTAAGTGCAGGTTGTACTTCTTTTCAATCAACAGCTAGTAATAAGGCGACCAAGACTTCACAAGATACTAAAGCCAAAAAAGGTTATACATGGACGACCGATCATGTTCACGTCGGTGTCCGCTGGCAACCCTTTGGGGGATTCCCGAAATATAATGCTGCAGATGCCCAGCGCCCCGTCATAGCTCAAAATAGTAGCTACGCTCAATTTTGGATAAATTGGCATGCGGCTGAACCCGATGAAAAAAATACCGATTATAAGAACAATTTATCCGGCTACTTACAAACTATTGAACAAGCCGTGGATGCCTGCAATGCCAAAGGTCTGAAAGTAGAATTTGTTCACTGGCATACGCCCGCTTGGGCCTCTGTGAATGGTGAAGCGGGTAGCCAAAGATCAAAGCCGGGACTTTACAAAGAGTTTGTCACTCGTCTTGCCACTCATTTCAAAGGACGTGTTCACGCCTATCAACTTTCTCATGAAGCCAACTTGGAGCACATGATTAATGAGGGCGATATGGATTACCTGATGAATGAAATTTTCATCGATGGTGCCAAAGCCATTCGTTCTGTTTACCAAGCTGAACCAAGTGAGGAAGTGCTTATTTCCACAAGTGGCTGTTCCCCCTGCGAACCTTGCCCTCCACTGAACGGTTTAAAAGGCAAAGGTGGCGCTGCTGTCGACGATTATTACGATCAGCTCATTGCCAATGAAGAACTCATGTCACTCGTCGACGCCCTCAATCTCAATGTAACAGATCACTCTGATGGTTATGGTAAAATGGATGGAAAATATCTTGACTCAACTTGGGGAAACTTCGATTTAGTGCGCCATAAACTTGATGCTGCGGGCTATAAAGATAAACAGGTACTTTCCTCTGAGTCCTGGGTTGTTTGGGATGATGGTGACAACGCCTTTGACGTCAATGGCGATGGCCTTAAAAATGAAGTGGATGCCTATGAAAAAACTCTCACTATTTTAGGTAAATGCCTCGAGCGTGGGCTCAACACAGTCAACCTACCTTGGTCAGACAACTCCAGCGGCTGGTCCATGGGCTTAACTAAGCGACGCGATTTCAGTGGTCGTGTCAAATTATTAAACCCCGGCTTAGTTGTACCCGCAAATGATGGTGGCAGTGACATTATCACTAAAAAAGTTATTCTTGCTGGTCCCGAAGATAAATTCAAAATCATCGATGCCAAGAACAATATTTTTACTATCGATGATTACATTAATCCTAGTGATCCCAATCACCTACACTACTACATTTGGAAGTGGTATAGCCAATTGAGTTCCGGAAAGGATGAAGTCATTCGCCATGCCATGGCGCATGAACACCAAAATCACATCACCCTTCTTGGCCCTGCTTTCACGGGTAATGAACGCTACAGAATATCTAGCTATAACCGCAGTAAACAATCTTTCTCCGTGCTACTCTATGCGTCTGGCGCCACTGGGAAACTCTGGAATGATTTGACGATTCCTGCCACAATCCAAACGGGCATCCATAGTAATACGGGGAGTTCCAAAATGGACTTCCGCGGAGAAGGCTTTAAGGATGGCGAAAAATTTATTGCCACAATTACCACCAAAGACATCAGTAAAAAAGATGGTTCCGATATTGATAAAAGAGTCATCAAAACAGCTGTTCAAGAAGTCAAAGATGGCCAGCTAAAAATTCGTATCCCCGTGCTCAACAAGTTCACGCATATCGAATTTAATCGCTCCGAATAGAAATCATTGATCAAATCAATCAAATTATTAGAGAAATTATAAAGCTAGCTTGGCATAGCCCTATTCTGTGCGGTGTATTATAGTATAAAAACACTATGGACTACTCCTATGATTTCTCTTAGATTGACCCTATTCTTTAGCTTTATCTTCTTTGCCCATGCACAAGACAAACCCAACTTTATCTTTTTTATTGCTGATGATATCTCCCAAAGTGACTTCGGGGCTTATGGTCACCCTAGTATCAAAACTCCAGCCGTCGATGCGCTCGCAGCGAAAGGCATGCGTTTTGACAATGCCTACTTAACTACCAGTAGTTGTAGCCCCAGTCGATGCAGTATCATTACTGGGCGCTACCCACACAATACTGGTGCCCCAGAACTTCATATGAAGCTACCTAATTCCCAAATTCGCTTCCCCGAATTATTGCGCCAAGCGGGTTACTACACCATACTTTCGGGCAAGAATCATATGTTTGGTAAAAAAGACCGCGCTTTTGATAAGATCACTAAAGGTGGTGGGCCTGGCAATGAAGCCGATTGGGTTCAAAACCTCAAAGATCGTCCCAAAGACAAGCCCTTTTTCTTTTGGTACGCTGCAAGCGATGCTCACCGCGATTGGCAGATCAGTGACCATGCTCCCACTTATCAAGAAAACGAAGTCATTGTCCCCCCTTACATGTATGATGGCCCTGAGACCCGTAAGGATCTAGCGCAATACTATCACGAAGTCAGTCGTTTCGATCATTTCATTGGCTTAGTTGTGGAAGAACTTAAAACACAAGGAGTACTCGACAATACAATGATCATTGTAGCTTCCGATAATGGCCGCCCTTTCCCTCGCGACAAATCTCGCCTCTATGATAGCGGAATTAAAACGCCTTGGGTGATCCATTTCCCAAAAGTAATCAAAAAACCCGCTGTCAGCAAAAGCTTAATAAGCTCAATCGATCTCAGTGCCACCTGCCTCGAATTAGCTGGCATTGACATACCCCAAAATATACAGGGGCAAAGCTTTCTCCCCATCCTCAAAGACCCGCAGCAAGTCGTTCGCCAAGTCATTTTTTCTGAACACAATTGGCACGTCTACAAAAATCACGAGCGCATGGTGCGATTTGGCGATTTTGTCTATATCAAAAATAACTACCCAAATCAGCCCAACCTCGCCTATGAGTCCGACACCAAATATCCCGCCGGCTTAGAACTTTGGCAAGCACATGCAGCGGGAAAAACCACCGATAAGCAGAGTCAAGTTTTTGCTAATCCCTGCCCCGAGGAAGAACTCTTTAAACTCAGTCAAGATCCTAATCAGCTAAATAACCTCGCTTCAAACCCTGAATACAAAACACAGCTAATGCAAGCGCGAAAAATGATTCAGTTATGGACCGAACAAACCGGCGATAGCATCCCAACTAATCCCACACCTAACCGCCATGCGCCTCCCAAAATAATTGATGGTGTAGTTCTTCCTGCAGGCACAAGCAAAAATAGAAACCCCCATGCCGAATGGCCGGGTCAATCAAAAAGCGCGGATCAAATCAATCACCCCGGCCCACTGACTTTGCCATAAAAAACTTCATCGTATGTAACATCCCTCCTTATCAGCCTCTAAATATAAGCTTGGGCTCACCTCAAAAACACTCTGCCGTAGTTTTTTTACGGCAAACCTTGATAAGCTGTATTTTACACCTAAGTTCTTAGCAATTATATCATAATTGCTAAGGTAAATAGATGCTACGAAAATTTTCAGTTACTAACTTTAAAGGTTTTAAAGATAAATTTACACTTGACTTTACAGACTCTAAAAGTTTTGAATTTAATCCAGAATGTATAAAAGATGACACCATTTATAAAGCTCTTATATATGGCGTAAATGGATGTGGCAAATCGAATTTAGGCTGCGCTATAATGGATATCCAGTTCCATTTAACTGATTGGAACCTTCATGAAAAACGAGATTTATATAAAAACTATATCAATGCATTATCTAATGAAAAATATGCTAAATTTTCATACGAATTTTATTTTGATGGTGACACTCTCATTTACGAGTATTGGAAAGAGAATGCTGATGAAGTGATTGCGGAAAAAATCCTTATTAATAATAAAGAAGTTATACACATAGATAAGAGAGCTGATCCAAACGGGAAAGTTCTACTTAAAGGTGCAGAAAGTCTAAAAACTGATATGGCAGGAAAATCGCTATCATTCGTTAAGTTTATTCTTAACAACACTGTATTAGATGATGACAATCAAGAAAATAAAACTTTTAATCGTTTCATAAATTTTGTCAACTATATGAGAATGATAAAAACTGTCGACACGCACAAAACAATGAGCTACAAAACATCTTTAGCATCAAAATATATTCTTGAAGATACCGATGGACTACAAAAATTCGAAAGTTTTCTTAATTCATGTAATATAAAATGTTCATTAACAACCATTGATGTAGGTGAAGAAGATCCACACATAGCCTTTGACTATGATTCAAAAGCTATTAGTTTTTTTGATGTAGCTTCTACAGGAACATTATCACTTGGCTATTTATATGTATCATTGTTAATTCTAAAAAGACATATTAAAGAATATGGCGCTACTTTCATTTATATTGATGAATTTGATGCTTTCTATCATTATATTTTAGCTAAAAAACTTATTGATTTATTAAAAAATGAAGATGGTGTTCAAGCTGTATTCACAACTCATAATACGGACTTAATGAACAATGATTTAATGCGTCCCGATTGTTTATTTAACATGACTGAAAAAGAAATTAATCCTTTCCATAAATTAACTAAAAAAGATTTACGAAAAGCTCATAACAATCAGAAGATGTTTAAAGCTGGTATGTTTAATGAGTTATAAAATATTATTTATCTTTGAAGGTTTAAAAACTGAACCAAAGATAAGTAATTGCCTACAAGAGCATTTCTTTCCTGATGACACTTCAAATATTATTCACAATGTTTTCGGGAGTAATATCTACTCTCTTTACGATGTGATAAAACGAGATGAACATGCAGATGTATTTGAGATATTAAGAGAGCAAAATATACTACCTGACGACCTAAAAGATTTAGATCGTGATGATGTTGGTGAAATATATTTATTTTTTGATCATGATGGCCATGACACACGTGCCGACATTCAAAAAATTTCAGAACTACTATCCATGTTTGATAATGAAACTGAAAATGGTCGTCTTTATTTAAATTACCCTATGGTCGAGGCCATTAAAGAAACTGACCTATTCCAAAATAAGACTTGGGAAATCGCAAAAAATAAAAAATACAAAAGTTACGTGAGTGAATTAGGTACTTATAATGACTTGATGTCATTATCGAAAGATGACTGGAATGAAATGTGCTTAAAACATCTAAAAAAAGCTAATTGGATTGTTAATAAGGATTACGCCCTTACCACTAAAAATTCTATCGGACAAAGTTCAATATTTGAGCAACAAGTGATTAATTTTATTCAACCATTAAATTCTGTCTCAATTTTAAGTGCATTCCCTTTGTTTGTTGATGACTACTTCCAAGAAAATGAGTTAGAATATAGGCAGTAAACTAAACATTAATTGGGGTTCCCTCCATTTAGAGATATTGAGTCCTCGTGCTAATGAGTTTAACTCTAAAATGAAAATTAGATTTTATCACTTATTACACAGTTCTATGGGATGCTAGTGAAATTATTTCACGAAATCTACCATTAATTTATTTAACTCTTGCCAGTTAGATTTAGGCCTAGGTTTTAGTTTTGGCATAAGTATCTCATAATGAGTGACTTGCTCATTAAACCAATTAACAAGGCTAATTTCTAGTTCCACTAGATGACCTTCTGCTGCGGTTTCTTTTTGCTTCAAAAATTCGTTTACTTGTCGCTGAATATCCTCTGGCATAGACTTGCTTTCTCGCATGAGTAAAGAAAATTCTGTAGGAGGCATAGATGAGAAATCCTCAATCCATTCACAAGCTAATAGAGGGCGTAAAATATAAAAGAGCTTTTTGATTTTTACGCTGTTTTCCAATATGTGATTCTCTACATTTTTACGTGCCATTGAAAGGTAATGATTCATACCTTTGATGGGATTAAAGTATTGTGAAATTAATGCTTTTAATGACTGGTGGAAACTTTCATTTTTAAAATAAATTTCGGGACTATTAATCCATTCGAATAAGGCCAGGTTACCATCCGCAAATAAACGTAAAGTCTTACGGATTTCCCAGCCACCAAGGTCAAGTTCCAAAGGAAGCATTTCATCAATCGTATCTTTTTTATTTTCGAGACTCAAATACCATTCGAGTGAATGTGCATAAATAAAGCGGACGTCCCAATCACTATCAGGTGATTCAAACCCCCATGCCCTACTGCCACTCTCGCATGCGTATAAAATATTAATTTGTCGTTCTTTCGCTAATTCTGTAAGTGTTAGTTTTATATGCTCTTTCATCTTCCTTCCCAAGACTTTGTTATTTCAACTAATAAATTTTGGAGTTTTTCCTCATCGATTGAATCGGCTAAAGTAGATTTCCCATAGGCTAATGAAAAATCGTTTAACTTATCTTCTACTCTCTTGATGAGCTCATCGTAGTTAAAAAAACCATCGCGAACCTTTTTCAGGAAGTCTAAATTTTCTCCTTCAAAACGTACTAAAGGTTCGCCTTTTTCTAAAATATTTTGGCCCGAAAATAATAAGCGAAAAGTATGCATCATGTTTTTAGCATCATAATCACGCTTGCCCTGTTCTTGACCTTGCCAACGAGTTTCATTACGATTATCACGCCATTGCCAATAATTTGTGTGATCGCGCTTAGCACATTCATACGCCGCTTCATTAAATAAGAGTAAGCCTCGGCAATGAGTTTTTTCCTCTTCTTTAGGGATTGATTCGCAAACAAGTTCACCCCCACGAAAAACACCGCGAGCATCTGATCCATAATGATAGAGGCGATAGAGTCCCTGACTATGCTCTACTGAACTCACATGGTATTGAGCAAGATCTATATCAGTATCTTTCAAAGATTTCGGTCGATAAGGCGTAGCCTTATCATCCGATTTGATAAACCAGCAAAAATCTTGTCGCTCAGGAACTTTTACTTCTTGAGGATTATTCACCCATTTATTTTTGCCACGAGCTTTTTTTATCTGAGCTTGTGCGTAGTTAATATGCGAAGCATAAGCTTGCGTGGTAATAAAGACTTGTCGCGCCTCAAACAAAGGTTTCAATAAGTCGCTCTGGAAGCGAATACAATCTTCTGGCATAAAGAGCATCTCGATGATATTTGGATTCGCATTAGACGCCAACTCTATGAATCTCTTAAGAGTATAATAAACCTTATCATTACGCTCATCCGACACTTGTTCAAGCGGGGTTTTCTCCATAAGGTAATGACTTGGAGGCAGAATGAAAATGCCTTTGATATCTTCGTCACTCTCCGCATGAAAAGTTCCGTAAGCTCGAGAGCCTACAAGGGTTTCAAACAGCAGGTACTTCTCTCGCTCTTGATATAGATCTTCTAATTTTGTAATCATCACTCCCTCCTAACAAATATTTGAAACAAAAACTATTCACTCTTAGCGCTTAAGCAAGTTCCCCTAAAGAATGACCTTTGTCCAACAGTGAATTTTCTGTTACATCGAGGATCGTTTATCCACACCCTTCTATCTACACGATGGATCAAGTGCATAGATAGCTCATACAACTCCATTAAAATCTCTATTAGAATTAAACGCAGAGTAGAAAATATATATCTAGAGTTCGTCAAGTGTTCTGTAACAAAGCATTATATTTCTTGTCTTATAGAGTAACAAAGCTTAAGGACTTGTTAATCAAAAAGAACGAAATTTAAAAAGTAAAGGCTCTTATCATGCTAGGTATTTTTTTACTACACAGATGTCAAGAATCAATCGCAGCAGGATTTAAGGCTGCTCTTTTCCTAATACTTGCGCTCTTTGCGACCTCCGCAGCTGCAAGGGATAAACCCAATATCGTTTTCATCCTTGCCGATGACATGGGCTATGGCGAGCTCTCTTCTTATAATCCAGCTGATCACACTCAAGAGCTCAGAGCTGGCCCCGCTACCTGCGGCTTTGATTCATTTTTTGCTATGCATGCCTCTCTAGTCCTTCCTTCCTGCTTTTATATCCATGGTGACAAAGCCACAATGACTCCCTCAAATAACATTGAAGCGAACAACAAACATCAAAGGGGGTATTCGAACTCCCCAGAAATAGTCACAGGCTTATCTAAAAGTCTAAAAATGACTCTATCAAATAAAGCTGGTAGCATTAGAAAATGAATATCTCTATTAAATTACTTAAGTTAAACATAAGTCTGTTAACTTTTTTAGTGATGAGTCTCTCTTTAGAAGCCGAGCCAAAGAAAGCACACATAAAAAACATTCTTTTCATTGTCGCCGATGACCTAAAAGCCAGTGTGCTCGGTACCTATGGAGATAAAGTCTGCAAAACTCCAAACATAGATAAACTTGCTGAACAAAGTCTAGTCTTTGACCGCGCCTATTGCCAAGGGGTCGTCTGCGGCCCGTCGCGTACTTCTTTTATGCATAGTCGCTACCGAGGTTCCCTGGGAACCAACCTCGCAGAGCACTTTAAAAATAATGCTTGGTATACTGCGCGTGTAGGTAAGATTTACCACATGCGAGTCCCCTACGATATTATTAATGGAACAGATGGCCAAGATATCGCGAGTTCATGGACCGAACGTTTTAATTCTTCGGGACGGGAAGCTCATACTCCAGGAGATTACGCATGTCTCAATTTAAATATTTTTACCGACAAGTTAGAGCATCGTGAATCTACAAAGATGCCCAACAGGATGTTCGTTTCAGTGAGTTATGAGGGGGATGGTTCCGATCAACCCGATTATAAAAGTGCCAGCAAGACTATAGAACTGCTCAATAAACATAAAGATAAGCCCTTTTTTATCGCCACGGGTCTAGTCCGTCCCCATTACCCCAATGTTGCTCCCAAGCAATATTTTGAGCCCTACCCCTGGGAAAAAATTGAACTTCCAGAAATCTATAAAAATGATTTAGCTGATATTCCCAAAATGGGACGTGCCAAGACTATGAATTCGAGTAACCCCATTGGCAAATATATTGACAACCAAAAACGCATGTGGTCTGCTTACTATGCCACAGTACAATTTATGGATGAACAAGTGGGGCGTATTCTTGATGAACTCGAACGACTCGGCCTGAGAGAGAGTACTGCTATCGTCTTTTTAAGTGATCATGGTTACCACCTAGGTGAGCACGGCTTTTGGCAAAAACAAAATCTACATGAAGAAGTCACTCGAGTCCCCCTCATGATTTACGTCCCCGGGATGAAAGCCGGTCGCACCCAAGCTCTAACTGAGTTAGTCGATATTTATCCAAGTTTAACAACGCTCCTAGGCATTGAGACACCAAAAGAAGTTCAAGGAAAAAGTTTCCTCCCGCTATTGGAGCACAATAATAAAACGATTCGCAATGAAGCGCTATCCCTACTCTCTAGCGCTAAAGGTTATTCCATTAGAACCGACACTTACACTTATATACGTTATAAAGATATGAGTGAGGAACTCTATAATATGAATAAGGATCCGAAGCAATTTAAAAACCTTAGCAAAAACCCAGAGTACAGACCAGTACTCGAAAAACTCCGAATCCAATTTGATCTTCGCCTCAAACAAGAAGGCTTAAATAAACCCGCTAAGAAAAAATAAAAAATTATGTTTAAATCAATACGTCCATATATAGTTTTATCTCTTCTCTGCCTCGGTATTGCAAGCGATCTCTTGGCAAAAAATCAAAAGCCAAACATCCTTTTCATCATGTCAGATGATCATACCAAGCAAGCTATCGGTGCCTATGGTAGTCGCTTAGCTCAACTCAACCCCACTCCAAACATTGATTACCTTGCTAAAAACGGCATGAGATTTGACCAAGTTTTTTGTAATAACTCCATCTGCACCCCGAGTCGTGCCAGTATAATTACCGGTCAATACCCGCAAAGCAATGGCGTACTTGACCTCAATGGCAGCATTAGTGCCGACAAACAATATCTGCCTCTAGTAATGAAAAAAGCAGGTTACCAAACAGCTATGATTGGCAAGTGGCACTTAAAGAAAGAGCCCGCTGCCTTTGATTTTTACTGCGTTTTACCCGGACAAGGCCTTTATCACAATCCCGATTTTTATGTTCGTGGGCCAAAACCCTGGGGTAAAAATATTTTAAAGTCGAATAAGCACTCAAGTGATGCCATAACGGACATCAGTCTCGATTGGTTGAAAAACAAAAGAAAAACTAATCAAGCATTTTTTCTTATGCATCACTTCAAAGCTCCTCATGATATGTACGAAAATGCCAAGCGTTACGATTCCTACTTAGAAGAAATTGATATCCCAAGGCCAAATAATCTTTTTGAAGCGCCCAAGGCTTCCCCCGGTAGTAAAGACTTAGGTTCCGGACTTAGTAAAAGTCACAATACTTGGGGTTTACCACAGAAACTTGGCATCAGCGATGAGCTCAATGAACCTGAATATACCCACAAAGCTTATCAGCTCTACCTAAAGCGTTACTTGCGTTGTGTTAAGGGTATTGACGACAAGATCAAAAGGCTAATTGATTATTTAACCGAAACGGGCGAAATTGAAAATACCATCATTATCTACACGAGTGATCAAGGCTTTTTACTTGGAGAACACAACCTCATTGATAAACGCTGGATGTATGAAGAGTCCTTTTCTATGCCATTTATTGCTTATTACCCCAAGCTGATCAAAAAGAACTCCGTTAATCATTGGCTCATTAATAACACTGATTTCGCCCCTACTCTGTTACAATTAGCTGGTATCAATAACCCTCCCGAATACATGCAAGGAAAAAGTTTTTTTGACGCTTTTACGGGAAGCGCGAAACCAGAAAATTGGCGTGAATTTACTTACTACCGCTATTGGATGCATATGGCCCATCGCCTTGCGGTTCCCGCACATTTTGGCATTCGCTCCGAACGCTACAAGCTGATCTTTTTTTATGGGCTAAAAAACGGAAAACGCGGAGGAAAACCCACTCCTGTGGCTTGGGAATTCTATGATTTAAAATCAGATCCAAGCGAAATGGTTAATCAGTATGCAAATCCTGAATATCAATCGATCATCAGCAAAATGAAGTCGCAGTTAAAAGATTTACGAATTGAGCTCAAGGAAACTGACGAAAAATACCCACAAATCCAAAAGATTATTGACGCCCATTGGGATAAATAAGAGCTGTAATTTAAGCATTTAGACATCAATTATGTTTAGCTTATCATAAAAAAATTTAAGTTTCCTATAACAAGTCAAAAAGTTCATTGTCTAACATTTAAAATGTGGGCCAAATCATTTTCTCAAACATAATACAATAATTTTGAGCCCATTTAACTTTTAATGGACTTCAAATATGAAATCACCTAACTACAAAATCGCCTAAGCTTAGTAAGTTTAGCTTTTACATCTTTGGCGGATAGCACCTACTAAATATGATATCTAATAAAAAATCAGGCTAACTAGCTTCTCCATTTCGCACTAATTACTGGGATTTAATAAAAACAAAATGATTACTAATTTTAAAAAAAATTGTACGAGTGCTTTCCATATACAAAGCATTGTCGTATTTCTAATCTTTGGATTAACGAAGTCGCTTGTGGCAAACAGCGAAAATCCAAATATCGTATTAATTTTAGCCGATGATTTGGGTTATGGCGACCTGCAGTGTTATAACTCAAAGTCAATCATTCCCACCCCAAACCTCAATAAACTCGCTGAGCAAGGCATGCGTTTTACCGATGCCCATAGTCCATCCACAGTATGCACCCCTAGCCGTTATAGTCTACTCACGGGTAGAATGCAGTTTCGCACTGGAATGAAGGGCGTATTTACTGGAGCTGGCGGTCCCTGCCTCATAGAGGAAAAACGTTTAACTCTAGCGCAAATGCTAAAAGAAAAAGGCTATTCAACTGCCTGTATCGGCAAATGGCATATAGGTATGACTTTTTACGATAAGAATGGCAAGCGTATTACCGATCAAAGGCTGAAAGGTATCCAGCAGATTGATTACTCACGTCCTATTCCTGATGGTCCCATTAATCGTGGTTTCGATTATTTCTACGGCACCGTGAGTTGCCCAACAACTGATTACCTATATGCCTACATAGAAAATGATAGCATCCCTCTACCCCCAACAAAGGTCTTGAATCGTAGCCAGCTTCCAAAGCACGATTATAGTCACGATTGCCGAGTCGGCATGATTGCCGATAACTTTGATCATGAAGAAGTCGACATGGTATTTCTGCAAAAAAGTCAAAATTTTATCAAAAATCACGTCGAATCAAAAACAAAAAAACCTTTTTTTCTTTTTCACTCCATGCAGGCCGTCCACCTGCCCTCTTTCCCAGCTAAACAATTCCAAGGAAAAACTCAAGCTGGTCCCCATGGCGATTTCATCTTTCAAATGGACCACATCGTTGGAGAACTTATCAAGACTTTGGAAGATTGTCATGTACTCGAAAATACACTTATAATTTTCTGTAGTGATAATGGTCCCGAAGTACCCACAGCATTGAAAATGCGCTCAAGCTATCAACACGATGGTGCCGCTCCTTGGCGTGGACTCAAACGCGATCAATGGGAAGGTGGTCACCGCACACCACTCATCATCTCTTGGCCACAACAAATTAAACCTACTATAAGCAATGAACTCATATCTCTTTGCGATATTATGGCCACCAGTGCAAGCCTAGTAAACTATAAGCTACCGAAAAATAGTGCAGAAGATAGTCACGACATGTCACCTGTTTTATTCGGTACAAAAACAGGGATCAGAGAATATATGCTCACCCAAACTATTTCTTTGGATCTAGCTATTCGCAAAGGTCCTTGGAAATACCTTGACCATCCTAGTTCCGGTGGAAATAACTATAAAGGCAAACGACTCCAGCACTTAGTACCAAAAGGTATAAACATTAAAGATCCAGTTCAACTCTACAATCTTGACTCTGACCCAAAAGAAACAAGCAACCTCTATCAAGAGCATCCAGAACTTGTCAATGAATTAAAAGCCAAGCTCGAACAATTCAAAAAAAGTGGGAGAAGTAATTAAGCTTTTTTAACCAGCTCTAAACTCCCTTGAAGCACCTAAGAAGTTCATCTCATATTTGTTGAAATTCTTGCGCTATACCAAAAGCCATTCATTAATGAAACCAAGTGCTTTAAACTAAGGATTTGTTTAAGTAAATGTAACATCAAGTCATTCAAATGGTCTATTATGGCAAGCTTATGAGGCAAATCATAAATTCACTAAGGAAATAAGTATGAAATCACATTTCTATAAATTATCCCTAATTACAGGTATAATCTCTACACCTGTCTTGGCTGATATAAAACCCGCTGAACTCTTTGTCAATCATATGGTAATTCAACGTGACACTGAGGCAACGATATGGGGTACTGCGGATCCGAATGAGAAAGTCACAGTGAAGGCTAGTTGGGGGGCCGCGGGGAAGACGCTTGCTGATAAAGAAGGTAAATGGTCAGTTAAACTTCAAACTCCCCACGCCGGCGGGCCTCATAACTTATACCTCGAAGGAAACAATAAAATCGAAATTAAGGATGTGCTCTCGGGTGATGTATGGCTCTGTGCCGGTCAATCGAATATGCAAGTAACTGTTTCGAGTACCACAAACTCTAAACCAGCTATTGCTAAAGCTAATTATCCTGGTATTCGTACCTTTGTCATTGATCGCAATCCCACTAACAAAAAAACAAATGACTGCGGTGGCGAATGGAAAGTTTGTACTCCTCAGTCTATTAAGAAATTTTCTGCGGTGGGCTACTTTACAGGACGCGATCTCCATACAGATCTAAATGTTCCTATCGGATTGATTGGCTCATACTGGGGCGGAACTTATATTGAGTCTTGGACTCCATGGGAAGTGCAAAAATATGACCTCATTGCTCAGTCGCGTAAAATCCCTCTCGACAAAAAAGCTGCGTCCTACACGCCAGAAAGTGCAAAAGCCAATTATGAAAAGCAATTAGAACGTTGGAAAGACAAGGCCGCGAAAGCTAAACAAGCGAAGAAACGCGGCCCACGTAAGCCTTCATTGGCTCAAGATCCAAAACTCAATCAAAACTACCCCGCCAATTTATATAATGGTATGATTCATCCGCTTACATCTTTTGCCATTAAAGGCGCTATTTGGTACCAAGGAGAAAATAATGCAACTAGCATGGGAGATGCTGTTCATTACCGAGTCCAATTAGCTCGCATGGTGAATAGCTGGCGCCAAGCTTGGGGCATCGATTTCCCCTTTTATTCTGTACAATTACCCAACTTCAAACAAGCTCAAACTAAGCCGGTGGAAAGTGATAATATCTGGCCAGCCATCCGCGAAAGCTATGTCCTCGCCGATGGCAAAACTCCAGATATTTTTACATCTACCATGATTGACTTGGGCGAAGCTAAGGATATTCACCCTAGAAATAAGCAAGACGTGGGCAAGCGTATGGCCTCCACTATTCTCAACAAGACTTATGGTAAAAAAACCCCCACGACGCCTTTCATGAAGTCCTATGAAATAGATGGCAACAAAATCATTATCCAATTTGATTACACGGGCTCTGGTTTACTTGCCAAAGGTGGAAAACTCAAAGCTTTTGCCATTGCAGGTAAAGATCAAAAATTTGTGTGGGCAGATGCTGAGATTATCAATAAAGAGGGAGTTGATTGTCTTGTCGTAAGTTCCTCGCTTATCAAAAATCCCGTTGCGGTGCGTTACGCCTGGGCCGATAACCCCGCTGAGTGTAAGCTCTACTCTAAGGAGGGTTTTCCTGCTTCCCCCTTCCGTACAGACTCATGGTCATTGATCCCAAATAAATAACACTTTATGAGACTTACTCTTTACTTGTTTATTTTGCTATCCTGTCTTTCAGCCCTCAGCGAGAAGCAAAGACCTAATATTTTATTTATCTTCTCTGATGATCATTCGCTCCAAACTCTTGGCACTCATAAAGGGCGTATGCAAGCCTTTTTGAAAGAGCACAAGGTAACGCCAAACCTCGATCGCTTGGCCAATGAAGGAATGTATTTTGAAAATAGCTTTGTATGCAATTCCATTTGCGGCCCTAGCCGCGCCGCCATCTTAAGCGGAAAGCATAGCTCGCACAATGGCTTTTTAAGTAATGGCCACAAGTTCAATGGCGCGCAATGGACCATGCCCAAGGCTTTTCAGAAAGCCGGTTATGAGACTGTTGTTTACGGTAAATGGCACCTATCTACAACTCCCACAGGCTTTGATAGCTCATGGGTATTGCCTGGTCAGGGTAAGTACTACAATCCAGATTTCTCGATTGATGGTAAAGAAACAATTCAAAAAGAAGGTTATTGCACCGACGTCATCGTCGATATGACCTTGGATTGGCTTGAAAACAAGCGCGATAATACTAAGCCCTTCTTTCTTTGTACTTGGCAAAAAGCCCCTCATAGAACCTGGATGCCTGCGCCTCGTCACTTCAAATATCTTGATGATGTGGAAATACCTGAACCGGCTAGCCTCTTTGATAATTATGAAGGTGGACGTAATTCATCCCTAAAGAGTCAGCACATGAGTGTAAAAGATCACCTCAATATTGCCTATGATTTGAAGGTAACGGCTGAGGTCACGGAGGAAAATCTGAGTAAGATTGAAAAGGAAAGCCCAAAGACTCAATCACGAGACAATTCAACAATCAATGAATTCACCCGAATGACACCAGCTCAACGCCAAGCTTGGAATGCCCACTACGTTCCGCGCAATGAGAAATTCCGTTCACAGAATCTCAAGGATAAAGAACTCGTCCGCTGGAAGTACCAGCACTACCTCAAAGACTACCTACGCTGTATCAAAGCCCTTGATGAAAATGTTGGTCGCTTAATGGCTTGCCTAAAAGAGAACGGCTTAGATAAAAACACCATCGTCATTTATAGCTCGGACCAAGGCTTTTATAATGGTGAGCATGGTTGGTACGACAAGCGCTGGATGTATGAAGAATCCTTGCGTAACCCCTTCATCATCAAGTGGCCCGGTGTAACCAAAGCAGGATCACGAGTTCAACAAATGATTCAAAATATTGATTACGCCCCCTCTTTATTAGATTGTGCTGGCATAGAGATCCCTAAAGATGTTCAGGGCGACTCATTCAAAGCAATTCTCGAAGGAAAGTCTCCCAAGGAGTGGCGCAAGGGAATCTTGTACACTTACTATGGTAGGGGCGCTCATCGTGTGGCTTCGCATTACGGCATTCGCACTGATCGCTATAAACTCATTCACTTTCAAGATAAAAATGAATGGGAGTTCTTTGATTTAAAGAAAGATCCTGGTGAAATGCAGAATCTTTACGCTAACCCAGAGTTCGCGCCTAAGATAAAGCAGCTCAAAGCTTCGCTTGATGATTTAATAGCCCAATATGATGTTCAATTAAAAAAACCAAAAACGAACCGCAAAAAGAAGCCAAAAAATGAATCTAAATAAACGAACTCCACGGAAATATTTACAGCAAATACTTGTCGCCACACTGTGGCTCTCTTACCCTTTGCTCTCTGCCGCCTCAGCGAATACGCCTTCTTCTAGCTCTGACAAAAAAGCGACTATTGCCATTATCACAGGAGGCGATGAATATAATTCCGGCGAGATCATGAAGCCTTTCGCCAAAAAACTAGAAGATGATTTTGGCTTTAAGGTCATTTTAATTCACGATGATGCTCCTGGTATTAATGGCGACAAAGATCATGATCCAAAGCCGACTATTTTAAAAGGTGCGGCACAAATAAAAGATGCCGATCTACTCATTGTCTTTATGCGTTTTCGCAACTGGGAGCCCAAATCATTAAAATTTTTTATGGATCATTTTAATTCAGGAAAACCCGCACTCGCAATTCGTACCACGACACATGGCTTTTGGAAAGACAGAACTTTTGCTCCTGTACATTTTGGCGGTCATTATAAAACCCACAAGCATCGTTTAACAGTTGCTCAGGTCAATCCTCAGTACTTAGGACATCCCATTTTAAGGGGTGTTGATCGAAAGTTTGCCGAGCATGAAGGCCCTTATCTTTCAACTCCCCTAACCGAAGGTGCAGAGCCCTTAATTTTATCCTATGGTAGCCGTGAGAAACGTACCTCAAAGAAAAATAAGGCTTTTGATAAAATCATCGGCTCGGATAGTTTTGATTCTCCGGTGGCACCGATTGTATGGACTTTCAAGGATAAGGGTGCTCGACGCGCCATGATCACCCCCATGAGTTATCGCGCTGGTACGCAAGATTCCAAATGGGCCCAAAATATTTTTTATAACTCAGTCTTTTGGGCGCTCTCTTATGAAGTCCCCGAGGGTGGTGTTTTATCCAAAGGCAAAGATATTCGCATTGAGAAAGAAGCCAAAGCTTACCTAGTTCCTCAGCTTCAATATCCTGAAGCGCCCTCTTATTCCCTGCCACAGGGCTGGACGACTCTTTTTAATGGCCAAGATTTAAAGCAGTGGAAACACTACGATTACCTCACATCAAAAACCTGGTCTCATTCGTATTGATGCACGTGCGGCCTCTTCTAATGCCGAGGATTATAATAAGACTGGTGCGCGTTGGAAAATCGAGAATTCAGCTGTGATTGCTCGACCCGGCTATGGTGATATCATGACCACCAAGAGCTATGAGAACTATAAATTACACCTGAATTTCCTCGTTCCTGAAGAACCTGAGTGGGTCAAAAATGAATGGAAAGGTAATAGCGGAGTCTACATTCACGGTTCTTTCGAAATTGCTATTCACAATAGCTTCGGATTAGAACCTACTAAACGAACTAATGGAGCGCTTTACCGACAAGCAGCACCCATAGTCGAGGCCTCAAAAAAAGCAGGTCAATGGCAGAGCCTAGAAATCACCTGTATTAACAATACCCTAACTGTCACATTAAACGGGAAAATCATACAGGATAAAATTCTTATAAAAAAACAAACGCTCTATGGCTTTCCTGCTTCACAGAGTGGCCCGATCAGACTACAGTCCGAATGCTCCAAGGTACGATTTGCGAATATTGCGATAAAGCAATTGTAAGCTTTAGAAATTCTCGACTTGTACAAGCACGATAACAATAACCATTAATAGGCACCTAGACATGAACAAATTAAGATTAATAGAGATGATTTTTTTCTTATTCTGTAGCTTATTGAGCGCAAGTCAAAAACCTAATATCTTATTCATCATTGCCGATGACCTAAAAGCCAGTGTGCTCGGTACCTACGGAGATAAAGTCTGCAAAACTCCAAACATAGATAAACTCGCTGAACAAAGCCTGGTCTTTGACCGCGCCTATTGCCAGGGGGTCGTCTGCGGTCCGTCGCGTACTTCTTTTATGCATAGTCGCTACCGAGGTTCCATGGGAACCAACCTCGCGGAACACTTTAAAAACAATGGTTGGTACACTGCGCGTGTCGGTAAGATTTACCACATGCGAGTCCCCTACGACATTATTAATGGAACCGATGGTCAAGATATCGCGAGTTCATGGACCGAGCGTTTTAATTCTTCGGGACGGGAAGCTCATACTCCAGGAGATTACGAATGTCTCAACTTAAATATTTTTACCGACAAGTTAGAGCATCGTGAATCTACCAAGATGCCCAACAGGATGTTCGTTTCAGTAAGCTATGAAGGAGATGGTTCCGATCAACCCGATTATAAAAGTGCCAGCAAGACTATAGCACTGCTCAATGAACATAAAGATAAGCCCTTTTTTATTGCCACGGGGCTCGTTCGTCCTCATTACCCGAATGTAGCTCCAGAGCAGTACTTCACGCCCTACCCTTGGGAGAAGATAAAACTTCCAACAATACCTGAAAATGATTTAAGTGACATTCCAAATTTGGGGAAATCCAAAATCATGAATACCAATAATTCCATCGGAAAATATATTGATAATCAGAAGAAAATGTGGTCAGCTTATTATGCCACAGTGCAATTCATGGACGAACAAGTCGGTCGTATCCTAGATGAACTTGAGCGCCTGGGGCTTAAGGAAAATACCGCCATCGTTTTTTTAAGCGACCATGGTTACCACCTAGGCGAACACGGCTTTTGGCAAAAGGAAAATCTCCACGAAGAAGTAACCCGCGTTCCCCTCATGGTGTATCTACCTGGAATCAAAGCCGGGCGAACAAGCTCCATTACTGAATTAGTAGATATCTATCCAAGTTTAACAGAACTACTAGGAATTGAGACTCCACAAGAAGTTCAAGGCAAAAGTTTCCTCCCCTTATTCGAGCAAAAGAATAAAACTATTCGTACCGAAGCACTTTCACTACTAACTAACGGTAAAGGCTATTCGATTCGAACAAAAGACAACACTTATATGCGCTATAAAGATAATAGTGAGGAACTTTATGATATGAACAAGGATCCCAAACAATTTAATAACCTCGCTAAAAACCCTGAATATTCACAGCTCCTAAAGAACTTAAGAAGTCAACTCGACCTTCGACTTAAGCAAGAAGCAGTAACGATCCCACAGAAGATCAAAAAGGTAATGATTTATACGTAGCACTTGCTGTGGCTCTAATGGAGTCAAAAACACAGCGCACTTTTAAAAAATGTGTTATTCCTAGAAATATAGAAATATAGAAATATAGAAATAATAATCTGACTAATATATATATTGTACTGAGAGGGAGCAAGCGGAAGATACTTCTGCGAGACGGCCTTGGGGGGACAGCTTCATTCCACTATCCCCCAAAGCTGCTGGCCAATGGCCGAAGTATTTTCGACAGCTGCATTGTGAGCTATGGGACTAACATTAAGTCTGCCATGGGACTAAAGATTTCCCCTTATTGCTATCGGGAGGTGGCATAAAAAACCTTCGGCTGGATGAAAGTATTAAATTTCCAAAAAATACGCCGCTAGCAAACGTTTGGCTAACCCTTCTTCAACAGACGGGAATTGATATCGATACTTTCAGCCACAGTACCTATACTCGTGTAAGGAATATCAAACTCTTAGATATCCCTTGTTCACATTATATGCTTTATATAAGTCTATGATCAATAGTATAAGTCTAAGTCTGAAAATACTCAGTGGGCATTAAAAAACACGATTGCTCATAACAAGGGGCAGATCTTCTAATTGCCTACTTAAGGAGATAAAAGCTTAAAAGATGAACTCGAGAGGGACAACGCCCTTCTCGTATGCCCCGCATCATACCCCCTCTTCTATTAATCGTATTCAAAAATAAGCCAACGGTAGCTAGAATTCAGTCCTTCATTTTACTAGGATCAATATTAAATTATTTTCTTGTAACAACACACAAAAATAATTGTCTATATTTTATAATCTCCGAACCAAGCAAAAAAATACCTTCTTCGCCCATACTAATAAAAATAGAGATCTATTCAAGTAATACATGATAAAATTTAACTGTCAGCATTGCGATCAACAACTCAAGGCATTAGAAGAGTTTGCGGGCTCCGCAATTATTTGTCCAGATTGCGAGCATAGCAATGAAGTCCCTAAAGCTGAAGAAAGTTCTACGGAAGTTTTTAAATTTCATTGCCCTCTCTGTGAACAAAGGCTCAGTAGCACGGTAGATTTAATCGCTTCTGAAATTGCTTGTCCCGCATGTACTCAAATGATTTTCATCCCGGATCCCTTTAATTTAGCAAAGGCTAATCAAAGTGAACCAGTCGACGTTTTAGAAGAAAGAATTCCACCAGAAATCAAGAAAAAAATAAGTACCAAAAATAAAGCTAAAAAGCGACTGCATACTCAGCGTGGAGTCAATCCTCAACAAACAGCGCGGCGCTCAAAAGCTCGTCAAAGAGCCGTTAAAAAATCTAAAACTCCCCTTATCCTAATTTTATGTTTCATCCTTGTGGGGGGGCTTGTTGCTAGCTATTACTTGATACCTAAAAAACCTTCCGAAGTCAATACTGAATTCGCTCAAGAACTTGAGGGTAAAATCAATACTGAGCTCACTCAAGAGCATGAACTTGACGGAGTAGTCAACAATACGCTACTAGTCAACTTTTCAAAAGAAGAAACACAGGCATCGGAAAATATGATCAAAGAGTTAAAACCCTTCATGGAGAAGTACTGCTTAGATTGCCATAATGAGCAAAAACAAAAAGGCGATATCAGGCTCGATGGTTTAAATTTCTATGTCAATAATCATGAATCTGTTTATGAATGGCAAGATATCTTAGATGTCCTCAATGCTGGGGAGATGCCTCCAAAAAAGGAAACTCAACCCAAAGGGGCGGAAATCGGAGATGCTATTGCCCAAATTACCGAACGCCTCAATTTAGCGAAGCGCCGCTTGGCCTCGACTGGGGGACAGATTAAGATGCGTCATCTCAATAAGAGAGAGTATTACGCCAGTATTAAAGACTTATTTGATTATGATTTACCCAATGATTTTTTATACGATGATGCCGCCCCCGGTTTTGACACTAATGGTGCCGATCAATTTTTCACATCCGCTTCCTTAGACAACTATCTAGAAGTGGGAGAAATAATCGCAAAGCTGAATCTTCAAGGCTATACCAAAGCACTAAAAAAACCGCGTAGTACAAAGTTTGATCCTGAGATAAATAAAACAAAATTCATGAAAAAACAACTTGCTGCAAACCTCAAGCTAAAAGCTAAAGTTGATAGTGGTGCCACTTACAAAGACTTTGGCTTTAAAGATGAAGGACGTTTAATCCTTGAGAAGCGACGCATTCCAGATAGAATCGCAGAAGCAAAAGAATACCTAGCAAAACCCGAACATAAATATGGTAGCACTGGATCTCCCATATTCATTACTCATGTAGAAGCTGGAATGCACTACAAGTTTATTATCACGGCAGGTAGCCTAGAAAAAAGAAAGCAGCCCATACAAATTATGTTCAATGCTCAGTCGACTGACTATGGTAAAGTGACACTCATACCCACAAGTGATAAAAGTCAGCGTATTGAATTGCCGTTCCGAGCGGGTATCAACGATTCAAAGTTGAGGCTTAAATCCGCTCTTCTCAATCCTGAGGGAACCTATATCGACGCGGTAGAAATAAAGGGTCCCTATCCTAGCGACCCCTCATTTTCCGAACTAATATTTAAGCCTTTATTAAGCAAGAAAAATACTCGTGGTGAAGATTTCTCTAAAGCCATTACAAAATTTTCCCACAGGGCCTTTCGCCACCAAGCGGGCAATGATGAATTCATTGCTGCGATCACTGAACGCTTCAAAAAGGATCTGAGCAAAACGAAAGATCCCATAAGCGCTTTATCAAAGTCAATTTCCCTCATTCTAGCTTCCCCCTCATTCCTCTACATAGCAGAAAAAAATAATGGTTCCCGCCAAGAAATGAGTCAAAAAGAATTCGCCATCCGTCTAGCGTTCTTCTTGTGGGAAAGCCCTCCCGACGCAACCTTATACAAACTCGCTGAATCCAGGCAACTCTATAAAGAAACCGTACTTAAGCAAGAGTTTGAACGCATGCTAAAATCCGACAAAGCTGGTAAATTTTTAACGAGTTTTGTCAATCAGTGGGCGGACATCAAACGCTTTGATCAAATTGACCTTCCCAAGGAACTTCAAGGAGGGTTTTCAAAAGCGGCCCGTGCCGAACTTAGCGAATTTTTCAAAGTCTTGGTTCACGAAAACTTAGCCGCAGATAAACTCATCAGCTCGGATTTTGTGGTTATAAATCAAGCTTTAGCCACTCATTATGGCATGACTAAAGAAGCTAGTTCCCTGGGCCAAAAATTTACAAAAGTAAAGCTTGCTTCATCTAATCCACGTGGCGGCCTTTTAGGTCAGGCGGCTTTCCTAATTATGGGGACTTCTGGAGAAAGAACTTCGCCCACGATTAGGGGCACTCTTGTCAGAACCATACTACTCAATGATCCACCCCCTGAGCCTCCTGCAAATGTTCCCGAAATTGAAGAGACAAAAGATGGTGTTGTGAGCGTCAAAGAATTAGTTGAGCATCACAAGAGTTTGCCGCAATGCTCATCTTGCCACAACAAAATTGACCCCGTCGGACTTGGACTAGAGAACTTTGATCGTTTTGGCGCTTGGAGAGATAAAGAATCACTTAGGGTTGGACCCAAGAAAAAAAGAAACATGAGGTACAAGCACTACCCCCTCGACACCAATGGCTACCTCTCTGAAAATGAGCGCTTCTCCGACTTTAATGGCTTACAAAAAGCTCTTTTGAAAAATAAGCGTAAGCTAGCTGAATCGCTCTACGCATCACTTTTATCCTATGGACTCGGGCGCAATATTGAATTTATTGATCAAGAAGACATCCAAGAAAATTTAGACTCATTAAAACGCAGTAATTATCCTCTAAAGGATATGATCTTTGCGCTTGTCAATTCAAAAACTTTTAGAACGAAATAAGATGGAGATTACAAAATGATAATAAAAAATGCCATTACACGACGCTCCTTTATCAGATCCGCTTCTGCTCTGCTAGCCCTTCCCTACTTAGAGACTTTTGGAGATGAGAAAAATTCGCAAATCAAGAAAAAAATGTTATTCCTCGGTCAAGGTTATGGCTTTGTTAATAAATCCTTTTACCCAACTGAAGCGGGCAAGTTCTCTAAAATCGGTTTAAGCGAAGGTCTCCAAAATTTAAAAGAACATCAGAATGATGTGACACTCTTGGGAAATCTAGTTAACAAGGGTGTGGGCAACCCTCACTGCGGTAGTTTAACTCTGCTCACTGGCGCTGCATATTCAAGTCCAAGGGGTATCAAGAATACCGTTTCATGTGACCAAGTGGCTGCACAATACCTTTGTAAAGATACCCGTTACACATCTTATATCTTGTCCACTAAAGATGGTGGAGCAGGACATGGCGGAGGCCTCTCACTCTCTTGGGATCAGAACGGTAAACCCTTGAGTGGTCATACTGATTCCTTCAAAGCTTATTCAGCCCTCTTTGCTAGTAACGAAGATACGAAAAGTATTATGAACCGCATTGAGAAAAAACGTAGTATACTGGACGACTTGAAACTCAATGTGAAGTCCATTACAAAAAATATTTCTCTTAATGATAAAGATAAATTGGATGAGTATTTTCAAGCTATTCGCCAAATCGAACTCAAGCTAAAAAAAGAAGTCGAGTGGTCCTCTGTTGCTAAACCAAAGCCTACATTCAAGTACCCTGGCAAGGCCATGAATGGTGAAACAGAGATAAAGCTCATGTTTGACCTCATGGTTTTAGCTTTGCAAACCGAGCAGACTCGTGTCAGTTCCTACATGATGCCTTCAAGTATTTTGCTTAAAAGCATGGGGATTAAACTCAATACGCATAGCTTATCTCATTACACGGCTTCCGAAGAAAGAACTGAAGTGGCCAAAACTCGTGACGCTAAGTACATGCAACTCTATAGTTACATGATTTCTAAGTTGAAATCGACTCGAGATCGTCAAGGCCAGAGCATTTACGATTCAAGCACGCTTTGCTTTGGCACAAACCTTCGTTCCAAGCATACTATGACTGGCATGCCCATGTTTCTTACGGGTGGAGGCATCAAGAACTTGCGGCGCGGTGAAAGCCTCTTTCTTCCAAAAGATACGGCCTTACAAAATGTTTGGTTAACCCTGCTTCAGGAAAATGGCATCCCCATTAAAAATTTCAGTACGAGTACGGGTAGCTTACCCGAACTCCTAAGTTAAACCTGAATCCGTGAGCTACATTAAGTTAATCATCTTGGTCTTTCACCTTCATTGACTTACAACTTTTTTCAAAAGACCTACGGGTATTTCTGCAAAAAGTTGTAAAGTTCTGAAAATAAAATCCCTACGAGATTATTACAAAGCCAGCTCACGGATTCAGGTTAAAACCAATAATTCCTTATCTACTTCCGTAACGTTTGTTTATTTTGCTTATACACTAAGCAAAAAATTAAATAACCACTGAGACCTTACATGAAATTACTGACCAGTCTTTTACTTCTTACCTGTACCTTTTCTTGGGCAAAGGATCAGCCCACTCAAGAGCAAACGAACTTTGTTATTATTTTTCTCGACGATGCCGGCTGGGAAGATTTCCAGCCTTTTGGACAAGATCACTATCAAACACCCCATGTAAAACAACTTGCCGGAGAAGGTTCGGTCTTTTCTCAATTTTACGTTCCTCAGGCCATTTGCTCAGCTTCACGTGCGGCCCTCTTGAGTGGCTCATACCCTGGAAGAACCAAGGTCTTTGGGGCTCATGGTCCCAATGGAAAAGGTCTCCCCACTAAATTTGCGACCATCGCGGAACAGCTCAAAAAAGCCGGCTATAGCACAGCTCATTTTGGTAAATGGCATTGCGGTGATACCGAAGCGACACGTCCACTGGCTAGAGGCTTTGATGAACACGCTGGCCTGATGTATTCTAATGATATGTGGCACCTGCACCCCATGAAACCCGAGCACTGGGGAAAGTTCCCTTTGCGCTTCTGGAATAATGGAAAGATTCAAATTGAAGATATTCAGCCAAGAGACCAAAAGAAGCTCACTAAATGGGCCACAGAAAAATCTGTGGACTTTATTAAACGCCACAAGGATAAACCCTTTTTCCTCTACACGGCTCACTCCATGCCACACGTACCGCTCTATGTCAGCAAAGATTTCGAGGGCATTTCAGGTAAAGGCCTCTATGGCGATGTTGTCGCCGAACTCGATTGGTCAGTTGGTCAGATTACCAAAGCCTTAAAAGATAATGGTCTTGAAGATAACACCATGGTGATCTTTAGTTCCGATAATGGTCCCTGGGCAGGCTACGGCGATCACGCTGGTAAAACACCCTACCGCGAGGCTAAAGCCACAAGTTTTGACGGGGGCACACGCAGCCCACTCATCGTCAAGTACCCAAAAATGATCCAAGCTGGTACTCATTCAAAAAAAGTTTTTTGTTCCATAGATCTCATGCCGACAATTTTAGATCTCGGCGCTGCGCCCCACCCCGAAAATGAAATCGATGGCAAGAATATTTTAGCTTTATTAACAAATCAAAAAGGCGCAAAAAATCCCCATGATTATTATTACTTTTCTATTGGTAGAAAACTTGAAGCCATTATGAGTGCAGATGGACGTTGGAAACTCCACCTCCCACATAAATACCGTCACATCGAAATTGCGGGTAAAGATGGCTATGATGCTAAGTACTCTAGGCCGAAACAAGAACTTGCCCTCTATGATTTAAAAAATGATCCCATGGAATCAAAAAATGTGATCTCAAACTCGCCTGAACTAACTGACGAATTACGACAGGCTGCTGAAAGCTACAAAAAGAAGTTCCACTAAGCACGAATATAGTGAAAATCTAAATCGATGACTCAGTTAAGACAGCCTCACTGCCTTAGTTGAGCAAAGCTTATCATAGGTCTTGCTAGGGAGGAAGAAAACGCATTTACCTAAACAACAATAATTGTAGCCATTCCTCTCCTGCGATTAGCATCCTCCGCTTTATTAGTGGCAATTCGTAAACCTTATTAATCCCACCTAGCTCTAAATAAAAACTTTTTTTCTGACTTTTTCTATTTGGATGGGTTGCTCTGGAGAATCTTGCTCTTTATCTGAATCAAGTTCATTTTTTGATTCATCTTTAGGCTTGATTGCTTGAGCTGGTTTTGGCTCTTCAATTTCTGTTTCTACAGTCTTGTTTGGTACATCACTTTTTACTGCGCTCAATATAGAAGTTTCTCCGTTAATTTTCAGCTCTTTAATGGTGATTAACTTTGGGCCTTTATCAGTCTTCAATGTAATACGGATGTATTTTGAGGACCTTTTTTTATCCATATCAAAATAACTTGCTTTAGCATTTTGTTTTCCTTTAATTTTCTCAGGCCCCTTCCAGCCCCCTCGCGTTTTAAGTTCTAATTCTATTTCTTCCGCAAATTCATCCCCCCAAATGATTCCTAAGGAGTTTATCGTTTCAGCTTGAGAAAGGACTATAAAGATTTGCATTTTTTTGTTAAACGTTTCACTCCAGCTAGTCTCTAAGTCCCCATCCATTAGCTGAGGCACATCAATTTGCTCACCCTTTCTCATGTCGGAGTTGGCTATGACTGATAAATTTTCTGAGTACAATGGAAGCGAAAATACCAAGACTAAGATAAGGTGAAATAATTTCATTGAGAACTCTCCATTTATACATATTGAGATGATCACTTCCATTTTACTGATCATTATTAGTACAAGTTATGACCCTAGAAATGAAGTCTTGTAAATGATAGACAATGACTATTTTAAATTGTTACTCTTATTCGATATAAATAAAAATTTAAGAAAAATAAAATGATTGTTTACACCTTAATTAATCGGTCTGAAAAATATTTTTATCATGTTTTATAACACTAGATGTAGCTCTTGAAATTTTCTTTGGTTTTTATATGTAGATACTTAATATAAACGCCACGGATTATAAATATGAAAACAAATAAATTCACTCTCATTGAGCTCTTAGTTGTCGTTGCCATTATCGGTATTCTCGCGTCCTTGCTCTTACCTTCTTTAGGAAAAGCAAGAAAAAAAGGCCAAGTTGCCGTCTGCACCAGTAATTTGCGTCAAATCAATACGGCAGCTTTTCTATATCAGGATGACAGTGAGGGCTACTATCCTGCTGGTAGCTATGCCAATGGAGTTAGCTGGGATGACATGCTCAGTTCCTATGATGGACGTAACCTTACAGACGCGCAAATGAAAGCAGGCGGGATTTATGGTCCATCCGCTAGTGATCTTCCAGGAGGTGAAGAAAGTTCTCCTCTCTATCGTTGTCCTTTAGATGACAGATCAGCTGTTCAAAATCGTGTTTTAAGAACTTATTCCCATACTCAAGCATGGTATGGTCAGCAGTGGGATAATGTTTATGATAAAGGTGCTGGAATAATTGGAGCTAGATGGGATATTTTTCTTCCATTCTCTCGTTCAATAACAGACATTTCTAATCCTTCCGAAACTATTGCATTTACAGAATTAGCAGATGAAGATCAGACCGCTAGCAATGATAATAACCACCTCCGCTCTAGTCTAGGTGTCTCTTGGACTTGGACTGGTATACGTGCTGACAAACAGGAAATAGCAGTCTTATCTCATCACCCCAATAATAAATATAATTATGCTATGACTGATGGTAGTGTAAAATCAATGACTATCCTACAATCGTTAGTGAAAGGCGATGGTTCGATAGCAACTTCTTCTAATGTTTTTGGAAGTAAATGGGATGCCACAAAATAACCATTAGCGAGTTAACACATACTATTTATGAATTCTATTTTAACATATTTTGTAACGCTTTTATGTTTTCAGTGTTATATTATAGTATATAAACTTCTAAAAATTTAGCTCCTCTGAATTATTAGCCATAAGAACTCAAATTCAAAAAGATACTATAGGAATCCTCACCTGTGCGAAAAATCTCATCTTTAATTTTATTACCAAGCCTACTTCTAGCCGCAAATGAGCCCGCTAAAACTCCCGATCTTTATCAAAAAGTAAAGAGTTTGAGCCCTCAAGAAAGCATGAAAACCATCCAAGTCCCCAAGGGCTACAAACTTCAACTCGTGGCTTCTGAGCCGATGATTAGTGAGCCCGTGGATTGTGTCTGGGATGCTAATGGCGATATGTATGTCATTGAGATGAAAACTTATATGCAGGATGCCGATGCTACCGGTCAGTTCGATAAGACGAGTCGTGTCATGAAGCTGACTGACACTAATGGTGATGGCACAATGGACAAATCTACTGTTTTTGCCGACGGCCTCATGCTTCCTCGCATGATTCTTCCTTTAGATGATCGTATTCTGATCTGCGAAACTAATACGCTTGATATCTATTCCTACCGCGACACCAATGGTGATGGCAAATCCGATGAAAAGAAGATTTGGGCGAAAGGTGGTGCTAGAGGTGGGAATCTTGAACATCAACCCAGTGGTTTGGTTTGGAATTTAGACAACTGGATCTGCATGACTAAAAGTGGGGATGCCTTTAAAGTGGACGATGGTAAAGTCGTCAAGCAGAATCGTGGCTTCATCAATACCCAGTGGGGCTTAGATCATGATGATGACGGTCATATTGCCAGCGGTTTTTCCGGTGCTGAAAAGAGTTTTCAATTTTTTCAAACACCTACCATTTATGGCATGCCTAGCTACCCAAATGAATTGGAAAAAGACTTTAATACAGTTTGGCCTATTGATGATATCCCTGATACCCAAGGTGGTAGACGTCGTCTCAGAGAAAACAATACTTTGAATCACATGACCGCAGCTTGCGGCCATGGTGTCTATCGAGGCGAACTCATGCCCGAATTTTACGGCAATTATCTTGTGGCCGAACCCGTGGGACGCCTTATTCGCATGGCTAAAGTCGATCAAAGCCAAGGCTTTCGTCAATTGCAGAATGTTTACCCAAAATCAGAATTCATTCGCTCTACTGATGCCAACTTTCGTCCTGTCAATTTAAAAACTGGCCCCGATGGAGCTCTCTACATCGTGGATATGTATCGCGGTATTATTCAAGAAGGAAATTGGACCAAGAAAGGATCTTACCTCCGTGGTATTATCGACCAGTATGGCTTTGCAAAAAATAAACAGATGGGACGTATCTATCGCTTAGTCCCCGAAGACTTTCAGGCCAAATTCACACGCCCTGAAATGCTAAAAAAGGATTCTACTGCTTTAATTCCTTATTTAGATCATAAAAATGGCTGGATGAGAAGCACAGCAAGAAAAATTCTTATTCTAAGAAATGATAAAAGCATCACGCCAGCCCTCATGAAAGCGCTGACTCAAGCAAAAAGTACTCAAGGGAAAATCGAAATTTTATGGACTCTAGAAGGCCTTAAATCTCTTGATGCCAAATTTGTCATTCCTCTTATCCACTCTTCCGATGCCAGACTCGCAAGCAATGCCTTACGAGTTTCTGAACCTTGGCTACAGGCGAGTCACAAGCAAGTCCTCGCGGCCTATCAACACATCTTAGATAAACCCTCTTCATCAATCCTTCTGGGACAAGCCTTCCTTAGTATGAAAAAATTTGGACCAGGTCATATTTCTGGCCCCTACCTCCAAAAAATCGCTGAGAAATACAAAAATGATAAAGTACTAAAACACCACTTAGCTCAATGGGATCGCGATAAAGCCGCTCATAAAAAACGCATGGATCAGATAAATGCTCTTAAAGGCAAAGGGCCCGTGTTTGAAAAAATCATGAAAGCGGGTGAAACACATTACAAAACACTCTGCTTTGCCTGTCATGGCTCCGAAGGTCAAGGAACCCCCATGGCTGGAACAAATATAACTCTTGCTCCTCCACTTAAAGCTTCTCCACGTGTTCTTGGCAATAAGGATAAACTTATTAAAATAACCTTGCATGGACTCATGGGCCCTGTAGATGGAAAAACTTATCCTGGCGCAATGGAATCACTCGCAGCTCATAATGACAAGTACCTCTCCCAAGTTTTAACCTACATCCGAAATTCTTGGGGCAATACAGCCGAAATGATCAATGAGAAAGAAGTTAAATCGACCCGTAAACGCAATAGAAAACGCAATAAACCTTGGACTTTGGAAGAACTTAAGAAAAAATAAATAAGTTTTCCTAGGCCTGATCTAATTTTAGCCTCCTTGATTCTTTGATGAATAAGGAGGCTTTTTCTTTTCCCCGTACTCAGATTCCATCTGAGTTTAAGGCATCCATGCTTACTAGATTTAGCCATATTTCTCTAAGCTGACTAAAGAGAATTAACACCCTGTCACTTTAACAAAAGTGACTAGTTTTCTACACACTTAAATCTCTCTCAAGCTTTACTGATAAGTCTTCCATATGAATTACAATATATAAAGATCTGTCTAAATAATAGTAATTCGACCATCGTATTTCTTAAGTCCATATTCCGGAGAAATGAAAAATCCTTCGGTGTTCAATGTATACCCATACTTAAAAAAGCCTTAATTTGACTTATAATATTTTTAAAGAAATGAACTCTGATATCGAACTATAATTAATCAAATTACGTAAATTAAGAGTGCTCTAAATATTCATTAGAATTCTCTAAATAGGCTAAATACGAGGAAATATTAAAATAAGGTTAACGAAAGTCCAAAGCTTCATGAATTTTGAATTGCATTAGAAGCTGAGTCACTTACTTTTTTAAGATAAATTATAAGTACATCCGAAAAACACATAAAGCCTTATCTCTAGATAGATTATCAAAATCGTTCATGGCTTTAGTTTTAAGAAAGATCATGGATGCAATAAAGGATAATAAATTGATGAGTACATCGCTAGCTAGTTTGAGGAAAAATAAACAAACCACTACCTTCGTTTTTAAAAGAAGTGACTTGGATTCGGCACTCTCTCCTTTGGAGCAGATCAGCTTAACTGTGGATGCTAAACACGTCAATGCCAGTGATAATTATTCATTTATTGCCGAAGAAACGATCGATAATCTCGACCGTACAAAAATTGCAGGGATATCGCAAAATAACTACACTACCGATATTACATGCTCTCAATGCCACACAACATCTACCTTCACGAGTACTAATTTATTCGAAAAAGTCGCATGTCCTTCCTGCCAGCTCAAATTTAGAATTCCCATAGAAACAGAACTTTTTCTTTACGATAAGCATATTTTTGAGAGCCCCTTTATTAATATTTTTAGAGCTCATCATAAACAAAGTGAATTTTATGGTGATGTCGTCGTTTATGAAAAAATCCCACCTGCACCCAACAAAACTTCTAATGTAGAAGAAATTTTCAAGCATTACAATAAACTAGATATAGAAAACTATATAAGACCTCTAACTTTCGACAAAGATGAAAATGCCTATTACATCACTCGAAAAAATGCACCTTATAGAATGAATCTTTATCTCGAAGAATTTGGGGCACTTCCGGATCATCAAGCTGCTCACGTCCTTTATAACGTCACAAAAACACTAGCGAAGCTCGCTACATATTCCTGCTACGGTGCTGTGTTACCCTCAGATATTATGCTAGAACTAGATGGCAGTGTGAAGATCTGTGATTATGGCTTTCGTGAAGCCCTTCATTCTATCAATCAAGCCTATAACTATCTCCCCTTGCCGCAATCAGCGCCAGAGACCATTTTTAGTAAAGTTCATAATGAAGCCTCTACCGTTTATTCATTGGGAATTTTAGCACTTGCATTCATTGGTGGACAACAAGTTTTCAGTGAAAACGACCCTCATAAAGTCATTCAGGAACGTCAAGACTATTTTGACAATTTCTCAACAGAGAAATTTCCATCATTCTTACAAAGCATGCTCGATAGAAATCCTAAATATAGACCAAAGCTTAAGGAATGTCGCGAATTTTTCTTTCACTTAGATAGTCAAAATATCTCTCACTAGACTGTCTTGCTCTTATGAAAGGCTCTAAATAAGCCTTTCTAATCTCTGCATAGCACTATCCTTGATATACCCAATTAAAGATTAGTGCTTCTGTCTCTCTGCCGCATTTTCTGCACTCATAAACTCTGTATGTCCACAGGACATAACGGTCATGATTTTATCCGCTTCACCATGAACTCCCGCTCCTTGATAAGTATCAAGCGCATGAGTACCTGCATGAGATTTATTTGCGCGTAAACTTTTAGTTCCTGGTAGCTCTGCAAAAGCGATAAACTGATCTGGCTTGCGCACTACAGATTGATGATTACTGAGGCCTTTTTCATTACCAAGCCCTCTCATCCTTTCAAGTATTTCACTCGCCCAACTCCCCCGACCTCCATCATTTAGGGCATAGGATCTCGTACGATCATTTATATCAGCATCAGAGGGGCACGCGTATATATCCTTTGATTCCACATCTCCATAGAAGTCCAAGGCCATATCCCAAGTTTTCCCTTTGCCCCTATTTACATATGCAGAGGGATACATTCCATCAGAGTCCATTAGGTATTGTTCCTGTAACCTGTAAATTTGATGTAGATTCTCACTACAAATTCTCAAATCTGCTTTCTCTTGATTTATCTCAACAGAACTTACAAACAAACTCATGAGTACTGTTAAAATTGCCATAACTATCAACATATCTGTCAAAGTAAAACACTTCATTTTTTTTCATCCTTTGAAAAATTAATTCTCTATTTCTAAGCTTAAATAAAGTATTCAATTATAAACAAGCGAAAAAACGAAACGCTTCAGTATTTTTTACATTTCATCAAAACTTAATTTTTCCTATGATTTATTGCTCAATAAATTTCTATTTTAAAAGCTGAAGATGTAGCGTTTTAAACTTTAAATTGTTTAATAAAGAAATATAAAAAGGATCTTTTCATGAAAGCATTGCTCAGTCTTTTATTCACACTCTCTTTTGCGCTTTGCGCAAGTGAACGTCCCAAGCCTAATGTGATCCTCATACTCGCTGATGATTTAGGCTGGCAAGATGTAAAGTGCTACGATATCGATAAACCCTCCCCCTATGAAACCCCACATATTGATCAACTTTCAAAAGACGGTATTATGTTTTGGCAGGCCTATTCGCCCGCTCCTACCTGTGCTCCTTCTCGCGGTGCCATTCTTGCAGGGAAACACCCTGTGCGTCTTAAGCGTCCTCATGTCGTTGGTGGCGCTCCCCCCATTCCTAATCATGAAAAAGCTTGGTCGATGATTGCTCCTTGGTATCGCGGCCGTCTTCCTATTTCAAATATTATTATTCCCGAGGTTCTGAAAACGAATGGCTATTACACTGGTCACGTTGGCAAATGGCATATCGCTATTGACCACCACGCCTACCCTCAACCTAAAGACCATGGTTTTGACTTCACTCGAAGTGATCGAGGTGCAACGGGTGGATCACGCAAAGATCGACTCAGTGATTTTGCGACTACAGCAAAAGATGATCCTTATCGTCTCGATGAAAACAATTTCCCCTTCCATCAAAATAATGTAGATGCCCTCAACTTTATTCAAGACAACAAAGCAAAACCCTTCTTTCTTTACTACGCAACTTGGTTAGTCCACACCCCCATTCATACTCGCAGTCGTCCCCTACTCGAGAAGTACTGCAAGAAAATCGGCATAGATTTCCCCACGGATCCTAAAGGCTGGACTCTCCCAGGCCAGCAGAACCCTTATTACGCGGCTATGATTGAGATGCTCGATTACTACCTTGGACAAGTGATTACTTCACTTAAAGAAACTGATGACCCCCGCTGGCCCGGTCATAAACTCATTGAAAATACTTACATCATCTTTACTTCCGATAATGGTGGAATGGAAGGTCACCCCGGTGAAGTCATCACCGATAACTACCCACTCGACAAAGGTAAAATAAACGCTCAAGAAGGCGGCACGCGCGTCCCATTCATTATCAGTGGACCCATGGTCCCTAAAGCGGTGCAAACTAATGTCATAGCTAATGGCATGGATTTATTTCCCACTATCCTTTCATGGACCAAAACAAAGAAACCTACTGATCTACAATTTGATGGCTCCGACCTTTCTAGTCTTATCACAAATAATCCACAAGACCCAAACTTAATCAAAGAAGCTAATGGCGAAGTCCGCAACTCTGTCATGCATCACTTCCCCAATAGTGCCTCCATGCATTCTACCCTGCGTATTGATGGCTGGAAAATCATCCGCAACTATCAACCCAATAAAGCAAAAATTGAACTCTATCAACTCTATGATGATTCAGGAAAACGGGTCGATATTGAAGAAAGCAAAAACCTCGTCAGTCAGATGCCTGAAAAAGCAGCTGAAATGAATCGTCTGCTCCAGCAGCGCCTTGACGAGATGGATGCCGACTACCCCTATAAAAATCCCTATTTCAAGAATTCACTAGCCGGAAAAAAGCAGGTTCCCATTGTGACATCCCAAGAACAAAATGGCCGCCAACTTTCCTTGAATTATGAAAACAAAGGCAACGCTCTTTCAAAAGCTTACTTGATGTATACTCTTAATGGGGGACAACAATCCGAAGAGTGGTACCGCATGGATGCGCAAATCCAAGGAAACAAAGTCAATGCTACTTTACCCGAAGGTTCTACTCACTACATCTTCAATCTCATTGATGATCAAAACTTCCTCGTCTCCTATCCACGCATGGGCCAAGTAGGAGATTTCAAACGAGGTAACTACTCAATAAAAGCGCTTAAAGTTAAGTAGCAACTAAAAAATCACGTACTCTTTATGAGAGTCTAATTGAGGATACTTAAGCTCTGGGAACACCGAGTAGCTACTCAGAAAGCACTGAGTAGATACTGACCTTATTATCATCTTAATCTGTAAAAATTTTCTGAATTTTGTATCACGGTACTAATATTCTCGTTATTATTAGAATTCAGCTATAACAAAAACTACGGAGTTATCCATGAAAACAACGGCCTTATTGCTATCAATCATTTTTTCAATTTCACTTTTAAATGCCAAAGACATCATCAAAGATCCCACTTTTAAGAAAAAGGATAAGTACTGGTTTTTACAATTAAAAAGTGAATACCGAGGCTTAAAATCTGAATACAAAAAAGGAAGTATTAGCCTAACTACCACACATACTTCTGAAAACTATTATGTGAGCTTAGTTACTGAAGCTCCCGTTAAAGAAGGACGCATTTACCAGCTTCGCTTTAAATTTAAAGGAAGTGGTCAAGGACATGTTTATGTGGGTGAACGTTCCTACCCCAATATTTTTAAAGGCAAAAAATTTCAAGCCGATGATAAACTCCTTAATCTTGGACTCTTCCAGAAATTTGAGCCCACTAGTGAGTGGCAAGAAGCCAACTGTATTTTCAAAGCTGAAAAGAACCCTGCTTCACATCTTATCGAAAGTCTCATTTTTATGCTTGGTGAATACCAAGGTGAGGTGACTATCAGTGATCTTTCTTTTGTTGAACTGAAAGGATCTACGGCCTCTCCAAAAGTGAAACGTGGTGACATGGAGATCACTAAGGCTAAGTGATTTTTAAAGGCGAAAACCATGGTGTTTTGTTCGCTTCATCTAGGGCTGTTCGAGTGGTATCACAAGTAGTAATGGATCACGCTGCGATCCTGAGAATCAATTCATAAAATGGCTCTTTAATCAAAAAAAAGAATGAGACTTCTGTTCGTATAACTATGAATTCCCATCTATTTGAATAGGTATACTTGCTTTTATAATATATAGGGGTTTTTTGCTCTATGCTTATTTATTCATTATTCAGTCATTTATCTAGGGAGCCCACTTGAAGAAAACCCCAAAAAGCCTCAAACCTCTTTTGGATGATGGTATTATCGACAAAGTTATTCGCCCTATTATGAGTGGTAAAGAAGCGAAAGTTTATCTCGTTCAGGTCAATGATGTATATCGTTGCGCAAAAGTGTATAAGGATGTGCACCAAAGAAGCTTTCAAAACTCATCTATTTATCGCGAAGGCCGCAAAGAACGCAACTCACGTAAAGCGCGTGCTATGGCCAAGCGCTCCAATTATGGCCGTCAAGAAGAAGAGAGTTCCTGGCAAAATGCCGAAGTTCATGCCTTGAATCTCTTAGCTGATGCTGGCGTACGCGTACCAAAGACTTACGGTTGCTTTGATGGCGTCCTGCTCATGGACCTCGTCAGCGATGCCGAAGGTAATATTGCTCCGCGCTTAAGTGAAGTGGAAATGGATGCTGATATAGCCATAGAGTACCATCAGTTACTTATAGCTGAATTAGTTCGCATGCTCTGTGCAGGTTTAGTCCATGGTGATTTATCGGAATATAATATTCTCGTTGATGCCCACGGTCCTGTCATTATTGATCTCCCTCAAGCAGTAGACGCTGCCGCCAACAATAATGCCAAAATGATTTTCGAGCGCGACGTCAATAATCTACGACTCTTTTTTGGTCGTCATGCACCTGAGATTTTAACAAGTCAATATGGTCCCGAAATTTGGGAAATTTTCGAGAACGGGAAACTCAAACCAGGCATATCTCTGAGTGGTAAATTCACGGCTGACGAAGAACTCGCCAACGTCGATGAAGTTCTTGAAGAAATTGAAGTCGCCAGAGAAGAAGCTGAAGCAGCAAGACTTTACGCTGAACAAAGAAGCTAAATTTAAGAGAATTTACTTCGGTAAGCTTTGGGAGTGATGCCAGCCATTCTTTTGAATTCACGCGTCATGTGACTTTGATCTGAAAAACCACATTTATAAGCAATTTCACTTAAGGATTTGGATGATTCGATTAATAAACGAGAGACCATTTTATGGCGAACTTGTTTGATATAAGTTGTGGGTGATACCCCGAACTGCTTCTTGAAATGCCTTAGAAAAGTACTCGATGACATACAAAGTTTTTTAGCTAAGTCATCAATTTTAATGGTCTTATCATAATCTCTTTCAATAATATCTAAAACACTCTTAAATTCCTGTAAGGGACTCAGAGCATCCAAGGTTTTTACGCTATCACGAGTAATACCAATGAGACCAATGATTTGACCGTCTTTATCCTTAACCGGCAGCTTGGTAGATACATGCATACTAACTACACCATCTTCTGAACTTACTGGTTCAGATAATTCACAAACTTTCTCTCCTGCAAAAATTCGTGCATCATCCATTTCGTAGCGCACCGCAAGTTCACGACTCACCATATCATAATCTGTTAAGCCAATAATTTGCTCTAATTTATCATAACCAAATAATTTAAGAAAGGCTTTATTTGCTTTGATAAATCTGCCTTCGCAGTCTTTGACAAAGAAGTACGTATCACTCATATATTCAAAAAGCTGCGATACGCAGAAGGGCTCAGCACTATCTAAAAAGTCCTTGGCATATTGAATCTTCTCTGTATTGCTCATCGTCATGAACATAATCTGACTCTTGTTTTGTAAATTGAAACTTATTCTAAGTTCAATAATTAACATAATTACCCATAAAGCGGGGCAAAGCCCCGATCGCCTGGTCAAGGAAAGGTATTTCCTTGCAGGGGAGTTCGAGGGGACAGCGTCCCACTCGTATGCACAGCATCATGCCCTTTATTCTAAGTTCAATAATTAATGATAACTAAACATAAAGGGCTCTTAAGTGAAAACATCTAAGTAATTTGATCCGCTAATCTTTTGATATAGGGGATAGCATCCTTGGCATCGATCTCTGTCGTCGGACAAAAGCAAAAATCAAAAGTCCACCAATTAGCTTGTTCTAAATCATCTTTAAATTCTTGCATAAATGATTTAAAATCCACCTGGCCCGTACCAAAAGGACTATGAGTTGATGTTTCATCATTATGTAGCGTGCCATCACAATCAATTAAATGCCAATGACCAATCTGATCTTTGACCATGGCGGCAAATTCATTGACCCCACCCTTTAAAATTTCTTTTTCTCCATTATGACGTGCACCCACGACGGCGCACATATAGGCATGTGAACTATCAAAGAGCAATTTAAAATTGGGATGATTAACTGTATCAACTGCAAGCTTTACTTCTGAGGGCTTATTCAGCCAAAAACCAGGTTCGAATTCCCACACCATAAGCACGTCGTAAGCTTTGCAAAGCTCCGCCGCCGCCCGCCAGTTATCCGTTAAGTTTTTAAAGTGTTGATGATAGAGTTCTGGGGCGACTGCATCGGGAGCAGTAATCGTATCGACTCGTAAAACATCAATCCCCATGCGTCGACAAAACTCAAGACATTTTTTGACTTCGCTTAAAAATTCAGCCTCACTCACGAGTGCGGGAGGCACATCGCGAAAATCGGCAGCAAAACCGGAAATGCCCAGTCCATAAGACTCAATCATTGCTTTGAGTTGAGCACATTTTTCATCTGTAGCGTAATCGTCTGGATGGGGATGAGGACGAAAGCCATTGATTTCGATCCCATCATAACCATGCTCACCAGCGTATTTACAGACTTGCTCAAAAGTCCATGGATTTTTTTCGTAAGGGCCAAATGAAAAAGCCCATGAGCCTATTGCAATTTTACTTGTTTTCATAAAATTTTACTTGTTTTCATAAAATTTTTCCTGTTTTAATTATTTTCTTGATTAAGCATCGTCGGGATACGGGCTTGACCACTAATGAGTGGGAATTTAAGGATTTTTATACGTACTGCTACCTTTTTTAGTAGGGCGCCGAGGGCTCCTCGGCCACCGGAGGTGTTTACCATCTGGGGCTCCGCCCCACACCCCGCTCAAGGGTGCTTGGACCCTTAACAATCCCAACACTCGGAGCTTCGCTCCAGCGCTTACCTGAACAATCAGATAATGCGTATTGAACATTAATTTCACCTAAGATTCTAATGAAGCTCCTCGGGGCAAGCCCACGAGGTATCTCATTACTTTTAACAAGCGATGTTGCTGCGACGCTAGCGTCGGGGAATTAAACCCACCTAAAGATTAAGTTCCCACCCATTAGGGCTTGACCCCGACTTATTATGAGGGACGAGTCCCTTACACTCCCACCAAGGACTTGCCAGCCCTTGACCCGGCAAATTAAGCACTTCGTACTCAGCTTACTGTTTTAGATACTTAATCACTATTTCTTTTGCCCATAGTAAGCATCTTTGCCATGCTTGCGTTGATAATGCTTTTCTAATATATGAGCTGGAATCAAGGGTAACTCTGTTGCTTGTAAGCTACGGACCGCCATTTCCGCACAGGATTCTAGGGCGACACTATTCTTAAATGATTCCATAGGACTTTCCCCCCAGGTAAAGGGTGCATGATAATGTAGTAAGACTGCCGGGACTTCCATCGGATTTAAGCCTTTTTCTACAAAAGTTTCAACTATGACTTTACCCGTATTGAGCTCATAATCACCCTGCACTTCACTCTCGTTTAAGGCCCGTGCTAAGGGTACGGTGCCGCAAAAATGATCCGCATGCGTTGTTCCTGAACAGGGCAGTTCACGACCATTTTGGCAAAGTGTGGTCGCAAATAAACTATGAGTATGGCAGATGCCTCCCAAGGAAGTAAATTCACGGTACAGATGTAAATGTGTAGCACTATCTGAAGATGGATTTAGCTCACCCTCAATAATATTGCCCTGCAAATCCAACACGACTAAATCATCGAGCCCCATTTTTTCATAGGAGACTCCACTAGCTTTAATAACCACCAAGCCACGCTCACGATCGATTCCGCTTACATTGCCCCAGGTCAGCTTAACTAATCCACTGGATTGTAGGAGCTTATTAGCTTGTAGGACTTCTTCTTTAAGTTGCTCAAGCACGATTAACTTCTTGCTGAATTTTAATCAAACGCTTCATCACTCCAAAGAGATCATCACTAGATCCCTCTACCCCAAAGGCTTCGTATAACTGACTATATATTTCATATAACTGTCCATAAGTTTGAACTTCTTTTAACTCAGGAAGGTACTCACGACGGCATTCGGTGGTCATTTGTTTTTGCAGTTCTAAAACAGCTAATTTCTTACTTGCTGCGGCCGCAAAAATAGCGGCCCCAAGTGCACAAGTTTGATCGCTATCGGCAATACGCACGGGTCGATTAAATACATTGGCGTAAATCTGCATCATCAATTTATTTTTTTGCGCTAAACCACCACAACAAATGATCTCCTCTACCTGAGTGCCCGAATCCTCGAGGCGCTCAATTATTTTCAAAGCGCCAAAAGCAGTCGCTTCGATTAGTGCGCGATAAATTTCGTGAACTTTACTATGCAGTGTTTGGCCCAGCATTAAGCCACTGAGTTGCATATCCACTAGCGTACAACGATTGCCATTATTCCAGTCAAGTGAGAGTAAACCACTCTGACCCGCAGACATGGCGGCCGCTTGCTCAGTCATATTTTTGAAAATTTCATCTCGATTATTGCCGTATTCACTCGTGCCCAAGTGATTCACTAACCATAAAAAGAGATCGCCAACGGCCGACTGCCCTGCTTCAATGCCCACAAAACCCGGAATCACCGAGCCCTCCACTACACCACAGACTCCAGCAATAGCTTGCTTAGATTTAGAAATCATCAGATCGCAAGTACTCGTGCCGACAATCTTAACCAAAGCACCCTCTTTGATTCCTGCTCCAACTGCACCCATATGTGCATCAAAAGCACCCACGGCAATGACTGTGCCTTCCGCTAAACCTGTACGCTTGGCCCATGACTCACAAACGTGACCTGCAACTTGATCGGATTCCAAAGCTTTATCATAAAGTCGATCTCGTAAATCAGATAATTCTGGATCTAAGGCATTTAAAAATTCTTTATCGGGCAAGCCACCCCATTCATCGGCGTAAATGGCTTTGTGACCCGCTGCACAAATACTGCGCTTAAGTTCTTTAGGATCTTTCACTCCCGCGAGTGCTCCAGGGAGAAAGTCGCAGAGTTCAACAAAGCTATAAGCTTTGCCAAAGGTCTCGGGATCAATATTTTTCAGGCGTAAAATCTTGGCCCAAAACCATTCACTCGAATAAGTTCCACCACAAGGTTCGAGCATCTGTGGACGCATTTCTTTTGCTTTCGCTGTAATAATAGCGGCTTCATTATGTGAGGTATGATCTTTCCATAACCAAGCTTGGGCATTGAGATTTCTTGGCTCAAGTAAGCCTAGTGCTTGGTTGAATTTATCTACCGGAATCACTGTACTTCCCGTCGTCGCACAAGTTAGAGCTATCACTTGCTTGGCCTCAAAGTTTTCAAGATCACTTTGAGCTTGCTCAATCACTGATTTTATAATGTATTGCATACCATTGAGATAATCTGCTGGACTCTGCCGCGCTAGATGCGGATCTTGCGCACTCAGCAAAACGCCTTGATTACCACTAGGGTAAGGGTAAACCTCTGAAAAAAGTTCCTCGTTTGAGCCCACTTCTACAAGTACCGCGCGGCAAGAATTGGTGCCATAATCTAAACCAATCACATATTCTTTCATTTATCACTCAACCATTAAATTATTTTGTATAAAATAGTCATGAACAAGCTTTAATTATTGTTAATTTTATTCAATTTTTTGAACAAAATCGTCAACAAGTAAATTCTTATTTCAAGGAATGGATGGTATTATTGATCTCAAAAGTGAATTGATGGCCATCCGCCGCCTGCATTGTAGCTTTGATTGACATGCAACGCGTCGGCGCAATTTCAGGAATACTCAGAAAGACTTTTTTCTTATCTGCACTCAAGCGCACGGCCTCAACTTTCAGGCTCTTGAGATTTTCATGCCTAGAGCCATAATTTTTAGTTCTCTTAATACGCCAAGAGCTTAGCTGAAATTGTTCTGCTTTCACATTAGCCAAAGCAATTGGGAACTCTAATTCCAAGCCACTTTTGGAGGTCTGTAATCCCGTTGGCACATAAGTAGGTTTTCCCGTGTAACGCACTCGATAAAAACTACCCGCTTCATGCTTATTCGCGGCCCACGCAAACATCCCTAAGGCGTAGAGCTGACCATCAATAGCATTAAAGCGTCCACGCATTACGCCTGATTTGAAATCTTCAATCGGCAGTTTAACTTGACCACCTTGACGCTGACCATTGACCTTTTCGTAAAGGTTCAAAAATATTCGACCCATACCATAAGAGAGCTCGAGTAATTGCCCCTCTAGCGGCCCCCACTTATCACTCTTGGCCCACATCAATTCGGCAGGTGAACGATTAAACTTATTCGTTAACCAAATCATCGGCTCTTTCATATCCTTATCAGCGCTACTCTTTGCCTTGTGATAGCCCATGAAATTTCCATAAAAGCCTCCTGGCTCAACCCAGTTAATGCGGTTCTTTGGCGTCCAGTGACCCTCTTGATCCGTGACAAAAAAACTTCCATCATCATTCACACAAATACCATTGGCCGCACGAAAACCTGTAGCCAGTATTTCGGTTTTTAATCCATCCTTGCTAACTTTCAATAAAGTCCCATGATGGGGGACTAAACCAGGCTTGGCATGACGTGCGGACTTAGCGTAATAAAAGTTACCCGCTTTATCCGTCTCTAGTCCCATCGCAAATTCATGAAAATGTTCAGTGACTTGGTGATCGTTATTAAAGCTCTGGTAATAATCCGCCTCACCATCACCATTTAAATCTTTTAGTAGCACAATCTGATCACGACAAATGATATAAACTTGCTCCTTAACAATCTTCACGCCCAAGGGTTGATATAAACCAGCGGCAATGCGTCGCCATTTTATTTTTCCCTGCTTTTGCGTAAGCCCCTCAAGTCGCCATATATCACCCTGCCAAGTCGATACAATCGCCCCTTTGCCATCGGCAAAAAAATCGAGCCCAGATAAACGCATCCAGCTTTTCCAAGGATTCATAAGTGGGATTTCAAATTCATCACTCACATAAGCAGACTTATCTGCAGCGACTTTAATGCTCGTTTCAACTGATTGATTCCACTGCGCGGGAGCCCCCTTAGTGTATACTAACAAGTCTTCTGCTTTTGCAGAATTTTTCGCATAGCTAGCCAATTGATCCGAGCTGAGTTTTGACAGCAAGATCTTAAGTTTAAGTTTCGCTTGATTCGCTGGTATTTTTAAAATGTAAAAGCCATTGAACTCTTCTAATTTAAACTTACCATCTGCTAAAATCTTGCAGGAAATACTTGTGGGTGCGACGCGCATTGATAAGTCATTTTTGATATCCGTAAAATTTAATGTCCGTGCAATGACTAAATTATCTTCTGTGCTCTCAAGACTCGTGTAATCCCATACTTGACTTTCCCCTACAGTATAATGAATAATCCTTTTATCGCCATGCTTATAGGTGCCCTTATAATGAGCCCAATCACGTGGCAATGGACCGTAGAAACGATTATCTACAGCTCTGAAGCGCGGATCATCCCATTGGCCTGTCTTAGGGTTTGCCCACGCCGGCCCTTGAGGATTAGCAAATAATATATCCCCTTGGATTGATGAATGACTTCCATGAGAACCATCAAAAGCAATGCCTTTCCAATCGATAAATTCATCTCCCGTCCATACCGCGGCTAATTGCAGGGTATCGTGATCAAAGAGGGACCAAGACTTGCCTTTGGCGATGCCTCCTTGACCTTGATCAAGACGAGTAGCAATGCCCTTCTGAACGATATTGCCCTGCTCTACTTCTAAGGTCCACATTAAGCTCGAGCTATAATCCATTTCCAAATAAGGCCTTGGCTTCACTCGTATTTTCTTTTTGGGAACATCGACAAAACCTGGCAAGGAGGCCAAGTACGCTGGAGTCACTTTAAAGTATTGTGAATCATTATTGCCCGCAATTTGGATCTCCCGGATATACTGAATTACATCCATTTTCTGTTGACTCGTCATCCAAGCTTGGGGCATCATCTGACCAAAGCCCTTAGTAAGGGTATTATACATGCTCAGCGGATCCTGACCATTTTTGAGTGGTCCTTCATGAAATTTCAGTGCGGTGGGTAACGAGCCTTCTTTATCCGTGTTTCCGTGACAAGTAATGCAGAGGCTATTATAAATCTTCTCGCCTCGTTCAAGCGAAAGCTCACTCCAAGCTTGAATCTCCTTGACCATATCAATATCGAGTAAAGGGCGGATCTGCAAAGAAGAAAAATGAACTCCAGGACGACTAGTTTGTATGGCAATAGAAGTCAATCTTACTGGTGTTTTTTGTTTGTTCTGAACCGGACTCCAAGAAAAAGTGGCTTTAGGATCAGCCATAGACTGTGTACTTAAATGAAGAGCCTCTTGCTGAGAGAAGGCTTTTTGAAAAAAATTCACATGGGAAATATCACCATAAAAGTGTCCGCCGAAGTCATCACCTGCCTCGCCAATTTTAAAAACAAAATTATCCTTGTCATCTTTTTTAAAGTTCTCTTCTTCGGCGAGTTTTACTCCATCTGCATACAAACTTAACGTTCCCGCATCGTAAACAACCAATGCCGTGTGCCACTTGCCATCATCAAAGTCTTTCCCACCACTGACCGCACCACGCCAGCCGATGTCATACACTAACTTCCCCTCACGAACTAAAAGCGTTTTTCCTCCGGAAATCCATTTCCCCTTGGGCAAACATTTAGAAAAAATCGCCCCATTTTTTGTCGTTCGAAAACGAGTGATGAAACTGAAAGGCTTTTCTCCACCTAAATTAATTTTTGCGCTTTCCGCAAGGGGGAGTTTAAGCGGCAGAGTGGATGCCCCCGTAGTCAGCAAAGGGCTTTTCTCAAAAACTTTTTTGCCGTCTATGAATAATGAGGCGAGTGATTGTTCTTGATTCACTTCAAGTTTCGCAGCATACCACTTAGCCTGCTCATGCACGGCGGGTAAGCTGAGTTTATGCGTACCATTAAAAACGAGCTCAACTTGAGCCAGACTTCTTGCGGGCAGCGCATAATCAAATGATAACTCAAAGTTCTGTACGCTATTTTCAGCTACTAAGGGAGCCTGATCACTAATCAAGACTCCCTTATCATTCTTCGAGCGCCCTAGTTCAATCGCGGGATTATTGAAGAGCGCTTTTGCACCTTTAATGACTTTTTTTTTTGGTGCCTCCGGGATTTCTTTATCCTTGGGCACTGGACGAAAAGGCCATTTGGGCGAGCCAGGTAAATCGGGATAATGCGTGGCTTTACCAAGAGCGAACTCTGTAATTTGTAATTTTCTTTCTTTCCAGACTTTACCATTAGCACTATAAAAAGAGGGGTAAAAGGGATCAATATAATCAACTTGTGCTTTTACAGGAACATCCATGCCTAATAAAAAGTATGAAGCGTTCACAAGTAAACGTCGCAAATCTTCGCTTACAAAATCAACTGATGAACCCATGGTCGTAGTGAAAGTTAAACCCTGCTTAGCACCCTTGACTTGATAGGGGTGCAACCACGCTAAAGGCTGCATCGGATTATTTTTTGGACCCGCGATTTTTTCAGATTTCGGGTCTAAAGTCTTAGTGACCGCTCCACGTAAAAGTATGGTATCTTTTGCAGTCAATGCTCGAATCCCATAAACATCACTCGGTGCAAATACATCTTTTATATTATTTAAAATTGCGTGGTCCGCATTTTTCTTTTCAATCACTCCACGCGCACCCTGTCTTTTATGATGCCCATGGTGACTCACCCAGCCATCGCCAATAATTTCAGGACCAAATTGATCTAAATTAAGTCCTTCACAAATCAGGTCTTTTCCCTTAAAGCCATGAGTTGAAGTGCGAATGCCAATAACGGGCTTACCTGCCTTTAAGTACTTGCCAATTATTTGACGATCCATAGCATTTGGTTTTCTAAAGCGTGTACCAATAATCATCAAATCTGCATCATTAAGATAATGCCAACCTTTTACATTGGCCTGTCCATTAGGATCAATATACTGACCACTATTATCCCAGGAGAATAAAACAATGCAATTAAAGCCGTGATGCTTGGCCAAAATCTTGCCTAACATCGGCATTGTTTCTTCTGAGCGGTACTCTTCGTCACCAGCTACCAAGACTATTGTCTTGGCACCCTCTTTTCCTTGAAATTTTAAAACATGCTGATCCGCGAAGGCAGCTAATGTACAGAGCAGTAATAAACTGAATCTAAATATCATGATTGTTATAAACCTTTTAGAATTAATTATTCATCACTATAATTGATCTAAACTTAAATAATTGAATGATTAATTCATTTTTTATAACAAAAACTTTAGTAGTTAACTATTAAAATCACTTAAAACTATCCCACATAGTATTGCGGGTATCAGAAAAAGAGCCCATTGTACCTCCACTCGTTTGCAAGGTTTTATAAAAATTCAATGATTCCACGTGGCCGTCAACCATCATGTAATTGGCCTTTTCTACACCTTCATGAGGAAGCTTCTCTAAATGGTCTTCTAGTCCCCAGGCCCCACTTACACCTACCGCACTCCACCAATTCCGACCCAGCATACGGCTAGGATCACTAAATTCAAAAGTCGAAATCGACTCAGAACTTTTAGAAATATCAGAAATCCTCTGACTTCTTGGAACATGGCCATTACCGTAATTATAAGAACCTGTAATGCCTCTTCCATTATCATATATACCACCAGCACCATCTCCACCAGCTAAACCATTTGGAGAGTAAGAAAGCTTGATACAATCTAGATTTCCACCAAAACTGGTAACCACATCATCCGCTGGACAAGCGTAAATACTATCTTCACCAAATATCGAAGAAGGCAAATTCCCTTGCGCTTTTTTTTGATTAAGAGTTAAATTGCGGCCGTCGTAATCACTAAGTCGATCATTCCAGTTAATACCCACTTCATTGAACATGTAATAACCGTCATTATCATCTGAATACATAGAGTACATAAAAGCAATTTGCTTCATGTTATTTTTACATGCTGCCATTTTTGCCTTATCACGCGATTTACCCAATGCCGGTAAAAGTAAAGAGCTTAAAATACCGATAATGGCAACGACTACTAACAACTCTATTAAACTGAATTTTTTCATTGGACGCCTTATTTTCTACTGTTATAAGTATCTAACAAATTAAATATCAAAGTGATACAAATCATCAATGAAATTTAAATTAAAGTTCTCTTTACTATTGATCTATGTCTACAAATTTATATCAATATGCAAGCAAGCACAATAGCTATATTAAATTGTATTTAAAATTTATTTAATTATATACATATCTGTACGCTACTTTTCACCTCCCCCTATTAACACAGCACTATGAATTTATATCCCGGGTATTAGCAAGTGAAAAACTGCTAGAAACCCAATAATTTCAGCATAAGAAATTTGTATAAATAAACAAAGAAATGACTTTATCATTCTATCACTAGCTCTTAGTCTATTTATAGTATTGATAAAACTACGGAGACTTAAATGATCTACCCCGACCTTCCCAATGAATCGTTGCCAGCTGCACTCAAAGCCATTGCACAAAAACGCAAAATCAGTAATTTACTCTTGCTATTTTTAGATTTTTATATTTCTGAAGAGCAGTTTTGCGAAGTCCGCAACAATGATTTTGCTAATTGTAATCTGCCCGAGACTATTAGCGATTTACGTCATTATGGCTATGATATTGAGATGCCCGCTAACGCCGATGAGTATCGCTCTCAAATTTTCCCTGCAATTATGGAGATGCATGCCAAAGCGGGTTATTATGGCGTTCAAGTTCCCGTGGGTAGTATCCCTTTTGATAAAAATGGCCTACTCACCCCCGAGGCCATTACTTTGATTAAGCAACAAATCTCTATAATAGCGTCCGCAGGGCTTAACATTTCCGCCGTTGGTGGCTCTTGGGATCCAGACTGGACGCAGTGCATCAAACCACAGGGACAAGCAGCTCAGCTTATGGGCTCCAAATTTCTCTACGGTCCCTTTTCCACTCCCTTTTTACTTTTTCCCAAAGGCGCCTCTAGTGGTCAAGCCTCAACTGAATGGCTTGAGCAGCAACATTTAGATTTTCAAAAATTATTTAAGCAGGAAATCGGCCCCTACCTGAAATCACTCGGTATTACCATGAGCGAGGAACCCCTGCAACGCTTTGAACGCATGCCGGCTCGACTCAAAGAATGTACAAAACTCGCCTTATCTGAAGGAATGGATGAATTCAGCATCATGATTGATACCTGCCATGAATTTGCCGATGGCCAAGGCCCCGAAGCCTACCGTCACCATGTCAAACAACTCGCTGAGGCCAATAAACTTAGTGGCGCCCATATTTCCGCTGTTCATCGTGGAAAAATTTATGAATCTTGGTTTAATCAGCAATTCTTTAACGACTTCTTTGGCCCGCTCTTTGAACATGGCTTTGACGGTGAAATTGCTATTGAAACTTTCGACGCCACCGATCCTGTTGTCGAAGTCGCCAAAATCAATCGCAAAAAATTCGCTCATCCTCTTGGCGTCCTGATCAATCAACTTAACTATACTTGTAATATGCTGGCAGATATCCATTAGAGATAACTCCCCCTCAACCTCTGGTCGAGGATTGTCCCATGCTTACAAGGCAAGGTCGTAGCGTGACAGCATGACTCGCGTGTATTTTTACATTTATTATTTTTGTATTAAAATGTCATTTTATATAAAAAAACAGGATTTCATTAAAACTGCTGTCACAAAAAACATATTTTACAGTTTAAATATATATAACTAATTTTTCTAAAGGATTCACATGCCTCACTTAAAAACACTCAATACAATCAAACTCACCTTAATAGTCGCATTAACAACTTTCTCATTTCAAAGCGCCTTTTCCTATCAGGATTGCTGCGGAGGACAATTAAACGCAGGCGTCGTCAATACTCTTGATTCAGAAGAGTTTCTCAAAACAAATGATTCACCTTCACTGGCTAGCCCCGCCCCACAGAAAATGGTACCGCTCAAAGCCCTGCTCATTGCGGGTGGCTGCTGCCACGATTACGCTGAGCAAACTAAGATTTTATCAAAAGGTATCCAAGAACGTGCTAACATCCGCGTTGATGTAACTTGGACTCGTGACCAGGACCACAACACGGCTCTACCCATATTCAAAAATCCAAACTGGGCCAAAGGCTATGACCTCATCATTCACGATGAGTGTGCTGCCATGACGCAAGATGCAGAACTCATTAACAACATTATAAAAGCTCATGAGACTGTGCCCGCCGTCCACCTCCATTGTGCGATCCACTCTTTTCGCGGTTCGGATAATCAATGGCATGAACACATCGGTTTATCATCAACTAAACACGGACCCCACGTCCCCATCGCAGTAGAAATAGTCGCTCCAAAGCATCCCATAATGCTTGGTTTAGATAATTGGATAACTGACAAAGAAGAACTCTATAATAATGCCGAAGTCTACGGTGCCACCCCCCTTGCTATGGGCACGCAAAAATATCAAAGAAATGGAAAAGAGATAAGCGAAAAAGCCATCGTTGCCTGGGTTAACACAAAATACGGTGCGCCTTCCTTCTCTACATCCATGGGTCACTTCACCCACAATGTAGCAGACCCTCGTTACCTTAAACTCATTACACGTGGTGCTCTCTGGGCCTGTGGCAAGATTGAAGAGCCTGCCTATCATCAAGCCTACACAGGTGAAAATACTGTGACTGAAATGCCCTTTACTACTACGCTAAAAGTCACAAGCCAAAGTGCTCAAAACTCAAATATTCCTGGACTCGCTATTGATGGCAAAGCAGAAACACGCTGGTGTGCGAGTTCCGCAAAAAAGCCCACTTGGTTCCAAATTCAGTTTCTTAGGATGACTTCCCTCAGTGCGATTGAAATTGACTGGGAAATCAAAAACCAATGGACGCAATACACTATCGAGACCTCTCGTGACGGCAAAAAATGGACTCCCCTTGTTGATGCCTCAAAGAATACTCAAGCTGGAACACGGAAAGATAAGGCCAAGATTCAGTATATGCGTTACATGCGTATCAATATCCTCGGCCAAGAAAATGATATGTGGCCCAGTATTCGCGAAATTCGTTTTTTCGATTACACCGGAACTCAACTCACACTAGAAAATAAATAATAACTTTCTTTAAGCTACCGAATCAATGGAATCATCAATGATCATCAAGACAAAATCGCGTTTACTCTCTCTCAGCCTCATACTTTTCTCTAGCTTTAGTTTATATAGCCAAAGTACTGGTCTCGCCAAAACTTTAGACCCCGCCACAAAACCCATTAAGGCTCTGCTGATTGCCGGCGGCTGCTGCCATGATTATGAAGCTCAAACTAAAATACTTTCTGATGGTATTCAAAAACGTGCTAATATACGCGTCGATGTCTACATAAGCCCCAGTAAGTCACCTAATCCTCCTCTTCCCCTTTACGATGATCCCAATTGGGCCAAAGGCTATGACCTCATCATTCACGATGAATGTGCTGCCGGCAATAGAGATAATTCAGTTGTCGATAATATCCTTAATGTACATAAAACTATCCCCGCGGTACACCTGCATTGCGCCATGCACTCCTTTCGTGGAAGTAAAAATACCGAATGGTGCAAACATATCGGCCTCAAATCAACTCGCCATGGACCTCACCTTCCCGTTGCCATTGAAGTCACAAACAAAAATCACCCCATCACCAAGAATTTTAAAAATTGGGTGACGGGCAAAGAAGAACTCTACAATAACACCGAAGTTTACACTGCTGAGCCGCTTCTCAAAGGTACACAAAAATATAATAAAAAAGGTGAAGATATTGTGGATACTGCCACTGTGGCTTGGGTCAACACACAGTATGGTGCTCGCTCATTTTCCACGTCTCTCGGTCACTATAACGAAGTTGTGGCTAGCGATGAATACCTCGAACTCGTCAGTCGCGGCGCTCTTTGGGCTTGCAATAAGCTCGATGATGAAAATTACCTCCTGCCCTACACTGGCAGTAATTTAATCACTATCATAAACGAAGATGCCAAACAAAAAATTGCCCCTCAACCAAAGCCCGCCCCCGCCGATGCGACTTTTGTAACACTCTCTGCTAGCTCTACTCAAAGTAGTAACAAAAATTATATGGCCAATGCCATTGATAATGATCCCAAAACTCGTTGGTGTGCAAATGCAGGAACAGCTCCCGCTTGGCTACAAGTTCAATTCGACAAAGCTATTTCACTCAGTGCCGCTCAAATCGAATGGGAAATGCGCGATGAGTGGACGCGTTATAAAATTGAAACTTCCCTAGACGGTAAAAAATGGAACATCGCTTTCGATGCTTCAAACAATACTCAAGGTGGCGTTCGCAAAGATCTTTTCAATGCTCAAAATATCAAATATTTGCGCGTCGTTTACCTAAAACAAAAAAGAGGCATGTGGCCCAGCTTTTGGGAACTCAGCCTCTTTGATAGCCAAGGAAAAAAACTTAAGCTTCACGAAAGTGGACAAAAGGCGACGAAGCCATTAAGCCTAGACCTTTTCAAGAAAGAGGGCAATTATAAAGCCCACCCTCACCGTTTATCTGCCACCGAAGAAGCTGAATTACTCAAAGATGTTTCCGTTCCTGCAGGCTTCGAAAAATCTCTCTTTGCCCCTTGGCAAATGGCTAACTACCCCACTTATGTCGCCGCTGCACCTAATGGTGATCTCTATGTTTCTTCCGATGGCAACGCCTCGGGCAATCGCTCTCCCAGACGCGGACGTGTACTGCGTTTACGCGACACCGATGCCGATGGCCGCGCTGATGAAGTTACGGAATTTGTGCGGGATATTGATTCTCCTCGTGGCATTGTGTGGGATCACGATCGCCTCTATGTATTGCACCCCCCGCATATTACCGTTTTCCATGATCAAGATGGCGATGGCGTTGCCGACTCATCTAAGCGCCTGATCTCGAATATCGCCTTTGGTTTCAAGGATCGTTCTGCCGATCATACAACTAATGGCCTCGATATGGGTGTCGATGGCTGGATCTATATTGCCGTGGGTGATTTTGGCTTTATGAACGCTACGGGAACTGATGGTCGCGAACTCCAACTGCGTGGTGGTGGTGTCGTGCGTTTCCGTCCTGATGGAACTGGTATGGAACTTTTCTCTGCTGGCACGCGTAATATCTATGGCCTCGCTATTACACCTAGTATGGAAATGTTCTCACGCGATAATACTAATGATGGTGGTGGATGGGATGTGCGCTTTCATCAACACACGGGCTTAGAGGATCATGGATATCCCCGCCTCTACATAAACTTTCAGGACGAAATCGTGGCTCCTTTAGCAGACTATGGTGGTGGCTCAGGCGTCGGCGCCTTCTACCTTGGCGAACCCGGCATCCCTGCGGCATGGAATAAGTTCCCCTATACTTGTGACTGGGGCCGTCAAGGCTCCTACCGCCATACCCTCTCTCCCAATGGTGCTGGCTTTAAAGAAATAAGCAAGCCAGAGCTACTCATCAAAATGACGCGCCCCACCGATGGCGACGTCGATGGCCTCAGCAATATCTATCAAGCTTCCTGGAAAGGAGCGGCCAGTTTTTTCTGGAAGGGCCCAGAACTTGGCTATATTGCCAAAGTTCGTCCGACGAATTACCAAGCCAAAGCCCTCCCCGATTTTGCTAAACTCTCTGACGATCAATTAATCGCCATTATCAGCTCTTCAAAAAGTCATATCCGCCGTATTAATGCGCAACGCATGCTCCTAAGGAAGCCTTTCAATGAACAAAGAAATACTCAATTATTAAAGCTCGCACAAAACGCAAGCCTCCCATTAGAGAATCGAATTGTAGCCCTCTATGCCACCAGTCAATATGGTCTCGATAGTCGCTATAGTGAAAAAGTACTCGCTCTCTTATTAGCTGCTTTCAAAGATAATGATGCACTGATGCCCATCCTCGTACGTGCTTGTGGTGACATGGCCATTGACTTGCGCACTCAAGGCAAAGAAGGCCCCACCCCCAATGCTTTTTTAACAAAACAATTATCCTCAACAAATCCACGTACCGTTCTAGAAGCTATTGTCGCAGCTGTACGCCAAGGAAAAACTGGACTCGCCCCTGTCATTGCTCAGCACCTTGCTAGCGCTGACCCACTACTTGCCCACACAAGTTTTCAGGCCCTCGCACAACTACAAAGTATTGAAGTAGGTCTAAAATACATTCAATCCGAGGATCCCAAAGATAGAATGGGTGCATCACACGCTCTGATGAGAATCCATCAAAGTGAAACGGTTCAAGGTTTGCTGGAAATTTTGGCAAAGAACACTGATAGCGCTATTCGCAAATCGGTCATCAGTACTTTAGCACGTCTCTACCACCGTGAAGCCAAATGGCAAGGTGACTCTTGGTCAACGCGCCCCGATACACGTGGGCCATATTACCAGCTAGACACTTGGGAGTCCTCTGATTTAATCCTCAATACCCTTAATACTCTACTCGAAGACCCGAGTAGCTCCAAGGACCTCAAGTCTCACATCGTCGCCCAATTAGGCAAAAACCGCATTCAAAATGACCGTGGACTCAAGCAAATTCTCAAACTCGCCAATGATGATCCCTCGCTCCTACCCACCGTGCTTAATCAGCTCGTCGATAAAGAGGCCATTCCTGTTCAAGCGAACGAACTCATTATTGCTGCTGCATTCGATCCAAATACTTCGGCAACAAGTTTACAACAGGCAATTCAACTTCTTGTCAAAATCGAAGATCCCAAAGTCTACTCAGCGCTCATCGCTGCATTAAGTACCCTCATCAAAGATAATAAGGCCGTTACAGTTCGCGGAAACGTACGCAAACAACTATTTAACTCACCGAAGCTCGAAAACTTCACCGACCAATTTATCCTTAGCCTAAATACACAAACAAATACTTCTGAAGAACAATGGGCCGCTCAAGCACTCTTGCATTTAGCGAAGGCCAAAGGCATAGGTAAAGAAGCTCAACATAAAAGTCGCGCTGCTATCGATAAGGCGTGGCAAAATGATCTCAAAAAAGCCAACCTCATCCAGGCTGCACATAGATCGAAAAACTCTTATCTCAATGACCGTATCCGCTTAGTGACTAATCACTCTAACAAAACAGTGGTCGCTTGGGCAAAAACTGCCGTACGCAGCTTGCGTATCCAAATGCCTGGTGCGGATAAAACCGCTAAGATTTCTACCCTCAAAGCTGAAGAAGCCATTGCTCAGGCCAGCGCCTACAAAAAGGGTGACATAGCCCTCGGTGAAGCCATTTTTTCCCGCGCGAGTTGCGTCGCCTGCCATACCGTTAGCCAAGATGAAGCTCCCAAGGGGCCTTACCTTGGTAGTATTGCCAGTATTCTCCGACGCCAAGAACTCGCCGAAGCCATTATTTTACCCAACAAGGCAATCTCACAGGGCTTCAGTACGCAAATGATCGCTTTGAAAAATGGTCAAAGCATTATGGGCTTTGTGACTAATGAATCAGGCGATAGCATCTCCATGCGTGACATCTCTAGTAAGCAGCATGACTTCAAGAAAAGCGAGATTGCGAGTCGTCAGAAGTTGCCAACTTCTCTGATGCCTGCTGGCCTGATGAATACCTATACGCTACATGAATTTGCCAGCCTCTTAGATTATCTCGCACACTTGGCGAAAAAGGATGAGTAAGCATCTTGCAGTTAAAATAATATAAGAACATCATCCAATCAATGAGCGTCAAAAATTTCGTCCTCGCTCAATATTTTTTGTTTTTTCATGAAGATTATAAAATTAGGAAAGTACCAGATGAGAATCTCAAAATCACGCATTCAATTACTGTACTCGATCATCATCTCCTTATCTTTAGTCAATATGGCATCAGCACAACGAATTGACGGCAGTCAGGAAATCAGCCTAGAAACCGTCAAAAAATGGTCCGCCCCCTATCGAGGATGGCATTATCACCCTAAGCATGTGATTCCCAAAAAACCCAATATCAATGGCTTTGAAAAGGTGAACAAAACAGATGTCCCCACCATTTTTCAACGTCCAGGTGACCCCAAATGGTATATGAGCTTCATTGGCTTCGATGGCAAAGGTTATCAATCCTTTCTTGCCGAGAGCGATGATTTGGTACACTGGAGCCAGATGCGCCTTGCCATGGGATACGGGAAAAAAGGCGAATTTGACTATGGTGGCCGCGTTCTTGGTGCATATCTGTATGAGGACTACGGGATTAAAGCAAGGCGCACACTAAAAAAGAAAGATGGGAAATTCTGGTCACTTTATGGCGCCTACGCTAAGCAAGGCGCTTATGAAATTGACCCGGGCTATGAAGGCGTCGCATCCAGTAAAGATGGGATAAACTGGCAGCGGGCTAAGGATCAATACATCCTCTCAATTCATGAACCGGATGTCGGTGAATGGGAAAAGGACTGTATCTATATGCCTTGGTTGGTGGAGCACGAGGGTCTCTTTTATAATTTCTACAATGCCAAAAAAATGCCCCAATGGATCGAACAAATTGGTTTGGCCAAATCTACTGATCTCCTAAATTGGAAGCGCTATCCAAATAACCCTGTCCTTCGCGTACGGCCTAAAGGCTACGATGAAAAATTCTGTGCCGATGGAAAAGTATTTCGAGATGGTGACCACTGGGTGATGTTCTACTTTGGTGTCGGTCGTGGTCACGCTCACATTATGGTCGCCTTTTCCCGTGATCTCCATCATTGGGTTGCCGACCCTGAACCACTCTACAAAGCGGGTGGCCATCCCTCCGGACTGGACCGTAATCATGCCCATAAAATATCACTCGTCTGGAATCCAAAAAATGAAACCTACTACCTATTCTATAATGCCGTCGGCAACAAGGGGCGAGGTATCGGCCTGATCACTAGTAAGCCACTTTCACCATCCAAAAAGTGAATGGAATGACCAATGAACACAAGTGGCTAAACCCTCTTTCTGTAGAATAATTTTAAATATAAAACGGAAAATCTTATGACAAGTAAAATAAAAAGTGCTTTTGGCGTCATTGCCCTGCTACTGATTTGTGGTGCGACTCTTAATGCTCAAGAGACCATCGGCCCCTGGAACAAGGGTGATTTGTTTGCCACACCCAAGTATTACCCCTCGGATCAATCCACTGCTCCTGGCGTGAAATCGATCCTCTACGAGGGCTTGAACTACCATGGTAAGACTACGCGATTCTATGCCTATTACGGAGTTCCAATGGGCCACACACCTGCAAAAGGTTGGCCTGGAGTTGTACTCGTTCACGGTGGCGGTGGAACAGCAAGTGCCAACTGGGTCAAAGAATGGAATGAACATGGCTATGCCGCGATCAGCATGGATTTGGAAGGGCGTATACCCAACTTAAAAGGCTCCAAGAAACGCTCCAGTCATAGCTGGTCAGGACCTCATAGGGCTAGCAACTTTGAAGAAACGCCTATAAATCAGGGGCAGTCAGTGGATCAGCACTGGTTTTATCACGCCATTGGTGGAGTTGTACGCGCCGATTCATTACTGCGCTCATTCCCCGAAGTGGATAAAGAGCGCATCGGAATTGAAGGCTATTCATGGGGCGGCGTATTGACGAGTGTTTCGGTTGGCGTTGATTCACGATTCAAGTTTGGAATTACACATACAGGTTGCGGCTTCCTACACGAAGGTGATAGCTATCTAGGCCAAAGTTTCAAAAGAAGAAGCCCTGAGAAACTGAAGCAGAGCCTGGCGCTTTACGAAGCATCGACGTATTTGCCCAACGTGACCTTTCCCATGCTGCGGACCTCATCCCCTACCGACATGCATTTTCCACTGGCCTGTGAGCAGAAGTCAGCTCTAGCCACAAACGGACCCACTTATCTTTGGATCAAGGTCGGATGGGGCCATGCGAGTAGGCCTAAGAAGGAGCCCTTCATCTTTGCAGACAGTGTCGTCAAAGGCGGGCATCCCTTGCCTACACGAGGCGAGCTTGTGCAGAAGGGGCAGGCATGGTCGGTCACGTTCACATCGCCATTTCCATTGAAGCTTGCTGAGCTGTGCTACACCACCGATGACGGCCTCAGTAAGGATCGCAAATGGCACACGGTTCCCGCACAGCTACAATCCGGCAAAGCGAGTGCTGAACTTCCGGCAGGTACCACCGTCTTCTTTTTCAACGTGACGGATTCAGACGGTCGTATGTCTAGTTCTTTAAGTCGTGAGCTGTAACTGACTATGATGTGGCTAAGGAGTTGAGCGTCGTTAAAAATATCGGATAAGCATTAGTATCTCATCTTCCATTCACTGATGACACATTAATATGAGAATATCACGATAGCTTCCAACAAATGCCTTGCTGTCTGCCCTGGTTCTGGCCAGTAGGGCACTTTCAGCACCCAAATAAATCAATAAAATTAACGACCCAATGCAAGTGGCTATGGCCTCTTACTGCAAATTTGAATAATGTTTAAGATAAAAAAAGGAAGACCTTATGATAAGTGAAAAAATAAGCGCTTTATTGCTAGTCGTCAGCCTACTGTTTTTATTGCCAATCGCCCATGCGATGGATTCCGCTTTTTCGCCCAAGCGCTACAATGTGGTTTGGGATAGCCCCAGTAAGGATCAGAATGGTTCAATGCCACTGGGCAATGGTTCCACTGGCATCAACGCTTGGATTGAAACCAACGGAGACCTAGTCTTCTATATCTCCCGAACCGATTCTTGGGGTGGAGACGGAAAATTGCTAAAACTTGGTCGAGTGAGAATTAGGCTCAATCCAGCACCTTCTACTGACTATCTCCTGCAAACACTAAGCTTAGTGGACGGCACTCTACAGGCTCGCTATGGCAAGACCGATATCCGCCTCTGGGTCGATGCCAATCATCCCGTTATTCATGCGGAGATCAATGGCTCCGAAGCAAGTACCGCGACGGCCTCTATCGAACTTTGGCGCAAGGCTGAAGATGCGGATACGGTAGTGGAGAATCAGGCCGATCACTTGACTTGGTATCATCGCAACCTTTACTCTAAAGAACCTGAGCAATTGGCTGAGACTCAAGGCCTAGCCACGTTCAAACGAATCGATCCACTACTTCACCGTACCTTTGGGGCGCTGATTAAAGCCAAGGATGCAAAACCTGTAGATCGCACTCATTTGCTCTCACCAAAATCCCACAAGCACCGTTTTGATCTCTATGTGGTGGCTCAACACCCCGCGACAGAAAAAGAGTGGTTGGCAAAGATGGCTCAAACCATTTCTAAAGTAGAGGCCATTGACTTTGAAGATCGTCGTTCCGCTCATGAATCCTGGTGGAAATCCTTCTGGCAACGCAGTTGGATTCACGCCACTAAAAGCACCGAGAGTGGACTTAGCCAAAGCCTCATCCCGCCGAATAAACTCAATTTTAGCTTCGGTATCGATTCCCATGGCTACAGCCGATTCGCAGGAGAAATGGGGCGTTCTTCCCTGCTAAAAGTAGCATTGGATCACAAGGCAATTAACAAGCTCTCTCAAAATCGAGAACCCTTAAGTGCCTTCGATCCCAAAGACATTCTTTTTTCTGCAAGGCCAAACTTACATACTGAGATCCCCAACTCAAATCAATGGACCAACTCCCCCGTTCTAACGACTGAAACCTGGATTAGGCCCGACGCTCACGCGGGCAGCGTTCGAATTTTAAATAAGATTTTAGTGGGTAGCAATGAGGGTTTTCTGCTGGATACGCATCCAGGCAATAGCTTACGCCTCATCGTAGGTAAAAAAATCTTAATGGTAAAGGACTGCCTCACCCCCAATGAATGGAACCACATTGCCGTCGTAATAGATTCCCAAGCGGGAAGAATTTCGCTCTACCACAATGGAAAAAAAATCGCTGAGGAAAAACCTGATCGCTCACTTAGCGATGCCTACATTGTGAGTCGCGCCTATGCATTGCAACGCTACATCAATGCCTGTGCCGCACGAGGGGCTTACCCCATCAAATTTAACGGGTCAATCTTTACGGTGGGACACCCAACAAATCCACGCGCAGATTCGGGGAATCCAGATTATCGTCAATGGGGCCCTGCCTACTGGTGGCAGAACACCCGCATGCCCTACATGAGCATGTGCACTTCCGGTGATTTTGAGATGACCGATTCGCTGTACAACATGTACTGCAAGGAGCTCCTTGAATATCATAAACATCGCACACTAAAGCATACAGGACACAAGGGACTCTATGTTCCGGAAACCATGCATTTTTATGGAAATCATCGCGTCAGTGATTACGGATCAAGGCCTTTTCACGAGAGAACAGACAAGCTGCAGGAAAGCCCCTGGCACAAATGGGAATGGGTCTCTGGACTCGAACTGAGCTACATGATGCTCGATCGTTACAAACACACACTCGACGAAAAATTTTTGCAAGAAACGATCATTCCCTTTGCCCACGAGGTTTTGACCTTTTTCGACCTGCAATACAAAACGGGAGCGGACGGAAAACTAATCATGCATCCCTCGCAGGCACTTGAGACTTGGTGGGAGTGTACTAATCCCATGCCAGAAGTCGCTGGGCTCCATGGAGTGACCGCGCAACTACTGCCTCTACCGGAAAAATCAACTTCCCTAAAACAACGTGCCTACTGGACCCAGTTAAAAAGGAAACTTCCGCCAATACCTACACGTATGCTTAATGGTGTAAAAATGTTCGCGCCCGCCGCTTCCTTCGCAAATTACCGAAATAGCGAAGTACCAGAGCTCTACTGCGTCTACCCATTTCGACTGAGTTCCTTTGAAAAACCGAATGCGCAACTCGCCATTGAGGCCTTAACACACCGTCGACCGAAAGGCTATCAAGGTTGGCGCCAGGACGATATTTTCATGACCTACCTCGGGCTGACCGCTCAGGCCCAGGAATTCCTCGTTAACCGAGCTTCTGTCAAACACGACGGCTCCCGTTTCCCTGCATTTTGGGGACCCAATATGGACTGGATCCCTGACCAAACCCACGGTGGGGTAATCATGAAAGCTTTCCAATCAATGCTCTTGCAAACGGAAGGGAAACAGATTTTTCTACAGCCCGCTTGGCCCAAAGATTGGAACGTCACCTTCAAACTTCACGCGCCCTATAAGACCACTATTCAGGGCCGTGTTGAAAACGGCAAGCTCGTTGAAATAAAGGTATCACCCAAATCACGCATGAAGGACGTGGTGATGGCAGCCGATTTCAAACACCAAAAATAAAGCACCACAACACATGGATTTAAAGAAGATGAAAACAAGCATAATTATCGCGATCGTATGCCTCGTAAATACACTCGTTCACGCTGCTCCACCGACCTATCCCGACTCGGTGCCCAAGCCAACACAGACAAATGTTGCTTACGGGGCACACCAAGGACAGCTACTCGATTTCTGGATGGCACCCTCGGCATCAAGCTCTCACCCCACTCCCTTAGTCTTCTATATTCATGGGGGCTCTTGGCAGACGGGCAGTAAGGAACTCATCCGCGGTTGCGTCGATGTAAAGGCCTTACTAGAGGCAGGTATTTCCGTGGTCGCTATTAACTACCGTTATGTCAGTCAGGCAAAAGCAGCGGGAATTACACCACCAGTTAAAGCGCCTTTAAACGATGCCGCCCGCGCTCTACAGTTTGTGCGTAGCAAAGCCTTGGAATGGCATGTCAACACCACTCGTATCGGGGCAACGGGTGCCTCCGCCGGCGGGTGTTCTTCTCTTTGGTTAGCGTATCACGATGACATGGCCGATCCAGCGAGCCTTGATCCTATTGCGCGTCAATCGACCCGCCTTTTTTGTGCATCTGTGCGAGTTCCGCAAACATCACTTGACCCACAACAGATGAAGGATTGGCTAGGCCGCATCACCTACGGGGGCCATGCCTTCAATGTGAGCAATCAGGATTTTTTGCAATCGCGCCCTAACCTTCTCCCTTGGATCAAAGAATATTCTCCCTATGCCCATGTCAGCGCAGATGATCCACCAGTCGCCATCTATTACGATAAGAACTTGAAAGATGATCTCGGCGCCCATAGCCCACAATTTGCCTTTCAGCTTCAGAAACGCTGCCAAGAATTGGATCTATTTTGCGAAGTCCGCTATGCTGAATTCAATGGCTATAGACAATATGAGGCAACGCGTTATTTGATCAAAACCCTAAAGGGTCCAGCTCCTAAAAACACGTCCGAAAAGTTTAATATTAACACGAGTCAGTACAGTCTTCCCGCCTTTAAAAAAGGCAGACGCTTGCTATTCATCGGCGACTCTATTACGGATATGAACCGTGGCCGCAATGAGCGTGATCGCAATCACTACCTTGGCCATAGTTTTGTCTTTATGATCGCCGCCCGCTTGGGCATGGACCTAGCCGAGGAACAATTGGATTTTTATAATCGAGGAATCAGTGGCAATACAGTGGCGCAACTCAAAGCGCGCTGGCAAAAGGATGCCATCGATATGCGACCGGATCTTTTGACCATCCTGATCGGAACCAATGATGTGGGTAAAAAAGTAAAGCCACAGTCATTTGAAGATGACTATCGTGCGATTCTAAGTGCCAGTCGCAAAGCCAACCCAAAGCTCAAAATCATCCTCCTAGATCCATTTGTTCTACAGTCAGGTGGCTTAAAGAACGAGCGGACCTGGAATGCACGTCGCTCAGCAACTGATCAATTGCGCCCCATTGTTGCCAAACTGGCCAAGGAGTTTGACGCCGTTCACATCAAGACCCAGGATCTTTTCGATGCGGCAAGCAAATCGTCGTCTCCAGACTACTGGTTGTGGGATGGGATTCATCCCTTACCACAAGGCCATGAACTCATCGCTCGGCACTGGATAAAAGCGCTAAGTACCCGCTGGCCACAGGGCTCTGCCTCTGCTCAAACTCAAGCGCCAGCTCAAGCCACCTTAACTTGTCCCAGCGGTCACTTGCCTTGGAGAAACCTCTCGGAGGCACATATTGATAAATCCGTGGATGGCGATCTAAAAACAAAATGGTGTTACGTTCATCATGACCGCCCCTTACAGTGGCAAGTGCAATTGCCGGCACCGCGCGTGGTCAGGGCCTACTCATTCACCTCCGCAAATGACGTACCAAAGCGCGACCCTAAAGAATGGAAATGGCACGGCTCCATGGATGGTGTGAACTGGAATCTACTGGATCACCGCAAAAATCAACCCCCATTCGCCAAGCGGCTCTCCAAAAGAAGCTACACCTTTAAGAATACCCAAGTCTATACTTTTTATCGCCTCACGCTCCTGGCTAACCAAGGCGATGGGCACTACCAGTTCGCAGAAATTGAACTGGAAGGAATAAAGAATATCACAAAACCCTAATTAGTACCTGAGCGAAATGAACCTAAGTCTTTTAAATATAATAATTTACGAGAAAAATAAATTGTGAGTTTTTCTAAAAAAGAGTCGTGAAGCACCCTGAAAAATTTCGTTAGTATGCGTGATTTTACAAGAAATAGTAATATCCATCATCATGCCCAGAGAAATCCAAGCACTACGTAGAAAAAGTAAAAGCGCCTAAATGCCTTCATGATAATACAAAACGCCATTAACGGCGTACTTGCTCCTGCCTGGACTAAGTGCTCGTGCCATGACGACATGGCATCTCCAGAGGAAGTTTTGATTTTTACCTTAATTTGAAATTCTGAAAAAACTTATACACACTGGGTTTTCGGTCACGCACTAATTAAAGCTAAGAGCGGGCGCGTAGCGACTAGCCTTAGGATCCTCAAGGGAGTACTCACCCTACGGGCAATAACTTTGTTGCCTGTGTGGCAGCACTCTCCGCCTGCCGGTTAGCCTCCGCAGATCACTTGAAATCTTGTGCACAAGCTTAAAAACTTAAGTGCCTTCTCACCACCCCCATTTTAACCAGACGAACAGTTTCTTCTCCTAGGGAATAAGCCCTTCAGTTTTTATTGAGTTTTCTGCACAGAATTTTTGACGGGGCCAGGATTCCACCAGCGATTGAGTTCTTTCATCAAGTCCCCTACTTTCTCTGGGTGCTGTGCAGCAAGATTGTTTTTCTGCATCGGGTCATCCTTGATATTGAAGAGTTGGATCTCCTCCTGAGGAGTCTCCTTCTGCCATCCCTTCAGATCTAGCAAGGTATGGGGTTTGCGCCAAACGGTCAGTTTCCATTGCTTGTCCACATAGGAACGCGCTCGCAGTCCCGCCTCGGGCTGATCTATAGCAAGCATATCGTGAGTGAAGCATTCGAGAAATAAATTCTTACGTGCGCCCACCGCATCAATATCCAACAAGTTGATTCCTGGTAATACTTTGGGAATCTCCACCCCACAGGCGGCCAAAATTGTCGGTACGAGGTCGATGTTACTAGCCATATTGACTTTATCGAGCTGAGCAGAAACTTTGCCTGGCCATTTGATCATAATGGGAGTCCGAACACCGAGTTCATGGGGAGATGCCTTTACCGAACCTGAACCCATACTTCCCCAACCATTATCACAAATATACACGATGACAGTATTCTCTGTCAGCCCCTTTTCATCGAGGTGATCAAGAAGCTCTCCGCAACTTTCGTCAAACCATTCGCACATAGCGTAATATTTCGATTGATTCTTAGCTCCGAGCTTCTGATATTTTTTTTCTAAACGTTCAGGGGGAGTGTGAGGCGTATGAGGCATAAATGGGGCAAACCAGACAAAAAAAGGTTTTTTCTGATCTTGAGATTTCTGGATGAAGTCGTAAATGGGCTGCATCGTCTTGCGTCCAATACTGAGCGAATATTCCGAACCGTGACGTTGAGTCAAGCCCATGCTATCAGTAAAACCTGAGACTGCGGGATCACCATGCCAGTATTTTCCGGTATGCATTGAAAGGTAGCCGGCCTCACCTAAGAGTCGCGGTAGTTGTGGTGAATTACGAAATTTATCTATCCAGGCTTTACGATTCACTCCTTTTATAGGGTCGTTGCCGGTAGTCCCGTGTTGGTGAGGGTAAAGACCTGTGAGCATGGTGGAAATTGACGGACAACAAACTGCGGTCGTTACGTAACCTCGCTCATAGACTAGGCTCGCTGAAGCTAGTTTATCAATGCGGGGAGTTGCAATGAATTCGTGACCCATGAAGCTGTAATCAGCGTAGCCCTGATCATCACTGAGGATCATCACCACATTGGGTGCGCTGGCTTGCTCAGCCCACAAACTACTGACACTTACGATCAAGCCTACCAAAATCTTAAATATATTCATTCTATTTTTTTTTCTCCTATTAGTTGTCTCTTTAAGTTTCTAGATAAATACAAAATATTTCATCCCATCTAGGCTTGATAAAATCCTACGCCATTAGAAAAAATAAACGATCTCATCAGCCTTTGTAGACTTCGAAGGGGATCTATTTAGTGAAGTAAACAGCTGTATTTATTTTTTGTTACAAAAAGTCAATATTTATTCGCTCTATAAAAAGTTCTTTATTCCTTATTTATAAATACTTTTATTTATTTTGTAACATGAAGCTTTTTGTCTTGTCTTTTATTATAATGTACAATAATTCTAAGGGGCTTTTTATGAACAAAAAACAATTTACGCTGATAGAAATTTTAGTCGTCGTAGCCATCATCGGCATCTTAGCCAGTCTACTCTTACCAAGTTTAAGCAAAGCCAGAGCTCGCGCAAAGCAAGTCACTTGCTTAAATCAGTTAAAACAACTCGGCATAGCTATGCAAATGTACATTAGTGATGATAGTGCCAGCTATTTCCCTTACACCAGAATATCTGGAGGGTCTAAAATCAGCTGGGATGACCTCATTGCTGGGTACGACGGCCGTGAAAGTATGACATATGCGGAAATGCACTCATCAATTGATACCGTTGACGAAGTAAACCCCTTGTATCAATGTCCTGAAGATACCGTTAAACCGCGTAATGAAGGAGCTCCTAGGCGTTCCTATGGGATTTCATCATATCGAGTCGCAAATTCAAATGTAAAAAAATCAAATCCTGGCATATCGGGTGGTCAAAATGATGGTACTGACCTCTCACGACAACTTACTTCTTTAAGTTCTCCTACGGGCACTATTGTTCTTAGTGAAAATTTCAATCGAGACAACAATATGGGTGTTCACTGGGGTAGTATTACTGCAGGTAATCACTATTCAACACAAACGGCTACAGTATCAAACCCTCTTCCTCACTTTGAAAAGTTCAATTATTTATTTGCTGACGGGCATGCCAAAGTCTTGAATTATTATGGGACACTACTGGAGCAACTCCCTTCAGATTCCGATGCTCGTAATACCATGTGGGATGCAGGTCGTTAAGTTTCAAGTAATTCAACAAAAACTAAATAATATAAATATAAATTACACTTCAATTATTAGTGATCATTGCGCTTATCGCAATTTGTTTCCCCACTTAAGCCGCACTAGAAGAGAGACTAGAAAACCCGGATGTATGAATAATATAAAACAGATTGGCATCGCTTCATTTTCTTTTTCATGTAACAACGATAATAAACACCCACATATGTATTCAGGAGGAGTCATCTTATGATGACCATTTATTAGCTTACGACGGAATAACACAGCTCACCGATGCTGAAAAACGCAAGCTATTTATCTTCTTGACTACAATAAAGTCTCACTAGCGATCCATTAACATTCAGACCGCGTAGCCCGCTGCGCATTCTTGACTCTTTGCTGACTTTTTACAATCCAGACATTTTAAGTCCTCAAAGTGATCGCTAGTATTTTATGAACCCGATCTCCATGTGTACAACACTTGGTAAAATCTACTTCCTATAAAGGAGACTGGATTGTTAATTTATTTGATGTATTATGATCTAATTTAACAAGATTCAAAGGCATATCACACAATGACTGAGAGTAGTATATTAGATTGGTTAAGTAAATTTTTTGGTCATACGCCTTTATCCGGAGTAGACTCTTTTATAATTCACTTTATTCGAGCCTTATTTGTTGTTGGTTTATTCGTCATTATTGGCCGTATTCTACCTCGTATAGTTGAAAAACACCTTAAAACGAATAAGCAAGCCGATGAAGTATCCATTAAAATATATATAAAATTCATTTCATACCTTTTATGGGCTATTGGAACTACAGTTACAGTACACACTTTAGGGCTTGATTTATCTTCGGTCTTTACTACCAGTGGTCTATTTGCTGTGGCTCTAGGTTTTTCTTTAAAAAGTACTATGGAGAATTATGCCGCTGGCGCAATGCTTCGTTTTGAAGGTTCCATTAAACATGGTGACATTCTTGATGTAAAAGGAATTATGGTAAAAGTTAAAAGTGTTGGCCTTCGAGATACTATAGTACGATCCAAAAACGATAAAGACATACTGATCCCAAATGCTCTTTTAGTCGAGAATTCAGTAGGCAACTATACTCTTAGAGACTCAATTTGTCGCTTAGAGACATCCCTTGGTGTTAGCTATGACTCAGATCTAAAAAAAGTTAGGGACGTTCTTGAAAAATCTTGTGTTTCTTTGGATGGTTTTATTTCAGCCCCAAAAGCTCAAATATTGCTTAAAGAATTCGGCAGTTCTTCAGTCAATTATGCTATTTATATGTGGACTGATAATCCATGGGCAGAGCCCAAACTCACCTCCATTCTAAACGAGGCGATCTGGTGGGGCCTTAAAGATGCCGATATTACGATTGCCTTTCCTCAGATGGACATTCACTTTGATGAAAAGCCAACAGCTAATATTACTTGACTATTATTTTATAATCTTTGGCATCGTAAACAATGTGGTGGCATCGCGTACCGCATAGCCTAGGTAACTTATGCTAGTAAAACTTTCGCTAAAACTTGTCTGAGTCTTCACACTATTAATGGTCAGTTCAGCAAGGCGTTGATCCATATCAATCAATAATTGACATTTCATTTCTTTAGCGGGATTAAAGTTTATTTTCTTGGCCTTATTCTGACCCCCATTTTCAAAAAGAGCCATTTGTCTAGAGCCCGTCCAAGCACCCGCAAAGAGAGCAGCTAAGGCATCTTCATCACTGCTGAGCACCAGAAATGCATTGCGTGTTGCGTCAGTTATATCCACATCCTTCATTTTCCATTCGAAAGTCACTTTCCCACTCGTAATTGGCTCGGAAAGTTTTTTCAGTGTGTATGCTAATTCACTCTGATTAAATTTAAAAACCTTGTAACCATAGCCGACTTTCTCAATCGATGCGGGGCCCGCAAAACCTTTTGATTTAACTTCTTTTAATTCTTCTTTGATAAGCAATTCTTGGGGGATTTCGACTTTTGGATAAAACTCATTCCCCGCAATGGGTAAATTCTCGCCCCTGAGTTGAAGCACCAAACCTGGCACTGAAAGATCACCCTTATCACCCGCAGACAAACCAATGCGATCAATTAGCGCACCAGGGATGATCAGTGTGTTTTTATCAATTTTCACTTGCGTGCGGATATCCACTGACTTGTCGTCTAAAAGATCTTGCGCCCAAATATTTGTCACCCCAGCTAAATCGCCCGAAAACTTAAGTACGAGTTCAGTATAACGCCCCACTACACCAATAGGCTGTGAGGCATCCTTAATTTGCACCGTCACTTTAGCTCTTGGTTCAAACCAACGTTTTTTAGGTGATACGCGACCATCTGTAGCAATGCCTGTGGGACCATTAGGATAAGTACTCACACAAACAAAGGGCGCAACGCCATCTGTTTCCACAATGGGTAGTGGCATATTACGCGCCATAATAGCAGGTGCACTTTGACTGACCATTTTTCCATAAGTCGCTCCTGCCCAAGTATCCCAAGCAGTATAAACACAGCGATCAATCAATTTATTTGACGAGGATAAGTACGTTCCTATGCCCGCAGAAAATGCTGGTGCAATTCTCGCCCAACGCCCCAGACGCTGTACTTCGTTCATACGCTTTTGCATCAAACGTGGACCCGATAATTGATGATGAAGATCTTGGCCTTTTAAGGTTCTTTCCCCCATATTGGGGTGACGTTTACTCGCAACCAAGACCCCCAAGCCCAGCGCTACATTACAATCATCCTGGATATTGAGTACCGATTTATACTTAGCTTGCTGTTGAGTTTGCTTAAGGACATCGTGAGTTCTTCTCAAAGTAGTTGTCGTCATTAGTAGAGGTGAGGCATCGTAAGTACGAAAAACATCAACATGCTGAACCATTTTCAACATTCCTTTACGTAGGTTACCCCCAAAATCATAGACGGAAGGATAAGAGCAATGCTCTTGATTCCATTTTGGATTGATATTGCCGCCTGAACCAGTGATGTACTCTAAAATAAGCTCAGGATAAATATCTTCTTTGACCTTCTGGGAAAAGAATTTTCCACCGCCAGTACCGCCATCTATCTTCCAGTATTTAATACCCGCATATTTTGACCACTCAACAAAAGTTCGTGCCTGCTTTTCATTGATATTTCCTCGTGTCCATAAACCCAATGAGCTCCAGCCCAAGGCCTTGATTTCTTCATTAAATTTCTTCAAGCGTTCTTTCGGTTCCAAATGTGCGTACTCCGCAAAATCACGCGGATCTGTGATCATATTAAAGAAGGCAGAACCACCAGCAATATATTCTTCTTTGTTTTTACTCTGCCAACCATGATCAATGAGAAAGATATAATCCTTGCGACTCTCCTTATCTAAATAAGTCGATGCCCAGCCATCTTTCGGATTAAAGATCGTGTGGTAATTAATTTCTTCGCGAGCGGCTGAATTGGTCACTCCCTTTAAATCTTGTAAGTCGGTACCGCGCCCAATCCAATAATTCTGTGCGTACCAAGTACACCAATAATTAGCGACTTCAGCCGCTGCTTCGGGAACTAAATCGGGCCCCTTATCGATACCATATGTCATACATAATACGGATAAATTTACGAGAAGTATTTTGATCGTGTTCATATTGAATTTCCTATCAGCTTTTTATATATAAACAAAGGCATTTTAATAATGATACATTAAATTGTAAAGCACTCAATTTTAGCCCCTCTGTTTTACAACTCACCTTAAGTAATAACTAAAGTCTAGCTAGAATGTATCAACATCAGAAAATCCGTGTTAAGTAGTTAATATCAATATTTAAATTTTAATTAACATAACCACCCTACTTTAAAGGAACAAGCAATGAAGACTCTCACCCATCTCAGTAAATTATTAGCCTGTATAAGCCTCTTCTCATGCACAGCTTCTCAGGATTCTAATAATGATATAAAATCAGAGTTTCACAATGAGAAAGCCATCACAAAAATCGCTTTCGGTTCTTGTAGCAACCCTAAACTTTATAAAAAATCAAAAGGTCTGAGTCATGAGCTTTTTAATACGGTGATAAAAAAGCAAGCTGATGTCTTTGTTTTTCTAGGTGATAACATTTATGGCGACACCGAAGACATGGCTCTTTTTAAGAAAAAGTATCAAGCATTAGAAGATATAGAGAGTTTCCGTAACTTGCGCGACAAGACTCAAGTTATTGCTACTTGGGACGACCATGACTTTGGCGTCAATGATGGTGGCAAGACTTATCCTAAACGCGTAGAATCACAAAAACTCTTCCTCGATTTCTTCAAAGATCCTGCTGACTCACCCAGACGTCAACGCCCTGGTGTCTATACTTCTTATACTTTCGGTGATATGGGCCAGCGTTGTCAAATCATCGTGCTCGATACACGTTATTTTCGCGACCTAATACCTCGCGTAAAAGGCCCAAAGAAAAAGGGTGTAGTTGGTTGGTATGAGCCCACTAAAGACACGAGTAAAACACTCTTGGGTGAAGCTCAATGGAAATGGCTCGAACAAGAACTCCAAACCCCTGCCGATGTGCGTATTATTGCTAGTAGTATTCAAATGCTTTCCTATGAAAAAGGCATGGAGAACTGGGGCAATGTCCCCCACGAGCAAAAAAGATTTTTTGACTTACTCAAAAAATACAAATGTAACAATACCATCGCTATTTCTGGTGACGTTCACTTTGCTGAACTCTCGAAAAAAGATATTGGTAGCTACCCCTTCTACGATATGACTAGTAGTGGCATTACCAACACTAGCAAAGGCTGGTCACAAGCTCATAATTCATTCCGCGTTGGCAAGGCTTCCGCTGAAAGAAATGCAGGCATGATAGAAATTGATTGGACTAAAAAATCTCTTCAACTCGGATGCTTTAGTGTGGATGGCAAGCCCCTCATTCAGCAAACGATCCCATTCAAAGAACTGACTTTCAAATAAACCTGAATCCGGGATCTAGCTTTTGTAGAATCTCGTCGGGTTTTTATTTTTTATTTACATACTGTAGGGTTTGAGGCTGACTCAGTGTCGCTCTGCCCTGCATAATATTTTTCCTGTGCTCGGAAGCCCAAGCACCGGCAGTCTTCTTCCCTGGTCCCTCAACTTTACCCTTAGGCAAAAGTCCACAGCTTTGGAGAAAATCATCGATATCCAGTGTACTGGGATTTAAATGCACCGAACCGGAACAAAAACCATGTCCGCCATCCGCTTTTATATATGTTCGCAAGGGGATTCCCGCTTGGCCTAATTCTTTGACAAAACTCTCGCCATTGCGCTCCGTTCGCTTAGTCGATGGATCATCATTATAAGCGGCCTTATCTTTGAGACCATAAGCCACCCAGACCGGTGGCAAAGTCTTAAAATCAATTTGGTAGATCCAGCTCTTTGGATTGATATACACCACATAGGGGTTGTGAAGTAGTAGCGCCGATACCTTGCTCGAAATTGATAAGTCATCTATAGGGTCATTGAGTTCGGAAATCTGAGTCGCTATGGCGAGGTGCCCGCCCGCTGAATCACCGCCGGCCATTATATTATTGGGATCAATGCCTAAAGAAGCCGCATTTTTGCGTACCCAGCGAATGGCCGTCTTGGCATCCAAGCCAGAAACATAACCATCATTTTTGATGCCATCAACAGTGCGAATTCGATAATCTACACGAATGCCCACCACACCGCGACGCGCAAAATAGTCAGCTTGGGGTTTAAAAGCAAAAGGCGTACCAGTATTCCAGGCTCCACCAAAAAACCATATCATGACCGGGCGCTTATCACTCGCTTTCCAGTCTTTGGGGAAATCTGCATAGAGTTCTAAATCTCGCGTTGGGGTCTCTTTGTACACATAAGCATTTTTCATGTAGACTTGTGCCCGGCGACGCAACACCACTTGCTTAAACTCAGCCTCATTAATACGCTGCCATTTCGCTCTCTTTTTGATTTCAACTTCACCGACTTCCATCAAGCCATTAGCATTGCTATCGGCGCGCCATTTTAATTGATGAAAACCATAAGTAAATTCCGCCCCTGGCGAGACCCCCTCTCTATTGGGGCTTTGGGCCTCTTCAGATATGGCACGACTTGAGCCCATAAAAATCAGGCTAGTGAAGGCAAGCAGCAGTAATGGCTTTGGTGATATCATTGATGGGAGTCCTGTACTTAAAAAAGTTAATTATAATCAAAATAATAAACACAGAATATATCAACTTGTTACATCAAAAATCTAATAAGCCTCAAAAAACTACCGCCCTGCAATGCTTACCCTAGCCCATACTAGACCACGAAATGATCTCTGACTCAATACAAACCTCTTAATCCCATTAATCATTACCCCAATAAAAACGGGCCAAATGCTTACTATTTGCTAGTTGAGCATGCTTCGTCGATTGATTGACCGAAGCAAGATGAAAGTTAAATTACAGCTTAAAAAGTCACTTAACGCCCTATTTTCATCAGGCTAGTGAGTTTCAAGGGCTATTTTGATGCTTCTTGACTGAAATACTTAGCTACACACGTTTGACAAGCAAAGTGGTAAAGCTAGATTTATGTAGTGAAACATAAAAAAGTGTTGCTTATGACCTTGGAGGAAAAAATTCTTCGCCAAGATTTAAACACTGATTTAAAATCATCAAAAAGTAATTTACAACAAAAAATAGATTGGAGACTAAAATGTCTGAAGCAAAAGGATTGAACAAGCCAGTAAAGTTGAAGAGTGACCTCGCAGGATTATTAGGAGCAACTGAACTTCCTAGAACTGAGATTACTAAAAAACTATGGGAGTATATTAAAGCAAATAAACTTCAGACAAAAACTGAAAATGGCAAAGCTGAAAATGGCGGAAAGTTCATTGTTGCAGATGCGAAATTGCTACCAGTCTTCAAAAACACAAATTCTAAAAGTAAGTCTGGTAAAGTGACTAACTTTACTGCACTGAAAGAAGGTCAGACTATTAACATGATGCAGATGGCTGCTGTTGTAGGAGCCAATGTAGAGTAAGCACTAGTTATCTAGTACAACTCACGTCAGCTGACGTGTCTAACACGTCAGCTGAGTATTGCTCTTTGTGGCATACTCAAAGTAAAAACGAGGAGTCCTCCTCACCTTAGAAAGAATGGCAAGTACAAAATTTAATAGACCACATTCAAGTCTCAATAAATGATGCCAACTGAAAAAGAAAGACCCTGAATAATCCGAGCGCTAATAGTGACTTACCCCATCTTATATTCTCTTCAGCACTGCCCTTATGCAATGCGTGCCCGTATGGCCTTATTAATGGCCCAAGAAGATGTTCTGCTCCGCGCCATTTCAACAAAAGATAAACCCAAAGAAATGTTACTTGTCTCTGCCAAGGGAACTGTCCCAGTACTTGTGCTCGAAAACGGGAAATTTCTTGATGAAAGTTTAGATATAATGTTATGGGCACTCAAGAAGAATGATCCTCATGACCTCCTCAAAGCAAGTGATCCCTCAATACTTATAAATATCTTAGCACTAATAGATGAATGTGATGTGGGCTATCGAGCCAATTTAAGTGCTTATAAACACGCAAAACGATTTCATATTGATACTGAAAACTATCTGAGATCTGAATGTGAAAAATATATTCAAAAACTTGAAGCCCTATTAGAAAATCAAAGCTACTTCTTTGGTGAATCACTGAGCTTGGCAGACCTGGCTATCCTACCCTTTGTCAGACAATTCGCTAATGCCGATAAGAAATTATTTAGAGACGCTCCTTATGAAAATCTCTCTCAATGGTTATCGGATTTCATGGCGAGTGCTTTATTCTCAAAAGTCATGAGAAAGTATCCTCTATGGAATGAAAACCATGAGCAATTTCTTTTTAACTAGGACTGTCTTGTGGGTAAATACTTTCACGATTACCCATAACAAGGGGCACAGCCCCTACTCGCCTGCTTAAGGATTGGCAAATCCTTACAGGGAGAGCTCGAGAGGGACAGCGTCCTTCTCGTATGCGCAGCATCATACCCTCTCTTCTGGATAATCATAAATACTTTTTATCTGACTGTCCGGCTCGGGCTTAAAGGCCCTGTACGTATTGAGCATTAGTTTTGACCTCGACCATTTGATGGAGAGCTGCTTTTGTTTGAGTCTCATCAGCAAGGAATTTCTCGAATTCTTGAATAAGTGTAGCTTTATCCAACTTTTCTTTTGATCCCGAACCAATATCCGTTAGATCAATAAAGAATTCATCAAAGAGACCCGAAAAGTCTCTAACGGCTTCAAGATTTAAAAATTGTTCGTGATTATAGATACTCGGGTACCCGCCTTTTTGCTTGTCAACGGCAAAAGAGATCCCTTTTACATTGGTAATCGTTGTCGCCTTTTCGCAACTAAGCATACAGTTATCTTCAATGGCCTTCTTCTTGCAACCCACGGTTCTTTGGAAAAAGCATTGGCGAGAAGTCATCATCAAGATGGGGTGATAAATACTATAGAGCAGCTTAAAATTCTTTGGTCGTCTAATATTCCTGATTTGATTGCGATTGATTTCATTTGAAATGAAAGCGCCTTTACAATCAAGAGCCTCTTGCATCGTGATTAAAGCATGTGAATTCGTCGTATTCAGGAGTGGGCCCGCAATCCACTCAATACCCATCTCATAGGCCTTGTATGCGATCCCTGAATTATTAGTCACAATGCTCTTTGGCTTACTTAATTCTAATATTCTAACCGCCTCAAGATAATCCTTGCCAATCAGTACGGCTGGAAACCATGGGATAAACCTTGGGTTTCTCAGTAGAATTTCGCTATATTTATCACAGCCAATCTTTAAACTCTCGGGTATTTTGAAATAGATATCAGCATTCGTTACATCACATAAATGAGCATCATTTTCATCACTAATCAGAAGAGATAGTTTGGGCACATCTTCAATTTTTGGATTTTGTGCAAGTTTTGGCACATCGGTATGGGGGACAATTTCAATTGATCCGTTAAGAACAAAGGCCAGTTCTTTTTTCATTGCCGTGAGTTCTTTAAAGGGGATCCCTAAACCGGCATTCAAATGAGTGCAATCGATCGGGCCTAAGATATAAGCTGCGTTATTAAAACTGCGCAAACGCTTTGTTAAGAGATCCGCAGTGATAGCCGCCTCTTTTGATGGGCGTAGTAAAGAACTTGAGGTGATAATAAATTCACGACCAGCTGTTTGGGCAGAGAAAATGAGTTTATCTCCTAGCACGCCCGTAATTGAGATGGCTAAGTCGGCCTTATCTATATTAAGACCTTTTATTTTGTCCGCAAGTGTGGCACCTAAGGCCTGTTTATCATCATAGAGAGATTTTTGAACTTCTTCAGTTTTTTGCTCACTTAGGGCCCCACTTTCTTCAAGAGCATACTTGGCGCTATAGTCTTTTGGACTATCAATGAACATGTCTTTTGTAAGCTTTCCCGTGAGGAATGAATTGGTGAAACTGCGATTAAATACTTTATGAAGATTTGCATCATCGCCCACAAGCTCACCTGATTCTATAAAGCTATCAATTTGCTTTCTCCAAGTATCAGTGACTGTGTAAACGTAGTGAGCGCCTTTTATACGACCCTCAATCTTTAGCGAATCTACTTTTGCTTCTATGAGTTGTGGCAGATCAAAATAGGCTGAATTATCTTTTAAATTGAGTGGATACTTATTTCCTGCTGCCGTCTCTTCATATTCATCACGGCAAGCTTGGCTACAACGACCACGATTCCCAGAGTTACCCACACTTACTGAACTCGAATAACATTGACCCGAAAAGGCAATACAAAGCGCCCCATGGACAAAGACCTCAGTCAGAATATTATTTTCATGGGCAAGTGCCGTTAATTTAGTAATTTCTGGAAGGTTCAATTCTCGAGAAAGATTGACGCGGCTGGCTCCTATTTTATGCAGAAATAAGATCTGGCCTTCATTATGCGTCGTCATTTGAGTTGATGCATGTATATCAAGAGTCGGGAAGTGTTTATTCACGAGATTAAACACACCCATATCTTGTACAATAATTCCGTCAATCCCACTATTCACAACTTGGTTTAACAACTTGACTAAAACGGGTATTTCGTGCTCTAAAATCACCACATTGAGGGTAAGAAAGACTTCACAATTATATTCATGTGCCAGTCTAATGGCGCCATTGAGTTCATCCATGGAAAGGTTAGAGGCACGGTTTCTAGCATTGAATGCATCGAGACCACAGTAAACTGCGTTGGCCCCAGCTACAACCGCTGCTTTAATGGCTTCTATATCACCACCAGGTGCTAATAACTCTAACTTTCTACTCATGTTTGATAACCTATTCATCTGTTTAATTGTGGCACTCACACCCATTTACGATTAAGCCGCTAAGGCCCTAAGATGAGTGCGCAGCACCATACCGCTTAGACAAGGAATGGCAATGGCTTGTCAAAAGCACCCTTAATGGATGGAGCATTAAAGGTTCGAGCTACATTTTCGCGAAGCCAGTCCGCCTGCGGAGGCTCTCCTAATGGATGGGAACTTAAGCGTATTTATACTTGCTACCACCTTTTTTAGTAGGGCCCCGAGGGCTCCTCGGCCACCGGAGGTATTTATAGCTTTTAATACATAGGGGCCTCTAATGGGTGGGAACTTAAGCACATGCCGAAGGTATGTAGTAGGGTAGCCACCGGATTTATCCGGTGAGTATTGTTAAAAAAATGATATTAATGCCGAAGGTATGAAGGAAACGCTCTGCAGCGCACCCCCCGGTGAGCTCATAAATCTTGTGTATTCCAGAGTAATTGCGCATGAGCTTCCATCGGAATCTTCATTTGCTCTTGAAAGTCTTTTGCTTTCATGAAAAATTCTTTACTTACTATCGAGGGAATGTCATTTTTGAATGCAAGGACAATTGTATTTCCGCTCTCTACTTCGAAACTCAGTAAGCGGTTTTCAAATTCCGCTGCCAGTAATTCATCTAGTTCTTCCCGTGAGTCAAGTGCGGTATGCCAGATATTGAGCACTAGAAGCCCTTGTTCATTGAGCTTTTTTTTACAATCACGCAAATAAGTTGATTGAACTTGTTTTGGCTCCATGCCCTGCGAAGTGTAGAGGTCTGAAAAAATAATATCGCTTTTAATGTCGGTGTTTTTAATATGATTTGCAGCATCATCTATATGAATGAAGAGGCGATCACTATCGGGCAAGTAAAAATATTTTTTTGCGGTATTCACGACTTCTTCACGGTATTCTATCGCGTGTACCTTCAAGTCGGAGAAACTACTGAGTAGGTTCTTTGCCATTGAGCCTGCACCCAAACCCATGATAGTAGCCGTTTTTAGTTCGGGGATAAATAATAAACCCGTCATCATCGCTTGAGTATAAGCCAGCTCTAAGCCATTAATGTGTTTGAGTTTCATGTAACTTTGATAAATTTCCCCATCAAAGCTGAGAATCAGACTCGTTCTTGTTTGGTAAACATTAATGGGGCCATGTTCATCTACTATTGATGAGATACAGGGGGCATTGATCTTCATGCTGTTTAATACCTCTTAAATACGCTGATATAAGTGCTAGCATAAAACCTAGCCATCCACTTTTTTGAATTTTAAACACTGATGTTCCTAAAGACTCTTACTGCTTAGTTGAGTTATTACAGTATATGAATGTGAATTTCAGTCTAGATAAGAGGATTTAATCAAAGCTGCGCATAAATAAAATAGCCCCCACCAGGCTTCTTAGCGCTCTCACTATTAGCCATAAAGCGGGGCTCCCCGCTCGCCGAAGGCATTTATCGCTTTTAATTATTATTTGAGTTCGAATTCATCATCAACCCCGGGCATTGTGCTCGGAGCTGCGAGGCTCTCCGCCCGTTTTACTTAAAACGCTATTTCCATGATTTTATCAACTAAAACAGCGCTATTAGTTCGGCTTTTCTTGTAGATAGTCATGAACCACCAGAAATTTCTCCATCGACTCAAGACAAAGTGGGAAGTAGTGAGGTCGAAAGCCATAGCCATGCTTACCCTCGGGAATCAAGTGCGTACTGAGCTGAATGCCTTGTTTCGCTTTAAGGGCCTTAACAAAGGCTTCTCCACCAAGTTCACTGCCTGCCTTATAGCCAATATCTTGACCACCATATCCCATCCAAATGGGGGGCAAGCTCGGAAGATTCAAAATTGGCCATACGAGAGATCGCGCTTCAATGCCAGGCTTGTGAAGCAGTACCCAAGCACTTTCACCAAGAATCGCATTAGGCTTTGCGTCAATTGCAAGATTGTCTTGTGGATCATTGATATCTTCTCGTAAAGTGGCTAAAGCTAGCGCCCCTCCTGCAGAGTCCCCACCTGCAATAACTTTATTTATATCTATACCAAATCGATCGGCATTTTTGCGTAGCCAGCGAATCGCTGATCGCCCATCTTTGACAGCATCAAAACCACCGCCATTAGCATTATCAAGAAGACGCAGGCGATAAGCGACACGAATATTGATGATGCCGAGCTGGGTGAAATGTTTGGCAAATTTTTGAAATTGTGATTGATGACCACCCGCAAAGCCTCCTCCGTGAAACCACAGAATAGCTGTGCGCTTGTCACTCGCCTTCCAATCTTGGGGGTAGTGAATATGCAGCGTGAGCTCACGACCAGTAACTGCTTTGTAAACGACTCCAGGCTGAGGATCGTCAAGTGTTTGTTGTCGAGAGCCCACTGTACTTCTAAAAAAGCCCTCATCATCAATTGTTTTCCATGTTTTACCTTCATCAGCGGAGTGCGATACTTCCCGGAAATCCATAGCCTTATTGCCATTGATATCTTTATCCCAACGCAGTTCATGTACACCAAAGCGGAAGCTTTCAGCCAATTTGACTGACTCATGACTTAAGTCATTAGCCCAGGCAGGATTAATGAATACCAGGCATAAACATATACTAAGAACTAATTTGATTTTTTCATGTTATTTCTTATAATCTCGTTAATTTCCGACACGTTTTCTAGGTGAAAAAACTCAACAAGTCACCTATTTACCTTGTTGCATCCCACATCGATCCGGTCACATTCGAGCCATCTAAGGCGACTGACCCACCACCAGTAGCTAAAGTACTTTCGTAGCGCAAGCTCTCCACGTGACCATCCACCATTAAATAATTTTGTTTCTGTTGATGGCGTGGATCATGAAGTGCAATCCCGTTAAACTGATTACTTGTAGCAAAATAACGGGAGCCACTTGATCCCAAGAATCCAAATTGATTAAATTCTTCTCCCGCCGCAATCGTTGAAGAGGGATTACTAACATCTGTTACGTTTATAATGCCAACTCCATGAGTCACAATCCAATCTTTTCTAAACATAAATATTCCCTTTCCACTCGTTGAAAATGGGTTCTGCTGAGTCATTGCGTATGAACTTTTATACGCATCTGGCGAAGGCCAAGTACTGCGAACGATATCATCCAATGGACAAATATAATGATCCGAACCTTTACCTGGAGCATTAACTGACGACAAAAAATCCAAGCTTTTCTCAGCTTTCGTTAAGTCACGACCATCATAGGCCCCTAAACTATCATCCCATGACTCATAAGCACCAGCATTGCCATCAGAGGACTCTCCGTACATAAAAAAGCCCTCACTATCATCTAGATACATCATCACAGAAACGCCCATCTGTTTCATATTACTTTTACATACGGCTGACTGTGATTGTTTACGAGCTTTGCCTAAGACAGGTAATAAAAGAGAGGCTAAAATACCGATAATGGCAATCACCACTAAGAGCTCAATCAGAGTAAATTTATTCTTTGTCATCCGTCTTTCTCCAGTCATTTAAAATTCATTATCTATAGAACAAATCAAGTAAATTCACTAGCGTTACAAGTTTTAGCTTTTTTTTGAGAAAATAAAAAATGGTACTTGCGTATTAAGTGTGGATAGATCATTTTCTATCACTAATAGATTAAAAGGCCAATGAATTAGATTGAGATGACGACCTTTAATTTGACTCATAGATTCAATCTATATTGTCGCCAAAATAGTAGCATTGAAGATGCCTTATGTTTTTAGCCTTGGGGGGAAGGCGAAGCCCACTCCCAAGGAATTGATTGTCCATCATTAGATCATCGAAGATGGTCAATTAATTCGCCCTCGTCGAGGACGAGATTTATAATGTAGTTTTCCACCAGGGTTTCACCCCAGGCTAAGTACATCAACCCTCTTCGAGGGTCTAGATCATGCCCTCTTAAAAAAAATGATTTTCAGGCCTCTAAGCTATTAATCCAGCATTGAATTAGATTGATCTTTAATTGCCTGACAAGGATGAGAACCAACTCGGCCTTAGGTCAAAATCAACTCTCTGGATCCTTAGCTATGCTTAATTTTCCTACTATTTAAACTTAACTTGAATAAGCTTAACGGAACTCGGAATTTGCTGAAGGTCCTTCGCGCTAAATTGTCCTTCGTGAATGACTAATTCTTCAAGTAAAGGAAAGTGGAGTACTTGGAAGATATCTTTAACTTCAGTGTGACTTATATTGAGTTTTCTTAGCGACCAATTAAATATAGGGCTAAGATTTCTAACCCCCGTATGAGAAATATTGAGTTCCTGTAGGTTTTTATTTTCTAGACTTTGTAATTGATATATCGCCGTGTTAGATACATTGAGAGAGCGCAGATTCTGACCTCGAAAACCAATAAAATCTGCTATCTTAGTACCTGAGAGATCCGCTGATAAGGCAGGGAAGTTTTGCAGGCATAAAATAGTTTTTAAACCCTTATTGCCTGAGACATTTAAATGTTTTGATTTTGGATCAAAACTAAAGTGCTTTAAGTTCATTCCCAAATTATGAATTACCAAGGCTCCCTTACAAAAAACGATGCGCTCCTCTGTACTTAAATCTGAAAAGACTTTTGCATGAATCAGGTTGGCAAACTGCCGTGATAATGACTTTCCTTGTAGCTCTTTTAATAAGCCGAGGTATTGCTCATGGCTCAATTCAATTGAATCATCATTTTTTAATTGGCTGTATTTTTTATTCAGCTCTGCGAGAGGACCCAAATCTTTCACTTCGTTACAAGCATCCATAGCTTGTTTAAATTCTTGCTTAATAAAATGGAGCTTGGCTTTGAGTTCCCAGGCATTTAAAAGTGAGGGATCCAAGTCGACTGCACTAGTGCAAAAATTAAGTGCACCATCAAAATCAAAGGAATCATAAGCTATTTCCGCACGTTGATAAAACTTTGGTGCCGCTGCACGGTTTATTTTTTTGTGGTATTCATTTTCAATTTTGTGTTTTTCGGCTTCTCACTTGGAGTTAATTAATGAAACAATTAATAAACCTAAAAACAGCACGCTAGCAAATGACGAAATCGCTGTCAAGGTCTGGTTGCGTTTAACCCAATAGCCCATAAGTTTTAAGAAGGATGCATTTTCGGCATGAGTGCTAAATCCACTAATAAAATTTCGTATTTCTTGCTGCAATTCTTTGACCGACTGATAGCGATCTTTAATGTCTTTTGACATCGCTTTTGTATAGACCGCTTCGAGTGCATAAGGGATAAGGTCACTACTTTCTGATGTCGAGGGTATTTCGGCCTTAAGCGTTTTATCTAATACATCTTTTAAACTCTCCCCTGAGAATGCCTTTTCGTAAGTCAGTAAAGTATAAAGAAGTGCTCCCAAGGAAAATATATCCGTGTGCTTGCCCTTTCGTTCTTTTATTAAACCCGTTTGCTCTGGCGCCATATAACCAGGTGTCCCTTTGACCGTACCATCCAAGGTTTTTTCATCAAAATCCTCGAGTGAGGGTGAACAAACATCCAATAAGGGCTCATCACATTCAGATGGTATGACATCTGCTAATCCCCATTCACACAGAACCACATCTCCGTATTCACTCACGCGAATATTGTCAGGTTTAAGATCGAGATGAAGAATCCCTCTTGAATGGGCATAGGCAACTGCATCGCAAACTTTTACAAAAACATCAAGACGATCGGTTAAATTATCAAAATGACTTAGCTCACCCTTTTTTAAAATCTCAATGATTTCTCCCAGAGATTGCCCCTCAATAAACTTCATCGTAAACCAAGGCATATTATTCTTTAAACCCACATCATATACCGGCACAATATTGGGGTGCTGTAAGGCGGCGTTAATCCGCGCTTCACGAATGAAGCTTTCTTTGCGCTTTGTATTGCTACTATCTTTCATCCTTGCCATGGCCACACGGCGACCCGTCTTCATATCAAGGCAGGTATGAATTTGTTTGATGGCTCCTTCACTATAAAATTCAAACTCAAGATAGCGCTCCCCTTGCCTTTTTAGTGCCTGCTCTAAGGGGTTTTCTTCCGGATTAAAAGTCTCTTCAAAAAGCTGACTAAATTTACTTTGAAATTGCTCTTCCTTCTGCATTTATAAGCCACCAGATTCGAGCTCTTGATTAAGTCGAAAAATTTCTTTATGCATCGCTTTTCTAATCCGCATTTTGTAGACGCGCACACTGCTTGTTGCTATATCAAATTTTGCGGCTAAAGCTGCGTTATCCTCTTCCTCAAGGGAGGCTTCAAAAACCGCTCTCGCTAATTCAGGAAATTGATCTTGTAGATTTTCCCAAGCAAGATTGGAAACATAGCTTTGCCATTCTTGATCAGCAATCTTATCTATTTCCGCTTCACTAATCATACTCAAGGTATCTAGCATATTATCGTAGCTGACATTGAGGCGATCATTACGACTAGATTTTTTTGATAAAAAGTATAGACCTGGTTTTTAATCACTTTGCAAAGCCAGGTTCGGAAGCGACATTTATCCTTATCGTAATTATAATTGGGAAAAGCCTTCCATACTCGAACTAAGATATCTTGAAGCATATCGTGACTATCTTCTACACTCACACCAAAATCTCGAATAACGACGTAGATATAGCCTTTATAATAATGAACAAAGTCATCCCAGCAGCTCTCATCTTTATTGTTCTGTAGTTTCTGAAGTAGTGTGACTCTGGTTTTATTACTATCCATCATAACCTGCGTATCGTTAATAAAATCAATGATCTTAGAGTATCTTAGCTCTGAAATTTTTTAACTAGCACATTAAATATATTCCTCAGCCTATTTAAACGTAAATCAAAGTTATCAGACTTCAATGCTTTGAATATGAATTCCTGTATTTCATTAATTTTTTACTTAAACACCACTCCAAAAACATCTTACATATTGAATATCAAGCTCTATTGCAGAATGGTGCTCACGGATTCAGCTAATAGGCACTTATCACAAAGTCTCATCAAATTTTATTTTGTCGCCTCTCTCAGATATCACTACTTATCTCCTATTAATTTGGTCACAATATAGATTAAAAAAGTGTAAGCCGCTAATGCTGTAAGCATGACTCAATTAAGCCCAATGGCGTAAGCCTTGGGAAGTATTATAGAGAATCGTGTTATGAATGCTGTAAGCATGGATTAGAGCTTTAATGCGTTCCTGCAGAACTCACTCATTGTTCATGTACTCGTTTTCCCTAGCTCTGACGAACTAGGCTAAGTTAATGCGTGCTTCCAGCACTAAAAAGTAAATCTAATTCCGTGCCCGATTAATAGCTTATAGGCATAAAAATCATTTTCTTTAAAAAAAAGCGGCATGATTTACACCCTCGGAGAGGGTGAATTTATTTAGCCTGGGGTGAAACCCTGGCTTTTATACACTTTTTTGAAGGGCTAGGTTAAAAGATATTTTGAGGATTATTTTGCAGTTCATTTAACAAGTCTTTGTGTTCTTGTTGAAATTGCAATACGGTCAAGACATCCATCATACCCCTGGATAAAATTGTTGAACCAATGGGGTCTCGCCTTCGTCCTAACCAACCGCCTCTACGAGCGATAAGAGCAAAGAGTCTCAAATTGATGTCGATCTTATCATCATTTGGGTGTTTCATGGCTTCTTTGACTTTATGGTATTCCTCATCGTCGAGAGAAGCTGATTGACTAATACCCGCAAGACTTCGGAGTTTCATGGTCATTTGAGCTGCAATAGTTATTAAAACTAGGTAACGGGCGACTTTGGAAGCTGAATTATAGCGTGCTTGCTCCAATTTATAAGTGGTCTTTAAGAGGCGAAAAAATTCCTCAATTTTCCACCTCAATTCATAAATTTTTCCAATATAGGTCATTTTTTCTAAGGTATCTACATCCCTGTTTGTAAAAAGAATCCACAACAAAGGTTCTTCACCTTCAGGAGGGTTAAGTTCTTTGATAACAACTAAATTGACATCTACTGCTTGCGGGGTTTTTATATATTTATGATTTCGTTTGGCCTGACGATATAAGCTGATTGGTACACTGCCTATATGTAATTGCGCGTTACGTTTAGCATTTATCTGCTCCGTTACTCGACCGCGTCCATCTAAGGGCAATTCCTTATAAGGACTGAGTGGGATATACTTGATAAGTTCACTAATTTTTGTACAGACATATCCATCTTTCATGGGATGTCCACCCTGTTTTTTTACAAGAGCGGATTCAGGTAACGCGTCAAAATTTGGTGTTTGAACATTCCGAATACTCTTGGCTCGCAGTACAAAATCATGGTTTTTATCCATCGTGGCTAACATGATAAAAATATCATCAAACTCCCGATCTCCTACATGAATTGGGTTCCACTCTTTCAAGTGCTCTGCACTAGCGCGAATATGAGAGACCATTTGGTGTTTATGGTTTTCTTTGATTTCTTCTAAATCATCTGTGCTCAGATATTTCTTCAGATACGAATCTGAATAATCCACCATATCCACATCGTCAGGCCCATCACAGTTAACTAGACAATCGTGAAGAACGCCTAGGACACCTCCATCACTTGGGTTGACCGCAAGGTTACAAACATACTCATAACCTTTCCCTTTGCCGTCACCAATAGCTCGTCGATCTTCCTTGGTAGTGTGATGATAATAGTCTAATAATGAAATATCGTTCATGACTAGTACATCACTTCCTTTGGGGTGATGTGCTAAGCTGAGCTCACGACGAAAACTACGCAAAGCCTTTAAACTAATATTTTCATTATCCATAAAACGATACGTAGAAATAACTTCACTCCAAGGAAGAGTACTTGGGGACCTACCCGCTATTTGACATGATGATCCCGTAGGTGAGTTGCTATATAGCTCCAGCTGACGTAGAAAAGCCTTCTTCGTAGAAAGATGTTTCATCCCAACTTTTTGAGCAAGTTCATGCCATAGCTCCAGTTCTTTTTCCGCTATCATTTTAATCACCTTCCATCGATTGATTTATATTGAAATAATTACCGATATCACTATAGTGATATCGGTAATTATTTCAACGAATAAAAGGGGCTTTATAATGAGTAAAACTGATCAGGAAATAAAAGCACGAATCGAAAGAATAAAACAGGAAATCTCTGAACTAGGAGAACTCCGACCTGGAAGTATTTCACAACAATATAATGTGTGTGGAAACCCCAGCTGTAAGTGTAAAGACAAGCAGGATCCCCAAAAGCATGGGCCATATCATAAGCTTAGTTATAGGAGAAAAGGCAAAGGATATACACAGTTCATAAAAGAAGCAGATCTACACAATGTTTCAGAGCAAATTCACAACTATAAAAAACTTAAACAATTGACTGGTGAATGGATAGACCTTTCCCTCGAATTATTAGCTCTTCAAAAAAGTGTATAAAAGCCAGGGTGAAACCCCAGGTGGGGACATACATTATAAATCTCGTCCTCGACGAGGGCGAATTAATTGACCATCTTCGATGATCTAATGATTGATAATCAATTCCTTGGGAGTGGGCTTCGCCTTCCCCCCAAGGCTAAAACATGACGCATCTTCGATGCTGGCTTATAGGTGTGAAATCATTCTATTTGAAAACCTGTACACCCTCGACGAGGGCGAATTAATTGACCATCTTCGATGATCTAATGATTGATAATCAATTCCTTGGGAGTGGGCTTCGCCTTCCCTCCAAGGCTAAAACATGACGCATCTTCGATGCTATTAATATAGATTGAATCTATGAGTCAAATTAAAGGTCATCATCTTATACCTAATGCACTACTTATCTCCAAGAACATTAATTTTTGATTATGGCCGAATGGAAAAAAAAATCTCTCCACCCACACGATTTAGGAGGTGATAATAAGTTCCTTCTTTGGGTTTGAGTCTGGCGCTACGCATAGATTATCCTTTTAATAGATACCAATAAATATATGCTATAACTTAGTTGTGTGAAAAGCAGACTTTTCATTCCCAAAAAATCACCCGTCCCTTCTCTCCTTTTAGGTGGACACCGATGATCTGATCCTTATTTTCCTGACTTGCTTTCCTGACTTGCTTTTTCGAAGCGCTTCAACTTAATATTACGGAAATAAACTTCCATCGCTTCACCGGCGTGAAGCTGTAAGCCGATCTTGCCTTTTTTGATACGTCCGGTCCAATTATCCGTTAATTCAAGTGCGAATTTACCGTTGACTTTGTGGGTGATTTTGCTGCCTTTGCAGATAACTTCATATGTATTCCATTGGGCAATGTCGACTTTTGGAGGGGGGTCGTAAGAGATCACTTTCTTGTTCCCCGATTTATCAATCACCATTTTCTGCCCACGGGTAGTGATGATACCACGTTCTCTCTCTCCATATAGCATGGCACAGTAATTTGTACTAGGGTGAAGGTCGCACTGGTAGCCTTTCATAGTAAATTTCTCTTTATCGAGAACCACAGAGCGATACATCACACCAGAGTTGTGATTGACACATTTGGCTTCATAGACAAGATGAAAGTCTTCGACGTCCTCAGCATCGAGAATTAAAAAGGTATTCCCCGCAGTCCTATTCACGTGAGTGGAGCCGTATATCGCACCATCGTTTACCGACCAGAATTTAGGATTGCCTATCCAGCCTGTGAGATCCTTGCCATTAAATAATAATTTGGCATCTGCAAGTTTTACTTGATAGGGTTTATCTGCAGCAAAAATAGAGGCGCAGCATATGTAAAATAAGCTTACGATTGTGAATAATGAATATTTCATAATAATTCCTTATAGATTATTAATATGGCTTGGGTTAATTTTAAACTTTGCAGTCATGTAGTAAAAACTTTAAAAAAGTAATCCCCTTTTTGTCATGAGACAAACCCCATAACATGGATAAAAAATGCTATCTAATGCACTTTTATATTATTCTAATTAGCTCTGTAGCACTTCTTCCCCCAGCTCCGTCGTGCTGACAGAGCGCGGCGGAATACGAACTCTCAAAAACACAGGAATAAACACGCTTACCTACAAGCGAAGCCATTCCTCAATTTACCACGAATCCGTCCTAAACGGTGAGGCAGATAAGCCCGTCTGATTATAAAGTCATAACCCACAAGCTTAGTCCTGCGTGAGAGGCATTTTTTAAAAAAAAAAATCTCTTTTACTGCCACCCCAACGCTGGAGGGAAACGATAGTGCCAAAAATAAAGTGCGCCCCCTTACTGCAGTAAGTATGCCAATAAATCGAGTATATCTTCTTGGCTAAGGGAGTTGAGTAAGCCAGGAGGCATGAAGGAGTGGGTAGAAGCAGAAATATTTTTAATTTTATCCTTTGAGAGACGTAATTCTGATGACCCTGGATCAAGGGGGTTACTTGCAACCATTAACTCATTCCCCACCATGTTAATCGTTCGTCCCTGTAGGCTTGTACCATCTTTCATATTATAAATCATTAATCCATATTGTTCATTAATGACCTTGCTTGGGCTTAATATATTCTCAAGCAAATCGTGGGCGTTATATTGACCTCCTACACTGCTCAAGTCAGGTCCAGCAAGCCCGCCTTCACCATTAAAATTGTGGCAAGTAATACAGGCGGTTTCAGCGTACAAAGCTCGACCATTGGCTAAATCCCGTTTTTGTTTTAAACCCTCCTCGAGGCTGCCTGCAAGGTCTTTAATTTTCCAATTTTTAACAAAAGAACGTCCCTTCCCAGTAAGCAAGGTGCTTGGTTTTTTGAGTGCGGCAATTTCTTTGGCAAAAAGTTGTTTTTGTTCTTCACTTAAGATATTTACCATCCCCTTAAGAGTCCGTTCGCGATAGGACTTAACGCGTGCGCCCCCCTTCCATTGTCTCGTTGATTCTGCCGCTATTTTAAAAAGAGCTTCTCCTTGTTCAAGACTCCACGTAGCTTTAGGGATCCTAAGTAAACTCTCGGTATAGACTACTTGCTCTTCTTGAGTGCGGCTCTTTTTCAAGAGATCTAGGCTAGGTTTAATCATTTGGCGACTCCCTAAATGCGACAACATGGTCACAATCGCCAGATTGACGCGACGGTCCTTATCTGGTAGTTGCGCTTCAAATTTCGCAATGATTTTTTTAGCTTCATTGGGCGAATATTTTCCATGGCGAATATGTGACAGAGTTAAGACGCGCAAGTACCAAGTTTTTTCATCTGCGCTTAAGCTACCAAATTTTAGGCTATTGAGTGCATTGATAAGCTCGGCTTGCACACTTTTTTGACCATCAGTACAACGCGCTAATGCGATAAGGGCTTGCAACTTTATACGTACATTTGCCTCTGTAAGTGCTTTGCCTTTCCACTGCTCCAGCTTTTGCCACTCCAGTGCAATGCGTGCAGCTGAACGAGTACTGCGATCTTCATCAGCTAAACTAGACCACACTTGAGCAACAATTTTTGGATTTACTTGTCCATGAAATTTTTCCAGCTTGAGTCGCGCTTGACGTCTTTCTGTAGATTGCTTATCTAAGGGAAGCGCTTGAACAGGAGCACATTTTTCATCACCAGTATAAGTCACTCTATATAGACTAGATTGAGTTCCCCGTCCACCCACGGTGAAGTAGAGTGCGCCATCTAGAGGCGATACCGCTAAATCCACAATAGGCAATCCTTGAGCACTTAGAAAAGTTTCGATTTCTGCTTTGTAAGTGGCTCCATCAGGACTTAAATGAACCGCGAATAAGCGGCCATAACTCCAATCACAAGCGTAAAAGGCTCTTTGGTACTTGGCGGGAAATTTTGCGCCATAGGCAAAAGCGACTCCCGTAGGAGAGCCGGGCCCAATATTTTTTATCGGCGCTTGGATTTCTTCAAAATCTGAATTGAAACTTTTATTCATATGACCACCACGCCCACCCCAACCAGCATCGACACCACTCATAACATGGCGAATAGCTGTGGGTCGATATTGGGGTAAAGCAATATCAAATTCTAAGTCGCTATCGTAAGTAAAGAGGTCCCCATGTGAATTAAAGGCAATATCGTAGCAATTGCGGAGGCCAACAGAGAAGTACTCAACATTTTTTCCCTCGAGGTCAGCGCGCATTACCCAGCCTCCCACATAAGGGTCTTTGAGGTATTGCTTTCCCCAAGCATCTTGATTCCAGTGAGGGGGCGCCAGGCCTTTTTTCGCTGGCAAGGGATTGCGATCACCGCTGACGACATAGATAGACTTGCCATCAGGTCCAGCCACGATGGCATGCATGCCATGTTCATTCCATGGCGCTTGTTCGCCTGGAACAGAAGGAATATCAAAGAGGTATTCTAATTTATCTAATTGCTCGTCATTATTGGAATCACTTAGGCGCACAATTGAATCGGGGACATAATTTTCTTTGGCATGATTGCCATTGCGAACCATGTAGAGCTTTTTATTAATAAAGGCCATGCCTTGCACACTGCCACGGCCTGATTTTACTCGCCAATCCACTTTTATTGGCTCAACTTTCAGAGCTTCTTTTTTTCCTAAGCCTGGAGGTGTAATACGGAACAATTGCTGCCTCTCTGTATGGGTATATAGGCGACCCTTATCATCAAAAGTCATCGCCACCCAAGTGCCTTGGCTTCTGGGTACAGAATACAAAAGTTCGACTTTAAAATCCTCTTTTATATTGATCTCGCTTGCTGGAGTCGATGGACTCGCGCTAAGCTGACAAAAAAACAAAGCCTGACACATGACGGCTAAAAATCTACCGCCCTTTTTACTTGCACTAACTTGGTCTGCTGAACTAAGATCTTTTTTATTCACGGTCTTTCTCCTTAGGTTTTTCTTTAATTTGACTGGGTTTAGGCAAGCCTTTACTAGCCATTATTTTTTTTATAACTATCTCAATATAAGTCATTTATGGAAAAAGAACTTATTGCCCACTTGCCTTTGATCCCAATAAAATGCTCCATAGTGGGCATCGGCATATTCTGAAAACTCACATTGATTACCTTTGACTTCCATACGTTTCTTGAAGGCACGAATTTGCTGAGGAGTAATCGACCCACATCCATTACTATCTTCATGGCACAGATCATTATGCTACAGCTCTTCGTTGGTCAGTGCATAAAGATGGTAGGTGCTGCCAGAGTTTTTAGAATCGATCGTCATACGTATCTTTCCCTGTTTATCAGCCGTATAAACATAGCTCATTGCCCAGGATATATTTCCCGAAAGTTCCTTCGATACCGCAGCTATGTTGTTCTGGTCGATAAGCGGACTGGTGAACTCGACAGAACCATCCCCTCCTACGTCATAGCTGATAAGAAAAGTGCGCGAAGTGCGGGCATAATCCCAGGCTCGATTATAGAGGCAGAGTTCATACTTTTTTCCGCTGACCAATCCGCTTAATTCGATAGTGCCCTGCAGGGAAGCGAAATTGAAATCATGAAACAAGTTCGCGACATGTCCGCTTACCGCGGGAGGATGACTTCCAGGATGCATCTCTTTTCCAAACGTACGGGAACCCGAGTTCGAGCGTCCGCCTGCGACCAGATTGAAATCCCGGGAAAAAACCACGCCATTGACGGTGGATACCGATCCCTGACCAAAGTCCATGGCGTGTGTATAGCTCTTTTTAGAGCTGATTCCGGAATTAGAATCGTTTTTGATTTGGACAAAGTTTAGCCCATTATTCACGGCTGGTTTATCGCGAATGAATGTCACTTCAGAGGCCTTTGCCAACGGAACGAGAAATTCTTCTACATTCTTCATTGCCTTGAAGAAATATTCGCTACCAATACCGCTGAAGCCATAATTAAATACGCCATGTCCCACATTCGGGTACTCAATGAATTCACATTGATTGCCTTTTCCCTTCATACGCTTCTGGAAAGCTCGGATCTGCTTAGGTGTGATAACGTTATCATTGCTGCCGCTGATGACTAAGGTTCGCGGAAGATAGGTTCTCACATGATGTGCTGGAGAGAAATTTTTAGGATCCATATCAAAAGCCCAGCACCGACTCTGTCCGTGCTGCCAGCCGTCAACCAGATCGATGGCTGGATTGATCAAAATCAGCCCTTTGGGGTCGATGGGTATTGTTTGATCATCTTCCGGATTGTCATAACCTTTAAGTGTCAGCATCGACAGTCCCAGATGCGCACCAGCCGAGCCGCCGGAGATCACGATACGATCAGGATCAATATTGAGTGAATGCGCATTCTTCTTAATCCACCTGTAGGCCGAGAGACAGTCTGATAGACAATCCTCAGGAGAAATATTCTGACCCTTATTGTATCGGCGGAATTCGATGGAGACTCCGACAACACCTCGCCTTGCAAGGTAGATAGACTGAGGCGCAAACATGGAAGCATTGCCGCTCCAACTTCCACCGTGGATATAGAAAACACAAGGTCGTAACTCGTCTTTCTTCAAACCTTCCGGCCGGAAAACCCAGAGCTTATTGTCGGGATGCTTGCTCCTGTAGGCGTGCATCTCCCCTGCAGACAACATCTCGTTGATAATCGGCTGACTCTCGAGCCAGTTTTTCGGCGATTGACTCAGGTCGAATGCCTGGTCGACGCTTTTGAAATGGTAGGAACCCGAGCCGATTTCAAACAGCGCGTGCCCCTCTTCCATGCGCAGGAACTTCACGCCCTCTACCTGATAAGCACGCTTTTTGCCCTCGAAAACATTAAAATGCGATTTGGTCGGAATATGCACCGTAGCAGTAGTCTTCGCAGGGATAGTCACATCCAGGATCACAAATCCGTCGGCCACCTTCCATCTGGTTTCGATCGGACCGTAGCTGGAGTCGTAACGGGTCTTCGCATAGGTGAGACCTTTTTCAATCGCCGGCTTGATTTCGAGAGCCAATGCACTTTTACCTCCACTTACGGATGTGATAAATCTCTCAATATCAGCCATTGCTGGGAAAAAGTACTTATTGCCCACTTGCGTTTGAGCCCAATGAAATGCCCCATGGTTGGCATCGGCATATTCTGAAAATTCACATTGATTACCTTTGGCTTCCATACGTTTCTTGAAGGCAAGAATCTGCTGAGGAGTAATCACTCCGTCCTCAGATCCACTGATCACTAGAGTCGGTGGCAGTCCCGCTTTCACCTGATGCGCAGGTGAAAATTCAGCTGGATTCATATTGAATGCCCGACAGCGCCTTTGGCCATCATGCCAGCCATCGACTAAATCGATCGCCGGATTGATCAGAATCAGCCCCTTGGGATCAATCTTTATAGACTGATCATCTTGCGGATCGTCATGTCCTTCCATGGTCAGCATGGATAGACCCAAATGACCGCCGGCTGAATTACCGACGATAAACATCTCATCTGCCGAAATATTAAAGCTCTTGGCCCGCTTTTTCACCCAACGGTATGCCGTCAGGCAATCAGCTAGGCAATCCTTTGGTGAGAAGCCCTGCTTTACATCGTAACGACGCCACTCAATAATTACCACAACATAGCCCTTGCTCACTAGCTGAGCCGCATAGGCTCCATAATCCATGGGGTGACCTGACCAGCTTCCACCATGAATCAGAAATACACATGGGCGCTGCTCCCCCGCTTGCAAATCTTGTGGTCGAAATATCCACAACTTATTATCGTCATGCCTATCGCTATACTTGTGCTTTTCACCCTTTTCAAAAACCCCTTGGAGTTTGGCTTGGCGAGATTGCCCACTCGTAGGCAGCTGGCTCAAATCAAAAAACGCTGGCTTTGTGCGAACTTTTTCCGCTGTGAGCAGGAGCATTGCGTCGGCCATGGCCATTCCCAAATTCAGATAGCTCTTCGTGTTCCTGTTCCAGTGCGTGGAGTCGCTGGAGGGAGAGACAGCGGAGTCATACCAGAAGTCCATGCCCTTGTAGCCACCGACTCTGGTATCGATCACCGATACCTTGCCCTCGAATTCCGGAAAAACCTTTGAATCTTCCAGTGATAGCTGGGCGCGCTCGAGATCGGTGTATCTTTTCTCCCCGTCCATTCCGGTAGTGGCGATGACGAAGGGAAGCGTCGGTACAGCAAGATCTTTGCGCATATCTCGGATTAAGTTGGCCATATTATTCGCATACTCTGCTGTAAACTTTGGCTTGATGCGGTCACTCCATCCTTGGTGCCAAACGAATCCGGCAATCTCGTAGCCCTGTCCTTGGTAGTCGGGAACATAGGTCTTAAGATCAGAGAGTGTTTCCTTAACGAGTCGAAGAACCTCCTTATAGAGATGTCCTGTGTTTCCTTCTGCACTCGGTGGTCGATAGTCGGCAGCGAGTGTGCTACCACCCCACGCAACTTTAATAAGCAAAACCTTGTTCTCCATGCGTTCCCCTAGATAGTGACCGAAACCGAGTTCTGGTCCTATGAGTAGAGGCGGCGCATAGTGGGCTCCACCGTAGCCTGGGGCTAGTTTACCATGTTTGCTGATATATCGGATCGAGACGTCATCGCGAACAAGCCACTTACGGTCGGCGTCAAGCAAAAACTGGTAAGCCTTGTCGGGATCGTTTGCCACCGTGTACTCGAGTGTTCCTGGAGTGTCTAGCGAAGCGATGGCTCCCTGGCCCTCCATGTTCGATTGACCGGCGAGGATGTATATTTTTAGTACTTTGCTCTCACTCACGGTATTACCGTGACAAAGACAGCTAAGTATTGTAAAAATCAGAACGTATTTTTTGCTCATTTTTCTCTTTCCTTTAATATTAATCGATCCTTAACGACTCTCTTTTTGTCCTTTCTCAGAAGTTTCACAGGTCCGAAGAGGCCTGAGATGGGGTCGCCCTTATAGAGCGAAGGAATCGTCTGATAGTGATTGGCTAGGGCATTATACACGATGATCTCGACTTCATTCTCGCCAGCTTGAAGCAAGCCACTTACATCGATTTTCCACGGTGGAGCAACTCGTACACCAGCTTTCTGACCATTCACCCACAGTTCGACTGTGGCGCTAACACGCCCAAGATCAAACTCAAATTCTCCTTCCGTTTGCTGCTCCGTAAGTGTGAATTGCTTGCGATAGCGCACTCCACCCGAATAGTTGTTCAGAACTCCAAATTTCGACCAATCTCCCAAGGGCATCAATCCCTGTCCATTTGTTTCTATCCTTATCGGCTCGGGAATAACTTCCCCTCCACTACAGCCCGCCCGTGGCTGAACTCGTAAAGTGATTAGCGCTGATCTTGGCGCTGGCTTCGGGGCGAGAAAGTACCCCTCGCCTTGATCGAACATCGGCACACCATCCATCCAGGCCTGTATAGGCTCTGAACTTTCGGCTTGTAATTGAATCGCACTCGTTCCTGGAGCAGAATTAAAACTGAACCATTGGGCTGATGATTCACCTGCATATATATCAAAAGGAATCACAGCTGGATCTTTATACCAGCGCATCGCCAATAGCTCGGACGCTGCGGGTAGCGGAGTATCCTGCTTGCGCAAGACCACATGACTCTGGCCCCAAGTATCGAAACGAATAAGTAATGGATTGGCACCTTGATGCAGCGACAAAGTCTGATCTTGAATTTTCCCTCCATTAACAAAAATAGCTGCGGGGGAAATAGTTGGAGAGGTATTTGGCATCTCTGCTGAGCTATTTTTAGCCACATGTAGCCGTGCAAGCGTGGCCGCCGAGACAATTGCGCTCGTCCACAAGTAATAACGACTATGCTCTTCCTGGGACAAACGAATAATCCCATTGCCTTCGGAGACCGTTTTACCTAGTCGAATAAAATCCTCCGCCACTGAGTTTTTTAAGCCGTGCCAACCCTGATGGCCCGGATCATTTTCTTTCCCATAACGCCAAGAAAACTCATAGGGTCGCCAAAAATAGGCTTGCCCATCGATGTGCACTGGGAGCTCTGGGTTCACTTGGGTAACTTTTGCTAATTGCGCATCGATGAGTTCAGGATCCAGGTTTTCTGGCAAGGGTCCCAGTTGATAAAACTGCGGGCCATAACCATGTAATTGTTTCTGCCACTTAGTCAAGTCTGTGCTCGTTTGCATCGCTGTCGAAGTATCTATATCCTCTTCCCGTGCCCAATCAAAACGACGCGCTTCAATGCCGATTATTTTATTTTCACTCGTGATTGGTAAACGAAAATCGCCAAAGCGATTATTCATCGTGGCAATAAAAGTCACCCGCCAATCCTCTTGTGGAAAGGGGTAAATCAATCTTGGCTCATGCCGTTTTTGTGCGAGTTCTTGCACCTTTTCAATAGGACTAAACACAATCACTTGCGCTTCGTATTCCTCTAAAGGCAATTCTACTTGTGTGCCGGTCGCAGTCTCTTGCACTATGCGCAAGGGTCTGCTATCTCCCGTCCACGGATCCCATAGTTCTACCATGCCTTTAGCGCGAAATTCAACTACATCCCCCGCTTTAGCATCCATTGTGTAGTAGACATCTCGAAAGCCTATCTTGCGATGCAGAGCTCGTACGGTTCTATTTAATCCTCTTACATCCTGAACAAAGCTTTTGCTAATATATGTAACGGCCTGTTCTACACTATCCATACGGCATTCACTTTTAAACGCACAGTCATTCCAGTCAGCCACGCGCTCATCATTACGGCCCATACGATCCGTAATCTCGGGTAAATCACCAATGGAAAGTACGGTTCCACCCGCTTGTGAAAATGCCGCCGCCTGACTTAAACTCTGCCAACGGGTGGCTTTCATATTTGGAAAAATAAGCACTCGATACGATGATTTAGCTCGATCAATATGAAGGCGATCACCCCTGATTTCAGCCAGGGCTAATGATTGGTGATCAATAAAATCAAAATTGATCCCTTGCTTCATCAGTTCGCGCCCCATCGCAAAGGCACAATCCCTTGATTGCTCACCTTTTAGTTCTGCCTCATAGGGCGTCACAGGATAAATAACTGCCACATCACAAACATGCTGACCTTGACTTAAAAGATAGGAAAGACGCTCAAAATATTTTAGAAAAGTCCCCATGTGTTCCCAATAAGGCATACGAAAATGATGGCACGGTGGTGCCCATTCCCAATGAGATCCATAGGTCGTGTAATAAAGACCATGGAGATTGAGTAAGGTACAACCATAGAGAAAATTTTCACAAGTCGCATGCATCATGCGCTCGGGCGTGGCTCCCCAGCCAATGCTATGATAGGCCTCTAACCACACCCTTGGTCTTTGATAGAGTTGAGCAATCGATGATGATATCTTGCCTTTGATGAGGTCCGCCTGACCTCCGGGGGTATCGTGCCCAGGTGCAGAATACCAACGTGTCGCACGAAAGTAATCGCCAAACTCATTCGGCTGAGTTCCCCGACTACTTTGATCACAGCCAAAGATCAGGCCACGCGAAGCATGCCAATGGTAGATCGGTTCAAAATAGCACTCCTCCATCAAGCTCATGCGCACATCGGCATAATCAATGCGCAGTTTGGGTGTCACATCCCCCATCTCCTCCCACATGGCAGGTAGACATTCATAAAGATTGTAGCCTTTGCGCTTGAGAAATTCTTCTGCAAAATCTGTACTCCAGGCGAATTTACCATCGCCAATGACATGCTCACCATCGATGAATTTGTATTTCCCAACGCCAATTTGTAATTCATCATTGAAAAAGTAGTTGAGGCCTTTGGATGTTTTTCCGGGATTATTATCCTCAAATTTCTGATAGAAATCACGAATTACTAAATCCCCCGCACCTTTCATCAGCGGATTTAAACTGAGTTCCTGAGCTCGTGTCGCAAAAGTCCATACTTGCCATTCTCCCGCTGGCGCAGTCCAAGTAAGCTCACCGCTCTTGACTAAATGAGTTAAATCAATGCCACCTCGCTCAAGGACACCATCTTTAAGCTCATAAGCCCTGGCTAAAAATATTTCTTCACCACAGTCAATGCTCTTGGTTTCATTCTTGCACAGATGCATTCGTTCACCAAGGATTAATTCTATCGCATTTAATTCTTTTTTAGAATAAAAAAGTTCATGGAATAAATTTTTCGCCCCTTGAGGAGTATCAAGGCAATAAGTGCTAAGACCTATACCCATATCCAGCTTAGCACATTCTTCAGAAATACGAGAATAGAGCTTCCACCAGCCTTCACTAAATAGCGCTGGCTCACTGATATCAGTCGGCCATGCAGGGGTATCCAAACTCGAATAATTGACTTGGACCCCACTGATCCCCTTCTTATGCAGTTCATTGACTTGCCAAAGAAGTCGATCTTCATCTAAGTCATCTCCCGTCCACCACCAGAAAGGCACTTCCCCATAGCCAATGGGAGGCTGCTTAAACTCAGGCTTAGCGTCCAAGTTTACTGATCCGCTTGGGATCCCTGTAAATTCATTTGACATAAATGAAGACCATTAGCCTATTTCTGCTCTGATCCAAAAACCTCAAGCTCAGTGAATTGCATGCGATTTTCATCTTTAAGCTTATCACCAGTAATGCGTAGGTAACGCCCCACACTTCCCTTGGGTAACTTAAAATACTGAGGGTAATCTGCGGAGAGTTTGCGACCAGTTTTACTGATCACTCCATTGAGTAATTTTTCATCCTTGGCGGTGTCATCATTGACTTCGATTTTATGATCTTTAATACTCAGAACATCGCGAAAATTTTTGCCATCATCAGAGACTGAAAAAGTGAAATCTACGGGAAAACAATACCCCACTTTATCTTTTAAAACGCGAGAAAAAAGGTGAACTCTTTCCATATTAACACGATCCTCTAAGTCAACTGTTATCCATGGCTTTGTATCCATAGCAACTTGCGAACTCCAACCCGTTTCACGATCGCCATCGACTGCTCCTGATCGAGGCCAACCTGGAACGTCCTCTCCCGACATAGAGATCGCTTTCTCTCTAGAAACTAGACCAAAGCCCGGTTTCACAGTGAGCTTAATCACCGTATCAATGGGATCCCAAGCATCGAGCCATGGAATATCTATGCGCAGACCTTTATCTGTCTGAGTGACTTTTGCCGCACGCCCAGTACGCAACATCACGGCTTTAGTGAATTTTTTATAATCCTCTGGAACTGGCAGTTCAATAAAATGCTGGTAACCCTGATTCGCATCAATAGGCGGCACCAAGACATGAATATATTCATAAGCATCATCTGCTGAGCGTGTTGCCACAATTCCATGCTCAAGAGTCGCAATGCGCGTTCCTTGTGGAGTCAGGTAGGAAGTACTCGGCCTTGTATTCTTGATCGATTCTTCGATCGGCTTCATCAGTTGGCCCAACATAGTTAAATACTCTTTCACCTGGGGTTCCCAAGTCCCGTCGGTGTAGTTACCCGCTGCCCAGCCAATACCACCGCCACCAGTATTACCCGAAACCTGCAATACCGTATAGCGCAACATTCCTACAGGAGAAACTTTGGCAGTCCCCCCCGTCGTCCACCAACAGCCACCCTGTAACAAATTGGCATTGTTACGTAAGGAAGGCCAAGTATCGGCATCATGCGGAATAGAGACAGGAACACCTTTTGCGGGGTCCGGCGGACTAATTTGATTAAACTGACGGCACCAACCCGCATTATCCCAGCCTGATACAAACTCAGCTTTGGGGTTGTATTTTCTCGCCGTCTTTTTGAGGCGCTCGCGATCAACGCGCTGCCAACCACCATCCACCCAAAAAGCGACTATATCTTGGCCGTACTTCGCACAGAGTTCATCAAAAACCTCATTCATAAAGTTATTCCACTTTACATAATTCCCCGGCTTCCAGTTTGTCCCTTGATCAAATGATTCATTCCAGCCAAGTAATGCCTGATCTTCTTTGCTCATATCATGACCATCTGAGGGGTGTAAGTACATCACAAATTTAATCCCCGTCGGGCGCAAGGCCGCTATCACTTCCCCCATTAAATCGCGTTTTGCGGTATGGCCTTTGCCACGCCATTTATCCATCGCTTTATTGGGGAAAATTGGGTTCATCGATGCATGCCATGCAGTAAAAACGATATACTCAGGATCAAAAGATTGTATGTCTTTAACAAATTGATCAACATCAAAATCATCGGCCACTTCGTCAATTGATTTCGGCACCGTCAAATCGGGGTAGCGCGTCAATGTATACGCCTCTCCGCCCCAGGCATTGTGCAGATAAATCCCGAACTTCAGCGAGCGCCAAATGGGAGTACTTTCTGCATCGTTCCAATTAGCTTGAGCAGGTAAACTTAGCACTGCAGCCAAACATAGACTTAATAATATTTTTTTAACTATCATCATTTTTTTTCCTTTGTTTTTATAAAAATTATTTGTCGCGCATTTCATCAATTAGAGCATGGCTTACGCGATATTTTCGCATCACAATAATCGCCGCAAGACAGACTAAAGGACCCACTAACAACATCACCGCACCTAGGCGCCAGATAACTTCGGCACTCAATTCTCCTGCACGATCAGATTCAAAGCCAATTCCACTGAGGATGTAACCCGAAACCAACATACTAAAAGAGATCGCCGCCTTTAGAATGAAACTAAATAGTGCTGAATAGGCCCCATCTTTGAGTACGCCCGTGCGAATTTTATTCAGTTCAGAGATATCTGCCATCATCGCCGTTGCGGTTGGTAGCATCACTCCACTTCCCAACCAATAAAGGGCATGAAAAATCACAAAAACCCCCACTGAGAGATGGCTATCAACGGGCATGAGACCCGTCAGAAATACCAGCGCAAGTACTGCATTTGCTAAAATGCTGATGACCCCACCTAGAACAACTGCACCCTTCTTTTCAAAGCGTTGCGTTAAGCGAGCGGATAGTAAACCGCCCACACCACAGCCCACCATCGTGGCACCATGCACAAAGCTCTTCTGCCCTGCACTAAAATCCATAAAATAAACATAGAAATACATCTGTAAGGAGCTCACCAAAACCATATTGACCGCAGCCAAGAACACAAAAGCAAACACACGACGAGCATATACATCCAGTATGACCCCCTTCATATCCTTAAAAAAGTTTTCATGAAAGCGGGCTTTTCTAAATCATTTTTCACATTGACTTCTTTGGCGTAAGTACGCGTGAAATAAAGAATCAAAAGCACGAAAATCGCCGTGCCCACCGCAAAAACGGCTCCCATATTCAGGAAGTTCTGCGGCACATCGGTCGCCCGAACTCCATCCTTATCTTGAAAGAAGAAAAACCACGCCATTGCGGGCCCCGCTAAATTTGCCGCCATATTGAAACCCCAGCGAATTCCCTGGAGCTTGGAACGCCCCTCGTAATCCGTACACATCTCAAAACCTAAGGCGACATAGGGCACAAAAAATACCGTAAGTGAAGTTCTTAGCAAAATGTTAAAAGTAACGAGATACCAAAATATCGTATTTTCACTGCCTCGCATGGTCTCGGGAACCGCCCAAATAAAATAAAAACAAAGCGCCATCAGCAAGCCACCCACCAGCATATAGGGGTGACGACGACCAAAACGACTACGGGTATTATCGCTGACATGCCCCATAATAGGATCAGACAACGCATCCCAGAATACAGCCAAAGACATTGCGATCCCCGCTAAGCTTGGGCTAAGACCAAGTGCCTCAGTATAATACAGCATAGCAAAGCCGTTGATGCTGTTCATCACTAATGAGTTCGCACACTCTCCAAACGAGTAGCCACACATCTTGAAAGTCGAACATTGATTTGAATTATTTTTTATTTCGGTCATTATAATAACATGTATTTTTTATTGTTGTTTTATATAAAATATCTAAAAACCAGCAACTATCAAGCTGATAGTCATAGATAAAAAATATTAAAACATGTACTTTTTATATTAAATCAAGGATTTGTAACGATATGAAACAGGTAGACACCACCAGCCCCAAGGCACACAGCCGACTCAAATCACTCTTAGAAAATAAGTCATCACTAACGATTATGGCTATTAGTAATAATTTTCGCGTCCAACTTGCGAATATCTACCATTCGCAAATAGGCCCTGAGTGGGATTCCAATGGTAAAAGTCAAAGTGATTACCTTCATCACATAGAAATACCCATATCAGGTCACAGACAAGTCATCCATCAGAAAAATACCCTGGACATAAGACCGGAAAGCTCTTACTTCATGCCTGGCAATACCCCTGTGGTACGCCGCCATCTGCAATCAGGTCGAAGTCTTTGGCTTACTTTTCGCTGTGAATATCTACCCGGAGTGGATCCCCTTCTTGATTGGGCCGAGCGCAGGCCCATGAAAATAACAAGCTTTGACTTATCTTATTTAAAGCAGTGGCTAAATCCAGATTACCAATTAAACAGCAACAATCTATTGCTCCTGAGAACTCAAGTAGAAGCTTGTCTTACAGAATTGCTACCTTCTCTATCAGAACTCATTTCTCAACACCTAGCCACTCACAGTCAGTTCGAGTCTATCTTCCAGTATATCGAGGAAAACCTGAGTGCAGATCTTCGCATCTCTGACTTGGCCAATATTTATGGCTGTAGTGCACATGCTTTTTCACAAAGCTTTTCTTCAGTGATAAATTGTACTCCAAAAGAATACTTAAACAGACGTCTCAATCAGCTTGCAATTGAACTGCTTATTGGCAGTGAGCTAAATATTAAGGAGATCGCCTACCGCCTACGCTTTGGTGATGAATTTTATTTTAGCCGCTTCTTTAAGAAACTTAACGGTGTTTCACCTGCTATATACCGCAAAAAAATTCACAGCCCTATGATTTAAAGCTAGCGCTGAGTACCTGACTTAGTTTCAGTTTTCTTTTCTAGTGCCATTAGCGCCTTACTATGTCGGCTTATTTCATAAGTCTGATGAAAAGTGCATTTTTTAGCTTCTTTTATCCATTCCCATCTAATTGTTTATGATATAGAGTTAGTTATATATTACAAAAAAACAGAAATTATTTTTTGAGACAAACACTTCAAGGAGAAGTTATCATGCATAGAAAAAAATTTACTCTTATCGAGCTCTTAGTTGTCATCGCTATTATTGGAATTTTGGCTTCCCTTTTACTGCCTGTCTTAGGCAAAGCTCGAAAGTCGAGCAGGCATTCAGTCTGTATTAATAAGGTCAAGCAGTTGGGACTTGTAATGAGCATGTATGCTGATGATAATGATGGCAAGTATACCGCCGCCATGGTAGATAATGAATATTGGACGAACTATTTAATTATTGCGAATTATTGGGGAAGTGATTCAAGTATTACTCAAGAAAAACAATATGCTTATTATGGTTGCCCTGAAAGGAATAGTAAACCGGTAGTAAGTGGTGACCTTCCTTCATATTCCCTTAATCATGGCATTTCTGGCTGGGGAGCTCCTTGGACAACTGTACCTAGAAGTAGCTTTCGTGCTCCCTCTAAGCTTATTACATTGCCCGAAAATCAAATAGCTAATGACCCAAATGAGTGGGGGTGGTTATTGTCTTATTATCTTTGGGGTCGTGAATATACAGGTCATAATGGAAAGTCGGTAACAGTACATGCGGATGGCCACGTAGCTTCATACTCACTTCCTCAACTTTTATTTTTTAATAGTTCACCTGAGACTATTTGGATACCCTAGTCGGAACATACCTAGGGGATTCCCTTGCCCCCTTTTTCCTAAGGCATGTAGTTCAAGTTTCAGCTTGCTAAGGGATTCAAATTTATTGTTCATGTACTCGTTTTCCCTAGCTCTGACGAACTAGGCTAAGTTAATGCGTGTTTCCAGCACTAAAAAGTAAATCTAATTCCGTGCCCGATTAATAGCATTATTACTGCTGTAAATCTTTGTGAAATAAAGCCTAAGAATTTCTTCAAAAAACAATCCTGAAAAAAAATTAAGCCCACTGTAACAATTCATCTTCTTCTTAGTTTACTCGCTGTACAGAAATCAATTTTAAATCTTAAACACCTCCAAAAAAATGACGAAAAAACACTTCTTGCTCATAACTTTGTTGCTTGCATTAATCCCTTCAGTACTAGCCGAGAACATTAACTTTCAGGCCTTCCTCAATCAACATGACATGACTTGGGATCGCACTCCTCATCGCTGGGAAGTCGCTCCCTATAGTGGTAATGGCAATGTCGGTTTCCTCTTCTACCAAGGTAAAAAAGAGGCCAAGAATATCATCTCTATTCATGCCGGTCGTCACGATTACTATGATCACCGCCTTCCTGATAAGGGCAATCAGCAATTATGGATCTACCGCGGCCGCCTCCCCCTCGGTCGCTTCCAAATCGAATCCAAAGGCGATATCATTTCCACTGATCTGCGCATGGACTTATGGAATGCCGAAATGCGTGGCTCGGTCACAACTGCTCTTGGGGAATATAAAGTCCGGGCCTTCACTCATAGCCTCAAAGATGTAGTTTATTTTGATATCGACGCGGGGAAAAATGAATCCATCAGCATTAAATGGATTGCCGAGCGCCCCATTTCTTCCGTATGGCACACGATTACAAATGGCGGTGGCCCCAAGGGTGGTGTTTGGGATGATATGCGCAAGGCCCCCTACCCGATGGCACCCGATGCCGAATTTGGCGAAAATGATACGACTGAGTTCTGTCGTCAAATCCTTCATCAACACAGGGGAGAAACCACCACGGCCTGGAAAACTCAGGGCGAGAAAGACGGCAAACAGACTCTACGTTTTAGTACTCATCATAGCTTCCCGCAAAAAAATAGCTTAGCGATAAGTCAGAAAAACCTCGCGCAAAGTCCCGCTGACTACGATCTCGCCTTTAAAGATCATCAAGCCTGGTGGCATGACTACTACCAGCAGAGTTTCCTGACGATTGACGACAAAGAAAAAGAAGCTTTTTACTGGATCCAAATGTATAAGCTCGGCTCGGCAATGCGTGAAAATGGCCCTATCCTCGACCTCATGGGTCCTTGGTATCACTACACTTTTTGGCCCATGGTCTGGGGCGACCTCAACGTTCAACTGATTTATTGGACCCACCTCACTTCTAATCACTTGAGCTTGGGTGAATCACTTCCCAATAATCTCGATAAATACGCTGATAACTTGCGCAAAAACGTGCCCGAAAACTGGAAGGATAGCATCTCACTCGGCACCTGTTTCCCTCAAGACTGCCTAGCTTATAACCATAACAAGACTCCCGATATGCTCGCGTGGATTATGCATAATTATTGGCTCCATTGCAAATTCGCAGGCGATGACCAACGCCTCAAAAACAAATCCTTTCCCTTGTTAAAGCAGACAATGAATAGCTACCTAAACTTTTTCAAAGAAAACCCCTCGGTCAATGCTGATGGCACCATCAACATCCGCATCAGTTGGTCACCTGAATACCCCGCTCCTTGGAGTAAAAATGTTAATTTTAGCCTTGGCTTAGTGAAGTGGATGACACAAACTCTCCTCGAACTCAATGAGCAATTTCAGCTCAATGATCCCCTCGCTAGCGAGTGGCGCCATATCAATCAAAATCTGGTCCCCTTTCAGACTGACGAAAATGGTTTGCGCATCTCGCAAGATACTCCCTTCGAAAAACCCCACCGTCATTACTCACACTTGCTGCCCTTTTATCCCCTCGCCCTCATCACACCTGATAACGACAAGGACAAAGCTCTACTGCGTAAATCTGTCGATCATTGGCTTAAAGTAACCGAGAGTAAAACCAAGATTCAAGCCATGGCCGTAACGGGATACACCGCAACTGGTGCTGCTTCAATGTATGCTTGTCTGGGTGATGCTGCCAAGGCCTATGAATACCTCGACATGCTCATCAAGCATAAGAATGTCAGCCCCACAACCATGTATGCCGAGGGCAATCCCGTGATTGAATCTCCGCTCTCTTTCACCACGAGTCTTCACGATATGCTGCTGCAAAGCTGGGGTGATACAATTCGCGTCTTCCCTGCCAGCCCCGAGCGTTGGAAAAATGTGGCTTTTGATCAACTTCGGACTCAGGGTGCCTTTCTCGTCACCGCACAAAGAAAAAATAATCAAACTCAGTTTATCAAAATCAAAAGCCTCGCTGGTAAGCCTTGCCGCATCCAATGCGATATCGCAAATCCACAATTTTTCATCAATGGTAAAAAGCTGAGCTCTTCCCAAGTCGAGCGCTTAAAAAACAAGAGCTATAAAATTGATCTCCAGAAAAATCAGCAAGTCATTATTTTGCCTGCTGGCTCTAAACTCACCGATGCAAAGCTCGTCTTAGAAAAGAATAATAATCCAAGTCTCTTTGGCTTCAGCAAAGCAACTGAACGCCTCCCAGGTCATCAATTTTATTCTAAGTAAATGTAAACCATCGAAATACTGCTAAGCGATTTCTAGAGGACTTTGATCAAAGAAACAATTCTGAGAAAAAAATCTAGATACTTGTAGCAAATCATGTTCTTATCAGTTTATTCTCTGTAAGCAATCAATTTTAAATACTAAGCCCCCTCTACCAATATGACTAAAAAACACTACTTACTCACTGTTCTTGTTCTTGCATTCATGCCTTCTCTATTCGCCGAAGAGACCCTACCTGTACTCAAAGACGGCTTCGTTCCATCTTCCGTGGAAGAGGCTTGGGCGGGCTTTGATCCACGCAAAGAAGCCTTGGATGTGGAAGTACTCAAGGAATGGGAAGAAGAAGGTGTGGTTCTAAAAGTCCTGCGCTACCGCATTGGTACTTTCAAAGGTAAGAAGGCAATGATGGCGGCTGTCTATGGCTACCCCAAGGGCGCCAAAAATCTTCCTGCCATTGTACAGATTCATGGTGGTGGCCAATCGGCTCAAGATGCCTTTGTACTCGCCAATGCAAAAAATGGTTACGCCACCCTTTCTATTGCTTGGGCGGGTCGGATTAAATCATCTCAGTACACGGTCACCAACAAAGAAAAAGAGATGTTTTGGACTGGTGATAAAAACCATGCCGATTATCGTATAACCACTGATTGGGGCGCGGTGGATGCTTATCACCATCACTGCCGCTTCAAAGGTAATAATTTTGTGCAGAACCCCCCTTCTTCAAGCACCGTGGATGCCGTTAAATCCCCTAGAAATAGCGGATGGTTTTTAGTTACCCTGGGAGCTCGTCGTGCCATTACTTTCTTAGAGCGGCAAGCCGAAGCCAACTCGGATAAAATCGGCGTCTATGGCATGTCCATGGGTGGTAAACTCACCGTCCTTTTAGCCGGTGCCGATGATCGCCTCAAAGTAGCCGTGCCCGCTTGTGGAGGCATTAGTGATCTATCTACGGGAAGAGCACTCGCTGGAGTCGCCGATGACTCATACCTCAAACGCATCAGCTGTCCGATTATTTTCATGAGCCCCGCCAATGATTTTCATGGCAAAGTACAAGACTTACCCCAAGCCGTCAAAGATATTAAGTCGAAGCAATGGCGTATCGTTTCTTCTCCAAATAAAAATCATTCCGATAGCGCCGAATATAGTGCGGGCGGAATGCTGTGGTTGGATCAATTCCTGAAAGGCAATTTCAAGATGCCCAAAACACCGCGAAGCAAGCTAGACATAAACACGAATAATCACATTCCAAAATTTTCAGTTAAGCCCGATCAATCAAAAAAAATCCTCGCGGTGGATATTTATTATACCACCAATGGCCAAGGAAAAGCTGCAGATAAATTTTGGCGTCAGGCCAAAGCGACCGAGAAGGATGGAGCGTGGTCAGCTTCACTTCCTTTGGGTGGTGTAGATAAACCTTTGTGGGCTTATGGGGATGTCACCTATGCACTCGATAAAGAAATTAGCGGAGTCGGCTATAGTGGCAGACGGTTCACCTCGGATCGTTTTCACCTCGCTTCTGTAGTCCAGATGATCAATTCTGCGGACCTCAAAAAAGCGGGAGTCATTGCCAGCCTCAAACGACCCGCAGTACTGGAAAGCTTTGCAAATGGCTGGAAGAGCTGGACCCAAGATGGCAACTTTCATCGCTACCGCAAGCCAATCTTTACGCTTCGTGAATATCAGCCTCTCACTGCTGATGCCAAATTAGTCATCGACCTACGCTGCGAAAAAGCAAACAAACTCATTATCGGCATAGATCAGTACGTCACTGAAATCTTACTCAAGGGTGGCTCTCAATGGCAAACTATCGAACTCAAACCTTCCGATTTTCACAACGGTAATGGCGGCAAATTGACGAATTGGACTGGTATCAAAGAAATCATGATTGGCGAGTTCAAACGTTTTGGCAAAAAGAACACTCTATATGGCGCCCCATGGCAGGGTAAAAAGGCCGAGCTTCGCAATTTGCGTTGGAGCGATTCTCCTTCCAAAGTAAAGTAATAGACTAGCTACACTAAAACTGAACATATTTATTAGAATAAGCACTAGGGATCAAATGACTTTATTAAAATTTTCACTTAGACATACAGTCGCAATATTTTGTTTTTTTACGCTCATAACAAGCTACGCAGAGCCCATTCGCGTTGCCTGTGTTGGCGACAGCATAACCTTCGGTTATGGCATTAAAGACCGTAAGCAAATGAGCTACCCCGCTCAGCTCGGAAAATTACTTGGAAGTAAGTATGACGTACGCAACTTTGGTGTCAATGGCCACACCCTACTCAGCAAGGGCAATGCCCCCTATATCAAATCAAAGGCTTACAAAGAGGCTCTCGCTTTTGGTCCGCAAATCGTCATCATCAAATTGGGCACCAATGATTCCAAGCCGATGAATTGGCCCCACAAAAATGAATTCGTCACGGACTACCTCGCTCTCATCCAAAGTTTTCAAAAGCTAAAGAGTCAGCCTCAGGTCTTTATTTGTAAGCCCGTTCCCGTTTTCCCTGAGCGCTGGGGTATTACCGACACAGTTGTTCAAGAAATACTGCCACTTATTGAGCAAGTCTCTCAAAAGAGCGGCTGTACAATTATTGATCTCTACTCGGCCTTAAGCAATAAAGCTGAACTCTTCCCCGATAAAGTTCACCCCAACGAAGCCGGTGCCACCATCATGGCTGAAACAATTGCCAAAGCGATTAGCGAAAGCTCCACAAACCATTCAATTCTTCAAAAGAAGGCTCAACTGCTCTTCATTGGTGATTCGATTACCGATATGAACCGCTCACGACGCCCCGATGGTTGGGACAAAAACCACCTTCTTGGGCATAGTTACGTCTTTAACATTGCAGGAAAGCTCAACTATGAGCAACCAGAGCTTAATCTCAAAATCAGCAATCTTGGAATTAGTGGCAATACCGTTAGCGACTTGCGCAAACGCTGGCAAAAAGATGCCCTCGACCTCAAGCCCGATATCTTAACGATTTTAATCGGGGTAAATGATCTCAATAAAAACACCCCACCTGCTCAGTACGAAGTGGATTACCGCCACATCTTAAAGCAGAGCCGTCAGGCGAATCCAAAAATCAAAATCGTGCTCTTCGACCCCTTCGTGCTAGCTGCCGGAGGACTAAAAGATCCCAAAAAACATCAAGCCGCCAGACTTAAAATTGATCAATTCCGTCTCATCGTTGCGAAGCTCGCAAAAGAATTTGATGCCATTCATATCAAAACTCAGGATGCCTTCGATGCTAAAGTCAAACTCACACCTGCTGAGTACTGGCTCTGGGATGGCATCCACCCCCTGCCCCAGGGACATGAACTGATGGCTCGCCTCTGGCTTGAAGCCATCAACAAATAAACTTGCCATAAAAGTTTTTAACAGTTGAACTAGAATAAAGCTAGTGAGATGAAAACTACCTGTTAATAATAAAATTGCTTTTATAATGTCGTCGAAGACGGCAGATGTGATTAGCTCCGGGATTTATCCCGGAGGCATGAGACAAGTGGATTTTGTTGATACTCCTAGGCATTGCTCGGGCTGATTATACTTTTCTAGACAAAATATATTATTTTTGTAACAGCTAATATTTTTTGAAGTTCAACATAGAAAAGACACTGCTATTTTCATATTTAACACTAAAAATTATTGTGTCTAAACTTCACCAAACCCACAATTTAACGACTGGAAAATACAAATATGACGAGTATTAGAATCTCATTAATGACAATGAGCGTCCTTGTGATTGGGGGCTTGCAAGTAAATTCAGCCACAGCAAGCACGAAGTCAAACTTAACGAACGGGCAAAATACTCTCTCTCCACTCAAAAATAGTAAAAACCCAAATTCATTTGATGAATTATGGCAGGACTTTGATCCTCAAAAAGAGCCCTTGGATATTGAAGTCCTTAAGCAATGGGAACAAGACGGGATCGTCATGAAAATTGTCCGTTACCGCGTCGGAATATTTAATAAAAAAAAAGCTATGATGGCGGCGATCTACGGCTATCCAAAAGGAGCTGAAAATCTTCCGGGACTGATTCATATTCATGGTGGTGGTCAGTATGCCCACCATACTCAAGTACTTGCCAATGCAAAACGTGGTTACGCCACGATCTCACTCGCATGGGACGGGCGCCTCAGTGCGCCAGGGTATAAGGTCAACAATGACAATGTAAAGGCTTTCAAGACCGGCAATACAAATGATCCTAAGTACAAGATCACAACCGACTGGGTCGGGGTGGATACTCGCGAAGCGTCAGAGCATACAATCGACCCGGTAAAATCGCCGAGGAACACACTCTGGTTTTATGCGGGTATGGGCTGTCGCCGTGCGCTGACATTCCTTGAGAATCAAAAGGAAGTCGATGGCAACAGGCTTGGCGTCTACGGTCACTCCATGGGTGGAAAACTGACGGTCCTCACAGCAGGATCAGACACACGCGTCAAGGCGGCAGCACCATCCTGTGGTGGCGTATCGGATATTGAAAAAACCAAGAATATACCCGGATATACAAACACCATTGATGATAAGGTCTATCTCAAACGGATCACTTGTCCGATCGTTTTTCAAAGTCCGAGCAATGACTTCCATGCGTCAGTTGATGACTTGACCCTGGCGACCAATCTGGTGCAGAGCAAGGAGTGGCGCATTAGCAGTGCCGCGCATATTAACCACAATGATTTAGAAGAAAATACGATCCTGCAACCGCTATGGTTTGATCAGTTCCTGAAGGGAACATTTGAAACGGCGAAAACACCCCAGGCTGAATTGATTCTGAAAACCGAATCTGGAATCCCTCGCTTTGAGGTGAAGCCAGATCAGCCGGATCAGGTGACGGAGTTGAACGTCTACTATACGGAGGAAGGAATTCCCGCTGGCCGTGAAAAATATCATGACTTCCCCACTCGTAATTGGAAACTTGCGCCCGCTAAACGTATGGGCGATAGCTGGGTGGCAGAGCTTCCCACCTTCAGTGCGAACAAACACCTTTGGGTCTATGCCAATGCAACCTACCCTTTGACACAAACTGTTTCTGGAGCTGGGTATGGTTGTGATCTCTATTCGGCTAATGAATACGTCCTATCTAGCCAGATGTCCATGGTGACGCCACAGCAGAAAAAACAAGCGGGAGTGAAGGCGACACAACAGCATTCACTACTCATCGAGGATTTTATAGGAGACTGGGAAAAGAGATGGTTTTACACTCGAGGGGGACATCCTGCCTACTGGTCATTCAAAACCTTTAAAGCCTTGAGTCCGATGCATGAGCCGCCTTCTATGGCAAGACTGGTGCTTGAGGTCCGTTCGGCAAAGGACATCAAGCTGAGCATTTCGACTTTCTCCAGTTGGGATGGGGGAACAGAAAACCGCAGTGTAAAGAAAGCTATGAAAGGTGGTAATAAGTGGCAAACGATTTCACTCTTACCGTCTGATTTTCGGGACAAGCAGAACAATCCCCTAACGGACTGGTCACAACTGAAAAAACTGCAGCTCTCGGGCCCTAAACCTCGTCCTGAGCTTAGGAATCTTCGTTGGCAAGAAGTGCCGATAAAAGAATGGATGGCCAATCGAAAAGTAAAACTCGCTCAAGCAAAAACTACTGATGGAAAAGTTTATCTTGATAGCCAATTTGCCGACTTATTTACCTCTGGCTATAAAGTTATGATGAATAAGTCATGTACCGGAAATCCGCTAACAATTGGTGATAAGACATATAAACAGGGAATCGGCACCCATGCTCCCAGTAAGGGGGTATTTTTCCTTGGTGGTTTGTACAAGAGTTTTCATGCAGAAATTGGCATTCAGAAACATCAGCCTGGCTCAGTTCGCTTTCGCATACGGGTGGATAAAAAAGATGTTTATGATAGCGGAATCATGAAACAATATTCTGCCCCTAAGACTATAGATCTGGATCTAAGCGGAGCATTTGAGCTGGAGCTAATCGTCGATAATGCAGGAGATAACAGCAACGGCGACCATGGCAATTGGTGCAATGCCTACCTAAGGAAATAAGCTAAAGAAATGAATAAGCAATTAGTAAAATTAGGAAGCAATTAATTATGAAAAATACAAGAGGATATTTTATTAGGAATATAGTCCTGTTAATGGCGACGATTGCCCTGCAAGCAATCGGCGCAGATACAGATACACCGAAGAAGTGGTTACCGGAGCAAATCGGGTGGCAAAGCTTTCCGCTTAAACCAGACAGGACAGTTGAATACAAAACCGTCACCGGAAAAGACGGTATAACCATTGACCTGAAGCTTCAGGTTTTTCTACCGCACGGTTGGCAGGCCTCCGATCGACGCCCTGCGGCGGTTTTTTTTCACGGTGGCGGCTGGCACGGCGGTGGGCCGGATCATTATTATCCACAGAGCCGTTACCTCGCTCTACGCGGCATGGTCGCCATCTCTGTTGAGTACCGGACCATCAACCGCTTCGGCACCACGCCAAAGGAATGCGTCAAGGACGGTAAGTCAGCCATGCGCTGGGTAAAGACGCATGCCGCCGAGCTAGGGATTGATCCTGAACAGATTGTGGCTGGTGGCGGATCGGCCGGTGGACATATTGCCGCGGCAAGCGCTTTGGTGAGTGCCTTTGATGAAGCAGGAGAAGATACTACGGTCAGTTGCATCCCCAAGGCGCTGCTACTGTTTAACCCTGTCTTTGATAACGGCCCCAGTGGCTTTGCACACGAGCTGGTGAAGCCGTACTGGGAAGATATTTCCCCCATTGATCACATTGATGATCAAACGCCGCCCTCCATGGTTCTGCTGGGAAGCAAAGATGACTACGTACCGCTTGAAACCGCGGAACGCTTTGAGCGCTTGATGAAGAAAAATGGTCGTCGCTGCGAGCTGCATATCTATGAGGGTAAAAAGCATGGTTGGTACAATCTTTGGGTCAGCCGTGACGCCATGGCAGAGGCCTTGATCCGTATGGATCGCTTTTTAACTTCGCTCGGTTATCTCAATGGAGAACCGCTACTGAAGCTTAGTGCTAAAGCAACAAGCGAGACGACGAGCGCAAAGCCCCTTCGTATCATGTGTCTTGGTGATTCTATTACGGTGGGCTATACCGATAATCCCATCTGGAAGGTTCCCTTCAAATTCGGTTACCGCAGCAGGCTTTACACCTTGCTAAAAAAGGCCGGATATAACTTCACCTTTGTTGGCGATTCCCCACAGCCGTGGAGCAAAGGAAGCGGCGATCCCACGCACGGTGGAACCTACAAGCCAGAGTTCGATCTGCGCGACCTCGGGCAGGATCATCATCAGGGAGGACGAGGTGCGCCGATCTCAGCCTTGAAGGGCTGGGTATCCAAGGATTCCCCCGATCTTATTTTGCTCATGATCGGCATCAACGGCATGGGCAAGCAAAGCCCCAACCGCATTCGCTCATTGGTGCAAACCATTGTGACGGATAAACCCGATGCGCACCTGATCGTGGCACAGATTACGCCGTATGTAAACACGCAGACGGAAAAGAATAAATTGCTCTACGATTACAATATCTACATCCGTGACACGCTCGTTCCGCAATATGCGGCCAAGGGACACAAGGTCAGTACAGTAGATATGTATTCGCTATTCCTCACCGACATTAACGACTACGAGTCCGTAGTCGCTCCAGGAAAACACTCGAATAACTACAATCACCCCCATAATGCAGAGTATGAGCTCATGGCCGATCGCTGGTTCGCCACCATCGAGGCGCTTGAGCTTAAGAAGAGCAGCATAAAACAGTGAAGTGAACTTCAAAGAATCTTTGTGTAAACACATTCAGGAAATAAAAATATGAATCTACATTTTTTACAGATGGCTCTTTGACTGCAAAAGCAAGAGGCAATCGTATAAGAATAATGATTCTTCTTGCCGTGACTACGGTCCTGATGGGCTGTACGAATATAAAAACTCCAAAGATTACGGCTGATGAGGACGTAAAAGTAGAACCATTTACGATTGTAGTTTTGCCTGATACCCAGTACTACTGCGATACACGCCACAAACTCTCTGCCAAGTGGGGCAATGGCGATTTGCGCCGCTACTTTTTTGCGCAAACGGAATGGGTTCGTGACAATCAAGAGCGATTCAACATCGCTTTCCTTCTCCACGAGGGAGATATAGTTCAGGCAGATGCCCCCGAGGAATGGGCCATTGCGCGTGAGGCTATGTCGATTTTGGACGGCAAAGTCCCCTACTGCATGTGCCTAGGGAATCATGATATGGCTTATCAAAAGACGGATAAAAATAAATATGGCTTCAACATCGCCGTTGATCGCAGTACTCACTTCAACCAAATATTTTCCTAGTGCTTTGTGGGCATACCGTAGGTGAGGCAGTCCTGACCTCGAAGGGCAAACACGGTAATTTGGTGCATCAGGTCCTGAGTGATTATCAAGAAATGAATAATGGCGGAGAATCCTGGCTGCGTTACATGGTCTTTAAAACAAAGGAAAATAAAATCAGTACCTACACCTACAATCCGGTACTCGACAAGTTTCGCAATGAGCCCTCTAGCCGCTTCGACTTGGACTACCCCATGACTAACACACGAAAAAGCTCTTCACTAGAGCAAGGCCGATCTGTTAAATAAAGACTTCTCTATATACTATTAAGTTATATAAAAATCGTCCACTTCGTGGTAGTGAAGATTAAACCGCTATTCAATCTAGCTAACTTTGAGTTTAAAATTGTATAAAGTAAAAAACTGCTACTTTTTTTTATTATTTTTGTAACAGACTCTTTTTTATGAAGTTTCACATCTTGAAGAATACTCAATCGGTTTTTTAAAATAGGGATTTATTTATGCACTTCAAATATCAGGCTTCATTGGCCCATCACCGAAAACTATATACTTTCACGCTTATCGAGCTTCTCGTAGTCGTGGCCATTATTGGCATCCTTGCGTCTTTACTTATGCCTTCACTCAGTAAGTCACGAGAAAAGGCGAGAATTGCTGTCTGCACAAATAATCAAAAGCAAATTAGTACATCGACCTTTATGTTTATGGATGATAATGAAGGTTACTTCCCTGCCAATGATAAAGATTCTGGAATTGGTTGGGATGACCGCTTAAGTTCTTATGATAGTCGCAATTTAACTGATGCCCAGATCTCTGGATTTCCAGGTGAATCTGGTCTCCTACACATGAATGTCGCAGAAGGTTCAGATCACGCTCCAATGTACCGCTGCCCATTAGACGACAGAGTTTTGCCCAATGATTTTTTCATCTTAAAGACTTACGATATCTCTCTTCTCCAAGAAGGGAACAGTGAACTTAGAGGAATCTCTGGATTTTCTGTTGTTTTCCCCGCAGGCGGTGGTTTTGCATTACCTAATCAATCTAGAAAAATTAATGATATTAGCAGTACTTCAGAAACCATTGCTTACACAGAAAACCATGCCCCTGTTGTAGGTGATGCCGGTAACGAACTAAGGTCACGCATTGGAAATTCATGGACTTTTGGAGGATTATCGCCAACTATTACAGCGAATAATTTAGCCAAACATTCCGATATGAAATTTAACTTTGCCATGGCTGATGGTCATATTCAAAAAATGAATCATGTTCAATCCATGATTCGCAGTGATGGCACCGTGGCATCAAATGCCGATACTGCAGATACCAAATGGGATGCTGAAAAATAAATAATGTTTCACCTATTATGATTTGGGAGGAGCCTTCCTAATAAACTTTCGTCATTAAGATGTTTTTTTTGATCTCTCAGAGACTGAGCTTCTGATTGAGAGCGAATTCTGCACAAAAATGAAACTTTTTCTGGTTTTTAAAAAAAATACCGCCCATAAAACGCAAAGATTTTAGCTCTTCAGTGTTAATTATTCCAATTGTAGCACGTACCATAGAAAACTACATTTATCATAAAATTCTTAAACAAGGCTTCTCATTATGAATAATTGGAGATCTCCTCTAGCTATTTTTCTTACCCTCCTTTTCTTTAGTTTGTTAAGTTCTGCTGACGAAACGAAATTATTCCCTGGAAAAGTTTCCGAGTGGCATGGCTACAGCATGTATAGCACCAAAGATACAAAAGTTGTGGTCCCAAAAACAATTGCCGATGGCAAGCCCTGGGTCTGGCGCGCTCGCTTCTGGGGGCATAAACCGCAATTTGATTTAGCGATGCTCGCAAAAGGCTATCACGTGGTCTACTGCGATGTCGGCAATCTTTTCGGCAGCCCCAAAGCAGTGAAAAAATGGGATGACTTCTATACTTATTTGCGTTTTGAACACCTCTTTGCGGATCGCGCAATTTTGGAAGGCATGTCACGTGGCGGACTTATTATTTACAATTGGGCAGCAAAAAACCCTGAGAAAGTCGCGGCTATTTATGGCGATGCTCCAGTCATGAACTTCAAGAGTTGGCCGGGTGGCAAAGGTCAAGGCTCCGGAAGTAAGCGCGACTGGCAAAACTGCCTCAAGGCCTATGGCTTTACAGAAGAACAAGCACTCGCCTACAAGTTTAATCCCATCGATAATTTAAAAGCTCTCGCCAAAGCAAAGATTCCTATTCTTCACGTTGTGGGTGATGCTGACAAAGTTGTACCCGTCGCCGAAAATACCGCCATTGCCGAACTGCGCTATAAGAAAATGGGCGGCACCTTTGAAGTCATTCATAAGCCTGGCATTGGCCATGTTCACTCACTCAAAGACCCTACGCCGATCATAGATTTCATGATGAAACACACGAAAAATAAAGTAGCTATTAGCGCGGATAAAATTGTCAGTGACAAAAATTTTATCACCCGCAGTGATTTCCAAAATTCTCGTTTCCAATTTGAACAAAATAAAAAGGGTCACGTCGCCTTTCTCGGTGGTTCAATTACCGAGATGAATGGTTATCGCCCCATGGTATCTGAGATGCTCACAAAACGTTTTCCTGATACAAAATTCAACTTTACCGCTGCGGGCATTAGCTCAACTTGTTCCGATACCGGTGCTTTTCGTTTAGAGCACGACATCCTTAGCCAAGGCCCACTCGATATGCTCTTTGTAGAATTTGCGGTCAACGATGATCAAGACGGCATCTACAACTACAATGACGCTATACGCGGAATGGAAGGCATTATTGCCCAAGCGCGTCGCCATAACCCCAATGTCGATATTATCATGACTTTTTTCGTCAATACTAATATTTTAGCGCTCGCGCAAAAGGGAGAAATGAATCCATCCACTACCGCTCACAGCAAAGTAGCCGAGCAACACAGCATCTCAGTTAATAATCTCGCTCAAGAACTCGCCGATTTAGTGAACTCAGGACAAATGACTTGGAAGAAATTCGGTGGTGTGCACCCCAATAAGTACGGCAACACCATGGCGGCCACCATGATTAAAAATGCTTTATTCAAGCAATGGTCTCAACCTCTTGCGAAAGACGCAAAAATCACTCCGCATCCAAAAAAAGATCTTGTGGACTCAAAGTCGTATGCCAATGGACGCTTCCTCCCTTTTGATGATATCCAAACAGATGCAAACTGGCAAAAGGGACCGCCTAATTGGGCTCAAGAAAACAAAGGCAGTGTAAGAGGACGTTTCCAAAAATCAGCTATGATCTACACTAAAACTGCCGGTGCCAAGCTCAATATTACTTTCACTGGTACAGCCATTGGCGCCTACATGCTAAGCGGACCTGATGCGGGTATCATTAAATGCACCATCGATGGTAAAGAAAGCAAAATTATCGATACTCTACACAAGCATAGTGGCTTCAATTACCCAATGACCCTGATGTTTTTTAATGAGCTCGAAGGTGGTGAACACATTCTCGAATTAGAAACTCTAGAAAACAAACCCGGACGCATTAAGCCCGGTGGCTCCGCCTTCCGTGCCCTACACTTCACGGCTAATTAAAGGATAGAAAATGAAAAAAACACTTACGCCAGTACTAAGCCTCCTGATTTGCTTCAGCTTCTTCATGAGCCTCTCTGCACAAGAGAAAATCAAAGTCGCCTGCGTCGGCGATAGCATCACTTTTGGGGCAGGCATCGCTCAACGTGAGCTCAATAGCTACCCCGCCCAACTCGCAAAAAGCCTCGGTGATAAATGGGAAGTCAAAAACTTTGGTCTCAATGGCCGTACTTTACTCACTAGAGGCGATGCTCCCTATGTAAACTCAGCTCCCTATAAAGCTGCTCTAGCCTTTCAGCCTAACGTGGTCATTATCAAACTCGGTACCAACGATTCTAAACCACAAAATTGGCGTCAAAAAAACAGCTTTATCAATGACTATACTCAAATGGTGAATAGCTTTCGTCAACTCGATAGCAAGCCCACCATCTACTTATGTAAAGCCGTACCCGTTTTTCCCGAGCAATGGGGGATTAAAGATTCTGTAGTTCAGTACGAGGTCAACCCACGTGTTGCGCATGTCGCAAAAAAAATGGGCCTCCCCCTCATTGATCTCTATACGCCACTCAAAAAACATCCCGAATTATTCCCCGATAAAGTTCACCCCAATGCCGCAGGCGCAAAAGTAATGGTGGAACATATGGCTCCTCTACTCAAGAAATACGGAAAGAAAGCCCCCCCTATTTCTCAAGAAAAATTTTCAGCCGCCGATGACCTCGTGATTTGGGATGATGAAGCCGCTTACGACTTCGAAGTCGCCTATCCCGTGGGCAACGGCCGCCTCGGGGCGATGCCTTTTGCCACTTTTCCCAATGAGCGCATCCTCATCAACGAAGAGAGTATCTGGGCCCATACTCAAGACCTCTACATGGATGAGAATCTTTTTCCCCACCTCGAAAAAGTCAAAGAACTCGAAGCCTCCGGTGATTATAAAGCCGCAGATGATTACTTTCAAAAATTCATATCGGCCTCAGGAAGCAAAGGCAAAAACCCCCATAGCTACCAACTCCTGGGATGGCTCAAACTCAATTACCAAAACACCGGGAAAATCAAATCTACCAAGCGCTCATTAGATTTAAAAACTGGTATCGCAACAAATATCTACACCCTGCAAGATGGTTCGATTATCACTCAAGAAGTCTTTGCTAGTGCTCCCGAAAATGTGATTGTCATCAATATAAAAGCCGATAAAGTACTCGAGCTCGAAGTCGCCATGGACAAAGCCAAAGTCATCGGCTCAGACTTAGTCATCGCATCTCAAGCGAGTGGTGCCAAGGGAACAAAATTTATCGGCCGAGTGCGTTCTCCGCAAGTGGGCCAGGCTTCGACTGATGGTACAAAACTGAGCTTCTCGAAAAGCACTAATATTACCCTCTACCTCTCGGCTTCCACTGACTTTAATATGACTCAATCCGCCGTCAAGCTCGCAGATGGCTGGCAAAAGAGTGCTTTAGAAGACCTCAATAAACTCAGCGCTAAATCATTTGCTACGATTAAATCCAGCGCTATTGCGGATCACCAAAAATACTTAAATCGTGTCGATGCCGATTTTGGTTCTACAAGTGAGTCTATTTTACGCCTGCCGACTTCACAAAGACTCGCGCGCTTAAAGAAAGGGGCGCATGATGATCCTGATCTCATGGAAACTTACTTCCAGTTTGGGCGTTACCTACTGATTGCGTCTTCTCGCCCTGGCACCCTACCCGCCAATTTACAAGGTCTTTGGAACCCCTATATGAGCGCACCTTGGGGTTCTGATTATCACCTCAATATCAATATCCAAATGAATTATTGGGCAGCCGAAACTACAAATTTAAGTGAACTCCATACCCCCTTCTTCAAACTTATCCGCCTTTATCAACCAAGTGGTAAAGATATGGCTCGCCGCCTCGGCATGAAGGGCTGGTGTATGGGTCACGCTTCCGACCTTTGGGGAAGCGCTCGACTCATGGGAGTACGCCCGCTTTGGGCCGGTTCTTTCTTTGGCGGGCAGTGGATGACCTTTCATATTTTAGAACACTACCGTTTCACCAAGGATAAACAAATTCTTGAGGATAACTGGGATATCCTCAGTGCTTCAGTGGAATTCGTCGATTCTTGGCTCATCCCGGGGCCCAATGGCACGCTCATGGCTCGCCCCGCAAGTTCACCAGAAAATCTCTATAGCTATAAAGACGCCACGGGTAAACAACAGAAAGCAGGACTTAACGCTGGCAATAGCTATGATCAATTCATGATCCTTCAGGTGCTCAATGATTATGTCGAAGCCGCTAAAGTTATCGGCAAAGAAAAACAAACTCTCGTCAAAAAAGCGCAATCACTCATCCCCAAAATTTATCAGCCTCAAGTAGCAAAAGATGGACGCCTTATGGAATGGCGCCTGCCCTTTGAGGAAGCGCAACCTGGACATCGCCATATTTCCCACGTCATTGGTGCCTATCCCGGCAATCAAATCAATCTTGATACAGACCCAAAAATGCGCTCTGCAGTGCTAAAAGCTCTTGAGGGCCGCCTCGCTCGTGGTGGCGCTGGAACGGGTTGGAGCCGTGCCTGGACTATTGGCATGTTTGCGCGCTTTTCTGATGCTCCTCGTGCTTACGAAAACCTGCACGGCATTTTAACAAAATCTACCCTACCAAATCTCTGGGATAATCATCCCCCTTTTCAAATTGATGGTAACTTTGGCTCCACCGCTGCCGTCGCAGAGATGTTGCTGCATAGTCACAATAATGAGATTAAACTCCTGCCCGCTTTGCCGAGTCAATGGCCCAATGGTTTCATCAAGGGCCTTAAAGCTCGCGGTGATTATAGCGTCGATATCAAATGGCAAAAGGGTCAATTAATCACAGCCCAAATCACTGCGGGAAAAATGACTTCCGGTCCAGTCAAAATCAGCTACAAAAAACAAAGTAAAACCATAAATCTCCAAAAAGGTCAAACAATTCAAGTCAGCTTTTAATCGTTTCTCCACAGTTGCTTTTCTAGGGATTTTGATTTACTACAAAGGGCCTCAATATCCCTAGGATCAGCAAAAATCAGCTTTTATTTTAATGATTTCGGGGAACGCTGTGTACTAGCTCGGCTTTTTCTCGAAAACAAGTATTCCTGTCTCTATTTAATCGTGGAAACATAAATACTCCTCAAGACTGATAAATTCATTAACTTTTTAAAATGACTCGATAACTAAGCATTTACTATTCTCTGACTAAGCAGTAAAATAGAAAATCTATCTAATCCTTTTAATGTAATGAAGTCTCCTAATGAAAAATCTATCTGATCAAGGCCTGACAAAAAAAGGCTTAAATGACTTATACCAAGAAGATCCCATCAAAGCCGACGAAATCGTTTTTGGCCGCACTTCAGACCCCATTAGCCGACGGGGATTTCTCAGTGGTTGCTCACGCATGGCCGCACTACTTGGGGCCGAAATTGTTTTCGGACGTTTTATGCCTGCAGGCCTAATCCCTGCAGCTTATGCCGAAACGACTGAAGCTTTCACCCTGCCCGGCAAACACCCTGGTTTAACAATTCTCAATGATCGCCCCATCAATGCCGAAGTCCCCGCTCACTTGCTCAATGATTTTATCACTCCCGCTAATAAGCTCTTTGTACGCAATAATGGTATTCCCCCAGAGAAAGTCGATGCCTCGACTTGGACGCTCACAATTGATGGCGAATCTATCAAGCAAAGTAAAACTTTTACTATTGCTCAACTCAAAGAAAAATTTAAGCAGCATACTTATCAACTCACCATTGAATGTGGCGGCAATGGCCGTGCGGAATTTAATCCTCCTGCCAAAGGCAACCAATGGACAACTGGTGCAGTGGGTTCTCCTCAATGGACGGGCGTTCGTTTGCGAGATGTCCTAGAAGATTGTGGTTTCAAAGATAACGCCGTTTATATCGCTTATCATGGGGCCGACTCGCACTTGAGTCGCGATCCCAGCAAAACCGCTATTTCGCGCGGTGTGCCCATGAGCAAGGCTCTGGAAGATGAAGTTCTTATTGCCTGGGCAATGAATGGTCAAGATATCCCTGCTTTGAATGGTTTTCCCCTGCGTCTTGTCTGTGGTGGTTGGCCCGCCTCGACTTCTGGAAAATGGTTAAAGGGTATTTCTGTTCGTGACCGTGTTCACGATGGCACTAAAATGCTTGGCCAAGCCTACCGCGTCCCAAAAAATCCAGTTGCACCTGGCAGCAAAGTTCCCGATGAAGAAATGCGCATTATTGAACGCATGCCAGTAAAATCTCTCATCACTTTCCCAAAATCAGGTGTTCAGCATAAGCTCAATGAGCGTTTTATTGCCAAAGGCCATGCTTGGGCAGGCGATCGCAGTATAGAAAAAATGCAGGTCTCAATTGATTTTGGCCAAACTTGGCAAGAAATCAAAATCTCTAAAGCCGCCAACCCCAATGCATGGCAGCATTGGCAAACTGAAATTAAGTTCCCCAAAAAAGGTTATTACGAAGTTTGGGCTCGCGCTACCGATAGTGATGGCCTTTCCCAGCCGATGCTAGTGCCAGGATGGAATCCTAAGGGTTATTTAAATAACGCTTGTCATCGCATTGCTGTACAGCTTAGTTAGGGAGCCTTAGATGAAAAAATTTACTTTCCTTATCTTACTGTTGCTAAGCTCACTTCAAGCGACCGAAAAAATCCCTGAAAAAGATAAAAAAACGGGCTTGATCATGGGTCAAAACTGGCAATTTATCCAAGCTCATTGCACTGCCTGTCATTCTGCTGCCATCGTCACACAAAATCGCATGAGTCGTGAATCATGGCAAGCAAGTCTTCGTTGGATGCAAAAAGAACAAGGCTTATGGCCCTTAGGCCAAAACGAGAAAATCATCTTGGATTACCTCGCAAAATATTATGGACCTCAGCCTAGCGGTCGCCGCAGAAATCTGCCTCCGCATTTGATGCCCACTAAAAAATAAGGGCAAAGCCTCCTTATTTATCGGGGCTTTTTTGTACTTGGAATGATGTTTTTATCCGCCCCCGGTGGCAACCGCAACCAGCTGTTAATCGTTTAGTTCGCCTCACTCCGGCGGGGAGGTATTGCCATACGGGCGGGTGCTGCCACACGGGCTGTAAAAAGATTAAAAAAAACGGGCTTGATCATGGGTCAAAACTGGCAATTTATCCAAGCTCATTGCACTGCCTGTCATTCTGCCGCCATCGTCACACAAAATCGCATGAGTCGTGAATCATGGCAAGCAAGTCTTCGTTGGATGCAAAAAGAACAAGGCTTATGGCCCTTAGGCCAAAACGAGAAAATCATCTTGGATTACCTCGCTAAATATTATGGACCTCAGACTAGCGGTCGTCGCAGAAATCTGCCTACTCATTTGATGCCCACTAAAAAATCAAAATAATTATTGAGCGCTATTATTCATTTTCGATGATTAAAATCTATAATGATAATTAGTCATTTGGATCATAAGTCCAAAAGCCTCCAGTACTATGACTCGATGGATCAACTCCCTCGCCAATCACATCCGGAGAATAAGGGTGATATGTACCTACATGACCATCGACAAACAAAAAGTTAACCTTGTCTTTTACATGCAAGTCTAGAGTATAATTGATACTGTCGTTTTGATGAAAGCCATTTCCTCGTGGGTCACCTTGATGATCTGGTTTGATAACAGTATTCCAAAAACCCTGGTAACGCCAACCTTCACTTTCCCCATCATACTCGCTCAAGTGGATAAGTTCAGAGGGCTTTGGGTAAAAACTTAAACTACGCGATTCCGTCTCCGGGTTAGCAGACGGATGATACCAATTCGAAACTCGACTTGAATTAGAACGCGAATTAGCCGCTGGCATTATATAATTAGAAAGGGCAAAACCATTATCACCTATTAGGTCATGTCGTGCGCCTGGACATACGAATACATCTAAGGCTTTGTCACTTGGCCAAGTATTCGCGGCTTTTTCTGCATCACTTAAAGTATTATTTGATAAGTAGTCATAAATAAAATCCTGCCATGACCATTTCCATGTCGCATAGGGTATATGGTCATTATTATCATCGGCATAGGAATAAAACGCCAAGGTCATTTGTTTTAAATTATTTTTACAGCTGGCACTTTGAGCACTTTTCCGACTATTCTTTAAACTCGGCAAGAGTAAACTAGCCAAAATACCTATAATCGCCACAACAACGAGAACTTCAATCAAAGTAAACTTTTTCATAAAAACCTATCAATTAGTTATTTAAATATATAACAAGATCTAAACATAGTTGCTACACACCTTTGAAATATAAACGCTTTATTATGTACTTTAAGTTTTTTCTGCGCTCAAAAAAACCATTTAAATACCGAAACATTTAATATATCCTAAGCCGAAAAATCACATAAATCATGGTACATACTTCTCCCTTAAATGAAAAAAACACTATTTTTGAAATCTACTTAGTTTTCACTTCGTCGTAACTTATTGAATATGGATACGAGGCGCAAATGCGGCTCGTGAAAATTTAAACATGGAGCAAATAAATGAAAAAATTCACTCTTATAGAGTTGATGGTCGTCATTGCCATAATCGGTATTTTAACGAGCTTATTATTACTTACACTAAGCGGCAGCATGCTTGTACATTTTTAAGCAAAAGTACCGGATAAGTCGAGCGCTTATCAAAACCCTTGCTACGGTATGTTCTTTAGTCGTATGACTTGATGAAGAGCCTCATTTTTTGCGTCCGTGATTTGAGCGCTGCCTACCCTCGAAATATTTATCTCTAATCCACTTGGGTTGCCAGGCATCTAAAACGCGCTTTGAATTGGAGTAAGTGGCTTGCTTTGGTTCAGGGTTCGCGACTTGCAAAGGATCACTATCACCCACTTCGGTCCGCCAAGTTTCCATCAGTTTGCGGAGTTGCTCTACTTTTTCAGGGTTTGACTGAGATAAATCTCGCATTTCATCGGGGTCATTTTCTATATCGAATAAAAATGTATGATTAATCTTTGGATAAATATGGAGCTTCCATTTGCCATCACTTACGGCACGCTGATTATCTTGAAAAGGTAAGAAAATTGAATCTCGTATCTGAGGCTTATCACCATTTATGAGGGGCACTAAACTTTGGGATGTCACACCTTGTGGTAATTCGATTCCAGCAAAAGCACAAATCGTTGCATAGAGGTCATGAATGTATGTATAAGAAAAGTTGGCTTCACCCTGGGGAATTCCCTTGCCTGAAATAATCATCGGTGAGCTCATGCTCTGTTCATAGATGTTCTGTTTGCCCAAGAGTCCATGACTGCCCATGGCTAGGCCATGATCAGCAGTATAGATAATAATCGTATTATCTGCATGAACACTTTCTTTGACAGCCTTCACAATGCGTCCCACTTGTTCATCGAGATGAGTAATCAAACCATAATACTCACAGAGTTGATCACTAATCATTGCTTTTGTCCTTGGCCACGGTGCCAAGCCTTCATCTCGGCCTTGATTGCTCATGGGAGCATTTTCAAAAGGGTGCTCGGCTTTAAAGTTTTTGGGCAGTGGTACTCGGTTTTTGTAATAGATTTCGCGGTATTTCTCTGGTGGATTGCGTGGATCATGAGGTGCGGTAAAAGCAACATATAAAAAGAAGGGCTTATCTGTTTTAGCTTGCTCAATATAGTTAATTGCGGCGTTCGCAAATTCAGTACTCGAAAACTCTTTCGCTTTTCTTTTCTCACTCAACTTGCCCTTGGCATAATCCAGCACCAAAAAATCGGTATGATCACACATGCCTCCCATATAAACTGACGCCCCATCACTAAAAGCTGACCTCAAAGTTGCTAAGCCATTATGCCATTTACCCACGATAAAGGTATTATAGCCCGCTTTATCTTTTAAATAAGAAGGGAGCAATGGCAAATCAGACCAATCTCCCCCTGGACTCTTTGTCTTAATTTGCTTCCAGTGACGCCCAGTCATCAGCATGGCTCGACTTGCCACACAGACGGCGCCACTAAAGGAACCCGCGCAAAAATTTCTCCTGAAAGAAACTCCTTCTGCGGCTAATTTATCCAAATTCGGTGTACGAATATAGGAATTGCCATGAGCCCCAATAGTATCTGCACGCTGATCATCCGCAAAAAGTACTATGATATTCGGCTGAGTATTTTGAGCAAATAAGCTCCCAAAAAAAACGAAATAAGCTGCATAATGAAAAATGGACATTAGATCTCCTCTAAAGATTTTTATTGATACATAATTATACAAGTACATCCTGCTGTTTGTTACAAGAACATGAGTACTTGTGCTTATTAGGGGCAATACTTTTTCATTTATTAAAAATAAATGAAAAATCTTATTTAATTATAAAAACCTGAATTCAAGTAGTAAGTGCAACACCTACTGATTTTCTTAAGTTAATTCCAGTTAAATTTTCAAAAACTTCATATGGCGTCTTAAATTTCAGACATTTTCGAGGTCTACTATTAAGTTTATCAACCGCAATAATGACTTCATTTTCACTGATACCATCAAGCGCCATAGACTTAGGAAAGTATTGCCGTAACAATCCATTAGCATTCTCGTTTTGGCCTCGTTCCCATGAGTGATATGGTTTAGCAAAATAACTATTACATTCCAATTCCTTGGAGATAGTCTCATGCTGAGTAAATTCTTTTCCATTATCAAATGTAAGAGTATGAACCAAATCTTTGATCGGTGTTAGCAAAGAGATTATTGCATCTTTCACAAGCGTGGCTTTCTTATGAGACACAGGCAATGCTAGACGCAGTTTTGATTTTCGATCATCCATAGTTACAATGGCTCCTTTATGAGCTTTTCCTATAATAGTATCCATCTCCCAGTCGCCTACACGCTCTCGCTTATTAGCTGCCTCAGGTCGTTCGTCTATATCCACACGATTGGGAATCCCATTACGACTATGCTGGTTGCCATAACGTTTGCGATAAGTTTTATTCTGATGACGTAGAAGCTTATATAGCTCACCTCCTGATTCTTTATCTCTAAGAATATATTGATAAACTGTTTCATGATGAAGTAAGATGGATTGGTCATCTTTTAGTCGACCTACAATTTGTTCGGGGCTCCAATCCTTGAGTAAATGCTCATCTATATAGTCCTTAACTTCTTCAGTTAGTTTAATAGCCTTTGGTTTCACTTTGTGTCTTTCTTGAGCAAAGTCATTGGCTTGCTTGTTTCGATAACCACGGAGACCTTTATTACGTTTAAGTTCTCGTGAAAGTGTGCTTGTACTACGATTTAAGTTTTTTGCTATTTTAGTGATCGATGTGCCTGCCTTTAATTCAATTTCAAGGTAGTGTCTTTCTTCAAGACTCAGATGTTCATATGTCATTTCTGACTCCTCTGTTTTAGGTTTGGTCGCTTATAGCAGAGTACATCTGAGTCTTGTTATTCTCAATAGATGTTTATGCTATAAGCAATTAACAGAAGTGTTGCACTTATTATACGAATGCAGGAAAATATAAAATTTAATCATTTTTTGTAACGAAAGATTAAAGTGGCTGTTTATTAAAACATAAGCATTAATTTTCAGTCAAAACTCGACTTCATCCTCAATGAAAGCGTATGACAAAAACAACACTTTTCGCCGATATTATTATAAAAGATGAGATAATAACACAATACTAATTTTACTTAAGCTCTTATAGTTCACACATAATTTTAAAAGGGACACCATATGATTTTTAGATCTATCACACTCTGCATGCTTTTCATGCTGACCCAAAACCAAAGTTTTGCCGCAAAGAAACAAAGTCTTTTTAACGGTAAAGATCTTAGCTCATGGAAAGGAGACCTCTCCTATTGGTCAGTTAAAGATGGCGTGATTTTTGGCCAATCAACGAAAGAGCACCCCACAGGAGGAAACTTTTTAGTTTGGGATGGCGAAGTTGCTGATTTTGAAATTGTACTAAAAGCTCGTGTCCGTGGCAATAATTCTGGACTTCAGTATAGAAGTAAACTAGCTAACCCCACACGTTTCACTGTTAATGGCTACCAAGCGGATATCATTCACGCCAATCATCTCTTCGGGATGATGTACCACCAAGGCGAAGGTCGTGGCATTGTCGCACAACGTTTTCAGCAAGTTGAAGTTGATGCGAGTGGCAAGAAGAAAGTTATTCGTGAATTTGGCGATAAAAGTATCAAATGGGATGCGAATCAATGGAACGAAATTCGCGTAGTTGCTGTTGGTAATCGTATTATTCACCAAGTCAATGGTATAACCACTAGCGATGTCACTGATAATCACCCCAAAGCTGCTCGCAAGGGCATTCTCGCTCTCCAGCTTCACGGCGGAGCTCCCATGACGGCAGAATTTAAAGATATTGAACTTCGCCAAGTTTCTGGCCAAGAAGCTAAAAACTTACTCAAAAGAACTCTCGCAGAAAAAGAACGTGATCAACACAAGAAAGTTTACTCATTTTCTAAAACAAGTGATACCCCCAATTTCAAAGCAAACAAGGAAGCTCAATGGATCTGGAAAAAAGGTAAAACTGATGATGAAGCACTTTACTTAATCAAAAATTTCTCAAGTAAAGGCAAAGTTGCCAGCGCCCATATTTTCAGTACTTGCGATAATGAAATGAAACTTTGGCTCAATGGTGATCTCCTCTCTGATAGCAAGGCCTGGGAAAAAGCTTTTAAATCTGGTGACTTATCTAAAAAGATTAAAAAGGGAAATAATCTGATCGCCATCGAAGCCAAAAATGCCGGCGGCCATGCCGCCTTCATCTTTAAAATCATCCTTAAAATGGAAGATGGCAGCACAGCAGAAGTCGTCAGTGATACTAGCTGGAAAGCCAGTGAAAAACTGCAGAACAAATGGAATACTCAGGCATCTATTTCTAATCAGTGGTCCGATGAACTCTTTTCAGTCGGTGGCTTAGGAATCAGCCCTTGGGGTGACTTCGGTTTAAAAGCACAAGATTCCAAAGCTGGCAACACTTCAGCTTTAGAGGGTTTTAAACTTCAAGAAATTTACAAATTCCCAAAAGAATACGGCTCACAAGTCGCTATGGCCGTGGATGATAAAGGTCGCTTATTTGTTTCTGGTCAGAAAGAGATGGGACTCTACCGTTTGAACCTTAATCATGACAGCGAACAGATTACTATTGAAAAAATGCCCCTAAAGCTCAAGGGGACCCGCGGTATGAAATGGCATAATGATTCACTCTACTACTACTATAAAAACGGTGGTCTCATGCGTTTAACTGATAGCGATGGCGATGATGCCCTTGATACCAGTGAACTCTTCCCTACTGCCTTCAATGGTTCTGAGCACGGAAGCCACAGTGTGGTTTTGGCTCAAGATAAGAAAGATTTCTATTTGGTAGGTGGTAACCACACGCCAAAACCTAAAAAAGAAATTGTCTCGCTCTCTCGTGTGCAATCATGGGACGAAGACCATTTACTCGAACGTGAATGGGATGGCAATAACCATGCCAGAGGGGTCTATGCTCCCGGTGGCCATGTAACTCGCTACAATCCCGACACCAAGAAAAATGAAATCTTTGCTATTGGCTTCCGTAATCAATTTGACGTGGCCTATAATATCTTTGGCGACCTCTTCACTTATGATGCCGACATGGAGTGGGACATGGGAACTCCTTGGTACCGCCCAACAAGAATTAATTTTGTCGCCAGTGGTGCTGATTACGGCTGGAGGTCTGGTTCAGGTAAATGGCCAGCCTATTACGAAGATAGCTTACCTTCCATCTTAGATATTGGCCCTGGTTCTCCCACTGGCATGGTTTCTGGCTTAGGAGCAAAGTTCCCTGCTAAATATCAAAAAGCAGTTTATGCTTTTGACTGGACTTACGGAACGATTCACGCTTTGCACATCAATGCCGATGGAGCCGGTTATAAAGCCGAAAAAGAAAGTTTTGCTTATGGCGAACCCATGCCCTTAACTGATGGACTCATTGGTCTAGATGGTGCGATGTATTTCGTAACAGGTGGTCGTGGTACTGATTCCAGGTTATATCGCCTCACATACGAAGGCACTGAATCAACTGCAGCACTATCTCCAAAGGATTTTAAACTTCCAAAAATGCACCAAATACGCCGTCAGCTCGAAGCTTACCATGGCGTCGCCAATCCAAAAGCAGTAGCCGAGGCATGGCCACATTTATCGAGTTCAGATCGTTGGTTGCGCCACGCGGCAAGAGTCGCCATTGAATCTCAGCCTGTAGATCAGTGGGCCCACAAAGTTTTTGAAAGCAAAGATGCACAAGCTAAAATCACTGCTGCTGTTGCCTTAGCTCGCATGGGAACAAAAGCCTATCAAGAAAAAATCATTGCCAGCTTATTAGAAATTGATTTCGATAGCTTAAAACCTCATGAAAAATTAGGTCTATTACGTGCTTATACTCTCACTTTCATCCGCTTAGGTGAACCCAGTACTAAGGATCGCAACTTAGTCATTGCACAATTGGATCCAAAATTCCCTGCACACGAAGATGATTTAAATACTGAACTCCTACGTGTTTTAGTGTACTTGAAAGCTCCTGGTATCATTGCAAAGGGCATGGCACTAATTGAGAAGCCTTCACCAAAGAATCTACCACAATGGCAGAATGAGATTATTAGTAGAAACAAAGGCTATGCTCGTTCAATCAACAAATTGATCAACGATTATCCTCCTGTTCAAAAACTTGGCTATGCTTTTATTTTACGTAACCTCAAAACGGGCTGGACTCTGGATCAACGCAGAACATATGTTTCCTTTTTAAATTCTGCTGCGAAGCACCCAGGTGGAAATAGCTATGCTAAATTTTTAGTTAATATCCGCGGACAAGTCCTCACTCAATTGAGTAGCGAAGACCGCATGGCTCTAAAAGATATTACTGGTGAAGAATTTGGCTCTAAGCCAAAATTCAAAATCACCGCTCCTAAGGGACCAGGGAAAATGTGGACTGTGCAAGAGGCGAGTCGTTTCACTCACCGCGGTGCACTTAAAAAAGCTGATTTAAAAAATGGACGTAACCTTTTCCATGCGGCTGCTTGTGCGAGCTGTCACCGTTTCGATGGCTTGGGTGGAGATATCGGACCTGACTTAAGTATGGTGAGAACAAAATTTGATGATCGTTATTTGCTCGAATCTATCATTGAGCCTAGTAAGAATGTTTCGGATCAATACAGCTCTAAGATCATTACTCTCAAAGATAAAACTCAGATCAATGGCCTAGTGATGCCACGCGAGGAGTATTACGATGTTTATCCAACGACTAAAAGTAACAAAGAAGTTAAGCCTCGTCAAATTCCTTTTGATGATGTGGAAAAAATCGAAGACTATCCTATTTCACAAATGCCTCCTATGTTAATTAATTCGATGAATGCTGATGAAGTTCGCGACCTCATTGCCTACCTACTCTCAACTGGAGTCAAAGAATAAGTATCATTAATTTTTACACTTAGACCATTTAAATCCTGCCAATCTTTGGCAGGATTTTATTTTTGGGTATGTCTAACTGTAAAACCTCATAAATACTTTTCTCGGGCAAGCTTTCTTAGACATTAGTTGTCTTAATTTTTCAAATGGACTCATAAAAACGGTAGCACTTAGTCATTTAGTGTGTTTCTTAGTAAGTAAGTTATAAAAAAGTATATCTTCATCTAAATATAAAGGATAATAAATGCGTCTTCAAAAACAGCTTATTAAATTAATCCCCTGTCTACTATTGCTTGGCTGCTCATCAGCTGATGCCCAGTTTAATTCTGATGTTCACTACGAGAAATCCGTCACAAAAATAGCTTTTGGCTCTTGCCATAGGCCAGCGAGAAAGGTAAGCTCAAAAACTGCAAGTCCCGCTATTTTTGATGCTATCATAAAAAAGCAGCCTGATGTCTTTATCTTCCTCGGTGACAACATTTATGGCGATACTGAAGACATGGCGCTGCTCAAGAAAAAATGGGGCCAACTTGAAGCTATCAAGGGATTTCGCACACTGCGTGATAACACCACAATGCTCGCCACTTGGGATGATCATGATTTCGGTGTCAACGATGGTGGAAATACCTACCCCAAGCGCAAAGAATCCGAAGAGATATTTCTCGACTTTTTCAAGGACCCGGCTGATTCACCGCGCCGCCAACGTCCTGGTATCTACGGCTCCTACACTTTCGGAGCACTAGGACAGCGTTGCCAGGTACTTATGCTCGATACCCGTTACTTCCGTGATCCACTGCCCAGAGCCAAAAAAAAGAAAGCTTCTAAAGATTATGTTGGTTGGTACACACCTACAAAAGACACCAGCAAGACCCTGCTAGGTGACGCCCAATGGAAATGGCTGGAAGAGCAACTTCAGGTTCCTGCCGATGTGAGAATTATCGCCAGTAGTATTCAGACTCTTTCTTTTGAAAAAGGCATGGAGAATTGGGGCAATGTACCTCATGAACAGCAACGCCTTTTTGACCTGCTGAAGAAACATAATACTCAACACACTTTTGCCATTTCGGGAGATGTTCATTTTAGTGAATTATCCAAAAGCGATATTGGTGGTTACCCCTTCTATGACCTCACAAGCAGTGGCATGACTCATGCTTCTGAAAAATGGTCCAAGGCAAAAAATTCATTTCGCGTCGGCAAAGCTTCCTTTGAGAAAAATGCCGGTATGATAGAAATTGACTGGACAAAAAAATCCATCAAACTTGAGGCTTTTAATGAAAAAGGTCAGCCACTCATTCAGCATTTGATTCCATTTAAAGAATTAACTTTCAAGAAATAAATAACTCTGCTCGTGGTTCCCATACCACGAGCATCAATATTTTATAAGCTCCTCGATTAGCACGACTTAGTGTCGCGGTCAAACAAGTCAAAAGTCACCTTGTTTATGAGTGAATTTACGAAATTTTTCGTACTTAATTATATTTCTTGTTCTCTAGCCTAAGAATTTTTTGTTTTTTTACTCATAAAGCTATTATACTTGTAACAGTAAGTCATTTCATATGTTTAATAGAGTAAGAAAATAAAAGGTTCTATTCATGTTTAAAACAAAAATTTCCCTGCTTAGCTTGTCTCTTATCGTAGGTGCTAGCTGCGCACTGATGACTGATAAAAAAGTCGAAGTTGAAAAAGTCAGCTTCAACAAAGACATACGCCCCATTTTATCCGATAGGTGCTTCCATTGTCACGGCCCCGATGAAGAAGAACGCAAAGGCGACTTACGCCTCGACATCCCCGATGGTCCTGAGGGCGCTTTTAGAGTTCATGATGGTATTGCGTCTATCATTGCAGGCAATGCTGAGGAAAGTGAACTTTACTATCGCATCAGTACTGATGATAGCGATGACATCATGCCTCCGAAGAAATCTCATAAAATTCCTCTAACAAAAGAAGAAATCGACCTCTTTAAACGCTGGATTAATGAAGGTGCCACTTGGTCAAAGCACTGGGCCTTTGAACCCATCACAAAACCTCTTGTCCCTAAAGTTAAAAAATCTCAAACGAATAACCCGATTGATAACTTTATTGTCGCTACACTGAATGAGAAAGACTTAAAGCCTAGCCCTGAAGCCCCCAAACATAAAATCATTCGTCGCTTAAGCTATGACCTCAATGGCCTGCCCCCAAGTCCAAAAGAAATCGATCAATTTGTCAATGATAGCTCAAATAATGCCTACGAAAAACTCGTCGATCGCATTCTTGCTAAGCCTGCCTACGGCGAACGCATGGCGCTTCCCTGGCTCGACATGGCCCGCTATGGTGATTCTTCGGTGTACCATGCCGATGGTCCGCGCACGATGTGGCCTTGGCGCGACTGGGTAATAGATGCTTACAATAGTAACAAACCCTTCGATCAATTCACGCTAGAGCAAATTGCAGGGGACCATATCCCCAATGCCACCACCGACCAAAAAGTCGCTACCGCCTTTTTACGAAATAATGGTACTACTGACGAAGGCGGCGCTTTCTTCGAAGAATATCGCGTTGAATACACCGTTGATCGCCTCAGTACTGTTTCCAAAGTTTGGTTGGGGCTCACTACTGAATGTGCCCAATGCCACGACCATAAATACGATCCTATTTCACAAAAAGAATTCTACGAAATGTACGCCTTTTTTAATATCTCAGCTGACAAGGGCATGCAAACTCGACGAGGTAATGCCGTTCCGATTATCAAAATTGGGGATAATAAGTATCAGCAGAAAATGATTACTCAGCTAGAGGTTCAACTTGCTAATGCCGATGACAATATTCAAAAATTTCATCAACAACACGTGACGGCGTTCAATCAATGGCAGGCTCAGAAATCACAAAAACTTAAAGCTATCCCTACAGGTCTAAAACATTTCTTTCCGCTCAGATCTAAAGAAGAAGCCTATGATTTTGCTCAAGATGATTATCTGCAAGCACCAAAAACCCTCAATATTAATGTGGTTAATGGCATCGACGAAAAGATCGATGAAAAAACAAAGAAACCCATTGCAAAAACAAAGGCGATCATCGTCCGTCATGGTATCTATGATAGCATCCCTAAACTCTTTGATTCAGATAGTGCTTTCTCATTATCCTTCCATTTGAAATATGCGCCACAGAAAGAGAAGCATACCATTGTCAGCCAAGCACAACAGCACAATGCTCAAGGTATGGAAATCTATATCAAAGATCACAAGCTCGGTTTTAGCTATATCAGACATCACGGCAAGGAACATATCTTTGTTGATGCAGAGCAAGAACTCGAACACAAGAAATGGCAACACATCACAGTGACTTACGATGGTAGCCAAAAAGCTGCTGGAGTAAAAATGTACCTCAATGGAAACTTGCTCCCGCAGAAAGCTCTTCATGATAAGTTCCCTAGCAAGTTCGTCAATAATCAGACTTTTATGATTGGCAGAAGAGATGCAGGGAAAAATACTAATAACCCCATCACCCTCCTCCAAATTTACGACCGCGTTCTTGAAGGCAATGAGATTAGCGCTGTTAGCCAACTTAAATACGATGACCTCGCTTTCACTAAGAATGCCAATAATAACTTTGAGATGAATTTAAAGAAAGCTTTCTATGCCGAAAAGAAACTTAAGTTCAAGCCCGTAATTGCTGCTAGACACGGCTATATCAAGCCTCTTAATGATTTCAAAAACCTCAATGTCATGGTGATGGAAGATGAAAAAACTCCTAAAAAGACTTATATCCTCAATCGCGGTGCTTATGATCAACCCTTGAAAGATCTTGAAATCCACGCCAATACCCCAAAAGTTCTTCCTCCAATGAAAGCTGAGGCTCCAAAAAATCGACTTGGGCTTGCACAATGGATCGTTGATAAAGAGAATCCTTTGACCGCTCGCGTTACGGTAAATCGCTACTGGATGATGCTATTTGGTCACGGTTTAGTAAGTACGCCTTCGGATTTTGGTAATCAAGGTGCTTGGCCGACTCACCCTCAACTCCTAGACTGGTTAGCTAGTGATTTTCGGGATAATAATTGGGATGTAAAACGTACCCTCAAACAAATTGTCATGTCCAAGACCTATCGTCAAGACTCGAAAATCTCAGCTGAATTACTGACAATTGATAAACCCAATAAACTTTATGCACGAGGTCCACGATTCCGTCTTAAGGGCGAGCACATTCGTGATAGTGCCCTGTACATGGCTGATTTGCTGAGTTCGCAAATTGGTGGTGAGTCCGTTAAGCCATTCCAACCACCAGGCTTGTGGAATGAAGTTTCTTTATCAGGAGCTACATTTGTCCAAGATAAGGGCGAAAAAAACTACCGTAAAAGTATGTATACCTACTACAAACGTTCATCTCCTGTTCCCAACATGACAACTTTTGATGCTCCTAGCCGGGAAAAATGCACCATAGAGCGTTCACGTACAAATACACCTCTGCAGGCACTGATCACTTTAAACGATCCCATTTTTGTCGAATCGGCACGCTTTTTTGCTGAGCGGATTATTAAGGAGGGTGGCCCTAGTCTCTCCGATAAAATTGATTATGCTTTTAAAGTCGCAGTCGCTCACCCCCCAAAACCTGAGCTCAAGACTAAACTGAAAGAATTTTACTTAAGACGTCATGCCGACTTCGAAAAGTCTCCGGAAAATAGTAAAATGTTACTGGAAATTGGCGATACAAAACGCAATGAGTCTCTGGATCTAAGCGAGCATGCAAGCTGGACCTTAGTGGCACAATTGATCATGAACTTAGACGAAACCCTGAATAAAGAGTAAACACTATGAATCATAAAATGAATAGACGAGACGTCCTGAAAAGTGGCTTAGGTTTAGGGACGATGGCCTTGACTGGTCTTCAAAACAATGTGTTCGCCAATAACGGTGGCATAAGTCACGATTTTAAACTTCCTGGCCTTCCAAAAGCTAAACGTGTAATTTACCTCTTTATGGCGGGTGGCCCCTCACATATTGATACTTTTGATTTCCATCCCGAAATGCGCAAATTACACGGAACTGAATTACCTGATTCCATTCGCAATGGCCAACGTATCACCGGGATGACCAGCGGACAAAAATCTTTCCCCTGCGTAGCTCCTATGCACCAATTTCATAAGCATGGTGAAATGCAAACTTGGGTCAGTGAGTACCTTCCTCATACGGCAAAAATGGTCGATAAACTCAGCATTATCAAAACTATGAATACTGAAGCGGTGAATCACGATCCCGCCATTACCTATATCAATACGGGAAATCAAATCGTTGGCCACCCAAGCTTAGGCTCATGGCTCAGTTATGGTATTGGTAGCCAAAACCAAAACCTACCCTCTTATGTAACCATGATTTCCCGCGGATCCGGCAATGGCCAGGCACTCTATTCTCGGCTATGGGGCAGTGGCAACCTGCCCTCCAAGCATGCCGGAGTTAAACTGCGTAGTGGTAAAGAAGCTGTTTTATATTTGGATAATCCAAAGGGAGTCACACGTTCTTCTCGACGTGATTTACTCAATACCCTAGGAGATTTTAACCGTAGTCATTATAAAGATATTCGCGATCCTGAAATTGATGCACGCATTGCCCAATACGAAATGGCCTACCGCATGCAAAGTGAAGTTCCCGATACGCTTGATATGACTAAAGAATCCAAAGCGACTCTCGATCTCTATGGCCCCGATGTGCTCAAGCCCGGTACCTTTGCCAACAATTGTATCAAGGCACGTAAACTCAGTGAAAATGGTGTCCGTTTCATCCAACTCTTCCACCGTAATTGGGATCATCACAGCAGCTTACCAAAACATATGCCGAAGCAATGTAATATGATTGATCAACCCTCAATGGGGCTATTAAAAGACCTAGAGAGTCGTGGTCTACTCGATGACACTCTCGTGATTTGGGGTGGTGAATTCGGCCGTACTATTTACTCTCAGGGCAAATTGACAAAAACAGATCATGGCCGTGACCATCATGGCCGTTGCTTCACTTACTGGATGGCCGGTGGTGGCGTCAAACAAGGTTATGAGCATGGTGTGACCGATGAATATGCCTACAATATCTTGGATAAACCTGTTCATATCAATGATTTTAACGCGACTGTGTTGCACCTACTCGGTATTAACCACGAAAAATTCTCAGTTAAACACCAAGGCTTGGACCTTCGCTTAACTGGTGTAGAACCTCGCAAAGTCATTCACGATATCATTGCCTAAAATTTTAAGGACAAAATACCTATTCATCATTAAATGTATGGAGAGCTTAAGCAAAATAAGTGAATATGCTCTAGGAATTGATCTACACAATTATGCTGATGAGGACTCACGGTACTACGCACAAGACAGAGAACTTACCCTGGGGGTGATAACTTTTTACCTGTGCGCAAGTACCTCTCCTTAATAACTCATCCGGAAGCTAAATTATGAAACAAGCTCTTATTTACCTAATACTACTCTGTCTATCTTCATCCGCTGAAGAGAATACCCAAACTCCATTTTTTGCTTTTTTAAACGGTATCCCCTCTTTCAGTTCTTTTGATGAAGAGGCTAAAGTACTTAAAGAACTAGGTTATGATGGCATTAGTCAAATTTTTGGTGGCGGCGACGCGCTAACTCAGCGTATGGCCGCTTATGAAAAAGTGGGGCTCAAGGTCCTGAGTATCTATCGTAGTGCCAATGTTAAAGCGATTGCTCCCGCCGCATTAAAAGCTTTAGAAAATCGTGGCTGTATCATTGAATTAACTGTTCCAAAAATCACTCCCGAAATTATTGCCTCGATTCGCCAGACGACTGAGAATGCATCCAAAATGAATATCCGCGTCGCACTCTACCCTCACGCCGGATTCGCCGTTGCTACTATACCACAAGCCATGGAACTTATAAACCAAGTGAATCACCCTAATCTTGGCATCATGTTCAACCTCTGTCATTTCCTCAAAAATGAAAAAGCCGAAGATCTAGAAAAGACTTTAGCACTATGTGCTCCACAGCTCTTTGCAGTGAGTACCTCCGGCGCTGATATTGACGGGAAAAATTGGCCCACTTTAATTCAAACACTCGATAAGGGAACATTCCCTCAAGAACGTCTCTTTCGGGTTCTAAAAAAATTAAACTTTGAAGGCCCAGTCAGTCTACAAGGCTACGGTATAAAGGGCAACAAACTCGATAACATCACAAGATCTATTAGAGCTTGGAAAGCTCTGAAAATTAAGTAGCTATGTACAGGCATCAGCTTCCTTTTTACAAAAGTAGGCATCAGTCTATAACTGAAGATAAGGCTAGACCACGCTGATTGAGAACTCATTCAGCGATTCATCTTAAAGTCTATTAATTGCCTTTGAAAGCTTTACGCTAAAGGCTTTGGAGGCTAAAATAATTCAATCCCATATTCCGAGCCTTACTTTAGTCAACACTTTAATTAAGCCTTTATTTAAGTATGAACGAATTCAAAAACACGCGTTACACATTGCTTCGTAAGCTGCAGTCAGAGCACAATGAAAAAAACTGGGAAGAGTTTGTGACTTACTACAGCCCCTACATTTTTGTGATCATTAGGCGCTTTAATGTAGGATCTCAGGATTCTGAAGAATTGATGCAGGACGTACTTGTAAAGATATGGAAAAATATCGGCAAGTTTGATCCCGAAGAATACAAATGCCGCTTTCGCACTTGGCTCGGGGTTATGATTCGCAACACCGTCTTTAATTTTTTTAAAAGCAAGGCCTCAAAAAACTCTCGTATGAATGTGAGTTACCAGGAGATCATGGGCAAACTCGAATTAATTACCGAAGCCGAAATCGATGTCATCTCTGAACGTGAATGGAAAAATCACATTGCTCAATTGGCTTGGACTAAGCTAAAAAATGATTTTTCTGAGCAAACACAAAAGGTCTTTGAGCAATCAATCAAAGTAGATATAAGCAATGCGGAACTCGCAAAGAAATTCGCTATTTCAGAAAGTTCTGTAAGAGTTTTTAAAATGCGTGTTCGCAAAGCGATGCACAAAGAAATCATTCGCCTCAATTCCGAATTGGAAAGCTAAGGTGGCCCCCGAAGACAATTTTGCTGATGGTCTTGGGGATATATTCGACGAGGCCTATAATAATAGCGAGACCCATTTAACGGAATCGCTCAAATCTGAAGAAGATATATACTCAGATTTTAGTCTCTATAGCGAAGGAGGATTAAAACGCATTGAACTTTGCTATAATCGCAAAACGAATCGTAAGGTCGCCATGGCAACTCTAAAAGATTCAACTGATCCACAAAAAATCGAAGTCTTTTTACGAGAAGCCAAACTCAATGCAGCCCTCCAGCATCCCAATATTGTTCCTGTCTACAATATTGGTTTAGACCAGGAAAAGCCTTGGTTCACGATGAAATTCATTGCGGGTCAATCATTGAAAGAGATCATTAGTGAATTACACGCTGGTGAAAAAAATGAATACGCGGATCTCAATACGCGTCTCGATATATTCCTGAAAGTTTGCGATGCGATTGCCTACGCTCATTCACTAGGGGTTATACACCTGGATATAAAACCCGATAACATTCGCATCAGTAAATATGGCGACGTGGTGGTTTGCGACTGGGGTTTAGCCGATGTCGAAGCCTCAAATTGCGATGAATTATTGCTCGAATACTGCTCCGTTCTTGATCACGACATAGAGAACCACACACTGATAGGCACGGTCAAAGGGTCTCCTGGCTACATGGCTCCCGAGCAGACCACCAAACTCAAAATGCGCAAAGGCTGCCATACCGATATTTTTTCTCTTGGTTGCCTGCTTTATAGCTTACTGACTTACGAGAAGCCTTTCGATGCCGCTTCGATTGAAGAACTTTTAGAAAAGACTGCCAAATGCAATTTCCCTAAACCCTCAAGTATCAAACGTGACCTCCCCTTCTCACTTGAAGCCGTTTGTTTAAAAGCCATGTCTTTAGAACCAACAGATCGTTACTTAAGTGTAGAAAACCTCCAAAAAGATATCTTTGCTTACCGCAATGGTTTTGCCACCAATGCAGAAGAAGCTTCCTTTGTGAAAGGTTTAAAACTACTCATCATGCGCCATAAATCCTTAAGCATTGCCGCGGTATTAACTCTTACTTTAGTTCTCATTTTAACTTCCGTTTTTATTAATAACCTCGAGCTCTCTAAAACCAATGCCGAGCAACTTAGCGAAAAACTTCTCTTAGAGAAAGATTTCCATGAACAAATGGGAGTCGACTCCGCCCCCTTATTTCTACAAAGGGCTTTGGATACTTATGTAATCTGTAGTTTCGATGAGAGTTTGCGCTTTGTCAATAATGCAGTCAGCAGGGATGATACTATTTTAGAGGCATGGTTACTCAAGGGTAAAACTCATTTTATTCGCGAAGAATTCACGGCGGCCTACGATGCCTTTATCATGGGAGGACTAACGAAGGCTAATAAGCTTGTGAAACTCACTGAGAAATATAAGAAGATTAAATTAGAGGATCATTCACCCTTGAGTATAAAGCTCTACTTAGAGCTGCTTGCTGATCTACGTCCCTTACAAAATGGGGATATATTTGGTAAAGTAATTCACTACAAGGCTTTTGGAAATTTATCCCTAGATGATCGTATCGCCTTTTGTACAGGCGTTATTAAACTGATACACGGTCCAAGTACAACAAGGAAATTTGTCTTTAATTTTGATAAAGAGACTAAACATCTTGACCTCTCTAATAACCCTTGGTTACGAGACAGCAATTGCCTACAGAATTTCCCGGCTCATAGTGTAGACCTCACAGCTACTCCCATCACCAATTTCATTGGTTTAAGAGGCCAGCCACTTAAGAGCCTAAATATTAGTCACACAAAAATTATTGAAATGCACTCCTTAACTAACAAAGAAATCAAAAATCTCAATATCTCTAATAATGGCATCTATAACATTACCCCTATAAATAACTTCCCCATCGAAGTTATTCATATTCAAAATACTCCGATTAGTAATTGCCATGATTTAACTAAGCTAAGCCAATTAAAAGAACTTCATCTACACCATGGCCAGTTATCAAAATCAGAGCTCGATAAGCTCTCCCCGCAAATCAAAATCGTTTATCATCCAAAAAATCAGTTGTAATGATTAAACTGTAAGAAAAACGATATAAGCTTAGAGTTTGTGTAACACGCCACCTTTATATCTTGTATATCATATTAAATCGATGAGTCCCAAGGGTACTCATTTTACATTTTATTTTAAATAAAGGAATTTGAATGAATAGAAAATTTATTGCAGGCCTAGGACTTTTTAGTCTCTTGAGTACACCTCTTGCCGCCGACTCCGTACAGGAAGGCGAAAAAATTTATAATCAGATCTGTCACACTTGCCATGCCCCCGATATGAAGGGTGGAATTGGCCCCAGTTTAATCGATGACTTTTGGAAACATGGCGATAGCCCAGAAGCTATTTTCAATACTATCAAAGAAGGTATCCCCAACTCTGAGATGGTTCCCTATAAACACCTCTTCAAAGATGATCAAATCAGCGCTGTTCGCGATTATATCATGTCCAAACAAGTCGGCATGCGCTCACTCGTCCTCTCCACTTATCCGCGAAATCACTTTAAGGATAAGGATCTTTCCCTTGAAGCACTCAAGACGGTAGAATCTATCGAGCAAAAAAACGTCAAAGAGAACCTCATCTTTTTTAAAAATAATTACAATGGCACTTCCCACCTAGAGACCAATTTACATGTTCCCGAGGATGGTGAATATCAAATCAAAATCAATAATATCGGCCGCACGGTGGCCTACCTCAATGGTGAAAAAATATTTGCTCAAGACGACAAGAAGAAACCGAGTCAGAGTCTTAATAAAAGTACTCACCTTAAGAAGGGCGTACACAAGCTAGATATCATACATGATGAACGCCCCCAACACGCTCTTAGATTTCATGCCGTCTTACTTATCAAGGGTAAAAGTCACGTGGGTCTAATGGGGAAAAGTCTCGAGGGCTCTGAGCCAAAAGTTGTTCGTGCTTCAGGCGAAGCCAAAGTCCTGCGCAAATATATCCATGGAATATCTCCCCGCACCCTACTCTGCCTCTTACCCAATAAAGTCATGGTTGCCTACAATCCCTACCAAGGTAAAGTCGAAGCCGTTTGGAAGAATGCCCTACTCGATCAGACCCCTTCACTTAATTCGCGTAGTGCCAATGCCTCTACTATCAAAGGTGATAAAGTCGAAGCTGAACTATTGGGAATTAGAGCTTCAAGTCCGATAAAATTACTTTCATATCGTTATGACGCTGACAAAGTTAAAATCACTACCTCGATCAGTGGGAAACAACACAAAATCATCATTGCTCCTGTGGGTGCTGATGCTTATTCCATCGAGGGAAAAAGCAAAGAAGACATAAGCGACTTCTCCATCGACCTCAGTAAAAGTGATGCGGATCCCAACTCACATAACAGCAACTTTAAATTCATTTTTAAATAGGATCAATACTATTATGAAAATTAAATTAGTCACACTACTTATCATGCCTATGCTGGCTCTTTTTGCAGCTATTCCCGATGGTTACAAATTAGAAACGATTACGCTCCCCAAAGGCGCCGTATCGCTTTTAGGTGTCTGCCAAAAAGATGCCGATACGATGGCGATCTGTACTTGGGAAGGCGAAGTCTGGGAATATACCAATGGCACTTGGACACTTTTCGCCGAGAACCTCATGGAACCCAACGGCATTTATTATGATAAAAAAGATAAGTCCTACTATGTTGCGCAAAAGCCCGAGCTCACCCGCTTGCAAGACACTAATGGTGACGGCAAGGCTGATATCTACGAAACTTACTGCGCTGAATTTGGTATTACCCGTGGTTATCATGAATATCATTTCGGCCCCGTCGTTGATAAATTAGGTAGAAAATATGCTTCGCTCAATTTAAGTGCGACACCCATTGATGGCAAAGGCCTCGTTGTTCGTGATGGCCGTCCAGGTAAAGGTGGCGTTATGACCTACACCGCTCCTTATCGTGGCTGGGTTTATCGTTCGGACCGTCAAGGTCATTTCCATCCCATTGCGAGTGGTTTTCGCTCTCCGTGTGGCATTGGCATGAGTCCCAAAGATGAAATCTTTGTCACTGATAACCAAGGTGACTGGATGCCCGACTGTGCACTTTTCCATGTGCAAGAAGGCAAATTCTATGGTCATCCCGGTAGCCTTTTAGGGCGCCCTGATTTTGACGAGAAAAAAATCCTCTCAATGAAAGCCGCCGATTTCGAAAAAATTCGTACCCGTCCCGCCATTTGGCTCCCACGTACACAGATTTCCAACTCGCCTGGCAGTCCAGTTTGGGATACAACCAAAGGCAAGTTCGGTTTCTTCAAAGATCAATTTTTCATTGGTGATCAATCTCAATCCAACCTCATTCGCTGCGGACTTGAAAAAGTCGATGGTGATTATCAAGGCTGGTGTGTAGAGTTCCTTAGAGGCACCCAATCGGGCACGGTAAAAATGAATTTCGATGCCCAGGGCCAGCTCTGGACCGCGCAAGTGGGACGTGGATGGAAATCTGCGGGTGGTAAAAGAACCGCACTACAAAAAGTCAGCTGGGATGGTAAAACGATTCCTTTTGAAATCTATAAAGTAGAGCTCACTCAAGAGGGCTTCCGCCTCACTTTCACTCAGCCCATGAGCAAAAAGTCACTTCCTAGTGTTAAAAGTTGGCACTACAATTATTGGGCAATTTATGGCTCGGACCGCCTCGACCAAAAAGACCTCCAAATCACCTCTTCAAGTCTTTCCAAGGATGGCAAAGTTCTCGATATTAAAGTTCCCCTGGAAACTAAAAAGATCTATGAGCTCACTTTCCCTGAGATGACTTCTGCGAATGGCGCAAAATTGCTCAATCGTTCAGCTTTTTATACCCTCAATAAGAGACTGCCTAAAAAGATCACTAAGCGGCGGGCACGCCCACTCATCCCTGGTTCAGGCTGGGAAAGAAATGATGGTCGTCGCCCTCTCCCCTCAATAAAAACACCGAAGTCCTTTGCTGAAACACAGGCTAAAACTCCTAGTAAAGCGATCATTCTCGATCAATCACAATGGACTAATCCAAATTGGCAAACAGATAAGCCAGGACTCTGGAAACGCAGCAAAGGCAATCTTGATACGAAGCAAGCTTTTGGCACCTCGCGAATTCACCTCGAGTTCATGACTGAAAAAACCAAAGACCCAAAAATCACTGGCCAACTCTATGGCAACTCAGGTATCTTCCTCATGTCCGGCTACGAACTGCAAGTTATGAATAGCTACCAAAACGACACTAATGCCGATGGCATGTGCGGCGCCATCTGGGGTCAGCAACCACCCCTCGTCAACGCTAGTCGTCCTCCCGGTGAGTGGCAGTCTTATGATATCTTAATGAAAGCCCCCATTTTTTCTGCCGATGGTGAAGTCCTAGAACCCATGCGCGCCACCATTTTTCACAATGGCGAACTCATTCAAAACGACACGTATTTTCTCGGTGAAGTCAACAAGCCTTACAAGGCTCATGGTAAACGCCCCCTCAGAATTCAGGATCACAAGGGTTCCAATGTCTTCTTCCGCAATATGTGGATTATCCCCGATGTCGACTACGATAAAAGCCTCGATGCCTTTCGCTATAGCTTCCAATCCGTGCCCAAAAGAAAAGCACCACCCAAGCCCATCAGCGTCATCTCTCGTGGCATGGTAGGACGTATCGACACAAACTCGGATGAGATCATTAGCGAAAAGGATTTTATTTCATTCTGGGCTCCCATGTTTGATCATGATGACAAAAATAAAGACAATAGCCTGAGCCCCACTGAATTCCCCCACCCTCAAGCCTTCAAGGGCGGTGACACCAACAAGGATAACAAACTCAGCCGCGCTGAACACAAAGCTATTTATAGCGGTCAATTCCGCGACCTCGACAAAAATAAAGATGGGCAAATCGACCACCAAGATAAGTAAACCCTGGGTACGCCGAGCACCTGCTTGGCCTAACTCAATCGGCAGCATATTTAAAAAACATCCTGACTTTTTCCTACATATCTAACAAATAAAAACTTTATGCCCGTAATAAAGACATTTTTTTGTTATATACAATCCTACAGATAAATAATGGCTCTCACAAGCATTTTTTGACCTAAGTTCCTTAGATTACTTCTCAATTATGAAGCGAGGAACACAAATTAAAATCTTTAAAATTTGGAGTGAAAGTTGCACAAGCATCTACTTATAATTTTTTTAATCTCTTGTTTATATCTCCCTAGCTACGCAAAAAAACCTGATTTTGCAAGAGAAATTTTACCTATTTTGTCAGACAAATGCTTTGCCTGCCACGGACCCGATGCCAAGAAAAAGGAACTGCGCTTGGATTCTTTTGAACATGCGAGCAAAGACCTAGGTGATTATCACGCCATTAATCCCAAGGACCTTGATGAGAGTGAAATTATTTACCGATTAAATGATGATGAAGACCCCATGCCGCCTCTTAAGAAAGGCAATAAACTCAGTAAGCAAGAAAAAGATTTACTCACCGCATGGATTAAGTCCGGTGGAAAATACGAAAAGCACTGGGCTTATGTACCCCCAGTAAAGAGCACTAAGCACGGGAGTATTGATGAGTTCATCAAAGCGGGTTTTGCCGAAAAGAAAATCGACTTTGCTCCCGCAAGCGATAAAGCTACTTTAGCTCGTCGAGCATCTTTGGTACTTACGGGTCTCCCCCCTGAGCGAGTAGAGCTCAAAACTTTTTTAGAAGACAAAAACCCGCAAGCTTATGAAAAGTTCATTGATCAATTACTTGCTCGTCCTTCATACGGAGAGCATCAGGCGCGTTATTGGCTAGATGCGATTCGCTATGGCGATACCCATGGATTACACCTTGATAATAAGCGTGCGATTTACCCCTACCGCGATTGGGTTATTATGGCCATGAACGACAATCTACCGCTCGATGATTTTATCACCTGGCAGCTTGCCGGAGATCTACTCCCCAATCCCACTTTAGAGCAGAAAGTGGCCACGGGTTTTGTGAGAATGAACCCCACCACTGGTGAAGGCGGTGCCCTAGAAGAAGAGTTCCAAGTCAAGAATAATTTTGACCGAGTCGAAAACCTGGGCACTGTCCTACTGGGTTCAAGTTTACTTTGCGTACGTTGCCACACCCACAAATACGACCCCATTATCCATGATGAGTACTATCAGCTCATGGCTTTTTTCAATAATACGGCAGAAAAATCTGTCGACGCCAATAAATACGATTATGCCCCAGTGATTAAAGCACCTTCAAATATTCACGACTGGAAGCAATGGAAAAAACTAAAGGCGCAGGGAAAAATAGTGGAACCACCCATTTTTAACGCGCTTTTGACGCAAGAGGTCGCCCCAAGTAAAACACCAAAAAATGAAAACATCTCTCTTTATATACTGGAGACTGAGCTCTTTCAGGGCAGTATCGATGGCTTCCGTTTAGATATTTTAAACGATAAAAGCATGTCAGACAAAGGTCTTAAGCTAGACAAATCGGGTGATTTTCGTTTAAAGCAGTTTAAAGTCAAATACATTTCACCTGATGGCAAAATTAAAGATTTAAAACTTGAACACGCCTCTGCTAATTCCACAAGAAGAGGATTTAGCATTGAAGATATTATTAAAGATAAAATGGCCAAAGGTTGGGAGATCCAAACTAAAAAAGCTTTTAAGCACGCTATCACATTGGTTCTATCAGAAACGCTCAATAGCCTTAAAGGTGCTAAACTTCGTTTTGAACTCATTTCAAATTCCGCTTCAATCAATCCAAAACGTTTTCAATTATCATCCGTAAGCAAACTCATACCCAAAACTCCCTTAGCTAAAATTGAATATCGTTTCACCAATACCCTCATTGCCCAGGAAGGACCCAAACGCGATACTTTTGTACTCGAACGAGGTGAATACAACAGGCCTATTGGTGAAGCGCTTGAACCGGACGTAATATCCGTCATGGGCGAAATGCCAAAAGGCGCACCCAAGAATCGCCTGGGTTTGGCTCAATGGTTGACTTCCCCCAATCACCCCACTGTTTCACGTGTTCTCGTCAACCGCATTTGGCAACGAGTCTTTGGAACCGGACTCGTACGCACCTCCGAAGAATTTGGACTGCAAGGAGAGCAACCCACGCACCCTGAATTACTCGATTGGTTAGCAGTCAGCCTACAAGAAAATAAATGGGATTTAAAAAAGACTTTGAAAATGATGGTTTTGAGTCAGACTTTTATGCAGTCTTCGCAATGGCGCAAAGATCTAACAGACCCAGAAAACAAACTCTATGCCCGTGGCCCCTCTTTCCGCTTAGATGCAGAAGTCCTGCGAGATATGGGCTTGTGGACGAGTGGTTTATTGGACCCACACATGGGTGGCGAAGGCGTCAAACCCTATCAACCTGCTGGTATGTGGGAATCTATTGCTCACCCCTCAAGTGATACCAAAGACTACAAAAAGGATGAGGGCAGTAAACTCTATCGCCGTAGCCTCTACGTTTATTGGAAGAGAACAAGCCCTCACCCCATGATGAATTTATTCGATGCGCCGAGTCGCGAAGTCAGCTGCGTCAACCGTTCCCGTACCAATACCCCCTTACAGTCTTTGGCTCTACTTAACGAAACGCAACGTATTGAAATGTCGCGCATGCTTGCCGAAGCTCTTTTAAAAGAAGCAAACGATGATCAATCTCGATTAGAGATGATTTTCAAACGAATTACGAGTCGCAGCCCTTCTACCGCGGAAACTCAAATCTGCCTAAAACTCTTAGCTCAAATGAAAACAAAATTTAGCGACTCACCAGATGATGCCAAACAATTGCTCTCCACTGGTGATAAACCTCGTCAGCAACAACTAGATATCATCGACCACGCCGCTTGGACCCAAGTTTCTGCCATGCTTATGGCCTCTGATTTGGCCCTATTACTTTATTAAAGCGCTTATGAAAAGGAAAATATAATGTTTGATCTAAATCCAATGCGTGAACATGAACTCATGATGACCCGACGTCAACTTTTTGGTCAGGCTAGCTTAGGCCTAGGCACCGCGGCAATGGCGAGTTTACTGGGCCCCGATTTACAGGCTGCACCCGCAAACCCTGATTTCAATGGTGGCATTCACCACAAAGCAAAAGCCAAACGAGTCATCTACCTTTTTATGAGCGGTGGCCCAAGCCATCATGATACCTGGGACTACAAACCAAAAATGAAAGATATGCTAGGCAAGGAATTGCCCGCAGAAATTCGTGATGGCCAACGTGTTACAGGTATGACTGCAGGGCAGAAGAGTTTTCCCGTCTGCCCCAGTAAATACGAATTCAAACGATACGCCAATAATGAAGATGGTGTGCACGTCAGTTCCTTATTGCCCCACACGGCAAAAGCTGTTAAAGAAATGTGTATCATCAATAGTACTTTCACTGAAGCGATCAATCATGATCCCGCGATTACCTACATTCAAACCGGCAGTCAGGTGCCCGGTCGCCCTAGCCTGGGGGCCTGGTTGAGCTATGGACTCGGTAGTGACAACAAAGATCTCCCTGGTTATGTTGTCATGCACGCGAAAAGCAAGCATGCGGAACAAAGCCTTTTCGGTCGACTTTGGGGCAGTGGCTTCATGCCCTCTGATCACCAGGGCGTCTTATTGCGCAATCAAAAAGATGCGGTGCTCTACCTCAATAATCCCAAAGGCGTCAGTCGAGCTAATCGTCGCAACCAATTAGATGCCTTAGCGGCCATTAATCAGCAACATTATGATTCCTTTGGTGACCCTGAAGTCCTCGCTCGTATTCGTCAGCATGAAATGGCCTATAGAATGCAAATGGCCGTTCCAGAATTGATGGATATATCTAAAGAACCCAAAAGCTCCTATGAACTCTACGGCGAAGATGCTCGCATCCCTGGAACCTTTGCGGCCTCTTGTTTGAATGCTCGTCGCTTGGCTGAGCGAGGCGTGCGCAATATTCAAATTTTCCATCGTGGTTGGGATGCTCATAGAAACCTACCCAAAGAACACGAAGATCAATGCCGGGATATTGATCAAGCCTGCTATGGCCTCATTACGGATCTCAAGCAACGCGGCATGCTCGATGATACCCTCGTGGTCTGGGGCGGTGAATTTGGTCGTACCGCTTATTGCCAAGGACCCCTAACAAAAGAAAACTATGGTCGTGATCACCATCCTCGTTGTTTCACAACTTGGATGGCGGGTGGTGGCATCAAGCCAGGCATCACTTATGGTCGTACTGATGATTATGGCTATAATATAACGGACAAAGATGGTAACACCCTCACTCCTCAGCCCAGTAAAGATGCCAAATGGACGCCTGGCACCATGCATGTCCACGATCGCAATGCGACCATCCTCCACTTGCTGGGAATTGATCATGAGAAACTCACTTACAAATATCAGGGTCGTGATTTCAGGCTCACCGATGTTCATGGTCATGTCATCAAGGATATCCTAACTTAAGAGAAACAAGCCCGTCTTTTATCCGCCCACGTTGCAAACCACCCCCTGGGTACGCCGAGCACCAGCTTGGCATCGATTCAAATAATGGCTACTCCTAATTCATCCGCCCGTGATGGCAAGCGTAACCCGTAATGATAGGGAACTTAAGAGATTACAAGATTAAATCCGTGCTTAATCAGACCTGTGAACTGATGAAGCTTAAGCGCTGGAGCGAAGCTCCGAGTATAGGAGTTTTTAAGGGCTATTGCCACACAGGCGGATAAAAATTATTGGCCCATACGGCAGTACCTTAAACGGGGGTGGGGGCGGAGCCTAATGGGTGGAAACTTAAGGGATATTTGAGCTCGAAGAGCTTAGGAATGTAGCCATGGACGTAAGTCCGTGGTATTTGAATAACAGCATCGTGCGTGCCGAAGGTACGCTGCAGAGCGTTTCCTTCATACCTTCGGCATGAATATCATTTTTTTAACAATACCCACCGGATAAATCTGGTGGCTACCATACTACATACCTTCGGCATGTGCTTAAGTTCCCATCCATTAGGACAGAGGCCCAAGGCGGCAAACAAAACACAAAGGGCTGAGGAATTCGCCTCACTCCAGCGGGGAGCTGCTGCCACCTTTTTTAGTCTGGCCCCGAGGGCTCCTCGGCCACCGGAGGTATTTATACTGGGGCTCCGCCCCAAGTTTGACTAAATGAGGGACGAGTCCCTCACACTCCCACCAAGATACTGCCGTATGGGCAAATGCTTTTTATCCGCCCGTGGTGCAAACCGTCCATGTGTACACCGAGCACTAGCTTGCCACTGACTCCAAATCTATGCCAAGCTTTATTTCATTTTAATAACTCCTTCTATAAAAAAGGGAACTTTATCGCTTCCTAGCCTAAGTAAGTGTCACATTGAGCTCTTTTCATTGGTATCTCCCTAATAATCAATTTTTGAATTCAAGGAGATACGCGTGAAACTTCATATCTGCGATAATAAGTCCAGTGCTGAAAAAGCCTGTGCTGAAATTTTCATTAAGCATCTACAATCTAATCCTAAGGCAAATCTAGGCCTTGCTACTGGTGGCACCCCCGTCATCGTCTATAATTTTTTAGTAAAAGCTTTTCATTTTAGCCAGATTAGTTTTCGACATATCAAAACTTTTAATCTCGATGAATACCTCGGGATTCATGCTCTCCATGCCCAGAGTTACCGCTCATTCATGAAAAAACACCTTTTTGATCATGTCGATATACTTCCTTTAAATTGTTTCTTCCCTTGTGAAGAAATTAATTATGATGAAGCCATAGAAGTTAATGCTGGCATTGATATTCAACTGCTCGGCCTCGGAACAAATGGCCATATCGCTTTTAACGAACCGGGAAGTTCTTTTGATTCAACAACACGTAAAGTGAAACTGAGTAATCAAACCCTTCGAGATAATAAACGCTTCTTTCAAGCTGGTGAATTTCAGCCTGACACCGCAATTTCTATGGGGATAAAATCGATCATCAATGCCAAAGAGATCATCATGCTGGTCACAGGTGAACATAAAGCTAAAGCTTTACAGCAATTAGTCGAAGGGCAGATCACGGAAAATTTTCCCGCGTCAATCCTTCAGGCTCATAGTAATATCACCATTGTAGCTGACCTCAATGCTGCATCACTCTTAAGCGAAACAGCCGAACTTATCGGCTGCTAAAAGGAGATAAAAATGAAAGCTGCTTTTTTTAATAATGGAAATCGTCTTTTCGATGTTTATGCCAATGGAAGAAAAGAAATCATTGAAAAAGAATTCGAACTCTTTCCTCAAATCATCACCTCAGAGAACTTTGCAGAGAATGCTGAACTGCTCAAAGAAGTAGAAGTGATTTTTACTACCTGGGGCATGCCCGCCTGTACTGCTGAGCAAGTGGCCAAATTACCCAATCTAAAATTGCTCATGCATGCTGCTGGCAGTACCAAATCCTTTGCTCAGCCTTTTCTTGAAGCGGGCGTACGGGTTTTTTGTGCCGCCGAATCTAATAGCATCCCCGTGGCCGAATTTTGTTTAGCGCAAATTCTTTTGGCCTCAAAAGGCTTTTTTCAAAATGTTCTCGATACCAAGAGGATGCGCAATAACGATCATTTTGGCGGTGCTTACAAAGGTAAAGGTGCCTATGGCGAAAAGATCGCCTTCATCAGCGTCGGTAAAATCACGAAACACACCATGGAACTTTTAAGTCCCTTTCACTTCGATAAGTTAGCCGTATCGCGTTCCTTGAGCGCTAGCTACTGCCAAGAGAATAGTATCTCAAAAGTGACTATGGAAGAAGCTTTTGAACAAGCCTACATCATTAGTAATCACCTCCCTGATCGTGACGATAATATTGGCGTCATCAACTATGATTTACTGAGCCAAATGCGTTATGGTGCGACCTTTATCAACACCGGTCGCGGAGCTCAAGTCAATGAAGATGATCTTATTCGAGTCATGAAAGAACGCCCTGACCTCTGTGCTTTGCTCGATGTCACTCACCCTGAGCCCTCCTCTCCCAATTCGGAATTATTTGATCTCCCCAATGTACATATGAGTTCCCATCTTGCGGGCTCCATTAATGATGAGTACGTACGCATGGCTGATTTTGTTATTGAACAAGTTAAGAATTGGCAAAACAACAAAGAGCTTTCTGGTGAAGTTAGCTTAGAAGAATTAGCTTATTTAGCCTAGGAAAAATATGATTTTATTTTTAGCAGACAATCACTATAATGCCTTCAGTGGCAAAAATATTCACGGCGAAATAGAAAATGATTACGCCATCGATTTTAGCGAAGATGATTTTGCGAAGCTCGCAGATATAAACTCAGGCAAGTATCAATTACTGATGCTCCACATGATTGCGGGTACTTGTAATAATGATCACCCCGATCAAGCCTCACAAGATGCCCTCAAAGCCTATTTAGGAAAGGGTGGCAACATGCTGCTACACCACGGTTCTAGTGCCGCTTTCTGGGAATGGGATTGGTGGAGAAAAATCGTTGGTCATCGCTGGGTACGTCGTGATGACCCGGATGGCTCAGAACAGTCGACTCATCCAGTGGAACCTTATTCCGTTTCGCTTTGCAATGCCATTCATCCCCTCGCAAAGAAACTCCTACCCATGGATTTTGATACGGATGAAATTTATATCAATTTAGAACAAACTGCACCCACAATTGACCTCATGGAAACTTACTATGATAAGAAACGTTACGTTCAGGCTTGGTCTTGTCCCACTCCATGGGGTGGCGAAATCATTGGCCTGCTTCCCGGTCATGCACCTTCGGCCACCTCAAACCCTCAATTCTTAGCCAATTTAAAAACGATTATTAATTACCTTTATAAAAAGTTGATGTAACCTAATTAAATTCAATGAGTTATATTATTTATGTTCATAAAAACACTTATTATTAAATCACGATTACCCAGAATAGAGGGCATGATGCGACCCGTACGAGAGGGAAGCTCTCTGCGACTTGGTTTATAAGCGAATGGAAGATAACACAATATTAATGGCCTTATTTAAAACGATTTTGTCCTACTTTAATCATCGCCTCGAGCTCACGACGTAATTCTTCCTTAATTTGCTTATACTCAGGGTTCTTTACAAAATTTATTTTTTCCTCGGGATCTTTTTCGTAATCATAAAGTTCCTCATCTACGACAGGCCCGTCCATTTCAGATTTCTTGTGATCTAGAGCTTTCCATAAAGTATAGCGATAACGCTTGGAACGTGCGGTATAGCCCATGACATGCTTGCCGTTAATTTGTCGTGGATACTGAGCCATCTCTATAGGCTTAACTGTGGCATTTATATCATTGAGTATCGGAACCAGACTTTTCCCCTGTAGATGCTTGGGTTTTTCGATACCCGCTAAATCACATAATGTGGGATACATATCAATTAAGCCTACGGGTGCATTTGAACTTCCCCCCGCTTCTTTTATATGGGGAGCTGCAATAATCAGTGGCGAGCGCACCGCTTGTTCAAAGTTAGAATGTTTACACCAAAGACCATGGTCACCCAGGTGAAAACCGTGATCTCCCCAAAGACATATGATGGTACTCTCGGTCAACTTTAGTTGATCTAACTTATCAAGAATCAGTCCGACCTGAGCATCTATAAAAGAAACACAGGCAAAATAACCATGAAGGATTTCACGTTGATAGTCATCGGAAAATGGTAGTTTTTCTTTTAGCGAATATGCGTGTAATTCTTCCATACCTCCAAAAGCATGTTTGGGAATGCCCTGCCCTTTATCTTGATAAGCTAATTGTATATCCTCACGAGAATACATATCCCAATACTTTTTAGGCGCTACAAAAGGCAAGTGCGGCTTTTGAAAGCCCACTGAATAGAAGAAGGGTTTATCCTGACGAGAAAACTCTGCGAGCATGCGCATCGCTACAATAGTTTTCTGACCATCTGAATAAGCAATATCCGGGTAATCTTCCTTTTCCGTCAAGGGACGTAAGCTTTGTGTAGCCAAGGCTTTATTGAGCTCATCTTTGTTATTTTTATACTTTTCTTCGAGTTCAGCTATTTTCTTTGTCCTATCACTATTTCGATAACCACCTTTTTGATGCCCATATTTTTTGTAGGGCATGACATACTCCCTATAAGGAACCGACCAAGAGAGTTCATCTCTTTTTTCATCCACCGTTCGACTATCAAATGTCTTACCAATACCCGTCGTAATATAGCCATTATTTTTAAAATGCTGAGGTAGAGTTAATACGTCTGGATTAGCTACACGCATTTTGGGAGAGAAGTGAAATACCCGCGCCGAATCAATATAGAGTCCACTCATGACGCTCACACGTGAGGATCCGCAAATTGCATACTGACAATGGGCATTATTAAAGCTTACACCGCGTGCCGCTAAACGATCGAGGTTAGGAGTATGAATATATTTTTCACCGAAGCTGTTAATGAGTGGTTTAAAATCATCGACTGGAATGAACAAAACATTCATTTTTTTTGACGTATCTGCAGCAAAGGCCCATTGAGTTAGCATTATTAATAGCAAGCTATAGACCACTGTCTTTGTTGAAATCTTCATATTTTTACAATCCTATTTTATATCTTTATCTTTTGAAAGAGCATATGCTCTATAAAAACAAAAGTGAATTCACCGCCTATACGGCATTGAATAATACGAGCGCTTAAGAAAAGCATAACTTAAAAAATGTTACTTTGTAAATATCAAAGAGCCTCACCCTGCATCGAGATAAGCCCTGAGACCGTTTTGAACTCATAACCGGCCTCTCTGTAGAATTTTATTATTTCTGGCAAGGCCTCCAGCGTCCACGGACGTTCATGAAGTAACAAAATCGCCCCGGGGAGTCTCATTTATCTTGTATGATCTGCTTTAGAACTTATATCACTTTATTATTAAAGTGATATAAGCGAGATTTTATCGCGTATTATTGAAGGTCGAGAATGATTTCGTGATTGATACGCTGCTTGCCAGTTTTTGGGTCTTTTTCATCGGCGTCATGCCAACGCAAGATGGCTTGAGGCGTTTCGCCTTTACGTTCTACTTTTACGGTTAAAAATCCACCTCGAGCATTGAAGAACTCGTGCATTTTTGGATCTTTCTTGGGCGCACCACCAAACATGTGTTGACCATTGATCGGCCCACAGCCAAATTCGCGTATCCCCAATTTGGGGTGCTTGGAAGCGTATTGCCAATGACGATCACCGCAGATGATGTAGAGGTTGTTTTGCGTGGCAATAAATTGGCGTAATTCTTCGCCCTCGGTAAAGAAACCCGCGTTGGCGTGATTATCATTTTTACCTGGTTTATCTGGACCGATGATGGGGCCTGGAGTCACAATAAATTTAAAAGTCGCATCAGAAGCCGCGATGGTATCTTTGAGCCATTTTTTTTGCTTTGCGCCAAGGATGGTTTTGTTGGGGCCATCCTTCATCTTATTCACCGAGCGATAATCACGGTTCTCGGTTAACCAAAGTTCCAAATCCTTGCCCCAGCGTATACGGCGATAAGTCAAGTCTCCCATGGGAACCTGCTCAGTAAAAATCTCAATGCCTTGTTTGAAGGTGAGGTCGCCGTGAACCGAACTTGGGTCGGAATCATTGGTCACAGTGTCATGATCATCCTTCATAAAAAAGGAGGGGACTTGGGCACTGAAATCACGGTTGAGTGGCAAAGCGAAGGTATGATTCCATTTGCGACGTGCATCACGAACATTCTTGGCGAGGTAACCCTTGTCGTAATAGAGGATATCACCCGTATGAATGAAGAAGTCGAGGGGGCGTTCCAATTCAAGCATCTGCTTATAAACCGAATGGCCGACACGTGTATCCTCGGCTGAGCGAATAGCTTGGCAAGTCACAATGGCGACTTCGGCAGTCACGATATCGTTTGGAGTAGGAGCTGTGGTAAAGCTGCCTTTACTAGTCGAGCTAATAGTCTCAGAACAATAATAGCGAGCATCAACCCGAACTTGGTAAGTAGATCGAGGTGTCAGATCATCAATCATAACTTGGTAAGTGAAATCACTCTGAGCATTTACGTCTTTCCACTGACTCTGAAAGAACTGTTGTTCTTGCTCAGTTAGGGTAATTCGAACCTGTCCTGTATGACCAGGAGCAACTTTGGGCGGTGTGAGCTGCTGTTTCCGGACTCGATCCTCAGCTTCAGTTGTGGTGAATTTTGCGTGACCATCAGTCAAGCGTGTCCAGATAATGACCGAATGAGCGGTGACTTCACCAATTTTAATTCCGTTGGCTTGTTGAGGGCCCTCATTTGCCATAAGGCTCACTGCCAAGAGGCTGATCAAGCTAAATATTTTTAGACTATTGTTTATCATTTAAGACTCCAGTATTTATATATTTGTTTAAGTTCTTTGACCCGTTCGGGCTATTGTGCAGAGAAGTCTTTAATTTCGAGGAGGCATACTCACTTCATTGAATTGCCAAGTATTGTTATTCATTGAGATTTCCTAAGTCTAGAATATGATAGCATTAGAGCTTCTTACCCTAAATCGAAATGATTATTAAATAAAAGCTCTAATTTCAATCAGTCTTTAATTAACTATTATAGTAAGGATTTATTGTTGTGATTGAGCCATCTTCATCATGAAGAAGTTCAGTCATTTTAATGTTACGCAGGTGGGTCTGCCCCCCTGAAAGCATGCAGTCGTGATAAAAGAGATACCACTTGTCTTCAAATTGAGCGATTGAATGATGTGTCGTCCAGCCCAATACTGGCTCTAAAATCACCCCTTGATAAGTAAAGGGGCCATAAGGTGAATCACCTGTAGCATAGACAATTTTATGAGTTTCTCCCGTAGAGTAAGAAAAATAATATTTACCCTTGTGTTTGTGCACCCACGGACCTTCAAAGTAACGGCGATCGGTATCTCCCGCCAATAAGGGCTTACCTTCCTGATCGAGAATGACTATTTCCTTAACTTCTTCGTCAAGACTGATCATATCGCCTGCTAATTTGGCAACACGTGGATTGAGTGCAGGCTCATCATCTGCAGGATAAATATCCTCTCCAGGAGCATTATTACGCCACTGCTGTAATTGGCCGCCCCATAAGCCGCCAAAGTACATGTAATAACTAGCATCATCATCCTGAAGTACCGCGGGGTCAATACTGTAAGCACCCTCGATATGATTCTCCTCAGGTATAAATGGACCTTCGGGAAGATCTCCGATAGCAACTCCAATCGAAAATATACCATCATGACGCCTCGCGGGAAAATAGAGATAGTATTTACCATTCTTCTCCGCTGCGTCTGGGGCCCACATCTGACGGTCGGCCCATTTCACATCTTTCACATCGAGAGCCACACCATGATCAATCGCTTTACCAAAGGGCTTCTCAAGTGAAAAAACATGATAATCCTTCATATCAAAATGATCACCATCATCATTGAGGGCTTGATTTGTTTCAACATCATGTGAGGGGTAAATATAAATCTTATCATTAAAGACATGTGCCGAGGGGTCTGCTGTATACATATGCTCCACTAAAGGTGCTGACTTTGGATTCAGTGTGGAGGCTCTGATAAGATCCTTTTCAGTCACCAGCTCTGCATCACTCTTTTGTATATTTAAGTCATTTTCATAGACTAGATCATTCATGATTTAATTCCTTTTTTTTCTTCTCAACGCCTCTTAAGACTCTTTAACTAAGCTCTATTAATGAGCTGTGTGAATATTTGAGTAATTGCGATTTCAATGCCCCTGCACCTTTAGAATCTTCAAGACCTCACCATATGTCAGTTAGAGTACGCTATAGCATTTTACTAAGGGCTGTGTTTTGGTCTATAATAGGCAATCTCGTTCATCATCATTTTTCTTATTGCTCTAAAGCTAAGCCCTATCAGCAAACCACACAATATATATAAATGATCAAAAATTTAATAAAAATGAAACACTTAATATAAGTCTATAGCTGCTCATCCCATCTCAAGATTTATTTATAATAAGGCTTACGATGATGATTAAAATGGTAATAGTGATTCGCAAATGATATCATAAGGCTATAGCTTACTTATAAATGAAACATCGGGGCGCTTCAATGGACAGTAATACACAGGTCAATACAAAAAAAATTTTACTCGCACTGGATTGGTATGACAACAGAGTTCATCAAGGAGTCGCTAAAGTGGCGCAGAAGTATGGCTGGGACTTATTTTGTTTGCACAAAACTCAAAATCAGCAAGGTATCCCAACTTGCTGGCGTGGTGATGGTGCGATCACTATGATCGGTCACAAAGAAACTTCAGATTTTTTTAAGGAGCACAAAATCCCGGTCATTGACTTGGGTTTAGAAAAACACGGATTGCAGGTACCTCGTGTGGTGACCAATAATGAAATGATCGGAAAAATGGCTGCTAATCATTTTTTAGAACGAGGATTTACAAATTTTTACGTCCCTTTCGAATGTGGCCTTCCTATGTTTGAAGAACGTAGTAAATCTTTTAAAAATACACTCAAAAAAGCCGGCTACGAATGCCAAGTCTTAAACTCGCCAAACATCTACGATGAACACCTCTTCAATCACTCCTCCGATTGGTGGAAAAAGAAACTTCCCCAGCTACAATTTCCCGCTGCACTTTTTGCCTTTGAAGATAGCTGGGCGGCACAATGGTTAGCTTTGCTCGAATCAATGGCTTACAAGATCCCCTCAGAAGTAGCTATTTTAGGTGCAGATAACGATCCACTTATTTCTACCGCCTCACATATTTCCCTTAGTAGTATTGATACCGATCAACACGGACTCGGTGTCAGAGCCGCCGAGGCCTTGGAGGTATTAATCAACCAGCCTCAGTCGGCCTCTCCATTATTGATCCAACATGAGCCGCTCAATACTATCACCCGAGCAAGTACTGACATCATCGCTTCCTCCAATCCTGTAGTGAACCGTGCTCTAGCTATCATTTACGATGATGTAACTATCAATGCATCAAGCCTTGCTCAAAAAATGGATATGTCTGTACAAGGTCTACAACGCTCTTTTCGAGCCCATTTCCATATGTCACCCGGACAGATTATTCGTCAGTTACGACTGCGACGAGTTAAACACCTACTCATCCACAGTAAGATGAGCAGTGAGGAAATATCCCGTCAAACGGGCTTTTACTCGATTCAAGCACTCCATCTATTTTTCAAACGAGAAACAGGCATAACTCCGGGTACTTATAAACGTTTAAAAATTCCTAAAATCTAAACTAAAATTCGAAAAACTATCAATCTTTGTTCGGCTAAGTACTAAGATATCTACAGCTAGCTCTAAACATTATGTTTCATTTATATGAATTAGTATTCAATTTTCGCAATAGATTAAACACTTTATCCCAGTTATTATAGTATATATAAATTAATAATAGGTACTATAAGATGAGCAATATACTCGTACTTTACCACTCTCGTGGCGGTAACACAAAAATCATGGCGGATACAATTGCCGCTGGCGCTTCCGAACTCGAAGGAATGACAGTTCGTGTGCTATCTACTGATGAAGCTAGTTTCGATGACCTCAAATGGTGCGATGGCATCGCACTTGGTTCGCCAACCAACTACGGCACTATTTCCGGCAAGATGAAGTGTTGGTGGGATGAACTCCCTCCCTCAGGTTGGGGTACTCTAGATGGAAAAATTGGCTGTGCTTTCAGTTCTTCTGGCGCTTGGGGCGGAGGTGCTGAACTTACTTGCATGACCTTAATGACTATTTTGATGAATTATGGCTTCCTCACTTTTGGCGTCACCGACTACGTCGATCAACAATTTTCACCTCACTACGGTAGTATCTCGGCTAGCTCACCTAATGAAGAACGTGTACAAAAATCATGCCACCGCCTCGGTCGTCGACTTGCCGAATGGGTTTCAACTCTCATTAATAGTCGCGAAGATCATCATCCACTCAAACAAGACTACGAGCGCTTTAAGTCAAAAACATGACTTAACAAAGATATCCCAAATAGTCATGATATTTCGTTTTTATTAATAAGTATACCATTTGTTATAATTGATGATCTTTTTGGCGAGCTATATAATCATATAAGCAAGGGTTGTTAGCTATATCCTGTTCTAAAAGAGTCTGATGCAATCAATAAAAATTCTAGTTTCACTAAAAAAAATAGGATTCGACTCTACCAACTATTAATCTCCTCTAATTAGGAACTGTATATGCTAGCTTTAAAACAAAAAGATATATTTCGATATAGCCTAGGAGATTTGGGAATTAACCTCAATTTCCAACTTATTGGCTTTTATCTTGCTTATTTTTATACTGATGTCTTCGGCATCTCCGCTGCTCATGTGGCAGGTCTCTTTTTAGTAGCTCGAATCTGGGATGCAGTCAATGACCCCATAATGGGCTTCATTGCTGATCACACAAAATCTCCTTGGGGTCGCTTTAGGCCTTATCTACTTTTTGGTGCGATTCCACTCAATCTTATTCTACTCGCCTGTTTTTATACCCCCGAACTCTCCGATACTGGCAAAGTTATTTACGCCTATGTCACCTATATCATCCACGGTGTCTGCTTTACTCTCGTCTCATTGCCCTATTCATCCATAAGTGCTGTAATGACCCAGGATCAACAAGAGCGTGCAGTCATTTCAACTTATCGAATGTTTTTTGCTGTGGTAGTTGCCCTCGGAATCATTGGCGTTGGCGTCAAACCTTTCGTCAATCTCTTTGCCACTGAACAACAAGGTTTCTTTGTCGCAGCTTGTGTACTGGGGGCGAGTTCGGTTATCCTCTTGTGGACTTCATTCTTCTTCTCTAAAGAACGCGTCGAAGTTCCCGCTGAAAAGTATCATCTCAAGGACATTATACCCATCATCATCAAAAATGATGCATTACTCGTTTTGGCTGGTGCTATGTTACTTAATACCGCAGTTTGGGTTACAGGCAACGCAGTGGCTCTCTATTACTTTAAATATGTTTTGGGTAACGCCGATCTACAATCAACTTTCTTTATGGTGATGCTTCCGGCCAATATGTTAGGTGCATTTGTCACCCCCTTTATCACCAAACGTTTTGGCAAACTCAAAACCTTTATGTGGGCCAGTCTTGGAGTCGCTATATTCTCTTTATCACGTCACTTCATTCCAGATGATCAACTCACACTTATTTTTGCCGTTTCGGGAATAAGTTCATTTGCTATGATGTTTTGCTCGATTGCTCAGTGGGGCATGTTACCTGACACAGTTGAATATGGCCATTGGAAAACCGGTCAACGTTCAGAAGGTATTCCCTTTGCCTTTTTCTCCTTTATGCAAAAATCTGCAATGGCTTTAGCAGGTAGCGTGGCGGCTTACGCTATGTTCCTAAGTGGTTATGAAGCCAATACAGTACTCACCGCGAGTGCAGATAAAACGATACGATGGCTATTTAATATTGTCCCTGCCATTTACTCAAGCCTCTGTTTCATCGTACTTTTATTCTATAAACTAGATGGCCCACTCTACAAAAAAATTATTACTGAACTTTCATCTAAAGAGCTTAAATCATGAAATCTATTAACCATACTCAAAAGCCATTCACCCTTATAGAACTTTTAGTTGTTGTCGCAATCATTGGGATCTTAGCATCTCTTTTACTCCCCAGCCTAGGGAAAGCGCGCCAAAAAGGCATGACGGCAGTCTGTCAATCCAATCTAAAACAACAAGCAATTATCTTTTCAATGTATAATGATGACTGGGGAAGTTATCCCGCACCTTGGGATAGGAAAAGTTCTTTCGGTGGTAGTTACAATGGTGCTGCTCGTTGGTGGTCCCCCTTAGGTTCTTATCTAGGCCAAGCAGATTGGGGTTATGAAAACTATAATACGAACTCACTCGCCCTCACCAATATTTTGCATTGTAATAATGCTGATATTAATCAGATGACTGGCGGAGCTAATACACATAATGTTTATGGCTATGGGATGAACCTCTTTCTTGCTGATGATGGTACCTTAAATTGGAAGGAACGCTATATCACCTACCCTAATCCAAACAACATTGCCAAGCCTTCTCTTACGCCCTTAAATGCCGATGCACGTGCGACTGATTTGGGAAAATCCAGTGAATTATCAAGTACTAATTTAAATAGTTTTTATAAATTTGATCGTATTCGACATGATAATGGTAGCAATAGCTTATTTATCGATGGCCACGTTTCATGGCAAAGAGAAGCTAGTGCTTTTGCCAAGTATCAAGCTTATGGCAATAATTATTGGAGAGGAGATTATTAAAATGTATGTACGTATTCTATTACTTTTAAATTTAAGTTTTTATTTAAGTGCAAGTTCCCTAAAAGAAGTTTATAAAGATAAATTTCGTATAGGAAGTGCCATAAATATCCAAGAACAACTTATTCAACACCCAGAAAAATTTGAAGCTCTTATAAAAAAAGAATTCAATAGCCTCGTTGCCGAAAATGCCATGAAGTGGGAGGCCCTTAACCCACAAAAAGGCGTGTATAATTTTAAACTCGCCGATGCCCTCGTGAACTTTGCTTACAAAAATAACATGCAAGTCGTGGGACATGTCTTGTTTTGGCATAATCAGACCCCTGATTGGCTGTTCAAAGATGATCAAGGGCATGTCGTAAGTAAAGATGAATTACTCAAACGCATGCGTTTTCATATCACCACATTACACCAACGTTATGGCAATAAAATCCAATCATGGGATGTAGTTAATGAGGCTATCGATGAAGATGGCTCCGTGAAAAACACACCTTGGAAAAAAATCCTTGGTGACGACTGGATCCTACAGGCTTTTCAAATGGCAGAGGAAGTTTTTCCCAGTTCAACAAAGCTCATCTATAACGACTTCAATGTCTTCAACAAGAAAAAACTTACGGGCATCGTATCTATGGTTGATCAGCTTTTAGCTGCAGGAATTCGCATCGATGCCATCGGAGTCCAAGCTCATTGGGCACTCGACTACCCCTCCGATAAATCTATCGAGAACTTGATCAACCAAATCTCCTCGAGAGGTCTCAAAATTGATATCTCTGAATTAGATATCGATGTATTACCCATGCTAAAATCTTTTAGCGGCGGCGCTGAAATCACCGAAAACCATAGCTACAAACAGAGTATGGATCCCTACCGCAAAGAATTCCCTAAAGCTAAACAGGAGGAACTCGCTGCACGCTACGCTAACATTTTCAGGATCTTCTTGAAGCATTCAGATAAAATTGATCGCGTAAACTTCTGGGGACTCAACGATCAGTTCTCCTGGAAAAATGAATGGCCCATTTCCGATCGTAAAAATCATCCCTTGCTTTTTGATCGAAACCATCAAGCAAAAGCTGCTTACTATCGCGTTCTTCAAAGTCCTTCCATTGAATTAAAAGGATCTACTCAATGACCAATTGTTATTACATTAACTCTCCTAAGTCATTTCTCTTTTGCTTCTACAAAACCAAACATCCTCATCTTTCTAGCTGACGACCTCAGTACTTTCGATGTCGGTTGCTATGGCAATAAAATTGTGCGCACATGAATCACGGTCACACGAACCAAGGTATCATATCTGGTTTACCCTTCCCTAGCCGATCAGTTCGCGATAAACGATACAAGTATATCCAAAATCTAAATCCGGAGGGCATTTCAAGTAATATCATGACTCATAATCAAAGTTTCCAAGCCTATGGCGGTGGTTGGATGACAAACTGGGCTAAGCTCGGTGAGACTAATGATTTTTGGGCCAAGCGTCACAAACTCATTCTTAAACGTCCTGCGGAAGAACTTTATGATCTCGCTAATGACCCGTGGGAACTAAACAATTTAGCCAACAATCCAAAACTCGACTCGATCAAAAATAATTTAAAAACACAAGTTCAGGACTGGATGTTACAACAAAATGACACCGGGATGATCGCTGAATTCAGCGTTAAAAAGCGTCAGAAATCAACTCATAAAGGACATTAATCATGATTAAAACTCGACTCGCCTACTTACTGGTTTCTAGCTTATTTTTTATCTCTTTCACAAATGCAGCAGATCAAAAAGCCAATGTCGAGGCTTTCTTTACGCAAATGAACAAGGAAGTTGACTTCGAAAAAGAAATTGGTCATGCCAATGACAAGGATCAGGCAAAAGTTCTCGGATGGCTTTCCTGCGTCTATGGTGCTTTCGTTCTGATTCTTCTATTTATACCGAATAGTATGTCAGCTCGCTGGGCTTTGTTTGGCTGTGGAGGCTTCATGATGAGTGTGGGTTTAGCCCTACTCGCTTATAGCCGAAAAAGTGTTTCAGAAGCCCCGATTCCCATTGCAGAGATTGAACTGGACTAGGGTAAAAACTTCACGATTACCCATTAAGAGGGGCAAAGCCCTTTAGTCGCCTGGTCAAGGAAAGGCATTTCCTTGCTGGGGGAGCTAGAGGGGGACAGCGTCCCTCTCTTATGCGAAGCATCAATCCCTTTATTATGCTTAATCGTGAAAAAATTCATCACTCTAATCACGTCCCGCATCTACTAATATCTTCTTTAGTCGCACACACTTTGCGGGGCGTGTTTTTTTTTTAAGTCTCAAATTAACAATAAGATAAGACGATATAAAACTTGTCTGAAGGACTTAATCAATCCATGTCTTCAAACTTCCATTCGGGGACCAATATAAAAAACTTTCATGAATTTGTAACAAGCCACCCTGCGCCTTGTCTAATTTTATATAGACGATAATTAAAGCAGGATATACCCATGAAACTCATTAAGTCCCCACACACACTTTTCGACCTTAAAACGAAGAAAAAATTCACCCTCATCGAACTTCTTGTGGTTATTGCCATCATTGGTATTCTCGCTAGCTTACTTTTACCTACTTTAGGTAAAGCCAGAAAAAAAACAAAGGCAGTATCGTGTGTCAATAACCTCAAGCAGATTGCCTACAGCAGCTTAATGTATACAGACGACAATTTAGGATATTTTCCAGGCAGAGTCAATTCAGGCGCGTTTAGGATTTCTTATGATGACTACTTAGCCGGCTATGATGGTCGTGATTCATTAACTTATGAATTAATGAAACAGAATGGTTTAAGTGAGCTAGAAGCGGCTGGCAGCGAGGGATACACATGCCCTTCAAGCCCATTTACTGTAGAACCCAAGCGCTCCTATGCGATTAGTTTCAATTGGAATAATTCAAGATTAGGCGTAAGCAGTCATGATCCCGATTTGCTGAGGAAAATAAACGATATTGGAGAGACTTCATCCTCTATAGCTTACACTGAAACTGGCGATAATAGTGCAAATTACACTATGGGACGAACTGGAGGAGATGTCGTATGGGCTCATATTCAAAATCGTGATTTGTATACCAATAATGTTTATGGTGGTGAGGAATACCACCAAAGTAAAACGAATTATTTAATGGTCGATGGTCATATTGAAGCTAAAGGCTTTCATAGTACACTTGTAAAATCAGATGGAACGATGGCAGCCACAAGCGATATCAGAACCACGATTTGGGACGCAAGTCGCTAGACTAAGCACTGCATGGCTCTCAGACCCAAGCTTAATAAAACTTTTATGCATTTGTAACGCCCCGAGACTGCGTCTTGTATAAGATTGAAAGAACTCAAGCAAAGCAGGATTCATTCATGAAACTCACTAAGCCTTCACAGACACTTTCCAAATTTAAAATCAAGTACAGATTCACCCTCATAGAACTGCTCGTGGTGATTGCCATCATTGGTATTCTCGCCAGCTTACTTTTGCCTTCTCTAGGTAGAGCGAGAAAAAACGCCAAGCGAGCTGCTTGTATCAATAATATGAAACAATTAGGTATCTCTACTTATCTATATACAGATGATAATGAAGGGAAATTCCCTTGGCGTAGCCCAACTATTCGTGTGACTTATGACGACTCTTTGGCGGGTTATGATAGCCGTGAAACTCTAAGTTGGGCAGAGAAAACAGTCAATGGATTCACCGAAGCGGAAATCGGAAAGAGTGCCCAAATGTACGTCTGTCCCTCGACTCCCTTTTCAACAGAGCCTCAGCGTAGCTATCAAATAAATATTAGAGGCAATGCTGGCCAGAAAGGCTTTAGAGGCGTGTCTGGCGACCTAATAGACTCCAGTATAATTAGTGAAATAGTAAATCCCACCAGAGTCATTGCCTATTCAGGTGGGGGCGGCAATGGCATTATGGGAGCTAGTGGCGACGGAACCATGGCTTATTTTCAACAAAACTCCTTTTATACCAGCTTAAGCTACGGCGGCGAAGAGCCCCATGAGAGCAAAACAAATTATTTAATGGCAGACGGTCATGCCGTGTCGATGAGATCTTTTAGTACTTTAATTACAGCTGGTGGTACTATCGTTGATGTCAGTGGTTCTGGTAATGATACTGCAGGAACCTACTGGGATGCTGGCGATAAATAAATTATTATTTTTGATAATTTATCTTGAGGCAGTGTTACGATATCAAAAAAAACACACTTATATAGATGATGACTAGCTCAGTAATTCCATAAGCTAAGCTCAGCGTGGCAAAGCTCAGTTTATTTTGTAACAGCCATCAATTTCCCCTGTCTAATTAAAAAATCCCCTTTGAAAGTAAAAATTTGTTGCGATTGTCAAACATTCTTGTTTATATCAGCAACTTCAAATAATAGGACCTTTAAATGAAATATCTTTTTTGTTATTATCCTTAGTCTCTGTACAAATCTTAAGTGCAGCTGAAAAACCCAATATACTCTTTATCTTTAGTGATGACTGGGGCTGGGAAGACCTCAGTTGCCATGGTCACCCCTACATAAAAACACCTAATATTGATCGACTTGCCGCAGAAGGTACTGACTTCTACCGCTTTACAGTCGCTAGTGGTGTCTGCTCACCCAGTCGTACCGCGGTTGTCACTGGTCAATTCCCTGCACGTTTTAGTATCGATGGTCACTTTGCTTGGGTGCCAAGCAATGCCAAGCGCGGAATGCCTGACTGGCTTTCGCCTAAATCACCGATGCTTCAACGCATGCTTCAAAAAGCTGGTTACCGCACGGCTCACTTCGGCAAATGGCATTTGGCTAATAATATGATTCCCGATTCGCCCCTCCCAAGTGAGTATGGTTACGACGAATATGGTGCTTTTAACTGTGCTGGTGAGCAAATGCCCTATCACGAAGATTCCATGCACTGTATAAAATTCATCGAGAAAAGTGTTGCCGAAGACAAACCCTTCTTCGTCAATCTTTGGATTCATGAGCCTCACACTCCTTTTCATACTCAACCTAAATACCAATGGCGCTTCCGCGACCTTCCTGAAGATGATAATATCTATGCTTCCGTACTCTCACATGCCGATGATAGAATTGGCGAAGTCCTTGATGCTCTTGATCGCCTAAAAGTCACTGATAATACTCTTGTTATCTTTAGTTCTGACAATGGCCCTGCACGTGCGTCTAAACCAGGGACACTCGAATTAAAATACGATACGGCTACAGGCGCCGGTTGGGGTCTCAATGGAGCCAAAGGCATCACTGGTGGTCGTAAAGGTTACAAAGCCACTGTTTTTGAGGGTGGCATCTGTGTTCCTTTCATTGCTCGCTGGCCCAAGAAAATTGCTTCCGGAAAAATCAATAAAGTCTCACCTATTTCCGCTGTTGATTTACTCCCTACTTTCTGCGCACTCGCTGGTGCAGAATACCCTGCTGGCTACAAGCCTGATGGTGTCGTACAAGTTAAAGCCCTCTTAGGCCAAGATCGCAATACTGAACGTACTAAACCACTCTTCTGGAAAATGCCCGTCAAAGTAAACTCTGATAAAATTGGTGGTTTTCACTGGGTAACTTATGCGACCATGAATAAAAAATGGAAACTTCTTGCGAATCACGACCTCACTCATTTTGAACTCTATGACATCGTCGCCGATCCCATGGAAAGTACCGACCTTAAAAAGCAGAAACCAGAAGTCGTAAAAGAACTTATTACGAGTATCAAAGGATGGCAGCAAACTCTTCCCAAAGAACCTACGGGCGATGTTTTCTCTACTTTGAGAAATCAAAAATAAGCCTTATTAAAAACATCTGATTGAAATTAAAACCTGTAGCATGCCGCTACAGGTTTTTCTCTATTAAAGCAAAACAAAATTATTTTTATTAGATACGATCAGCCTTTTTTCTTGTTTAGTATTACTAACACCAAATAAGAACATGAATCATGATCAAATTTTATTGCCAACACTGCGAACAAAAACTTAGTGCCACAAAAGAAATTTTTGGCACTAATATCCAGTGCCCTTCATGCAATAATTTGATTTTAGTTCCGGAAGCACCTGAAGCCCTTTCAAGTGAACAAATTGAAGCAAAAGCGACAGCCAATGAAGACCTTGCTATATCCGAAGAAATTGAAAATAACAATCCCATTGAAGATAACATTCGCCTGAGGAAGAAAAGAAAGAAATCATTTTCAACCCGCTCAAAAACGAGTATAAATAAAAGTTCCCTAAAGCCTAAATCACCCACAAGTAAAGAACTTATTAAAAAGAACAAAAGGCCACTGCCATTAATCCTTGGCATCCTCATAGTGGTTTTGATTACAGGCGGCTTCTTTTTTAAAGAACCTATCTCCCAAGCTCTTTCAGAAAATGATCTTGCTAGCGCAGAAAATGATAGCGATGGTTCACACTCGTCCGAACTAAGTTCAACAAATTTCTCAAAAGATGAGCTCCTAGCTCAGCAAGATCTCATACTGAAAATTAAACCCTTCATGGATAAATACTGTTTTGAGTGCCACAACGAGAAAAAACAAAAAGGCGATATTCGTCTAGATACTATCGATTTCAAAATGACTCAGCACGATGCTGTTTATATGTGGCAGGATATCCTCGATGTACTGAATGTTGGGGAGATGCCTCCAAAAAAGAGTTCTCAGCCTCATGCACAAGAACTCGCCAATAGCATCTCTCTAATCACTGACCAAGTTCTTCTTGCCCGTAAACGGCTCTCTTCTACTGGGGGTGTCATTGCTATGCGCCACCTCAACAAAAGGGAATACTACGGAAGTGTCGAAGATTTGATCGGACTAAAATTGCCCGATCATTATTTAGACGATGAAATCAGCCCCCGTTTCGATACCAATGGTGCTGATCAATTCTTTTCCTCACGCAACTACGAAACCTACATGAACGTGGGTAAAGAAATCATGAAACAAGTCATGAGATCTTATTCAATGGGAAATTCTAAAGCAAAAAAATCAAAATTTCAGCCCGGAGGGCGAGCCTACGAACGACAAAAAAAGAGTTTAAAGAAATTAGACGATACTATGGCACTCATTAATTCAGGTGCCTCAATTGAGGAAATTGGCCTCGGGGATGCTGGGCAAGTAAAATTATTTAAAATGAGATACGAAAAAGCCATTGCGGCTCCTAAAAAATACCTAGCGATTGATCTTCATAAAACGGGTATAACCAGCGAATTCACAGAGCGTTTTGCTCGCAATGTAGGCCTTAAACCTGGCGCCCGATACATTTACAGAGTGCACGGCATGAGCAAGAATGATGCCGACATAAAAGTTTATGTGCAAAACGAAGAGATTGGTACCCTCGAATTTAAAGCTTCCACCAAGCCCCAAACATATGAATTCTCATTCAGCACCAACACCCTAGATCTAAGACCCAAAGTGGGCTTTACCATTGGGCACCTCAAGGGTGTTTATATTGAATACGAAGAGATTGAAGGCCCCTTCGAAAGTAAAACTTCTTTTGCCGAAAATTTACTTCAGCCCATATTTAAAAAGAAAGCTCCTAATAATTTTGAATTACGCCAAATTTTGACAAAATTTGCCGAACGAGCCTTTCGTCATCAAGCAGTGGATGAAGAATTTATCGATGCGCTTATCGGCATCTACAATTCAAGTAAAGCGGCAAAAAAGAATGAGATAGATTCTTTGGTGACGCCTCTCGCTATGATTCTCTCATCGCCTTCTTTCCTTTATATCACAGAAAGTAGCTCGACTCAAAGAGTTCAACTCAATCAACGCGAATTTGCCATCCGCATGGCTTACTTTTTATGGAGTGCGCCTCCTGACGAAGAACTCTACAAACTCGCCCGTAGCAATAAACTCTACAATCCTGATATTTTGAAAACTCAATTTAAACGCATGATCCAGTCACCAAAAGCACATCAATTTATTGAGGGATTCATCAATCAATGGATAGGTATGGAACGTTACGATGAAGTCGATTTACCCAACAAATTACTCGGCGACTTTCAACAATCCGCACGTCTGGAATTAAGTGAATATTTCAAAGTTTTAGTTCAGGAAAATATGCCCGTCGATAAATTCATCGATTCAAACTTTGTCGTTGTTAATCAAAGCCTCGCCAAATACTATAAAATCGATGGCGAATTTTCAGGTTTTCAAAAAGTTGCGCTCCCCGCAAATAACCCTCGGGGTGGTCTCTTAGGGCAAGCCGCATTTCACATCATGGGAAGTGCCGCGCAAAGAACTTCTCCCTCTATTCGTGGGACGCTTATTCGCGAAACTCTCTTGCACGACCCTCCCCCTCATCCCCCTGCAAATGTTCCCGAAATCGATAATACCAGGAAAGGCCAATTCACCGTTCGTGACTTAGTTAAACATCACCAAGAATTACCCCAATGCTCTTCTTGTCATGCAAAAATCGATCCCCTGGGTCTAGGCTTAGAAAACTTTGATTACCTTGGACGCTGGCGAGACAGTGAAACGATCGGAGCTGATAAAAAACGAGTCAAAGGAAAAAAACGTTCACGAGGGAAAAAATTAGCCATTGATGCGAGTGGTTACCTATCTGAAAATGAAACCTTCGAGGACTTCGCTGGCTTTAAGAAAGCACTCTTAAAAAACAAAGCTAAATTAGCTGAATCACTCTATTCATCCATGCTTGCTTACGGAATTGGTAGAGAAATTGAATTTATTGATGAAGATGAAATAAGCCAAAATTTACTCGCTCTAAAAAAAGATAACTACCCCATGAGAGATCTGATTTTTCAGCTCATTGCCTCAAAAACTTTTAGGACCAAATAGGAGAGACACCATGAATCGCATTACACAGTTTTCTAGACGCTCTTTTCTGCAGTCAGCAACGGCTTTCCTCGCTCTCCCTCATCTCGAGACTTATGCCGATAATAAATCTGCCACAGATATCAAACGCATGATTTTTCTCGGTCAGGGTTACGGCTTTGTATCAAAATCATTTTTCCCTAGTACGGCAGGAAAATTTTCTAAGATCGGACTGACCGAAGGCATGACACCACTCAAAAAATATCAAAACGACATTAGCATACTTGGCAACCTAGAAAATATTGGAGCTACTAACCCTCATCAAGGTAGCCTCACCTTTTTGACTGGTGCATCCTATGCCAACCCCAAAGGCTTCAAAAACACCGTTTCCTGCGATCAAATTGCCGCGAGTTACCTTTGCAAAGATACACGCTATAATAGCCTAACTTTATCCACCAAAGAACGCGCCAGCGGGCACGGTTCTGGCGTGCGTTCAATGGCCTGGAATCCCCATGGCAAACCCATCAGTGGCCTTAATACTTCACTCGAACTCTTCAATAAACTTTTTGCCAAGCATGAATCCAAAGAACAAATTTTACGGCGAATTAAAGAAGAGCGCAGCATTCTCGATGCCATGAAGCTCAATGTCCGTTCAGTCAATCGTACCCTAGGTAAAAACGATCAGGAAAAACTCGACGAATACTTCCAATCCATCCGTCATATTGAACTCGGATTAAAAAAACAAATTGAATGGTCCAGCGTTCCCAAACCAAAAGCCAGCTTCAAGCATCCAAAAGAAGTAGATGGTGAAGCCGAAGTCAAACTCATGTTTGATATGATTTGCCTCGCTCTACAGACTGATCAGACTCGCGTTATCACTTATATGATGCCCTCGCAATCAGTCCTCAGCAGCATGGGCATCACCATTCCCGTTCACAGCTTATCGCACTACAATATTTCAGCAGAACGAGAAGTAGTCGCCAAACAAAGAGATCACAAATGCATGGAGCTTCTAGGCTACTTAATTGGTAAATTAAAAAGTACTAAAGATAAAAATGGCCTCAATCTCTACGACACAAGTTTACTGGCTTATGGATCTAATATTCGCAATACCCACACCATCAAAGACTTCCCCGTCATCCTTTCCGGTGGTGCCATTAAAAAACTGCGTCTTGGTGAGAGTTTCAAACTTCCAAAAGCCACCCCCCTCCAAAACGTCTGGCTTACCCTTCTCCAAGAAACTGGTGTACCCGTCAAAAGCTTTAGCTCGAGTACGGGCACTGTTAAGGGAATATTGACTTAATAGCAATCTTACTCAAGACCTAGATACACTGTCTGTTTTACCTTGTTTAGTTCTCTAAACAAAGCTCATCACACAATGATTGAGTTTATTTTAACTAAAAAAATGATAAGGCACATAATTTGAAAATCCCCTTTCTCGCTATCTTTAGTCTCTTGCTAATCTCTACTTTCTTAAGTCTTCATGCTCAGGATCCAATATCAACTACAAAACCGCAAAAAGGCCGTCATCAATGGTGGGCTCCACGTCACCAAGAAAAACTGAACGAAGCCAAAAAAGGCGATATTGATTTGCTCATGATTGGCGATTCCATTACTCATTATTGGGAGAAGCAGAAAACTTACCCAAAAGTTTTTGCGCCCTATAATGTTCTCAATCTCGGCTTTGGCGGTGATCGCACCCAGAATGTTCTCTGGCGACTGCAAAATGGTGAAATTGACGGCCTCTCACCCAAATTCGTCAGTATTATGATTGGGACTAATAATATCACGAGAAACAAAGCCGAAGATATTGTCCTTGGTATAAAAGCTATTATTGCAGAATTAAAAGCGCGCCTTCCCGAAACTAAGATCCTTTTATTCTCTGTCTTTCCTCGCCATCACTCAAGAGGCAAAGGTGAAGATTATAAAGAAGTTCAAGCTTTAAATAAACTCCTCCCTGCATTAGCTGACAGCAAGCAAATCTTTCACCATGATCTAAGTTCCATCTTTCAAGATGCTAATGGTGAACTAAAAACTGAGCTCTACGGGCGTGACCAACTTCATTTAAGTAATCAAGGTTACACAGCTTGGGGCAAGGCACTCAATGCCATCTTGGTAAAATATGATAATGCTCCTGCGAGGAGTGCAAAAAAATCTAAGGTAGAAAAAAAAAATCAGCCCGAATGAGGATCCCATCATCCGCCTCTGGCCCATCGAACGAGTTGGTGGCGAAGCCAATCGCCTCAAATTAGAATTTCGCGATCGCCGGGGAAATCCACAACTCTGCGGAGTTAAAGATCCCTACCTCACCGTCTACCCCGCAAAAACTGATCAGCCTGCCGTCGCACTCATCTATAATCCAGGTGGCGCCTACAAGATCCTCGGGATTCCCGATCGCGAGCATATTCAGCAATGGAATGATTTGGGCATCACTGTTTTTGTTCACCGCTACTCCATCCCCGATCAGCCTGACAAGGCTTTCCAAGACTTGCAGCGCGCCATACGCCTCGTGCGTTCACAAGCACAAAAATGGAATATCGATCCCAATAACATCGGTATCTTTGGCAACTCAGCAGGCGGTCACCTCTCCGCCCGCCTCAGTCAAAATTATGATCAAAAAATTTATGAACCCTTCGATGAGGCCGATAAGGAAAGCTGTGAACCTAACTTTGTAGTCCTTCAGTGTGCTGCCTATTTTCATGGCCGTCCCTTTGGCAAAACCATGGATACAAAAACTTTTCCCTTTAAAAACAAAATTGCTCCCACTTTCCTCACCTATTCCAAAGATGATAAGTTCTGCGCTGGAGGAATTGATTACGTGAAAAAATTAAGTGCCACAGGCAATGCCCCTCACTTAAAACTCTTCGAAAAAGGTGGCCATGGCATGGGTGGCTGCGACTGGTTCTCAGAAGTGGCCCAATGGCTCAAAGCACAGAAAATCACACAATTACCCAAATAAGATATGAAACTATTCATATTCATCCTTGTGCTCGCCGCGACAAATACCTTCGCGACTGAGCTCAGCGTCGCAGGCATTTTTTCGGATGGAATGGTCTTACAGCAAGGAATCAAAGTTCCCGTGTGGGGCATGGGTGAAGCGGAAAGCTCAATCATCGCTAAGCCAGTCGAAGTTCGCTACGCCTGGGCCTCCAACCCCGAAGGGGCTAATCTTTACAATAAAGCGGGTTTGCCAGCTTCATTATTTAAAACAATCATTAAGGAATAAATTATGAACAAACTCTCCTCCTACGCCCTTTTAGGCCTACTATTCATCTGCAACCTAGCATATGCTCAGAACAGAAATATTAACAGTCTAAAAGTACTCAAGGATATTACGGTGCAATGCCCCAATTTAATCAAGAGTAAAAAGGCTAATGAAAAAATCATAGACACTTTACAGGTCAACACAATTTATCATGGGAGTACTTACACTGCTTTTCTTGATTCAAGAGGTGGATTTTATATTCTACCCAAATCTAAATCAACGGCTGAAAACTCCTATAATGGCGCTATCCAGCTGAGCATTAGACACTTTTATTACGATCAAAAAACCAAACGATCTGCTGCTAGACGCGTGGTGAAATTTCTTGAAACTCCTACTCCTTTAGAAAACCCTAAATCAATCAAGCTCAAGTGTGAATTACAAAACAATGTTATTCATACACTAAATATAGCTTTTGAAGACAAAGCAATTATCATTGAAAATAACACAGTAGATCCCTCTGGACTAAGTCCCATGACAATCTCACATGCCAACCTCATTTTCCCTCCTGCCTTTATTATCAAAGAGGATAGCGAATGGACAAAAGTAAAAAAAAGCTACTCACGTTCCGGAATCCAATTAAAAGGTAAAAATAAAAAAACTTTCAAATATACTGAATCAGCCAATCTAAGTGGTCACTCTAGTGAAGCTTCGATAAAAGATTATTGGAAAGGAAGAATGATTGACTTAGAAGTTTTAGACGGCGAACGCACGAGCTCAACTTTTGGTATTATAAATTACGGCAACAACCCACCAATGCTTAGTGGCTTCACCCTCATGCTTGCTTCGACCATCAGAAATAACAAAAGTGGTTCCGCTAATAAAGTTAAAAAGTCCGACCCTCTCCATCCAGCGAAAGTCAAAATCATCATCAAATAATCACTAAAATTAAGTGCCGCAGGCAATGCCCCTCACTTAAAACTCTTTGAAAAAGGTGGCCATGGCATGGGTGGCTGCGACTGGTTTGCGGAAGTGACAAATTGGCTGAAAACACAGAGAATTGTCGCGGATCAATAAGTACTTAGATTTTTACCGCCTCTCAAGGTGGGCACACCTTGCAGGGATGGGGCCCGGCTGCCACCGGAGGCGGATAAAAAGATTAATGCCGTCTCTAGCAAAAGACTACAGAATTTTCCACTTTCTACAATTCATCGAGAATAAAGATTATTACGCCTCACTCCGGCGGGGAGGTGTTGCCACACGGGCACGGCTGCCACCGCAGGCGGATAAAAGGAAAGAGTGGTGTAATAAATATTTGTTATTGCCTCTCAAGGTGGGTACACCTTGCAGGGATGGGGACGGAGTCCCTACTACACAGAATAAAACAATGTAGATTATTACGCCTCACTCCGGCGGGGAGGTATTGCCGCACGGGCACGGCTGCCACCGAGGGCGGATAAAGCGATCTAGCCTTCTCAGTTTTCTTGTAAAAGCTAAAAAAGAAATTATCGTATCAAATACGGATAAAATATAGATCCCTTATACATTAACGTATCAAATACGGATAAAATATGAATATTTCAGATAAATTAGTTTTTAGTCCTAAGCTTTCTCAAGGGATCATTGCGAAGATAGGAATTATAGAGAAGTTTAGGGGTAAATGGGAAGCTTTAAAGATTAAAGAGGACCAATTCCTTCAGGAGCTTAGGCATATAGCGACAATTCAGAGTATTGGCTCATCTACACGTATTGAGGGAAGTCAACTATCAGACCAAGAAGTTATAAATCTTCTAGATAATCTTGAGCAGAGACAACTCGATACTCGTGACGAACAAGAAGTCATCGGGTACTGGGATGCGCTTGAGGTCTTGCTGGATAATGCAGAAGACTTAGACTTGTCACAGCGTTATATATTTCAACTGCACGGCCTTCTACTCAAATACTCAGAGAAAGACACACGACAACGTGGCCAGTATAAGAATATATCAAATCGGGTAGTTGCGAACTACCCAGATGGAACTCAAAAAATAATATTCAATACCACCGAACCTCATCTAGTGGATAAAGAAATGGATGAGCTTATAGAGTGGTGTAATGAAAAATTGACTAATACAGAAATGAATCCGCTTATTGTCATAGCTACTTTTGTTTATGAGTTTTTATCAATTCACCCCTTTCATGATGGTAATGGCCGGCTATCACGTCTTTTGACAACCTTGCTTTTAGTGCGTTCAGAATATTATTTTGTTCAGTATGTGTCATTTGAACATGTCATTGAAGAAAGAAAAAAAGAGTACTATCAAATTTTGATGGAATGTCAGCGCAATCGTTCTACTAATGCTGAACAGATAGGAAGCTGGATTGATTTTTTTCTTGATTGTATGATCCAGTTGTCAGCAAAACTGGAAAACAAGTTGGAGCGTATTGTACGCAATGACACTTATCTCAATGCCCGACAAAAAAGGATCATCGACTTACTCAATCTAAAAGGTAAAATGCGCTCAGGGGATCTTGCTCGAGAAATCGAGAGTGCATCTCTGCCCACAATTAAAAAAGACCTTAATTTCTTAGTGAAGGAAGGTCTTATTCTAAAGTTTGGTGTAGGGAAAGCTACTACCTATCAAAGCCCTTCTGCATAGAGACAAGTCTAGCATTCCCAATGCAATCAGTACTTTTACCGCCTCTCAAGGTGGGCACACCTTGCAGGGATGGGGACGGAGTCCCTACAATTCATCGAAAACGGGGAGTTGCTGCCGCACGGAGAGCGGCTGCCACAGGAGGCAGATAAAAATCATCTGCAATTCATTTAGAATTAGGAAATGCCTGTCATACATAAAAAAAATAAACTTTTGTTCATTTTACTAGACACGACTCATATATTACTCTGTTTACTATTTGTGAAGGCCTATGAACTACCCCCCGTAGTTCAATAATTACGATGCGCTCGGAGGAGTCCTCGCGCAAATTAAACAAGGGATAAGCACATGATCAATTTTCATTATTTACGCTTCGATTCAAAGCCCGATAAAACGGATTTGAAATACAAATTTTATAAGTTCACATTAATAGAACTTCTCGTGGTAGTAGCTATTATTGGTATTTTAGCATCACTCCTCTTACCAAATTTATCTAAAGCACGTGCGAAAGCTCGCGAGGCAGTTTGTAAAAATAATCTCAAACAAATGTATATGGGACAAATGCTCTATGCCGACGACAATCAGGGTGAAGTCTTTTCAAGTAACCGAGGTGTCACATGGATAGACGCTAACAACTATCGAGATTTAAGTTCTGGTGTGTGGTATGATTTTCATGGAGGTGAATATGATTTTTTCGAGCCTTATTTTGGTATCGAAAACACAACAACTAAAGTAGAACTCTATCGATGCCCTGCCACTGATTATGATCCCAGCAGCCAAATAGTAACTATTGGTATTCATAATGGCAGAAGTTATTCTGGCTTTATGGAGAAAAACTGGCGTCGACCAGTTAAACCTGACAATCTGGATATGCATATTGCTGGTGGTGGTGGTAAAGCCTTCACTAACTCATCAAGAAAGCCCTTTATGATGGATTATATATCAACGCCAACAGATTCCATAAATATTGGAAGCTCAAAAATCCACAGAAATACGGGGTCTCTAAACCTTTGTTTATCTGACGGATCTGTTATCAAAATGTATTTACCTCCAGATCTATGGGCTCCAAAAGCAAACAATAATTGGGTGGAATATTTTGAGGCAGCTGTTGGTGAATCAGCCTATTGAAGTTCTGTCACTAATTCCTTTGCGATTTCTAACGAAATATCAGGCATAAACGTGAGCCAAAACAAGAATTCTATTGGGCCGACCTCAGCATATAAGCAACTTAGAGTAAAGAATCAAATTAAACATTATATAGGAAAAAACATGATAAAAATAATTTTATTTTTAAGCACTTTACTTTCAACTTATATAGTACAAGGATCTGAAAAAGTCCCGAAATCACCCATTGTAAGTCAGTCGAAACCCAACGTCCTCTTTATCCTGATCGACGACCTGGGTTGGGCGGATATAGGATGCTATGGCGCGAAATTCCACGAAACACCGAACGTGGACCGTCTTGCGATGCAGGGCATGCGCTTTACCGACGCATACGCAGCCAGTGCGGTATGCTCCCCCACCAGAGCCAGCATACTCACCGGCAAGTATCCTTCCCGGATAAACTTCTGGCGTGCAAGTCCCATTGAAAATCTCCCGCAGAGTGAAATTACCATAGCCGAAGCCTTGAAAGACGCCGGGTACCACACCGCCCACATGGGCAAATGGCACTTGATGGTCAAGAGCAAGTCTGAGGGAGAATCAAGCTTCCCAGAAGACCATGGCTTCGACGTCAATGTTGGCGGCACTCGCTCGGGTGCCCCTGGAACTTTCTTTTTTCCTTATAAGCGCAAGGGACGTGAACCAGGACAGGACAACGCTGTTCCCGGCTTTGAAAATGGCAAGGAAGGCGATTATCTAACCGATAAACTTACAGATAAGGCTATCGCCTTTATGAAGGAAACGAAGGACAAGCCCTTCTTTCTCAACCTGTGGTATTTTACTGTGCATACTCCAGTTCAGGGCAAGGAGGAAAAGATCGCCAAGTACGAGAAGAAGCTTACCGAACTTGGAATCACATCTCCCAGTGGGTCCGTTAAAGAGGGAAAACGTTACAGCCGCAAAGCTCAGGACAGTCCGATCTACGCCGCCATGGTGGAGAGTATGGATGAAAACGTCGGGCGTATACTCGACTACCTCAAGGAGAGCGGACTGGAAAAGAACACCATCGTAATATTCTCGTCGGATAATGGCGGGCTTTCGACCATTTCGTCCACGAAGGGCGGCCCCGCCTGCAGTTTCCCTCTGCGCGCCGGCAAAGCCTGGTTACACGAGGGTGGCATACGGGTACCAATGATAATCAAATGGCCAGGTAATCCAAACCCGGGATCAACCTGCTTCATTCCGGTTGTAAGTACAGATTTCTATCCCACGATACTTGAGATGGCAGGACTGCCGTTGCAACCCAGTCAGCATCTCGACGGCCTGAGCCTCGTTCCGCTTCTGAAGGGCAAAGCAAAAGGCCTTAAGCGTGAAGCCCTGTATTTTCACTTTCCTCAAGACCACCACGTCAGCAGCAAGGGCCCGTCCGCTGCAATACGCATGGGCGATTACAAACTGGTAGAGGAGTTCTATACCGGCAAACTGGAGCTGTATAACCTTGCTCAGGATCTGGGCGAACAGAACGAACTGTCAGCTCAAGAACCTGAACGAACCGCCATGATGGCAAAGATGATGTGCGAATGGCGTGCAGAAACGAAAGCGTACATGCCATCGGAAGAGAAAAGAGCAAAGGATGCAAAAAGGAAAAAAGCAAAGGCTGAAGAAAGAAAAAACATGAATAAAGGCACAGCAGAATGAATAAATATTTAATTATAGCAATGGCAACGATGGTGGCGGCAGCGATTGTTCATGCCACTGACACGAAACGACCTAATATCGTTTTTATTTTCGCGGACGATATGGGCTATGGTGACGTGCAATGCCTGAATCCCAAGCGAGGCAAGATTCCGACCCCGCACTTGGACAAGCTGGCCAGCGAAGGCATGATCTTCACCGATGCACATACGTCATCCTCAGTTTGTACCCCCAGTCGCTACGGCCTGCTAACCGGACGCTACAACTGGCGCACGCATCTGCAGAAAGGGGTGATCTTCGGCTTTAGTCCGGCTCTCATCGACGCAAAACGGCTGACGGTGGCGAGCCTTCTCAAGCAGCAGGGTTACACCACAGCCTGCATTGGCAAGTGGCACCTGGGCATGACCTTACCCACGACCAATGGCGTCCTGCCGAAGACACGTGTGCCCAAGAAGCTCAACGTCGTCTGGGATGGTAGAATCACTGACGGTCCAACCGCAGTCGGTTTCGATTATTTCTGGGGGATTTCCGCCTCCCTCGACATGGCGCCCTGCCTCTATATTGAGAACGATCACTTCATTGGAGATTTGCCTCCTCAGGACGGCAAGAGCTCCACGACCAAATCCTTCAAGATCGACCAAGTACTGCCGCATATCGGCAAGCAGTCGGCGGCCTATATCAAGGCCAGCAAACCCGATACACCGTTCTTCCTCTACGCATCGCTGACTTCGCCGCACACACCTATCCGGCCGACCGCCGAGTGGATAGGCAAGAGTGGCATCAGTAAATATGCTGACTTCCAAATGCAGACTGACCACGTGATCGGTGTCATTATCGACGCGATTGACAGCGCCGGCCTGCGCGACAACACTCTAGTAATTGTCAGTTCGGATAATGGCTGCTCGAAAGCGGCCAAAATCCCCGAGATGGAAGCGAAAGGGCATTTTCCCAGTGCGCAATTCCGCGGCTCTAAGTCTGACCTGTGGGAGGGCGGCCATCGGATGCCGTTCATCGTGCGCTGGCCGAAAGTGGTAGAAGCAGGAAGCCAAAGTGATCAGACGGTCTGCTTGACCGACTTCATGGCTACCTGCGCCGAGATCGTCGAAGCACAACTGCCCAGCAATGCGGCCGAGGACAGTGTCAGCTTTCTTCCGGCTCTAAAAGACAAGCCGATTGTTTCGACGCGCAAGGGGGTGATTCACCATTCCATCAGTGGACATTTTTCTTATCGCATGGGCAAATGGAAGCTACTGCTGGCGAAGGGATCCGGTGGCTGGACCGCACCCAAAGAGAAGGACGTGGGAGCCGATTCACCAAAGGCGCAACTTTACGACCTGGAGGCGGACCCTGGTGAGACCAATAACCTCTACAAATCAAAGCCCGAGGTTGTGGAGCAGCTGCTCGAGCAGTTGACCGCCGACATCGAACGTGGCCGCAGCACCGATGGCCCTAAAGCGAGCAACGACGTATCTAAAGTTGTTCTCTGGAAACGATGAATGACATTAATCAGGCAAACCCCGAACAACACAGAAGGATTTAGAATATGAAAAAAAACAGAATACCCAAGGCTTGGAAGCTTTTGATAGCAGTCTATTCAATGTCGGTAAATTTTGCGATGGCTGGGACTGACCTCTATGTGAGCCCGGCGGGCAACGATGCGAACCCGGGGAGTCGAGACAAACCGGTGGCCTCCTTGGCACGCGCTCGTGATCTGGCTCGCCCGGAAACCGGAAAGAGCGCAGTCACGGTGCATGTGGCAGATGGTATTTATTACCTCCCCGAAACTCTGGTCTTCACATCAGAGGACTCCGGTTCAGAAAAGAACCCTGTGATTTACAAAGCGGACAACGAGGGCGGTGCAGTGCTGTCCGGCGGCTCTAAACTAGACCTGAAATGGATCTCTTATAAGAATGGGGTCTTCCGGGCAAAGACTCCGGAAGGCTTGGAGATCGATCAGCTCTTTATCAATGGTAAGGCACAGCGGATGGCGCGCTATCCGAACTATGATCCCAACAAGAAAACGCATGCCTATCAGGGGTATGCCGCCGATGCCTTTTCTAAAGAACGGGCCGCTCTATGGGCCGATCCGACCGGGGGGTACATCCATGCCATGCACTCAAAAAGGTGGGGGGGATATCACTACCGCATCACCGGCAAGGATGACAAGGGCGAAGTGACCTATGAAGGCGGCTGGCAGAACAACCGCCAGATGGGGATGCACAAGGATTATCGCATGGTCGAGAATATCTTCGAGGAGCTGGATGCACCCGGCGAGTGGTTCCACGACGGCAAAGAGTCCACGCTCTACTACATGCCGGAATCTGGTGTGGATTTGTCTACCGTAAAGGTGGAGGTGGTGCGCCTTAGGCATCTGGTCGAATTTAAGGGAAGCCAGGATGCCCCCGTGAAATTCATCACTCTGCAGGGCTTCACGGTTCGCCATGCGGCTCGGACTTTTATGGATTGCAGAGAACCCTTGCTGCGCTCAGACTGGGCGATTTATCGCGGCGGTGCCTTTCTGCTGATGGGAACGGAGGATGTATCTGTTCTTAACTGTGAGTTTGATCAAGTCGGCGGGAACGCGGTTTTTGTCAACAACTACAACCGTCGATTTCGGATCGCCGGCTGCCACATCCACGATGCGGGTGCCAGCGGAGTCTGTTTTGTGGGCGACCCCCAGGCCGTGCGAAATCCTCTGTTTGAGTACTTTGAAAAACATGACCTTGCCAAAATTGACCGTACCCCGGGCCCGAAGACCGACAACTATCCGGCCGATTCCACTGTGGAGGATTGTCTGATTCATGGGATTGGCCGGGTGGAAAAGCAACCGGCCGGTGTACAGATCTCCATGGCGCAGGGAATTACGGTTCGCCATGTTTCAATTTACGATTGCGCACGATCTGGGATTAACGTGAGCGAAGGAACGTGGGGCGGCCATCTGATCGAAGGGTGTGATGTCTTTGATACGGTGCTGGAGACCCATGACCATGGATCGTTCAACTCGTGGGGACGAGACCGTTTTTGGCTCAAGGATTATGCAGCATCACAGCAGGCGATTGATGAGGATCCGAAGCTGCCGTTTCTTGACGCAGTCAAAACTACAGTCATCCGCAATAGTCGCTGGCGCTGCGATCACGGCTGGGATATCGACCTCGATGACGGTTCAACAAACTACGACATTTACAACAACCTTATGCTCCTCAACGGCCTCAAACTCCGTGAGGGCTTCCGTCGCCATGTATGGAACAATATCGCTAACCTCAATACACTTCACGCACACGTCTGGTACAAAAATGCTGGTGATGTAGTTAAAAATAACATCTGGATGAGACGCTATGGCGCCGTTCGCACCACAATGACGCCGAAAGTCGATAAAAACTTCTTCACCAATGAAGCCGACATGAAGAGATTTCAACACGAGGGGGCCGATACCAATTCAGCCTTTGGAGACCCCCAGTTTATCGATCCTGCCAATGGCGACTTCCGCGTAAAAGGGACCTCTCCCGTCCTCAAAACTGGATTCAAGAACTTTCCGATGGATCAATTCGGCGTCCAACGGCCCAAACTCAAAGCCATAGCCCGAACACCACAAATCCCAGAGGGCAAAAAAATGGCAAGCGAGGGCAAAAAGGCTAGAAAGGCTCATAAGTTCTACTGGCAGGGCGCGGTGGTTATAGATCTCCAAGGTGAAGCTTATTCTGCTTTCGGCGTTAATAAAGAAGATGGTGGTTTACATATTATCAGTATATCCCCCGATTCTCCCGCGGCATCCGCTGGCCTTAAAGAAAACGATCTCATCCTCGTTATCAACGACACCAAGTTGACAAACACAAAGGCTCTACGCAAAGTTCGGGGCAGCACTTTCAAAGTCAAATATGTTCGTGACCAGGCCGAGCAAGTCTGCGAGTTTCCCGGCAATGAAGAAAAAAGCTATAGATTAAAACCAGAGAAGAAATCGGAAGAAAATAGAGCAAAAGATGCAAAAAAGAAAAAAGCAAAGGATGAAGAAAGAAAAAACATGAATAAAGGCGCAGAAGAAAGAATAAATATTTAATTATAGCAATGGCAACGATGGTGATGGCAGCGGTTGTTCATGCCGCTGATACGAAACGACCTAATATCGTTTTTATTTTCGCGGACGATATGGGCTATGGTGAAGTGCAGTACCTGAACCCCAAGTGAGGCAAGATTCTGACCTCGCACCTGGACAAGCTGGTCAGCGAAGACATGATCTTCACCGATGCACATATCTCCTCCTCGATTTACACCCCCCGTCGCAACGGCCTGCCCACTGGACGCTACAACTGGCGCATTCATCTAAAGACGAAATTTAATTATTCTCCCCCAATTATGAGTACAACTTGTCACAAAACTGGAAATTCATGGCTAAAAAGGCTAGGTTTCAAAAGTAGAATGAACTCTTTAAACAAAAATGCTCGCATGAAAGAAAGTAATAACACACGCCACACCCTCTTGCAAAAACTTCAGCTTTCTGAAGGTGACGAATATTGGGATGAATTCGTTCAGTCATATGAAGGTTATATCTACATGGTGATTCGTGGCCTCGGAGTCAATACAACGACCTGTGAAGACCTAATCCAAGATGTTTTGGTCAAAGTCTGGAAATCGCTTTCTCAATTTAAGTACGAACGTGAAAAATGCCGTTTTAGAACCTGGCTCTGCGTCATTATCCGCAACACGGTTTACAATTATTTTCAATCCAAAGCCAATCGCAATAATCTACAAAACGTCAATTACGATGATGTGGCGGAGGCAGAGGCAAAAAAACTCGTGAATTGGCCAAATATTATGGCATGGCGGTTCGTAATTCACGCTGGCGATTAGTTTATGATATGAATGAAGAAGAAGCTTGGCTCTGTGATATTTCGCAAGACCGAGGAGAAACTAAGAACCTCATTAAACAATATCCTGAAGTCGCTGAAAAAATGAAAGCTCAATTTAATAAATGGTGGGATACAACCGAAGAGCTCTTAATCAACGAAGGCCTTCCTCGGCTCCAAGCTGAACAACACCATCTTCATATCCTTTACAATAAGCAGCTCAAAGAAAAAGGGATCCCTGAGTGGGCTCCCGATCAATTTTAATAAGGCCTCATTCAATGACTATAAAAAGAATAAGCTCTTCTCGGTTATTCATTCTTGCACTTCTGTTCCTGACTCCTTTTCTTACGATGGAAGCAAAGAGTAAAAAGAATGTTTGGAAAAACTTTCAGCGCATCGATTTTAAAGTTGATGGACGAGATGCTTTTATCATCAAGCCCAAAGAAACTGCTAAAGGCCAGCCCTGGATTTGGCGTGCACGCTTTCCAACTTACCACCCAGAAGTTGATCTGATTTTATTAGAAAAGGGCTTCCATATCGCCTACATCAATACTGACGACATGCTTGGCAGCCCCAAAGCTCTCAAACACTGGGACGCTTTTTATAAGCATATGACTGAAGAAAAAGGCTTTGCTGAAAAAGTGACTCTCGAAGCGGTGAGTCGTGGTGGTCTCTTTGCCTATCGCTGGGCCTCACAAAACCCTGAAAAAGTTAATTGTATTTACGCCGAAGTCCCCGTCTGTGATTTTAAAAGCTGGCCAGGAGGCAAAGCTAATGGAGTGGGTAATAAAAAAGCTTGGCAAAATGTATTGAAGCAATATCAATTAAACGAACAACAAGCTTTAGACTACAAGCAAAACCCCATCGACGTACTTGCGCCCATCGCAAAAGAAGACATTCCCCTTTTGCATCTCATCAGCCTCAATGATCAAGTGGTTCCAGCTAAAGAAAACACCTTTGTTTTAGCCAAACGTTATCGTCAACTCGGGGGTAGCATTGAAATCATAGAAGTTAAAATAGGCCCACGTGCCAAGGGTCATCATTTTGATCACCCCGATCCCAAGCGTGTCGCCGACTTTATCGAAAAACATAGTTCTTTACAAGTGACAACTCAGCTATCAACAATCACTCCCGTCCCATCGCGACTAAAAAAGTTCATGCCAAAGCGCCATAATCAAAAACTAGCGGAAGCAAAAGAGCGTCAGATTGATTTTGTGATGATTGGTGACTCGATTACCCATAATTGGGAATCAGAAAAAAACTACGCACAAATCTTTAAAGGGACTAATATGCTTAACTTGGGCTTCGCAGGTGATCGCACTCAAAATGTTTTGTGGCGCATTCAACATGGTGCCTTGGATAACATTGAGCCCAAGCTCGTCACCCTAATGATCGGCACCAATCATTTACACAATCCAAAAAAAGACTACACACCTGATTCTTCAGAAGATATTTTCACCGGTATTCAAGAAATCGTCAAAGAAATTCGCACGCGTTTACCCAAAGCAAAAATTATTGTTTTTTCTATTTTCCCACGCCGAGCACCTGAATACGAACGGGTCAAATCTCTCAATCAGTTAATCCCAAAAATCGTTGATAATCAGATGGTTTCTCATAGAGACATCAATCATATTTTCCTTGCTGATGATACTAAAATCAATAAAGCGCTCTACTCACGCGATGGCTTGCATTTGAGTTCAAAAGGCCATGAGACTTGGGCAAAGGAACTACATATTTTATTAAAGCAGTAAGCCCCTGTGATTTCAGAATAAAAAACTCCACTTTTTTAGTGTTCACTAGATGCGACCCTTATATTATCTTGTTTAGCTTTATAAAGAATCGCCTCAAAGGCGAAAATCACCCAAGCTAATCCTAGGAGATATTGATGACTGAACATCTTAAAAAATTGACATTAAAGAAAAATTTCACCCTCATTGAACTTTTAGTTGTCGTGGCCATTATTGGCATTTTAGCCAGCCTACTGCTACCATCTTTAAGTAAAGCTCGAGCTAAGGCTAAACAAGCCGTTTGCCTTAGTCAATTAAAACAATTGAATTTTGCTTTATATAATTACACTGATGATAATGATGGTAAGTACCCACATACTTATAAAAATGGTAATAGCGATATTGTTACGTGGGATGACCTCATTTCCGGTTATGATGGTCGTGCTAGTTTAACTCCTACTGAAATGAAACAAAGTTTGAACGCCAATACGGACAATCAACTTTATGTTTGTCCCGGGGATACTATTAAACGTAATAATGCTAGCTGGCCTAAAAAATCTTATGCTATGACAACATATATACCAGGACATGCTACAGCTCTTGGAATAACTGCGTCTAGTTTTTCTAATCTCGTACCGCGAAATATTACTGAAATAAGTAATCCATCTCAAACAATTCTACTCACAGAGTTTTTTTGGAGTGCAAACCGCATGGGGGCTCATTATGGAAATTATGTTGGCAATCAACAGGTAGGTTATTATTACACCCCAAACCCTGCCTTGCCGATTGCTCATAAAAATAAGTATAATTATTCAATGGTTGACGGAAGTGCCCAAGCCATGATTCCTACACAAACATTGCTTGGTTTGTCCCCAAGTACAACTATCGGAACCATGTGGGATGCTGGTAGATAAAGACCGCACTGTATAGTCTAAACATAAATCAAAACCCTAATCACCCCCATAAACAATTTAAGGTTTTTAATGAAATACTTCTTCTCAATTTTCATCCTCTTTTTCAGTCTCAATATTTTCACCGCTGACAAACCCAATTTCCTCTTCATTCTCGTTGATGATCTCGGCCGTCAAGACTTAGAGTGTTATGGCAGTGACTTTCACGAAACCCCAAATATCAATCAATTGGCAAAAGAAGGCATGAAATTTAACGATGCTTATGCCGCAAGTCCCGTTTGCTCCCCTACCCGTGCGAGCATCCAAACCGGTAAATATCCTTCGCGAATCAACTTCACTCGTGCCACACCGACTCATAATCTTCCTTACGAAGAAACGACTTTAGCTGAAGCCCTCAAAGAAGGTGGCTACAAAACAGCCCACATTGGTAAATGGCATCTACGACTCTATAAAGAAAAAGGCAGCAAGCACCTTCCGCAAGAACATGGCTTTGATATTAATATTGCTGGTCATTCCGCAGGACAACCCGCTTCATTTTTCTACCCTTACAAGGCAAAAGCTGCGAAGTACGCAAAAAATGATGTCCCCAACATGGAAGATGGTAAGGAAGGCGATTACCTCACTGATGCTTTGACTTCTAAAGCAATTGATTTCATGCAAAGTAGTAAGAGCAAGCCCTTCTACCTCAATCTTTGCTACTACACGGTTCACACTCCGGTAACGGGAAAAAAAGATAAGATAAAGAAATATAAAACCAAACTAGGTACAGAAGAAACTGCACCCGCAATTAATGATTATAAGACTTACACTCGTACCAAGCAGGATAACTCGGAATATGCGGCCATGGTGGAAAGCATGGATGAAAATATCGGTCGTCTCATGGATTTCTTAAAGTCCTCCGGTCTCGATAAAAATACCGTAGTAATCTTCACTTCTGATAATGGTGGACTTTCCACCAACAAATCAAAAAAAGGCGGTGTCACTTCCAGTTATCCCCTTCGCGGTGGTAAAGCTTGGGTCTATGAAGGCGGAATTCGCGAACCTTTGATCATCAAATGGCCTGGTGTAACAGAGGCTAATACAGAAAATTCCACTCCAGTAATCAGTACCGATTTTTATCCCACCATGCTCGCTATGGCGGGACTCCCTCTCAAGCCCGAGCAACACATTGATGGTCTCAGCCTAACAAGCCTTCTCAAAGGAGAATCAAACTCACTCTCTCGTGAAGAACTTCACTTTCATTTTCCACATGATCATACCGTTAATGGCATGGGAGCTTCTGCGGCTATTAGAATGGGTGACTACAAACTCGTTGAACGTTTCGCTGATGGAAAAATTGAACTCTTCAATCTAAAAGATGATATCGGCGAGACTCAGGATTTATCCTCTAAGTTCCCCGAAATTGCTAGTCAACTTCACAAAAAGATGCTGAATTGGCGCAAAGACACCAAGGCAATGATGCCGAAAATCAAAAAACCAAAGAAGAAGAAAAAGAGCTAAGGCTTAGTTACATTTAAAAAAGAGTAAACTACTACTTCCCTTAGTTTGGTATCGCGGACTCATCCATGCTAGGGAACTTAAGCACATGCCGAAGGTATGTAGTATGGTAGCCACCGGATTTATCCGGTGGGTATTGTTAAAAAAATGATATTCATGCCGAAGGTATGAAGGAAACGCTCTGCAGCGTAGCTTCGGCACGCACGATGCTGTTATTCAAACACCACGACTTACGTCCATGGCTACGTTCCTAAGCTCTTCGAGCTCAATTATCTGTCAACACCCCTTAAGTTCCATACCATTAGGGCCAGCGCTCCCTCGTGGGCGAAGCCCTATATCACTGTTTGAGCCGGGCGAAGCCCTATATCGCTGTTTGAACTGGGCGAAGCCCTTTATCGCCTGGTCAAGGAAAGGCATTTCCTTGCGGGGTGCTCGAGGGGCAGCGCTCCCTCGTGGGCGAAGCCCCTTATCGCTGTTTGAACAGGGCGAAGCCCTATAGCCGGATCAAAGGCTGGCAAGTCTTTGCGGGGTGCTCGAGGGGCAGAGCTCCCTCGTGGGCGAAGCCCTATATCACTGTTTGAGTTGGGCGAAGCCCTTTATCGCCTGGTCAAGGAAAGGCATTTCCTTGCGGGGTGCTCGAGGGGCAGAGCTCCCTCGTGGGCGAAGCCCTGTATCACTGTTTGAGCTGGGCGAAGCCCGCTTTCCCGAGAAATTAAGGCCAAGCTGGTGCTTGGCGATCCCAGGTGGCTTGAGTTGGGCGAAGTCCTGTATCGCTATTTGAGCTGGGCGAAGCCCTTATCGCTGTTTGAGGCGGGCGAAGCCCGCTGTCCCGGGAAAGTCAAGGCCAAGCTAGTGCTTGGCGATCCCAAGGGATTTTATTTAATTTTTGCTACTGTACTCTTCTATAATTGACTTTAAGGCTTTTGCCCAAGCTTCGTATCCATTTGAGCTTAAATGCAAGCCATCTCTTGAGTAAAGCGCCCTATTGATTCCTCCCTTCTTATCAAGAAAAATATCATTGATATCTACATGAAAAACCATCTTATTATCAGCGACTTTGGGGATCAATTGATTGAGGGCTTGGACTCGATCATTTTCGGGTGATTTTCTAGGAAATACCGAGAAGACCACCAGTTTAGCCTTCGGTAGGCGCGTACGGATTTCTTTGACCACGGCCTGAATGCCCGTAAATACATCTTCTGAACTGTCTGGTGAATAGTCTTTCTTTGGATTGTGCAAATGATTAGTCCCGATCATCAAGGTGACTAGCTTAGGTGAGATGCCTTCGAGTGCCCCATGCTGGATACGCCAAAGTACATTCTGGGTGCGGTCTCCAGCGAAGCCCAGATTGAGCATATTAGTATCTTTAAAAGTCGGGGCATAATTTTTCTCGGATTCCCAGTTGTGGGTAATCGAGTCGCCGATCATCACAAAATCAATTTGACGCTTTTTTGCTTCTTCCAGTTTTTGATTATGACGCTTTGGCATGAACTTTTTGAGTTTTGATGGGACGGGGATGATGCTTGAGAGTTTTACAGAGCTAGAAGAATGTTTTTGAATAAAATCTGCAACGCGCTGAGGATCTGGGTGATCGAAGTGGTGGCCTTTGGCACGAGGTGCCTTTTGGACTTCAATCAGTTCGATTGATCCCCCTAATTTACGGTAGCGTTCGGCGAGTAGCAAAGTGTTTTCATCGGCGGGAACAACGCGGTCATTGAGGCTGATGAGGTGTAAAAGGGGAATGTTTTCTTTGGCAATTGGGCCAAGGATATCGATGGGATTCTTCTTGTAGTCCATGGCTTCTTGTTCACTTAGCTGGTATTGCTTTAATACATTTTGCCAAGCTTTTTTATTACCCACACCATTAGCTTTACCTCCCGGCCAGCTTTTGAAATCACAGACGGGGACTTCGGCGTAAATACAATTAACTTTTTTGGGGTTTTGTGATGCCCAGCGGTAGGCAAAGAGACCACCACGACTAACCGCTTCGAGAGTCACTTTTTTGGCCAAGCCCTTTTCGTCAGTCATGTGCTTATAGAAAGCATCCCAATGGGTAAGGGCCTTGGGACTTCCCAACATGTCATTGGTATTGATATAAGCTATATGAAAACCACGCTCGAGTAAAAGTAAGTCGACTTCGGGGTGATAATCTGGAAAGCGAGCGCGCCATACCCAAGGTTTACCTTCCGCTTCATTTTTTGGCTTGATCAAAAAGGCATCACGGCTATCGACTTTAAAGTTGATGCGCTGATAGTCTTGCCAAGGATTTTTTTTACTTTTTGCGTTCAAGGCAAAAAAGGAATTCAGCACGAAGACTGAAAGGATGAGTAATCGAGAAATATTCATAAAAAAGGGCTCTTAAATTAGGAGTTATATTTAAAGTTTATCGGGAGCCCATTCAGGGATTCCCTTTTCTTTGAGCTGTTTATTGTAAAGGATATGAAGGTGATGTTGCTCAGCTTGCAGCCTAGGCAGTCCTTCGTTGATTAATAGACTTTCTGTCCTGTCCCACCATTGATCAAATTGAGCTTTCATTTTTTCAGCAACTTCAGGATATTGCTTAATGAGGTTTTTCGTTTCTCCTCGATCTTGAGAAATATCACAGAGCCAGCTTTCTTTACTATTCATATCATTCACTAGGCGCCAGCGTGAATTACGCACCGCCATACCATAGTATTTTGCGAGTTCACGCGTTTTTTTTCCACGTCCGCCACCGCCCCAGCGACCGCGATGAAAGAATAAGGTTCTATCGGCCCATTCAGCATCTGAGTTTTCAAGTAAAGGGATAAGTGAACGACCACTAGGGGGCAAAGAACTCTTAGGAACTTTCGCTCCGGCAATCTCACAAAAGGTGCGGTATAAATCTATGTGTGCGCTTAAGGCAGAAATATCTACCCCATCCCCTAATACACCTTTCCAGTACCAAAAGCAAGGGACGCGCGATCCGCCTTCCCAAGCACTATCTTTGTGCCCCTTCATACCAGCGTTCCAAGCATTGAATTTCCCTTTGACTCCTTTTTTTCCAATTGATTTCATTGCCATACCATTATCAGTCATGAAGATGACTAAGGTGTTTTCTAGCGCGCCCCACTCCGTCAATTTATTCATCATGAGACCAAAATTATCGTCGATATTTTCAATCATGCCGTAGCGTGCCGCAGTGGGTTGATTATAACCTTCATCCACAAAGCGTTTTTTATATTTTTCGGGCGCAATCAGCGGCCCGTGAGGAGCGTTTAAAGAGATGTAGGCGAAGAAACGTTGTTTGGCCACGTGTTGTTTCTTGATCCAACTGAGTGCGCTACTGAAAAATAAATCGGTGCAGAAGCCTTTGGTTTGGACAATAGTGTCGTTATGTAGGAGAACATTATCAAAGTATTTGTTTGTCGCATTAGGCTTGAAATCGCCAAAGCTGTATTGACCAATACCACCCGCACCGTGCATGAGAACTTCGTCGAAACCACGATTTTGGGGGCGATAATTTTCTCCATCCCCCAAATGCCATTTGCCAAAGAGGCCTGTTTTGTAGCCGGCTTTTTGTAAAGCCTGAGGAAAAGTAATGACTTTGGGAGCCAAACGATCCCGTTGCATTAAAGTATGACTTATACCCACTTCAAAGGGGGGGCGTCCACTCATAATAGCCGCACGAGTAGGCGTACAAGTTGAGCTCACTTGAAAGTCGGTAAAGCGCGTCGATTGCTTATACATTTTATCGATGTGCGGAGTCTTGAGAATAGGATTGCCCATGCAAGAGAGATCGCCCATGCCTTGATCATCAGTCAAAACCATGATGATATTGGGCTTTGTCCCCTTAAGTATTTTTTTAGTCTCAGCGGCAAAGTTATTAAGGCTAAGAAGACTTAGAGCGATACTAATAAATGATTTTCTAATTTTCACATGTCCCTCACTTGCTTATTTATTTGTAAAATTCTGATTAATGACTTTTACGACTTGCGCAGCGAGCAGGTCACGACCTTCATCAGTATAATGAACATTGTTTTCGCCGCGTTGATATTTTGCACGCTCTTTAGCAATCACTTGGTAAAGATCATTGATTTGCACTCCGTGTTTCTTCATCACTGCTCGTGCAGCATCATTGAAGGACTTGGCACGTTCTTCGCTAACAACAAATTTTACCTTACCCTCGGGTCCGATACAGGGTGGAGTGGTCATGGCAAATACTAACTTAGCCTTTGACTTCTTTTTTATTTTACCAATAATACTATCGAGGCTAGCGGCATAAGACTCAGGAGTCGATTTGACCTTCTGCGCCCAGCCATACCAATCCCACAAGCCAAAATTGAAATGGACCAGGTCCCATTTTGAATCACCGAGCCATTTTTCTATTTCTTGATCACCAAAGGCTGACCAGCGACAATTTGTCGTCGGCCGATGGACATTGGCTTTGCCATCGAGTAGACCTCGTACCCGGGGTGTATAGCCAATGGAAATGGAATCGCCGATAATAAGTACGCGGGGAATACCAGCCTGATCAACTGGGTTAACAAAGGGATGAGTGAAAGGCGTTTTTTTAGCTGGCTGAGCGTAGAGATGGCTCAGCGAGAATGCGAGTATACTTAAAATTAGGCTTATTTTTTTCATTAAACTCTCGATTTTTTTTGTTAGTTTAGGAACAAGGACGACTCCGATCAGCCGCGGCTTTTCACGATTAAAAGTCAGCAAGGGTGATTTTTTGAGTTTCGCCTCTCTTGAGTGTGAGTTCTTTTGTTTGTGAAAGATAGCGCAGCTTGCACGGATTGCCGTTCAAGGAGCTGATCTTACATTCAACAAGCTTGCCAAAGTTTTTCCTTTTTTAAAATTCAAATAGTATATAAGCAGCCCTTGATCGCTTATTGAAACGGCTCGAGTTTCAAGGGAGTTTACTTTCCTTACGGCTGCCTATTCAGGTTCTGTTTATTTTTTTTGCCTTTTTTTATTCACTCGATTCGCTGGGACTTCTGGATTAATTCTCAAATCTTCTTTCTTCAATAAAGGCTGAAGGGCCTTGGCCCAGGCTACGTAGCCAGCAGGAAGCAAGTGCACCCCAGCTTTGTTATAATACGCTTCAATCTGCTGGCCCTGATCATCGAGAAATGTGGCATTAATATCCACATGAAACACATGCTTCTGGTCGGTCAGCTGCGGTAGCATGGCATTAACCGCCATCACCCTTTCATTCGCTGCCTGCGGACCGCGGGGGAAGATAGAGAAAACCATCAGCTTCGACTCCGGTAGGCGCGTGCGCACTTCGGCCACGATGGCCTGGATCCCAGCAAAAATATCCTCCGGTTTGTCCGGGGTGTGCAATCCTTTAGCGGGTCCTAAATTATTGGTGCCGATCAAGAGCGTCACCAACTTAGGCGATATTCCGTCAAGTGCGCCATGCTGAATGCGCCACAGAACATGCTGCGTACCATCTCCGGGAAAGCCAAGGTTCAGCAGCTTACTGCCCGCGAAGGTCCCTTTATAATCTCTGCCCCAAGCGTGAGTGATCGAGTCACCAATCATCACCCACTCGACCTTGCCGGCTTTTGCCTCAGCAAGCTTCTCTTCGTGTAGCTTTGAGAATTTCTTCAGGACTGATTTCGCAGGGATTACCGTTCTGGCTTGATCCCCGGCAAATGCAGCCGGAATCAACATCGATGACAACAGTCCCGCTAATATTGTTTTTTTGAACCTCATTATTGTATGCTCCTTTTTATTGTTTTTTTGAATCTCATGCTGGTATGCTTATTTTAGTTTTTACTATGACCCTTGAATCCTAATGATGCATCGAGAACCTTACCCAATACAACCGGCGTGTGAGCCTGCTTCGCATACTTTTTCATCTTCTCAATGATCTCAGGGTATTGGGCTGCTACATCGTGGAGTTCTTCGATATCCTTGCTCAAATCATAGAGCTCAAAGGGCGCCTTGTTGGAAGGCTTAATCGCTTTCCAGTTATTCATGCGCAGGGCAACGCTCTTTTTACTTTCCCAATATAGGTACTCATGCTGTTCCTGCTTGCGCCCAGCCTGCTCTGCACCGAGCAAGGTCGGCACAATGGATATACCGTCGCTGTCTTTTCGTGGTATTGCTCCCGTGATTTCTGCGATCGTGGGCATAACATCCGGGAAGTAGCCCAGGTGGTCGGAAACTGAACCGGCCTTTATTTTACCTGGCCAGCGAACGATAAAGGGAATCCTGATACCTCCCTCATAGAAGTTGCCTTTGCCGCCCCGGAATCTCTCGCCGGTTTTAGGGTTCAGGTTGGGTGCGAGGAAACCATGCGGATGCTTTTCGTTTGCGAAATAAGTACGCCCACCGTTATCGCCAGATACAAAAATGATCGTGTTATCATCAATATTTAACTCTTTCAGCAGGGCAATGATTTCACCTATCTGGCGATCGACCATTTCCACCATTGCAGCGTACATTTGCGCGTCCTGTTCACCCTTCTCGTTGGCAGCATCCCACTGCTTGTCCTTGTATTTCTGCCAGGCAGGATCATCCAAAGGCATTCCCCAGTGACCATGGGGAGGCGTCCAAGGGAGATAAGCAAAGAAGGGGCGATCTTTATTTTCGCGAATGAACTTAATACTGTCGGCATAGATCAGATCATGCGAATTTATTTTTCCCGTGAGAGCGTTGCCGGTGTTTCCCTCCAGCGGCACCTTCTTGCTGTTGCGGATAAGGTAGTTTGGATAATAGGTGTGGGCATGTTTCTGATTGTAGTAGCCGAAGAATGTATCAAAGCCATGTTTCTCCGGCACCCCTGTAGTACCGGGCTCACCCAGCCCCCACTTGCCGAAGCCACCGGTTGCGTAGCCGACGTCTTTGAGAATATTAGCTATGGTCACATCATCCGCGCGCAGGCAACCTGGGCCCCTGACGGTGGTGTGTCCGGTATGCTGACCAGTCATAAGTGTGCTGCGCGCAGGCGCACAGAAACTGGCAGCCGCCAGAAACTGATTGAAGCGCATTCCTTCGGAGGCTAGTCGATCGATATTCGGCGTCTCTAAGATGGGATGCCCCATCTTAGACCATTCAAAATACCCCCACTCATCCAATAGGATGTAAATAACATTGGGCTTATCCGCAGTTTTTTTTGTCGCGGCAGTAGCACTGGTGGTCAGCGTGAAAATTACGGCCCCAACACATATTGCTTTTAGAAAAGCTAGTCGTTTCATTTTTTTTCCTTATCTTTCATATTTAGATTTACTGCTACTCTTGTTCATTATAGAACCATCATTCTGTAAAATGAGTCCTTCTTCCTGTTCTTGTTTTTTAAAAATCAGATGCGGAAAGTTTTTTAACTTTTCCAGCTTTCAATTTTACGATTTGTGTTTTGGAGCCGTAGCGAACTTTACACGGATTGCCGTTCAGCGAGCTGATCTTACATTCAACTAGCTTGCCATCTTTCCATTCGATATCGACTTCGAAACCACCGCGAGCTAACAAGCCCGTTACTTTGCCATTTGGCCATTCTTTAGGCAGGGCCGGAAGTACACGGATTACTGGCTCGGCATCGATAGCGCCGCTATCGGGCTGGCTTTGCATCAGCATTTCCACAAATCCCGAAGTAAAACCGAAATTGGCTTCGATTTGGAAGAGCTTTTTGCCCTTGCCATTTTTCAGTGGGCGGAATAAGCTCAACATATTATCAAAACAATTATCCATAATCATGCGCTTAACAAAGTCCCAAGATTTTTGGGCATCATTCATGCGCGCCCAGAGATTGATTCTCCACGCGTTCGACCATCCCGTACTCTGCCCCATACCTCGACGTTCAAGTAATTTACGTGCGGCTTCAGCCATTTTAGGCGTTCCATCGGGCGTGATCTCATAATAGGGGTAAAGACCATATAAGGGTGAGCAGTGACGATGAGTCGGCTCGCGTTCGATATAGGGCTTGAGCCATTCCTGTAGAACACCATCGGGTGCAATCTGATTAGGGGCAAGACGAGCACGTTTTTCAAGGAGTTCGCCCTGCAAGTCTTTATCGATACCAAGAACTTTGGCCGCGCGTATCGTATTGCCAAAGAGTTCGCGCAACTGCTGCATATCAATCGTAGGGCCAGCGCAAATTCCCGATCCGCCCTTTTTCTTACCTGGAAGTAAAAAACCATTCTCGGGTGAAGCCGAGGGGCCCGTCACCAACCATTTATTTTCAGGTTCTTCCCAAAGATTATGAAGATAAAAGTCAACAGAGCCTTTCATGATGGGGTAAACTTCAGCTAAAAATTTCTTGTCTTTAGTGAAAGCGTATTGCTCCCAGAGGTGTTCACATAACCAGGCGGGTCCACCTATATCCATACCCGCAGGTGCGGTATAGCCCCAGACATTTGTCAGCCTATGAGCAATCCAACCCGGTGAGTCGTAATAAGCTTTGGCCGTTTTTGATCCTGGTTCAACGAGTGAAGCAATAAAATTATTCATTGGTTCTTGCATCTCAACGAGGTTACAAGTCAAGGCGGGCCAATAATTCATCTGGGTATTGATATTGAAGTGATAGTCACCATTCCACATGGTGTGAAGCTCTTCGGCCCATATCCCTTGGAGATTGGCAGGCAAGCCACCTGGACGTGATGAGCTAATTAAGAGGTAACGTCCCATATTGGCAAATAAAGCGGCTAAAGAAGGATCCGCCGTACCTTTGCGGTAAGCGGCTAAGCGTTCGTCAGTGGCTAAGTCACTAATTTTTGTCTTATCTAAATCCAAACTGACGCGATTATAGAATTTCTCATGATCGGCTTTTTGCGCTTTACGCAAATTGACAAAAGACTTTTTCTCCGCCTTATCAAGATCGGAAGTTGTGGCGGCCAAGGGATCAACAAGTTGACGTCCCGCAATACCGCGGTAATCAGTCGCCGCAGCCACCAGTAAAAGTACTTCATCTTTTGATTCAACAATGAGTTTATTGCCATCGACTTTGATCGATGCACCTGGTGCGACAACACGTAAACGAGCGGCGTAAGTCAGTCCATCCTTACCAAAGCCATCATTAAGACTACCGGTCATTAGTAATTCACGCTCATTGACTGCCGTGGTTTTAAATCTTTCTGGACGATCGAGTTGTATAGAAAAAGATACCGGGCCCGAAAAGCGCGACACAAAGACTTCATCTACTTTAGAGACAAAATGCTCACGGGTATATTTCGTTTTACCAACTTGGTACTTGACGCTTGCAAGTGCAGAACTTAGATCCAACTCACGGCGATATTTACTGACTTGATTCTTCTTAGCAAGAAATTTCAGGTGAAGATTTCCAAGAACTTGGTAGCGTCCAAAGGCAGAAATACTTTTTGCATATTTAGGGGCATTCTTCGCTTTAAAAGACTGGCCCATGAGTTTTTTCGCTTCGGAAAATTTTTCTTCTCCTAGGAGGCGGCGAATTTCTGCTAAGTTTTTGTACCCACCGGAAATATTATTTTCCGCTACTGAGCCCGACCAAACCGATTCTTCGTTGAGCACTATGCGCTCCTCGTCAGCATCGCCGAAGACCATGGCACCTAGGCGACCATTGCCGAGTACGAGTGATTGATCAAAGCCTTGCGCGGCTTGCTTGTACCACAATGAGTTTGTCGATTTATTTTCATTTATGCTAGCTGAAGCTACTTGGTCTCTATCTTGCTTATCTGCGCCAAAAACGCTTACTGCCTGAAGCACTGATAAGCTGATGAAGACACTGCGTATGATTTTTTTATTGAACATGAAGTTTCCCGAATAATTTATTTGATTATAAAAAATTAAACAAGAGCAAAATAAAATCGTATCTAGTAAAAATTAAAAAAATCACGATTAGCCTTAAACAAGGGGGCACCGCCTAAGGCTAGCGAACTTAAGGGGTGTTAGGTAAAATTTTGCGAAGCTAGTCCGCCTGCGATGGCAATCGCAACCCGCTGTTAAGCGATACCATACCCTCATCTTGTTTTGGGATTCCGTCCCCTTCCCTGCAAGCTGTGCCCACCTTGTGATGCGGTAAAAGTGCTTCAACATAGATATTAAATCATCCGCCTGCGATGGTAATCGCAACCCGCTGTTAAGCGATACAATACCCTTTACCTGTTCTGGGACTCCGTCCCCTTCCCTGCAAGGTGTGCCCACCTTGAGAGGCGGTTATTTTATTTTTATCTGCCCGTGTGGCAACACCTCCCCGCTGGAGTGAGGCGGTAATCACCACCCTATATTTTTTATTTGAATTCTTGGGACTCCGTCCCCTTCCCTGCAAGGTGTGCCCACCTTGAGAGGCAGTAAAAGTGCTTCAACATGGATATTAAATTATCCGCCTGCGATGGCAATCGCAACCCGCTGTTAAGCGATATCATACCCTCCAACTGTTTTGGGACTCCGTCCCCTTCCCTGCAAGGTGTGCCCACCTTGAGAGGCGGATATTTTATTTTTATCTGCCCGTGTGGCAGCACTTTTTTATCCGCCCGTGTGGCAGCACTTTTTTATCCGCCCGTGTGGCAGCACCTCCCCGCCGGAGTGAGGCGGTAATCTCCACCCTATATTTTTGTTTGAATTTTTGGGACTCCGTCCCCTTCCCTGCAAGGTGTGCCCACCTTGAGAGGCGGTAATTTTATTTTCATCCGCCCGTGTGGCAACACCTCCCCGCCGGAGTGAGGCGGTAATCACCACCCCATATTTTTTGTTTGAAGTCTTGGGACTCCGTCCCCTTCCCTGCCAGGTGTGCCCACCTTGAGAGGCGGTAAAAGTGCTGTTACACGGGCAGTAAAAAGCTAAATGCCTTGTGAGGCGGTAATCACCACCTTTTTGTCTTTCCATGTATGACTTGGGACTCCGTCCCCTTCCCTGCAAGGTGTGCCCACCTTGAGAGGCGGTAAAAGTGCTGCTAAATATTTTAATGGATGATGGGTTTCAAGACGATATTGCGAAAACTTACTGCACCATGATTGCCCTGAAGCAAAATGGGACCTGGAGCTAAAGGATCAGATGATAAAGCACCACCAGTGCATCCCAGCAAGGGCTTATTATTGATAATGGTAATACCATTAAGGATCACTGTTACATGCTGCTTGATTAAGGTAATATCCATTGTCTGCCATTCACCCGCTTTTTTTGCGGCTGCTTGAGAAGGCACAATACGCGAATAAATTGCACCCATATTATGAAGATCTGGTTTGCGACCAAAGGAGTCGAGTACCTGAACTTCATACATGCCTCGAAGAAATATTCCGCTATTGCTCTTTGCTGGTACATTGAAATCGAGCTTCAAATTAAAGTCTTCAAACTTTGCTTCGGTCATGAGATTACCGTAGCCATGCTGACCCTGAACCGCATTATTAACTAGGACGCCGTCTTTCGCTGACCAGCCATTTTTGTGGCTCGCATGAAGCAGTTTCCAGCCACTCAAATCCTTTCCATTAAAGAGTTCAACTCCCTCACCAAATCTTGCTTGTTTAAGATCGGGTTGCGGGGGAATTGCTGACATTCTTTTGGCGCTATAAGTCGCGCGCTTTACACCCGATCCATTCGACTTAGGAAGCACTTGCTCTAAGCTCATTTTATTTCCTTCCAGACTTGCAGTAGTGGTTTCCACCGTTTCTTTCCATGCCGCTGCTTTACCCGCAGAAGCTTTAGTTTTAATCCTTTGTTTACGAGTGAAAATAATTTTATCACCTTCTAATTCTACAGTGCTCAGTGCCTTTACACTTCCACCTCCCCAGAGTATCGACCCGGACCATTCTCCTTCCTGCTCTTGAAGGCTCATCCATCCTTTGCCTTGATTTGGTAGCTTCAGTTCCCAGCGACCACTAAATGAGTCTGCGGATTTAGCCGCAGCCAGTGAGATAAGGCTCAAGCCTAGTACGAGACAAGCACTCAAATATTTTTTAAACTGATTCATATTATTTTCCGTTTTTTAAAATGATTCATAGTCGCGAATCTCTATGTACGTGGAAGAGCTAGGCAAGTTATTTATCGCGAGCAGGAACACTCGCAATCGTAGGGGTTTTGATTTTTATACACAATTATAGACAAGATAAAAGGTACCAGCGTTACAAAACATCATGATTTAAAGAGATTTTTTTTTACGTCCTTCTGCTGCATTAGACTTTTCTTCTTGCTTATAATAAGCAAATCAGTCTCATTTAAAAACTCAGGGCCAAAAAATGATCCCCAAAAAATATAATTTCGTAAGTCTATTCACCCTACTTTCTTGTCTTCATACTTTGCAGGCTGCACCAAAACCCAATATTGTGCACATCATGGTGGACGACATGGGCTGGCAAGATATTGCCTCACACAAACTCGATGGCAAGCCCGTTTATGAAACACCCCACCTTGATCGTCTCACAAAAATTGGCCGCCGTTTCACACAGGCCTACTCACCGGCTGCCACCGGGGGCTGATAAAGCGACCTACCCTTCTCAGTTTTCTTGTAAAAGCTAAAAAAGAAATTATCGTATCAAATACGGATAAAATGCAGATCCCTTATGCATTAACGTATCAAATACGGATAAAATATGAATATTTCAGATAAATTAGTTTTTAGTCCTAAGCTTTCTCAAGGGATCATTGCGAAGATAGGAATTATAGAGAAGTTTAGAGGTAAATGGGAAGCTTTAAAGATTAAAGAGGACCAATTCCTTCAGGAGCTTAGGCATATAGCGACGATTCAGAGTATTGGCTCATCTACACGTATTGAGGGAAGTCAACTATCAGACCAAGAAGTTATACATCTTCTAGATAACCTTGAGCAGAGACAACTCGATACTCGTGACGAACAAGAAGTCATCGGGTACTGGGATGCGCTTGAGGTCTTGCTGGATAATGCAGAAGACTTAGACTTGTCACAGCGTTATATATTTCAACTGCACGGCCTTCTGCTCAAATACTCAGAAAAAGACACACGACAACGTGGCCAGTATAAGAATATATCAAATCGGGTAGTTGCGAACTATCCAGATGGAACTCAAAAAACAATATTCAATACCACCGAACCTCATCTAGTGGATAAAGAAATGGATGAGCTCATAGAGTGGTGTAATGCAAAATTGGCTAATATAGAAATGAATCCGCTTATTGTAATAGCTACTTTTGTTTATGAGTTTTTATCAATTCACCCCTTTCATGATGGTAATGGCCGGCTATCACGTCTTTTGACAACCTTACTTTTGGTGCGTTCAGAATATTATTTTGTTCAGTATGTGTCTTTTGAACATATTATTGAAGAAAGAAAAAAAGAGTATTATCAAATTTTGATGGAATGTCAGCGCAATCGTTCTACTGATGATGAACGTATAGGAAGCTGGATTGATTTTTTTCTTGATTGTATGATCCAGTTGTCAGCAAAACTGGAAAATAAGTTGGAGCGTATTGTACGCAATGACACTTATCTCAATGCCCGACAAAAAAGGATCATTGACTTACTCAATCTAAAAGGGAAAATGCGCTCAGGAGATCTTGCTCGAGAAATCGAGAGTGCATCTCTGCCCACAATTAAAAAAGACCTTAATTTCTTAGTGAAGCAAGGTCTTATTCTAAAGTTTGGTGTAGGGAAAGCTACTACCTACCAAAGCCCTTCTGCATAGAGACAAGTCTAGCTTCCCAATGCACTCAGTACTTTTACCGCCTCTCAAGGTGGGCACACCTTGCCTCCCAGGGTGGGAGAACACTGCAATTCACCTAGAATTAGGAAATGCCTGTCATACATAAAAAAAAGATATTTATTTTTCAATGAGCTAGATACGTTTGGCTAAAGGCCCTGTTTATATAGCAAAGCGCTCAATCTTAATCGAGGATAATCAAATGTCACAAACTTCAAAAAAACTTCGTCTATTCACCCTCATTGAATTACTTGTGGTCATTGCCATTATTGGCATCCTAGCTTCATTGCTCCTCCCCAGCTTATCATTATAAATACATCCTCAAAAAAATCTAAGGTCATAAATGCTACAAACAAAACATTTCTTTACAGTCCTAAGTATACTGTTATTCACCGGCCTTTTTGGCCTTCAAGCTGAACAAAAAAAGCCAGCCACAATTAGCCCTATACAGGGTAGTCATAAATGGTGGGCGCCACGTCACCAAGAAAAACTGAATGAAGCCAAAAAGAGCGGAATAGATCTCGTGATGATTGGCGACTCCATCACACATAATTGGGAGAAGCAAAAATCCTACCCACAAAGTTTTGCTCCCTACAAAGTTCTCAACCTTGGCTTTGGCGGAGACCGCACCCAAAATGTTCTCTGGCGAATTCAAAATGGTGAAATTGACGGATTATCACCACAATTTGTCAGCATCATGATTGGTACTAATAATATCACGAGAAACAAAACCGAAGATATTGCCTTTGGTATAAAAACTATTATTGCAGAATTAAAAAAGCGCCTACCCGAATCTAAAATCCTTTTATTTAATGTCTTTCCTCGTCATCACTCAAGAGGTAAAGGTGAAGATTATAAAGAAGTCCAAGCTTTAAATAAACTCCTCCCTGCATTAGCTGATAACAAGCAAGTCTTTCACCATGATCTAAGTCCCATCTTTCAAGATGCTAATGGTGAACTAAAAACTGAACTCTACGGGCGTGACCGCCTTCATTTAAGTAATCAAGGTTACACAGCTTGGGGCAATGCACTCAATACAATTTTAGCAAAATATGATAATGCTTCTGCGAGGAGCGCAAAAAAATCTAAGGTAGAAAAGAAAGTCAGCCCGAATGAGGCTCCCATCATCCGCCTCTGGCCCATCGAACGAGTTGGTGGCGAAGCCAATCGTCTCAAACTAGAGTTCCGAGATCGCCGGGGAAATCCGCAACTCTGCGGAGTTAAAGACCCCTACCTCACCGTCTACCCCGCAAAAAATGATAAGCCTGCCGTCGCACTCATCTATAATCCAGGTGGCGCCTACAAGATCCTCGGCATTCCCGATCGCGAGCACATCCAAAAATGGAATGATTTGGGCATCACTGTTTTTGTTCACCGCTACTCCATCCCCGATCAGCCTGATAAGGCTTTCCAAGACTTGCAGCGCGCGATGCGTCTTGTCCGTTCGCAAGCAAAAAAATGGAATATCGATCCTAATAATATCGGCATCTTTGGCAACTCAGCAGGCGGTCACCTCTCCGCTCGCCTTAGTCAAAACTACAATCAAAAAGTTTATGAAGCCATTGATGAGGCCGACCAAGTATCCTGTGAACCCAACTTTGTGATCCTGCAGTGCGCTGCCTATTTTCAAGGTAGAAAGATGGACAAGGATTTCGATGCGGCAATCTTTCCGATGAAAAGAAAAGTAGCACCTACTTTCCTCACTTATTCGAAAGACGACAAGTTCTGTAAGGGAGGAATCGATTATGCCAAACAGCTCACTGCGGCTGGTGGTGCTATTGAGCTAAAGCTCTTTGAAAAAGGTGGCCATGGCATGGGTGGCTGCGACTGGTTCTCAGAAGTGGCCCAATGGCTTAAGGCACAGAAAATCACACAATTACCCAATAAGATATGAAACTATTCATATTCATCCTTGTGCTCACCGTGACAAATACCTTCGCGACTGAGCTCAGCGTTGCAGGCATTTTTTCGGATGGCATGGTCTTACAGCAAGGAATCAAAGTTCCCGTGTGGGGCATGGGTGAAGCGGAAAGCTCAATCACGGTCGCTTTTGATACGCAAAAGATATCCACCACCGTCGATGCCCAAGGCAAATGGATGCTTAAACTTGACCCTCTCAAGGCTTCCAGCGAAAACTCTGAACTAAAAATCTCTAGTCCAGAAGAACGCTTAGTCATAAAAAATGTCCTGGTGGGCGAAGTTTGGCTCTGTGCCGGTCAGTCTAATATGGATTGGACTTTGGCAAAGCTGACTCGTAAGCCTGGCTCCGATGATTATAAACCGATCCACGATTATTTAGTCAAAGAAATTGAAACGTCTCATGATCCCCTGCTGAGACAATTCACAGTCACGAGCGCAGCCTCCACCACAGTAGTGGGTTCGATTAAATCTCCGGGCTGGTTTTCTGCCATAGATAAAAACAACGCCAACTTCTCTGGCACGGCTTATTTCTTTGGTCGCGAGCTGCGCAAAAAACTCCGCGTTCCCATTGGCCTCATTGACGCCAATCGCGGCGGCACCGATATCGAACCCTGGATCCCCAAAGAACAGTATCTGAAGGATGATGTACTTAAAGTTTTCTACGATCAAGAAATGACCAAGTTAAGTCCCACGACCAAGGCTACAGCTCAACGAGCTCAAGGCAAAACCGCCAAGCGCATCACGCTAAACAAAGTACCCGCGGCGCTCTATAATGGCTTTATTCATGCGCTTGCCCCCTACGCTATAAAAGGTACTATTTGGTATCAGGGTGAGAACAACACAACTTACCGAACCAAATTTTACCGCAAAAATATGTTGGCTCTTATAGAGGGCTGGCGGGCTCATTGGGCCCAAGATAAATTCTATTTTTTCTGGTGCCAGTTGGCCAATATGCACAAATCCAAATCAGCACCCACTGATAAGGATTCCTGGGCCGATATCCAAAACTACCAAAGAGAAGTTCTAGCGCTCACTTCTGATACGGGCATGGCGGTACTCAATGATATTGGTGAAGCGAGAAATATTCATCCAAAAAATAAAATAGATGTCGGCAAGCGTCTAATGCTGCTGGCGATGAATAAAGCCTATGGCAAAAATATTACCTGTAGTGGTCCTCTCTATAAAAGCTCGCTGATTGAAGGCAGTAAAATCCTCATTACTTTTGATCATGTCGACTCAGGTTTAATGAGCGGTAAAAAAGAACTTATGAAACCCACGATCGAAACTTTTGAGCCTCTGAAATACTTTCAGATCTGCGGTTCAGATAGAGTTTGGGAGTGGGCTACTGCAAAAATCACTTCCAAAGACACCATTGAAGTTTATCACCCAGAGATCGCTAAGCCAGTCGAAGTGCGCTACGCCTGGGCCTCCAACCCCGAAGGGGCTAATCTTTACAATAAAGCGGGTTTACCAGCTTCATTATTTAAAACAATCATTAAGGAATAAATTATGAACAAACTCTCCTCCTACGCCCTTTTAGGCCTACTATTCATCTGCAACCTAGCATATGCTCAGAACAGAAATATTAACAGTCTAAAAGTACTCAAGGATATTACGGTGCAATGCCCCAATTTAATCAAGAGTAAAAAGGCTAATGAAAAAATTATAGACACTTTACAGGTCAACACAATTTATCATGGGAGTACTTACACTGCTTTTCTTGATTCAAGAGGTGGATTTTATATTCTACCCAAATCTAAATCAACGGCTGAAAATTCCTATAATGGAGCTATCCAGCTGAGCATTAGACACTTTTATTACAATCAAAAAACCAAACGATCTGCTGCTAGACGCGTGGTGAAATTTCTTGAAACTCCTGCTCCTTTAGAAAACCCTAAATCAATCAAGCTCAAGTGTGAATTACAAAACAATGTTACTCATACACTAAATATAGCTTTTGAAGACAAAGCAATTATCATTGAAAATAACACAGTAGATCCCTCTGGACTAAGTCCCATGACAATCTCACATGCCAACCTCATTTTCCCTCCTGCCTTTATTATCAAAGAGGATAGCGAATGGACAAAAGTAAAAAAAAGCTACTCACGTTCCGGAATCCAATTAAAAGGTAAAAATAAAAAAACTTTCAAATATACTGAATCAGCCAATCTAAGTGGTCACTCTAGTGAAGCTTCGATAAAAGATTATTGGAAAGGAAGAATGATTGACTTAGAAGTTTTAGACGGCGAACGCACGAGCCCAACTTTTGGTATTATAAATTACGGTAACAACCCACCAATGCTTAGTGGCTTCACCCTCATGCTTGCTTCGACCATCAGAAATAACAAAAGTGGTTCCGCTAATAAAGTTAAAAAGTCCGCCCCTCTCCATCCAGCGAAAGTTAAAATCATCATCAAATAATCACTAAAATTAAGTGCCACAGGCAATGCCCCTCATTTAAAACTCTTCGAAAAAGGTGGCCATGGCATGGGTGGCTGCGACTGGTTTGCGGAAGTCGCAAAATGGCTTAAGGAACAAAAAATATTATCTAAGTAAATTTAATAATTTTCAACTACACCTAATTATAAACAATCGAGTACACCCTATGAAATATTTCGTCTACCTATTTTTATTTTTTCCCTTTACCCAAATATTTTCCCAAGATTCGACTAAACTTCCCAATGTTATTTTCATCCTTGCAGATGATCTTGGCTACGGCGATTTATCTTTTTATGGGCAAGAAAAACTCAAAACCCCAAATATTGACCGCTTAGGCAAAGAAGGGATGAAGTTCACCGATCATTACTCAGGTAATACTGTTTGCTCACCTTCACGAGCTGTACTCATGACGGGCCAACACCCTGGCAAAGTACATTGTCGTGGAAATGCTGGACGAGCAGGCGAAAATGGCATAGCCCTTGATCCCAAAATGACTACTTTACCGCGACTCTTCAAAAATGCTGGCTACGCCACGGGTGGCTTTGGTAAATGGGGACTTGGAATCACTTCTGATCAAGGAAATCCCAATCCCCTCACCCATGGTTTTGATGTTTTTACGGGCTGGAAAAACCAAGTTGTTGCCCATACTTATTACCCTAGTAGTATTGTACGTAATGGAGCAGAAGTTCCCCTCGAAGAAGGCACTTATATTCACGACCTAATAATGCAGGACGCCTTTGACTTCATTCGTCATAGTGTCAAAGAGCAAAAACCCTTTTTCTGCTACATCCCCACCGCTATACCTCACGCATCCATGCATGCGCCAAAAGAACTCCACGAAAAATGGTCTAAAGTTTTCCCGCAGTTTAATCATATAATTGGCAAGTATGGCGCAGGTAAAGATGAGCTTAGCCCCGATGTAAAAAATCCCATCGCGGGTTTTGCCGCCATGATAGAACATCTCGATAATCAAGTGGGAGACTTACTAACTCTTCTGCAAGAACTCGATGTGGATAATAATACGCTAATTCTTTTCAGTAGTGATAATGGAGCACACCGTGAAGGAGGCCACGATCCCGATTTTTGGAATTCCAATGGCCCACTCCGCGGTATCAAACGCGATTTATATGAGGGGGGTATTCGCACTCCTTTACTCGCCCGCTGGCCAGAAAAAATTAAAGCAGGCACGGTAAGCAATCATATTAGTGCTTTCTGGGATGTGCTCCCCACTATGGCCGAAATAACTAAGCAAAAAAATCCTATACAAACTGATGGGCTCTCTTTTTTTTCCTCTCTTTTAAGTAAAGCTTCACAACAAAAACAACACAAGTATCTTTATTGGGAACATCGCAACTACAAACCAGACCGTGCCCTTCGCATGGGCAAGTGGAAAGCTGTTATGCAGCGCCAAGGTAGAAGGGATAAAACACCTAAGCAACTAGAATTATTTAACCTTGAAAATGACCTTGACGAGCAACACGACCTCGCAGATCAACACCCCGAACTTGTCCAAAAGATCAAAAAATACATGGATGAAGCTCATCGCCCCCTAGCGCAGAAATAGACTTATATCACATAGTTTTATTCTGCACTCGCTATATTTTTGGGGAAGTTGGACTAGTCCTCAAGCTAATTTCAACACTCTACAAAAACTCGTGTATTGAAGCCCACAAAATCCTCATTACTTTTGATCATGTCGACTCAGGTTTAATGAGCGGTAAAGAAGAACTTATGAAACCCACGATCGAAACTTTTGAGCCTCTGAAATACTTTCAGATCTGCGGTTCAGATAGAGTTTGGGAGTGGGCTACTGCAAAAATCACTTCCAAAGACACAATTGAAGTTTATCACCCAGAGATCGCTAAGCCAGTCGAAGTGCGCTACGCCTGGGCCTCCAAACCCGAAGGGGCTAATCTTTACAATAAAGCGGGTTTGCCTGCCTCTCTTTTTAAAACGTCTAAGTAAACTTTAATAAAAACCTTAGTCCTGTGCTCTGATGCCTCAAGAGTTTGAGTGCACCTAGTCAATCAAAAGTAGCTTGGCTCCTGCTCATCCATCCCTTATATTTTACCCAATATCAACTATTTCAAAAAAAAGATCTTTTTTTTTCGTTTTGCTAGATACGCTTTAAGTTTTTACTTGTTAGTCCTTTATAAGAACTCAGAAAAACCAATTACTCATAAAAGGAAGTGACCATGAAACAAGAAAAACTCATTTCAAAAATAAATTTCACACGAAAGTTCACTCTTATAGAACTCTTAGTGGTGGTGGCCATTATCGGCATCTTGGCATCCTTACTTTTACCCTCACTCTCAAAATCCAGAGCATCTGCTCGCCGAGTTGTTTGCGTCAATAATCTAAAAAATATATCTACATCCCTTATCATGTACCCAGGTGACAATAACAACTTTTTACCCTACGGCAATGGCGTAGGAGTTTCACGGCCTATCACATGGGATGACCTTTTGGGCATGGGAACTTATGATGGCCGAAATAATATTACCATGCAAATTGCTCAACTCAATAAAATCAATGACTCGACTTATGGCTCCGAAATCTACTACTGTCCAGAAGCCGATTTTGATTATATCACTGCAGCTGGAGAGCCTGTGCGCACCTACACAGTTAATACTAACTTAATGTGGTCAGTGGAAGCCCCTATAGGTAATAAAGCAGGCTTAGTTATGGAACCCGCAAGTACAAGTAATGCTGGCTCGGTTCAAGTCAACGAAATCTCTAAACCTTCGAGTACGGTTATGGTTTTTGATAATGAAGGCGCATGGGCTCAGGGTTGGAGAGCAGCTGGGCACGGCTATTACCTAGACGATGTTCGACGTCATTCACAACACGGAAAAACCTACTTTGCTCTCATGGGCTTTGCCGACGGCAGTGTAAGGCATACAGCTATGTTAGGCACCTCAAGTAAAGTGACAGGTGGAGAAGAAATGTGGGACATAGATTAAACTCAAAAAAAGGCTCATAAAAGCATGATATTCAAAAAAATAATATTAGCGGGACTGTTGTCATCCATCTTGATTCCAACTGTCTTTTGCGAGGATCAAGCCAGAACGGTAATCCCTGTAAAATCAAGCCTGAAGAAATTTATGCCGAGGCTACACGAAGCGAAACTTGCCGAGGCAAAAAATACTAAGGTCGACTGGGTCATGATTGGTGACTCAATCACTCACGCTTGGGGCAGAGATTACAAGGGGACCTTCGCGGGCAGCAAGCTGTTAAACCTTGGCTTTCCCGGGGATAGTACTCAGCACGTTTTGTGGCGTATTCAGCATGGCGCACTTGATGGGATCTCGCCTAAGTTGGTGACGCTCTTGATCGGCACCAATAATTTAAGACCCGCTAAAGGTGTGCACAGCCCGGATAAACCGGAGGATACTTTTGCGGGTATCCAGGCCATTGTAGCCGAAGTGCGCACGCGTCTTCCCAACTCTAAATTGATGGTTTTTTCTATCTTCCCCCGCGGTCCACAGGCAGCGAATGAGAGGGTTAAGGAGGTCAATGCCATGTTACCGCAACTGAACGATAACGAGCATATATTTCATGTGAATATTAATGGCACATTTCTCGATGATCAGGATAAGCAGATTGAAGCATATTATAGCAAAGACGGGGTACATTTGATCCCAGCCGGATATGCAGCCTGGGCCAAAACTCTGCAAGTTTTATTGAAGAAAGAAGGCTTTAAAATTAACCCCAATATTCCAGCGAGTCGGGTCAAGCAAAAAAGCAGAAACAAATAATCCGAAGCGGTATAAATAGCAGCAAGGAAAGCTCATACTGATCATGAAAACAGGCGAAAAATTCTTTATCTCGGAGAGTTCTCTATGGGAGAAGGCCTTCTTTCAAGTCCACTTAAACTGAGCTTCTTTAGGCTCAAATACTCGCCATGAAATATAAATGCTTCATTATTATCGTTTTTTATGATATATCTTGATCATTCCATTCTCGCAAGGAATAAGTAGACAGTAAATTAGCCCTTATGAATGATTCTAATAATACTCGCCACACACTACTTCAGAAGCTACAGCTTTCTGAGGGTGATGAGTACTGGGATGAATTTGTTCGTTCCTACGAAGGCTATATTTACATGGTCATCCGCGGACTTCGAGTAGATCTCAGTACTTGCGAAGATCTTCTTCAAGATGTGCTCGTAAAAGTCTGGAAATCTCTTTCTGAATTTAAATACGAAAAAGAGAAATGTCGCTTCCGTACCTGGCTCTGCGTTATTATCCGCAACACGGTTTATAACTACTTTAAATCAAAAGCGAACCGCAATAATCTCCAAAATGTCAATTACGAAGAAGCGGCTGAATCAATTAAACTTTTCACGCAACCCGAGATTGATCGCATTGCCGAATTGGAATGGAAAAGCTTTTTATCAAATAAAGCTTGGGATAGTATAAAAAATGACTTTTCTCCTAAAGCCGTAGAAGTTTTTGAAGCTTCACTCAATGAATCAGATAATAAAGTTCTTAGTGAACGCTTTGGGATTTCCGCAAGTGTAGTCAGAGTTTATAAATCTCGTATCCGTACCGTGCTCTTAAAAGAAATCACCCGACTTAATTTCGAACTCGGCGGTTAGTCCGTTCATTCATTATGGAAAAACGCAAAGAAGAAAACTACGACAATAAGTTTGCGCATTTCTGTGACGAGATCTCTAGCTTTGAAGAAACTCCCCTCATCAACAATATTGAATCAGATCAAGAGCGCTACAAAAACTTCTCTTTCCTTGATGAAGGTGGTGCCAAACTTATTTACCGCTGCCAAGATAATTACACCGGCCGTGAAGTGGCCATGGCAAAACTCAAAGATAAGTCCAATGAATTTAATAAAGAACGTTTTTTGCGAGAAGCGCAACTCACTTCATTATTGCAGCATCCAAATATTGTCCCGGTCTATGACTTAGGCCTGAAAGAGCATCAGCCCTGGTTCACCATGAAACTCGTCTCAGGTCAATCACTGAAAGATATCCTTCATGAGAGTGAAAAAAAGGGTAACTCACCGCTCGATGACCTCAACAAAAACCTCGATTACTTTCTCAAAATTTGTGATGCCATTGCTTATGCACACTCAAGAGCAGTACTCCATCTCGATTTAAAGCCCGCCAATATTCAAATAAGTGATTATGGTGACTTAGTCGTTTGTGACTGGGGACTCGCTAATATCCTGCCCCATGACTGCGATGAAAATATGCTACAGTATTATTCCTTCAATCCTTTTGATGAACAGTCCGTCACCGTAGATGGCCTGATCAAAGGCACTCCTGGATATATGGCTCCGGAGCAAACTTCCACAAAAAAAGCAAAAAAATGTGCTCAAACGGACATCTTCTCACTGGGAGCGATACTCTATTCAATGCTCTGTTTTCAGCAAGCTTTCAAGGGGGCGAGCCTCAATGAAGTGATCGCCAATACTCAACAAGGCAATTACCAACTTCCGAGCGAGGTCATTGCCCATGTCCCTAAAGCCTTGGAGGCTATTTGCCAAAAAGCTATGTCTGTGGATATTGAGGATCGTTATCAATCTGTGCTGGAACTTCAGGATGAAGTTTTTAAATACCGCAATGGTTTTGCGACCAGCGCAGAAAACGCCAGCCTACTCACCTTATTTAAACTCTGGATCTATCGCCATAAAATGATCAGCTCTTTGGCTGGACTTATCTTTTTAATCCTACTCATCGGCTCCTTTGTTTATCTTGAGAAAGTTAATCTCGAAAAAGAAAATGCCCTTCAATTAGTTACAATAGTCAAACAGGAAAATGAATTTGTTCGAAAAATGGGCCGTGATGCCGCACCGCGTTTTCTCGAGAGAGCTCAATGGGCTTACAGCAGCTTTAACATTGATGACGCAGTCAATTTTTGTGATAGTTCCGTTGAACTCAATCCCGAACTCACTGAAGCCTGGCAACTCAAAGCTGAACTTCACTTCATCAAAGAAGAATTTAAGCAAGCTCTCGAAGCTCTAGTTCACACAGACCAACAACATGGCTTAGTAAAAATCTGTCAGGAATTCAGTGAAATAAAAAGTAATGACCTAGCAGGATTAAAAACGTCGAATCGTCTTAATTTAATTAAAAAAATCCGTCTCCTCAAATTAAACGCCCTCTCCATTCGTTATATTCATCATAAGGCGAATACTCCAATGGAGCTTGATGATCGCATTGATTTTGCCTATCACACAACGCTGATTATGAATAATCTCAAAAGCATGAATTTTAATTATGATAAAGAGACTCAACATTTGGATCTTTCCAAAAATAAAGAGCTAAAAACTGCTCTCGCTTTTCAAAATTTCCCAGCTAAAAGTACCGATTTATCAAATACCGCCATGAGTGATTTTACCTCTATAACAAACCAAAAAATTCGAAGTCTAGATATAAGTTCAACAAATATTTTGAGTCTGCGCTCACTATCCAGCCCTTTCAATACACTGCGCCATTTAAATCTTTCTAATACGGCCATTCGCAGTCTACTTCCCATTAAAAATAGTCTCATCGAATCTATAGATATAAGTTGGACCGACATTAATGCTTTGTCACATTTGGACAGTTTTCCCAACCTCAAACAAGTGACTGTTCATCTTGGTCAGTTTAAAAAAGGGCAAATCAAGCAACTCAAATCTCTATGTTCAGTCATTATTAAACAAAAAAAATGATTAAGCATAATAAAGAGCATGATGCTTTACCTACGAGAGGGAAGCTGTCCCTCTCGAGCTCTCCCAGCAAGGATTTGCCAATCCTTGACCAGGCGATTAAGGGGCTTCACCCCGTTTATTGGCTAATGGTGAGAAAAAATGATAGAAAAACACATTTACTAGATACGATCCATCATTCATCCTGTTTATCTTTTACAGAGATAAATAAAATCAAACGAGGTAAGTCATATGAAACGAAAATTTTCCCTTAAAAAATTCAAGCTACTCAGCTTAGCCGCAATCTTTTTATTGCCGGCCCTTGCGGCATTCGCAAAAGATAAAACGAGTATCCTCTTTATTGCAGGCGATACCAAGCATCGCCATGGCTTCCACGAATACAAAGCCGGATCAATGCTACTTGCCGACGCACTCAATAAAAGTAATTTGAATATAGAAGCAAAAGTTCACTGGTATGGCTGGCCCGAAGACGAAAGTATTTTTGATGGCGTCGATGCTTGTATCATCTATGCAGATAATGGTGGTGACTTTGATGAGAAATATGCTTTCCTCGATAAAAAAGTCAAAGCAGGCATGGGTATCATGTTCATGCATTATGGCGTTCATCCCACAAAAGAAGTGGGTGAAAAATACTACAATAATTGGATTGGCGGCTACTTTGACGACGCTTCTTCGGTAAACCCTTCATGGATTGCGGACCTCGCACCAAAAAAAGGTCACCCCGTCGCCAAAGGCATCGAAAAACCTGTACGCGTTTATGATGAACTTTACTGGAACCTCAACTTTGATGATCAATGCAAAGATTGTTATCCGCTCGCTACTGCAATACCTACAGCAGAGAACATGGTTCGTTATGGCAGTTCAAAATTCTGGAATAAAGAAGCTTCCGATAAACTTGGAACTCCTCAAGCTCTCATCTGGTGTCGTGAACCACAAGAGGGTGCTCGTGGAGCTGGTTTTGTCGGTGGGCACTACCACAAAAACTGGGCAATTGATAATTACCGTAAATTAGTACTTAATACAATTGCATGGGTCGCAAAAGTCGACATCCCTGTAAGTGGCATTCCTTCACCTACTGTTACTAAAGCTATGCTCAATCAAAATCTCAATCGCCCTGAAGTCACTGAGCAAATTGAACTCCCTACTGAAGAACTCTATCAACAGGCTCCCGGTAAAGTCCCTGCTTTAGGTGAGGATGGTCGCGCTATTCAGCGAGCACGTAAGCCTAAGAAGAAAAAAGCTACTCAGAATAAGCAAAAAAAAAATAGCAAAACTTCCAGTACTATAACTTTAGATTCTAATGAACTCTATAGCTACGAGCTCGTTTCTCAGCCAGAACTCGGTGCACCTAAGAAAAAAAGACCTGCACCTAAAAACATTTGGCCTCCAACAGCTCCTGAAAAAGTTGATACGAAATACTTCAATACCGACAAAGACCTAGAAGTCACCCTTTGGGCCACCACCCCACAACTTTATAACCCTACTAATATGGATATTGATCACAAGGGTCGCATCTGGGTCACCGAAGCCGTTAATTACCGTAAGCACCGCGAGAATAAACGTCCTGAAGGTGACCGCATTGTTGTACTCACTGACTCCAATGGTGACGGCAAAGCCGATAAGTCACAAGTCTTTGATCAAGACCCCAATCTGTCTGCACCTTTGGGTATTGCGGTATTTGATAATATCGTCGTCGTTTCTCAGCCTCCTGAATTATTGGTTTATACTGACGTCGATCGCAACTTAAAGTTCGATCCAAAAGTCGATAAGAAAGAAGCGCTGCTCACGGGATTTAATGGTCGTCAGCATGACCACTCATTACACTCACTCACTGCTGGACCTGATGGAAAATGGTACTTTAATAGCGGTAATTGCGGTGCAATTTTTACCGATAAATCGGGTAAAACTTTCCGCATGAATACCAATTACCGCGGTGGCACAAAAGATGAGTATTTTTATACTCCCACCAACGAACTCAAAGGCGCTAAAAGTGATGATGGTTTTGTTTGGTCTTCTGGTTTCACTGTACGTATGAACCCTGATGGTACTGACGTGGAAATCGTCGGCCACGGTTACCGTAATAGTTATGAACAAACCATCAATTCTTTAGGAGATACTTTCCAAAGTGATAACGATGATTACTCGAGCTGCCGTAATTCCTATTTACTTGAATATGGTTCGGCAGGTTACTACTCACTCGATGGTCAGTATAAATGGCAAGTTGAGCGTCGCCCAGAACAAGCCATTCCAAAAGCTCACTGGAGACAGGATAATCCCGGTACTTTTGATGCTGGTGATGTCTATGGTTCCGGTGGCCCTACTGGCGTAGCTTTCTATGAAAACGGCGCTCTCGGAGAAAAATGGGAAGGGATGTACCTCTCTTGTGCGACTTCGCGTAATACCGTACTCGGCTACTTCCCCAAAGAAAAGGGTGCTACTTTTGAACTCAAGCGCTTTAACTTCGTCAGTACCAACAAAGACCCTCAACTAAAAGAAAGTACTGCAGAAACTGAAAAACGACTTTTATTTAGACCCTCAGACGTCTGTGTCGGCCCCGATGGCGCGATCTATGTTGCCGATTGGTATGACCCTGGCTCTGGTGGTCATAATACGCTGGATGATTCCTGCTCAGGCTCCATTTACCGCATTGCTCCAAAAGATTTTAAATCGGTCATTCCCAAATTGGATTTAAGTACCATCAAGGGACAAATCGACGCCCTTAAAAACCCTTCGCCCAATGTTCGTTTCCTGGGTTTTGAAGCTCTCAAAAAATCCGCTGGCAAAGCTTCCGGCCAACTTATTAACTTATTAGATGATCCCAACAAATTTATCGCAGCGCGTGCTATTTGGTTACTCCCTTATGCAGGTAAAAAAGGCATGGCTAAATGCCTTTCACTTATTGATTCTGGCAATGCTCAACAAAAACTCGTTGCTTTTAGAGCTCTAAGAAGAACCGGAACAAATGTTCTTCCTTATGCAAAAAAACTCGCCAATCATTCTAGTTCTGCCATTCGTCGCGATGTCGCCATTTCATTACGTCATTATTCAGCAGCAGAAACAGCTCCTATATTCATTACTTTAGTCAGAAAAATCAAAGGCTACGATAAAAACTATATTGAAGCTATTGGTCTAGGTGCTCAAAACAAAGAAACGGCTATTTGGGATGCTCTCAATAAAGAATTTGCCAAAAATGGCCCACTCTCTTGGAGTGATTCTTTTGCCAGAGTGACTTGGCGCCTAGGTTCAACTGATGCCATTGATACGCTTACTTTACGTGCCTCAAGTGAGACACTCGCCAAAGAAAAACGTCTTTTTGCCATTGAGTCACTCTCCTTCATCAAAGATAAAAAATCCGCACTGGCACTTGTTCATATCGCCAAAACTCATAAGGCCGTAAGCCAAGAAGCGAGTGACTGGCTTTTCAAAAGAGCCGTTAGTGACTGGGCTGATCTCGATATTGCTGAGGAAACCAAAGGCATCTATGATCCTGACGCTATTACAGTTCAGGCCATCGCTGTTCCAAAAGAAACCAAGCCTACGAAACTCAATATCCCTAATATCTCCAAACTTGTCGGCAATGCCGATCATGGCAAAGCCAAAATCATGGTCTGTACTATGTGCCACAATATCAATGGAGCTGGACCTAACTATGGTCCTCGCCTCGAAGGCTGGGCTCAAAAACAAACTAAAGATGCTGTTATCCACGCCATCATTTATCCTTCTAAAGGATTAGCTCACGGCTTTAAAGGTCATGAAATCGCCCTTAAGGACGGCACTCTCGTAGAAGGCATGCTCGAAAGTAAAGGCGATCCCGTCATTGTCGTTTCTACTGGTGGCTTACGTCAAATTATTCCTAAGTCAAAAATCAAAAAAATGACTTCCATGAAAACTTCACTCATGCTCTCGGCTGAACAACTGGGTCTTCAGGAACAAGACGTGGCCGACATCGTTGAATACATGAAGCAATGGCAGTAAAGCTTTTATTTCAATCTATTAACCGAAGTATTCAAGTGAACTAATATTTTTATAGATGAACTCGAGAGGCACATTAAGTCCTCTCGAGTTCTAAGTATTTGACTTGGCCCTATAGAATTTCGACTATTCTTTACTCATGGCTAAGCGAAAACCGACATCGGGTAGACGGACATTATTCGTAGCTCCATCACGGCGATAGACTTCGGATTCATCCGCCAAAAACTCATAGCCTCCACCGCGAAGGACTTTCATTGCAGGGCGGTCCATTTTTGTTATATCCCCCATTATAGGATTGTTTCTGGCTTCTTTAGTATAAGCTTTACGGCTCATATCATCTAAGCAAAACTCCCATAAATTACCGGTCATGTCATAGAGCCCCAATTCATTGGGTTTCTTTTTGGCCACGGGGTGGCTTTTGTTCTTGGCATTGCCCGCATACCACGCAACATCATCAATATTATTGGAGCCGCTATAAGTGTAATTTTTGGATTTTTGGCCCCCTTTCGCCGCATACTCCCATTCTGCTTCAGTGGGTAAACGAAATTTTTTGCCTGTAGTGTGATTCAATCTTTTTATAAATAATTGCATATTGAACCAACTAATATGATTCACTGCATTTTCTGGACCGGGATTATAACTATAATTCCAGCCCATTAATTCTTCAAAAACAGCTTGTGTGACTTCTGTTTTACCTATATAAAAACCATCTAAGCTCACTGTATGAACAGGTCCTTCTCTAGGCAAAGCATCGGGATCATCGGATCCCATTTGGAACTCTCCTCCTTCTACCCAAATCATATCCTTTAACAAAAGAGATTGCATCTCTGCTGATAATGAATATTTTTTATTCTCTGGAAGAGCTTTATTTTCATCTATTTTTTCTGAAGCGTGGATAATTTCTTTTCCCTCTTTGGAGGATGTGCCTTCAGGAAAAACTTCAGTCATTAAACTATTGATCTTTTTTAATTCTTCTTGTTGTTTCCCTGTGAGTTTATTTTCTTTTCCTTCAAAAGATTCTTGCGAAAATAAAGGTAAATGAACTGATAAAAAGATGAAAGATATATATACGAAATGGAGCTTGCTAGAACTTGTTTTTTTGATCATGGAATTAATTTTTGGCTCTATTGATTCTGGAATTTCTTGAAAAAATGGCCATCAACAAATTGATGGCCATTAAGGATTGTAAACTATACTAAAAGTTTATTTCTTCTTAGTTTATTGATACTTATGGTACAAAACTACCTGGTTTCATACGCTGTGGAAATTCTTTGAATGTCGCTTTAAACTGAGCGACTCGAGTCATAGCAGGCGCCATTAAAAACATATGTTCAGCCCACCATTGTGCATAGCCTGCGCCATCATGGTCCATACGTTCAAATGGATCCATTCTCAGATTAAATATCTTAGGTGCACGTAAAGTTGACCAAGGATTTTGCCACACTTCAATACCATGAGCACGCTGCTCTTTAAAGACCATTTTGTAATCACCGTTACGAATACCAACGATATCACCAGTATCAGAAGCATAAATAAATTCTTTACGTGGTCCTGCTTTAGAAGTATCTAAGAAATGCGGGAGAAAGTTATAGCCATCAAGATGCACTTTGAACTCGGTACTACCTACTTTTTTACCTTTTTTCAGACTTGCTTTGATATTGCTATCTCCCGCTACTGCCAAAATAGTTGGCAACCAATCTTGAAGTGAAATGATTTCATTTGATACTTGACGTGGCTTAATTTTACCTGCCCATTTCACCATCATAGGGATACGATAACCACCTTCCCAATTGGTGTTTTTCTCGCCTCTAAAAGCTGTATAACCACCATCTGGCCATAAGGCTAATTCCGCACCATTATCTGTCGTATACATAATGATCGTATTTTCCGTGATACCCAAATCGTCAATCTTATCAAGTAGTTGACCTACATGACCATCATGCTCAACCATACCATCTGCATATAAACCTTGACCTGTAACGCCTTCAGATTCCGCTTTCAAGCGAGTCCAAACATGCATACGAGTCGAGTTAAACCATAGAAAAAAAGGTTTTTTCTGATCATGTGCTTTATCGATAAAATTAAGGCCTGCAGCTAAAAACTCTTCATCGATTGTTTCCATACGTTTTTTAGTTACTGGTCCAGTATCACTCACTTTACCATCCGCAAAAGAATGAATTGCACCACGGGGGCCAAAGCGTTTTCTAAACTCTGGATTTTTTGGATAATCGGGATGCTCAGGTTCTTCTTCAGCATTTAAATGATATAAATTACCAAAGAATTCATCAAAACCATGATTCGTTGGCAAATGCTCATCGCCATCACCAAGATGATTTTTGCCAAATTGGCCACTTAAATAACCTAAGGGTTTTAATAACTCAGCAATCGTTGGATCTTTTTCACTAAGACCTTCTTTAGCACCAGGTAAACCTACTTTAGTTAGACCCGTACGGATTGGGTGTTGCCCTGTAATAAAACTGGCACGTCCCGCTGTGCAACTTTGATCACCATAGGAGTCAGTAAATAATATACCTCCATCAGCTATACGGTCGATATTCGGGGTTTTATAGCCCATTACACCACGGTTATAAGCACTGATATTGTATGGCCCAATATCGTCGCCCCATATTGCCAGAATATTGGGTCTACTTTTGTCCGTTGTCGCAAAGCCTGCTGAGGCCATGGCAAGTAAACTAGTACCTAAAATTAATTTTTGGACTTTTGAATTTAATGACATCTCATATCCTCCTATAAATATTTATTATTTAAACATTTTTCACGATACTCAAAGTGTACATGAAAAAAACATTGCTTACGATAAAGTCCTAAATAAATAAAAACAATTTTCCCCTCTTGGTTTTCCATGGTTTTCAAATACTGTCTTAACATAAAAAAGTCTCGCTCTAATATTCAATTCCTCGGAGGTGGCTTTGGTCGTTTTGTGAAATTTGATCGTCACGTGGTCAATTTATCTATCCGGGCTTATTACAATGGCATTCGCCCCGACAAGCAAGCTGAGTGGAGTACGCGTCTACAAATTCAGTATTTTTTTCCTAAGCAAGGTAAAGTTTTTTTGAGCACAAATAACTAAAAAAAAACGCTCCCTAAAGCTGCTAGCGCTATGATCTACCAGTGAGCTCAAAGTGGAGTCCATCCCAGACTGTTTTATCTCGGATATCCTGATCTTGGGGTCAATCTTAATTTTTAATACAAATTAGTTATATAATATTGTATATAAAATGTAACAAACTGTTGCGTTTACTTGTCTATATTTGTTAAATTAAAAAAATAACCTTTGGACTTTTTATGAAATATCTACTTTTCCTTTTACTCCCCTTGGCGCTCTTCGCTAATGAACGACCTAAACCCAATGTAATTTTAATTCTCACTGATGACTTGGGTTGGCAAGATGTGAAGTGTTATGACATCGATAAACCTTCACCCTATGAAACGCCCAATATCGATCAATTAGCTAAAGAAGGTGTTAAATTCTGGCAAGCTTATTCCCCTGCTCCCACTTGCGCACCGAGTCGTGGTGCCATCTTAGCAGGCAAGCACCCCGCACGTCTTCAACGCACTCACGTTGTCGGTGGTGCCCCCCCCATGCCCCATCACGAAAAAGTTTGGACCGTAGTTTCTCCCTGGTACCGTGGACGACTTCCCATCGCGGAAACTACTGTAAACGAAGCCTTGAAACCTAATGGCTATGTCTCGGGTCATGTGGGTAAATGGCATATTGCGGTTAGCCATCACGCCTATCCTCAAGCAACAGATCACGGCTTTGATTTTTCACGTAGTAATCTGGGTGTTTCAGCAAATATGAAGCCGCATCGCCTCACTGGTTTTGCGACGAGTGCAAAAGAGGATCCTTATAAACTTGATGATAATGGCTTTCCCTACCACCAAAATAGCGAAGATGCCCTCGACTTTATTAAAGAAAATAAAAATAAACCTTTTTTCCTCTACTACGCCACATGGTTAGTTCACACTCCCATCGTAAGTCGTAGCCGCGAATTACTCGAAAAGTATTGCACTAAGCTCGGCATTGATTTTCCCACGGATCCAAAAGGTTGGGATCTGCCTGGCCAGCAAAACCCCTATTACGCTGCTATGGTTGAGATGCTCGATTACTACATGGGCCAAATGTTCACTTACCTCAAAGAAACTGACGATCCACGCTGGCCCGGTCACAAACTGAGTGAAAATACCTATATTATCTTTACTTCAGATAATGGTGGCATGGAGAAAGTGCCCGGCGAAATTATTACTGATAACTTCCCCCTCGATAAAGGTAAAATAAATGCCAAAGAAGGCGGCATTCGCGTGCCCCTCATTATTACGGGCCCTGGAATTAAGCCTAAGCAAGAATCCAATGTTATGGTTAGTGGTCTTGATTTCTACCCTACAATTTTATCTTGGACAGGTTCACAAAAACCTCGTGAGCAAGCTCTCGATGGCGCCGATATTTCTGCGTTACTCGCAACGGATCCCAATAATCCTAAGCTCGTTAAAGGACCCAATGGCGAAGTTCGCAACTCAATCATGCATCACTTCCCCAATAGTTACTCAATGCATTCAACCCTGCGCATTGGCGACTATAAACTCATTCGTAATTATAAACCCGAGAATCCTCCTTTTGAGCTTTACCAACTGTATAAAAAGGGTGAACGCGTGGATATTGAAGAGAGTAAGAACCTCGCTAAGGCCATGCCCGAAAAAGTCCAAGAGATGAACCGCATGCTGCAAAAGCAACTCGAAGCAATGGATGCGAGCTTCCCTTTCCTCAATCCTTATACTAGCAAAGAGCTTGCGCACAAAGCCGAAGTCTGCAAAGTCACTTCACATGAGCAAAAAGGACAAGAAGTCACTGCGCAGTTTAAAGAAAATGGCAATCAAGTTCAAAAGGCTTATTTGCTCTACACTGATAATGGTGGCCATAAATATGAGGAATGGTACCGTATTGATGCTGAAGTCAACAATGGACAAGTCACTGCGATTCTGCCCCCAGGAAGCACTCATTATATCTTTAATTTAGTTGATGAACACCGCTATTTAGTCAGCTACCCTCGCATGGGAAAAATGAGTGACTTCACCAAAGGAAATTACTCCACAAAAGCGCTAGAAGTTGAATGAAAATAGCGAAGTTAATCAAGTTCACACTTGAACTAAAAATCTTTTGAATATATAAATAGATTTAAATATTTAATAGAGCATCACTATGACTTTTCATCATTACATATTTTTTATAAGCTTAACGATCTCTCAGATCCTTTTTGCCGCAGACTCACCCCAAATTTCTCACGGCCCAATGCTGGGAGCTGTTTCCGAAAACGCGGCAAAAATTTGGCTGCGGACTTCTACACCAGGTGAAGTGAACTGCACTCTCTTTGAAGTCGCTAAGCCATCCGAACCAATAGTAAAAAAAGTTCAAACTAACTTGGCTTCAGATAATACCTGCATCATTCCATTTGATCAGCTCAAAAAAGAAACCCAATACAAATACGTGATTCGCACCGGCAACTCAGAGCAGCAAGGAAACTTTACCACTCTGGGCCCATCGCTCTCAGATAAAAGTATCCGACTTGTTTATGGTAGCTGCTATGATCATAAAGACAATAAAATGAAAGCCGGTACGTCCGTCTTTACCGAAATGGCAAAACGCAATGGCGACCTCATCATCTTTCTCGGCGATTTTCCCTACACTGCTAGAGGCGCAAAAAATGAGCTTCGTAAAGGCAATAGAAAACTCAGGGAAGTCATTGGCTTCACCGAACTCACTTCCTCGACTCCGACCTATGGAATTTACGACGATCACGACTTTGGTCCCAATGACTGCGATGGCACCCATAAACATGCCGATGAGGCCCTTGCCACTTTTAAAGAATATTGGCCCAACCCCTCCTATGGCCTAGCTCAAGACAAAGGCATCTATTGCTCTTTTCTTGTGGGAGATGTTGAATTTTTCCTCCTCGATGGGCGTTACCCAGCGCGAATGAAAAAGAAAACAATGCTTGGAGAGGCCCAGTATAAATGGCTCTGTGATGGGCTTAAAGACTCAAAAAGTCGCTACAAAGTTATTGTTTCTGGCACTCAATTTGGGAGAGCCAAATCCGATGGCTGGGCGGGGAAATTTTATTTAGATGAGCGCAATAAACTCTTTTCCTTCATTGCTGATCATAATATCAATGGGGTGATTGGTATTTCGGGAGATGTTCACCGCAGCGACATCTATAAATTGCCCATAGGCAAAGGTCAATACTTCTACGACTTCACTTCGGGATCACTCTCCCAAACACATCGCCTTCCTCCCCGCCCCCTACCCAAAGAAATGATTCATTCCTATGGCAAGAAAACGGATAATAATATGTATGGTGAAATCGAATTTCGCCCAGCTTCTGACAATGAAACCGCGCTCATTTTTAGATCCATATCAGCACAAAATGATGTGATTTACGAGCATAAACTTAATCCAAAAGATTTAAGCCTTGATTGATAAAGATTAGTTAAACGACTCTTGTTTAGATACATGAAGTCAAGATAGAACGCACTACACAAAAGCATTGAATCGGTCGGACCTTCGGCCCTTGGATCTAGATCCTTCATTTGTATCCTCTTAATGAGTGCATAATAACTAAGACGAAGTAAGTCGTGATTTATTACACACTCATTCCATTTATTAAATCCTACTTCAAGTTACTTACCCTATCGAAATCCTGTAACAAGCTCCCACTAACGGAGTAGACTATTGATATGTACAATAGAAAAGGAGCGCTCCATGAAATATTTTTTAATCGTGTTATTCAGTCTTTCTTTGCTCAGCGCAACTGAGTTACTCAAAGACCCGGAGTTCAAAAAACCTGATCTTTTTTGGTACACTCAAGGCAATAAAGAATACAATCACATCAAACCTAGCTTCATGGGGCAAAGATGGACCACTCGACCTGGAACCTATTCTTATTTTATTCCTTGGCAGTATGGTACCAGAACATATTCTGAAAACTATGCCTTTATCCCCGAAAATGCCGGAGGTGATTCCGCTGTAGGTCTTGGCGAACTTAAGCGGCACCCAATACTCACTGACCCCGTAATGAATCAGTCTGCTTGGTTTGCTGAATGGGATAATAGCACGACCCAAATCCATAAAAAAACTGGCTATAAAATACCTGTACTCATGGATGATCACAGCGTCTGTATGGGCAATGGTGCTCCATGGTTGGATGAAAATAAATTACAAAGTTAAGGATAAGTTTTCAATCGTCAAAAATTCATCTGCTATTCATCTCTTTTTCTCATTGGCTAAACTGATCTTAGTCGGGCTCGCCCTACTCTATTTCAGACACTAATAATGGAGATAAGAATGAACAAGAATTTTTTACCTGGCACAATTATTTGCGGAATGTTACTGGCCAGTGGTATTGCGAGTGGAGGCTATTTCATAGGCCAAACTATGTACAATGCAAAGGTGGCTTTAAATACGGCTGAAGCTAAAGGTTTGGCTGAGCGTCGAGTGAAAGCTGATTTAGTCAACTGGCAAATGAGTTTTTCTTTGCGCACATCGCAAAAGGCTGCCGTTCCTCAACTTTATAAAAATGCCGAGCAAGTTCAAATTGAATTGAGCCAAATATTGAAAAAGCATGGCTTCTCACCAGAAGAAATAAAGTTGGGGATTATCGATCAATCATATAGTGAGATTCGCGACCAGAATAAAAATATAAAATCACAGGCTTACACTCTTTCCGCTACTGTGGCAATAGAGTCCAATCAAGTAGCACTCTTGGCGCCCGCTAGAAGAGAGATGAATAAATTGATTTCGAAGGGTTATTCAATCTCAAATAATGAACCGCGCTACACCTACACAAAACTCAATCAGATTAAACCCGAGATGCTCAAAGAAGCGACAAGCAATGCCCGAATGGCCGCCAACGAGTTTGCTAAAAATGCCAATGTTAAGGTTGGCGGAATCCGCAATGCACGGCAAGGAAACTTTTATATCCGAGATGCTGGGTCTGAGTATGGCGATAGTCATAGGATGGAAAAAGATGTTCGTGTGGTTACTACCATCACTTTCTATTTAGATAAATGAAGTCAAAAAGGTATCTCGTATATGTAGGCATCTTTGGCTTTATTTTACTCTATCAATACGCCCGCCCCTTGTGGCTGCCTCTAAAATTAAAACTTTATGGACAGAAGAGCTCTCAAGAAGTCTGTCTTGATTTAGAGGTTCAAGTACTGCCCTTTTGGGAAGCTATTTTCACTCATAAAAAATTAAGCCTTAAGGATTTAGAGATCTACCTAATTGCCATTAAAGACAAAGAAGCATTAGAAGTATTAGAAGTATTAGAAGTATGGGCACTGCAAGAAGGAAGAAAAGTTGTTACTACACAGGTCTCAATAAAATTACATTCTCTCTTTGATAAAAACACGTTAAATCGGCGTGTTTTCTTGTGCTTTTTTTGCCGATAGCATTATATTGCTATCGGGTTATAGAAAATAAATAAAAAGGCGAAAAGTATTGTTAACAGAGTCAAGCTCCATCAAAGATGTAGAGCAGCGTATTGTGGGAATAAAAAATGAGATCGCCAGCCTAGGAGAAATGCGTACAGGCTCTCTGACGGAGCAGTACAACGTCTGCGGCAATGCCAATTGTAAATGTAAAGATCCAGAAAAACCTCAGAAACACGGCCCCTATTATCAACTGAGCTACACTCGCTATCGAAAAAGCACCAGTCAATTCGTACGCAGCGAAGATGTGGAAGTGGTACGCCAGCAATTGGCCGATTATAAGATTTTCATGCAACTTAAGGATGAGTGGATTGACTGTTCCATCCAACTATCAAAGCTACGAAAGGCCTTGCATTAATTAATGGCAATGGTTGCGCTCACGGAAAAAGGATTCAAAGCCATCTTTAATGAAGGTGTTGATGCAACTTGGGCACATGTCGACAAGCTCCAAAAGGAACATGCCGATTTTTATCGGCGCCTTAATCTCGACAGCAAGAATAGCGGGAAGCCACCGTCCACCGACCCACCCAAAACTAGACGTAGGGAAAACGCAGGCGCCAATTCACGAAGAAAGAGTGGCAAAAAACCTGGCGGCCAGTTCGGTCACAAGGGCTCCACTCGAGAGCAAGTAAAAATCCCAGATGAAATACACTGTTCCGCTCCAGTCACCTGCTCCTGTGGTCACCAATTCGATGGAAGTGAAGAGGTTCTCAAAACAGAACGCCGGCAAGTAACGGACATCCCCGAACCTCAAACAATCACCCGAGAATATCAAGCTCTAACTTGTGAGTGCTCAAACTGCGGAAATCTCAAGAAAGGCAATTTTCCCGCCGGCGTCAAGGCTCCTTTTCAATACGGAAATAACCTTCGCGCATATGTAAACTACTTGATGAGTTATCAACTTTTACCCTACAAGCGTACTACTGAGTTACTTGAAAACCTATTTGGCCTTAAGCTGTCGCAGGGAACTTTGAAAAACATCAACTTAAGCGCTGCGTCAATGCTCGAAGAGGCCGTAGAAGAAATCAAAGCTCAGCTCACCACCTCCGATCTTGTGCATTTCGACGAAAGTGGTCTATATGTCGAGGGAAAACGAGATTGGCTGCATGTTGCCTCGAATGATTCACTGACCTATTATTTTCACCATAAATCTCGTGGCATAGAGGCAATGGATGCTGCTGGAGTAATTGCCGATTTTGAAGGAATTGCCTGCCATGACTACTGGTCTCCATATTATCACTACGACTGCGCCCACCAGCTCTGCAACGCTCATCACCTGCGAGACCTTGAGGGCGTAATTCAAAACGATGGCCACGCTTGGGCAAAGAGCATGCAAGAATTCTTGAGAAAAGCTAACAGCCTCGTGAAGCAGTTAAAATCAGACGGTAAAGAGCCGCTTTCCCCAGAAAAGCTCAAGCTACTACTGGATGAATATTCTCAAGTCATCAAGCTAGCTTACCTCGAAATGCCTCCAACTCCCGAACGAAAACCTGGCCAAAGAGGACGCGTCGCAAAAGGGAAATCGCGAAACTTGCTTGAACGCTTCGATCTGCGAAGGGATGAAATTATCGACTTCGTCAAAAACTTTTCATCACCCTTCGATAACAACCAAGCCGAGCGTGATTTACGCATGATAAAAGTAAAGCAAAAAATATCAGGGTCTTTTCGAAGTGAAGACATGGCGCAAGGATTTCTAACCATACGCTCATATATCTCAACAGCCATCAAGCAGGGCTTGAGTGCATTCGACACCCTTGCTGACGGTCTTTTGGGCAAGCACTTTATCAGTTAGTCGTGAACTTGCACCTTAATCTCAGACCTGTGTAGTAACGAAAAGTTTATCTCACCAATTTCCCATTCACTGCTTTTAGCGGGAAACTTGGTCCTAAACTAAGTGAAGGTGATGGCCAAATCCCCGAGGGACTCTATTCAATTGCCTCCCTCAATCCCAATAGCGCTTATCATTTATCTATGGAAATCAATTACCCCAATAGTTTTGATGAAGACCAAGCTCAGATCGATGGACGAACTGATTTAGGCAATAATATATTTATTCACGGCAAAGATGTCACTATTGGCTGTATCCCCATTGGTGATGCCAATATTGAAAAACTTTTTTATCTTACTTATCTCGTAGGAATTTCACGATGTAAAGTCATTATTTCACCTAGAGATTTTCGACTGATGGAAAAACCGAATAAATCATCCACAGAATCATTCTTTAGTCAGAAAAATGAACGGATTTTTGAAGCTCTACAAAGCTTTAGGCATGGCTACAGATAAAAGTTAAGCCTTTTGATATAAGTGATTAATAATATTTGCCCCTTTAATTAGAAGAGAAACTCCCATATCCTTTTACAAAATTGTTATTTTTCATCTTCAAAAGCTTTTTTTAAGACTTTTAAAGGATGATTTATTTGACATTGCGGAATAGACTTTTACAGTATCGGACATAAAAATTAACATCTTTACAATTTCGTAATAAACTAAACAAAAAAATGAGGCTAAACAGCATGAGTGGTTCTATCTCAAGAAATAATGCCATCCAGGCAGTTATCGACGGAACGTACGTCGAGACAATGAATTACATTGATAACCCTGTAACTGAGTTCTACGGTTGCAATGTTTTCACTGACGAAGTAATGAAAGCACGTCTTCCTAAGAACACTTACAAATCAGTTAAATCTACTATTGAAACTGGTTCTACACTCGATCTCAACGCTGCTGATGTTGTTGCAACTGCGATGAAAGATTGGGCACTTGAAAAAGGTGCAACTCACTACACGCACGTTTTCTATCCTCTTACTGGTTCATCTGCTGAGAAGCATGATTCTTTCCTTTCTCCTGATGGCGAAGGCAAATGCATTACTGAGTTTGCTGGCAAACTGCTCGTTCAAGGTGAGCCTGATGCATCATCTTTCCCTAACGGTGGTATTCGTGACACTTTCGAAGCACGTGGTTACACAGCGTGGGACATCACTTCTCCTGCATACATCCTAGAATCTGACAATGGTACAACTCTTTGTATCCCTACTTGTTTCGTTTCTTGGACTGGTGAAGCTCTTGATAAAAAGACTCCAGTACTTCGTTCAATGCAGGCTGTTGATAAAGCAGCTCAGAAAGTTCTTACGCTTCTCGGTAACGACAATGTAACGAAAGTAACTTCTTTCGCTGGTCCTGAACAAGAGTATTTCCTCGTAGATACTAACTTCTTCTTTGCACGTCCTGACTTAATTTCTGCTGATCGTACCGTTTTCGGTGCTGCACCTGTTAAAGGCCAAGAATTCGATGATCACTATTTCGGTGCAGTACCTGCACGCGTTCTTAACTTCATGATGGATTTTGAACAAGAATGTTTCAAGCTTGCTATCCCAGTAAAAACTCGTCACAACGAAGTTGCTCCTGGTCAATTCGAAATTGCTCCGGTATTCGAAACGGCTAACCTTGCTACAGATCACCAGCAGCTCACAGTTACTATTATCAAAGCAGTTGCTAAAAAGCACGGCATGACGGCTCTTTTCCACGAGAAGCCTTTCGCTGGTCTTAATGGTTCTGGTAAGCACGTTAACTGGTCACTTGGTAACTCGACTCAGGGTAACCTCCTTGATCCTGGCACTAATCCTCACGACAATACGCAATTCCTTATTTTCTGTGCAGCTGTAATTTCTTCCGTACAAAAGAACCAAGGTCTTCTCCGTGCCGTTATTGCATCTGCATCTAACGATCACCGTCTTGGTGCAAATGAAGCGCCACCGGCAATTCTTTCTGTATACCTCGGCGCTCAACTTGCTGATGTTTTTGCTCAGATTCAAAAATCAGGTTCAGCAACTACCTCTATCCAGGGTGGCTTAATGAACCTCGGTGTTGATTCAATGCCTGAGCTTCCACGTGATGCTGGTGACCGTAACCGTACGTCTCCTTTCGCTTTCACTGGTAACCGCTTCGAATTCCGCGCTGTTGGTTCAATGCAATCAATCGCTGGTCCTTTAGTCGCACTTAACACTATGATGGCTGATGCTCTTACAACTATGGGCGCATCTTTAGAAGCTAAAATCAATGGCGGAATGGAAATTGAAGCTGCTGTTCTTGAAGTTGTTAAAGACGTAATGGACGAAAGTGGTCAAGTTGTCTTCAATGGTAATGGTTACTCTGATGAGTGGCAAGTTGAAGCTGCTAAGCGTGGTCTTAAGAATCTTAAAACTTCTGCAGAAGCACTTCCTGAACTCACTACTCCTGAAAACATCGCTATGTTCGAAAGACAAGGCGTACTTTCTAAGATTGAGCTTGAGTCACGTCAAAACATCTACCAAGAGCAATACTGCCTTAAGATCAATGTTGAAGCTAACCTCACTGAGCGTATGGCTGAAACTCAGATCCTTCCTGCATGTATTCGCTACCAAACGGAACTTGCCGAGAACATCGCTTCTCTTAGTGCCGCTGGCGTAGAAGGCGACAAGTCAGCTCTCCAAGCTGTTACTGGTCAAATTGCAGCTCTTACTTCTTCAGTTGCCGCACTTAAAGAAGTTCGTAGTAAGCATATCGAAGATGCTCTTGAAGAATGTAAATATTTTTCTTCTACACTTCTTCCTGCTATGCAAGAAGTTCGTTCGGCTGCTGATGCTCTTGAAGTATCTGTTGCCGACGACCTATGGCCTCTCCCTAACTACACAGAGATGCTCTTCATCAAATAATCTTTAAGATTAATTGATTATAAAAAGGTCGACTTAATTGTCGGCCTTTTTTGTGCTTATTTCATATTAAAGTATAATAGATATATACTAGTATGCTTGATAAGTCTATTATTTGTTACTATAGTAATAAATAAACGCTGGAGACCAAATGAAGAATTACCCCTACTTAATGATTTTTATTTTAATGATTTGTGACTTATCAGCTCAATCAAACTACCTATTTAATGGTAGTAATCACACGCAATTCAAAAATCATTCATTCCATTTTCAAGACAATCTCTTACGTGGCACAGGTGTACTTGAGAGTCAAAATCTTCATTCTAACTACCAAATTGATTTACTCATACAATTTCATGATTTGAAAGATTTTTATTTTAACGATATCAAAGTTAAGTACCCACAAGATGAAGCTTCGTCTCAAAAGTTTTTTCGCTTAACGATGCTCTATAGGCATCAAAAAAACGAACAAGCATGCTTGACTTTACCTGAGCAAAAGTCGAAGTCATACAAAGGTTCCGAAGCCCAATTCAACCCTGATTTTTATGATGAGAATAGAGAATTATCCAAAGCTTCAAAAGAGCAAATACGCTCGACTCTTCATATGAGGTTCATGGGTGAAGTTAGCATTAAAAAGATACGCATAAGTCCTTTGCAGGATTTTAGTCCCAGAACTTTATATTCAATTTCCGAGCAAGATGAAGCCAGCTTCACTGAGTACGCCGAAACTCTATTTAATAAGCATTGCCAAGCTTGTCATCAAAATGATTTCGCAAATATCACAATTAATGGGGACATCAAAAAATTCACCCCCAAGACAAATGGTCACCTAGCTCTTGTGAAATACATAAAACAAAAACACTCTGAAGTTGCGCTAAATAATTTCCAAATACAAGCTCTCGCTTGGTACCTCAACGATCAGGTCTATAAACGAAAACATAAAAAACTTTATAAAAATTATAGTCCTGAAATTATAGCGAAACTTCCTTACTCAATTTACTCAATAAGTGAATTTTTACAGAAGCGTAAAATTGCGGCCTCACATAATTTTACCTTAGATGGAAATGACGCCCAATTCATTAATAAACATGAAGCGCGTATTATTAATGGCGCCATTGAGTTCTGGAATAATAGAGAGACTCGTGTTTACTGGGACATTAATATTCAGCAAGCGGGGGATTTAAATATCACTTTAAACCAAGCCTATATAGATGATAACGGTAGTCAGTATAAGGTACTTTTAGATGGCCAAGAAATTCTCTCAAAGGTACAGAATACAAAATCATGGGCGGATTTTAAAGATTTTAAGATAGGAAGTTTTTATATAAATAAACCCGGTAAATACAAGCTTAGCATTATCCCCATAGATAAACCCGGCCTTGCGGTTATGAACTTGAAAAATATACACTTAAGTGGACTCGCATCATACTCAATCGACTCCGAAAAAACACTTTTTTGCGCTCCTAATACAAATGCGCAAGTCTATCAAGAATCGGGGGTCCTGAGGCAAGCACAAGAATTTGAAATTGGCTCAGAACTTAAAGTCGATGAAGTAAAAAATGCGGTGATTGAAGATCGAAAAACTGAAAACAGCCCTATTAGTGAGCATCCGAAAGTTCAAAAAGAAACTAAACAGATCAAACCTAAAGCAAAGATAAAACGGAAATTCATTTATATCTGAGTGTTACAGAAAAGTTTTTAAAACGTGTAAATAAAAAAAGGGATACTATGAAAAGAAGAGACTTTATAAAATCAGCTATCACTGCTAGCGCGACAACTATGGCATTATCTTCATGTTCTCATGTAAAACATGATCATCATTCAATTAAAGAAAAAACTTGGCAATCGGGTAATAGTCCTTGGCCACTTTGTTTAGATACAGCTACGCTCTCCAAAGATATCCCCTTAGAAACAAAAATCGAGCTCGCTGCTGCTGCCGGTTTTGATGCCATTGAACCCTGGGATAAAGAATTAAAAGCTCATGAAGATCAAGGAAAAAGCCTTACAGATTTAGCTAAAAAAGTGAAAGACTTGGGGATGTTTGTTCCTAGCGTCATAGGTGTCTGGGGATCACTCGCACCTGATAAAGAAACTTTTAATCAAGAACGCGATATCCATAAAAACCGTTTGCGTATGATTAGTGAAATCGGAGCCAGCCATGCCCAAATCATACCCAAATTTGGCCGTAAAGAAGCTCTCAATCATTATAATGCGGCATGGGCTTACTCAGAAATATGCCAAATGGCCAAGGAATATAACTTAGATCCCGGTATTATCTTTTTGAATTTTGTTCCCGGTCTCGAATACTTAGCCGATGCCGTTCACATTGCCCTACTCTCTGGCGAACGCAAGGCTCAGGTGATACCCGATACTTTTCACATGTTTTTGACAGAGGATTCTCCTAATAGCCTCTATAATCTAAATCCAAATATGATTAGCATTTTTCAATTCGCGGATGCTGCCAAAGATTTGAAGCCCAGCAAAAAAGCTGGTTTAGATAAACATCGTGTACTGCCTGGAGATGGCCAAATAGATTTACTTAGCTATTTAAAACCACTTAAAGAAATTAACTACAAAGGCTGTATATCACTCGAACTCTACAATCCAGAATACCGAAAACGTGAACCCAAAGCCTTTCTCGCTGAAGCTATCGAAAAAACACGCCGAGTGCTTGCTCAGGTATAAGCTCTTACTATTAAAGCTTTTTTTCCATAAATATGGCTTGGCCGACTTCTGGGTCGAGCTGATAGTTCTCAAAACCAAACTTCTTATAGGCGTTTAAAGCTACCTTATTACCCTCCAAGACCTCTAGTGTGATTTTACAGCAACCCTGCTCTTCAGCATCATCTACCAGCCTCTTGAGCATCTCTTGGCTTATACCTAAGCCACGGTAATCGCTATGCACCATCAAATCGTGAATATTAATCAAAGGCTTAGCCGAAAAAGTTGATAAACTTTCAAAGCAGTTAAGTAAGCCCGCAGGCTTCTCATTGGCATAAGCAATGTAAGTACTCGCATGAGCTAATTTAGCGAGTTTCGCAACAAGGTTTTCTGTCACATAAGGATTTAATTCTTTTCCTCCACCCATAGGATCCATGGCATAGTGATTGAGTAAAAAAATCAAATCTTGAGCTTGTTGCTGATTTTTATAGCAAATTTTTTTGATTTCAATTTTCATCTTAAATTCCTATAAAATATAAATGAGTACCGACATGACGGGTAATGACATAATCGTACTGAGTACTACCGCGGAAGAATTGAGTTCTGTCCAACCACCAAAGCGAGTCGTAAAGATGTAAGAAGACACCGCACTCGGACAAGCGGCATAGATCATCACTGCATTTAATTGCGCTTCGTTGGGTTCAAGAAATTGCAATAGACCATAAGTTATCATTGGCGACACAATACATTTCAAAGAAGCTACCATTAATGATTCTTTAAATATTTTTCGACTCTGAGAAAATGACAATGAGGCACCCAGGCTAATTAGTACCAAAGGGAAACTCATTTTTCCCAAACTTTGAAAGGTAGTTTCGGCAAAGTTTGGAATGGGAACTCTACCATCTGCACAAATCAAGCCCAGTATACTAGAGATAATCAAAGGGTTCTTAGCTATTTGTAAGCCTACATTTTTCATTGACTGGCTATCCTTACAGGAACTGCCTCGCATACAGAGAAACAAAGCAAAAACATTATAAAAAATAATAACGGGTAAAATCAGAATGACAGCTAAAGCGAGATCGGCTTCACTATATGATTTAGCCGTGAACAGTAAAAAGATAACAGGCATACCCGCATAAGCTAAGTTGCCCCGAAAGGCCACATGTGCCACCGTCGCAGTTTGAGCCTTAGAAAATTTAAACTGTTTACTTAACAACAAGCCCACACAAGCACAAATTGTGGCGGAGAAAATAAGTACCAAGCTAAATTTAAATGTGCCTAAGGCTTCTTGTGGTGATGATTTAGCTGCGGAAATAAAAAGAAATGAGGGCAATGCAATGTAGTAGACCAAGTCATTGCATTGCTTAAAAAAATCATCTTTGAAAAAACGGTAATAATGTAGGCACTTACCAATTACGATAAGTGCAAATACAGGAAGTATTGAGTTAATTACCGCTTCCATTTATTGACTCACTAAGAATTTTTAAGTGTATCTTCTGATCGCTCTAATGCACGTAGAACTTGAGTGTCATCCAGCTTCAGTGTTTCCACATCAAGAAAACCATCTTGATGTTCACTAAACCATTCACGGCAAGAATCATAGGGTTCACGCTCTGTTTTTCCTTGAAATAAAGGGCTTATTAAAGAACCCTGCACACAGAGGCCACTAAAGCCAAAATCAGCATTTTTGAAAATTAAAATATTAGCATTTTCGTAGCTGTCCACAATACTGATTTTTGCTGCTGCTATAAGATTAAACTTTTTCATTTACATACCTTATTAAACCAATTTTTCATTGCTTTAAAAACTTTAAGCGGGATATCATGTGCCCCCGGAAAACTCGTAAACTCAAAATTCATTTTATGACTTTTATAAAACTCTCTGATTTTCTCACTCGATTCATAAGGAATCACAAAGTCACTTTCTCCATGGCTCATAAATAAATCTTTTCCTTTGAGCTGAGACCAATCAAAATCACCATCAAAAACTTCATCCACATAACGTCCACTCAAAGCAATGCCACCATCAATCATTTGCGCTTCTCGCAAGAGTAAGTGATGAACTAAGCAGGCACCCTGAGAAAAGCCTAATAAATAAACTTTAGGCGCGTTTTCTTTAGGAATGATTTTTTCTAAAAATACTTTTACTGCTTGAGCAGAATCTTCTACATCCTCTAAATCATATTCCATACCAAAAGGGCTAGAGATAAGATTGAACCATGAACGGCCCATGATCGTTCCTTCTGGAGAAGGAAGTAAACCAGGTGCATTCAGACTATAAGTGACGACGCCTTCACCAAAAGCCGATGATAAGGATACTAAGTCGTGCATATCGGCTCCATAGCCATGCATCAGAATAACGAGGGCTCTCGTGGCTTTATCACCACTTCTTTGCCATTCAGTAATTTCAAACATTATTGACTCCAAATAAAAATTGGCTCAATATAGTCAGACAGTAAAAATTATATAGTCTCCTTTTTGAAAAAAGACTTCAATGATTTGCCTATTTTTTATAGAGGTTTTCTACTTCTTCAATTAAGTACTCGATATTGCTCAGCTTGGGCTCGTCGGCACTGAATATCATTTTCCCTGAATAATTAAGCTCTTTGAGCTGACGAATCATCGAAAATAGTGAATCTGAATTAAAACCGACAGGAAGCAATAAACGCAATTGCTTAATCTCGAACGCAAAGAGGCGGTTTAGTTTATTAAAACGACTTAAATCATAAGGGAAAGGAATCGTTAAACGAAACTTGATGCGCGGACTCGAAATCAGCTGGTAGAGGTACCAAATTCCTTTACAGAGTTCAGGAGAATGTTCCAGGGTATTTAACGAAACCGGGAAATAATAGCTCAATCTTTTTTCATGCTCTAAGATGTAATTAAAAAAGAGCACAATGCGAGACTGCACATCGTGGTGTGTATGAGTAATCTCATCTTTAAAACAAGCTTTAAGAACGATATATTTAAGGCCTTTATCTGCTAAGCCAATAAAGTATTCTAAGCTAGATTTCAAAAATTCCTGAAACTGTTCATCACTTAATTGAGAGAGTGAAGATAGCGACGACTCTTCGAGTGGATTAACTAAACCCTCGATAAGTTGCTCTTGAGGAAGGCTAAGGATCTCGTCTTTGCTATGTTCCCACAATTCCCCATTGATCTCAAAACTAAAAGGCCAGACCTGAGTTCTCTGATGATTACTGAAACACTGATCAAAATCTAGATCTGGTGCATTTAAACTAAAAACGGCCATTAAGCACTCCCATACTTAGACATTAGGACTGAACAAACGGAATTTACTGCGGTTTCAACTCTTAATATATAGGGTCCAATGGCTAGAGGGCAAGCACCCAAGTTCTGTATTTCCTGAAGTTCAATTTCTGAAAAGCCCCCTTCTGGTCCAATCCAAACTCCCGCTTCACTTATGTTTGATTCTGGAGAAGTATAATCATCACTAGGAACAGCACCATAAAAATTGTGCTGGGGCGCCAAAGCTAAGGCTTCTCGAAAACTCAAACCTGACACCACTTTGGGTAGGTAGGGATTGCCACTTTGCTTAGCGGCAGAAATGAGTTCGGCATGCACATTTTTTTCTTTTTTTGATTTACTTACCGAATACTGACAAGACATTAAATAAATACTATCCACACCTAATTCCACTGCTTGCTTGAGAATCAATGCTAAGGTTCCGTTCGATGGTGGGGCAACAAAAAGACTGATTTTCAGTCCTGGCTTTTGCGCTAAGTCAAGTTTATTAATCTTACAGTAAAGTGTATTTCTACCTTCTACTTGCGCGATTTCAGCGTGCGCAATTAAGCCCTCTCCATTCATCATTAAAAGTTCGTCGCCTTCTTGCATGCGCAGCGTTTGTAGAATGTGGCGAGACTCAGTTTTATCTATTTTAACTAAGTCCCCTACTGCGCTAATTTCTTCACAAAAAAACTTACGCATCCGCGTCGCCTTTTTTACAGTTTTTCACCGAGTAAATGGCAAATAGTAAATAAACAAATGCAGCTGCCATACAGGCCGGGTGCTCAATAGTTGCGATAAACTTTTCTTCACTAATGACTTCTTTTGTCGAGTAATAAATCATTAAGACCGCTAATGAATTATTTAAAAAGTGTACGAGCACAGAATGGTAAATCGAAGAGGTTTTCCACACTATATAGGCCATGTAAGCTCCCATCAGCGTCAAGGCAGGCATATTGGCTACCGACATGTGAAGAGCACCAAATAGAAGTCCATTGAGCGCTATAGCGGAAAAAGTTTTCCAGCCTTTACTGGCATTTAAGAGGATTCCACGAAAAAGAAATTCTTCACAGATGGCGGGAGTGAGTGCCACAATTAACAAAGCATTGACAACTCCATTATTTTGTACAATATCAACGACCACTTGTGCACCTTCTTCTCCTCCAGAAGGGAAACCCAAATCTGTTAAGAGACGTTTCAGTGCTTGTGATAAAACGATAATAGCAGGAACAGAGAAGGCTAGAATCACTGCCAGTTTTGGTGAGCCTGGTCTCAGACTCAATATATCTTTAAACTTACTGCGGGTTTTCTTGAGGTAATAAAGTGGTAGGAATACAAAGATTAGAAATTGCGAAAGTGGCAAACCCAAAGCCACATTCCAAGTCTGTAAACGAGTGCCCAACAAAAGAAATAAGGCCGAACAAGTGAGAAAAATCATCGCCCCTTCTTCTGGGATGATTTGTTGATTTGTCTGTTTGTTTTTTAATTTAAACGCCGCCGTAATCCCACCGCCCTTATTCCAAAATGACTCGCTCTGAAGAAGGTTGATAGTCATGCGTATAAAGAAGGCTAAGAAAATGAAGTTACTTATAAAGAAAAGCCAAAGTTGGTCCCAGTGATATTTCCCTAAAAATAAGTCCTGCATGATGAGGCAGAAATTTAAGCCTGGCACTAAAGCAAATTGCCAAGAACTCTCTACGCCAGGCTGAGTACTAAACATCACCGGCAACAGCATTAAGATGAGTAAGGGACTCAAGTAGTGAGAGGCCTCTTGGCGAGTTGAGGCTGAGGAAGTAATAAAAACAATGAGCGCACTTAAGGTCAGTGCTGATGCTACTAAGACGGCTAAAATCAGCGGCAAAGAAACAAAGTCAGGCAAAAAAGTATCGGGCAAGACCATTTCAGTTCCGGTCGTACTTTTCGCTAAGAGGTAACCAATATTACTGAAAGTTATGCCCATGAATATCACATTGAGCAAGCCAGATAAAAAGCCAATCGTCGTAACGGTAAATAACTTGGCCATCACTATTTCAGTATATTTTGCGGGAGTACATAAAAGTGTTTCTAGGGTTCCGGATTCACGTTCACCTGCGGTGACTTCTTGAGCCATTAAGCCTGCTGCTACCGTGAGCATCACTAGAATCAGACCAGGCAATACTTTTCCCGCTAAGAAACGGCCTTCTTGTTTTTCTGAATTTGTCTTTATGAAGTCAATTTGCAATGGCCGCAAAAAACTTTCATCCAAGCCGAATTTCGCAAGATTTTGCTTGCGCAATTCCCTATTGACTATTTCTAACTCATCTTTCACCAAATCTAAAACATACAGTGACTGACTATTGGTGCTATCGTATGAAATTGCTATATGAGGAATATCGACTGATTTATCGTTCCCTGAAAATTTTAGCGCTAGGTCATGCTGTTTTTTCTCATCTTCAGTAAAGATTAAATTATCATTCTCAATTTTTTTAACTAAGCCACGATCATCGCCTTGAACCAAAATCGTATAAGTTTGAGCCTGTAACTTATTCTCTTGTACCGAACGCATTTGCGCCGTAATTAAAAGTAGTCCTGGATAAAGAAATGCAGGAATAAAAATCATTAACAAGAGCGTACGAGTATCACGTACGAACTCGCGTAACTCTTTGAAAAAGATGAGTTGTATTAATTTCCAGTTCACAAAATTGACTTCATTTTAATTAGCGAATAAAGGGTGATTTACACTATTAATGTGTAAGCGACAAATGACTGAGAAATAGATTTAATAAAACTTAAACAGATTTCTTTTTAGCGACAAAAGCAATGATACCCACAGTGAAAATTGCGACAAGAGCAAAAATCTGCATATTATCATATTGGTGATTATGGCTTAAAAAACTGTCGTGTGCAAAAATTATATTATTCATTATGATCCTTAATAGTTTTCAGGGAAAAGGTGACGTTCAACGACTTCAATTAAAATATGGAGAATGGCCATGTGAATTTCTTGAATGCGATCTGAGGTCATGCCAGGAACAATCCATTCATAATCACAACGTCCTTTCAGTTTACCACCATTTTTGCCTAGTAAACCTACTGTAGTTACTTTGGCTTGTTCAGATGATTCCATGGCCTTGATAATATTTTCAGAATTACCACTAGTACTCAGACCAATAAAGATATCGCCTTCCTGACCGTAAGCATCTACCATGCGAGAAAAAATGTATTCAAAACCATAGTCATTCGCGGTACAAGTTATGTGAGCGCCATCACCCAATGCAATTGCGGGTAAAGCTTTGCGTTCTTTGCGAAAACGACCTGTAAATTCTTCTGCAAAATGCAAGGCATCACAATGACTTCCGCCATTGCCGGCAATGAGTACTTTATTGCCATTGGAAAAAGCTTTCGCCATCTGTTCTCCAAGTGCAGCTATCTTCTTAAAATTTTCTTCATCATTGATAAATTCATTGAGGCAAGTATTGAGGTCATCAAAAGCCTGGCGAACGTGGTTTAACATAGTAATTCCAAGTTTTAAAGTTGTTTTTTGTATTAAATAAGGCCTTGGGATAAATGCAACAAGAAGTCCCGGTTATCTGCACAAACATATTCCATTGTTCCTCCCATACGACTAAAAGTCTTACAGTAGCGTAAATAATAAGCGGGGTTATCCATCGGTGGCTCACCATCATTTGCCCAATCCCACTGACTTTCAGCTAAGTCTACTACCACCATGTAATGCTTATCCATGTGTTCGCCATTTTGAATGTGGATATTTTGCGACATTGATAAAGATTTTTCAAAAACCATGGGACTCATAACTGCTGAGCCAATGGACATATAAACACCTCCATCCAAGAGCGAAACATTATGCGCATAGCGCAAAAAATCTGTTTGCGCACTTCGGCCGATGGATGCTCCATGGTTCATTGGGTGATTATAAATTATATCATGCCCAATCATTGGATGACTCGTAAATGGCACGCCTAAACGGTAAGCTGCCGCTTGAGCGCTATATTTTTTATAGGGATGAGGAATCGATAAAAATCCTGCTTCTAAATCAAATTTTTGAATAATCGAAAGTAAATCTGCTGAGGCCGCTACTGCTTCTGGGTTTTGCTCTAAAAGAACCGTGATACGCGACCTTAACTCTTCCACTGAAGGGATCATTAAACCTTCATTTTCAATCATTGCACCTACAGATTCACCGTAACCTTTGCCTTCATAAGCACCAACATTGATCGCTAAATTTATGTAATAACCCGTTTCTTGCCAAATACCAAACTGACCTTTTTCAACGTTGCTCTGCACGTCTTCACTCGATTCACCCTGAAAAGCAAACTCCCAATCATGAATAACGCCCGCACCATTGGTGGCTAAATGATTGAGGTAACCTTGTTCCATTAAATCGATAAGTACGGGACCTAAACCATTTTTTATTGAATGTGCGCCGAAAGCTAACATCACCGGTTTATCATTCTTTTTCGCTTCAAGTATACGTGCTAATAAAGTCTCCATTACTCGGGAGCCGTGAGCCCCTAATTCTCGAGCTTGTGCGTCACCAGGAACATAACTTTCTTCAATTTTCACTTTATTCATTCTTTCTGCTAAGGGAAGAATGCGAAGCTGTGCCCTATTTAACTCTGGGTACTTCATGTAGGTTCAATCCTGTTAATTATTCGAAATAAAAAGATATAATTTCCCTATTATTAATCAAGGTCACTGAAGCTGGTGCTCAAGCATAAAAGCTAAAGATCAAGAACCTTCTTGATTTAAGTGAGCGAGAAGTTCAATCGAGGCGGGAATTAACCTTGCTAAAACTTCCAAAGAATAGCCTCCCTCAAGAAAGAAACCGAGCTTTGAATTACAGTTAGTCTTGGCTAATTCATGGAGGTATGAAGTCACTTCCAAATAACTTTGATCGTCCACTTTCATAATTGAATAAGGATCTTCTCGATGAGCATCGTACCCCGCACTCACTAAAAGGTAATCAAAATCAAAACTCTGACTGATCTCATCTAAACTATCTTTTAAGCAGCGCACCCATTCTTCACCAGAACAACCTGCTGCCAAGGGCTTATTACTTATATAGCCAGTTCCATCTCCCCGACCCTGCTCTTCTTCATAACCACTATGAGGATAAATATGATCAGGGTTCCCATGTAAAGAAAAATAGAAAACATTGGGATCCTCACGATACAGAGCGTGAGTTCCATTGCCGTGATGAACATCAAAATCCACGATAAGAAATTTGGCCTCTGCTTGTGAAGCGCGAATCTGCTCTACGGCTAAAGCGACATTATTCACGAAACAGAAACCCTCAGCTTTTTCTTTGCTCGCATGATGCCCCGGTGGCCTAATAAGTGCAAAACCACTCTCACCAAGCATTAATTTCTTGGCTAAAGCAATACTTTGCCCCGCGGCTGCTAGCACTGCATCGACACTCGTATCGCAGATATAGTTATCTGCACTCATGAAATACGATTTCCCGCTAAATACACAAGACTCAAAAGAACGCAAGTAATCTTCCGAGTGCACCAAGCCTAGTTCTTTAAGCTTAGCCGGCTCTGCCTGCTCAAAACTTACTGGGCATTGCTGATCTATATCTTCACAAGCCTTTAAAATCACAGCTAAGCGCTGAGGCCTTTCTGGATGCTCATGAAAAGCCTCGTGCTCTAGGCAGTCGCTATGATAAAAAACTTTAAAGTTCTTATCTTTAACTGGAAATAAATTACTTAGCATTGAGCTCCAATACATAGACGAATTCACTTGCATCACCACTCTCTTCATGAGAGAAGTTAAACTTCTCTAAGAGATGCTGCATCGCATAATTAGTATTGATTACATAGGCCACTAAAATTTTGATCTTACGTTCCGTCGCAATCTTTATTAAAGTCTTCATGAGCACCGAGCCCAAGCCCTCTCCTTGAAGGTCATCTCCAACCACGAAAGAAATCTCGGCTCGCTCCTCGTTTTCCATATAGAAACGCCCTACTCCACGAATGATTTCACGGGGTCCTTGACGTTGAACTAGGCAAATCGCCGCATCACGACTTTGATCTATGTTAACCAAACGGTAAGCACTATCGGTAGGCATATTTTTGGGAACAGCACGGTAGCGATTCATAAGAGTTTTTTCTGTGTGTGAATAGAAGAACTCTTGCAGGCGACGTTGATCTGAACTTTGCAAAGCACGCAAATTATAATGACGACCAGAAATTTTCATTTTCGTTGTTTTTAATTCAGCTAAACTTTTGGGCATACTTTGATGATAGGGCGGAACCCAATAATGCTCTCTCACTTGCGCTAGAAGTTCGTCTCTAAATTTTGGATGTGCTACTTGGATCAATTCTAAAGCTCTTTCGCGAATACTACGGCCACGCAAAGTAGCAATACCATATTCAGTAACTACATAATGCACGTCACCACGGCTTGTCACGACGCCAGACCCTTGTGAAAGCACAGCAACAATACGAGAGATTTCTCCACCTTTTGCCGTTGAAGGCAAGGCGATAATTGGCTTGCCTCCAAGACTCATTCCTGCTCCACGAATAAAATCAACTTGGCCGCCAATCCCACTATAAAAGCGGTCGCCAATTGAATCCGCAACTACTTGGCCACTGAGATCAATTTGAATCGCGCTATTAATGGAAATAACTTTTGGGTTTTGAGCGATAATGGCCGGGCGATTAGTATACTCACTCGGATGAAATTCCACATGGGGATTATCGTGAACGAAGTCGTAAAGTGCTTCGCTACCAAAACAAAAAGATGTCACCGTTTTGAAGCGATTTATAGCTTTTTTTGCATTGGTAATATTACCATTTTTATAGAGGTCTAATAAGCCGTCAGAGAACATCTCCGTATGAATACCTAAATCGGAACGGTCTCCTAAATAAGATAAAACTGCATCGGGAATCTTGCCGATCCCCATCTGCAACGTTGAGCCATCTTCAATCAGCATGGCACAGTACTTACCTATCTTCAGGGTTACTTCATCTAACTTAGCAATGCCATGACCCATAATCGGGTAATTAACTTCCATGAAGGCATCGATTTTTGAGACGTGAATAAAACTTTGACCCAAAGTTTTTGGCATCCGTGGATTAATTTCCGCAATTACATATCTCGCCGTACGGCAAGCGACTGAAACTACATCAACAGAAACACCGAAGGAGCAAAAACCATACTCATCCGGTGGCGTTACTTGGATAAAAGCTACATCGATGGGATGAATCTTATCTTCCATGAGACTGGGAATTTCAGATAAAAAGCAAGGCGTGTAGTCGCCATCTCCGCGAGAAACCGCATCTCGTGTACCTGGCCCTAAGAAAAAAGAATTGACGCGCAGGTGATCTTTGTATTTTTCGTCAGTCCAAGGAGTTTCACCCAGTGTCAAAATATGCGTTAATTCAATATCATTAAATTGTTGCGAATTATCTAAAAAACGTTGAATTAATTTTTGAGGGCAAGCCGCCCCCGAACCAAAAAAGATTCTATAACCTGAACGGATATATTGGCCCCAATCTTTATCTTCCAATGCTATCATTGTCCCACCCTACTATAAATTACCCTAGGAAGCCGAGTTCTTTCGATACTTCGCTAAGCTTGAGTTTTAATTCTTTGCTTAAGGCTTCTTTGAAAACTGATTCAATTGCAATTTCATAATCTTTCAAATTTTTTGCCCCCAAAATAATGGTTTGGCAGGCTTTCTGATCTAAAACAAAACGACAGGCTAATTGCGCCATCGTCATATCTTCTGGAATCAACTTTTCGAAGACCTGAAAACGTGAATAATCCTCATCTCCCCATGATCTTCTATCTCCCGTTTTGACCTCTAGTTTGCTGTGAAAGTAACGTCCACTTAAGCAACCACCAGCCATCACGCCACGACAGATTGCCCCTAAACTATTTGAGTTAATCAGTTCTTGCATCTCGTATGCAGGAGCCAGTAGAGATGAGACATATTGAACGACATCTAACATATCTCTCTTGATCAATTCTTTAACAATCGCGGTATTGCTAGTTGAAATACCAAGGGCTCTAATCATCCCTTTTTTCTTGGCTTCATTCAGTATCTCTGCTGATTCATCCAAGTGCTCAAGATCTGGGATTGTGTGGTAGTGATACACGTCTATATAATCAGTTTGCAGCCTTCGCAATGAATCTTCTAAGGCGGGCATAATTGACTGGGGGGACGTATCTATATGTCGACGATTCCCCTCACCAACTTTATGACCAAACTTAGTAGAAATCACCCATCGATCACGCTGAGACTTAATGGCCTCACCTATGCGCCTCTCACTTTCACCGTGGCTATACTGCTCCGCTGTATCAATAAAATTAACACCGTGTTCACCCAGTTCATGGATCATCTTGATTACATTATCTCTTCCGGGATCGGGATGACCATCATGAACACCATCTAAAACTAATGGTCCTCCTAATTGCCAAGCACCTATCCCTATAGATGAGATCGAAATTCCTGTCTTACCTAACTTTTTATACTTCATATATCTTACCTAAATAATTTGATACGCTTAACCATCTAACGTCGCAGGTGAGTACGAAGTACTCAATTCGCCAGGTCAAGGGCCGGCAGATCCTTGCGGGGAGCTCGAGGGGCAGAGCTCCCTCGTGTGCGAAGCACCAGATAATAAATCTACGGCGTCATCTACCTAATCGTGTGATTTAATAGACAAAACATAACAATCTCAAGTTTAAAAAGACAAAGTTTTTTTAAACTTTTAGCGTTTTACTCACAATTTCATAAACATCTGGAGATAAGTTGTCTACCTCAAGAATAGTCTCTAAAGCCTGCTTCATTAAGTCTTTTTGCTCACCCTTGAGAGCTCCAAATTTCTTGAAAGCTTTCGATAAACCCGCTGCAATCTGTGGATTAAAGGAATTGAGTTCAATAATTTTATTGGCAATCAAACTGTAGCCGCTACCATCCTCTTTGTGGAACTGAGTTAAGTTAGCCGCAAAAGCACCGTAAAGACAACGAACTTTATTCGGATTTTGGATATCAAAAGCACTCACTTTTTCCAAGCTCTGTATAAGTTGTACATTGGCACTCTTGGGAGAACTTGCTTGCGCTGCAAACCATTTATTAATAACGATTGCATCATCTTCCCAAGTATCATAAAAATGCTCTAAGGCCTCATCTCTTGCCTTAGTTTGTGTCTGGAGCAAGGCTAATAAAGCAGCAAAACGATCCGTTAAATTTGCCGAAGTATCATATTGATCCTGGGCGAGTGAAACATATTCACTTTTATCTAGTTTCAAGAGATAAGCAAGACACATATTCTTGAAGCTACGCAAGCCCATATTAACGGCATTAAAGACGTAAGCGTCACTAGTACTGTAGCGATTATAATGCTCAGATAAATAATCCTCGTTAGCTTCGGCCAAAGCATGAGCCAGGATTTCTCTGGCTTCTTGAGCTACACCAGGAGAAAATTCTTTTTGTTGCTCCGTAATACTCACTAATGATGGCACACTAAATGCCAGTGCCTTAAAAGCTTCATCTGCATTAGCTGAACGTAAAAGTTTACTAAAGGCATCCAAAACGAGGTGATCCACTTGAGGAACCTTATTGGATTTCAAGGCTTGACTCAGGCTCTCAATCTCTAGTTTTGCTAAGCGCTGTCCTGCTTCATAGCGATTGAAACTATCACTATCATAAGAAAGTAAAAACGCTAATTCCTCTCTCGTCGTTTCCATATCGAGTATAATAGGAGCTGAAAAACCTCTAAATAGAGATGCTACGGGTTTTTCTTTTATACCTTCAAAAACAAAACTTTGGGATTCCGTATGAAGTTCGACAACCGTCTCTTCTCCATAACTTTTACCCTGCATTATAAGCTCAAGTTCTTCACCTGCACTTGAAAGTAAACCAAGCTTCACGGGTAAATGATAGGCTTTATGACTTACATTTTTCAATTTTTGCGTGAAAGTCAAAGTATAAGTATCGGCCTCTTGGTCAAAATCACTATCTACTTTAATGATCGGCGTTCCAGACTGAGAGTACCAGCGCTTAAATTGCTTAAAGTCACGTCCAGATGCGACTTCCATTGAATGCACAAAATCTTCTGTGGCCACTGCCTGACCATCAAATAGATCAAAGTACTTTTTCATACCGAGCTGAAAATTATCTTCACCGATCATGGTATGGATCATGCGAATCACTTCAGCACCTTTTTCATAAACCGTTGGAGTATAAAAGTTATTAATCTCCATGTAAGACGATGGCTTAATCGGATGAGCATTTGGACCTGCATCCTCAACAAATTGCGAATCACGCAAAGCTCGAACATCTTCAATACGGCATACTGCCCGTGAATTTAGGTCTGCCGAAAACTCTTGATCACGAAATACTGTTAAGCCTTCTTTTAAGGTCAATTGAAACCAATCCCTACAGGTAACGCGATTGCCTGTCCAGTTGTGAAAATACTCATGGGCAATGATGCTTTCTATACGAAAAAAGTTTGCGTCTGTCGCCGTTTCAGGATTCGCTAAGGCGCAGGTCGAATTGAATATATTGAGACCTTTATTTTCCATGGCTCCCATATTGAAAGCATCTACAGCAACAATCATGTACAAATCTAAATCATATTCCAAGCCAAAACGATCCTCGTCCCACTTCATTGATTTTTTTAAGGATTCTAGTGCATGGTCACAGCGATCTTCGTTTCCATGATCGACAAAAATCTGTAGAGGAATACTGCGCCCACTCTTAGTGATAAATTTATCTTCTACTTTGGCTAAATCTCCTGCCACTAAGGCAAACAAATAACAGGGTTTTGGGAAAGGATCTTCCCATACGGCATAATGTCGCTCTTCTGGCATGGCTCCGCTATCCACTAAATTACCATTGGATAATAAGCGTGGGAACATCACTTTATCTGCTTCAATTCTTGTCGTAAAAACTGACATCACATCAGAGCGATCCAAATAGTAACAAATCTTTCTGAAACCCTCAGGTTCGTTTTGGGTGCAATAAATATCACCGGATTGATACAAGCCTTCTAAAGCTTTGTTATTCTTGGGGTCAACTTCGTTGACAATTTCTAAAATAAAGTCATCTCTCTTTGGTGTAACTGACAGCGTTTTATCACTTAAATCATACGCGATACTTTCTTCGCCAACACATTTCAGGGAAATAAAGCTAAGATTTTCACCATTGAGAATTAAGTCTTTACTTTCACCCTCATGGTTTTTATTTATATGAAGACGAGATGATACTCTTGTACACTCATCAAATATTTCGATAGTCAATTCTGTTTTAGAGATAAGGTAATCAGGTTTCTGGTAATCTTTTAAATAAATTGTATTAGCTTGACTCATTTCTTTGCCTTATTGATTGATATAAATTTTTCTCTATATAGAATACAACAAAAACTCTTACTACATAATGAAAAAAGCCCTTCAATTAGACAAATGCCACATACTTTTACGCTCCAAGGACGTCCCAGAAAGTAAATCCTTCTTTCTGGCTCTTGGCTTAGTGCCACTTCGCGACACACTTTTCTCTGATGGATCAATGTGCATAGAACTTCGGGATCAAGTTCAAAGCTTCCCTAGTTTATATATTGAAGGCTGTGACGACCAAGAGATTTTCGACCATTATCAAGATAAAGGAATCGTCTTTGATTGCAGTAGCAACGAACAAGGTGAGACCGAATTATTTTTCACCGACCCCAATGGCCTTAATATTTTTATTGGCGAAAAAACTCCTGCAAGCCCTATTGTCTCGAGTCCCTGTAAGATTCTTGAACTCAGTCAATCCACTAAATTCTTCATCGAATCGGTCAACTTCTTTACTGAACTTGGCTTTGACTGCATTGCTCAACGCAGTAATTACCCCAAAACTTTAATGACTAATGGGCCTACGCGACTGGCTTTACATGACAGCTCTAAATACTCGGGCCAAGGCATCGCTCTGAGCCTTCCTGAAAATCAAATCCAAAGTGTAAAATCTATCGGCTTCCCTCTTATGAAAAATGCTGACGGATCATACTTATGCTTCTCCCCCGAAGGTCTTCGCTGCACCTTATTTATAAGTTAAGAGTCTCCATCTCTAGCGGACATAACCACTTCCTCCTGCAAGCACAGGAAGTTTTTTGAAAGCATCCAAAGCCTTGTAAGCCGATAATTCCCTGCCATCTACAACTACTTTTCCAGAATAATCAAACACCGTCAAATTCGGAATGCTCCTGGCTGCATAATTGTGTAGGCCTGAACTGGCAATCTTATCAAAAGCGATCGCATTAAACGACATGTGACTCATGTATGAAAGCATCGCTTTTTCTGAACGATCTGCCCCCACCAACAAAACATCAAAATTCTTTTTAACCCGATTTTCCAAATAATATTTATTTAGTACGGGAGTGAATTGACGGCAAGGTGGACACCAAGAGGCTGAGTAGTAAACCATTATATAGCCCCGCTTCTCCATATTATGTTTAGCGACTGGCTTCCCCTGTTTATTGACAACACTAGAAAATATTCGCTGAATCTCATAAGTATCTGAACTAGTAATTCCCTGACTCTGATTTTCAGCTTTTTCTTTTTTAGTATTATTCCAAAAAAGAAGTGCGCATAAGACGAAAACTACTAACATTATTTTATTGGCCATCATTTGATCCTTATTTTGATATAGCTTAGAAAATATATTTTTTACTCGTACTTACAAGATTAATACCCCTTCACTCTTTACGTCCCCCTAAATCTTCATAAAAAATTATTGTTTTTTATAAAAAACACCTTTTTGCCCATTCCAAAAACTTTAAAAGTAGCATACTTATGTTAGCTTATTGATGTTCATAACTTTTAGGGTAATTAATGAGTCTAAACAATAATCAGCAACTTGCCGTCAATCATGAGAGTGGCCCTATACTACTTCTCGCCGGAGCAGGCACAGGAAAAACACACACCCTTTGCTGCCGTGTTGCTAGATTAATTGAATCGGGAGTTCCCGCCGAAAAAATCCTCATGCTCACCTTTACTCGTAAAGCTGCGGATGAAATGAAGCAACGAGTTGAATCCATAAATGATCAGCACTGCGCAGTCTTAGGCGGAACCTTTCATTCAATTGCCTTTAATGACCTAAAGTACTTAGGGCTCATGAAAAATTTAGGCGGAATATTTGATGACAGTGCACAAGCCAAGTATTTGCGCAAAGAATTAAAAAAGAAGTCATTTGAAAAAATATCCGATACCTCCCCTCGTGAGTTCATGCGCTTTTTTTCTCTCTGCTCAAATACACTCGAAGATGAGCGTATCGTTTTAAGTCAACACTTCCCCTCATTAGTGGTTCATGCAGACTTGGTTTTAACACTCTCAAAAAATTATGTAAAACATAAAGAGAAGCTCAAAGCTTTTGATTACGACGATATTTTAAAAATATGGCTATCGGCCCTCAAGAATAAAGAGAGCTTAAGCCTGGCTCAACAATGCCAATACATCCTTGTCGATGAGTACCAAGATACTTCAAAGCTTCAAATAGAGATACTCAAAAATCTCTGTCGCCATCATCAGAATATCATGGCCGTAGGTGACGATTGTCAGAGTATTTATTCTTTTCGTGGTGCCCTACCAGAACAAATAGCCCATTTCACTACTGACTTCCCTGGATCAAAAAGCCTAGCACTTGAAGAAAATTATCGCAGTACGAAACAGATACTAGACTTCGCTAACTCCTGTATGATTGACGCTAAAAACATCATCCCTAAAGAACTACGGCCCGCATCAGATTGCGAAGGCAATGAACCCGATTTTTTCTACAGCTCCTACTATAAGAAAACTGAGAAAGAAATCTGTCGAGATATTTTTGACTTACGCACCAAAGGCACACCCTTTGAGCAACAGGCAATACTATACCGTTCGAGTATGCACTGCCTCTACTTGGAACTGGAATTAACTCGCCAAGGCATTCCCTATAAGAAATACGGTGGTAAAAAAATCACCGACAAGAGCCATGTGAAAAAATTCTCCGCCCTGCTCTCTTACGTCTTCAGTGATGAAATTCATATACTCGCACTTCAGCAATGCTTAGAACTCATGCCAGGTTTAGGCATCAAAACTCTTGAGAAAATACTTACTCAACTCAATGAAGGCCTTGAATTAAAAGACATAAATCTACCGCTCAAATCACAAGTGAGCTTTGAGCAACTCAATAGTTTTAGAAAAATGAGTATAAGCAAAAATAACCTTGAAGACTTAATCGCCTTTGCTTGCCCTTTAATTTTTAAGGATTCCGAAGATAATTCAAAAAAAATAAAAGATCTTAATGCCCTAAGTGAAGAACTGAGACGCATTCAAAACTGGGATGATTTTTTCTCCGACATCATTTTAAATATTGAACTTAATAATGACGACGATATGGATGCCGTTGTTTTATCTACTATCCATTCCGCCAAGGGTAAGGAATGGCAAAGCGTTCACATCCTTGCCATTAACGAAAATGCGATACCCATACAAAACAGCAATAACTTAGAAGAAGAACGTCGCCTCTTATACGTCGCCGTAACTCGTGCCAAGCAGCATTTAAAACTCTATGTTGAAAATTCTAAAGAACTCAAAGAAGTTTCACGCTTTGTAAAACATCTCATTCCACAAAAAAATCCCACTCCTGCTATGGCGTTTAATCATCAGAGTTTAAATCATCAGAGTTTAAATCAATACGTAAATACACCCGCAGAAGTCCAAGAACTCGTTTATGTCAGCGAGAACACTCCTGAGACCGCTCTCGTTCAATCAGACATGGACGAACTCACTTATATACCTTTTTATGACTAGTTTGTGACACACACTCAAGTCTTTAGCTCATATCGGCTAACTTTTCTCTGACAAACACTTACATAAACTACTGGGGATTAACACATTTTGCCACATGACATGATTTTACCCTGTTAATTTTTTAACAGCCATTGCAAAACAAGGGTCGAGATTTATTTTAGCAGGCTATTAATTTAAAATTATTATGGACACATAGATAATATGGACAAAAAACAACTTGGTTTCAATACTCAAGACCTAGGTTTATATTCTCCCACAATGGAGAAAGATAACTGTGGCGCCGGTTTCATTTGTGATCTCAACGGTCGCAAATCTAATAAGATCATTCACAATGCTTTAGAGATTCTTGTACGTCTTACTCACCGTGGTGCAGTAAGTGCCGATGCCAAAACTGGTGATGGCGCAGGTATCCTCATGAAAATCCCACACGACTTCTTCCTAAAAGATTGTCGTAAGAACGAAATTTTCCTTCCTGAAGAAGGTCGCTACGCAGTGGGCATGGTTTTCTTGCCACAAGATAATGAGCAACGACGCAAATGTATGGGTGCCTTCAAACGTGCCGTAACTGAAGAAGGCCTTAATCTTCTTGGCTGGCGTGAAGTTCCTGTGAATACTGACGCTCTAGGAGAAATTGCTAAACAGACTGAACCTCATATTATGCAGGTTTTTGTTGGACGTGGCGAAGAAGATCTCAGCGAGAAAGAATTCGGTATCCGTCTCTATATCTCACGCAAATCTCTTGAGAACGAAATCCGTGAATCGGACATGTGCGAGAAAAACTTTTTCTATATCCCTTCTTTCTCGACGACTACTATTATATATAAGGGTCTTATCAAGCCAGAAGATATGCCTGACTACTTCCCTGACTTAGTTAACGAAGAATTCGTGACTAACTTGGCTTTAGTTCACCAGCGCTTTTCTACAAATACTTTCCCAACTTGGGACTTAGCACAGCCTTTCCGTTACATGTGTCACAATGGTGAGATCAATACTCTCCGTGGTAATGTTAACCGCATGCGTGCTCGTCAAGAACTTTTCGAAAGTGAAATTTTCGGTGAGCGCATTGAAAAGATCAAACCTGCTATTATCGAAGGTCGCTCAGATTCAGCTTGTTTAGACAATGCTGTTGAACTCATGGTAAATACTGGTCGTACACTTCCTGAAGTGATGATGACACTCGTCCCAGAAGCTTGGGAAAAACACCAAGATATGTCTGACGAGAAAAAAGCTTTCTATGAATACGCTTCCTGTATCATGGAACCATGGGATGGTCCTGCTTCAATTCCTTTTACTGATGGTCACTGTATTGGTGCTATCCTTGACCGTAATGGTCTTCGTCCTTCTCGTTACACTGTCACTAAAGATGGACTCGTTATTATGTCATCAGAGATCGGCGTTGTAGACGTAGATCCTGCTAACGTAGAATACCACGGCCGCCTCGAACCAGGACGTATGTTCCTTGTTGACATGGAAGAGGGTCGCATCCTTGGTGATGAAGAAATCAAAAGCCGCGTTGTAAACTCTCAGCCTTACGCCAAGTGGGTAAGCGACAACCTCATTCGCTTCGAGCAAATCCCTGCAGTAGAATTCGAAGAAAAAGTTGAAGAGACTTCACTTAGCGACAGAAAAAAAGCTTTTGCTTACAGCTTAGAAGACGAAAAAATTATTCTCTCTGCCATGGGTGAAACTGGTAAAGAAGCTATTGGTTCAATGGGCACAGATACTCCCCTTGCAGTACTTTCTGATAAGCCTCGTTTAATCTTTGATTACTTTAAACAACTTTTTGCTCAGGTTACGAATCCACCACTTGATGGTATCCGCGAAGAAGTCGTAACTTCACTTAAATTGACGATTGGCTCTGCTCACAATGTTTTCGAACAAGGTGGCCTCCACTGCAAAAAGCTTTCTGTTGAAACTCCCTTTCTCACAAATGCTGAATTAGAAAAACTTCGCAACTTAGATCAAGATGATTTACGTGCCGTTACAATTCCTATTCTTTTCAAAGCGAACACTGGTGAAGGCGGCTTAGAACAAGCCCTCAATGAAATGGTACTCAATGCCATTAACGCTGTTGATGCAGGAAAAACCCTGATCATTCTTTCTGATCGTGGTATCAACAAAAAGAACGCGGCTATCCCAGTACTTCTTGCTGCTTCTTGCTTGCACCACACTTTAACTAAGTTTGGTCGTCGCTCTAGATGCGGAATTGTTGTTGAAACTGGTGAAGCTCGTGAAATCCATCACTTTGCTACTTTATTTGGTTATGGCGTAAGTGCTATTAACCCTTACATGGCTTACGAAGTTCTAGACGAAATGATCAGTACTGGTCAGCTTTCAGTTGATTCTGACAAAGCTGTCGCCAACTATATCAAAGCTGCAGGCACTGGTATCGTTAAGGTTATGACTAAGATTGGTATATCCACGCTTCACTCCTACCGCGGTGCTCAAATTTTCGAAATACTCGGCCTTAAAAAAGACTTTGTTGATCGCTACTTCACTAATACGGCTACACGCATTGAAGGCTCAGGCTTAAACGAAATTTATAAAGATTGCATCAAGCGTCACAATCAAGCTTTCCCTAATGAAAAGACTGCGGGTAAAATTGAATCAAACGTCGGTGGTGACTACCAATGGCGTCGCAATGGTGAACGCCACATGTTTAACCCTCATACCGTTTCACGTTTGCAATTAGCGGTTCGCGATAATCTTCCTCAGTCCTATGAGCAATACGCAAAAATGATCAATGATCAGTCTGAGCGTCTCATGACAATTCGTGGTTTAATGGAATTCACTGGCCACAATCCTATTCCTGTGGAAGAAGTTGAACCTTGGACTGAAATCGTAAAACGCTTCAAAACGGGTGCCATGTCTTATGGTTCTATTTCTTCTGAAGCTCACGAAAACTTAGCTATTGCCATGAACCGCATTGGCGGTAAGTCTAATTCTGGTGAGGGTGGTGAAAACCCCGCTCGTTTCGAAAAAGATGAAAATGGCGACTGGCGTCGTTCAGCAATTAAGCAGGTGGCTTCTGGTCGCTTCGGTGTAACATCTCACTACCTGACTAATGCGGATGAAATCCAAATTAAAATGGCTCAGGGCGCTAAGCCTGGTGAAGGTGGTCAACTTCCTGGCGAAAAAGTATTCCCATGGATTGCTGAATGCCGTAACTCGACTCCTTACGTAGGTCTCATTTCGCCTCCTCCTCATCACGATATCTATTCTATTGAGGATTTGGCTCAACTTATTTATGACCTTAAAAATGCCAACCGTGCAGCACGCGTAAACGTTAAGCTCGTTTCTGAAGTTGGTGTCGGTACAATTGCTGCTGGTGTAGCTAAAGCTAAAGCCGACGTCATCCTCGTTTCTGGATTCGATGGCGGTACGGGTGCTTCTCCACTTACTTCACTCAAACACTGTGGTCTCCCTTGGGAGCTCGGTATTGCTGAAGCTCAGCAAACACTCGTCATGAATGACTTGCGTAACCGCATTGTACTTGAATGTGATGGTCAGCTTAAAACCGGTCGTGATGTTGCTATTGCCGCCCTCCTCGGTGCCGAAGAATTCGGTTTCGCAACGGCTCCACTCGTAGCATCCGGCTGTATCATGATGCGTGTTTGTCACTTGAATACTTGCCCAGTGGGTATTGCGACTCAAGATCCTGAATTGCGTAAGCGTTTCCAAGGCAAACCTGAGCACGTGGTCAACTTCATGCGTTTCGTTGCTGAAGAACTTCGTCAAATTATGGCAGATCTCGGTTTCCGTACTATTCTTGAAATGGTTGGTCAATCCCAGAAACTTGTCATGCGCAAAGCTGTCGATCACTACAAGGCTCAAGGTCTTGACTATAGCAAAATTCTCTACAAACCAGAAGTTGCTGAAGGCACTAAGTATTACAATACTGAAAAACAAGATCACGAGCTCGATCAAGTTCTTGACTTCACTCTTCTAGAAAAGTCTAAAGCCGCACTTGAGAAGCAAGAAAAAGTAAGCTTCGAAATCAAGACCTGTAATACCGATCGTTCTGTGGGTGCTATTCTTTCTAACGAGATTTCAAAGGTTTATGGCCGTGAAGGTCTTGCGGAAGATACCATTAACATGACTTTCCACGGTTCTGCCGGTCAATCATTTGGCGCATTTTCAACCAAAGGTCTTACCATGACTGTTGAGGGTGAAACAAATGATTATCTAGGTAAAGGCCTTTCTGGTGCTAAGCTCATTATCAAGCCTGCTAAAACTTCAACCTACGTCGCAAAAGACAATATCATTACGGGTAATGTAACTCTCTATGGTGCTGTTTCTGGTGAAGCATATATCAATGGTATTGCTGGCGAACGTTTCTGCGTTCGTAACTCTGGCGTTAAAGCCGTTGTTGAAGGCGTCGGCGATCACGGTTGTGAATACATGACTGGTGGCGTAGCAGTTATCCTCGGTGAAACTGGCCGTAACTTTGCCGCTGGTATGAGTGGCGGTGTAGCTTACGTTCTCGACCCAACTAACAAGTTCAAAGAGCTCAACTGCAATATGGAAATGATTGGCTTCGAAAAAGTTGAAACCGAAGCTGATGTAGCTGAACTAAAACAATTAATTACAAATCACTTTAACTACACTGACAGTTCTGCAGCTGAAGACATTCTCAATAATTGGGATGCTACAATCGGACAATTCGTTAAAGTCATGCCTCACGATTACAAACGAGCGCTCGAGCGTATCGCAAGTGAACAACAAGCGGCGCAGGTATAGGAGATTATCATGGGTAAAAAAACTGGATTTAAAGAATTTGATCGTCAAGTAGAAAGTAAGCGTCCTGTAAGTGAACGTATAAAGCACTACAATGAATTTACTGAGCCAATGAAAAAAGAAGAACTCGAGGACCAAGGGGCTCGCTGCATGGATTGCGGTATTCCTTTCTGTCATTCGGGCTGTCCTTTAGGGAACCTCATCCCGGACTTCAATGACCTCGTTTATACTGGCCAATGGAAAAGTGCTCTAGCACGTTTACATAGCACTAATAACTTCCCAGAGTTCACTGGTCGTCTCTGCCCTGCTCCTTGTGAAGAAGCTTGTGTAATGACCATTAATCAACCTGCAGTGACAATCGAAAACCTTGAGAAAAACATCGTTGAAAAAGGTTTTGCTGAAGGCTGGATTAAAGCTGAGTTACCACAAGAGCGCACAGGTAAAAAAATTGCCGTGATTGGTTCTGGTCCTTCTGGACTTGCCGCTGCACAACAACTTAATCGTGCTGGTCACTCTGTAACAGTTCTTGAACGCGATGATCGCGTTGGTGGACTCTTGCGTTACGGTATTCCTGATTTCAAAATGGAAAAATGGGTGATTGATCGCCGCGTTAAAATCATGGAAGAAGAAGGCGTTATTTTCTTAACAAGTGCACATGTAGGTGTGACTTACCCAAGTGAAAAACTTAAAGAATTTGATTCCGTTGTCATCTGTGCCGGCGCAACTATTCGTCGTCCTCTCCCAATTGAAGGCGCTGACTTAGAAGGCGTTCACCAAGCCATGGAATTCCTTCCACAGCAAAACCGCAGAAATGCAGGTGATAGCGATGATAAACTCGGAACTAACCTTACCGCCAAAGATAAAAATGTTATCGTAATTGGTGGTGGTGATACTGGTTCTGATTGTATCGGTACATCGATTCGTCACGGCGCTGCAAGCGTATCTAACTTCGAACTAATGGGTAAAGCTACTGCTGATCGTCCAACTGGACAACCTTGGCCTTTCTGGCCAATGCGTTTGCGTACATCTACTTCTCACGAAGAAGGTGTTGAACGTTTCTGGAGCATCTCTACTAAGAGATTTGTCGGTGACGAAAATGGTAAACTCAAAGGTCTTGTGACAACTGAAGTCACTGTTAACCGCGAAAATGGCGGTTTCAAAATTGAAGAAGTTCCTGGAACTGAAAAAGAATGGCCATGTGAATTAGCTCTTCTTGCTCTAGGTTTCACTGGTGCTGAATCAAACACGATGGTGAAAGACCTTGGTCTTGAACTAGATAATCGTGGCAATGTGAAAGCCGATGAAAAAACTTACATGACTAGCGTTCCTGGTGTATTTGCTGCCGGTGATGTCCGTCGTGGTCAGTCACTCATTGTTTGGGCTATCTCTGAAGGCCGTGAAGCTGCACGCCAAGTGGATCGCTTCCTCATGGGTCACTCTGAGCTCCCACAAAAAGATGCTGAATGGGATTTACCTCGCGTATAATCTGATTCACTAGATCACTAAAAAGCCTTTGCGGATTCCGCAAAGGCTTTTTTATTGATCTTATCTAAATATAATTTAAGACGTAAAGGGCAATTTGAACCATATCCCGAGGGAGAGTAGTTGAATTAGAGTCTGGGCTTACCCCAGGAGATACAATGTTAGAATATTTTAAAGATCGTAAGTTAAAACTACATCCCGAACCCGTGAACCTCCGCAAAGGCTTCAATGGCTTAACCGCGTTAAGTAATCTGGAAAATCTCTTTGCAGGAGATGTCTACCTTTTCATAAATCGACGGCGTAATTTATTGAAAGGTCTCTACTGGGATGAAGGTGGTTTTTGTATTTTCAATAAACAGTTGGAGCGCGGAACTTTTAGCGACATGTCCGAAGCTAAAACTGAGCTTAGTTTTCGGGAATTTCTGCTAATGATCCACTGCTGTAAAGGGGCCTATTTTAAGATCAAATAGCCTGGTTTTATAGCTGAAAAATCATGGGGTTATGCTATATTATTTCATGACTAAAACTATCTCAGACCTCACCAAAAAAGTTGTGTTTTTAGAAGAGGAAAACACCTATCTAAAAGCCCAGCTGTATGGTCGTAAAAAAGAGACTGTAGTCTTTGATAACTCAGATACTTTTCCTGAGTGGACTGAATACCTTAAGGATCTGGGCGATTCAAATTCACCAGAAAGAGATGAAGAACCCAAAGTAAATACCCTAAAAAAGAAGAAGAAACGCAAGCCCTTTACGCATTTCAATTTCCCTGAGAATGCTGAACGCGAAATTAAAATCATTGATTTGCCCGAAGATGAAAAAGTTGATCCCATAACTGGTGTAGAACTGAAACTCATGGGATTCGATACATCAGAAAAACTTGTTTATGTTCATGGTCGTTACAAAGTCATAGAGACTCGTGTACGTAAATACAATATTCCAAATAAGCCCAAGGCAGGAGTTATCTCCGCTCTAGTTCCCAGCCATCCGATAACAGGCTGTCGTGCTGATGTGAGCTTGTTGTCACATATACTCATTTCAAAATATGCCGACCATTTACCTCTTTATCGTATCGAAGAGCAATTCAAACGAGATGGACTTACTATTGCGCGACAAACGCTTTCCAACTGGGTTCTCCAGTTAGGAAAAACTCTCCAACCTTTAGGTGATTTATTACGAGATCAAATTTTAAACTCATCAAGAGTTTTTACAGATGACAGCCCTGTTAAGCTTCAAACAAAAGGTAAAGGTAAGCTTCAAGAAGGTCGGATTTGGGTTTATGTCGGCGGCGATGGTCCAGACCCTCCTCTCGTTTGGTTCGAATTCACCAAAGACCGTTCACACTCCCATACATTAGATCGAATGAAAGACTTTCAAGGAGTTTTTCATGCCGATGCTTTTGCTGCGTATGAAAAAATGGATAAGCTTGATGGTATCGATTGGCAGGCTTGCTGGGCTCATGCCAGGCGTAAGTTTTTTGACACACCCAATCCAAACGAATTCTGTAAACAAGTGCTTATTTTGATGGATAAGCTCTTTGAACTCGAACAGGATGCTTGGGCGCTTGGTACTTCGGCAAAGCGACAGAGCTTTCGCAATAGGAAAACAAAGCCTTTTGTTGAAGCTCTATTAAAGACGATTCAAGATCATTACTACAAAGCATGTGAGCCCAAAGGCAAACTTAAAACGGCAATGGAGTACCTACTTAAACGGCAAGAAGCATTTAAAGCTTTTCTTGCTTATCCGGATGCTCGCATAGATAACAATGTGAGTGAACGCGCTATTCGTCCGCTTACTATTGGTAGAAAAAACTGGCTTTTCTTCGGCAGTGAAAAAGGCGGCCAAGCGGCTGCCAATATCATCTCCTTAATCCAGACTTGTCGTAAGCTGGGTATCAATCCAAAAGAATACTTAGAGGATGTGCTCAGGAGAATCATTGATCACCCAAAAGAAAATTTAATGGAACTCCTACCACAAAACTGGAAGAAATAGACTTTTTTTCGAAATAGGCATTCAAATATTCAGCTCAATTGACGCTTACTTTAAGACAATGATACCTTAACTAGGCCCGATAATTTACCACTATTGACGAGGTAACCAGTACTTTCGACCTGAGCTTTCACCGTACCAATCACTTGTCCCATATACCTCATAGATTTTTCTTCGAGAGCTAATACTGCCGTATCAATGAGTAGCTGTAAGTCAGCTTCATCCATTTCTCTGGGCAGATAAGTCGACAGAATGGTAAGACGCCCTTCGAGCTCTATAACTTGATCATAGTTCCCCACCTTTTCGAAGGCCTCTAAAGATTCATTCATTTCTTTCTGAATTTTTTGTATTATCGCGATGATTTGCTTTTCATCAACTTCAATTTTTTCGTTAATTTCTTTATTTTTTATCGCTCCGCGAATCTCAGTAATGACAGCTTTTCGAATATTGTCTCTCGCTTTCATTGCCTCTTTGTAATCAGCCATCAATTGGTCTTTCATAGTACGGTCCTCTTTAAGGTATTATTTAAGTTTCACTCAAGGCTACCACCTATGAAAATCTTTAAAAGTTCACTTTGAGTATCTTCAGTAAATTCTATCAAGAAAAGCCCTTATAACTTTCTTAGCTAAAGCTTCATCTACTAAGACACAGCCTTTTTTCTTTAAACAGAATAATGGGCCTCGCTTCAAGCTAGCTTCACGTCAAAAATCTAATGGCGATATTGGCAAAGAATTAATCGCATTTAATTCTACCAAAATTAATCTCCTGTGATAGACTGAAACTAAATAAAATTTAAAGGATTCACACATGGGTTGGACTCTCGTCATCATCGCAATAGTTTTGTCACTTTTTAATGGCAAGAAGCCCTCGTCTATTCATGATCCTCGAGGCTTTAAAGATCACAGTAATCTAAGAAGCATTATCGGCGGGATATTTATGGTCGGTTTAACTATTCTATTTATTCAATATTTTTAATATAACAAAATTTTATTTTAAAGAGCAAGCCCTATGAAACTACCTTCACTTTTAGTCCTCCTAATTATGGGTCTTTTTTCATGTACCCAAACTCAAGAACCACATGCATGGCTCGAGGGCGATGAACATCAACGAATTGATACGGTAGCACGCCACTTGCGAGGCAATGACCTTGTGATGTGGGAAGTTAACTATCGCTATAACAAGCTCTACGAAGCTATCAAAACGAGTAATAATGAATACGCATTATATCAACTACAGAAAATAAAGCTTACCATGGCTAACGGCGCCGAAAGAAGATCAAAAAGAAAAAAATCTTATGAGTGGTTTTTCGCCAACGCCATTCCTCCCATGGAGAAAGCTATAATAGACCAGAAAGATCCCATGGGTGAATTTAAAGTCTTCACTTCTAAATGCGTGACCTGCCACAGCATGGAAAACGTGGCTTATATGCCCATTAAACTACCATGGCTTAATGAGTAGATTAAAAATGCCATGCTTCATGTGAAGTGAAATCAATATCCAATATCTCTATTATCTATTACATCAACTTAAATATTAGCGTAGATTCATAAGGAAAAATTATTCACAAAAGAGGAATCCTTATGACAATAGTAAGCATCATCATTTTAGCCCTTCTTTCAATTGCCCTTATCGCTGCGATTAGATTCTGTGTTATTTCAAGAAATATAAATTGGGAAGCCCGAACTTTTGCCATTCTGACTTTTTTACCCCTTACTTGCTTTAGTCTATTTGGATTCATGGCTTCATTCGAGCCCGTTGATAATCAAATCATCTGGCAAATCTCATATATCCTTCTATTCATGACGTGCTTATTCGCAATAACTCGCCTCATATTAATAAGAAAAACAAAACCTGAAGACTAATACTCATCAAAGCCTAAACTTTTAGTACTAGAATTTAGTTCGCAATAAGCATCTTCCTTAATTCATATTGACTCTTAATAGACAAAAAAAGATGCGAAGGGATTGTTTATCTGGCGCAGGTCAATTATTGTCCTTTTAATTATAACAGAACACGAGCCTTGAATGCAATTCACTGAATTAGATCTTCCCCACTACCTTAGAGAGTCTTTAGATAAACTAAAATTTACCGAAGCGACTCCTATCCAAGAAAAAGTAATCCCTTTAATTAAGCAGGGAAAAGATCTCTTAGCTGAGTCACAAACTGGAACAGGAAAAACCTTAGCTTTCTCTTTTCCTTTAATTGAGCGCATTAATTCTCTACCGGATAAAAAGAAAAAAATATCCATCCTTGGCTTAATTCTTGTTCCTACCAGAGAACTTGCGGTACAATTGGAAAAAGCCTTTAATACTTACGCTGAATTTTCTCTCAAAGAAATAAAAACGGCGAGCCTTATTGGTGGAGAAAGTATTCACCAGCAGATCCGTAAACTACGCATCGGCTTAGATGTCGTCATTGCTACCCCTGGTCGCCTTCTTGAACTTATCGAACAAGGCGAAGTTCGACTCTATGAATTAGAGATGCTCATCCTCGATGAAGCTGACAAAATGCTAGACCTAGGCTTTGCAGATGAACTCAAAGCACTTTTAAGTAAACTCCCAAAGAAAAGACAAAACTTACTCTTCTCTGCAACTTTGCCCGCCAGAGTTCAAGACTTAGCCACCAACTTTTTGAGTGATGCTGAAGAAGTACGCGTGAGTAAAGATCAAATCACAGCGGAAAATATTGAGCAGCGTGCCATTGAAGTTGATGCCAACCTACGTCGCCAAGTTTTACAAAAGCTCTACCAAGAAGAAGAATGGAAGCATACAATTATTTTTGTTTCGAGTAAACGTTCCGCCTCTAATTTGGCAAACAAACTCAAAAAAGAAGGCCTCAAAGTTCAGGACTTTCATGGTGACCTCGATCAAGAGGCCCGCACAAAAGTTTTGCGCTGCTTCCAAAATAAAGATTTTCCCATTTTGATTGCGACCGATATTGCCGCGCGTGGTATTGATATCACTAAACTCAGCCATGTGATCAATTATGATTTACCTCGCTCAGCTTTGGATTACGTGCATCGCATTGGCAGAACGGGACGTGCAGGTCAAAAAGGAGTGGCAATTTCCTTTGTTAATCCAGCTAATGCCGATCACTTTAGCGTCATTGAAAAACACGTCGGCATCAAACTCACCAAAGAACGTATTCCTGGATTTGATAAAATCACTCCCTTGGAAGCTCCAAAAATCAAAGGACCAATCAAGGGCAAGCGCAAGAGTAAAAAAGATAAATTACGTGAGCAACTCAAAGGAAAACTTAGCGATCAGTAAAACTTCGCCTAAACACCTCTCAATAAAAAAAGCCAATCAGTAATGATTGGCTTTTTTTATTGAGAGATTAACTCATATCTTCGTGACTTAAATTTTTTGTTTAAGCAGATCACGCCGCTTATCATTTCCCTGGGTGCTTCGCACACGAGAAGACTCTGTCCCCTCGAACTCCCCTTAATGGGTGGGAACTTAAGCACATGCCGAAGGTATGTAGTAGGGTAGCCATCGGATTTATCCGGTGGGTGTTGTTAAAAAAATGATATTCATGCCGAAGGTATGAAGGAAACGCTCTGCAGCGTACCTTCGGCACGCGCGATGATGTTATTCAAACACCACGGACTTACGTCCATGGCTACATGCCTAAGCTCTTCGAGCTCAAATATCTCTTAAGTTCCCACTCATTAGAACTCCCCTGCAAGGACTTGCCAGTCCTCGACCAGGCAATTTGAGTGCTGCGCACTCTCATTACGGCCTCAGGTGCTTAATCATGTGAGATCTTAGAATTACTTCTTCTTTTTACTCTTTTTTTTAGGAGATTTCTGAGGAACATCTACCACTTTGTATTGATCTTTTAGACGCTGTAATTCTTTTTTACTTATTGCGATTTCCGCAGCATACTCGGGGTTATTGTACTGACTCTTCATTTCCTGAGGATCATTTTTGAGATCATAGAATTCCCATTCTTCTCCATTAGGCACATCGATGCCATAAAAACGAATAAGCTTAAAACGTTTTCCCGACACGCCTTCATGACGACGAACGCTATGAGATCCACCTGGGTATTCATAATAATGATAGTAGAGATGCTTTCTCCAGTTTACAGGAGTCTCACCTTTAAGAAGTGGCACTAAACTTTCACCCTGCATATCTTCAGGTGCTTCAATACCTGCGATATCGAGAAAAGTTTCGGCAAAATCAATGTTTTGAACGAGGTCACTATTACGTGTCCCTGCTTTTGTCACACCAGGCCATTTGGCTAAAAGTGGTGTACGGAAGCTTTCTTCATACATAAAGCGCTTATCAAACCAGCCGTGCTCACCAAGATAGAAACCTTGATCTGCTGAATACATAACGATAGTATTTTTATCCAAACCAGTGGCTTTTAAATGATCTAAAAGAAAGCCAATATTTTCATCCACACCTGCAATACAAGCTAAGTAATCACGCATGTACCATTGGTATTTCAAACGGATGAGTCCCTTCTTATCACTAGGATCAAGTTGTGCGAGTTCTTTTTGACGTTCTGGTTGCTCTGCTTTGACGTCTTGTTTCATGCGCATGGTGATATCAATAGTCATATCTTGCTTATTGGCCGCTTCTCCCCTACCCTTGTAATCATCAAACAAAGTATCGGGCTCAGGAAAAATTTTATCACTGAACTTTTCTTTCCAGCGTGTTGTTGGCTGCCACGCTCTATGAGGAGCTTTGTAATGAACCATCAGCATAAAGGGCTTATCAGCTTTGCGATCGTTATCTAACCAATTCAAAGCTCTTTTAGTAATGACATCAGTCGAATGTTCACCCTTGTATACGGTTTTGCCTTCTTCTGTGACAAAACTCGGATCCCAATACTTACCCTGTCCAGGAAGTACTTCCCAGTAATCAAAACCCTGCATTTTTCCACTCAGGTGAATCTTACCAATCATTGCCGTTTGGTAACCATTCTTTTGGAGGATTTTCTGGAATTGTTGCTGGTCGTGATTAAAGGGTCCACGATTATCAATTTTTCCATTGAGGTGACTATGCTTACCCGTTAATAAAGTTGCACGACTCGGTGCACAAATTGAGTTACCCACATAAGCTTTATCAAAGACCATTCCGTCTTTGGCAATGCGGTCAATATTTGGCGTCAGATCTAAGCTTTCAAAACGTCCGCCATAAGCACCGATAGCTTGGAAAGCATGATCATCTGAAAACAACCACAGAATATTGGGTTTTGCGTCTTTCGCAAAAATTGGACTAGCAATCAATAGCAGTAAAAGGCTACTCATAAACTTTGACATTGGGACTCCCTAAGGTTTTATTTAAGTTCTTATGATTAATACAAAGCTACAAAAGGAAAAGTTACACCTATCTTGTATTTTTTAGTAAATTTCATCTGAAATTCATTTTTAATTCTTGTGATATTTAGTTTATTTCTCTTGAATTCATACGATTTTATTCCATTAGAAAAATGAATGTGCAGTACGATTAATTAGCAATGACTCACCATCATGATTTGAATAAGTCTTTGCTATACTTTGAATTATTTATTCTTATTTATACGAGGTTTTTGAGGTACCTCAACCACTTTATATTGAGTTTTTAAATTCTGTAATTCTTTCTTTAGCTTTGTGACTTCCGCAGCATACTCAGGATTATTGTACTGACTCTGCATTTCATCTGGATCATTTTTTAAGTCAAAAAACTCCCATTCCTCACCATTGGGAACATCAATGCCATAAAAACGAATTAGCTTAAAACGTTTTCCCGACACACCTTCGTGGCGACGTACACTATGAGAACCCCCTGGGTATTCATAATAATGATAGTAGAGATGCTTTCTCCAGTTTGTAGGAGTCTCTCCTTTCAGAAGAAGCACTAAGCTTTCACCCTGCATACCTTCTGGAGCTCTTATACCCGCCATATCTAAAAACGTTTCGGCATAATCAATATTTTGAACTAGATCTGAATTACGTGAACCTGGTTTCGTTTTTCCTGGCCACTTGGCAATTAGTGGTGTACTGAAAGATTCTTCATACATAAAACGCTTATCAAACCAACCATGCTCACCTAGATAGAAACCCTGGTCAGATCCGTAGATCACAATCGTATTTTTCTCTAGACCAGACTTTTCTAGATAATTCATAACTTCGCCTACACAGTCATCTATACTTTTGGCCGTTCTTAAATAGTCCTTTACATAACGCTGATAGGACCAACGAACCCATTCATCAGTACCCTTCTCAATATTTTGAGCATAAAAATCTGCATTCCGCGGATCATATGCCGCATCCCAAATCTTTCTTTGTTCGCTATTCATACGGTAATAAGCACCATGCTCACCATGCGGCTTACCCTTCTTTTTTTTGAAGTTTTCAGTCATAGCCTTCTTTTCTTCTTCATTTCTAACTTTTAAATCACTGGCCTTGTTCATTGTGATTCTTAAAGACATATCCTGCTTATGTGCTGCAGTGCCACGTCCCTGGTAATCATCGAAAAGATTTTTGGGCTCAGGTAAAGTTACATCATCGAACAGTCCCACATGACGCGGTGCTCCCATCCACGTACGATGGGTTCCTTTATGATGAACCATTAGCATAAATGGCTTCTCTTTATCTCGTTTATTTTCTAACCAATCCAGTGATTTCTCTGTTACTATATCCGCGACATAACCAGTATAACTTTTTGTCCCTTCCTCAGTAATAAAATCAGGATTATAATAACTCCCTTGACCTGGAAGTACTTCCCAATAATCAAAACCCTGCATTTTCCCATTGAGATGAATCTTGCCAATCATCGCTGTTTGGTAACCATTTTTTTGGAGGATTTTCTGAAACTGTTGCTGATCGTGATTAAAACCTCCACGATTATCAACTTTACCGTTAATATGACTGTGTTTACCTGTTAAAAGTGTCGCACGACTAGGAGCACAAATAGAGTTAGCAACGTAACTGCGTTCAAATAGCATACCTTCCTCGGCAAGTCGATCTAGGTTTGGTGTTGGATTGACTGACTTTAAAATACCCCCATACGCCCCTATAGATTTCTGGGTATGATCATCTGAAAAAATCCAAATAATATTGGGTTTTTCATTTTTTGCAAAAATTGGACTAGTAATCAACAGGAATAAAAGGCTACTCATGAATTTTGACATTGGTGCTCCTCTAAGGTTTTTATTTTTAATACGCTCTTATATAAGGAAAATGACATTATTTATCTATACTTTGATGAATTTATCTAAAATTTATTTTTTATTCTTCTGTGATTTAGTTTTTCTCATAAATTCACCCAAACTTTTCTCATTCTACACCACAAAATAGGATAAATTACAATAAAAAGCAGATATTCAAATATTTGGCGGTGTAGATGGTTTAACTAGAGTCAAAATTAAATATAAACAACGAGGAGAAGGTATGTCAAAAATCATTAGCATTTTATTATTTTTATCGACTTATATAATAGCCGCATCAGATAAACCGAATATCATCTTAATCATGGCTGATGATGTCGGCTGGGAAGCTTTTGGCTCTTATGGTACAGAAGATTATAAAACTCCAAATCTGGATGCCTTAGCTGCAAATGGGGTTCAATTTAATCATTGTTATTCCACACCCATTTGTACAACTTCACGCGTGATGATTATGACAGGTCAATACAACTTCCGCAATTACACTCACTTTGGATACTTGAACCCAAAGGAAAAAACTTTTGGGAACCTACTCCAAGAAAATGGCTACAAAACGGCAATCGCAGGAAAGTGGCAACTCAATGGTCTCTACAATAAACTACCTGGTCACGACGATAAAACACGACCCTACAAGGCGGGTTTTGATGAGTACTGCCTATGGCAACTAACTAAAGAAAAAAAATCAGGAGGAGAACGTTTTTGGTCACCTATGCTTGAGAAAAATGGTGAAGAAATCTCAAAAGATACAAACAAAGATCTCTTCGGCCCTGATATTTTTTCCGATTTCATCTGCGATTTTATGGAACGCCACAAGGATGAACCCTTTTTTATTTACTACCCTATGGTTTTAGTTCATGACCCTTTCATTCCTTCACCTGACACGGTGGGTAACGCGAGTCGAGGTGCAGAAAGAAATAAAGAACCCAAAGACAAAAAACAGCGTAAAGCCAATTTTGTTTCTATGGTGGAATACACTGATAAAATTATTGGCAAAATCAGAAAGAAACTTGAAGAAATTAGTCAATCGGAAAATACGATCATCCTTTTCACCGCAGATAATGGCACCCACCCAAAGATCACTTCAAATTGGAAAGGCCAAGAGGTTAAAGGTGGTAAAGGCGGCATGACTGATCCAGGAACTCATGTCCCACTCATCGTCTCATGGGAAGGCAAGTCACTAAAGTCTGCGAAGACTGATGCCTTAGTAGATTTCACTGATTTCTATACTACGTTTGCGGAAATCGCCAATATTGATCTTGGCGAGAATGATCCCATTGATGGCTATAGTTTTTTACCGCAATTATTGGGCAACAAATCCACGAGGCGCGATTTCGTCTTATGTCATTATCAGCCTTACTGGAACAAAAAGCCCGGTCAGTTTGCGAGGACCGCAAAATATAAACTCTATCGAGATGGACGCTTTTACGAAACAGCCAAAGACTTAACTGAAAGAAATGATCTTTCCAAAAAGATGAATTCTGAAGTCATGATGACTGCACATGAAAAATTAAAAAGCTTTCTAGATACTTGTCCCCCTGCTCCAGAAAATATAAAGGCAGATAAAAACACTAAACAACGTCCGACTTATCCTAATCATAAAAAACTTTAAAGGACCCTAGCCCATCAATAAAGCAATTAATTTTAATGATTTCCTATATTGATTTAATCAATAGATAACTAATAGATTTTCTATATCTACTTTAGTACAAATGGTTTTAGACTAAGTCATAGCTTATGATGATTCAACAAAACCGTGAATTAACGAGGAGATAGAAAATGAAAAAAATACTACCACCACTTCTTATGCTGATAACGACAGGTATTTTCTGTTCCTGTGCCAGCTACATTGATCCGGAAGGTAATGAACTGCAACTTAGTGGAAAATGGTTGAATACCGTCCCCAAAGCTCGACCTGTTAGTGCTGAAGGAAAATTGGTATACCTTTCTGTTCGCAATACCTCTTTAAAAAATATTGAATTTTCAGAGACTGTAAAAAAAGAAGTTATAAAAATCGGCTATAAAATCACTGATGATCTTGATCAAGCCAGCTACGTGCTCATGATCAACCTTCGTTACTATGGTTCAAAATCTGAAACAGGTTATCACAATACGGCTGGCGGCATGGTGGTCGCGGCAGGTGGCAGTGAAGCCCTTGGGCATGGCACAGATCTTATCACCATACTCATTGGAGGTCTTGTAGGTAAAATAGCTGACAATTATGATAAAATGGTAACTAAGGATATCGTGATAGATATTCGCCTAGGCGAAAAAATCGGAAAAGAATTCGAAACTAAAGTAAGTCATAATAATTCGAATCAACTCAATGAGACTTCCAAGAATACCAATAGCCATTCAAATACTAATCGATCACTTGGTCTCGGTGGAGGTATCGGTATCAAAACTGGTAAAGACGAGAGCAATGCCGAAGATAAACATAATGGTCAAACTGGCTACAAAACTGAAGAATCCAGCAATTTCACGCGTAGTGAAATGTTTTTTTATCACGAAGCTAGATTATTAGTCTCTGTAGAAAAACGAGAACTCGAAGATCAAGAAGCCATTAAGGCTCTGATCCCTGAACTTTCTCGCTCTGTCAGCCAAGTACTTCCTTAGCGTTTTATAGCCATCAAATAAAGCATGTCAGGTCGAACTGATCACTCCTACAGTTAACAAGACGCACTAGCGAATATAATCCATGCCTTATGAATCCCTCAGCTTCTTTCAAGCGAATACTTTTTAGCTTTGTTAGGCAAATAAAAAAAAGGCCCCTGATCAATTGATCAGGGGCCTTTAAAATTTTATTTAAGACTTATTAGATCTTAGAACCACGCTTACGTTCTACTTCTCTAAGAAGCTTTTTACGGAGACGAATTGTTTTTGGAGTACATTCTACAAGTTCATCAGCACCTACGTACTCGAGGTATTCCTCAAGACTCTTAACTGATGCTGGTGTTACTTTGATAGCTTTATCAGTACCAGATGAACGTACGTTTGTAAGCTGTTTAGCTTTAAGTACGTTAACCATCATATCTCCTTCACGACTATTCTCACCAACAACCATACCTTCATATACTTCAACGTTTGGATCTACGAAGAAAGTACCACGCTGTTGAAGGGCATCAATTGCGAAAGCAGTTGACTGACCCTGAGTCATGGAAATAAGTACACCATTACGACGGTGTGGGAATTCGCCTTTCATTGGCTCATAAGCTTCGAATGAGTGACCAATGATAGCTTCACCTTGAGTCGCTGTAAGTAAACGGCTACGAAGACCGATAATACCACGTGTAGGGATTGAGAAGTTAAGCATAGTACGACCCGAACGAGTCTCCATAGTTTTCATCTCACCGCGACGTGCGCCAACGATTTCGATAACTTTACCTGCTGACTCTTCTGGCACTTCTACTGAAAGATTTTCGATTGGTTCATGTTTTACACCATCAATTTCACGGGTAATAACCTGTGGCTGAGATACTGATAGCTCATAACCTTCACGACGCATGCTTTCAATCAAAATTGATAAGTGAAGAATACCACGACCCGATACACGGAAAGCCTCGCCGTTGACGTCTTCTACTTCTAGTGCCACATCTTTTTCTATTTCTTTAGTGAGACGATCAGCAACCTGACGACTTGTTACGAGTTCACCTTCTTGACCGAAGAGTGGCGAATCATTCACGCGGAAGAGCATGGATAATGTTGGCTTATCTAAATCCAAAGGAGGTAAAGCTTCTGGCTCTTCAGCATCACAAATTGTCACGCCGATATCACAGTTACTCAAACCAACGATTGCACAGATATCACCGCACTCAACTTCTTCTACTTCACGACGACCGAGGCCATCAAAAACAAAAAGTTGTTTGATTTGTGTACGCTCTTCTTTACCGTCTGCGGTAATAGTCATTACTGGCTTATTTTTATTAAGTGTACCGCGATAAACACGACCAATACCAATACGACCAACATAAGAACTATAATCAATAGTTGTAATCTGTAATTGAACTGGACCTTCAACTTGAGCAGGTGGCTTGATATCATTTACAATACAATCAAGTAAAGGGATGATATTCTCTTGTGAACCATCAGGTGACTCTGCAAACCAACCATCACGACCTGAACCGTAGAATACTGGACAGAAAACTTGTTCCTCAGTTGCACCGAGTTCAAAGAAAAGATCATGGACTTCATCAAGAACTTCATCACAACGTGCATCATTTTTATCAACTTTATTGATAACTACGATTGGCTGGAGGTTGAGTTGAATTGCTTTATTGAGTACGAAACGAGTCTGAGGCATCGGACCTTCTGACGCATCTACAAGAAGTAGTACACAATCAGCTTTCTTAAGTACACGCTCTACTTGACCACCGAAATCCGCGTGACCAGGTGTATCAATGATATTCATTTTACATCCGCCATAATTAACGGAAATAATTTTAGAAAGAATTGTGATACCACGCTCACGTTCTTGGTCATTCGAATCGAGGACACAGTCTACTGTTTCTTCATTTTCGCGAAATACTGACGCCTGTTTCAAAATCTCATCTACGAGAGTGGTTTTGCCGTGATCAACGTGGGCAATAATTGCAACATTTCTAGTTAAGCTCATGCTTGTCTCTTTTATATATAATAGGATTAATAATATTTTTCCCTCGTAGGGTACTCACAAAGTCTTATTTATCAACTCGAAAGAAAAAAAAGCGATTGATTTATCTTTAAGCCATTGCAAATCAAATTTTTCCTTTTAAAATGATCTAAAGACCTAAACACAAAAAACTAATGACTGAGTTATATTATGCGCAAAAACAGTAAGTTGAAGTACGACAAAATTCTTCATACCACTATTGCTCTCTTCAACGAACAGGGCATCACCATTAGCGGAGTAGACCTCATCAGCGCACGTTCTGGCGTCGCTAAGATGACTCTTTATAAATATTTTGAGTCAAAGAATGGTCTCATCAAAGCCTACTTAGACTTTATTTCACAACAGGCCATTAACAAATTCAATGAAATTTGCGCATCTCGTGAAACACAAGAATGTATCAATAATTTCTTTACACTTGCCATAGAGAAATGTAAAACTGAGAATAACCGTGCCTGTCCATTAATATGTTCAGCTTTAGAACTTGGCAATGAACACCCTGAATTCGTTAAAATCGTTCGCGATGCCTACGAAAACATCCGCCACTCAATTGATATGAAATTATACGACTTCCAGCACCCAAGTGCTGAGTCGACTTCTAAATTGATTATCACACTCTACCAAGGTGCCGTCATTTCTGCTTACATTAATAAAAGTATCGAACCTTTAGAACTCGCTAAACAGCAAGCTCTTGCTTTTCTTAAATAAGAATTTAGCGCACTTTTTAGTTTCAAAGCAAGGATTTTTCAGCTTTACTGGATAAAAAAAACGCCAGCTCAATTAAGCTAGCGTTTTTTTTATGTAAGCTAAATATTGAAAACTACCAGCTACCTTCTGTTTGTTGGCGATCGACTTCTTTATCGAGGTAAGGAGCGGGATCTTTCCACGACTTGGGTTTCATGATTTTCCCATCATCACGACGAATCACTTTGCCATCGACAACTTTTTGCATATTAGCAGTGTGAACGATATCAAAAAGTGGATCCAAGTTCATACCGTGACGCACTGCAGTATCACAGATGTAATAAATAGCATCAATTAAAGCATCGGACTGTTCGGTGATATTTGTTGCTTCTTCGAGCTCATCTAGTTCATCATTTACCATGCTGCGAATAAATGCAATGGCATCCCTTGTCATTTCAATCGGTTTCGCGGGATTTGCCTCGTTACAGGCATCAGAAAATTCTTTTACTTTTGTACAGTACATATTTACCTAATTAATTTTTAATTTCGAAAGTGCTTTTCGTCTTTGCTGAATACGTGGATCAGTAGTCTTCTTATTTTTCTTCATACCACCTAAAATTTCTACCAAAACTTGCATAGCTTCTGTGTAATAGTTATAGCGTTCATCGCGTTCAAGACGAATTAAAGTATCGACAAAAACTTGAACATCTTCAGGAATGCCAGACATTTTACTACTTGTCTGCAAACGAACATTCTTTATCTGACTCTTGACGATATTCATAATATCTTTGGCGTTGAAATAGGGCTGACCTTTAATCAATTGATAAAGCACCATGCCTAATGAGTACATATCAGCTCTTATATCTTCGCCCTGTCCCTTAATTCTCTCTGGAGGCATATAGAGTGGTGAACCTAATATATCGTCACCATCGTACTGCCAGGCTTCCATGAGTTCCATACAGAGACCATAGTCTACAAGAACAACCTTGTTATCTGGAGCTATAATAATATTTTCGGGTTTTAAGTCACGGTATAAGTAGCCTGCTTCATACATGTGTTGAAGGCCAATAAGAATATCCAAAGCATAATACAAAGAAAGCTCTAAATCGAAGCCCCCTGCTATGTCCATTATCTGGTCCAAGCGTATTCCGTCGACCATTTCCATGACCATATAAGCATTGCCATTATCTTTACCATAGGCAAAAACTTGAGCCATATTTTCATGGTCGCCAAACTTGTGGCCGATTTTAGCTTCAGCTAAAAGTAGTTCAATAATATTTTCTCGGACTTCATTTGCTTGGAGGACTTTCACGGCGCCTTTAACGTCGGGATCTTCTATATGTCGAGCTTGATAAACTGCGCCCATTCCTCCGCTACCAATAGGTTTATAAACCCACCACTGATCAAGCTTCAAAGGAACTAAATTTAAATCATCACACTTGGGACAATTAATCATGTTTAAGGGAGCGTATTCTGCAATAGGAAGTTTTTTGTTGCACTTAGAGCAAGGAAAAACGCCTTTTTCAAACTTGGCTATTTTTGATTTTTCATCATTCCCCAATCCTAGTATTCCCATTAAACCCATCAACGTGTCCTTTTGTAAATTACATAACTTTAAATTTTGGTAGATCTTGAATATCGATCACTCCAGATACTTTATCATCTTCATCCACAACGGGTATCGCATTAATATTTTTTTCGCGTAAAATATCCAAAATATCTACTGCCATTTGGCTTTTATAGAGCTTGGTGGGACTTTTCACCATGATATCCGAAACTTTTAGCTTGAGGAAATCTATATCATTCGCAATACCACGCTTTAAATCACCGGTAGTAAACACACCTAATAAATCTTTGTCTTGATTGGATACAATCGCAATGCCACCTTTGCTTTTACACATAGCTAATACTGCTTCTTGAACAAGATTATCTGCTTCGATAATGGCCACACGCTCATCCGTTCTCATCAGATCATCAACTGTCAATGTTATCGCACGACCGATGGCTCCTGATGGGTGAAGCTTTCCGTAATCATGAATTTTAAAATCATGCTCACCCATCAATACCATGGCAATCGCATCCCCTAAAGCAAGCATTGCGGTCGTTGTAGTGGTCGGAGCTAAATTAAAAGGACAGGCCTCGGAATCAATTTTACAGGGAAGTGATACTGAAGATAGTTGGCCCAAGCTAGAATCAACATTTCCTGTGAGTGAAAGTACTTCTAAACCAAGACGCTTAACTGCGGGGATAACTTTAAGTAGTTCATCTGTTTCACCACTATAACTAAGTCCAATAAAAATATCGTCATCATACATCATACCCAAGTCACCATGCATCGCCTCTACAGGATGAATAAAGACTGCACGTGATCCCGTACTAGATAAAGTCGACGCCATTTTTTGAGCGATCTGACCACTCTTGCCAATACCGGAGAGGACGAGTTTATTCTTATTCTTGAGGGCTTTTAAGCAGATACTAACAAAGTGATTGAAACGTTCATCGAGCTGATCGGCAATACTTTGGATTCCTTTTGATTCGATATCCAAAACTTGACGAGCTTGTGGTAAGTAGTCCATTATGTCTCTTTGGTAAATTAAGTTTTTATAAACTAGCAAAAGCCCTTAAAAAAGAAAGGGCATTTGACTCTATATAAACAAAAGATTTATGACAAAGTTACAGCTGGTACACAGGATTGTTTAATTATGGACTATTTAATATTCTAGCGAGAATGCGCATCATTAAATCGAAGGCCTCGACACGACGGTCTTCTGCATGCTCTGGATTCATTTCTATCGATGGATTAGCTCCAACAAAAGATTGTGCCGCAATAATAGCCCAATCCCATAAAAGAGATGGGTCCACCTGATTTAGTGTATCTTCAAAATCATGAGGCATACGAATATATTTGACAAAATCTTTAGTTTTTTTATTCCACTCATTAAACAGTAGCTGACGATCATCACCGTCGAGTAAATTGATCTTATCTAGGACCGCTTCACCATAGTACAAAAGACTTTGAACCAAAATTTCTAGTAAGTAATTAAGTCTCTCGCCATCACTCTGAGATTCATTGAGTTGAATAGCTTCTGCTGCTGCATCTAGAATAAGGACTTTAAGTTCGCTTGTCTCCAAGCGAGTCAATTCATCGAGTGCTTGCCGTAAATCTAAACTCAGTATATCAGGCATAATCTAAGAGTTCGTGATCCGGGTTTTCTTTCCGTGCGTAATCTTTCTCCCAAGGATTTGAGAATAAAATCATGGGTCGATCAAAACAATCTTGGACGAGTTTTGAATTAAAGGGAACTTTAAACTTAGACGCATCACCCTTGATCCAAGCAGAACAAGTATAGGGCAACATATCCAAACGGGTATCAACTTTATACTCGTCGCGCAGGCGATGCTGTAAAACCTCAAACTGAAGTCGACCTACTGCCGCTAAGAAGGGATAAGAGAAGGTATCATTATACTCATACATGAGTTGAATCGTTCCTTCTGCAGACAACTGTGCCAAGCCTTTATCAATCGCTTTACGTTTACCCAAATCTTTAGGAACAACACGAGCAAAGAGTTCTGGCTGAAAGTAGGGAAGTTTTTTAAATTCAAAGCCACCTTTATGTGAAACTGTATCACCGATCGCTAAACCGGCCGTATTAACAATACCTATAACATCGCCAGGATAAGCACTTTCCAATGTCTCACGTGAAGCCGCCATTAATACTTGTGGAGCCGCGAGACGAACCTTTTTCTTAGTCCTATGATGTAAAACACTCATGTCTTTCTCATAGACGCCCGAATTCACACGTAAAAAAGCAATACAGTCACGATGCTTAGGATTCATATTGGCCTGAAGCTTAAAGACATAAGCAGAGAAATCTTCATCTGGAGCAATTTCAATTTCTTCACCATCATTTTTATCTGCAGGACGGGGAGCCGGCGATGGCGCCAATTCGACTAAGGCATCAAAAAGTGGTTCAACACCATAATTATAAATGGCAGAACCAAAAAATACGGGAGTGACTTTACAATTTAAGTAAGCCTCACGAGTGAACTCATTTCCGGCCATTTCTAAAAGTTCTAAATCTTCACGAACACTTGCAATCTCTTCGTCAGAAATTTTATCATTGCCCTGAGCAGTAGCGACATCCATATAATCGACGTGTGGCTTTGCCGCCCCACCCGATTTAGCTTTGGTATAAAGATTAATCTCATTTTTCGCACGATCTGCAAGGCCTTTAAATTCTTTACCACAACCAATCGGCCAGTTTAATGCTGCCGCTGGAATACCTAAAACGCTTTCAACTTCTTCCATTAATTCAATTGGGCCTTTACCATAAGAATCCATTTTATTGACAAAGGTAAGCACTGGAATACCGCGCAAACGACAGGCCTCAAACAATTTACGTGTTTGTGTTTCCACACCTTTTGCACAGTCAATAACCATGATCACAGAATCTGCTGCCGTCAGTGTACGGTAAGTATCCTCCGAAAAGTCTTGGTGACCAGGAGTATCAAGGATATTGATTTTACAGTCTTTATATTCAAACTGCATCGCGGATGCTGTAATCGAAATACCACGTTCCTGCTCCATACTCATCCAGTCTGAAGAGGCTGCTTTTTGTCCCTTTCTTGATCCTACCATACCAGCCGTACGAATCATACCGGAATAAAGGAGGAGCTTCTCTGTAAGTGTAGTTTTACCCGCATCAGGGTGAGAAATTATGGCGAAGGTTCGACGCCTAGTTATTTCTTGATTTAAGTCCATGCTTGAATGTTCCATATAAATTTAATTCGCACAAAATAAGTGCTAATCTATTGCTTGCACTGTGATCGGCGATAAATCTTTAGCTTTACTGAAAAAAGTTCTTCCGCCAAGACTTGATCAAAAGGACTTTATCTAAGTAAAAATCACTTTTCAGAAGGAATCACAATCCCCTTCATGATGACTTTCTGACAAGATAAAAATATAATCAGAGTGGGTATTCCTGCAACGACTAAACTCGCATATATCACGGCCTGCGAGGCTTCTGTCTGCAACTTAAAGAGATAAACCATTATGGTCCACATAGATTCATCCTGGCAAATCAGTAAGGCATACATAAAGTTTCCGTAAGCCGCAGTAAAACTGTTTAAGGCAATTAAAGCTAGTACGGGCTTAGATAAATTCAGCGTAATCTGCCAAAACATGCGAAACTCCCCTGCGCCATCAATAGAAGCAGCTTCATAGAGTTCCTTGGGCAGAGAATCAAAAAAGCCTTTAAGAATGAAAATCGAATAACCATTCGCCATTGTCGGCAATACCAAAGCCCAAAAAGTATTCAGTAAGCCCAAGTCTTTCAGCAAAAGAAAAGAAGGGATTTGAGTAACCGCGACGGGGAAAGCCATGGTTGCCATAAAAAACATTAAAATTTTGTAAGTACTAGGCAGCTGGTAGCGACTTAAGGCGTAAGCAGCTAAAGGGTTGACGATTAGTGAACTAATGATGGTTAAAAGACAAAAAACCAAAGTCACCCAAGCGGCACGACCTTGCTGGGTGAGGTAGTTAAATACGAAACGAATATTAATACTTGCCAAATCCCAACGCAACTTAGTTTTATTCTCTAAGACATAGTTATAATCAAGCGATGATTGTGGAATATAAATTTCGTGAATAGAATTAAAATCCCTCTTGAGCGCCTTATTAATACTTTTTAAATCACCATACTCATCTAATAAAAATCCTTGAAAGCCTCTTTGCGGACCTCGCAAAAGCAATGAATCAAAGTCTGCAGATCTTTCTATATATGCACCATAGAGCACGGCTTCTTGAGAATTATTAGGCATTTGCGTAATCAATTCTATTTCTTCAAAAGAACTGAGATGCGGGAAAACTTTTTGTGCTGTATTGATATCTCCGAGAAAATTATTTTTTATGAAATCCTGATAATTTATTTTTTGTGTTGCTGTCTTTTTCAAGTCGATATATCGAGGATTTAAAAATTGCCTAATAAAACTTGATCGTTGTTTATTGTACCAATCATTGCCTTGTGTATGAGATAAATGGAGCTCGTGAATTGCCTTGATTTCTAAGCCCGTCATTTTACTGATCTCTTCTAAGTCCGTCCCCGTAAAAGGCAAAATCATTTGACTGCGAAACTGACCATCTACACTAGGGTAAAATAAATCCGCTTGATTAGCTTGCTGCTTAAATTCGATCAATTCTGTCATTAAGGCAGAATCATTTGCAGTAAAGCTTTTACTAAAAAAATTCTGTTGGATAACGGCGCCAGCAAGTGATTGCCAGTTAGGCATATTGAGTTTCAAGGCTTGATTAGTCTTATTGAGTCCGCCAAAATTATCATCCAAATGTCGAATGAATTCCAATCCCAGTTCCGGAAGATTTTTATTACTCGCATTCACATGACCTAAGCGCGAATTATAGATACTCCCTACATTCTCATTCAGATATGATTTATACTGTTTTAAAAGTTCTTTTTCTTTTTCCGCAGCTAGAACTTCTAACTCAGAAAAACTCATATAAGGAATTTCATTCGACGCATTATAATTGTCAATTTTAGTGTATTTACTTTCGCACCAAGTACGATACAATTCTAAGTCATCATATAAATACTGAGGAACGAGATTGAGCCTACTTGAGTTATACTGTCCTTTCATCGAACCTGAAAACATCAGTAAGAAAGGCACTATCATGCTTAAGGCACCTAAAGCTAAAAAGAAATAGAAAGCTAATATGAGTCCTCGTCCCTTAGTCGATTTTTGCGACACTTCATTTAATAAAGGCATTAGTCATTGCCCGTGGTTTTAAATTCGAGATTGGAAAGAATTTTTAATTGATAAACGGTGAAACCAATTAGAAATAAACTCATGATCCAGGCCATTGCTGTAGCCGTTCCAAATTCAGTATACACGAAGGCTTTTTTGAAGATCAATAAGCCCGTGACATTGGTCGCTCCATTAGGACCACCACCAGTCATTGCTAAAACGTTTTCAGCGGCATTGAAACTTATGATCATTTGACCAATAAGGGTAATAATTAGCAAGGGCCAAAGTTTGGGTACGAGAACAAAACGTATTTTTTGCCAATAATTAGCACCATCAATTTCAGCCGCTTCATACAAGTCGGGTGCCACTCCTTTCAAGGCAGCTAAATATATCAAACACCCAGGCCCCAAACTTGCCCATGCAAGAGGAATAATCAGGCAAAACATCGCTAAGTGAGGATCTTCAAACCAATACTGTTGCCCAATATGCACATAAGCCAGGACTTGATTAAATAAACCCTGAGGACTGGGATCAAAAAATTGCTTCCAAAGAAAAATGACGACTAAGCCGGAAATTAATGCAGGTAAGTAATAGAGAACTCGAAAAAATACTGAAAACTTGGGGATTTCATCCAGCATAATTGCCAGTAACAAGGGTGGCAACCAAGTAAAACTAATCACTAAAAAGGAATAATAAAAAGTTAACCACAATGAGTACCAAAAGTTTTTATCATAAAGCACATCGGCAAAATTATCAAAACCTACCCAATTAACAATGGGAATTGAGATCTTATAATCTTGAAAGGCCATAAGTGCGCCTCTCAACAAGGGGTAATACTGCCAAAGACATATGATTGCTAGCGCAGGTAGCAAGATGACATAAGCTTTCCAATACTTCTTAATTTGCCAAGAATTATTGCGTTGCCCCACAGGAGAAAGGATTTTTAGGACTTTATAAAAGGTGAATAAGAAAATAGTAAATAGGCTAATCGTAACGATCATCGCCACCCTATTCCTCTTTTTTCGTTCTTTTTCGGGCAATTCTTTGAGCATCTCCCGTTCAAGTTCTTTTTGTCCCTCACTTAAAAAGGCAAATAGAGTTTTGTGAATGACTGGCTCTGATTGATTTTCGAGATTCCCCTCTCTAGCCCATAAAATAGCCGCCTGTACCGGCTTATCTAAATAATCGTAAACTAAATCACAATTCGTTCCATAGGGCTCTGGCTTGGCAGTCGTAATTAAATCTTTATAGAGTTTTTTCAGATCTTGGTTAATAAAAATTTCGTACTTTTTGTATTCTTCTCCTAAACGATCTAATAGATTGGGATTAATAGCCGAAATTTCATTGGCCTCAATAAAAGTATCCACACGGATTTTAACCGCTGCTTTCGATTTGCGGTAAGCTAACCATTCAAAAGCTGCATCACGAACGCGTTTATCTTTTTGACCTCGAAAAATCCCCCACATACGTGCATTAATTTCAGCACTACTAATTCCCGTGGGGCCTTTTGGTACGGGAGCAAAACCCCATTGGGCTCCTGAAGTATCAACCTTTGCCATTTCATCTCCACCAAGGTAGGTCATGGCCATGGCGATTTTCCCTTCGTCTAAAAGGTTTTTATTCGAAGTAGCAAAGCCTCTCGTTTTCCCATCTTTGCGCAGCCCTGCATGTAAACGGGCATAAAACTCCAAAGCAGAAACGGCTTCTTTTCGAGCAAAACTAGCTTTCCATTCCCCTTGTGCATCTTCAGTCAAAACTTGTGTTCCACTACTACTCAAGTAAGGCATGAAATTCCATGATGTCCCCCCTCTTGCCGTCGCTAAGACGCCATAACTTGAAGGATCCGAAGCCACTATCTGCTCACATGCCGCATACATTTGAGTCCAGTTTTCGGGAGCTTTATTGGGATCTAGACCACTTCTTGCAAATAGATCTTTGCGGTAAATCATGGTCATCACTAAGGGCTCTGCGGGAATCATCCAAGTCTTCATTTGACGATCGCCTTGGACTGGGCCTAGACGAGTCACTACTTTATTGAGGGCTGGGTGGATAAGATCTTTTAGACTAGATTCGCCATGAAGCTTTGCGTACTCTGCAATATATTCATCTAAGGGATAGAGAAATTCATTATCTATATAGGAAGCTGACTTTCTGAAATTGACGTAGAGAATATCCGGGGCTATTCCACCTGATATCGCTAATAAAGGGCCCACATCATTTTCATTGCCTACACCGGGTAAATTAATTCCAGCCGCATTGTGCAGGCGAATATGCGGATAAGCCTTTTCAAAGGCTTTTAAAACTCGCCAATCGGCACGTTCTGCGGAAGTACTTCCGGGACCTTGAACTAAGCCCCAAACACGAACGTGAATAAGTCCTTGAGCATCCACACCACTTCGCATCTCTACTGAATAAAGAACATTCACAAAAACCATTAGCATCAACACAAATGATTTTGGGAAAATGAAATTATTAAAGAAAGGCATAGAGGACTTTTTATTAGATATAAATAAACTTATGCAAAGTAACCTTAAAGCATCATTGCGCAAAGCTTTAAAAAACATCTATAAAGTAATATATTAGAGACGTAAAGTTTTTTTATTGAAAATAAATAAGCATTCGTGACAATATGTGACGAATTGCATCGTTTATATAGTATATATACTTAAAATTTAAGAAAAGCCTCTCATATGAAAAAAGTAAAAACACTAAGTCAACTCCCCCTTATTCCGCAAAAGCGTGATAAAAGGCGTTTCTCCTTATTACTACTTTTACTCGCTCTCAGTATGTTAAAATTTGCAGTTGTTTCTTGGGGTACTCAAGAAGAATATGTAGATGCAATGCTCTATGATGAAGACCCCATCGTTGGTCAATGGACTAACACGAAGCAGGCTTATCACCCTCTGACTTTCTATGCAAATGGCGTTTGTGAGACTTTGAATAATTACCTTGATTACCGCAAAATAAATCATAATACCTATTACTTATATAGCCGTAGCGGTCAGGTTGCTTTTGAGATACACATTAAAAATCCGAACTCCATCCACATACTCTCAAGTTTTGAAGATCAAGATCCTAGGAAATACAGCAAAAAGTAAGTCTTACTCATTCTTTTTGCCCTTGAGTTGATGGAACTCATCCTTGCTATAAACGGATAGGTTTAAACTTAAATCATCACAACTATTTAAAAATACGTATTGAGACATCAACTGTCTTATTTGCTCATTACGATTTTCTTGCATCACATTAGTCAATCTCATATACACCATTGTTGTCACAATACTTTTGTGCCCTAGAACTTCTTTTATAGCTAGGATAGGAACACCGGATTCAAGTAAATGTGTCGCATAGCTATGCCTAAGACTATGCACACTTAGACGTTTCATTACCGAACTCTCCAAAACTGCCATTCTAAATGCTGCTTGAACCGAAGGGATTGACATCTGATTGTTTTCTTGAAGAGCTATTCCTCGTTTATTTACTTTCGGAAATATGTAAAATGAATTTTGATGACTTAACCAGTAATCGTTTATCATGATTAAAGTTAGATCTGGTATGGGCACTAAACGATCTCTACATGTTTTCCCATCACGTACATGTAAAAGCTTCCTATCGGGACAAATATCGCCAGGGCGTATTCTCAGGGCTTCACTAATACGGAGACCCATACTATAAATAGTAAATAAACACACCCTAAAGCGCCATTTATTCACATAAGAGAAAACATGACTCAACTCAGATTGACTCAGTATATCAGGTAGTCGACTCTTGACTCTTACACGAATGATTTTGTTCCAGTCCCAATCTCTAAATAAAACATAAGTATAGAAAAAAAGTAAGCCACTTCGATCGGCTTTTAAGCTTGGCATCGAATAACAAAGTTTTAAACGATAAAAGTACTCTTTGATGTCTTCTTGGCTGATCTCATTCAAATCTTTATTTTGCCTTTTCCCTATTCTTCTCAAAGCTCGTAGATATGCCTCTTGAGTTTTTTCTGATTTTGCTTGTAGACTTAATTCACGTTTCATTGAATTGTAAAAGTATTCAAATCTTGTCATTTTATTGATCCCTATTTATTGTTTGTATGCCATGAAACAATAAAAGACTTCAAGAAAAGCTCTTATACTTTAGAGCTACTGATTTGTTTTTAGAACCTACTTCGATATGATTAATCCATGCTTAAAATATTTTCCACTGTATTTATCGTTCTTTCACTTCTCCTCTCATGTGCAGAAGAATATGATAATCCTACTCTCATGATTTCTTCTGGATGTTTTTGGAACGTGCAGTCATTCATGCAATCCCAGCAAGGCGTTCAAGATACTAAATGCGGTTACACGGGTGGCACAACAACCAATCCCACTTATGAAAATGCACGCAAAAATGGTCACGTCGAAGCTGTTGAAGTCAGTTTAGAAAAAGGGGCTTTTTTAAAAGTGGCAAGAAAATTCTTTTCAGAATTTCCAGCAAAAAGAATCAAAGCCAAGAATGATATGTTTGGAAAAGATTTTCGAGGTCGAATTTATTACTTCAACCTTGAGCAAAAAGCTATTCTTGAAAATTTAAGAAAGCAATATGATGCCGAGAATACTCTAACTTTAATTCTTCCTGCAAGTGAATTTTATATCGCAGAAGATTATCATCAGGATTGGCTTAAGAAACGCTGTGCAAAAAACTAATTGACCTTCTTTTTAAGTATTTTTTGAGCGTCGTACTTTTCTATATAAAACCAATTTAAAGCGGGAATACGGTTCAGTGCATAAATAACTTTTTGCCCGCCCTCTCTCACATAGATGATTGTGTTTTTATTGGCTTGTACTGCTTTTAATACTAAATCATTATGATAAGGCCGACGTTCAATAGCTTGATTATTGAACTCCGTATTTTTCTCCTTACTTTTCAAGAGTGAACTAGTAATGATAATCTCGCCATCCGGATTCAAAATTGTTGATTCTTGTAATCCTACAATTCGTTTTTCATCATCATTTAACATCAACTTTTTGGCTAGAAAATCTAATGTTACATCAAGAGCCAAAACGCCACTAAATTCATTTTCTTTATTGTAGAGTCCAATTGTACATGGAAGCACTATTCCTAGACCATTAATATCGTAATAAGGTTTCGCCCAGTAAACACCCTTTCGATTTTTCGCATCTTTATACCAAGGGCGATTACGGTGGTCATATTCTGCTGGGTAACCACCTTTTCCTGGAAATGAGACAAAAACGCCGTTCTCCAAACCGCAGTAAAGCCAGCGTGCAGGTAGAGGACTCATCAGTATCTGCTCTGGATTGATTTGCTCTCTACTCAAATGGCTCGGGCTATTTAGCTTACTTTTCAACATGACCTTCACAAAGTCATCTTTAAAAGAGAATAAGTAATCTAATATATTTTCAACTTCATTAAATTTGACTTCTGGAGCGAGCTTATACACCATGGTATTAACATTTACTTCTTTGCCAAATATACTGGAATAAACGGTCCCAGGAGGTTTTGTCTCGGGCTTAGAAAAATCATTTGATGAATAGAGTTTAAGCGTCTCATCACGAACCGTGGGCATACTTAATAAACTTGCACTTACACGACTTAATAACTGTTCTAACTTAGTCATTTGGCTATCAATCAAATGAGCTTTTTCTGCAACATGACTCTGTAGTTGAGCAAAAGTATTTTCACGTATACGAGCTTCAACGATCGTCTGATTTTGTTTGAATAAACTATAAATAACCAAACTAGATAAACTCATGATTAGCGAGATCATTATTACCGTTATTTTATGAGGGTTTTTCTGTGCCCATCGCATGACTTTTCTTAGGGGTTTATCGGGCAAACTCGATACTTCATCATTGCGTAACAAACGTCTTACATCTTCGCAAAGTTCTTCTACGGAATTGTAGCGAAAGATAAGTTCTGGAGCACGTGCTTTTTCAATAATAGCTTTTAGTTCCGCTGATATTACTCCACTACTAAAACGATGCTTTATTTCAGGAAAATCACCTTTCACGGCTTGTTCAAAAAGTTCATTGGTACTAAATCCCGTAAAGCCTCTTTGCAAAGTACACATTTCATGGAGAATCATGCCTAAAGAGTAAATATCAGTACATTCCGCTGGAGTATTATTACACACCATTTGAGGATCGATATAACCCGGTGAGCCACAAATGATTTTTTTAGTTCTCTCTATAACTTCCGGTTTTTGGTTCTCGGGACCATCCATGCAGTAAGCAATACCCCAGTCCATAACATAAACTTCTCGTGACTCACCAATCATGATATTATCAGGCTTTAAATCACGGTGAACTACGGCTTTTGAATGGGCATACTGAACCGCTTCGCAAATCTTTATGAAATGTTCCAAGCGAGTCACTAAAGAGCTGGCTTCATTTTTTAAATTAAAGCCATGGAAGTAATAATGATCACAAACTTTAGTAAGGTACTGGTTAAGCGTGACCCCATTGACCTTCTTCATTGAAAAATAAATGCCGCTATTCTCATCTGAATTAAGACTATAGATCGGAATAATAGCGGGATGGTCCAGTTGAGCCGTTAATTGCGCTTCGTTAATAAAAGAACGCCTCATCGAATGTTCTTTCAGAGCTTTCACGGCAACAATTCTTTTTAAATGTATATCCTTAGCCGAATGAATAGAACCTTGTGCCCCTTCCGCAAAAGCTTCTCCTAAGTCGTAAACAAGATCAATATTGACATGTTTTTCTAAGCTTTCTTCACTTATGCTTTCTTCACTTAAATTAATGCTAGTAGAACTTTGCTGTTCTTGAAATATCTGTGTATCGATAATATCGGCTGTTTGAGTACTTAGCTTTGGTACAATACTGTGACCTTTTCGAATCACAGTTGTCGATAAGTTTAGGTCTGCACGTTCAACTTTTATCGTGGGACATTCTACCAAAGTTTTAATTTCTTCTTCTTTCACAAAGCACCTATTTTATATGATCATAAAAGATAAACTTTTAATCCTCTTCTTACAAGAATTATATACCGCTATCATATCCTGTTTGAGAATTTTATTTGATTTTAGAGCTATAATCTGAGTCCATGACTGAACATGCATTTACTCATCAACGAACTATAGAAACATACAAAAAAAGCTTTGAGTCACTTATTCCGTCTCATGAAATAAACACATGATTCCTAAATTCTTTGATTAAAATTTAACGAATGGATTAAAAAGGAAGCTTATTTCCTACTTGAATTCTTCATAGATTTAAGTAAGATCTTAGCTATTAATTGATGGAGAATAAAATGGATCTAGAAATCCTAGAAGGCGAGATCTGTGGTCTTGAGCTAAATACTGAAGTTTGTGGTCCCGACAAAAGGTCTGGCCTGACTCATAAAGCGCTCTTTAAACTTGGTAATGAGCGTATTTTATTAAAGACGAGTTCTCTTTCTATGATTAATAATGGCGATAAAATCAAAGTTATTGGCTTGCCCGGCGCAGGTGAATTCAATGCTTTAGTCTGCAAAAACCTTACGACTGATTGGCAAAGCAATAAGCCAAAACTAGGGTTTGCCCCCATGGTCTTAAGTCTATTTGTCTTATTTACAGCGACTATGAGTATTTTAGCACGCACTTTCATTATTCTAACTATTATTGTCGGCATTATTTTATTTAATCTTTTAAAAGTTTATCGACTTCAAAAACGTGCCTATAAATTATTAGAAAGTTAGACTTTAACGATAGACCACTTTATCTGTAAGTTTTAATTCCTCGAGTAATTTTTCTGAATATACATTTTTTGGGATCTCTAAGTACTCAAGTTGCTTACAATATTTAAGACTCCTTATGTCTATCGGATCATCTCCTAACTCTAGTCGCTTGATTTGCGTTTGTCGCAAAGGAGATAAATCAAAAATTTGCGTATCTCGGATATTGAGTTCTTCAATTTGAGTACTTACTAGATGGCTTATTGACGATACTTGAGTATGGGAAATATCTAATTTCCTAAGAGGCATACCTCTTAAATTGTTAAGACTTTTAACACCAGAAGAACTTAGATTTAAGTTCACTATAGGCAAACCGCTTAAAACTATCGTCATCCTTGTCCCTTTATTGCCACTCGCATCTACTGTATAATAGCCCTCGGATTGACTTACTTTGAAGTTTACTTGATCACTTTGCTTAGCAAAAAAACGATGATTATCTCGATAACTTTGTTCCGCAAACATCCAGCGTTCTTCTATATTATAATTTTTGACCATATTATAAAACATAACCGCATGAAGACCAGAAAACTTATACTTACCCCGTACAATATGCCTTCTCACATCATAAATTTGGCGTGCAGATGGTTTATCCATCCCCTCTGAAGTTTTCCCCAAATCAGCAAGTTCGATTAACCACTTATTTTTTTTATCCATGGTTCCGTGTTTCAGACTTTCTTGAGCTTCACGAAAACGAAGCATACCAAAAAGAAGTTTACCCTGTAAATCCCAAGCTTTTTTTAGCTCTGGATTTAACTGAGTCACTTGCTCTATTGCGGAAAATGATTCTTTATAAAGACCTTCCTTATATGCATTTGTTGCATTTTGAAAAAAAAGCTCTGCAGCCGAATCACTGATAATCCGACCTTGCCGCTGTTCTTGATTGAGATCCACCAGTAACGTTTTTGATTTGAGTTCGGAAAGCTCAGCTTTTTTACGCGCATAATCAGCCTGTTTTTTTTCATCATTAATACGAAGGATGGATAAGAGCGTAAGTACTGTAATAAAAATCACTGAACTCATAAGCACCACACTCAAAGTTTTATGGCGCTTAATAGTTTTTTTCATTACGGTCATAAGCCCTGGATTTTCAGCGCTTGTCGCAAAACCACCTATGTAAGCTCTGATTTCATTAGACAGTTCTCCTACCGTTTGATAACGATCTTGCTTTGCTATAGACAGTGCTTTAACAAAAACTGCCTGCAGACTTTTGGGGATATTTTTTAATTCTTCTGGGCTCAAAACTTGGAAAGCTATATCTGGTCCCGTGAGCCGTTCTTTAAGGGCGCTTGGTGAATGTGGTGAATGTGGTGACTTAGAACTCAGCAAGGCATATAAAACTCCTCCGAGTGCATAAATATCACAAGCCGTACTAAGTGACTCGCCTTTGACTTGCTCTGGCGCCATATACCCCAAGCTTCCTTTTAATTGACCTCGACCTTCTACTTCACTTATTTTTTGTGCCAGCCCCCAGTCACATACTAGCACTTGACCATAATCATCCACTTGTATATTATCAGGTTTTAAATCTAGGTGAATAATTCCTTGAGCATGTGCATAGGACATCGCATCACAGACCTTGAGAAAGACCTCAAGTTTTTCATTGAGAGATAAATCCCTCTTCTCAATTTTTTGCTGTAGATTATCACCGCTCAAAAGCTTCATTGTGAAATAAGGTTCATTATCTTCATTGAGTCCCAAGTCATAGAGTGGAACTATATTAGGATGCTCTAAATGCGCGGCTATACGTGCTTCATTTATAAATGATTCATTGTGACTTAATTTCTGCGAATCTCGCAAAACGGCCATGGCTAATTGTCTTTGCGTAAACTTGTCTTCACAACTTAAAATATTTTTCTGACCTCCCTTTCCCAAAGAAGTCCCTATTTTATAACGCCCGCCTAGATCCTTTATTTCTCTCACTAAAGCAGAATCTTTTAAGAGTGATTTTTCATCTCCAAGGGCTTCATCGAAACTTTCCATTAGCCAAGATTTATCTCTATCCATTAACTCAACTCCTCATTAAGTCGACGTATTTCACGGTGAAAAGCTTCTTGAACTCGTTTTCGGTTAACAAACACGGAATTAATTTTGAGTTCAAGTTCAGCTGCTATATCTGCGGCTTTTTCACCTTTAGCTAAAGCCTCAAAACATTTAAGTGCACTCACCGAAAATTCTGTACTCAGTTGACCCCAAGCCAATTCAGCCACATGTAACTTCCATTGCTGCTCATAAATTTGATAAATTTCTGCTTCGTTTTTTTCATCATTATTGCGTTGCAGTAATTCAGCTCGCTCTAAGTCATTGCTATAACGTTTTTGTTTTTCAAAATAATGACTGACTTTGTTGCGAATGATACGACTCATCCATGTGCGAAACTTACAATTTTGTGCTTGGTAATTAAAATCAGGTAACTTCTCCCACAAGGCTAATAATACCTTTTGCGATTGGTCTTCGACATCAGCATTCGGCACACCCAAGCGCAGCAATACCGTGAAAATATATTTCTGATAGAAAAATACAAAATCCTGCCAAGCATTATCATCGTGCTGATTACGCAAACGCCCCAAAAGCGTCATTCTTGTATTAAAAGTTTCCGACATGCATTCTCTTTTTAATAATCATTTAATGAGCCAATCCACTTAAGAATAAAATCAGCTTATAATAATATAACTGTAAAAAAATAAAAAAACTTCCCCCTTCAAGTCAAGGATACTTCTTTTGCCCGTATTGACTAAGTACAATATAAAAACCAAAAGGGAAATACACATGAAATCATTATACTTCATCGCAGCCATCTTATTTACTGGACTCTGTTCCGCACAAGAAAAACCTAATATTATTTTTATCCTCGCCGATGACATGGGCTATGGTGACATGTCTAACGCTGGTGGCATTATCCCCACTCCTAACTGTGATCGCATGGCTGCCGAAGGCATGAAGTTTACCGATGCTCATACTTCTAGTTCTGTCTGTAGCCCTACTCGCTATGGTATTTTAACGGGGCGCTATAACTGGAGATCTAAACTCAAAAAATCTGTTTTGAGTGGAACTTCTCCAGCCTTAATCCCAAAAGAGCGAGTCACTATTGCAAACTTTCTCAAAGACCAAGGCTACAATACCGGCATGGTGGGTAAATGGCATCTCGGTATTACTTGGCAAAAACTTGCCAATGGCGAAATTAAATCTCCTGAAAAATCTTTTCTAAAAGAAGGATACGTAAAAAAGAAAAAACGTGGTTCTTATGGTGGCGGATGGGATATTGATTATTCCAAGCCTGCTATAACTCCTACTAATAATGGTTTTGATTATTTCTATGGGATTGCGGCTTCACTAGACATGCCTCCTTATGTTTACATAGAAAATGATCGTGCTGTGGAAATGGCAACTCACGAAAAAGGTTTTGCGACTCCTTATCGTCCGGGACCTGCTGGCCCCAGTTTTGACGCATCTCAATGCCTTATTACCTTTGCCAAAAAATCACGTGAATTCATTGCTGAACAAGCGGCTGATAAATCAAAACCCTTTTTCCTTTATCTTCCTTTAACATCACCTCATACTCCCATTGTACCTTCGGCCAAATGGCGTGGTAAATCACCGACAAAAACAACTTACGGCGATTTTGTTATGGAAACGGATTGGGTCATTGGTGAAGTGATTGCCGAGTTAGAAAAAAATGGTATTGATGATAACACACTCATTATTTTCACTGCGGATAATGGTTGCTCACCGACTGGTAGCATTCCTGAACATACGGCTCTTGGTCATAAATCTAATGGTGACTGGCGCGGTCACAAAGCGGATATTTTTGAAGGCGGTCATCGCGTTCCTTTCTTAGTTCGCTGGCCTGCAAAAATCAAAAGCGGTACACTTTCAGATTCAACTATCTGTACCACTGATTTTTTTGCCACGGCAGCTGAAGCTACCGGTAGCACAAATTTAATCAAAGAAACTATTGCCGAAGATAGCTATTCCTTCATGGCAGACTTAATGCAATCAGGTACAACAACTCGCCCTTTCATTATCCATCACTCAATCAATGGTAGTTTTGCCATACGCCAAGGTAAATGGAAGCTCAACCTCTGCGCTGGTTCGGGTGGTTGGAGTTTCCCTCGTCCAGGCAAAGACACTAAAGATCTAGCTGAGATTCAACTCTATAACCTTGAAACTGATCCTGCTGAGAAAATTAACCTCCAAGCTAATCACCCTGAAATTGTTGATAAGTTTGTTAATCACTTGGCCAAAGTCATTAAAGAGGGACGTTCGACAAAAGGAGCCAAACAAAGCAACGAAGGCAATAGTCCTTTTCCAAAAAATATCCTAAGTAAATTCCCTCAATTAGTTCAGGACTAATTATGTACAGATTCCTTCTCGCTTTTATGATCTGCTCCCCGCTTTTTGCGGAAAGCGCAAAGCCCAATATCATTCTGATCATGGTCGATGATATGGGCTGGGCTGGTGTTAGTTGCTACGATAATAAATACTTTAAAACCCCTGGTATTGATCGCATGGCGAATGAAGGGATCAAACTCACTGACTTCCATTCTAATGGCGTCGTTTGTAGCCCGACTCGTGCGGCATTAATGACGGGTCGTTATCAACAGCGCAGTGGTTGCGATGTGGTTATTAATGCTGATCCCAAGCATGCCGATCACGTGCGCGGCATCTCCGATGAAGAATGGACTTTTCCCGAAGCAATGAAATCTGCGGGTTACGCAACGGCTATGTTCGGCAAGTGGCACTTGGGTTACAAGCCTGAATTCCATCCCATGAATCATGGCTTCGACGAATTTGCTGGTTTCATAAGTGGTAACATTGATGCACAATCGCATTATGATCGCATGGAGACTTTTGATTGGTGGCAGAATCGTGAACTCAAAGATGAACCGGGTCATCATTCTGATTTAATCACGGAGCACGCATTAGATTTTATTGAGCGTAAAAAAGATCAGCCTTTCTTTCTTTATGTGGCTCACGGAACACCACACTCACCTTTTCAGGCCCGTGGATCAAAAATCCAGCGTGGTCCCGACAAGGGAACCATCCCCGCATGGGCACCAAAAGTTGAATACACTAAAGAAGCTGGTGATGACAACTGGCTCATCCGTCATTTCACTCTTCCTGTAGACGAAGGTGTCAATCGCATTTTAGATAAGCTAATCGAACTCAAAATAGAGAAAAATACCATCGTTTGGTTTCTCAGTGATAATGGCGCCGCCAAAGGTAATTTTAGTCATAGCGAAAATACCCGTGGTGCAAAAGGTAGCATGTACGAAGGTGGTCACCGTGTACCAGCACTCGTTTGGGCTCCTGGTCGAATTAAGGCTGGTACTATATCCGATCAAACACTGATGACTTATGATATCATGGCAAGTACTATTATTGCTGCACAGGTACAGCTTCCCAATGGTCATCAATTAGATGGAATCAATATCCACCCTAGCCTATTCAATAATAAAAAGCTTGAGAAACGCACGCTCTTGTGGGAGAATGGCAAAGGCTCTGGCGCTCTTCGCAAAGATAATTATAAACTCGTTGTCAACAAGAAATCTCGCGAGCTTTATGATCTAAAAACAGATTCAAAAGAGACTACAAACTTGGCGAAAGAATCCCCCGAAATTACCCAAGAAATGTATAAAGAGTACTTAACTATTCTCACTGAGATCAAAAAAGACGCTCCTTATAGCAAGTAAAATACAAGTTTTATCATTGGAACTAAAACTAGTTCTAATGATAGGGCACTTAAGGGGTTTTTATACATGCGGCCACCTTTTTTAGTATGGCCCCGAGGGCTCCTCGGCCACCGGAGGTATTTATACTGGAGCTCCGCTCCCAACCTCGCTCAAGGTACTTCCGTACGGGCCCATATTTTTTACCCGCCCACGGAGGCTCTCCTAATGAGTGGGAACTTAAACACATGCCGAAGGTATGTAGTATGGTAGCCACCGGATTTATCCGGTGGGCATTGTTAAAAAATGATATTCATGCCGAAGGTATGTAGCACCCTTGAAAATCCCAAGACCCTATTAACCTTCTTCGCCATCGGCACGGACCCCAAGTAATATGGGTGTGAAAGCACAGCTAAAAATCAAAAATGCTAAAACCCAAAGGCTACTCGACCATAGTATCGCTTTTATATAGTAGCTTTCATTAATTAATGGCACGAAAACTCGCACTAGTGCGACGAGGTTAATGACTATAAAGCTCACATTCACGGCTTTTGAACTTTTGATTTTACGACCCGTATGACCAAGACTTACACGGCTAATCATGGCAAGGATTATTACACCCATACAACCCGAGGTAAAAGCGTGAATCAGTGTAAAGCCATTGATAATACCAAAGCCTGATAAGCCTTTGAGAACGAAGCCAATGATTAGCCAGCTATATCCCGTATAGAGAACGAATAAAACGGGAATTTTGGCCACGCCTTTCTGGTACCATCCCTTGATACGAAGTAAATGAATGATTGCCGCAGGAATGTAGAGCCAGCGCAGTAGGCTTTCTTCAATTAAGTGAAGGTCAGAAAAAACGAGCAGCAGAATACTAAGGATAGATAAGATTTCAAAGACAGGCTTTTTCACTGATTTTTCTGGGTCGAGAACTTTGCCAGTGAAAAATGGAATAATGCGACCACTAATGATACAGATCATGATGAGGGTGAGGTCCACACTTACAAAGATAGCTTTGCGAAGCGTTAGCTGGGTCACTTGCAATAGTTCTAAATGGAAAAAGAGATTACAAACAAAAAGCAAGGCTAATAAAACCAGCATCACGAGATTTTTGAATTTTTTAGCTTTGATCAGAGGTGGCGCAAGATAGAGCATCAGCAAAGGGATAAAACTCAAGTCAATTATACTAATCATTAAGGGTGATAAAGATAAAAAAGGAACTATACGTCCAGCCAACCATACAATAATAAGTGGCGCTAGTTTTATTCCTGATGCTAGAGCAATGCCCGTCCAATTCTGTACAGCAGTCAGCAGAAAGCCTGCTATAATTGCCAGGGTAAAACCAAAAATCATTTCATGGCTATGCCAATACAGCATGCCGTAAGAACTATTAACGGGAGTTCCATGAGCATAAACCCCTCCCCACAATAACATCGAAAAAACTGTGGAATAAGCCGCGAGTAAAAAGAAGGCGCGAAAACCTAAAGGTTTTTTTGCGAGAGCGAAAGAAGTCATGATTCTATCCTAAAGTTATTTATATATCTGAACATACAGCATGTATGGAACTCTAAAGCACCCTTCATCACTCAATCTATTGCTAGCTAAGTGATTATATAGAGTAGCCAAGTCAAATATACTTATTAGGGTATCCGTAAATGTACCTTTCATTCAAAAAACACTTACGAAAACGGTGATTATCTCTAATAAGAAATTCTCCATGCAATCGACTTATTCATTTATTAGAAAAATATGTATCAACAAAACATTCATAAATATACGTCTCTTGTCATAAGCTTTACTTACTGAGCGTAGTACTATTAAATATAACAAAATGGAGTTATTTATGTCATCTTTGTATCGTCAAGTCATTTGTCTTTTTATGCTAATTTGTTTGGGTGTTTCAGCTAAACAAAAACAGCCCAATATCTTGTTTATCTTTTCCGATGATCATTCAACTAATGCCATTGGTGCTTATGGGTCTAAAATTAACAAGACGCCCAATATTGACCGCATTGCCGATGAAGGTGCCGTCTTTGAAAAAAGCTTCTGCGCCAACTCCATATGTCAACCAAGTCGTGCCTCTATCCTTACAGGAACTCATAGTCACATAAATGGTGTTACTTATAATGGTGCTCATTGGAATGGTAATCAGACTGTATTTCCACGTGAACTCAAAAAAGCGGGTTACCAAACAGCTCTCATCGGTAAATGGCACATGCACCCCAACCCCACTAATGAATTTGATTACTGGAAAGTTCTTGTCGGTTCTGGCGGTCAAGGCGATTACTACAACCCCGAATTTATGTCTATCGATAAAGGAAAGGAACAAATCACCGGTTATTGCACTGACGTAGTGGCAGATGAATCCATCAAATGGCTCAATCAACGCGATAAAAAGAAACCTTTTTTGATGATGGTTCAATTTAAATCTCCTCATGTACCCCGCATCCCTCATCCCCGTTATATGAAAATGTATACCGAAGACATTGCGGAACCCGCAACACTTAACGATAACTACAAGAACCGTCTTGAGGGCGCATCTAATGCTTGGATGGAGATCAATGGTCAAAACGAAGAAGTACTCGCTTATTTTCCCCCAAAGAATGTTGATGAAAAAGTCAATAAAAAACAAGCAAAGCACTTAGATCGTATGAACCCTGCACAACGCAAAGCTTTGCTCGATGCGATGGACGATCAAAATCGTGAATATTACGAACTCAAAAAATCCGGTGCCTTTGATGATCCTGTACAATCTCGTAAACTTAAGTATCAGTTTTTCATCAAGAATTACCTGCGTTGTGTACAAGCCATTGATGATAACGTGGGTCGTTTACTCGAGTGGCTTGAGGAAAGTGGTTTAGAAGAAGATACCATTGTGATTTATAGCTCTGACCAAAGTTACTTTATTGGTGAGCACGGCTGGGCTGAAAAACGCTGGATGTATGAAGAAGCTTTAAAAATGCCTTTCATCATTCGCTGGCCTGGCAAAATCAAAGCTGGGAGTAAACCACAAGCCATGATTCAAAATATTGATTACGCACCAACTTTTATTGAAGCTGCTGGTGCAACAGTGCCTAGTGTCTTCCAAGGAAAATCACTTATCCCTATCTTCTCTGGTGATAAAGAAGAAATACGTGAGGCCATCTACTATCATTATTACCATCATGGTGCTCATAATGTACCTCGCCACGAAGGTATTCGTACAGAGCGCTACAAGCTCATTAATTTCTATACCAATAATGAATTTGAACTCTACGATTTAAAGAATGATCCAAACGAAGTTAACAGTGTCGCCAATAATCCTGAGTATGCTGAAATCAAAAAGAAGCTATTATCTCAACTTAAGCAACAACGTCAGGAATTTAAAGTTCCCGAATCTACCTTCACTGCTCCTTGGGTATACGGAAAATAATAAATAGGACGCTTAAAAGTCTCTACATAGTTCTACAATTAAAGCCCGGTTCAACGGGCTTTTTTATTTTACTAAGAGACAGCAGTTTTCATGAAATTTGCCCTACTGTATCCGCAGGGAATAGCTTAAAGGCATCTGTTTGCCACCAGTATGCATTTAGGTGTTTTATTTAATCTTCTTTAGTGGCGAGCTAAGTTCAGGGTCACTTGTATCTTTCTCAAAAAATTCAATGTGTGGGCAGTTTTGAGCTAGCCAAGATAAACCTGTTTCAGTGACCGTATACTTTTGCCCTTTACCCCTAAGTTGCAAATACCTAAGTGCTTTAAAGTTAGCGATGGGGTACAGGTCCTTGTCAGTGATATTTGAATTCCGAATACGAAGGCTTTTCAGATCTGGCAATACACTGAGGATGTTAAGGTGCCTCTCATCTAATCTCGTAAAGGTTAAACTTAATTCTTTTAGGCTACTAAGACCGGCTATATATTGACAGTCCTCGGGAGCAATTTTCACTCCTTTCAAATATAGCCACTTTAGCTTTTTCAGGGTGCGTAAATACTGAATGGATGCAGTGGTGATATCGTTCGAATGGAGCGAAAGATACTCAAGTTGTGTCATTTTTTCTAAAGGAGCTACATCCTTATCATCGAGGTGCATGTGTGGCAGATGTAGTTGCGTAATAGTATTCGATTTAGCTAGCTCAACAATGCCAAGACCTTGGATTTGAGTGCAAGACGCAATGCTGAGTTGTTTTAGTTTTTTCATTGAGGGAATATTACTAAGTGCAAGGTCTGAAATTGTTAATTTCCTTAGTACAAGAGTTTCAATCCAGCTGATACTTTCTAGATTCAATACGTCTTCATCTCTAATTTTAGCACCTGAAAAACAGAGATCTTTCATTGTATTTAAATCCTCTAGAAGCTTGAGATCCTCTGAATTACCCTTCCACTTTTCATCAAAAATAACAGTTTGATTTTGAAAGCGAACTCCGAGGGATTCGAGTTTTTCCTGAGATGCATTTAGCGTGAGTGTTAATATACACAAGATTGCTAATATCATTTTAAGCATGATTGAATTCTCTATTAGATTTTTGTTTAAAATCACCCATCATAATGGGTATAATACGACCCGTACGAGATGGACGCTGTCCCTCTCGAGCTCTCCCTGTAAGGATTTGCCAATCCGTAACCATGCGACTAGGGGGCTATGCCCTGTTTTATGCTTAATCGTGTTTTATTTTACTAAGAGACAGAAGCTTTGGGCATCTTGCGCTAATTGAGATAAATCTTTTCCTGGCTTATACAGGCTACCACCCAAACCAAAGCCATCGGCACCTGCTTCAGTCCAATCTTTAACATTACTCAGGTCCACTCCACCTACAGCGTAGATCTCGGTACCTTTCGGCAAAACGGCCTTAGACGCTTTGATAAAACTTTTTCCTACTGAATCCGCGGGAAATAACTTAAGGGCATCAGCTCCTGCTTCTAAAGCCATAAATGCTTCACTCATTGTCATGATACCTGGATAGGAAAGCATAGCTAATTTCTTTGTTTCTTTAATGACTTTAGAGTTAACATTAGGAGAGACAATTATTTCTCCGCCAGCTTCTTTAACTTTCTGAACCTGATCAATGCTGAGTACGGTTCCTGCCCCCAAAAGCATTTTATCTCCGAATTTATCAGCGATAAGTTTTATACTTTCGTAGGCACGAGGAGAATTCAAAGGCACTTCGACACAGCGAATACCACCATCATAGATGGCTTGGGTCACAGCTAGTACTTCGCTTGGTTTCACCCCTCTAATGATAGCAATTAGGGGGACTTGTTTCAAATAATCTTTATTCATAGCTCTCTCCGCAAATAGCTTTAATTCCTAAAATAGTAGATTCGGATACCGAAAACTTTTTTGTTGCTATTCCAAAAATATCTAGTGCAATCTCATACAAATTCATCAATTCATCTGAGCTACATAAATAAACTTCTTTAACATTTCCCGCGGCTTCACGGATTTCACTCGCAATCAAAAAACCCGATAGGTAAGAATGAAAATTACTTTGATCCAATCGTTCAAAAAGGTATTGCGTTCGCAGTTTAAACAGGCTCGTACCGAGCTCGTGATGTTCACGAGCATATTCGACTCCTTGAACAAAAGATTCTTTATCAAAATTCTCAGAATCAATTTGCTTCGCAAAGATCGTATTTTGACTCAAACACTTAAAGAGCTCACCCGTCATCCAAGTGGAAAAGCTTTTAATTTGACCGGCATCTACATGAACCCATTTTGAATGGCTTCCTGGAAGGCAAATCAAGGAGGCCTTGGGAGCTTGAACTAAAACACCAAAAACCTGAACTTCTTCACCTCTCATGACATCGTAATCCCTTGATTGATCAAGGTGCTTGACGCCACCAAATATTTTGATATGAGAACAATTTGATGGGTGAATAAAATTAGTTTTCATCGCATTAGTACTTAAGGGCGTCTCTAGGTAAGAAGCTTCTTGCCAGCCATTTTTCGAGCCAATCATGCCACTGAGGTAGATTTCCTTGATCCCTGTACAATCCAATTCCTGGCAAACTGAAGCTATAACTTTTTCGAAGCCGATTTTCGAGGCTTTTAAAATTCCTAGATCAGAATTATATTGTCTCAGAACTTCACCATTTTCAATGAGGTAAGCCCGTAGATTAGAAGTTCCCCAATCACAAAAAAGTTTTTGCATTTATACTGACTCCGCATCAAGAATTTTTTCTTCATGCAATTCCATTTCTTCTCGTTCTTTGGCGAGTAAGTCTAATGCTTCTTGATCCGTAATCTTATTTTTGGGTGTGAGTAAACTTACCACTACACCAAAAACTAAAGCGCTTAAAACAGACGGGATTGAGGAGTTTCCCCAAAAATCCATCCATCCTTTTTGAGTCATGAACAAACTTGCACATAGGGCTCCTCCCAGTAATGAAGCTAATCCACCCTGCCAGGTGGCACGTTTCCAGAAACGCCCCAGAAGTGAACAAACAAACATTCCGCTCATGACAACTGAGATCATATTTTTGATATACGAAATGATATCTTCAGAGTACATGGTAAATAGCAGAGCAAGACCAGTAATGCCCATTAAACCCCAACGGGATAACTTCACCATCTTATCTTTTTCTGGCATGCGGCCAAAGACAAGAATATAGACATCACGCAAAAGAATTGAGACACCCGCAATAGCATCGGAACTTGCCGATGACATGGTTGCACTCAGCCCTGCAATTAATACGATGAGACCAATCCAAACGGGCAGGACTTCTACGGCTAAATAAGGAAAGGCAAAATTTGTATTTTTTAATTCAGGATTAATGATTTGTGCACTAATGCCAATAATTGCAGGGATAAAAGAGAAAAACAGATAGAGTGTTCCACTGATGTAAAAACTCTTTTTTACCGTGGCAATATTATCCGCCGAATAAATTCTTTGGCGATAGGACGGAGTCGCCATCACCCCCACTAGGATAACAAATGAAAGTGAAATCGAAGGCAGTAAACTTCCTGCTTCAAGGAAGGCAAACTGATTAGGTCCTAATGCTTGATTAAATTCCCCTATCCCACCAATTTTATCCACTGCCATAACTGCCATTAGGATAAAACCAAAGAACAAGATGAATGCTTGTATCGTATCAGTCCATACCACTGCCATATAACCACCAATGATTACATAGATGCCAAAAGCTAAAGCAATGATGATTTTGGCCCAAAGTAAGTCGATACCCGCAATCCAAGCTAAGTACATACCTCCACCAAGAATGTGTGCCCCTAACCAACCTATAGAGGCAATAAGGATCAAGATTGCAATAATCCCTTTGATCCTTTTATCTGCTCCATAGTAAAATGACATTTCCTCGGAAAAAGTCATGAAATTATATTTGCGAACACCGCTAAAAAGCTTTGCTAAAAGCAAAATCCCCAAGGCACCTCCAATACCATATAAAGCTCCGGCCCATCCATTGGAATAGCCGAAACCAACGGCTCCCATACTGGAGCCTGTGCCGACCATAGTTGCTACAGTTGTTCCTAAAATTAGAAAGAGTGGAACACTTCGATTTCCCAAGAGAAAATCTTCACCAGAAGTCTGCTTGCGAGATATCCAAATACTCAAAACGATCATGCCAATGACGTAGAGAGCAAAGACTGTAAGAAATAGGGTCGGCGTCATAATAATTATTCCGGCTTTTTATAGCAGATAGCGTCAATCTCGACTTTGCAATCCACCATCATTGTCGCTTGTACACAGGCACGAGCAGGTGCATGTTCGCCACCGAAATACTCGGCATAAACACCATTAAAACTCCAAAAATCACGAGGATCATCTAACCACACACCACAGCGTACGATATCGTCCTTGGTATAGCCTGCTTCATGAATAATGGCTAAGAGGTTTTCAATCGTTTTGTGGGATTGTTGAACAATATTGCCACCTACGATTTCACCATTTTCCATGGCCACTTGACCTGAAACATGTAACCATCCATCGGCTTGTACTGCTCTTGCGAAGGGAAGACTTTGTCCCCCTGCACCATCTTTTTTTGTTCCGTAGCGTTTAATTGCGCTCATAATATTTTCCTTTTATTTGGTTGAGATTTCAGATTTTAAATATTAGATTTTTGTTTAGCACCCACGTAAATACCTGCACGTTGATTTGTGGACCTGCCTTTTTCAAAACTGAGGACGCCATTGACATAGACTTGTTCAATGCCGCTAGCCATACTGATCGGTTTATCGAATGTTGCGGTGTCCGCAACTCTCTCCGGATCAAAAACGACGAGGTCTGCAAAAGATCCAATAGCGATTTGTCCACGTCCCTCAAGCTTGTAGTTTTTTGCTGACAAAGCCGTCATTTTATGAATGGCCGTACTCATGGACATAAGTTTTTGTTCACGTGCTAAACGTCCTATGACCCGTGGAAAAGTCCCCCATAAACGGGGATGCGGGTGAGGATCATGCGGCAGACCATCTGAACCAATCATGGTCTTTGGATGACTTATGATTTTCTTCATATCCTCTTCACTAATAGAAAAATAAACCGCTCCTGCAGGCTTTAGTTTCTCTGCCGCTTCATATTGACTTAAACCCCAGTCTTTAGCTATTTCGTGAAGGTACTGAGTCGATTTCTCTGGGTGTGTTTCAGACCACGTTATCAATATCTCGACTCTTTCATCGACTTGTCCCAAATCTAGAGTACTGGAACCCGCCGCATAGGGATAACAATCCATATGAACGCGATGACTATAGGATGAGTTTTCTATAAATTTAAGCAGCTCATCACTACGCCCCCAATTATCGGGACCAGCACATTTGAGATGAGAAATAATGAGGGGGATATCGCCACTCTCAGCAATAGTAAAGGATTCTTCAATCGCCTCAATCACCTGATCAAATTCATTGCGTAAATGAGTGACATAGATACCATCATTTTTGGCCAAAACTTTGGCCAATGCAATGATTTCTTCCGTACTCGAATCCCGTGCAGTTGCATAAGCTAATCCAGTACTCAAACCAATGGCACCCTCTTGCATACAAGCATCTAACTCATCTTTCATTGCTACAAGTTCGTCACTCGTGGCTTCCCTATATAAATCATCCATGTGGTTGACTCTTAAAGAAGTGTGTCCTACTAAGGCTGCTACATTAACGGCTGGTTTACGTTCATTAATAGCGGCGACATAAGATTTGAAATCTTTAAATATAAAATCGCTTTGATTTCCAAGTAGATTTAAAGGATCAGGCGGTTCTGTACTGAGTCGTACAGGTGCGACACTTAATCCGCAGTTACCTACGATGACTGTACTGACTCCTTGGCTAATCTTCGCTAAACAATCCGGTGATTGCAAGACGGCATTATCATCGTGAGTATGGACATCAATAAAACCTGGTGCTAAGGCTTTACCCTCAAGATCAAAAACTTCATCACTCTCGACTGCCGATAAGTTTCCGATGGCACAAATCACATTTTGTTTGATAGCTACATCAGCCTTATAAGGAGGAGACTCTGAGCCATTAAATATGAGTGCATTTTTAAATAGATAAGTGTATTTTTTGTCCATTCAATCCCCCACCGGGAAGCGTCGATCACCTCCACGAACTGTATCAAGGTTATACTTGATTCTCCTTAAAGATTCTTTGGCACTATCCTTACGTAAAATAGCCAATTCTAAGGCGATAGCATCCACTACTGCCAATAAGGCATAACGTGATGCAGTGGCTTTGTAAATGCCCTCTTCTTCGGCTATATGAACTTGAAGGTGAATATTTGCTAATTGCGCTAAAGGAGAGTCACCTCGAGTTATGGCCACCACTTGTGCTCCATATTGCTTAGCGATTTGGGCGCAGTCATTAATTTCAGCAATTTGTCCCGTTGTAGATATAACAAGCACAAGAGATTTTTCATCTAGACTTGAAGCGACCATACGCTGCATCAAGAAATCATTGTATGAGCTAATGTTCACACCAAAGCGGAACATTCTATTGACTGCATCATCGGCTATCACAGTCGCTCCACCACCTGATCCAAAGACAACAACTTTATCTACCGAATGAATTAACTGAGCCACCTGCTCAATTTTTTTCTGAGATGTTTGAGTATTTACAGTATTGAGCGCCTCTATTATACCTTTCACTACCTGACCAATGGCCCCACTTTCTTCTGTAATAGGGTCCATGTGACCTTCTAGAAAACGTTGGCCTATGGCAAAACTACTCACTAAGGACTTTTTAAGGTCGGGAACGTTCTTGCAACCAACACTTCGTGAAAAACGAGTCACAGAGGCTTCACTCACACCTGCGGCGCTTGCGATCTCATGAATACTAGCGTTACCCGCCCATTCCAGATCAGACATAATCACTTGGGCCACTTTCTTCTCGGAAGTCTTAAGTTCTTCTTCAAGTGATTTAATTTTAGATACTATATCAAATTGATAGTTCATATTGCCTTCTTTATTTTTAAAATGTTAGTGATCGTCCGAAATCATTCTTGAGTTAATCTAATTGAACTCATTCCATTCGTCAAAAGCATTTGTTACTTACTAACATTATTATTTAAAAACAAGATAATACAAGGGTGAAAAGTTCAAAATGTTACAAAATAACATTTTATCACGCTTGAATTATCAAGGATATATCGTTAAAGTAGATTTATGTTAGTAACTAACAACGTATCTATTCACATGTTTACACTATTTAGATCTTAAGCTTACCGAAGCTTTAATACATATAATAAGAACAAGCCAGGATGTCATGATGTCAGGAAGTAAAAAACAGAAATCGAGACTGAATCTTTTAGATGAAGATTATCAACTCCCACTCATGACGATCAATAAATCTAGCCTTCTAAATAATTGTCAATGGATGCAGACTTATGCGGATTTAGCAAATGTAAAACTCGCCCCTCATGGTAAAACCACCATGTGCCCAGAACTATTTAAACTACAAGTACAGCAAGGCGCCTGGGGCATGACCCTAGCTACTAGCTACCAAGTAACAACCGCTTATAGTCATGGCATCAAAAAAATCCTCATGGCGAACCAATTGGTAGGCAAACAAAATATCGCCTCTATTACTGATATACTTCAAAAAGATCCTGACTTTGAGTTTTATTGTCTCGTAGATAATCGTGACAATATTGATCAACTCAACAGTGCTAGCACAAAACTCTCCCGCCCCCTTCAAGTACTCATTGAAATTGCTCCCGAACATGGACGTGCTGGCCTCAGAACAAAGCCAGATGTTATTAAGCTCGCTCAATACATCCATTCTTACGCACCAAACTTACAACTTGCTGGAATCGAATGTTACGAAGGCGTCATTCATTGTAATAATCCAATTCCAGAGGTGGATAAATTCCTCCATTTTGTCGCTGAGACTAGCATTGAGATTGACCAACTAGGACTCTTCGGAAAAGATAAGCTTATTTTATCTGGCGGTGGAACAGTATTTTTTGATCGCGTCAGTGATATTTTAGGTAAAGTTAAACTGAGCCTGGATTATGACTTACTCATTCGTCCTGGCTGTTATCTCTCCCATGACTCGGGTATATACGAACAATTCCAAAAAGAACTCACTGATAGAGATCCTATTGCAAAAAAAATAGACGGTACGCTTGAATCCACTATCGAAGTTCTTTCTTATATCCAATCCATACCTGAGCCAGGTTTGGCTATCCTCAATATTGGTAAAAGAGATGTATCCTTTGACAGCGGACTACCCACACCTCACAAGCACTTTTCGATCTCAAACAAAAAACTGCATCAGCTTGATTCAAATTGGCTACTTAATGACCTCAATGATCAACATGCCTTCATGGCCTTCCCGAAAGAACATAAAATTCAAGTAGGAGACATCATCTCTTGTCAGGTCTCTCACCCCTGCCTTACTTTTGATAAATGGCCACAAATTGCCCTCATTGATGATGATTATCAAGTTATTGATTTCATCGAAAGTCATTTTGAGCGCAATCACAAGTCTCAAGCGACGAGCTCACTATTAAGGACGCTTAAGGCATGAACAAAATCCTCTTGCTCTTACTGGGTGCCTGCAGTCTCTTTGGCCAATCCCAAAAACCCAATATTATCCTCATTTTAGTTGATGATCTAGGCTTCTCGGATCTAGGCTGTTACGGTGGCGAAATTGAAACACCAAATATCGACCGCCTCGGAAATACAGGCTTGCGCATGACACAAGTTTACAATTCAGCCCGCTGTTGTCCCACCAGAGCTGCCCTGATGACGGGTCTCTACCCACATCAAACGGGCGTCGGCTTCATGACTGCCGATAACGGCAAACCCGGTTATCGTGGTGTATTAAATAATCGTTGTGTCACTACCGCTTCTCTTCTACAGAAATCTGGTTATAAAACTTACCTTGCCGGAAAATGGCATCTACGAGGTAAAAATGGGAGCGAATGTACCCCCACTAATCGTGGCTTTGATGAGTTTTACGGGCCTTTTCACGACTACGCCAGCTTTTACCGCAAAGAACTCTACTTCCGTTTACCGAAAAACCGGAAAGCGCTAGCAGAGACAAATAAAGATTTTTACGCTACCGATGCAATCACTGACTATGCCTTAAGCTTCATCGATGAAGCTCGAAGCGCAAAGCAGCCCTATTACCTCTACCTCGCTTACAATGCTCCACACTTCCCGCTTCAGGCTCCTAAAGAGCTTATTGACAAATATGTAAAGACCTACGAAAAAGGCTGGGATCATATACGCGAAACACGATTCCAGAAAATGCAAGAATTAGGAATCATCTCCAAAAACATCACTATTTCGGCGAAAGGCATTGTACCCAAAGTTCCAAACCGCAATAAAGACTCGCAATACTACGGCAAAGAAATCCCCGCGTGGAATAGCTTGGATCTAGCGCGCCGCAAAGACCTCACTCGACGCATGGCAACTTTCGCCGCTATGGTTGATAGTGTCGACCAAAATATCGGACGCGTACTTAAAGACTTAGAGGAAAATAATGAATTGGATAATACCTGTATCTTTTTCCTTTCTGATAATGGTGCGTGTGCCGAATGGGACCCACATGGATTTGATAATAATCCCTATCCTCAAAATCTTCTTCATGAAGGTGATGACTTAAACAAAATCGGTCAAAAAGGCTCCTTCCACAGTTACGGAAGTGGCTGGGCCAACGCCTGTAATACACCGCTCTCTTCCTATAAACATTATACATACGAAGGAGGAATTTCTTCACCAACTATCATTCACTTCCCCTCTGAGCTCGCCCGTAAGGGTACTATTGCCAGAGAGCCGCAACACGTCATTGATATTGCAGCTACAATTCTCGATATCGCTGAGGTAACTTATCCAAAAGGATGGCATGGCCAAGAACTTTATCCCATCCAAGGAAAAAGTCTATTGCCTTTTATTAAAGGACAAAAAGCAAGTCAAGCTCCTCTTTACTTTGAGCACGAGGGCAATCGCGCCATACGTCAAGGAAAATGGAAGCTCCTCTGGATCAACTACACACAAAAATGGCAACTCTACAATATCGATAATGACCGCTCAGAAACAAGCGACTTATCCTCTCAGCACCCCGAGAAAGTCGCTGAGCTCAGTAAAATGTGGAACTCTTGGGCAGAAAAGAATTTTGTAGCAAAAGAAAAAATTAAAACTGTATCCAAAGGCATGCCCAAACTTTATTACACTCCTACATCAAAATAACTCTAAGGAATTGATCATATGTTTATTAAAAATTTCATCACCATGGCAAGCATAATCGGCATCTCTAGCTGCACAAGTACTAACTTGTATACAAGTAGTGATTTCACCGCTCCAGGAAGTTTCACTGCAGAAGCTGAAGGTCCCGCCGTGGATGCCGCTGGCAATCTTTATGCGGTGAGTTTTGATCATAAAGAAACCATTGGCAAAATAAGCCCTGATGGCAAGGGTAAAATCTTCATTAAAATGCCTAAAGGCAGTACGGCTAATGGCATTCGTTTCAACCAAAATGAAGAGATGTTTATTGCTGATTATACTGGACACAATGTGCTCAAAGCTGATCTCAAAGGAAATGTCTCTGTCTTTGCTCACGAAGCCAATATGAACCAACCCAATGATTTGGCTATTATGGATAATGGCATACTTTTTGCTAGTGACCCCAATTGGGCTGAAGGTACTGGCCAAATGTGGAAAATTGACACCAAAGGCAAGGTCAGTTTACTCGAAAAAAATATGGGCACAACAAATGGCATAGAGGTTTCTACTGACCAAAAACGATTATATGTTAACGAGAGTAAGCAGCTTAAAATATGGGTCTATGATTTGACTAAAGATGGTGACATTAGTAACAAGAGGCTCCTCCATTCTTTCAAAGATGGCGGCCTCGATGGTATGCGCTGCGATTCCGAAGGGAACATATATGTCGCGCGCTGGAGCAGCTCTTGCATCGCCAAACTAAGTCCTTCTGGGAACTTGTTAGAGACCATCAAACTTAAAGGACAACAGCCTACCAATATTGCCTTTGGTGGTCCTGATGGAAAAACTGCCTACGTAACCGTTGCGGATCGTGGGAATATTGAAACATTTCGTGTAGAAAACCCTGGTCGTAGCTGGTCTATGAGAAACAAAGGAAATAAATAAAATGTTAAAACAGCTTTTATTAAGCTTTATAATTGGCTTATCGAGTTTTGCCTTTGGCTCAGATCAATATCAAGAGTCAATTCGTCCTCTGCTCGATAAATATTGTATTTCATGTCACGGTGGCAAGGAAACCAAGGGCCACATCAATCTCAAATCCATAAATAATATGGAACAAGCCTATAAGAAACATCATCTTTGGGAGGATGTTATAGACTTGATTGAAGATGGAGAAATGCCACCGGAGAAGAAAAAAGAAAAAGGTAAGCCAGCTCCTGCACCTGTCGAACGTCCTAGCCAAAAAGAATTAACTACCCTCAAAAACTGGTACACCAAAAAATTCATCAATATTAAAGCTTTGCCCGCAAAAGCAAAACTCACACGTCTGTCCACCGAATATTACCGTAATTCAATTCGTACCCTGCTGGGGTTTGATCTCAGCGTCAATATTGTAGGCACCCCAGAAACTGTCGTAGAAAACTCTCTAATTATAAAAATCTTGCCCGCTGACCCACCTGGTGAAAGTGGTTTCAGCAATGATACTAGCCAAAGCCCCATCACCAACACACTTTGGGAAAAATATAATTTTATTGCGAACTCAGCAGTTGAAGAACTTTTTTCTAAAAAGAATAAAAAGCACCTAGAGCTTTACTCCGGCCCTATAGCTCAAAAATTCTCCAAGAAAAATGCCCAAAGTTTAATTACCAAGTTCACTCAAAGGGCTTTTAAAACGACTGCTTGTAGTGAACACATCAAAAAAAGTATACAGCGCATCATTAAAGATCTGAAAATGAACATAAGTCTGATTGATAGCTGTAAAAAAGAACTCAAAACAGTACTGATTTCTCCTCAGTTTCTCTACAACGGGAAATATAGCTTGACTAAAAAGGGCTTACAGCCAGTTAATCAATACGAACTCGCACAAAGGCTTTCCTATTTCCTCTGGGGAACTCTACCCGATAATGAACTGCTCTCATTGGCATCAAAGAAGCATTTAAATCAGAAAACTATTTTAATTAAACAAGTTGATCGCATGCTTAATCACGAGCGCTCACAAGTATTCTCTGAACTTTTTGCCCGCGAATGGCTAGCACTTGACGAGATAAAAAAATCATCTAAGAAATGGCCAGAAGTTCATGCTAAATTTTACCAACCTATTCACTTTGTCGATTACCTTATCCGAGAAGATCGCCCACTCATGGAGCTCATTGATTCCAAGGTTACTTATGCAAACCCATTCCTCTATAAGTTTTACGATCAAAAAGACGCTTTAAAAATCAAAAAAACTCGCAAAGATAGAGGTGTTGAAGTTATTGTTCAAGAACATAACAAAATCACCCTGGAACACACCGCTCATCGTGGTGGAATCCTGACGATGCCAGGTATCCTCAGCATGTATAGTGGACATAAACGCACTAGCCCTATTCTTCGCGGAGTTTGGTTTCTTGAACGAATACTAGGAGATGAACTCGGCGAAGCCCCGATGGATGTACCTGCTATTAAGAAACAAGCACCCGGCGAAAAATTGTCCTTTAGGGAGATTTTTGAAAAACATCGAAGTAGTCCAAGCTGTATGATTTGTCATCACAAAATTGATCCTCTTGGTTTCGGTCTAGAAAACTTTGATTACCTAGGAACTTTTCGTGAATCCGGTAAAGATATTGACTCATCTGGTGTAACTCCCAATGGAGATAAATTTGAAGATTTTGCAGGTCTCAAGAAAATTTTACTCAAACGTTATGATGAAGATATTATTCATAATATTACAGAAAAAATGTATACCTATGGTCTAGCAAGAAGCTTAAACGCTACTGACCGCCCCATCGTCAACAGCATTTCAACAAAAATGATTGATAAGGACGGTACTTACCGCGACCTTATCAAAGATATTGTCACTAGTTTAGCCTTCACTCACACTATAGTAGAATAGGAGTTCTTATGTCTTATAAAATTTCACGTCGTTCTTTCCTCTCAGGTGTGGGCGTAGCCATGCCCTTACCTTACCTCAATCTCATGGCCAAAAATTCTAAAGCTCCAAAAGCGCAAAAAAGATTCCTCGCCCTTTTTAAACCCAATGGTGTTCACCCCCCTACTTGGGCCATTCAAAACGGCAAAGAAAAACAGTTCGACTTATCTGCTCTTATGCGTCCACTTCAGCCTTACAAAAACGATTTACTCATTTTAGATAACATCGGTAACAAGCATCAGGCAAGTCATCACGGTTATAATTTTCTCTGTGGTAATCAACGTCCTAAAGAAGCCTCCCTTGATCAAGTCATTGCCAAGGAAATTGGCAATGATACTAATGTTCGTTCACTCGAGTTAACGACAGAAGGGATTTTCACTAATCAGCCCGATTGTAGTTACATTTCTTATGATGACAAGGGACGTTACGTCCCGCGGGAAAGTGATCCACAGCTTGTTTTTGACAAGCTCTTTCGTAGCCCCCTCAACAACGTAAAGCGCCGTCAAGAAATGACGAGCATTCTCGATGGAGTCAAGGATAACGCCAGCTTTTTGAAAAGACGCGTCGGCAAAGAAGACCAAGAAACTCTTGACGAGTACTATACCATCATTCGCGAAACGGAGATTAAATTAGCCAATTCTAAAAAAAATAAAGCCATAGACTCTTCATCTTTTATTCGCCCCCAAGCGAGTACAAACCTAGACGAGCAAGTAACTGCTATGATGGATATCATGGCTCTAGCTTTGTGGACTGATACAACACGAGTCTCTACTTACATGCTCGGCAATGATAACAGTCGTCTCATTTTTGACTTTCTCGGCATTCAGGAACAGCATCATTGGCTATCACATTTTTTCCGTAATTTCAGTATTGGCAATATTACTAAACTCAACAAAATCAATTATTGGCACCTCCAAAAATTCGCCTATATGATGAGTAGACTCCAAGGCTTAAAAGATGGCAATGGTACCCTACTCGATAATACACTGATCTACTTCGGCAGTGGCATGGGCCATAGCGATACTCACGCAGGTAGTCGTATCCCCGCAGTCTTAGCGGGCGGTAAAAATATCGTAAAAACTGGCCGTTATATCAATCATGCTCAAGGCCAAGATCCTCGTGCTTTACATATGGCTATCATGCAACAATACGGTATCAAACGCGATTCCTATCAAGGCTATTCACAAAGTATGACTGGACTGAATGATTCGAACTATGATCACTTTGTCACTAAACAAATCGACACTTTTATTAAAGAAGAAAATGGAACTATCAAAATTCAGGGCACACTTCAGCAAAGTCCAAATATCGATACCCCCCGTCTTCACACCATGAAAGTAGCGAATGCCAAAAGTGTCAAAATAGAAGTTTCTTTCGGTAACTTCAACAAAGTCAACCTCGCCTATTATTGCACAAGAAACGTTTATATCGAGGCTAAAGGCAAATTAGACAAAGGTCATTGGATGATCACTGAAGTTACCAAAATTGAAGAATTAAAATGAAACGCTTCACGCTGATAGAACTCTTAGTCGTCATTGCGATTATAGGTATTTTAGCTTCTTTGTTACTTCCTGTTCTCGCAAAGTCTAAGAAACAAGCTTTAGCGACAACATGTACGAGTCGATTAAAACAAAATTTTATCATGATTCAATTAATGGTTGATGACCACGAAGGCTACTTTAATAATAGGCGGATTTCGCAGCATTACCCCGATTCCGCCAAAGTCTGGAGCGAGCGAGTTTTAAGTGATTATTGGCCTAATGGAAGTAAAAAAAATGTTGTCTGTCCTCTGCAAGAAGAAGCCGCAATGCGGAGGTCAACTGATAACCGTGTCGCTTATGGTGCACCCAATACTACTCAGTTAAGTGATGCTGCTAATCCAGAAGAAATCCATTTACTTAATGGAAACTCCAAAACAGGTGTTTCAGGAGTGTGGAAAAATGGTCGTGAGATTACTGAGCGCTGGCTACTAGTTGATTCTTATTTTGCCCCTTGGAAAGCACCCACTCCAACAATCTCAAACTTAAATGATAACAAAATTCACTTACTTCACCTTAACAAAGCCAATATTGTTTTTGTTGATGGACATGTAGAAGCTTATAATAGCATGCAAGTCCTATATGGCTTAGGCTTCAATAAAGTACTCACGGAAAGCCTAGAAATAATTGAAAAATAACAATCCTTATTTTCGCCGATCGTCACCCTCAACTTAGCTATTAATTCGTCAATGAATTAGATTTACTTTTTAGTGCTGAAAGTACGCATTAACTTAGCCTAGCTCGTCAGAGCTAGGAAAAACGAGCACATGAAGAATTAGTGAGTTCTGTAGGAACGCATTAAAGCTCTAATCCATGCTTACAGTATTCATAACATCATTCTCTATAATACGTCCCCCAAGGCTTACTCCATTGGGCTTAATTGAGTCATACTTACAGCACTTCCGAGTGTTTTTTTTAAAAAATCTCTATTTTATTGCCGTATTAATAGCTGCATTGCACCTCCAAAATTAGTCATGCACCCTGAGGTGCATGACTGATTTTGGAGGTGATTATAGGGCCCATACTTGGGTCCGATATATACCGGACTCACAAGTGAGCCCTCAAGCTTTTTCACAGGCCTGATCGTGTGGCTGACCCCACACCTTATTTTATGTCGGGCTTGCAACCCTTGCTAATTCACTTGCCTGACGCCATTGGCTCAAACTACAGCATTCATTTACACCTTTTTATCAATCTATATTGTCATCGGATTAATAGTTAAGTACAACGAGCTAGCAGCCTGTCGGACTTTGAGCTTCACAGCGAAAAATGAGCTAAACCAATTCGCTGATTGCCCAAAATGAGGCAAACATCGGGCATATTTAACGATTCCTGGGGAATAATTCGTCGAAATATCGCTATTTTGCAGTCGAACGGGGAGAAGTCCGACTGGCTGCTAGAATTTCTATTAGCTAGATATTTCTTTCAGGAGCTTTGATGACTTATGTTTATAAAAAAGGATTTTTATAAATGTCTAATCGCCGTCGTTTCATTAAATCTGCTTCATTTGCTAGCCTTCTAGGCTTAAGTAGTCATGCTCAAGAACTCCCCACCCCAAAACAAATCGAAGGCCCTTTCTATCCCCGTTTTGAAGCAAAAGATAAGGATTTTGATTTAACTCAAATTCAAGGACAAAATGGCGTCGCTAAAGGCACTATAATCCATATCACGGGTAAAGTTCTCGATTTAGATGGATCAGCCATTGAGGATGCCACCGTGGATTTATGGCAAGCTAATGCGGCAGGCCGCTATCGTCACCCTCACGATGATAACAAAGCACCCATTGATCCATATTTTCAGGGCTGGGCCATTATTCCCAGTTCAAAGGATGGAAGCTTCAAATTTAAAACAATTCTTCCAGGTGCCTATCCTATAGGAAAGAAACGTATGCGTCCTCCACATATCCATTTCAAAGTCTCAAAAAAAGATTATCACCCCATTACGACTCAAATGTATTTTCCCAATAATCCACTTAATCAAAAAGATAAGCTTCTGCAGAAATTAAATAAGCAAGAGCAAGCTTTGTTAATTGCAAAAATCAACCAAGGCGGATCTGATAACTATGAGTTCAATATATATCTAAAAAAGATTTAGAGCAGAAATTAAAGTCATCTGTAAAATGGGAGGGAATCAATAATACTTAATTTGCTACCCGACCTGGACTTGAACCAAGAATGAGAGGATCAAAACCTCCTGTGTTACCAATTACACCATCGGGTAAAACAAAATATTAACTACCCGACCTGGACTTGAACCAAGAATGAGAGGATCAAAACCTCCTGTGTTACCAATTACACCATCGGGTAAAACAAAATATTAACTACCCGACCTGGACTTGAACCAAGAATGAGAGGATCAAAACCTCCTGTGTTACCAATTACACCATCGGGTATGCTAAACGATTTGAAACATAATCAAGGTCAAAAATATTTCCACTGGATACAGAGCAAAAATATCACTTTTCTTGGGGATAAAAACAAATATTAGATTAGATTGCTAAAATAAACAATTTTTTAGGGTGCAACATTCATGGCTTTCAGCTTATTTGTTAAAAATAAAACAGAATCATTTATTATTGATAATCAGGGGATGGCTTTTCAAAGCGCCACTCATGAGCAAGTCAATCAAATGCTTGCTCCTTCAATTTTTTCCCTACAAGAAAGTTCACGTGGGTTTGAATTAACTATGGAACAAGGAACCGCACTACTGGAAGGCCATCTCATTAGTGAAGGAACTAAGGTTCATTTACCTAGCGGTAGAGAATTTATCATCAATCAATTAAATTTTGTCGCTTCAATAAAAAGTGAACGGGTGGATATTGCCAAAAAAGAAGATATCAAATCTTGGACTGCTAGAGGTTTAATTGCCTCTATTATACTCTGTGAACTGCTATTCATCACCGTATTCCCCAGTCAACTCAATGGTGAAAGCAACTTTAAACGCGAATATCTACTTGAAGAAATCAGTGAAGATTTAGACATACTCAGGAAAGAAGTTCAAGAGAACCTGAGAACTAAGTCAAAAAACAATTCCGTTAAAAGTGGAATTCTTCAAGACATAAAAGACTCTCTTGATGAGCTCGCTAACGATATCCGTCTTAAACCTAAAGCTTTTAATCTCGCTGAACTAGAAGATGTCACAGACACTCTGAGCCAATGTGAGAAATTAATTCAGAGACTCAAAATATCGCCGTTCATTAATGATGAAAACTTAAGTTTAGACAAACAAGCTTTATTGGATCAAGTTTTTACTGAATGAGAAAAGCTATATTCATCTGCTTGCTCATCTCCCTCGGGGTCATTAGCTACCTCAACAGAAGTAAGCAGAGTGACCTCTACGATAGTGTAATTCACAAAGCAGCTCAACGCCATCAAGTCCCCTTCTCTCTTATCAAGGCGGTCATTCGTAAAGAGAGTAGCTTTATTGCCAAACAAAAAGGTGCCGCAGGTGAATATGGCCTCATGCAAATTATGCCCATTGCTGCAGATGAGTGGGCTCGCCTCAATAACAGAAAAAAGCTATCGTATTATGCCTCTTTATATGATCCAGAAATAAATATTGACATAGGCACCTATCTTTTATCGGTAAATTTAAAAAGATGGCAGCGCTATGATGACAGGCTTGTTTTAGCGCTAGCTGAGTACAATGCGGGGCTTGGTAACCTCCGTAAGGAAAAGTGGAATCCAAAAAAATATAATGAAAAAGTTTTGGAAAGAATTACTTTTCCCACGACTAAAAAATATGTAAGTGATATACTGCTCTATAGAACTGAATATTTGGAGTACGACAAATGACTGAAAAAAAAGCTCTTTTAAAGCTTTTGGAAGATGAGGATCAAAATATTGCCACTATTACTGTTGGCAGACTCATCAAGTATGGCACGGGGATTTTACCTGATCTTCGAGAGCTGCAAGAGTCGCCCAATAAGCTTGTAAGAAAACGCGTGCATCAAATAGAAGCTATCCTTAAGAAAAAAAATGACTTAAAGTGTTTTCTTGAAAGAGTTAATAATGAACAAGTGCTTATTTGGGAAGATCTCATTTTTATAAATTCCATTTATTATCCGGAATTAAAAAATTCTGAACTACAATCATCCATGGAAGAACTCTACAAAGATTTAAGTGCTAAAGACTTTAATACTAAAGCTTTGTGTGACTATATGAAGGACAAAAGTTACTATGCCCCCAAACACGATATTTTAGATTCAGGGGTCAACCTAATTAGTAGCGTTCTCATTAATGGTGAAGGCAGCCCCTTGATGCTTTGTATTATTTCTCAACTTCTTGGCAGGCGCTTTTCTACTCAATTCCAAATTGTCCTATACAAAGGTCATCATTGCCTCATAGATGCACATAAAACTCTAATTGAGCCTGCTAATAATTGGAAAACGACTCTTATTACTGAAAAAATAAAAGCTCATCCCTGCTCAGAACAGAACCTGATTTTAACTATCATTGCCAACTTATATCTTTCTGCCTTAGTCGAAGGTCAACTTAAAATATTGCACACGCTGTCATCACTGATGGCAACATTAAGTGATATGGACCTTACTAACTTCCCCTTCCCTATAGGACAAAAAAACGATAACCTCTTAAATACAAATAATAATGAACCTTGCTGATATTTTAAAAAAAATCATTGCCACTAAGCACGAAGAAATTAAAGCTCAAGAAAATCAACGTGAAGAACTCAAAGCACTCGCCATTGCTGCAGGTCCTACAAAAAAAGATTTTGCTCAAGCACTCAAAGCGCAAAACGGCCTCGCAGTGATTGCTGAAGTGAAAAAAGCATCCCCTTCGGCTGGTATCATATCACCTGATTTTGATCCTATAAAAATAGCTAAAAACTATGAACGAATAGGCGCGGCGGCCATTTCTGTACTTACGGATCGTGATTATTTCCAAGGCTCACTTGACTATTTAAAAGAAATTCGTACTCAGGTGGATCTTCCTCTACTGCGTAAAGATTTTATTATTGATGAACTTCAGATACATGAAGCCCGTGCTGCAGGCGCGGACACTTTCTTATTAATCGCAGCCGTCTTAAGAGAAGAGGAAATCGCCAATTTCCTCACTATAGGCAGATCATTCGGCATGGAAGCTCTTGTAGAAATCCACGATGAAGAAGAAGCCCACAAAGCACTCGCTGCGGGAGCAAATATCATTGGTGTAAACAATCGCGACTTACGCAATTTCACTACCGACCTGACTTTAACGGCCAAACTCGCTCAATTCATTCCCGACAATAAAACTCTTGTGGGTGAGAGTGGCATAAAAACTGGTAAAGATAGCCGTCAGCTTCTAGATTGCGGTTGTTCCGCAATCCTAGTAGGTGAATCACTCATGCGAGATCCGCAAAAATTCAAAGAACTTCAACTAGGTCAAGTATAAACCTACTCGCTTGTAGACCTAAACACATCGTAATTCGAAGGATAGAAAAATGTCAAATGCTAAATTATCAAGCTCACCCAAATCTGGCGACCATTTAGTTAAATTTTCAGGTGATATACAAAAGTTCATTATACATAGTGCCATAATAGGAAAAGCTTTTTTAAGAACCAACCTCAATCAATCTTCGATCAAGAACACACAAGTTATTCATCATATTGAACTTGGCTTGAACGAATTTGAATTAGGTTGGAATGACTATGAAATGAACTTCGATGGGACAGATAGTTACTCTATTACTTTACCACTAAGTGAATCCGGCCATTTTAGAGCGAAAGCCTACATCCTTCTAGATGACGGTGAACAAGTTTGGCAAGAAGGCCCTGACATAGTCCTAAATATCGAACCTAATAGCAGCCGCTTCTCAAATGCCATCTACTGTGCTTTCCCACGTCAATTTGGACAAAATAAAAATCTTTCACAAGCACCTTCATACGACAAGCTAGAAGAACTTGATAAGGAAGGTTACACAATCATCCCTCCTTCAGGAAAATTTAGCGACCTCATCAATGAGCTTGATCATATATTTGACGATCTAAATTGCGACATCCTTCACCTCCTCCCTATAAACCCGACGCCAACAAGTTATGGTCGCATGGGCCGCTATGGCTCTCCTTATGCAGCTCTAGATTTCACTGCTGTAAACCCTGAATTATGTAACTTCAATTTAAAAACAACTCCCGTAGAGCAATTCTGTGAGCTCGTTGATGCCGTTCATCAAAAAGAAGGCCGCATCATTATTGATATTGCTATTAACCATACCGGTTGGGCATCAAAAATTCATGAGACTAATCCCGAATGGGTTCGACGTCACGATAATGGCGACATTTACCAACCCGGTGCCTGGGGCACTGTCTGGGAAGATTTAACTGAACTCAATCACAAAGACACTCAACTCTGGGTTTATTTAGCTGATGTATTCTTAACCTGGTGCGAACGTGGTGTAGATGGTTTCCGTTGCGATGCAGGATACATGATTCCCGAGCCGGCCTGGAAATATATTTCGGCAAAAGTACGTCAACATTATCCAGAGACTATATTCTTGTTAGAGGGTCTTGGAGGTGCGTGGGAAATAACCGAGCACATGCTCAATCACTGCAATTTAAACTGGGCCTACTCCGAGCTTTTTCAGAATTATAGTAAAGATCAAATCAGTAACTACATGAAGTATTCCGAAGACTTCAGTCATAAATATGGTGCGATGGTACACTATGCAGAAACTCATGATAACATGAGATTAGCGGCTACCTCACCACTATGGGCTGAAGCAAGAACGACTTTATCTGCCCTTCTTTCACACAATGGTTGCTTTGGTTTCACCAACGGTGTTGAGTGGTTAGCTACGGAAAAAGTAAATGTTCACGGTGCGAGTGGCTTAAATTGGGGAAGTGATCACAATTTAATTAAAAAAATTAAAGAGCTCAATACACTTTTACATAGTCACCCTGCCTTTTTTGAAAACTCCCAGATTACTGAACTCCCTTTAGCCAATTCATCATTAATAGCTTTTGAAAGACGATCAGAGTCCGGTGAAACACCACTCATCGTTCTTATAAACTTACACATGGAAGACGCTCAAGATTTAGACTTATCTTATAGTATCAAATTTTCAGATACACTTATTGGTCAATCGAATCATCTCTATAATGACGATAAACTAGCTCTTACCCTCAAGCCAGGTGAAATCATTTGCCTAGGGAACAAAGAAGACCAAATCACTTCTCCCAAAACAAAGATGAATCGCAGTAAAGCTCAAAAAATCATTACTAAGCTTTCTTATAAACTATCTAATTACGCGATCTTAGATGAAATCGATGCTCATGTAGATGCCCTTTTAACTTCACCTTTAAAATGGCTTAAAAGTCTTGAAATCATCCCTACAACTTGGAGTTTCCCAGAAGACTTAGTGAGACAAGTTCCTTGCCCAGTTGACTCGTCACTGCTTTTTAAAGCTCCGCATAGTTTTAATATCTTTGTCTTTGAAAGTAAGCACACTTCTTTCCAGGGCGATGATGGCGCTCATTATATCTTATTATTGCCCCTTGAGAATCAAGATAAAATCACCTATGAAAAATTATTAATCGAGATCAATACTCCTGACGGTATTAAAAAACATGAATCGACTATCATGCGTTTAACTACCATTGATGCTCCATTTACGGATAAATATCCTGTAGAAGATTATAATAATATTATTTTAGATACCAATGGCAAGGGTGCCATGATGAGACTCAATACCGGGATTTCAAAAATCTGGACTCGTTATGATGCTTTACTCGCTGCAAATCTAAGTCCCGATTATCCCGAGAACCGCCATATTATGTGGAGACGTAACCGCATTTATGTTGATTGTCATCATGCGACTTATGAACTCACCGATAAATTCCTTACTGAAATCCGTGGCTCGGGTCGCAATAGAAAACTCATTTATGAACTACCCCTCGGACATCACCGCTGCTTAATCCTGAGTGTCCAAGCTTTTATGATTCCAGGAGAGAATGCCACGACATTTATTATCTCTCGCGAAAAAAGTAAACTCGCCAATGCCTCACAAACAAGTGTTAAAATCTATATCCGTGTAGACTTAGAAGACCGAGACTTCCATTCAGACACCAAAGCAGGGGCAGGACTCGAAGGCTTATGGGCAAGTAAAGTAACATCGCAAAAACGCGAATTACTTTTTGCGCCTGACGAAGACCGCCAGTTACATCTCTCCAGTTCTAATGGTGAATTTCATCGCGAAGATGAATGGTCGTATAATCAATATCAACGCAATGAAGCCCTACGCGGTTTAGAAAGTCACTGTGATCTATATAGCCCAGGCTTTTTCCTTCTCGATTTAAAACCAGGCGATTCTTGCACGCTTTTAGGTCAAGTACTTAGAGAAAAGCAAGTGGATAAAATTGAGCTTAGTCAAATTCCATATCCTGATAAACAAAATGCCAACACTTATATTGAACAACTAACTGAAGCCGTTAGTCATTACGTCGTGGCTCGTGATGGCATGAAAACAGTTATTGCTGGCTACCCTTGGTTTTTGGACTGGGGTCGCGATACACTTATCTGTTGCCGTGGTTTAATTAGTGCTGGATTTGGTGATGATGTCCTTAAAATTCTCCAACGCTTTGCTAGCTTTGAAGAAGCGGGAACACTGCCTAACTCAATACATGGTGCTGATGCCGCAAATCGTGATACGAGTGATGCTCCTCTATGGTTTTTTATTGCCTGTGATGATTATATTGAAGAATCGGGTGAGAGATCAATTCTAGATGTAGACTGTAATGGTCGCACTATGCTTGAAATAATGAAGTCCATTGCGGATAACTATATTAAGGGTGCCCCTAATGGCATAAAAGTTGACCCAGAGTCACTACTCGTCTATAGCCCTTCTCACTTCACATGGATGGATACCAATTATCCGGCTGGAACTCCGCGCGAAGGCTATCCTGTAGAAATTCAGGTCTTCTGGATTAAGTCACTTAAAATCCTTTTTAAATATACTCAGGATAAAAAATGGTCTCAACTCGCTGAACACGCTTTGGAATCATTCATGAAATACTTTTGGTCAGCTGAAAGAGGCTACTTATCTGATTGCTTGCATTCTACTAACTATTGCCCCGCGGCTGAAGCTCAAGCTGACGATGCTTTACGTTCGAATCAACTTTTTGCTGTGACTTTGGATGTCATTGAAGATAAAGAAACTCAACAAGCCATATTTGAATCTTCATCTTGCTTGCTCATCCCCGGTGCCATTAGAAGCTTAGCGGATAAACAAAATGATTATCCACTACCAGTTTATTCTACTTATGGTGAACTCTTGAATAATCCCGACAATCCCTACTTCCATCATTATGAAGGCGATGAAGATACGAAAAGAAAGCCCGCTTATCATAATGGCACCGCATGGAATTGGCCTTTCCCATCTTATCCAGAAGCAATGCTTAAAATATATGGTAAAGAAGCTATCCCTACTGCTAAATCACTTCTTTATAGCTCGAGAGTTTTATTTAACACCGGTGCTTTAGAACAAATCCCTGAAGTAATGGATGGCTCAGCACCGCACACCCCTCGAGGTTGTGATTCTCAAGCTTGGTCAGTCACAGAATTGCTTCGCGTTCTTCGCAAATGTGAGGCCTAAGTTAAATATTGCTTAATAATTACTATTTTTTACGTTTTACTGTCAATAATTATAAAAACATAGAGTTTAGTTATGTTAAATAGTAATGAATAAGTTCAACATGAATAAACAAATTTAAATATTTTTTGATTTACGTGAAAGATATGCTCTAATATGAGCGATTAAGTTTATAAACAATCAAATGAGGAAAAACTATGAGTGAACCAACAAAGGCTAGAAAGCCTAAGAAACTAGATTATCTAAAAGCAACTGTCCTATCTATCATTGTTGCGGCTGCGGTTACTTACAGCAACCAACATCTTATTCCTAAGTTCAATAGTCAGCCCCCGAAAATATATGTGAATGAAGCTATTATTGGTTCATGGAACGAACTTAGCGGAAAGCAGAACATGGAATTTAACACCAAAGGTTTTTGCCAAGTAGAAAAAGTAAAGAAACCCATGCTTTTTATAAAAACTAAAGATAATTCTTTCACTCTCTTTAAGATGGGACGTGATAAAAAAGGTAATAAACTCGGTTCCATTGCTCACCAACTCAAAGTAGTTGATGACAAAACTTTCAATATGGGTGAAGCCACTTACAATAAACTAGTCACTCAAAAATAGTTTTTCACTTACTCAAGTAAGATTTTATAGCCCACACTTATGTGGGCTTTTTTTGTGCCCTCTACATCTCTGTGCTCAATATTTATTTTGTATTTATATCTTAATACTGTTGAGAATAGATTATTTTTCTTTAGTTAATCATTAATAACAAAATTAACTAGAGATTCTATTCTGTGAAAAAATTTAACTACCTCCCTCTACAAACCACTTTGGCTTTATTGACCTGTTCAATGATTGCTGCACCTCAAACAAAAAGTAATATTAAGCCTTTTCCTTTTGCTGATAAAACTATCGATAAGGATAAAGCTTATCAAAGTCAAATCTATAAGGAACATAGAAAAGATAATCTTTCCTTGGATGATCGCTTCGAAAGAACCCTCTTTGCGTCTCCCCCTTATGCCGAATATGTGACCGCAATTTCTGCCGATATTGATGGCACGCTTTATATATCTCAAGACCCTAACGGTAGTTTAGGACATTACGAAGGCTTAGGCAACGTCATTACCGCAAAGGACACTAACGGCGATGGCAAAGCAGATAAATTTGTCGAGTTCATCCCTAAGCTCACCTCTGCTCGCGGCGGGCACATTGTTGCAGGTACCTATTACCTACTTCACCCACCCTTTCTCACTTCTTTCAAAGATACCGATGGTGATGGTATAGCTGACAAAAGAACCCTTCTTGCCGATGGCTTTGGTGCGGGCATTGAACACTCACGTGGTGCCGATCATACAACAAATGGTGTACGTATGGGCATCGATGGCTGGCTTTATATCGCCGTTGGCGACTTCGGCCTTAAAGATTCTAAAGGAACTGATGGCAAAGTCCTTCGTTATCACGGTGGCGGTGTAGCCCGAGTCCGCCCTGATGGCAGTGAATTAGAGATGTATGTCTATAATACAAGAAATCAATTTGATGTCGCAATTTCACCGACTTTAGAGCTCTTCACTCGTGACAATACTAATGATGGCAAAGGCTGGAACCTCCGCGTTCATCATCAAGTTCCCGAATCTGACTTTGGTTATCCTCGACTCTACCAAAATTTTCCCGATGAACATATTGCCTCACTCGGCGATTATGGTGGTGGCTCAGGCATGGGAGTTTTATTCCTAGATGAACCCGGTTTTCCAAAAGATGTCAACAATAAATTATATACTTGTGATTGGACTTCTGGAAAAGTCTTTTCATTTGAGATGGAAGCAAAGGACGCCACGTATAAAATCAAGCAAAATGTATTTACTACTCTAACGCGTGCCACTGACCTTGATGTGGATGGAGAATCAAACCTTTACTTCTCTGATTGGTTAGGCGGTAAATTTGCTTATGCGGGTCAAGAAAAACCTGTGAGTCGTATCTTCAAAGCTAAATTAAAAGGCTATAAGGCCCCTGCTGTACCTGATCTAAAATCAGCTAATGACAATGATTTGGTAAAACACCTTATTGGCCCCAGCGCCTCTATTCGACTACAAGCTCAGCAGTTCCTCTTGCAAAAGCCCATCAGCAAACAAGCGAGTCAATTACTCAGCAATGCAGCACTGAATAAAAAGCTACCCATCAATTCTCGTACAGCCGCCTTATTTACACTTAAACAAGCCATTGGAGAAAAGAGCCATAGCCTTTGCCAAAATCTTTTAGCTGACGGTAGCATGCGCGAAATGGCCTTAAAAGCCTTGACTGACAGAAAAACTCAAATGGCCAATGTTTCACCTGATTTAATCGCAGAATATTTAAAGGACCCTAATCCAAAAGTTCGTTTACAAGCCGCTATTAGCTTGCGTAGATTAAATAAATTTTCTCCGAAATCCATTGAGCAACTTATTGATATGGCTATTCAATCATGGAAAGTTGATAGCGTTGGTCAACTTGGAACCATGGCACTGCCTCACATGGCTTCACGTACATTATCAAGCCTAGGACAAAGCCATGACCAAGCATGGCAGGCTTATCTTTCACGTTTCAAATCAGGTGATTTAAAAACACAGAAAGTTCTCTCTTACGGTTTAAAAACAATTCACAATCCGAAACTCATTGATGCCCTCATACTAGAACTCGCCAGTGATCAATGGAATGATCAGAGCCGTTTAATTATTCTCGATATTTTGGCGCGTCTCAGTCATAAAGAAGCTGATTGGAATTTAGTTGATTGGTGGGGAACTCGCCCTTATGATGAAGGTCCTTATTTTGCTACAAAAACATGGGAATATACTCAGCCCATTGAAAAGGCAATTGAAGTTAACTTCACGAAGTTCAAAGCAGAATCACAACTCGATGTCATTGAGGCCATAACTCTCAATAAAATTGACACAACTAAACTCCAACTAAAAGGCGTGGATATACTTTTTGCTGCCTTAGACACAAGCGTTCCTAGTCAACAGCATATCAAAACATTACAACTCACGGCAATGGACACAAACAAAGCCTGGAAAACCCGTTTCAAAGCAGCTAAAAAACTTGCCGAATTTCAAGAGTGGTTTGATCCAGGCGCCATTACCTTCAAAAGAAAAAAGGGCGCAAATAGAAAGGCCCCTAAGCTAAGAGTCGTCAATGAAAAGAAAATTATAGCCGCCACAGAACTTAGAACTCTTTCAAGCAAAGCTTTGATTACGAGTCTATCAAAATGGCAAACAGAATCTCTCTCACTATCTAAAAAAGATAATTCACGTACACAGATTGATGCAATGCTCCTCGATTATTGGACTGCACCCCTTAAAAGTAAGAACGATTTTGAAAACTTAGCTAAAACGGCTAACGAAGTTGATGATCAAGCCGCAACTCTTGCTTGGAAAAAAATCTTCTTTGCCTTCTACAGAAATATTGGTGAGAAAATTGTCGCTAATCAAAAAATCATTGATGGCGAAATTGGTCTCCATAATCCTGGTTATTATCAAGCTATTGCGGATATCTACTTACTTGATGAAAAATTCAAAAAACGCGCACAGGCTAATCTAACTTGGGATTACGCCGGTACTCGCAAAGCTGCCAAAGCCGTTTTAGATATGCACCAAAATGTTGCGACCATCGCAAAAGATGCTAAAAAATCTATGCCACTTACCACCGCAGGCCTAGAGGGTGCCGCGAAATACGCCATGAGCAATAAGGGCGATAGTGTCTTAGGTTCTAAGCTCTTTAATAAGCAAGGCTGTATCGCCTGCCACGCTGTTAATAATGCAGCATTACAAAAAGGTCCTTATATGGGAACAGCGGGAAGTCAATTTCAACGTGATTTCCTTATTGAATCGGTCTTAAACCCCGCGGCAGCCATTGCCCAAGGATTCCCCACTTACCAACTGACATCCAAAAAGCAGTCCAATCCTCACATGGGTTTCTTAGTGGATGAAGATAATACCTACTACTACCTCATGAATGCCGCGGGCCATTATGAGAAAGTCACTAAAGAATACATTACTGGGAAAACGATATTAAAGATGTCTCAAATGCCCCCGGGCTTAGTCTTTAACCTCAACCTCCATGAGTTCACTTCTATCATTGAATATTTACACTCAATGAAGTAAGCCCAGCACATCTCAATAAAAGGTCAGTTCTTAAAGGACTGGCCTATTTTTATGATTTGATTAGTTCCATAGGGGTAATCAGCTTATATCTACTGAAGTAGTTTAAGCAATCACTTCTCATTATAAATCTGTAAGTAACGTACGATTTAACTTAGTAAGCATGCTCATAGCCATAAGTATTCAGCTAGTGATTCTACAGTGACTTAAGGAATTTCATTAAAGATTCACGCTCTTCTTTATTGAGCTTTTTATACGCATCACGACTGGCTTCTGCTTCGCCACCATGCCATAGAATTGCTTCTTCAATTGTACGAGCGCGGCCATCGTGAAGAAAGTAATCATTGCCATTCACCATCTTGTGCAAACCCAAGCCCCAAAGAGGTGGTGTACGCCACTCGAAACCATTAGCTAGGCCATCAGGACGATTATCGGCTAAGTCAGCTCCCATATCATGGAGTAAGAGATCTGTGTAAGGAAAAATTTGCTGATTACGCAAAAACTCTAATTCATGATCTTTCCCAGTTGTGAAAGATTCCACATGGCATGACTGACAATTAATTTGCTTAAAAAACTTTTCCCCCTGCTTTGCTTGTTCATCATCCATATTTCTACGAACGGGAACACCTAAGCTCTGGATATATAAAGTTAAGCGTCGAGCTTGCTCTTCGGATAGGTCGAAACCTGCTCTTTTATGATTTTCTAAATCTTTATGTATGACTTGGTGATTCTTCTTCGGAAAATATTTACTGGTCAAGCCTATATCACCATTAGCGGCTCCCGTATTTTGATGCAAGAGGTTGGGAGCATTCGCTTTTAGGCCAAAGCGTCCCAACTGGGTACTCTTAGAAACTGCATCCCATACGTAATTAGCTTTACCTGAAATGCCGTCACCATCCTGATCTTCCGGGTCTGCATGAGTTAAAATACTTTTTTCATCTAAGGCTTCTAAAAGACCAAGGCCATAGACTGCAGGCGTTACCCGAGGTGAAAATAAAAATTCACCCGCATCGCCCCGAAAGAACTCGAATTTGTATTGCGGTTTACGCAAAGAATAAGTTTGGCCATCCGCAAATTGCCCTTGGCTTTCATGCCAAGAAACTCGCACGCGAGCTTCTGCTTTTAAATCTTGAATCGCGCGATCACTCAATTGGCCACCATAAATAGGATGATCAATTACTTCGCCCTTTTCATTGATCGCACTCATCCGCACCAGCATTGAGTTCATCATTTCATTTGAATCATGAGGGGCACGACCACGACCATCGCGCAAATGACATTGAGAACAAGCGACTCTATTAAAGAGTGGTCCTAAACCGTCTAAACTGGGAACACTGCTAGGTGCCGTGACCCAATTCGTGTTAAACATGCGATTGCCAAAGGCAAAATCGCGTAAATTTTTGATGGGAATATTTGGCGCACTCATGCCAAAAGAGTATTTACTCTCTTTGTATACAGTTAAATCACCACCAAGTTTTTCAGAGTTTTCAGCCCAAATAAAACATGATAGCAATAAAAGAACTAAGGTCAATCGAGTGCGCATATTTTTTCTACTCGGCTATGATTTTAACATCAACTTTTAATACTTTACCTGCTTCAACAAACAACTCCGCTTGTTCGTTAAGGGCGCTTATGGCAGCTTCCATTATCTCTCTTGCTTCACTTCCTTTTTCAGAGGCTAATACACGATCAATTGGCGCGGGGATAAGTACTAAAGCATCAGCAGTTTTTTTCAATGCCTTTGTGATTTTGTTTGCTAATTTTTCATCTTTTTTCGCCAAAATTTCTTTGGGGCTTTTACCGTGATAAGATCCGTAATTCCCAAAGTATACATTCATCATACCGACTTGATTGGTGATAAAATCTCTGTGAGTATTATCACTAAAGCAAGAATGTTCATCTTCTTGATCACCTGAATCCAAAGCCGTACCCATACGTTCAGAGCCCATTTCAAAGGCACTTAGAGTAGCGAGTGAAGTTAAAAGTAAGCTCAAAGTTTCTTCATCACTTTGTTTTTCAAAGCTTTTACGGAAGTTATCTTTTTTTGGAGTCCATTCAGTCACTAAATACTGGAGATCACTGATTAATTTTTGGGTGATTAAGTTTAAGTATAAACGACGGCGTTCATTAACTTTATCACCTTTTTTATAATCACTCGCAGGACGAATTCCTGCAGATTCTAAACTTAGATCTTGACCCCAGAGTAAAAACTCAATGGCGTGATAACCAGTCGTTACGTCAGCTTCATCATTTTTGATATTAGATGAATTGATCAATTCCAAAGTAATTTCTTTGTCGGAATTAATAATCCCTGATGTAGGCGCTCCTTTAACATAATCCATGAATGCTTCATTCACTGGCCAAGCATTGAGTTCTCCTTCTGGACCTTCTTCACCAGTTTTCTCATTAGCGAAATCAATGGGACCATCATAAAAGCGAAACGCTTCTGTCTGACCATAAGATTCACGACTTTGCAACCAAGCCTTCTTAGCTTGCTCTAAACTTGCTTCACTTGGTTTTTCTGAAAATTGATTAATTTGTTTTTGTAAGTTTTGCGCGTCTTGCAAAGTATCCATATAGGAAAGGTAAACGACTTGCGCATGATTCTGTGCCACACTTTCGGTATGATCATGTGCCGAGGCAACAAGGTTGATTGAGAGTAAGAAACTAAATTGAAGTACGAGTGATTTCATATTGTTTATTCCTTTAAATTAAAATGCGTAAGTGACATTGAGCCAAAGTTTATCAAAACCTTCATCAGCATCATCTGTAGTTGTTAAGTGTACATAAGTCGCTTCTACCATTACATCTTCACGTAATTGATAAGCAAGACCTATATCAAATTCTTTAAATTTAGCGTCGCCATTGCCTTCATCAGTGTCACTCTCTCCGTATATAGTCATAAGTGTCAAGTCATCTGTTACAGCATACTCAGCTTGTACATACCAAGTAGATGCATTGGGACGATCGGTGTGAGTATCCTCGTCAAATGGGTCCCAAGGGTTGTTAAGCATACTGCCTGCTCCCCCATCTTCATCTGCTTCAATATAACCTGCTCCGACGCTCAAATTTCTATAAGTCACAGTATTATTAATGTGAATAATAGAGCCATCACCACCAGGGTAATCATCGTAACTTTCTTTTTCATCTGTAACAAAATATTGAACTAAGAAAGCATTACTAAAGTCTTCAGTAATCTCATTTTCTAAGAAGACTTCACCACCGAAAATATCATAGGCATCCGGTGCATGGTAATATAAACCCGTCACTGCAAGTCCGTCTATTCCTGTATAAGTGATCTCAGTGCCATAAACTCCATCACTATCATTAAGGTCTGTATAGTCAATGACTTCGTCTGGATCAAGTACGGCACCCTTTTGTACCCACGCAGCTCTAATTAAGAAGTTCTCAATTGCTTCAGACTCTATAAATACACCTTCAAAGTAATCGCCGAGCATAAGCCAATCGACACCCTGACGACCAAGAGTAAATTCAGTTTGTTCATAATTATACTTAAGGAAGGCTTCTGAAAGAATAGCTTTTTTCTGATTATAGTAGTCACCATAATTATCATTATGATCATTTAATTCTTGATTAAAAAGTCCCGTTAAGCCAAATCTAAAACCTTCCCATTCTACTGTTTCTAAATGTAGACTACCGTAGAGATTTGAAAATTCATCTCGATCAATGTTTGCATCTTGGTCATCCATTGTTTGACTATAAACGCCAAGAACCCCAGACACCTTGAAATATTCTTCCATGCCCAAAAAACTATCTAATTTACCACCGTCAGTATGCCTATTACTTCCCGATTTGAGATCACTATTTTCATTTTTTAAGTAAGTATTGGCCATATTATGCTCGGGGTGATTGTGTCCATCACTCTTAAGTTCAGTCTCTTGCGCACCTACTCCTATACTCGTAAAAATAGCCATAAAAGTCATGGTCATCTTATTATTCATTTCATATCCTATTATATATAACTTAACTGATACTAAATCTCAATTAGTATATTTCAAATCAAAAGATGAGATATTATCTCATTTGCACATCCGGGTTCTCATTGTGTTTCTAGATACTTAGTGTTTATGAGCTTTCTTATTTATACTAATTGATTGATTGATTGATTAATTGTATAGCCAAAACCTTTCTTTTGATAAGGTGAAAGCAGGTCGAACAGTTGAATAAAAATAACCCGAGAAAGCCCTCGAACAAGGTACCGCAGTCTTTGTTATAGTGCACGATCTCAATTTAGCCGCCGCCTATGCAGATCAAATTGCCTTTCTTCACGAAGGAAAAATTAAGTTTTATTGAGATACGGAAGAAATTTTAAGCCAAGAAAAAATTGCTAAAGTTTTTAATATCAATGTAGATATCCGCAAGGAAGATGATCAAATACTGATCTATAATCCGAGGGTAAAAAAATGACGAAACAAAATATCAACTTTAATACAATTAAAGCACTTCTATTCAAAGATAAATCAATTTTGATCAAAGCACATATTTGTGCCGTTGCAGCTGCTTTCACAACGGTACTTCAACCCTTGCTCATCCCTTTATTAATAGATGATCTCTTGTTGAATGGTCCAGGAAAGCTCCTGAATAAACTCAAGATCATTTTACCCGAATCCATGCACGAGGCCACGAGTTTTATTGCCATCACTCTTTTCCTCACTGTCTTGCTTCGGCTCATGAGTTTGTCTTTAAATATTCTACAAAGTAAAATATTCACTCGATTATCTCAAGCCATCTGTCATGACCTTCGAATAAAGCTTCTCAAACGGCTCAAAAATGTAGCCATTAAATATTTCGAAAATACTGGTAGTGGCAAAACAGCTGCTCTTTTTACCAATGATGTCGATACGGTAGAACAATTCATTTCCAAAACTATTAGTCAGCTCATCCTTTCTATCCTTCAACTCATCGCTACTGCGGCCATTCTTCTGTGGATTAATGTTCAGCTCGGACTCTTTATTTTAATCCTCAATCCTATTGTCGTTTTCGCGACCATAAAAATGGGTAAGAAAGTTAAAAAGTTAAAGAGAAGTGAAAATAAAGCTATTGCTTCTTTTCAAGAAAAACTGACCGATTTCCTGGATGCTATGCACGAATTACGCATCAGTCGCCGGGATCGTTTTTTCCTTAATAAAATTATTGATTCCGCAGCTAATATGCGTGACACTACGATTAACTCGAGATGGAAAAGCGATGCCGCTTCACGTGGAAGCTTTGTCATTTTCCTTATGGGTTTTGATCTTTTTAGAGCTGCTGCAGTTTATATTGCTTTCACGAGTGTGGACCTAAGTGTTGGCGAAATGATTGCCGTTTTTAGTTACCTTTGGGTCATGATGACCCCCGTACAAAACTTAATTACAATTCAATATTCATGGTTTGCCGCTTCAGCTGCTTTAGAGCGACTGAACAAATTCATGAATGAAGAAGAGGAAAATAAAGGAAAGAGTAAAGGTATTGAGTTTATCTATGGCGATAATATAGATATTGAGTTCAAGGATGTGAGTTTCAGTTATCAAAAAGGCATTCCAGTTCTCAACAAAGTGAGTTTCAAAATCCCCGCAGGCCAACATATTGCCATAGTTGGTGCAACTGGTGGAGGCAAAAGTACCTTAGTTCAAATGATCACAGGTCTTTATAAAGCGGATCAGGGCTCTGTCTTATTTAACGGTATGGACATCCTCGATATTGGCCTCGATAAAGTACGTGACAATATAGGCGTTGTTCTACAAGCCCCAGGAATATTCCATTCTAGTATTCGCGAAAATATCCTCATGGGTGAAATAGCGGAGGATAGTGAAATTTGGCAAGCATTAGAAGTTGCTTGCTTAGATGAATTCATTCGGGCTCAAGAACTAGGTCTTGATACCAGCGTGGGCAACAAAGGACTGAAATTATCTGGTGGTCAACGCCAACGCTTGGCTATTGCGCGCATGGTTTTACGTAAACCACAAGTAGTGATTCTTGATGAAGCTACTTCTGCCTTAGATCCAGAGACCGAAGCAAAGGTATTGCAAAGACTCAAAGCATTTTTACACAATAGAACATGTATTACGATTGCTCATCGCCTCAGTGCTATTAAGCAGGCTGATAGTATCAAAGTATTTGAAAACGGAAGTATGATCCAAAGTGGATTACATGACGAACTTATCAATCAAAATGGGGTGTACTCAAAGCTCTATCAAACAAAAGGAAAATAATATGAGTAATGACAATAAATTCACGATTAAAGCAAAAAATGGCCGCGGTTTACTAAAAGCTGAAAAAGACGGGGTCCTCTCCACTCATTCACTCGATGTTCCAGGCTACCCTTTCGGTTCAGTCACACCTTATTCTTTGGATAAGTTAGGACGTCCAGTTATTCTTATTTCTGAAATTGCTCAGCATACAAAAAATATAAATGCCGATAAACGTGTTTCTCTCACGATCACCGCAACAAGTCAAGCTCGTGATGTGCAAGCTAATGCTCGCCTCACCTACCTTGCCGATGCGCGTGTTATTACTGAGGATGAAGCTGAAGCCAAAGAACGCTACCTTCGTAAATTCTCTCACGCAAAACATTACTTCCAGACTCACGATTTTAATTTCTATGTTCTTGAACCAGTTCGCAGTCGTTATATCGAAGGCTTTGGCAAAATTTGGTGGCTCGAAAATGACGAAATCGAGCTTGAATCAGTTTTTGATTACGAAACAGAAGCTCGCATTTTAGATCACATGAACGATGATCATCGTTCTTCACTCGTGAAATATTGTAAAGACCTCAAACTCGATAATGCGCAAGAAGATTACCTCATGACGGGAATTGATAATGAGGGGATTGATATCACCATCGCTGGCAGTAAACACCTTCGTATCTGTTTCGACGAAGCTATTACTGATGCTTCTCAGGCACGTGAAGTACTTGTTCAGCTCGCAAAATAAATAAATTTTAAAATGCTTATAAATAGGGTGAAAACTTTTCTCACCCTATTTATTTAAAATCTAGATAGCTTGAAATCAACTTTGACAGTATATCTAACACCTAAATCTGTGAGCTGACTTATGAATAATTTCCTATATATTTTATCTTCAATTACTATAACGATTAAGAATATTCATTTCGTGCTCTTATCTAAAACAAATTTTTCTATCTCTTTTTAGCCTGTCTTAACAGAAAAATACATAAATTTTGACCTTGCCTTAACATCTCTAGATGACTATATAATAACAAAATTAATTATTCTAAGGATTTATAATGTCTATAAACATTGCTATAAATGGCTTTGGCCGCATGGGCCGACTGGCTTTTCGCGAAGCTTTTGATCGTGATCAATTCAATATTGTTCACATAAATGAATTACACGGAAATGCTGAATGTGCCGCACACCTACTGGAATATGATTCCGTTCATGGTCGCTGGGATCGCAATATAACTTTCACTGAAAACTCAATTATTGTCAATGGCAAAGAAATTTCGTTTTCAAATGCGAGTAGCCCTGCAGAATTCGACTGGGCTTCAAAAAATATTGACTTGCTCATGGAGTGTACGGGTGTTCATAAAAGTATCGAGAGTTTAAATCCCTACTTTGAACAAGGTATTAAAAAAGTCCTTGTTTCTGCCCCAGTCAAAGAAGATGGTGCACTCAATATTGTCTACGGAATCAATGACCATCTTTATGATGGTAGTCAAAATATTATTACTGCAGCATCATGTACAACTAACTGCTTAGCACCCGTCGTGAAAGTGATTAACGAAAAACTCGGCATTAAGCATGCTTGCATGACCACGATTCACGATATCACTAATACCCAGACCATTATTGATGCTCCCCACAAAGATTTGCGTCGCGCACGTGCCTGTGGAGAATCTCTTATCCCCACTAGTACCGGTTCTGCCACGGCTATCACAGTCATTTATCCTGAATTAAAAGGAAAAATTAATGGCTTGGCCGTACGTGTCCCACTTCTTAATGGTTCTCTTACCGACTGTGTTTTTGAGGTTTTGCGTCCCACGACTATTGAAGAAGTTAACCAGTTTTTTAAAGAAGCATCCGAAACTTACCTCAAAGATATTTTAGGCTATGAAGTAAAGCCTTTAGTTTCAGTTGATTATAAAGATGAAAAACGTTCTTCCGTTATTGATGCTCTTTCCACTCTTGTTATTGATGGTACACAAGTCAAAGTTCTCGCTTGGTATGATAATGAAATTGGCTACATCAACCGCATGGTAGATTTACTTGGAAAAGTTGTAAAAAGCATCTAAGACCCCTCTTCCTATGAAAAATATAAAAGACTATTGCATTGTAACGGCTGCCTACTGGAGCTTCATGCTTACAGATGGCGCCCTGCGCATGCTCTGCCTTTTATACTTTCACGATTTAGGCTATAGCCCTCTTCAACTCTCTTTTGTTTTTTTACTCTATGAATTCTGCGGGGTTCTCACCAATTTATTTGGTGGCTTATTTGCCCAAAGACATGGTCTTAAAAAAAGCCTCATTTACGGGCTCTCATTACAAGTAATTGCTTTAGTACTACTATCCTTCTTGAACCAGAATTGGTCTCTCGCACTCTCATTGACTTTTGTCATGGGGACACAGGCACTCTCAGGTATTGCCAAAGACCTCACCAAAATGAGCTCAAAAACAGCGGTGAAGTTCTTAATCCCCGATAAGTCTTCACAACTCTTTAAGTGGACGGCTATTCTCACGGGATCAAAAAATACAATCAAGGGTCTTGGCTTTTTCTTCGGAGCTTTTCTCCTCCAATCTTGTGGTTTTCAAAGTTCCTTGAAAATCATGGCGCTCATGATTTTTATTATTTTAATTCTAGTCCTTGCTTGCCTCAAAGGCAATATGGGACAGATCAAGAGTAAAAATCGACTCAAAGATCTTTTTAAACAAGGACAAAAAATAAACCTTTTAGCGGGTGCTCGTGTCTTTTTATTTGGTGCAAGGGACATCTGGTTTGTCGTCGCTCTGCCCGTATTCATGCGCCAAGTCTTAGAATGGTCTTATACCCAGATAGGTACTTTCCATGCCAGTTGGATTATAGGCTATGGTATAGTCCAAACTTTTGCGCCTAAATTATTAGCTGAAAAACGCGATACCAAGACCGCATTTAATCTCTCTATTTTTCTTTGTATCAGTATGCTAAGCTTATTATTTTGCTCTGTACTTTTCCCCCAACATTCTTATTTACTTATAATTGGCTTACTGATTTTTGGTTTTGTTTTCGCTCTCAACTCCTCTTTACATTCCTACCTCATCTTAGCTTTTGCGAACAAAGATAAAGCCGCTATGACCGTAGGTTTCTACTATATGGCCAATGCCATAGGTAGACTTTTTGGTACCCTGCTCTCCGGATTATTATTTCATTTTGGTGGACTCAATGCCTGCCTAGTAGGATCTCTTTGTTTTTTACTTACTTGCAGCTTCCTATCTAAAAAACTACAAAATACCACTGTTCAAAATTAATTGCTTATTTTCACGACTACCCATAGCGAGGGGCAAAGTCTCTTAGTCGCCTGGTCAAGGATCTTTCCAGACAGGCGAATAAAAAGCATTTACCCACACGTCCGTATCTTGCTAAAGGCACTTTTTCATATTCGGGCCATCTCCACACACTCAATTTACCTAGGATTTAGCGCGCTATAATGGGATTCATTTACGTTTCTTTTCAGGTACCACACAGCGTCCGAATGCAGTTGCGATAACAGCATCAACCACAAATACAAAAGGATAAATAATTGTATAGGCAGTAGATTTCATATAGTGAGGTTTTTTACGATAGTTCAATGATATATTGAGTAGATGAATATTTTGCTCAGGGTCTCGATACTTCATTTGAAGACTTTCTTTTTGCACCTTAATAATCTTTAAATATTCCTCGTTTTCCTGAGGCATTTGATCTTTTGTATATATGGCTATCGGTCTCACTATTTCACCTTTAACTTTATCACTAAAAATATACTGTCCATCAAGTTTTTGGATCGACCCTTCTATTAAGGGTTTTCCGTTCGCAGTCAGAATATGGTTTTTGGGAGGACTCATTTTGTTTATAATAAACTTATTATCATTTGTAATACCCCCCTCTAAAGACAGCATTCTACCTAGAGGGAAGTTTCTATCCCTAGAGTGTACATCTAAGCTATTTCCTAGATAGGCCGTTGTTGGCCCTATTGTACAGCTGTTGCATATAAACAGTAGTATCATTGTTAATAGAAGTTTCATAAAAACCTTAACTTACTTATTTTCAATACATTACATAAATTTCAGCTCAATGTCAATCTTTTTCGCTATAAACACCCTCTCTCCTTAAGAAAAATATCCATAATCTGACTATCACCTGAATCCGTGAGCTATATAAATAAGGAATCAAATATAGTTTTAATAACACATGGTTCGGCTTATACTTAAAGAAATTAATTTTGGAGAATTTTTTGAAAACTACACTCATCATTGGCGCTAGTCCCAGAAGTTCGAGCTATGCCAACATGGCCATGCATGCACTAGATTCTGCAGGCCATCCAACACTTCTTTATAATCCATTGGGAAGACAGATTGACGATCGCAAGGTCTTCACTGCTCTCAATGAGATTGAAGACGATATTGATACCATAACACTTTATGTTCGACCAAGTCGGCTCGAAGCTATTGTACAGGACCTCATCCAACTCAAACCCAAACGTATCATTTTTAACCCTGGAACGGAAGATCCCGAACTCATGCAAAAATTTGCGGATGCTAATACAGATGTCCTCGAAGCCTGTACACTTGTACTACTGCGTACGAATCAATATTAATCTAATATAAAAGGACTCCATTCTAATGAAGTCCTTAATTTGATAAGCTCGGGTCGCGGGCGTCTCGCCCTCATTTTTACTGGGGCCGCGGGCGTCTCGCCCGCATACTACCTCCCTGGCTACACCATAAGGAGCACCTACGGCGTTTTATATTATTAAAAAAGAAGCATTATTTTTTTTCATCAAGAAAGTAATACACCCGAAATAGCTGCGTATATCACTACACATTGAACGTAATAAGGATAGTCATATGCGCACTGCAATCATCAGAAATTTTTCTACAATCATCACCGCCCTATTCCTTAGCTTGTCTATCAATGCGACCGAGGCCAAAGGCCAAAAACCAAGTAGCGCATTTCGGGTAATCTCTTACAACATATGGATTGGCTTTAAAGTAAATCCATCAAGAAAGGCAAAACTTGACCCTGCACGACTAAAACTTGCAAAGCAATGGATTGCGGCCAAAAATCCAGATGTAGTTGCATTGCAGGAGTTGAATGGCTTTAGTGAACAACAACTAGCGGTGATGGCTAAAACATGGGGTCATGAATACGTTAAGCTGTGCAATTCCAAAAGTGCTTACAATGTGGGAATTACCTCGAAAACACCACTTTCAAATATCTCCGTTTATGAAGAAAGAAATAACAACAACCCCTATATGCACGGCTTGATCATAGCCCAAACCCGTGGCGTTGACTTTGTAGTTTTACACCACAATCCATTTAAAACAAAAGATCGCCTTCATGAACAGCAACACATCCTCAACCAAGTCGAGATACTGAAACAAAAGAGTACGAATATTATTCTTTTAGGTGATTTCAACTCCAGATCCCAAGCAGATGGTAAGGGAGATACCGTCGTCATGGACAACTATCACGCCGCTGGGCTTGATGACCTCGTCTCAAGCAAAGGGAAACCAGATGCTCCCTCACGCGGGAGTTTCCCGACCGCTATTCTGAAAAAAGGATATCAAGCAAGTGGACGCATTGACTATATCCTCGCCACACCCCCCTGGCCAAGCAATGTATTTACGCTAAAGTGATCAACGATGACCCTGATACAGATAAAATCTCAGACCACTATTCGGTAATTGCTGATTTTATCTTGAAATGAAATGAAGCTAATGGATGGCATAGAATTCTAAAGCATCATTTTTCAAATGAATTACCTAAGTCTTTTGACTCCATTATTAATTTAGAAAGAATACTTTTTCGTTGAATCTGTGGCCTCACAAGGAATTACTGAGCTACTCATTTCAAAAACTTTCGTGAAAAATATACCTTTGGTGAAAGCTTTTCTTTCTTTAATGCGATTGAGAATGTAAAGACTTATAAACTCAGGTTAAATATGAAACAATTATATCTACTATCCACACTACTATTTTTCACCCTCACTACTTCTGCAAACGAGGGCATGGCTTTCTTTGAAAAGAAAATTCGTCCCGCCTTGGAAAAGTATTGCTACCGCTGTCATTCCGATAAAGAAAATAAAGTCAAAGGCGGACTTGTCCTAGACTCAAAACATGGTTTGCTCACTGGTGGCGATACTGGCCCTGCAATTGTCCCAAATAACTTAGGTGATTCAATCTTATGGGAATCGATTAAGTATCTCGATTATGAGATGCCACCCAAAGAACCGATGCCTGACGCGGTCATTGAAGATTTCAAAAAATGGATCCTCATGGGTGCACCCGATCCACGAGTCCAAGAAAAAATCACGGTTAAAAGTACTGTTTCTGAAAAAGATATTCGCGAAGGTCGCAATTTTTGGTCGATGCAAAAGCCGACTTACCAAGCGGCTCAAAAAAATGGTTCTCCCGAGTGGAGTCAAAATGAAATAGATCGCTACATATATGCCGACCTAAGTGAACACAAACTCACCCCCAATCCCATAGCTAAATCCAATGAACTCGTGCGCAGACTTTATTTCGATCTTATTGGCCTGCCGCCCTCTCCTGGAGAAATCGAACGCTTCAATAGTCATTATAAGCACAATCCTAAATCTGCTATGACTCACACTGCCAATGAACTGATCATGAGTTCCCACTTCGGCGAAAAATGGGGTCGTCATTGGCTTGATGTTGCTCGCTATGCTGAAACTACGGGTCAAGGACGAAATATGTCTTATCCCCACGCATGGCGTTATCGAGATTATGTTATTGATTCGTTTAATCAAGATAAGCCCTATAACATTTTCCTACAGGAACAAATTGCAGGTGACTTACTCAAAACAAAAACTGACGAAGAATGGGTAAATAACTTAGTGGCGACAAGTTTTCTTGCTCTTGGTTCAAAAGCCCTTCCCGAAGATGATAAACGAAAATTCAATGCCGACTTAGTCGATGAACAAATCGACTTAGTCACTAGAGGAGTGATGGGCCTATCGGTTTCTTGCGCTCGTTGCCACGATCATAAGTTCGATCCCATACCACAAAAAGATTACTATGCTTTAGCGGGAATTTTCCAAAGCTCAAAAACTTATTATGGCACGACTTCCAATGCACAAAATAGACATCCCAGCTCACTGATTAAATTACCCACTAAGAATGTCCCCAATATCACCAAGCCGATTAGCCCTAGTGAATTAGCTCAACTCAAAGATAAACTTAAGGATGCGGAGAGTAAAATGCGCCAAGCACGCATGAGCCGTAGAAATGCCATGGAGAATAATACTGGAAAAGATGCTCAGAGCTTACAAAGAGATATTGGCAAAACTCAAAATCAATTCTACGCAGTACAAGAACAAATCAATTCGGTTGATGCCAATGGCCAGCCCATTTCCTTTTGTATGGGAATGCAGCCTAGCACTTTAACAAATGCCAAAATACTTGAAAGGGGTGAGGTCAACCGCCCAGGGCAAGAAATCCCCAGAGGCTTTGTACAAATCATCAATCCGAAAAATATTGAAATTGGAGATAAGACAAATGGTCGCAAAGAATTAGCTTACTGGATTAGCTCTAAGGATAACCCCCTCACGGCTCGCGTTATGGCCAATCGAATCTGGATGAAATTAATGGGTCAAGCACTCGTTAGAAGTCCCGACAATTTTGGTAAAACAGGATCTTTGCCCAGCAATCAAAAACTCTTGGATTACCTAGCTCTTGACTTCATGAAAGAAGATTGGTCAGTAAAAAACCTTGTGAGAAGCATCGTCTTAAGTCGAGCCTATCAAAGTAGTTCAACCTATAAGGCTACTAATTTCAAAACTGATCCCGATAACAAGTATTTTTGGCGAGTGGAACCTAAGAAGCTTGAAGCCGAAGCCATTCGTGATTCTATTCTTCAAATCGCAGGCAAGATCGATATTACTCCTCCTATTGCTTCAGACCTAGCAAAGCTGGGTCAAGTAACATTGGGCAGAGCGAAGCGACTTGAAATAGATATAGCAGCTCCTTACCGCTCCGTGTATATCCCCATAGTACGAGATCAATTACCGGATATCTTACAAGCTTTTGATTTCCCTGCATCAATGACCAGTTCATCGGTACGCGAGGCAAATAATACCGCTGCACAGGCTCTTTACATGCTCAATAGCGATTTTGTCCTCGACATGAGTTCTAGCTTAGCCAAACGTCTTATTCATAACGAAAAGAGCCTTGACAAACAAATCAGTCTTGCCTTTGAGTTATGCTTAGGTCGAAGTCCAAAAAGCCATGAACTGAGCAATGCAAAAAAACTCTATCAAATGTTTTATAATAGTTCTGAACTCAAAAAAAATGAAAAATCCACACGCATGAACTTAGCCCTCAGCAGTGTATGTCAATCACTATTTGCTAGCGCCGAATTTCGCTACTTAAACTAGGAGAAATATAATGATACATTCCAGAAGAGATTTTTTCCGCTTAAGCTCAGCAGCAGCACTCAGCGGCTTACATCTAAACGCTTTCGCCAATAAGGCCACTCCCACCGGGCCTCACTTCAAAGGGACTGCCAAAAGAGTTATATTCCTTAATATGACTGGTGCTGCCTCTCATGTTGATACCTTTGATTACAAACCTGCATTATTTAAACAAGCTGGTAAAAGAGGCAAGTATGGTGGCAAGTTGCTGCCACCTATAAAAGATTTTAAGCGCTGTGGTCGAAGTGGACTTCCCATTTCACAGCTTTTACCTAATATCTCTACTCATGCAGACAAACTTTGCCTACTTCATGGCATGTCTACGGATCAGCCCAATCATCCACAAGCTCAAACAAAAATCCATACTGGCAATGTACAATTCGCCCGCCCTTCCCTTGGTGCATGGATTATGTACGGCTTAGGAAGTCTCAATAAATCATTGCCTGGTTTCATAACACTCTATCCCCCGAGTAGTCGTAGTGCAAACTTCAGTAGTGCCTTCCTTCCCTCTCAATATCAAGGAACTGCTGTTGGACAAGCGATACGAGGTAACCGTGCTAATTCCGGAGGCGATGATTTCCCCAATATTAATAATCCTCAAATCTCGAAAAAACTTCAGCGTAAACAATTGGATTTCATTCAAAACCTCAACGAGCAAAAATTACGGAATGATAAGTTCAATCCTAATATCAAAGGCATTCAAGATTCTTATGAAATGGCTTATAGGATGCAAGATTCCATGCCTGAAATTCTCGATCTAAGTAAAGAATCATCAAAAACTCAAAGCCTCTATGGTATTGGTAATGAAACCACAGATAAATTTGGACGTCAATGCTTACTCGCTAGACGCTTTGCTGAATCCGGAGCTCGCTTTATTGAATTATCTCATGGTAGCTGGGATCATCATCTTAATTTAAAAAATGATCTACCGGCTCGATGCCATGAAATTGATAAGCCGATTTCAGGATTATTAACGGATTTAAAACAGCGGGGTCTACTGAAGGATACGCTAGTCGTTTGGGCAAGTGAATTTGGACGCACACCTGAGTCACCTAATGGCGATGGACGGGATCACAACCCCAAGGGTTTCACTACTTGGATGGCAGGTGGAGGTGTTAAAGGAGGCTTTCGCTATGGTTCTACCGATGAAATGGGTTATGAAGCCGAATCGGGTCGTATGAGCATACATGATTGGCATGCCACCATTTTACATATCTTAGGCCTAGACCATGAAAGACTCACCTATAAGTATGCTGGGCGTGACTTCCGCCCCACAGATGTCTATGGAGATGTTGCTAGAGATATTTTAAGCTAAAAATCCTCCGATTGATTAACTTGGTTCAAAAGAAGCTACTGAAATCTTCATTCTATAAAATTCTTAAAGAAAATTATGATTAGGTGAAAGATTATCTAGCTACTGTGCGATCTAGTAATCAAATACTCAACTACAAGGAAACATTATGAAAACATTATTTATCATTACTCTTAGCCTCTTCATGAGTGCTGGACTCTATGCAGAAGACAAAAAAGGTGGCAAAGAAGGCAAAGGCGAGAAAGGTGATCGCAAAGCCAAAATGGAAAAACGCATGGCAAGTATGAGCGAAGAAGAAAAAGCTGCCTTCAAAAAACGCCATGCCGAAATCAAAGAAAAAATGAAAGGCATGACTGAAGAAGAGCGCAAAGCATTCATTAAAGAAATGCGTGCTAAGCGTGGTGGCAAAGGTGCTAAGGGCGGTAAAGAAGGCGAAGAACGCCCTGATTTTGAAAACATGTCGGATGAAGAAAAAGCTGCTTTCAAAGAAAAAATGAAAGCGAAACGCGGTGGTAAAGAAGGCAAAGGCGGGAAAGAAGGCAAAGGTAAAAAAGGCGCTAAAGGAGATACCCCCGATGTTGATCCAGGTGGGATTGAACCACAAAGACCTTAAGCCATAGATTAAGTTTACTTGAGCCCTCATTGATATATCATTGAGGGCTTTTTAATTTGTCTCTTTACTTAATGCCTCTATTTTAACGAAACTAAATACTGAGCCCTATGAAATTTTTATACTTTTTAATCCTTCTCACTTTAAGCTCCTGTAGCAGCTTTGACGGAAGTAAGCATTACTTTAGCGAAAGTTCAGTGCTCATCATCTCTAGAAACGACACCGTGAAAATAGAAAATATTTACTTCAAAAAAATTTATAGCGAAGGAAGAGTCCTTTCACGCGATGGCGAAATCTTGGAACTAAGTATCACGTCCTATAAACCCAAATACCCTCCCGAAGACAAAGTCATCAAAGTTGAACTGCTCCCCCTACAAAAATTTCTTTACATGAAGTGATGCTGCTAGCCGCGCCCGTGTGGCAATAATTTAATTTTTTCATCCGCCCGTGTGGCAACACCTCCCCGCTGGAGTGAGGCGAAACTACCCCCCCCTTTTATCCGCCCGCGGTGGCAACCGCAACCCGCTGTTAAGCGATCAACTCACCACCCTTTCCTTTTATCCGCCCGTGTGGCAACACCTCCCCGCCGGAGTGAGGCGAAACTATCCCCTCATTTTTCCTCGAAGCTTTGGGACTCCGTCCCCTTCCCTGCAAGGTGTGCCCACCTTGAGAGGCGATAAATTAATTAATTTTTTTATCCGCCCGTGTGGCAACACCTCCCCGCCGGAGTGAGGCGGAATAACTACCCCCCTTTATTTTATTATAGCCTTGGGACTCCGTCCCCTTCCCTGCAAGTCCGGCTGCCACCGGGGGCAGATAAAAAGCGCGTCACCTTGAGAGGCGATAACAAAAAAATATTAGCACTTTCCTTCACAAACACCGAAATAATCATTCAATAAAAATTCATTTATGGCTTTTGAGGAATTATTTTTAATGATTTTATAAATTTCAGCGTAACGTTTTTCATTTTCCTTTATATACAAGGGCAAGTAATCAAATTAATAACGGAGTTTCACTTATGAAAGTTATCATCTCATTCTTCTTTTTTATCATGACAATCAATACTTTTGCCCAAGACAATATTTTAAGTTCCGACGAAAAAAATGATGGTTGGAAATTGTTATTTAATGGTAGCGATATGAATCAGTGGCGGAATTTCAAAAAGCAAGACATCAACCCAAAATGGCAAGTCAAAGAAGGCTCCATGATACTGACTGGTAAAGGTGGTGGCGATATCATGACTAAAGATCAGTATGAAAATTTTGATTTTCGCATGGAATGGAAAATTTCCGAAGGCGGAAATAGCGGCATCTTTATTCTTGCTGATGAGAAAGGCAAGAAGATTTATTCTCATGCTCCGGAAATTCAAATCCTCGATAATGAAAAACATAGTGATAGAAAGAAGCCTAATCACCGCTCGGGATCACTCTACGACATGATTACTTCTCCTGCTGAGTCACACAAAAAAGCCGGCGAATGGAATCAAGTTCGCATCAAACTTAATAAAGGTCAGCTGCAAGTATGGCAAAATGAAGTTCAAACAGTTGATATCCTCATCGGTTCAGATAAATGGAACGAACTTGTGGGTAAAAGTAAATTCAAAAGCTGGAAGGGCTTTGCTAAAACTAAAAAAGGCCACCTCGGACTTCAAGACCACAATGATAAAGTTTCATTTAAGAACCTCAAAATTAAAGAGCTCAAATAATGCCTTTCACTAAAGTTTACAAAGCACTCATTGGCATAGGCATTTTTGCGACTTCCGCAAATGCTGCTCAATGGTATGAGACTTACGATTTTAGTCAAGTCTCATCACAGGTCGTTTCCTACCAAGATGAAGCCGCCGTTTTGCGCGGCAATGCAGTTCTTTTAGGCTCTGGCAAGAGTCAGTATACCGCCTATTACGATACCGGTGATATGAACTTGCGTTACGTGACAGATAAACGCATTAAATTTCATGGCACCCCCTGGGACGGAAAACACGGAGGAAACTCCCAAGTTGACGGCAAGATATTTTTATCTTCTGCAGCAAGCTTATCTTGGGCTTACAAGGGTTCATGGAAAGACCCTAGAGCGAATCATTATGCGCCCTTAGCAAAAAACTATAGTCATTTCAAAGGTACTTATCGCTATGATGATAAAGTAGTTTATTCATACACCGTGGGTGATTCAAAAACTCTAGTTTATGAAATGCCCAAAATGCTAGACGACAAAGTTTTCTCGCGTCACTTCTCTATAGCTGACTCCAAAGAAGAGATGCTGCTTAAAGTCATCGATAACAAATCTCTGAAAATAAATCAGGATTTTTTCCTTAAAAGTTCTCAATTCAAAATCGAAAATAATGGCCAAGGGCTTTACTTCATTCGCATTCACGCAGGAAGTAAGAACCTCAATTTTTCTATTAGTTATAGCCATTCGTCTATCAATCAGATCACTAGCTCAGTTGATCTTAAAAAATTCACCCAAGGCGCTAAAAGTCGCTGGCCAAAAACTGTACAAGTAAAAGGCAAAGTAGCTGACTCAGAATCCGATTATTTCTTTGTTGATCAAATTCCCGTGCCAGAAAACAACCCCTATAACTCTAAAATACGTTTGGGGGGCTTCGATTACTTCTCCGATGGCTCACGCGCCGCTTTTTGTACTTGGAATGGTGATGTATGGATTGCTTCGAACCTTACTAATGATTTACAAAATGTCGTGTGGAAACGCTACGCTGCGGGTCTCAACGAAACTTTAGGCCTACGCATTGTCGATGATATTATTTACGTCAATGGTAAAGATCAAGTCACGCGCCTCCATGACCTTAATAATGATGGTGAAGCAGATTATTACGAAAACTTTAATAATGATTGTAAAATCACAAAAAACTTTCACGAATTTACTTTTGATTTACAAACGGATGCGGCAGGAAACTTCTACTTTGCCAAGGCTTCTCCCGTTAGAAACGGTGGTCGTGGTTTTGATATAACTCACGATAATCATGGAGTCGTTTACAAAATCAGTAAGGATGGAAAACACTCCGAAGTATTTGCTAGTGGCTTACGTGCTCCGGGCGGTATGTCCATCAATCCTGAAGGGACCATTGCTACCACGGGTGAAAATGAAGGTACTTATGTCCCTGCCTGTAAAATAAATTATCTCGAAAAAGGTGACTTTGGTGGTGTTGTCCATCCTGGAAATGGTAGAAAAGAAGAACAAGGTTACGATAAACCTCTTTGCTTCTTACCCATGAATAGAGATAACTCTGGGGGATCACAAATCTGGGTGCCCAAGAATTCTTGGGGTGACTTAGCCGGGAATCTGATTCATTTATCTTATGGACAGAGTAAAGTTTACACCGTCTTCAAAGAAAAAGTCAATGGACAAGTTCAGGGTGGCGTCGTCCAATTACCGATTCGCCTCATGTCTTCAGGTATGCGTATTCGCTTTAACCCTAAGCATAGTAACAATGCCATAATTACAGGTTTTAAGGGCTGGCAAACTAACGCGAGTCGCGCAACGGCAATTAACCGCGTTCGTTATAAAGGGAAAAAAATGATCCGCCCTGTAGAAGTTAAAGCGACGACACAGGGACTCTATTTGACTTTCAACGAACAATTAGATCCCGAAACATTAAAGGATATTAAAAATTTCTCTGTTGAAAGGTGGAACTACCTTTATTCTAAGCAATATGGTTCTGCGCATTTCGCAACAGATACACCACAAGATGTTTTAAAGGATTTTAAAGATCGCGAAAGTAAAGGTGCTGGCCGTATAGGCTTCCCGAGAAATCAAGATGGAGAAAAAGTTTATGCAACGGCCGTAAAACTGATGCGCGATGGCAAAACTATTTTCCTTAAATTAAATGACATGAAGCCTTCTGATAACATGAAAGTTAGTTATCAGGTACGAACTGCTAAAGGCAAAACTATTAAATCAGAAATCATCAATACTATTTATAATCTTGCTCCTGATTCATCTGAGGTGGAAGACATGGTCTCTGTCACTGAACTCGAATTGGAAGATAAAATCAATAATTTCCCTACTGGAGCCATACTTGAACTTAAAGGCAAAGAAAACTGGCAACATGATTTAAAAACGACTCGTTTCTTAAACATGCAACTAGAAAAGAATACTCTTGCGAGTCCTTTCCTATCTCAAGGGGCCTTCACTGCTTCTTACACTGGCTTCCTTTTAGTACAAGAAAAAGAACAAGTTCATTTCCAAACTCGACTCAAAGGAGCTCTACGCTTTGAACTCAATGGCCAAGTGATTTTTGATGCGAAGGAAAATGGAAAACTGCTTAAATCTCCCTCATTAAACTTAAATCCAGGCACACATAAATTTAAAATAACTTACTCATCGGATACAAAACAAGAGTCTTATTTTAATATGAAATGGCAAGGCACTAAATTCCCTCTAGAGCCGATCAGTTCAAAAAATTTGCGTTTTAGTAGCACTCCTAAAATTGATGAATTCCAAAAATACCGTAAAGGGCGTTTAGAAATTGCCGAATCACGTTGTATTTCCTGCCATAAAAGTGATAATCCAAAGCTCATGCCAGAGTTATATATGGATTCACCTTCTCTTGCTAACGCAGGTGGCCGCCTCAATAAAGCGTGGATGGCTGAATGGATTGCCAATCCCAAGAACTTGAACAAGCACAGTCACATGCCTAGTCTTGTGAACAAAAAAGAAGCTCAGCATATAGCCGAATTTTTAGCTTCGGATATGAAACAAGATTTATCGGCATCACTCAAAGGTGATAGTAAAGTGGGTTCTGAGCTCTTCTATGATTTAGGCTGTATTTCTTGTCACACTCGACCTGAAGAAAAAAACACTAAAGGCGAGCGTATACTCTTAAGCAATGTGGCTAACAAGTATAAAGAGCAAGCATTGAAAGCTTTTCTCTTATCTCCTGAGAAGCTTCACACATGGACAAAAATGCCAAACTTCAATTTGTCTGATAAGGAAGCGACTGATCTAAGTTCATTCCTGCTCGAAAAGGCCCGTGGAAATAAGTTTGCAGATTTCAAAGCTGATGCCAAAGTCGGTAAAACTCTCTTCAAAGATCGTGGTTGTATCAACTGTCATGGTGGCGAAGAGCCAAGTAGCTTAAAGGCCATTGCCTTCGAAAAAATCCGCGGCCAGCGCAAAGGCTGCTTTGCTAATAAAGCAAAAAAAGTTGATTACAAGATTCATCGTAATCAACTTGAGGACATGAGACGTGTTTTCGAACGTAAGCACCATTCTTTAGTAAATGATGCTCCTGTTGAATTTGCTGAAAGACAATTCCAAACACTCAATTGTAATGCCTGCCATAGCCGAGATAATCACGGTTCAAAATGGGAGGCCTATGCCAATGACATTAAAGACCTTAAGACTCATCACAAAAACAAAGGTCATTTGGATCAAAGTCGTCCGCAGCTGACTTTTGTCGGTGAGAAAATCAAGCAAGTGACAATCCAAAAATATCTAGAAGGTTCACTAGAATATAATAGTCGTGAATGGTTACTCGCTCGCATGCCCTCCTTCCCTGCTCGTGCAGAGAAAATGGCTAAAAGTTTAGCTCTAGAACATGCTAGCTTTCAAAAGAAAAATACTTTAGATAGCTCGACAGAAAAGATCTCCGTAGGCAAAAAATTAGTTGGTACCAGTGGCTTTGGCTGTATCATTTGTCATGATGTAGGAAGCGAAAAAGCGATGGCCGCGTTCGAAGTCAAAGGCATAAATTTAAAATATAGTGCTGATCGCCTGAATAAAGATTTCTATCATCGCTGGATGATGAATCCTGTTCATATTGTTCCCAATACTAAAATGCCGAAGTATGCTGACGAGAAGGGCAAGTCAGCTCTTCCTGATTATAGTAATGACGCAGCTAAGCAATTTGAAGCCATCTTCGAATATATTAATAAGCTTTAAAGCTCTTGAGCTTACGGATATAATATCCGTAAGCTTCGACAATTTTAGGCCTGAAACTTTTCACTCGTAAATAATCGCTCTAATACTATTATAAATCATCCATAACAAACAAAGCCTTCACTATGCCAAACTCCGAATCAGCAGATTTCATTGAACTCATGAGTTCCTTTCAAGGGCGTCTCTACGGACTTATCTTGAGTCTTGTCGCTGATCCAGATGCGGCCAATGATATTTTACAGGATACAAACCTTATTTTGTGGACCAAGGCTCATGAGTTCCAACTCGGAACTAGTTTCAAGAGTTGGTCGTTTCGCATTGCCTCATTTCAAGTAATGGCTTGGCGCCAGAAAAAAATGAGAGATCCACTCATATTCAGTAACGAAATCATCCAAGAGATGATGGCGGAACAAAATAAAAGACCCGACAATTACGAAGAACGCAAAGATAAAATGGAAACTTGCTTAGCCAAACTTCCCGAGCGTCAGCGTGATCTTATCAAAAAACGCTATGGCCTGGGTTCCAGTATTGTACATATTGCTGAGGAACTTCAAAGCACCGCCAACTCGATTCGTCAGGTTCTTTTTCGCGCTCGTACCAATCTCACTCAATGTGTAAAATCTTTACCGGAGTCCGACTCATGAGTAAAGAACGCATCGCCGAATTAACTGACAAAATGATTGAAAAATCACTCAGCGCAGAAGAAGGTAAAGAACTGACTCAGCTTTTACAAAGTTCCAGTGAAGCACGTGAGCTCTACATAGATCTCTGCGAAACACATGCCCTACTCAATGATCACCATCAACACTTTCAAATTCCCGCGAACTCAGATCTCCCTCAAATCACTAAGAAAAAATTCTCCTTTCGACTCATCAGTCGCAGCATAAGCGCACTTGCCGCCCTTTTCATTATTGCTTTTCTTTTTAAACCTTCCGAAAAAAATATTCCTCTTAGCCTAAGAACCGCTAAGCCCGCAAGCGTTTTTAGAGGTCAAAACTTAGCTATTCTTGACACCAGTATCGGCAGTGAATTTGAATACGGTAATGCCAATGGAGAACAACCTAAAACTGGCGATAATCTCCAAAAAGGTTCTTACGTGCTTAAGCAAGGCATCATTCAAGTCAATTATAAAAATGGGGCCCATGCGATCATCGAAGCCCCCGCTCAATTTACACTGATTTCAGATAAATTAATCGCTTGTCAAAATGGAAAGATCTCTGCCTTTGCACCTCCTGAAGCAAAGAACTTTACGATTCGAACTCCCGTTGCCGACATCGTTGATTTAGGCACTGAGTTCTCTGTGTGGGTAAATGCCAATGAATTTGTCGAAGCTCATGTTTTCAAAGGTTCCGTACAAGTTAGTTTGAACTCCCATGGACTCGCACAGTACAAAAACCTAATAGCCCAAGATGCCGTACGTATCATCTATGAAGAAAATGAAATGAGGGAGAAAGAAAATATCAGTATTAATGAAATAGATCTAAGAACTGATTTTTTTGTCCGCAATTTACAAGAAGCTAATTCCCCTTACTCAAAACTTGTCAGCAGCTTAAATCCTGTCGCTTATTTCCCCATGGAAATGAGTAAGGATGGCTCTACTGTAAGTGATTGGTCATCCTATAAAAATGATGCCTCTGCCAATCGAATTGCTCATAAGGACAATCTCTTAATTCCTGGTAAAGTTGGCAATGCTCTACAACTTTCTGGAGCTAATCACCGTGGCTATCTTTACGTTCCCGATTATCCCAAGAGTCAACTGGGTGAGATTAGTATCTCCGCTTGGGTTTATGCTAAAAGCCGTCCTCAATGGGCGACTATTGTGAAAAATTGGGGCCAAGATCAATGGGGTCAGTTCCACTTTGGCTTAAACCCTAAAGGTTTCTTAGACGTGGAAGTGATGACGAATGATAAAAAGAAAGTTCATATTTTTGAGAATGATAAATTCCCTGTTGGCGCTTGGCAGCATGTCGCCTTTGTCCACACAGGAAGTGAAGTACGCCTCTACCGTAATGGAGAAGTCATTGCCCGTGAAAAAGTCAATGGTCTCAACATGCATGGCCAACTAAAATCGCTAGGAATTGGCACGAAAATAGATGATAATGACCGTGATCCTAGTCGATATGCTCCTGGGCATTGGGATGGTAGCTTAGACGAAATCGCCATCTTTAACTACGCTCTCAATGAACAAGAGATTAAGCAGCTCTACGACTTAGCGAAATAAAACTAACTTTGCCCTGTAACTGATATATCTAAATCTTTTAAAACACCATCTTTAAGGTCATAGATCACGCCATTAACTGAAAGCTCTTGTCCAGAAGCCCAGGCATTTTGAACAATTGAAGTTCCACAGACATTCATCACTTGTTCTTTCACATTGAGTTCACACAAGCGATCAAACTTCTCACATTCAGATAAGCCTTCTAACTCTTCTGCATTAAAACGAGCAACATCTTTTATGTGACGGAGCCAATTATCTATCAAACCATGCTGAGTATTGCCCATAGAGGCTTTGACTCCTCCGCAGCCATAATGGCCACAGACAACAATATGTTTCACCTTTAGTACATCAACCGCATACTGAATCACCGAAAGGCAATTCAAGTCCGTATGCACAACGACATTGGCAATATTTCTGTGAACAAAAACTTCCCCTGGTGGCAAAGAAATCAACTGATTAGCTGGTACTCGACTATCTGCACAGCCAATCCATAGGTATTCAGGATTTTGCTGTTTTGAAAGTTTACTAAAAAATTCCGGATTTTCACCTTTAATATTTTCAGCCCATTCACTATTTTTTTTGAATAAGTTATCAAGTTGACCCATCAGAGTACCTCTACATAATTTGAATTAATATCAAACAACTATAATCCAAAGCAGCTATCTGCAAAGTTTTAATAAGTCCCTTTTAAGCATATTTACTAAGGAGTAAAAGAATCCGTTCTAAATGGACGTGCTGGCACAGCACTCACATTGGTGAAATTCACCTTGGGCATCGCTGCAAATGCGTAACGTACATACAAGGGTTTTTTAAGATCTGAGTGATTTAAAATAATTTTATCACCCTTGATTTCGGCTTTGGCTAGCAACCATTTTTTGCTTTTATCGCAAATCCAAAATGCTTTTGGAGTTTCGCCATCAACTGTTTTTAAGCCCTTTGAGTTTTCAAAACTTAATTCGATACTTGGTCCTTTGATTTTCTGAGACAAAAATACTGGCCCTTCTGCGACAATAGCTTCTTTGAGGACATCACGACGCGCCAAGAGTGCCAAGCGCTGACCGATGGGAGCTTTATCTTTTGGATGAATATTTTTGGCATCGCCTAAATCAATTGTTGTGGCGATCGAAGTATGATCTAAGTCTAAAATTTTCATTTGCGACTCACGCATCCAAGCCCAAGTAATTGCATCTGGAGAGTCTAATGTTTTACCTTTGCTAAAATTACGTCCAAAACCGGGGAGCATAACTCCCATCAATTGTAGTTGATCATTTCCCCACTCTTTGCGGTAACGCTGAATCCACATCGGTAAAGTCTGACCATACTGCAACATGGCCTCCACACTCTTAGTATTGGCTTCTCCTTGGTACCAGACAATTCCGCTAAGTGAAAAAGGTATAAGTGGGTGCATCATCGCATTATAGAGTAAGTTTGGACGCGTTCTCAAGAAAATATTATCTTTTCCTGACATTTTCTTTTTAGCTAAAATCTCAGCAACACGCGCTTTATCATTGGCTCGACAAGCCTCTAGCTCCTTTTTAAAATGGGGTAATTTTTCTGCCATATCCATCGGCATCCAACCCTCTACAGAAGAGCTGCCCCAACAAGTTAAAATGATCCCCACTGGACAATCAATTTCTTGCTGTAAGTTATAAGCGAAGGCACAGGCTACTGCACTCGGCGGGGCTGCTACTTGCCAATTCCCTTCGCAGTAATTTTGCTCTGTAAAAGATACGGTATTATTCACTTTAAAAGTTCTAATGTTTTTTGCTGCTGCTGCCATTTTTTTGATTTCTGGAATGCCGCCATAGCCCATCTGCATATTGGACTGACCTGAACAAATCCAAACTTCTCCCAAGACCGCATTTTTGATTTTTGCGCTTTCATTTCCACTTTTAACTGAAATCTCAAAGGCTCCCTTAAGCTTGATTTGAGGAAGCTTAATCATCCACTTCCCTTCCGTATCTGCTGTCATTGATACTTTTTGGCTCGTAAGTTCTACAGTCACTTGTTCACCTGCTTTGGCCTCACCCCAGATAATAATAGGCTTATCCCGCTGAACTACCATATTGTCTTGAAAAAGCGATGCTAAACGTAAGTCACCTGCAAAAAGAGCTGTAGTAAAAAAAAGTAATGCAAAAAAGATTTTCATATTTTATCTATCCTAGTGATTATTATCAGTGTCATTATATCTATGTCCACAAAGCAAAATTATTAACACTCACTACAAAAATAAGTATTATCTTATCTTCTCAGTCTAAAGTCAAGCTTGGAAAATCCCATTTACTTTCTAAACTAATGGAATGAAAACTTCCTATAAAGCCAAATTAAAAAGAGCTCTCTTCAGGCTCTACTTATTTACTGTCATGGGCTTATTTATCCCTCTCGTATTAATTGGCAATTGCTTAATCATTCATTTCACCTTCCACGATTACCTCCGACTCTTATCGGTGCTTAGCTATTCATTAGGATCAGTAATACTACTTTTTTTCCATAAGCGCTTTAAGAAAGCTCTCTTTGCCTTCTCGCTCGTCAGTGCCTTACTACTACTTTGGTTCATTTGCATACCCGCTTCAAATGATAGAAATTGGGATCCTGCAGTGGCACAACTTCCTAAAATAACTTACGATGAAAACTTAATCCATATAGAAAAATTTCGTCATTTTGAATACACTCCCAATGAGACCAAAGAAAAATACCGTAGTCAAACTTTTGATATAGATCAACTTGTGGGAACAGATTTAATTATCTCGTATTGGGATAACTATCGCACTATTGGTCATACCTTTGTCAGCTTTCGATTTAAAGATGGTCAAAATATCGCCATTTCTCTAGAGGTACGCAAGCAAGAGCTAGAAAGCTACGATCCGCTTCGAGGCATGTTTAAACAATACGAACTTATTTACCTTATTGGTGATGAACGTGACCTCATTCCTCTTAGAACAAAAATACGTCATGAAGAAACTTTTCTTTATCCGATGAACTTAAGTGTAGCCCACTCTAAATCATTCCTCAAGGATATCCTTGAGGCTGCCAACAAGCTCAATGAAAAACCTCAATTCTACAATTCAATCAGCCGTAATTGTACAACTGGTATGATTGAGCACCTTAATAAAATCCGAGACTTCCAAATTCCTCTTTCTCAAAAAATCGTTCTCAATGGCATCTTAGATTACTATTCCTATCAGCTTAAAGGAATCCCCACCGACCTGCCTTTCGATGTCCTCAAACGCGCTTGTTATATAAGTGAAACCGCCAATCAAATTCCCTTAGATGAAAATTTCTCTCTCAATTTACGCCAAGTGATCAATACTAGACTCGAAAAAGAACGCCGCAAGAGAAATATCCATCACCCTGTCGAGACTCATTCAAGCAATTGATCGACTTGGCGATAAATATATCTTTTCAGAAGTCCGACCGCATGCTAGAGTCAACATCTCCTACAAAGAAATTCATTCGTTAAATTTTCTCTGATATCGAAGCATGTATTTAATGTTACATAACACAAGGCTAGAGGGGAAACATGAAAGTTTTAGTTATTGGCGCCAGTGGTGCTACAGGAAGACTTGTTGTTGATCAGTTACTGAGTCGAGGTATTGAGGTACACGCTATAATTCGTTCACTTGATTCATTAGCTGAAAAGCCAAACTTATATAAAATTCAAGCCTCAGTACATGATCTAAGTAGCAAGGAGATGGCTATACACCTCAAGGACTGTGAGGCCGTTATTTCTTGCCTAGGCCATAATCTCACATTCAAAGGTATTTTTGCTCAGCCCCGCTTACTTGTCAAGGATACTATTGAATGTATATGCAGTGCTATCAAAGCTAATAAAGCCACTCATTCAGTTAAAATCATCCTCATGAATACCACCGGCAATTGCAATCGTGACATCCCTGAAATAGCACCTTTGAGTCAGCGCATTGTGATTGCCTTGCTGCGAGTCTTATTGCCCCCGCACTTAGACAATGAAAAGGCCGCAGATTTTTTACGCACTCAAATTGGACAAAATGATAATGCCATTGAATGGCTCGCTGTACGTCCTGATGCCCTTTGCAATGAGAATGACGTCAGCGCATATAATGTCCACGTATCCCCCAATCGAAATGCCATTTTCAATTCTGGTGCGACAAGTAGAATTAATGTTGGAAATTTCATGACTGAACTCATCTTAAACCAAAGCACATGGCTCAAATGGAAGGGCCAAATGCCTGTCATTTATAATAATCCATAAGATAAAGACAAGGTCCTAAGGAACTACAAACCAATGCCTTCGCGGGCGGGTAGAAAAACTATTCGCCCGTGTGGCAAGACCTTGAGTAGGCTTAGGAACAAAGTCCTTATATATTAAAACCTATAAATGCCTCCGGCGGGCGGATTAGCTTCGCAAAAACCCAGCTAATACCCCTTAGATACTTTAACTTATTTTAGGATCGGTTTTAAATAGTGACCAGTGTAAGACTCTTCACATTTGGCGACTTTTTCGGGAGTACCCGCAACCATTACTTGACCACCGCCTGCACCACCTTCTGGGCCCATATCGATAATCCAGTCCGCCGTTTTAATGACATCGAGATTATGCTCAATAACAACCAGACTATTACCCGCATCGCGAAGTCTGTGAAGAACTTGTAAGAGGCGATCAATATCAGCAATATGTAAACCCGTGGTAGGCTCATCGAGAATGTACAGTGTATGACCACGAGGAATACGACAAAGTTCTGAAGCTAACTTCACTCGTTGAGCTTCTCCTCCAGAAAGAGTCGTAGCTGCTTGGCCCATGTGTAAATAGCCTAGACCTACTTCTTCTAACATCCCTAAAATCTTTTTAAGTTTTGGAACTTTATCAAAAAACTCAACGGCTTCATCAATAGTCATTTCCAAAACATCGGCAATACTGCATCCCTTGTAAAGAACACTTAAGGTCTCGGTATTATAACGACGCCCTTTGCAGACCTCACATTCCACATAAACATCAGGTAAGAAATTCATTTCGATTTTTCGGTAGCCATCTCCTTTGCACTCTTCGCAACGTCCACCTTTGACATTGAAACTAAAGCGACCGGGTTTATAAGCCCTAGCTTTTGAATCGACTGTCGAGGCATAAAGCGTACGAATATGATCGAATGCCCCCGTATACGTTGCTGGATTTGAACGAGGAGTTCGGCCAATAGGTGACTGATCGATCACAATCTGCTTATCAATCTCGTCTAAGCCCTCAACTGATTTGACTTTTCCTGGACGATCACGCCCTATTCCAAGATTTTTAAAAACACTCTTTTTTATAATTTCGTGTACTAAAGTCGATTTACCCGAACCTGAAACACCCGTTACACAAACAAAGCGTCCCAAAGGTAAACTGACATTGACTTTCTGTAAATTATTGGCTTCGGCACCTTTGATTTTAATACTCTTACCATTGCCTTTTAGACGTTTTGCGGGAATCGCAATTTCCTTGCGCCCACTCAGGTATTGCGCTGTAAGGGTATCGGCCTTCATAATATCTTGAGGAGGACCTGCAAAAACAATTTCTCCTCCAAGGCGCCCCGCCAAGGGTCCCATATCGATCAAATAATCTGCACGCATGATGGTATCGGTATCGTGCTCCACTACCACAACAGTATTGCCTAAAGCACGCAAATGTTCCAAAGTTTCTAATAAACGGTCATTATCTCGTTGGTGTAATCCAATGCTCGGTTCATCGAGAATGTAGAGAACTCCGACTAAGCCGGCTCCTAACTGTGTTGCCAAGCGAATCCTCTGGGCTTCTCCACCTGACAAAGAAGACGACTCACGATTAAGATTAAGATAATTTAAGCCCACTGAATTGAGAAAACCTAAACGTGAATCAATTTCACGACTCACCTCACCAGCAATGACTTTCTCCGTTTCATTAAAATCGAGATTTTGAATGAAGTCAGCCGCATCAGCAATAGACATATGCAAAAATTTATTGATGGCTAAACCTTTGACCGTTACGGCTAAGGACTCGGGTTTGAGTCGATCACCATGACAAGAACCACAATCACGACGAACCATGAGACTGAGAATTTTCTCACGTTGGCGTTCGGAACCCGTTTCATTCATACGACGAGTTATATTGCGTGCCACTCCCTCAAAAGGTTTATTGACATCATACCAACGCCCTGCATTTTTAAAAACCATGCGTATTGCTTTGCCCGTTCCGTAAAGTAATACATCGCGCTGCTCATCATTCAGGTCTTCAAAGCGCGTAGTCAAATCGAAGTCGTAGGCTTTGCCCACTGATTCCAAAAGGTTCTTGTAGTAAAAAACTAAACGTCTTGGCCCCTTTTTCCAAAAGGGGAAGGCATCCTTCACTGCTTTGTGTTTATCCGGTACAATCATGTCGATATCTAGAGTCTGAACCGAACCCAAACCATGACACTCGGGACATGCTCCGTAAGGACTATTGAAAGAGAAATCACGCGCTTGTAACTCAGAGAAACTTATATCACAGGCATCACAAGCTAGATGCTCTGAAAGCTTATATTCATCCCATTCATTATCTTCATTTTCCAACTGAAAAATAATCGAGCCACCGCCATATCTAAGTGCTGTCTCTACTGAATCAGTCAAACGACTACTCTTGGATCCCGTTTTTACTCTATCCACGACGAGATCTATACTGTGCTTAAATTTCTTATCTAAATCTGGAACGTCTTCTAAACGACACATTTCACCATTAACACGTACCCTTGCAAATCCATCGCGAATCGCTTTTTCAAAAACGTCTTTATGTTCACCCTTTCTTCCTTCTACCAAAGGCGCAAGAATCATCATCTTTTTGCCTTCTGGAAATTCTTGCGCTTTGCGCACAATCGCTTCGGCACTTTGACTCTGAACTTTTTCGCCACACTGAGGACAATGACGCTGGCCGATATGAGCATACATCAGACGGAGGTAATCATAGATCTCGGTACTAGTTGCGACAATTGAACGAGGGCTACCCACGCCACCGCGTTGCTCGATCGCAATTGCAGGAGAAAGACCCGTGATTTGATCGACTTCAGGCTTCTCCATTTGATCCAAAAATTGGCGCGCATAAGAAGATAAGCTCTCGACATAACGTCTTTGACCTTCTGCATAGAGCGTATCAAAAGCTAAGGACGATTTACCCGATCCACTTAAACCTGTAACCACCACCAACTTATTGCGAGGAATTCGCACATCAACATTCTTGAGATTGTGATGTCGTGCACCCTTGATAAAAATATCTTGCATTTGACGTCCTTAAAATTTAATTTCTTTAAATATGGAAGACTGGCTCAATATATCAATTCTCAAGTGCAAAAAGGCACTATCAAAGATAAAAAAGATGAGCGACATATAAAACTGAGGCTAGTTTATAGCTTTTTTGCCTAAAGCAATAAAAATTTTAGGTGATAAAAAATCGGCTCATGCTACTTTAGCCCAAACATTATGGAGACACTTAATTGTGAAAACTTTCGAAAATAGTAAGCATATAGAATCACTACAGAAATCTTGGGCCATTTTCTCTGGACACAAAAGAGACGAAGTGAGTGAATTCAATAGCGAAGATTGTGTCTACCTAGCTGCTGTCGGTTTTTTAAATGGTTTAGCTCTATGGCTCTGCGCTCAAACAGTCCTCTTCTTTCAGCAACAATCGAATGCTGGCGCCATTATTTTGGGCAGTTTTATTATTAATGGCTTGCTCTCGTGGTCAAATAATTTTTATATTTTAAAATTTGGGGAGTCCACGAGTAAAGCTTACGAAATAGCACATCAACAAGCTCCTACGGCAATCACCCAAATTGTCATCCTCTTTCGCTTGGCCGCAGTCGCTTACCTACTCCACAAAGGATTAAGCTGGTGGCTCATTATCATCCCATTATTTCCGGCTTATTTTCTTAGCATACGTTTTTTGAGTGAACTTAAAAACAAGAATACTAACCTCACTAATACCTGCCTATACTTAACCATTGGGCTTGCCGTTCTTCCCAGTTTTTTCAATCATCAATTAATCCCAATCGCCTTATGTTTTGTTGTCTGCTATTTTGCCTCACCCTACATAAGTAAACATCTTCAAGGTCTAGAATTTGAAGATCAAATCAACACCCACAGAGAATATATAGAGCTCATCTCCTTTTGCATCGCTCTTATCTTACTCAAATAGGACGCCCTAACATGAAATATATTTTAATTTCTCTCTGCTTATTATTTTCTTTCCCTCTGCTATCACAGCAAGCTGAAGCAGCACAGCCGCTTGCTAGCGCTAGTGCAGAAGTCAGTAGCGAGAAAATAGTTACTCCAAGTAAAACTGAAAAAGAGACCGAAGATAAGTCCACTCAAACCAGTACTGAAAAAAACGCTGATAGCACAGCCGATTCGAAAAAGATTATTGTGCAATTGAAAACTGCTGAGAAGAAAACAGGTGTAGTGATCACCTCTCGACTCAATGTTAGAGCGCGTCCCTCAATTCGCTTTGAAATCATCGACCGCATCAAACGCGATATTTCCGTAGAAATCCTTAAGGAAACAAATGAATGGCTACAAATTGTTGCGCCAGCTAATAGCTCTGCATGGATAGCAGCCAGCAGTGTTGATAATGAAGGAAAAATCATTAAGAACAATGTTAATGCCTACGCAGGTGCCGGGATTGAGTTCTCACCTTTAGGTACGGCACCGAAAAATACTCATGTCGATATTCTTTATCGCAAAGATAATACCTGGTTGAAAATCAAAGCTCAAGATTGGATGAGCGCATGGGTCAGTAAGAAATTCGTTAAAATTGACAATAGCCAAGCCCCATCACATATAGCGGCCAAAGAAGAAACTAACGATATTCACGCCATTCCAATAAGATCGAATAAGCTAACGAGCGACAATAAAGTTAGCAAAGAAGTCAATGAGGCAATCAAAGAGAGTTACGATTTTGAAGGCCGTAGAAAAGAACTTGATGAAATTGAGAAGACACTTCGTGATGATATTGAAAAAGCCGAAAAAGAACGCAAAGAACTTGAGGAAAAACTAGCTAAACTCCAAGATAGTAATTCCGCTAAAATAAAAGACATCAATCAAGCTGAAAAAGAAATCTATGAAAAGAATGAAGCAATTCTTCGTGGCGAAGAAAAAATCGAAATTGTCAATAATGCCGCAAATGATATCAGCCGCGATGAATTCGAAGTTCAAGCAACAGAAGAAATTATTGCAAAGCTAGGCAGTATTGAAGAAGATGAGCTCCTTATTAAACAAGGACAAGTAGGAATTAAAGGTATCATCATGCCCGTGAGAAATGAAGATAGACAAATAGTTGATTTCGCTTTGGCTGTAAAAATTGACAAAGAGTATTATCCTCTTTGTTATGTAATCGGCAAGGTTGAAAACCTGCACACTTTGTATGAGCAGGAAATCGCCATGACTGGAGTAAAAACACGTAAGGAAGGCTGGTCTCGTCCAGTATTTCGCATGGATAAATATAAAATCATTAGGAATAAACGATGACTTCTGAGTCAAATAAATACCAAGCATGGACTGATAAAGCTCTTGCAAACGAAGATTTTTCTCGTGAAGAGTGCTTAGAAATACTCGCCTCACCAGAAATTGACCTCTTGAAACTCGCCTCTGCTGCAGGTGATGTTCGCATGAAAACTTTTGGTAAAAAAGTTAAAATCCACCAAATCAACAATGTTCAAAATGGCCTTTGCCCTGAAGATTGTGGTTATTGTGGTCAATCAAAAGATTCGGATCTCCCCGTCAATAAATACGCGCTTAAGCCTGAAGACGAAATTGTAGAAGAAGCTCGTCAAGCTAAAGAACGTGGTGTTTATCGTTACTGCATGGTTTCTTCTGGAACGGGACTCAACGACAAGCGCACTGATCAATTCGCCAATATCATTGGCCGCATCCGCGACGAAGTCGGCATCAAAACTTGCCTTTCCGCTGGCTTTGTCGAATACGAACAAGCTAAAAAACTCAAAGAAGCTGGCCTTGATCGCCTTAATCACAACCTCAATACTTCAGAATCTCACACTCCAGAAGTGGTAACGACGCACACTTATCAAGACCGCCTTGATACTCTCCGTAACTCTCGTCAAGCAGGCCTCGAAAACTGCTCGGGCATGATTGCTGGCATGGGCGAAAGTGATAATGATGTTGTCGATGTCGTATTCGAAGTACGTCGACTTGCTGTCCCCTCTATACCGATCAACTTTTTAGTTCCAGTTGAAGGCAATCGTGTCTATGACTTCGATCAACTCGATCCTATCCGCTGCGTTCGTATCCTCTGCTTATTCCGTTTCCTCAATCCAAAAGCAGAAATCCGTATGGGTGGTGGTCGCGAAGGTCATTTACGTGGTTTACAAAGTTTGGCACTCTACGCCGCCAACTCAGTCTTTGTTGAAGGCTACTTAGTCACTCGCGGTGATCGCAAAAATAAAGTTTTCCGCCTCATTAAGGATGCTGGTTTTGAAATTGAAAACGAAGAAGCTTTCCAAATTGAAGATGATGAAGTTTCCTCTAAAAAGTTTTCTATTGATGATAACCCATCAATTTTAAATCCAAAAACAACGAAAGCACAAGGCTGTGCCCCAAGCACCTCTAGCTAAAATGCTCGTCAAAGAACAGTTTTTCAGCTTTGCTTCTCCAGAGAAGCCATTCAAACTTCGCTGCGGTAAAACCCTCAGCGAAGTTAATGTATGCTTTGAAACTTATGGGCAACTCAATACCAAGAAAAATAATGCCATCCTCATTTGTCATGCCTTAACGGGATCTGCGCACGCCGCTGGTCGTCATTCAGAGGATGAGCGCAAGCCTGGCTGGTGGGACGAAATGATTGGTCCTGGAAAGAGTTTTGACACCAATAAGTACTTCATTGTTTGTAGTAATATCCTGAGTTCTTGCTATGGCACCACTGGACCTCAATCTATTTCCCCAGAGACAAAACAGCCATACAATCTCGATTTCCCGATGACGACTATTTATGACATGGTCAATGTCCAACATGAACTTATGCAACACCTTACTATTGACAAGTGGTTAGCTGTCACAGGAGGTTCACTCGGTGGTATGCAAGCACTACAATGGGCAGTGACTTATCCTGAGAAAGTCCACGCCTGCCTTCCCATTGCTACGGCAGCTCAATGCTCACCTCTGAGCATTGGCTTCAACTGGGTTGGACGCGAATCCATCATTAAAGATGAACATTTCGATGATGGTAATTACCCCCAGGGAAGTCAACCTGAAAAAGGCCTCTCGATCGCCCGCATGATTGCCCACATGACTTATCTTTCCGATGCTGCGATGCAGAATAAATTTGGTCGTAAACTTCAAGAAATGGATGATGTCAATTATAAATTTACCCATAACTTCCAAGTTGAGAGTTACCTGAATTATCAAGGCAGACAATTCGTCAACCGTTTTGATGCCAATTCCTACCTCTATATAACTCGTTCAATGGATTACTTTAATCTCAGTGAAGAAAGTGAAAACAATTGTTTAGCTCAAGCTTTAGCGAAAACGCTCTGCCAATTTTGTATCGTCTCATTTTCGAGTGATTGGCTATTCCCCCCTTATCAATCCGTCGAAATTGTTAATGCCTTAGCAGAAAACCATAGAACCGCCACGTACTGCAATATAAAAAGTGATGCTGGCCACGATGCCTTTTTACTTGAAGTGGATATCTTAGCTCCCATTATCAGTAACTTTCTTGAACAACAACAAGAAGGACTAGCAAATGCATAAGCAACTTCAAGACGCCAATTTCTCGCTCATCACCTCTCTCGTAGAATCAAATACACGAGTCCTTGATCTTGGCTGTGGCCAGGGAAAACTTCTTAAATATCTCATGGTAGAAAAGCAATGTACCGCACAAGGAATTGACATGAGCCAGCAAGAAGTGATTGACTGTATCGCCAATGCCGTCCCCGTCTTGCAACTAGATCTCGAAGAAGGCATGAGTTTTTTTAAAGATAAAAGCTTTGATTTTGTTATTATCAGTCAAACTATGCAACAAGTACACAATCCCGATAAGCTCATTCGAGAAGCCATGCGAGTTGGTAAAAAAGTCATTGTCTCTGTTCATAATTTAGCTTATTGGAAATCACGCCTTCAAATCACACTGAAAGGCATGATGCCCAACACTAAGCACTTGCCCTATGATTGGTATAACACTCCCAATATTCATTTAGGCTCTATCCGCGACTTCTATTCCATGTGCAATAAAGAAGATTTTCGTATCACAAATGTCAGTGCTGGTGGTGGGCATGTCCTTAAGTCTATGAATAAAAACTTCTTTTCCGAATTCTGTGTTTTTACTTTGGAGGACTCATAAATGTATCCTGACTTCTGTAAAATTTTTGATGAGGAAATTTATATTGTTGGAGGCGCTGTTCGCGACCAGCTCTTAGGCGTTGAGGTCTTTGATGTCGATATTGCCTCCGCTATTCACCCTCACCCCTTCAAAGTCCTCTGTAATAAGCTTGGCTACAAAACTTTTGATACTGGCATTGAACATGGTACGGTCACGGTCTTGATTGATGGCAAGCCTTACGAGCATACGACTTTTCGTGAAGATATTTCTTGCGATGGTCGCAATGCTTCTGTGAGTTTTTCTAAAACTATTGAAGAAGATCTATCTCGCCGTGATTTTACGATCAATGCTATTGCCATGCTCAATGATAAACTCATTGACCCCTACGATGGTCAAGTAGATTTACAGAATAGAATTTTAAAAACTGTCGGCATTGCCAAAGAACGCTTTTGCGAAGATTATCTTCGTATCATTCGAGCCGCACGCTTTGCTTCTCGCCTTCACATGGACATTGATCCTGACCTACTCATTGCCGCCAAAGCACTCGCCCCACAGATACGTGAGCACGTCTCTGTTGAACGCATTAGTGATGAATTCAAAAAAGCACAAGCTCACGGCGCAGAGTTTTTAGCTTGTTTACACAGCATGGGCATCCTCGATCTTCTTTTCCCAAAACGCTCCGAGAGTAATTCTAGTTCAGCTTGGTGGCAGGAAGTCGGACGCGCCTCTAAATTTGATATAGAGACTTATTTCGCTTCACTCATGCGCCCCCTAAATGACCCCGAGCAAGTCGATAAAGCTTGTCGTGAATATAAACTCAGTCGTTTAATTATCCGTTTTTCGACTCAACTGGTCAGCCACCTGCCCTACCTCATGAGCGAGGATTTTTCATTGGAGAAATCTTATCAGCTAATCAAAGCTTGCGGAGATAACGCTCAACGCTTGATTAATTACGCCGATAATGTAATGATTCACAACTCACGTCCCAGTTCACTCGATAAAACTTTGACTCATCTTGATAAAATCATCGACTCTATAAAATCGCCTCTTGTTAATGGAGGGGATCTGCACAAGCTTGCGATTAAACCTGGCCCTGAGTTCCGTACTATTCTCGACAGGGCGGCCCTCCTCCAAATTGAAGGTTTTGATAAAGAACAAATCCTCAATAAAATCACTTAAGTGCTTCTCAAAAAAACCAAAGACATCTTCTTTCACACCAGTCAAATCACCTGCATTGCGACTAGTCTTTATGGCCTCATCAGTCACGATATAAAATGGCCCGTTTTTTTCTTCATTTATTGTGCTTGTTTTTTTACCTACAATTTCGAACGCGTTTATCAAAGTTCTCCTGAAGATAGTTTCAATCATCCTGAGCGTTTAAAATTCTTAAATAGCCACAAAAAACTTATTCAGTGCCTCTGTATCCTTTCACTCTTATTTTGCTTACTATTTTCAAACGCATTAAATTCGCAGCAATGGTTAATTTTGATTATCGCAGCAAGTCCCACTTTTTTATACCTCAGTCCTCGCCTACTATTCACCCAAAAGCGTCTTAAAGAAATTTATCTCGCAAAAGAATTTAGCATCGCACTTTCCTGGGCACTTATCACTGCGGTCCTTCCTCAAAGTTCATTTAAGCCATCTTACTTTTTCTTATGTTTCGCTCTTGCTTTCATCAACGTCGTTTGTTGCGATATTCACGATAGCGCGGGCGATAAAAAACATCGCATCAAAACACTCGCTAACCACTATACTAATATTGGAACCATCGTCACCTCTGCCTGCCTCCTTCTAATCATAGTATCTTTTTTATCCGAGTCCTACGGATTCTCTCTCGCCTTCATTCATATTTTAATTAGTTCTCGCAGACAAGCGCCAAATTACCAATATGACTTGGCGCTCATTTGGCCGGCTCTTTATCGTTTGTTTCAGTAGAAATTTTTACCAATTTTTCTTGCCTAATCCATACTTGTGAACTACTGTTCGAGATTCTTATAACTTAATCACTTTTCGGATAGGTCATGCCAATAACAAACTTTCTCAAATTCAGCTTATTGCTTTTTCTCACACTCTCTTACACAATTGCAGGTGAGGTTGTTTTAAAAAATGGAGCCACATTACCTGGTAAAATCACCAAAATAACGAAGGGAGACATTACTCTTCAAACTGATTTCGCTGGAGAAATAATCATTAAACTGAGTAAAGTTACGTCCTTTAAAACAGATAAAGAAGCCAACCTCGAGTACGGTCAGAGAAAAACCGTGGTAGGCTTAGTTGAATACACCGATGGCCAAGCTCTGATCAAACCCAAGAAACAAGTTACTGAAGCCGATTTCAAAAAATCAGACACAGCTCCTGAAAAAGAAACAGAAACAAGTAAAATCGACCCATTTGAGCCTATCGTAACCACTGAAGATTTTAAAAATCTTTGGCCACTGGGAAGCCATCACCCCGATTACATCAAGCCTGTGAAACTATGGAAACACAGTATCGACTTAGATTTCGTTCGCGAAACAGGTAATACCGAGGAAGATGATTATGATGGTGGATTCAAAACACGATACGAAAAAGATGGAACTGTCTTTAAAGCCTTCGCTTCATTTGATCTAGGGGCTAAAAATGGAGATAATACCGATGAAGCCTATACCGCTGGAGTCGATTACGAAAGCCCCTTAACACTGGACCACATGCAAGCTTGGTACTCTCGTTACCGCTGGGAAAAAGATCGTTTTGACGATTTAGAGGCCCGACACACCTTTGCGGTTGGTTTGAGTCATTACTTTTTCAGAGATCCCAATGACATGACACTTAGAGCTCGTGTCGGTATCGCGGAAAGGATTGAAAGATACCGTGAAGATGACAGTGCCGATAACGAAAAGCTAGCAGGTTATTTCCAAGCCTTATTTATCAACAACTTCGGTTCTTAAGGTACATTTAAGGCTGAATATCATTTAGCTCCCGTATTGGAAGACCCACAAGAAGATTATATTTATTTCTTTGATGTCAGCCATGAATTACCCTATAAGTTATCGGAAACTATGACCTTGAGTTTGAAAGTCGGATTCAATCGTGAATATACAAGTAAGCCTTCTGATGAAAGTGAAAAAGAGGATGATACATACTACTTGAAATTGATTCTTAACTTCTAATGAATCGAAGGTTCTATTACCTTCTTTGTTTATTTATTAGTTTCAATTTATCTGCAGATATTATTCGATTAACTGATGGTTCCCGCGTTTTTGGAACTATTAAAAAAGTCTATAAAGATCAAGTCACAATAGAGACTAAGTTTGCTGGCATCATTGTCATCCCCTTAGTCCATGTCGATTCCTATGATACTCACGAAATCAAAAATATCGAATATAACGATAACGACACGACCTTAGGCCATATTTCTTATACAATTGAAGAATCCGAAATTATCCCTTCAAAAGATGAGCTCTTAAAACAAGAATCTGTCTTCATCCACTCCGACCTAGATTCGATAAAAACTCAAGAAGTCCTATCTTTGTGGGAAGTCGGAGAAAATCACCCCTCCTACCTTCGCCCCGTCAGTCCATGGGAATACAAACTTTACCTCAATCTTGCTAAACAAACCGGTAATTCCGATAAAGAACACTACCGCGGCGGTGGCTCAGTTGGCTGGGAAAAAGACGGTGTCAAACTCTTGAACTATGGCGCTTTTGTCATCGGCGAAAACAATAAGGTCAACAATGAAGAAGAGTATGTATTAGGCTCAGATTACGAACACCCCAAAGCCCTCAATGATCCTAGCTCACTTTACATCCGTTCACGATGGGAAAAAGATCGCTTTGAAGACATTCAAAATCGCTATGATTTAGCTGGAGGCTTCGGCTATTATATCCTAGATGATGATCGTCACACTTTGCGGAGTCGCCTCGGCCTCGCTATGCGCCATGAAGACTACCAGAAAGAAGACGAAAAAACGAATACGGGCCATGGCCTAGAAATGGAACTTGATTTCAAACGTAAATCTAAGTTTTGGGGATCTCTTTACAGCAAAGTGCGTTACAATCCTTCTATCGAAGACTTCGACCGCTTCATCATTAATCAAGAAAGTGGATATGAAATACCTTTTACAATGGATGACACACTAAAACTCAGCTTAAACATGGGCATGGACCAAGAGTATGTCAGTCACCCTAATGATAGTCGTTCAAAAGATGATACGCGTTACTTCCTGCGCTTGGGCTTCACTTTTTAATTTCACTTTGCCAAAGTCCTTAATTACTATAGAAAAGTACTAGAAGTGGAGTACAATTCAGAAAACTAAATGAGGGAATTAAAATGAAAAAAATTATTATCATCGCCTGCTTTGTCACCCCCCTACTTATTCTTGGGATTTTAGGACTTACTTACTGGACGTCTCACAACACCTTAGTGAAACTTGATGTTGCTTGTGATACACAACTCTCTGAAATTGATAACATGCTCAAGCGACGTGCTGACCTCATGCCCAATTTAGTCAATACAGTAAAAGGCTACGCTAAGCATGAAAAAGATATTTTTATCGGCATTGCTGAGGCACGAGCCAAGATTGGTAGTGCCAAAACTGTGAAGCAAAAATCTATGGCTGCATCGATGATGGATAGCGCCCTTAGCAAACTTTTAGTTGTCGTTGAACGCTACCCTGACCTGAAGGCTAATCAAAACTTTATTAGACTACAAGATGAACTCACAGGAACCGAAAATCGCATTGCAGTCGCAAGAACTCGCTATAACGGCGCGGTTAAATTATATAATACCGCCATTAGACAAATGTTTAAATCTATTGTTGCCAATATGCAGGGCTATGAAAAACGCGATTTCTTTGAAATTGAAAACCCCGCAGACAAAGAAGTTCCTAAAGTTGATTTCGCCACATGAGTTTTTTATCTAAAGAACAGCAAACTCAAATCTCCGATTCAATTTCTCTTGCTGAAAAAAACACCTCCGGAGAAGTCGTCCTCTATATATGTAAAAAGTGTAAAAAAGATATCTATCATTATGCTCAAGAAATCTTTAATAAGAAAGGACTTTATAAGACCGCACAGCGCAATGCTGTACTTATCATGCTCTCTTATCAAGATCACAAGCTAGCGGTTATTGGTGATGAAGGAATCAACACCATTGTCGAAGGTGATTTTTGGGATGATGTCATCAAACACATGACTGATAATTTCAAAAATAATGCCTATACTGAAGGCCTCTCAGAGGGTATCAATATGATTGGCGAAAAGCTCAAAGTGCACTTCCCCTATCAATCTGATGATGTCAATGAACTACCTAACGAGATCATTCATGAAGATTAATTTTTTTGTTTTATTACTTTTTAGTTTAAGCAATTTTGTTTTTGCTATACCCGCAATTCCCAATAAACCTAAATTAAACTCACACATCATTGATCAAGCTCAACTTTTCTCTCAAGCGGAAGAACAGCAGCTGGCAGTCTTCTTAAAGCAGTACAACCAATCTGCCAAAGTGACGATGACCATCCTCACTATCAAAAGTTTAGAGGGCGAAGAGATTGAGACCTATTCAATCAGAGTGGTCGATGAATGGGCTAATAATCAAGACTATAAATCTGATTTACTCTTTATTATCTCTAAAAATGATCGCAAAACTCGCCTAGAAGTCGGAAGAAATCTAGAGGGTGATATCCCCGATGCTAAAGCCGGTGACTTCCTACGTGCTCTCCCTCCCTATTTCCGTACAGGAGACTACTTCGGCGGTACCGTAATGATCATTGCCAACTGTGCAAAAGTTTCGGGAGGTAAAATTAACACTACAGTTAAAGCTGCTCGTAAAAAGAAAAAATCTGCTTCTGACTATGTGATATTTATTATCGTCATCATCATGTTTATTCTTAACTTCTTCTCCCGTGGACGCGGTGGCCGTGGTGGCCTTTTCATCATGGGCAGTGGACTCGGCGGTGGCGGTGGTGGCTTCTCCGGTGGCGGCGGTGGCTGGGGCGGTGGCGGTGGTGGCTTCTCCGGTGGCGGTTCCTCTGGCAGTTGGTAAGACTTAAGAGTCTTCTTCTCTGACAGCTTTCATTACAACTGAAAGGGTCGATATCAGCCTATTCCTACTCGGAACAAGGCCCTTTACTTAGACTCTCTAAGTAAAGGCCGCTAAGTCGAATAAATTCATGAGAAAATAATTCGCCATTCAGCTTCGAATTCCTCAGCTCATATATGTCTTCATATTCGATTGCTAGTGTTCCATTTCTTAGTCAAAAAAAAACCCTCAAGACACGAAAGGCACTTGCGAAGCAAGTGACCTTCTGCTAAGGTGAAGAAAGACGTTTAAACTATAGGATTCGGATGAAACTAGCTAAGTCAATTTTAAAGAAGTTTACCCCCATTTTTCAAAACACTTCCTTCTTCATGCAGGGACAAATGGACATCAACCCTAAGTCGCGCTGGACCAACCGTGATCTCCAGCAAGAGACTGGTGGTTTTTATCCTAAAAATTCGTCTGTAAAACGTACTATCAACAACCTCGAAGCTTGGGATAATACTCGTAGAGATATGATCACTTTATTGCTACGCACTCTGATTGACAGAGACATTGAAGGTAGTATGGCTGAACTCGGTGTTTACAAAGGCAATACTTCTAAACTCATTCACAATTACATGCCTGAACGTCCTTTCCATCTTTTTGATACTTTTGAAGGTTTCACTGATCGTAGCGTAAGTGCCGAAGCAGGACACACGAACTTCAAAACTAAGGGCAGTAAATTTTCTGATACCTCTATGGAGAAAGTTCGTGAGCATATCGCTCCTCAAAATGATAATGTTCAATTCCACAAAGGTTATTTCCCCGATAGCCTACCAGCCGATTTCCCCGAGCAAAAATTTGCCTTTGTGCATCTTGATGCCGATTTATATGAGCCCACTTTCGAAGGCTTAAAATACTTTTACGAACGCATGTCAAAGCAAGGCATTATCCTTATTCACGATTACAATGCATGGATTGGTGCTAGAAAAGCTGTCGATGATTTTTTCGCTGATAAGCCTGAGCTTCCAGTACCTATGCCTGACAAAAGTGGATCGGTTCTTATCACTAAACAATAAGCTAGGCAATGAGTTTATAATTTAATGCTCAGTCAAAATTTACATGATCGGATCCTTAGGCTTATTGGCCTAGGATCCATTTCATCTAGCCAAGTTATTCAAAATCTTTGGAGTGGCTACGGACAAATTTTACGCATTAACTTAGAAGGCAGTGAATACCCCTCAACCATTGTCAAACACGTCAATCCTCCCAGCATCAGCAATCATCCCCGTGGATGGAATAGCGACATCTCACATCTGCGTAAACTCCGATCATATCAGATTGAGTTAAATTGGTATAAAAATTTTAGTTCCAAATGCAATGATTCATGCACGGTACCTTCTTTGATCTCTGCTGAACAAAGTGACAATGATTTTTTAATTATCTTGCAAGACATGGATGCCTACGGCTTCCCTGCACGTTTGACTAATATAAATCAAAAAGCTTTCAACGCTTGTTTATCTTGGCTCGCCAATTTTCATGCCACGTTCCTCAACACTCCAATTGATGGACTTTGGGAGAGTGGCTGCTACTGGCATTTAGAAACTCGTCCACAAGAACTTGAGGCCTTAGATGATCTCGCTCTTAAAAAAGCGGCTAGCGCTATTGATCTCGAACTCAAAGCTTCCCCTTTCCAAACACTCGTCCATGGGGATGCCAAACTCGCCAATTTTTGCTTTTCAGAGGACTCAAGGAAAGTTGCTGCGGTTGATTTTCAATATATCGGCAAGGGCTGTGGCATCAAAGACCTCGCCTATTTTGTTGGGAGCTGTCTCAATGAAGAGCAATGCGAGAGCCAAGAACAAGATATTTTGGATTACTATTTTTGCGAACTTCGCAAGGCCACGCAAAAGACTCATCCGCAAATCAATTGCGACGACTTGGAGCAAGATTGGAGAAGACTCTACCCCTATGCTTGGGCAGATTTCCATCGCTTCCTTAAAGGCTGGAGTCCTGGCCATTGGAAAATAAACTCCTATAGCGAAAGAATCTGCCGAGAAGTCATCAAAGATCTGGAGCAGTCTTTATGATTTTAAATTCAACTCAGCTCAAAGACTTAAGCGAGCTCGCTATTGAAGCCGCTTTACTAGCCGGCAAACTCATCCAAGCTTGCGACCACAAAGCTCTCACTCATCATTTCAAATCCGGGGCAAGTTCCAAAGCGTCCGAAGTTTTCACTGAGCTTGACCTGAAAGCACAAGAAGTCATTATTAATCATCTCAAACCGAGTTTATGTCAGTTTGATCTAGCACTTTTAGCTGAAGAAACTTGCGATGATCGCAAACGCTTTGAGAAAGATTATTTATGGTGTATTGATCCTCTAGATGGAACCCTGCCTTTCATTGAAGGAGTACATGGTTATGCTGTCTCAATTGCCCTTGTCAAAAAAGATGGTACTCCACAAATCGGCGTCATCTATGATCCTCTAAAAAATGACCTCTATCATGCCGTCAAAGGTTTAGGACTCTATAAAAACCGCGAAGCTTGGTCTCCCTCAGATTCATCTAAAGAAAATATCTTTTATTTCATTTGTGATCGCAGTTTTTACGAGAACGAGTTCTTTGCTCAATACCAAGCATTCATTCAAAAGATGAGTGAGGAAATGGGCTGTCAAAAAGTCGAACTTATCCGTCATGGTGGCGGAGCAATGAATGCCATGTGGACACTCTCATCACCGTTTGCTTGCTATTTCAAACTACCCAAGAAAAAACTAGGCGGCGGAAGCCTCTGGGATTTTTCTGCTAGTGCCTGCCTCTTTCACGAAGCCAATAAGCCAGCCACTAATATTCATGGTGACAAACTCGACCTCAATCGCCCAGACTCGACTTTTATGAATCACCAGGGCGTCCTCTATTCAAGCAATAAAGAAATCTCCTTGGCAATCCAAGATTTTTACGCAAGTCTTTAGCTGTAAAAATTGCTCTTAATTCCTCCCCACCCACACTGCCCTACTACCGCGCTATATTTTTTTGTATAAATATATAAATAAGTTTAAAATTATTTTGGAAAACATTTGTTTTTAATCATGTTTTGCTGTTAATTTCTTAGAGCACTTAAAACTAAGAGGAATATACTATTATGAAAAAGATACTCATACTTGGCAGCTTCACAAAACGCGGTAAAGCAATTCTCAAAAAAGCATTTAAACAAGGCATGGACGTTAGCATTGTGGGCGCAGCACCTCAGCTCAAAAAAATAGCTAATAAGTATTCTTTTAAATATTTAGGTAAAAACCTTAAAAACGTAGAACACTCTCTTAAAAATTTCTGGGCCGTCATTAATTGTGATCAAGATTTTCATTGTGACGCTTTTATAGATTTCTGTAAGTTCAATCAACTCAACTACTATAATCATAACGGAGAAACTTTACTGTGTCGTAAAGCTATTGATGCTCAAGATACATTAACAAAGCAGCTCTGTTTTAAACTTGTAGGCCCTTAAAAAAAAGACGAACTCTCACGAGTTCGTCTTTCTTTTTGAAAATCATATTCACTAAATGTTGGACTTAAGCATTGTGAATTGAAAGTCGAGGGATTTCTTATTCAATAATATGAGAAATCCCCCTGGCATTCAAGATCTCCACAAGAACCGTAAGCTATTCCTAATAGTTGGCACTCGCATTATTATCACTCATACATAAATCAATAATAATTGCCGTGGAGATAATTGCTAAATCATCTTCGCCATCAATCACATCTATCCCATAAGTCCCCGACCAAGTAAACATTTTCTTATTCACTTCTGCAACAACTTTGCCCTTGCGGAAAAATTCGTACTTATGATTCCAAAAGTCACCCTTTATCGTGTAGTCATTAGGCCCTGGCACATCTAAAATAAAGGTCTTTTTAAACCATGAGATTTTTTGCTGAATCTCGGCAAATAAAAGCTCGCCTTTATAGAGACGATAACGAGGCATCATTGATAAAACTTTCTGCTCAATAAAAGCCAGATCTCGATCATTGGCATCACAGACCTTGAGTTTATTACCGAAACTAAAGGCTTTGCCTTTCACGACATAAGCTAATTTTTCTTTTTCAGTTTTAATTTCATAGTTATCGCCTAAAGAAAAAAACTTTTCCTTCATTATATATTTCATACTTCCCCCCTCCGCCTTATTAAGCTTGCTTAATCTTCCTTACCCATGCGTTCTAAGAGCTGCTGATAATTCGCTGACAAATCAAGCATTGAGTTCTTAAGATCAGAAATATCATCACGCTCAGTCATATTATCGGCCATCAGTGGCTTAATCCAGTTTTTCATCACCTCAAATTGATCCTTGAGGATGTGTGAAAAAAAGTCTGGGACATTATTGACAATTTCCACTTTACCTGGAATCACCACATGACGATCACGCTTATCTTTCTCATCGGGATAGAAAAGACTTGTGAGTTTAGCCATCGTTTCGTCATCTAAACTAAAGCCTGAGCTTTTTCCTGATTTTGCGGAAGCCGCCGCAATCACTTCACTAATCTGACTTAGTTTTTCTGAAAATTGACCTAACTGAACTACAACTTGAGAAACTGGATCACTTTCATCTGCATTCGCAAAGAGTTGATTGCGCCCAAAAGTTTTGCGAATATCGCCAATCCGTTCTACATCTTCATCACTTAAATGATCCGTCAATTCACGGAATTTCAGTAAGTTGAATTCGGCATCACCCGTAAGGGTCTGAGACTCATTGGCGTAATGACTTTGAATCAGAGTATCTAACTCTTTTTCATTCATAATCGGCAAGATTTTTTCAGTGATCTTATTCATATTTCGATAAGAACCCTGAAGCTTAAAACTTGGCTCGGTACGGTAATCATCTTGCACCGAGGCGGAACGAATATATTCTAAATTCACGGCGGCAATCGCATCGCGAACCACGAGTAGTTTCTTTAGAACTTCAACAATATCATTCATATCGGCAGATGAGAAATCACCTTCTATATCAAGCCCTTGAATCGAACCTTTTTCTGCGGCAGCAATAAAGCCTTCTACGTCTTTACGACCTGCGGTTGCGAGCTTCGCAAGACTTGGATTGGAAGTCATGGAGTTTTCTAAGTAAGAAGAATAAAAGGCCTCTTTAGTATCGCCGATTATATCACCCAAATTATAGGTGTCGGCACGATTGGATAGCATGTCTGGAATCTGGAATTTATCACCCGATTCATTATAGGGATTACCCGCCATAATTACACAGACTTTACGTCCACGTAAATCATAAGTTTTCGGTTGTCCTTTATAAACACCTTCAATTTTTCTCTGGCCATCACAAAGAGAAATAAACTTCTGCAGTAATTCGGGATTAGAATGCTGAATATCATCGAGATAGATCATCACATTATCACCCATCTCAAAAGCAAGATTGAGCTTTTTGAGTTCTTCGGCAGCGGAGGCATTGGGCGCTTCGGCAGGATCAAGTGAAGTCACTGCATGGCCAATAGCCGGTGCATTGATTTTCATAAACACTAAACCCAAACAAGAAGCGATATATTCCATCAGTGTTGTTTTACCGTAACCCGGAGGAGAAATCAATAATAACATACCCATCAGGTCAGTACGTTTATTTTCGCCTAATGTACCCATTTGCTTAGCTAAGTTGTCTCCCACCATCGGTAGGTAAACTTCGTTAATTAAACGATTGCGCACAAAAGAACTTAAAACACGAGCTTTAAATTCATGCAAACGCATAAAGGATTTTTGGCCTTCACTGAGTTCGTGCTTGAGGTCAACATAACGACGATATTTTGGTGCCGTAACATTAAGAAATTCTTCCAAACGATGAGAAAAATCTTGGTAGTCCAAGCTGTAAACTCCACCTTCTTTCAGTAAGCTATGTGAACCCACCATGCCAGAGATTTCTTTCTCCATTTCCGCCTGAATGACATGCAGGGGATTGAAGCTCTGTGCCGCAAAAATCAAAGCCGCTTCATTGAGATAAGTTGAATTAAATTCATCTCCACGTAAATCGATAAACGCTTTCATCCATTCACTAATGATTTCAAAACGTTGAGATATATTTCCCACGAATTGGGCATCGAGTGATTCTTCTAGCTTGAGCTTAAAGCGCGCCGATTTGAGGTGAGCCTCAAAAGCGTGATAAAGTTGACTCGCGGCATGCGAAATAATAAAATGATCATGACGCCCGAGTTCGCGAATAAGATAATTTATGACCTGAAGATTCTCTGAATCTTCACAGAGTTCTACCGCCGCAGAATCTCTAAAAGCTTTACTGAGGTCATCAATCAAATCTTGGCCAGGTTTACGCCCAGGAAAGAGTTGATACATGATACCAAAATTTTTGATTCGGCTAAGGAATTGAATTTTCTCTTCACCCTCTGCAAGGCTCAACCAAAATAACTGGGCGCTAGAACGAACTTGAGGTGAGAAGTTCAGCAAATCCATATCGCGCATCAGTAGTAAAACCTGACTGAGAATTAAGGAAGCATCGTGATCGTGAATACCCTTGGTATAATTATCCTCATAGCGAGGAGCCATAAACTGACGGATGTATTCTAGCAAGTCTTCTTGCGTCATGGCAAGGAGTTCGCCAAGTTGCTTTTCGTCTAAGCTATCAATAATGGATTTCACCAAGTACTCCGCTCGGTAAACTTCAGTATTTTCCGAAACACTTTGCATTGCCCAAACTTCACGAGTCTGTTCTAATTCATCGGACTCCACCTTTTCAAAAAAGCGTGTCCCCGTCAAGTGGTAATAAAAATCTCCTTCACGAGAAACCATTGTCAGCTTGAGCTCCTGCTTATTCACCGAGAAAACATGCTTACCAAAACGTACCGCATCTTCACCTTCTACGTAGAGTTCATTCTTATCTTTGAGCTGACGAATAGCCTCTTCTCTCATGCTCTTGAGGCGACTCTCAAGATCATCTGCACGAACGGAATCGCCCGCATCACGTAATTTATTCACTAAGTCACGAAGTTTATCCACCATCATATCGGCGGCAAAATAAGAAGAAATTTCTTTCACTTCTTTAAAGTTTTTAATGCGATTGCCAATAGATTTCAGGATACGGTCAGCAGCAGCCATGTAGGCTTCTGCTTTACGTGAGCGCTCTTCTGTCAGAAAGATTCGACGCTGTTCAAAAGCATTCTGAACCTCATCTCGTTTTTCCGCAAGTACTACAATAAACTCATCAAATTCGGAAAAATGACTCTCGAGCTCTTCGAGCTGAACCATCGCTTTTGTTAGGTATTCTTCTACTAAGTCGGGTTCATTCGCTACATCAAGGTAATTTACCACACCCTGATTAAGTAACTTGAGCTGGGCATTAAATTCTGCTTTGCCTTCTACTGACATCAAATCTTTGATACGATTTTTTAGCTTGCCCTTGGTTTGATTAAGAATCGTAAAGACACTAGAAATTGAGTCAATGACCAGCGTTGTACGCGTGGGATCATCAATCTTGAGGTTCGATACTGTTTCAATCAACATCTCTAACTGACTCGATGTTTCAACAAGCTTTTCTTGAAGCTCACGGCCTTCCATTACTTTTGTGAAGACCTCAAGTTGCGCCTCGTGAGCTTCAATTTGCTCACGATAAGGATTGAGTGACTTTTCATCTGCAAGGAAATCAATGCAACGCCCTGAAATTTTATCAGAAGTCTCAATGATCTCTTGTTCTATTTTCTCACAAAATTCAATATCTGCATAGGGGCGATCTTTAAGTTCTATGATATGTGAACGCAACTGACGTAGCTCACTGAGTTTAGCGACAAATTTGTCGATATGATCAAAAGAGGTGTAGGGGATTTGACGAAAGAGTTCTTCCGCTTCTGCAGCAACTTCTTTGCTTACTTTAGCCGTTTCTTTGCGCAGACGTTTCACTTTTTCGTATTCGTCTATTGCCGTAGTTGAAGCAATTCGAATACCATCTAGAGGCTCAGAAAGTTGACCAACGCCCTCTTCTTTTAACCAAAAATAACCATCGAGAATATCAGTCGATTTTTTCACTACGTCGACATAGAGATCCGAATAGCTCTCACCACGCGAAAGTAAGTTAATCACTTCCTGACACTCGGCCATGCAACTCACGACTTCTTTATTACCGATCTTATAAATCTGACTCTGTGCTTGTTCATCACTTACCTCAGCAATGAAATCTGCTGCAGTAAAAGGAGTTTGCCATACCTGAATTGTATGGTGCTTACGTGGTTCATCTTCCGCTTTAAAGTAGATCATTTTACCATCTGGAAACATGGAGAAACCATGACAAATAATCGGTGTTGATACTTTTTGATCAATTAAATTATAAAACTGCAGTACATAAATCCCCTGTTCACGATTATAGAAAACATAGAGCATGTCTTCACCATTGGGAGATGCCTGCTTGCGATCAAACTTAAGATTACTTACATCTAGGTCAAAAAGTTTATATTCACCATTCTGTAAATAATATCCATTAGAAAATATGATCCCGTGACCTTCTGGCAAGAGTACACAAGAGTTTTTAATGCGGTCAATTCGTACGGCTTCTTTGAGTTTGTCATTGTAGACAATATAACGATCTTCTTTTTCTTGGTAAGGACGGATTTTCAAGAGAATTAGATTATCTAAAATTGAATAGGAAATATCTCCATCATCAAGGGTTTGGTCTTTGTTTTCTACATCTTCTTCATAAATGCCGCTTCCATCACCAGTATTATTTTCTACCTTGATCGTTAAGTCACCACCGACTGTTTCCACAAAGACGCGATCATCAATAGAGATATGGGGGTGCTCACCTTCCACATGCATATCACGCGTGGCTCGATTCCATTCGAATTCGTGTTGTGCCGGGTAACTATATTCATGAACACTACGGTCATCTACATAGGAAATTTGACCTTCATTCATTGTCCACTTGAAGACTTTGAGGTCATCAATGGCATCTCCAATCCTAAAGACCATATAAAGTGTATGACCTCTAGCTGAGAAACGAACAAACTGGGCTTTCTTATAATATTTATAGAGGTCGTTAAACTTGGCTATAAATTCTTCATCCTGGATAAAGCTAAGATCCTGCGCGTGAAAACGCCCTTCTGCATAATTATAAATCGCAAATACATCTTCCAGTCCAGTCTGACTTTTGAGCCCTAGCGTAACATTGTACCCGAAAATGAAAGTTTGCCCCACAGTGATAAAATCCTGTGCGATACAATTGTTTTGCGTTGTTACTTTATCACTACCAATTAAGGATGTAGCTATCGAACCAAAAACTTCTTTACGCTGGCCATTGAGTCCCTCCATGCGACTCTGGAGCTCTTTCACTTGAGCATCGATACGACCCTTCAAAAGCTCGTAGGTTCCACCTCCCAACTGATCCTTATTATCTTCTTCTGACATAAACTCTCCTCTCTAATTGATCCCTAAATATCTAAAAACTTATTCTATCCATCTACTATCGACACCTCTCATGAATGACTCTAAACTGAGTGAGACATAGAAAATGGATAGCTTAAGTAAATCCGAAGAAGAAGTCGATTAACTTCTTCTCCGAGAATCATTTTTATTTAAGGAATTTACCAGCATTTTGAGAACCCATTCCAAGCGCTTCTACTTTACTGAGGAGACCATCAAGTAAACCTTTATCTCCGCCAGATGCCTGAGCAGAAAGCTTCGTCAAAAGCGCAGTTGCTGAAAGATTTCTTAAATCTTCTGAGCTCACGCCAAATTTGTCAACAAAACCTGCGAGATTTTCTTTGAAGCTCTTATCATCATTAAAGAAAGTTTCTTTAACATCAGTGAGAACTTCTGATTTATTAATAAGCTGGTCAGTTTGACGTGCCGTTGTAATAGATTTGAGCATGCTATCAAAGAACATACTATCGCCACCAACAATCTCGATCTTACTATTTTCAAGACCTGATTTAAGCACACTTGCTTGAGCTGCTGCAATATCTGCTTGGATTTGGATTCCTGCGAGTTCAACTTCTTTCTCTTTATTGAGTCTGAGTTTGAATTCTTCGTGTTCTTTACCAACGCCATCAAGTGCTTTCATTGCTTCAGCTTTGGCATGAGTACCTTCCGCTTCTACAGTGTACATCGCACCGGTTGCTTTCGCTTCTTCTGTGCCTTTGAGGCCAATGACTGTTGCTTCAGCAGTACCTTCTTTTTCAATAGCATCCGCCATTGCTGTTTTTACATTAGCTTCAGCTAAACCGGAGGCAGCTTCTTCTGCGGTCACACCCTCGGCTAATCTCTTCTTAGCTTCAGCATCTTTCGTACTTGCTTCAAAACGCGCCTCAGCTTCAATAACTTCTTGTTCAGCCCAAAGTTCTGCAGACTTCTTGCGAGCCTCTGCACCTTTAACTTCTACAATGAGTTCTTCTTCAGCTTTAATTTCTGCGGCTCTTTTATGTGCAGTCGCCACTTTTTCTTCACGAATCATGGTACTTTGACCTTCTTCTTCGGCCTTAGTAATTTCCACGCCTTTGTGACGTTCAGCTTCTGCAAACTCTTTGGTATCTTTAATTTTCTCTTCTTCTTCCACAACGCCACGTTCAACTGTCACACGCTCGCGAATAACTTCCTGGATATTTTTCTTCTCTACTTCTACTGCTTTTTCTTTTGCGATTTCCGCTAAAGTCACCACACGCTCACGATCAGTAGCTTCCAAATCACGATCACGTATCACACGCTCTTGCTCAACTGCTTCAGTACGTTCTTTATTTTTCTGTGCCACAATGATCTGACGATCTTTGTTTTCTTCCGCAACTTTCACATCTTCTTCGGTGCGAATACGCGCTTCTTCCGAACGTTTTAATTCTTGCTGAGAGACGACTTCCGCTTCGGCTGTAGTACGAGCTTCAATATTGGCAATCTCCAATTTCTGCTTCTCTTCGGCTTCGGCTAATTCTTTCTCCATATCGAGAATTTTTTCACGTGCATCTACATTTTGACGCGTAATCGCTTTTTCTTCTTCACGCTCTTGCTCATTAATTTTTACCTTTCTCTCACGTGTAATGGTCGCAATCTTTTCAAGACCGACAACGTCGAGAATATTATCGGCACTCAATCTTTCTTTCGGTGTTTGTTCGAGGTAATCAATCGCGGCATCTTCAAGACTGTAACCATTGAGGTCCGTACCAATGATTTTTATGATTTCATCTTTGAATTCTTGACGTTGAGTATAAAGATCTTCAAATTCAAACATCTTACCCGCAGTCTTTAAAGCTTCCGAGAATTTGGCATCAAAGAGATCCACTAAAGCCTCTTGATCTGAAGCACGATCTACACCAATCATACTTGCAACAGAAAGTACATCATGCTCAGTTTTATTAACTCGTACAAAGAAAACTACAGAGATATCGGCACGCATGTTATCTTTGCAAATCAGCCCATCTGAAGCACGGCGATTAATTTCGATTTTTTTTACGGCTATATCCATTAACTCAAGTCTATGAGCAACGGGAACAATATATATCCCTGTGAAAGAAACTTTTGTCTTCCCTAAACCCGTACGAATAATTGCCTTACCTTGAGGAACCTTTTTGAACCAACTGGCAAGCATAAAAAAGAAGCCTACCAATAATAATAATATAACACCTACAACTATGAGACCCACAATGTTGCCGGCGGCAACAAACACATTTAATAATGATTCCATTAATCACTCCTATTTTGTTTTTACTTTAATAAATTAATCTTATGAATATTTTGTAACTAAATATTTTCGCCTTCCCTCATTCCAGCTTAATACTAAAATCCTCTCTCCTTTATTTATTTGTTCATTCTCCGTATAACAAAGTATTTCAATTGGCGCCGATTTTGTTTCGATACTCGCTCGGCCATGTTCTTCATCTGTATTTTGTAAGAGTACTCCCATGTTGCCCACTGCTTTATCTTGATCTTCTGGGTTATTATTCAAAACCTTTACAATCTTACCAAAAGGTGATGATAAATACTTTGACACAATCAAAGCTCCAAAAAGTATCGGCAAATAACTTATCCATTGTATAAAAGAACCACCTGAACTATTCACCAGCGATTCCACATACACTAATCCTGCCCAAGAAAACAAGACAAAGAAAGTGACTATCACCATAAAGGGCACTTCTGCCAAGTTCAGAAAATCGGCTATGGATCGAAAGAAGCCCGGCTGAGAGTCGGCATTTAGGTCACCATCTAAACCCACATCCGCATCGACGTCCACATCCAGATCAAAATCAAAGAGCGTGACATCCGCCGCACCAATGATCACACTTAGCCAAAAAAGTATCATCAGCACCAATAAAGCCGTAAAGGGGAATATATGCAGACGCATCGCATAATCTAAAATTTCTGACATCACTCACTCCTAATAAATAATTGTTAAATATGACTTGTTCTAAACCTAAATCAACACTGAGCTTTTGAACTTTATTTAAGATTGCCCTCACTGCAGCCAAAAACCTGCTATTTTCCCTTGGTGCACGACCAATTTTGCTAAAGTTTGCTGCTTTTGTCCCTCATACAAAAAACCCTTCATATTTCCTTTCCTTTAATTTTTCATCCACAGATTTCTCAGATTATCACAGAATAAAACGTTTTATTTGTATTGAACTTGAGCCGAAATTTATCAGCAAAGCTTTTTTAAGACCTGTCGCTTTTAAATAGTTTAGGACTTGTGATTCTTCTGCACCACTTAATTTCGTCAGCGCTTTCAACTCTACTAATACTTTATCAAAACATATAAATCTGCTCTATAAAAAGACTTAAGTTTCTCTCCACTATAATAAATATCTAGTTTCACTTCTCTTTGGTAAGGCATCAATTGTTTTGAAAATTCAAGCTCCAAAGCATCTTGATATACCGCCTCTAAAAAACCATGACCTAATTCACCGTGGACTTTGTATGCGGCTCCAATAACTTGATAAGTTAGTGGATCATCTTGTTCTGAATAATTCATCCTACTCCCCTTTTATTACCACCACTACATTCTCAAATCTGTGCTAATCTGAGAAATCTGTGGACCCGTCCTCTCCTTTTTCCGTATACCCACTTCATCCTCAGTTCTGTGCGAATCTGAGAAATCTGTGGACCCCTTCTTCCCCTTTCCTACTTCTTTTTCTTAAGCTGAGCTTTTAGAGCTTCGAGTTCGGCACTTATCGCGTCATCCGACTGCAATTCTTTGAACTGCTCTTCGAGATCATCCACCGAAACTTTACTGAGTTCCATCATCGCTTCTGACATCGCCACATCACGTTCAATTTTCTCTTCATACTTGTTGAAATCCGCAAAGCCATTAAGGACTGAATCCGTACTAGAACTAATACCTGTATCCAAGGCCTGAGAAGTCTCAGCCATTTTTTTACGAGCATCCGCCGCACGTTTTTTGATAACTAGCGTATCACGTTTTTGACGTGCCTCTTGGATTTTGTCTTCAACTTGGTGAAGTTGAGTTTTGATTTTAGCTACTAATGCTGATTCTTCCGTCAGTTGACTACTTAAAGCCAAGCGCTCTTCTTCTGAATTTTTTTTACGTTCTAGAGCTTTGCGCGCCAAATCTTCATTACTTTTTTCTAGTGCTGCAATAGCATTTTTTTGCCACTTGCTTACTTCTGCTTCAGCCGTAGCTAATTTTTTCTCAGTCATCTTTTTTTGACTAATGCAACTCGCCGCATTCGTTCTCAGTTCAGCAATCCCCTTTTCCATCTCCTGAATAAGAGCGTCAAGTGCCACTTCAGGATCTTCATAGCCCGCAATGAGGTCGTCAATTTTACTACTCATGATGTTGCTTATTCTTTTGAAGATATTCATTTTTATTCCTCGTTTATTTATTGTTTCGATGCTAAGAACATAAACGAAATGCGTGCCAAAAAACACACTAAAATGCATAAGTAACTATAAATAAAACACTTAAGGCTAACACAATGATCCGACGACCTATCATCTATCCTCCTTACCCTCAAAAACTTGAGGTTTTTCAACATATCACTTAATGAAAAACCTCATATCCTTGACAGAGCTGGAAAATCTTTCTATATATAAAGGGAATTATTTAGGGAGTCAGTCATGAAGTATGCAGGTATAGCACAATCAAAAGCCATGAAATCGGTCTTAGCGAAAGCTGAAAAATTTGCTCGAGTTCCTCGACCACTGCTCATCAGAGGTGAACGTGGCACAGGAAAAGAACTAATGGCCAAGTTCATTCACGAATCTAGCTCACGCGATAATGAAAAGTTTGTCACCATTAATTGTGCCGCTTTCACAGAGAAGCTCATTGCTTCAGAAATGTTCGGCCATGAAAAAGGTGCTTTCACTGGTGCTAACGAAACTCGGATTGGTCGTATGGAACAAGCCGATGGCGGAACTTTATTCATGGATGAAATCGGAATTATGCCGATGAATTTCCAAGAACAAATCCTACGTACAGTAGAATACCAAACTTTCGAACGAGTCGGCAGTTCAAAACCTATAAAGGTTGACGTTCGCCTCATTTCTGCGACCAACGCAAACTTAGAAGAACTCATGGAAGAAAAACTGTTTCGCCGAGATCTCTATGATCGCCTCACTTTTGCCGAAATTGAACTTCCTGCTTTGCGTCAACGCAAAGACGATATCCCAGCTTTGATCGTCCACTTTATAAAACTACTTCACGAAGAAATGCCTTCACTTCAGCCTCGTAAATTCAGGGCTAGCACAATAGAAGTCATGATGGATTATTATTGGCCAGGTAATATTCGAGAACTAAAAAATATCGTTGAACGCCTCTATCTCTTTGGTGATACTCCCTTCATTGAAGAACATGAACTACCCTCCATTATTTCTGGCGCCGATAGCTTTGGCCTCAGTTTCGACGATCGCGTCGATAATTTCAAACGAAAATTGATTCTCAAAGCTTACGAAGACGCTTCAGGCAATCAAAGCGAAGCAGCTCGCCTGCTACAAATGACCTATAGTCAGTTCAGACATTTCTACCAGAAGTATAATTCTTAGTATCAAGTTAAAGCTATAAAAAACCTCATTTACTGAAAAGTAGATGAGGTTTTTTTGTGCCCAAAAAGAAAGTTTTTGACTCATCAATATTTATAAAACCTTCATAGTAACAGAATTATACTTGATTTAATAAGTGTAGTTTAGATTGAGATTAATAAGGACTAAAATATACATAAACTACTTATAATAAACTTCTTATACTCACAATAAAAAAATACACTACTTTACAGCTGTCCTTAACTTGAATTTCAAAGATAGGTTTATATTTTATAATCACTTACAAAATAGTAAATTATATGATTTATATTACATAAACGTAAAAAGGAACGAAAGACTATGAAAACAAAAATCAAAAAAGCTATCCTTAGCTTTTTCCTCTTTTGCACTGTTACAAGCATGGCAGAAAGCGTCGATGAAAACACCATCCCTCTCGATGTAGAAAAAACTAATCTCCATTTCGGCTTCATTAAATTAACTGATTGTGCCTCTTTAGTTATTGCTAAAGAAAAAGGTTTTTTTGAAGCTGAAGGCCTCAATGTAAAACTAACGGCTCAAAAAAACTGGGTTATACTGCTGGATAACGTCATTAAAGGCGCACTCGATGGCGCTCACATGCTTGCAGGTCAACCTATTGGCGCCACCGTTGGCGTCAGCCAAAAAGCCAATGTAATAACAGCATTCAGTATGGATTTAAATGGTAATGCTATCACCATGGCAACTGATGTCTGGGAACAAATGAAAGAACACATCCCTCAAGATGCCGATGGCAAACCAATTCATCCTATCAAAGCAGATTCACTGAAACCAGTACTCGAAAACTGGGATGGCCCTTTCAATATGGGTATGGTTTTCCCTGTATCAACTCATAACTATGAGCTGAGATACTGGCTAGCTGCTGCGGGTATTCACCCAGGCTTCTATACCGCATCTGACTCTAAAGGTCATACCGATGCTGAAGTCGTTATATCTCCTAACGCTCCTCCACTTATGCCTTCTTACCTTAATAGTCGTGCAATTATGGGCTACTGTGTAGGTGAACCCTGGAATCAGAAGGCCGTATTTGCTGATAAAGATGGTAAACAACTAGGTGTTCCAGTTGTCACTAATTATGAAATCTGGAAAAACAACCCTGAAAAAGTTTTTGGTGTAACGGAAGAATGGGCCGCTAAAAACCCAAAAACTCACACCGCAGTTCTCAAAGCACTTATACGTGCAGCTAAATGGCTTGATGCTTCTGAAGCTAACCGCGAAGAAGCTGTACAAATTCTCTCTAGATCTCACTACGTAGGTGCAGAAGCTAAAGTTCTTCGTAATTCTATGACTGGTACATTTGTTTACGAACGTGGTGATCGCAGAGAAATGCCTGATTTTAACGTCTTCTTTCGCTACAAAGCTACCTACCCTTTCTACTCAGATTGTATTTGGTTCTTAACTCAAATGCGCCGTTGGGGCCAACTCAAAGAAGATCAAAGCGACGAGTGGTACACAAAAACTGCTGAAAAAATCTATAAACCTAATCTCTATATGGAAGCCGCCAAGCTGCTCATAGAAGAAGGCAATATCGAAGAAAGTGAAATTCCTGCAGATGGTGAAACGGGCTATAAGCCCGCTACCACGGAAGACATCTTCATCGATGGCAAAGTCTATGACGGAAAAAAACCTAACGACTACATCGATAGCTTCGAAATCAAAGCTCCTTAATCATTAAATTCCGCCCCTCCTCTGTGAGGGGCACCACCAATTGGAAACTTGCAGGATATACTCATGAAACAAAAGCTCATCAATTTTTTTGAATTAACAGGACTCACCTGGTTCATTCCTATCGTACGATTATGTACTGGAGATGATCCAAAAGAACAAATGGGAGACCTCTTCCGTCAAATAGCTCTACCGCTAGCTGCAATAGTATCTTTCTTTATGATATGGAGTTACAGCTCTACCAAAATAAAAACATCCGTTGGTCAATTACCTGGTCCCTCTTACGTATTAAGTCAGGCCAAAGCCATGTGGGCCACTCACAAAACCGAAAAATTTAACAAAGATGAATTTATCACCAACGAAAACTTTCGAAAAGAACTCGCTGGACTTATTGAGCAACGTCAACAAACAAGCATGAGCGAAACCAAAAAAGTTCTTACTTCTAAAATCAATTCTCTTAAAAGTGTTATCGGAAAACATCTTAGCAAACTCAGCAATGAGATAAAAGTGAATCAAGCTATTGTTGAAAAAGCTGAAGGTGATAAAAAAGCATCTGTAGCTACTCTCACGACTCAACTCAAGACAATGAAAAAATTCGTCTATGACGACAATAAAGAACTGGTAATGGACTTAGATGGCAAACCCAAACTTTCTGATGAAAGTTTATCTAAACTAGCCAATATCAATAATCGCCGGGTAGCTGTTTACGAAGGGAACCTTGCTCGTATCTATAAAAGCAGTGAAAACACCGCTTTAGCTTTGATTAAAAAGATTGAGAAAATTGATAAATACTACCAACAAGACCTCATCTATCAAAATGATCCTAAAAAAGCTGAATTAGAGAAAAAAATAAGTTCCAACAAAAAGAAACTCGATGCTTTTGAAAAACAAATTTTTAAAGGTAAAGAATACAACTCCAATGGTAGTATTGTCGATTATATAAAACTGAGTATCATCACTGTTTTATTTGGCTTTTTCCTAGCGGCTTTCATTGCCATCCCCATTGGCATCCTTTGTGGACTTAGCCCTTCAATCATGACTGCCCTTAACCCACTCATACAAACTTTCCGTCCGGTGTCTCCCCTCGCCTGGGTATTAATCACTATTCAGATCATTGATGGTATTTTCGTCGGTGATAATGCTCTCACTGGCGACATCGTAAAGAATACTTTTCTTCACTCAGGGATCACTGTAGCACTCTGTGCGATGTGGGCCACATTATCTAACACCGCGCTTGGTGTAAGCTCTGTAGACCCCGATCATATGAACGTCGCCAAAGTATTGAAGCTGAGCTGGTTTGACCGTATTTTTAAAATTATCATCCCCTCTGCCATCCCTTATATTTTTACAGGATTACGCATCACTCTAGGTGTGGGATGGATGGTGCTGATCGTTTCAGAAATGATGGCTACTTCAAGAGGTCTGGGTTGGTACATTGATCAAGAGTACCAAAATAATAAAGTTGAATCTCTCGCCAATATCATCGTCTGTATCTTCATCATTGGTTTCATTGGTGCCGTACTCGACCGTATCATGTCAATCTTCCAAAAACTCGTAAGTTTCAACGACGACGTAGCCGCTTAATTAGGAGCTGATAATGGACTATATTCTAGAACTCAATAATGTCAGTAGACACTTTGGCGAAAAAGAAAATCGCGCCGAGATCCTTAAAGACATAAATTTACAGATTAAAGAAGGAGAATTTGTCGCCATCGTCGGTTTTTCTGGCATGGGAAAATCTACTCTTATCAACCTCATGGGCGGACTCTTGGAACCCAGTGAGGGTGAAGTAAGATGCAAGGGTGAAGCCGTTACGGGCCCTGCTCCTGACAGAGGCGTCATCTTTCAAAACTATTCTTTACTTCCTTGGTTATCCGTCGAAGGCAATGTCGGCTTAGCAGTCAATCAAATCCACAAAGATAAACCAAAGCACGAACGCAAAGCTTTAATAGAAAAATATGTGGACATGGTCAGCTTAACACCTGCGATCCACCAAAAACCGAAAGAACTTTCAGGGGGTATGCGCCAGCGTGTTTCTGTAGCACGGGCCCTTTCCATGGATCCCGATATCTTACTCATGGATGAACCCTTAAGTGCCCTCGATGCTCTAACTCGTTCAGTACTACAAGATCAGATCATCAATATCTGGAAATCTACAGGAAAAACCGTTGTGCTCATCACCAATGATGTTGATGAAGGCATCTATATGGCTGATCGAATCATTCCAATCACCATAGGTCCCAATGCCACACTCGGCCCTTCTTACGATATCAATATCCCTCGTCCACGTAATCAAAAAACCCTCAATCATAATGAGCAATACCGCAAACTACGTGCTGAAGTCATTGGTTTCTTAAATGAAGAAAAACGCAAAGAACAATTAAACGACACTACCGATAGCTCTAGCTATCCACTACCGGCTATTGAGCCGGCTGTCATCTGAGGTTTATTATGGATAAAAATCGCTATTTAGAACTATCGAATTTAAGTAAAATTTACGAAACTAAAAAAGGTCCCTTTGTCGTCTTAGAAGATTTTAATCTACAAATACCCGAATCTGAATTTGTTTGTCTTATTGGCCATTCAGGCTGTGGAAAATCGACAATCCTCTCAATGGTTGCTGGTTTAAATGATATAACAAAAGGTTCAGTCGCTGTAGCAGACAAAGAAATAAATGGCCCTGGACCCGACAGAGGAGTCGTCTTTCAAGCGCCCAGTCTGCTCCCTTGGTTAACTGCCTATGAAAATGTCATGCTAGGGGTTAAAAAAGTTTACCCTCATGCCAGTGCCAAGGAAAAAGAAGAAATTGTTATGCACTATCTCCACGCAGTTGGCCTTAGTGGTGCCATTGATAAAAAACCCAAGGAACTCTCTAGTGGCATGCGTCAACGCGTAGGTATCGCTCGCGCCTTTGCACTTAAGCCAAAAATAATGTTACTCGATGAACCCTTAGGGATGCTTGATGCTCTCACAAAATACGAACTCCAGGATCTGATTGTTAAACTTCATGGGGAACACAAGCTCACCACCTTGATGGTAACACATGATGTAGATGAGGCCCTCTATCTTTCGGATAGGGTGATTATGATGACCAATGGCCCTAAAGCAACTTTAGGTGACATTTTAGTCAATGACTTGCCTCGTCCGCGTGATCGTCAAGCCTTACTCAATCATCCGAATTACTACCCTTACCGTGAACACTTAATTTCTTTTTTAGAGGATCAAGAAGAATTAAAGAAAAAACACGCTTAAACACTTTCCCGGGCTGCTTTAGTTTTCGCCTGCAAACTTCCACTGAAGTGGCCTGGGATTTTTTTCACAATACTTTCCCAGGCTGTCTTGGTTTTCGCCTGCAAACTTCCACTGAGATGGCTTGGGGATTTTTTATATACAGTTTCATATCAAAAAAACTAAAAAACAGACTCTATCTTTATGAAAGAAAAAATTATCATTATTGGCTTTGGCATGGTTGCCAAACATTTCTGTGACCAGTTTGTTAAACTGGGCTTAGGAAACCAATATGATTTGATCATTTTCAGTAAAGAAAAACACCTGGCTTATGACCGTGTCAAGCTCACAAATTATGCTAGAAATAATAATTTCGATAGTATATGCTTAGCTAAAGCTGAATGGTTTCGAGAAAATGACATCGGGCTTCATCTTGGAGAAGGTGTAGAACAAGTAAATACTGAGCAACAAAAAGTTATTAGTGACACAGGCAAGACTTATAGCTACGACAAACTCATATTTGCAACAGGATCATCTCCTTTTGTCCCACCTATACCAGGTGTGGAAAAAAAAGGTGTTTTCACCTACAGAACTATTGATGATGCCGACGCCATCCGCACATTTTCAAATAACAAAAAAACTGCTGTCGTTATTGGTGGTGGCCTACTCGGAATTGAAGCCGCTGATTTTCTCCAAGCTCAGGGCTTAAGTACACACATCATTGAAATGGCTGATTTTTTGATGCCAAAACAATTAACCCCCGAAGCTTCCAATCGACTTAAACAACAGATTCATAAAAAAGGCTTTAAGGTTCATACGGGAACGGCTACAAAGGAAATAAAAAATAGTTTCTCACACCTAGAAATATCTTTTAAAGATGGCTCTGCCATCAACTGCGATATCATCGTCATTTCCGCGGGTATTCGCCCCAATCATCAAGTGGCAAAAAACGCCGGAATTGATACATCTCTTGGCGGAGGAATAATTTGTAATGACTCACTCCAAACTTCAGCTCCAAATGTCTATGCTATGGGAGAATGTGTGCGCCATCAAAACACTATCTATGGTCTCGTTGCTCCCGCCTATAAAATGGCCGAGATTTTAGCGTCTAATTTCTCTGGACAAACACAAAAATTCTTAGGCGCAGATACCTCGACCCGTTTAAAACTTTTGGGGGAAAACGTCGTTAGTTTAGGAGCTGCTTTACAGCCTTTCAAATCGATCACTTATCAAGATGAAAATACCTACCGGATGTTAAGCATAGATCAAAAGCATCTTGTTGGTGCCATCGGAATTGGCGAATGGACCGACTTGGGCCGCATCCAAAGTGCTATCGAAAATCGCATGTTGCTGACAGAGCAAGAAATTAAAAACTTTCTCAAAACAGGCAGCTTTTGGAACATTACTGATTCAGTAGAAAGATGGCCCGATGAAACCATCATTTGCAACTGCCTAAAAGTTACTAAAGGTGAAATCGTCCAATGCTTTAAAACTTGTAACAATGATATCGCTACTTTAAAAAAAGAAACGGGGGCCTGTACCGCTTGTGGATCTTGCGAGGGACTGATTGCGCAACTCGCTGGTAAAGAACTTGAACTCCGTAGAAAACCAAATCGTGGACTACTGATCTCATCATGCCTATGTTTATTCGCTTTGTTACTGCTCTTTTTTACCCCCACTTATTGGACTATTGATTCGTACGACTCACACGCTTACAAACTTACCCAAAGTCTACGTAGTGGTCTTTGGAGACAAATTACGGGCTTTACTATTCTAGCTCTTAGTATCTTTGCTGGACTGATTAGTATGCGTAAGCGCTTTAAATTTTTCCGCTGGGGAAGCTATAATTTATGGCGATTATCTCATGCGATTTTTGCGCTCTTAAGCCTCATCATTCTCATGGCTCACACCGGTTTTAGTTCTGGGAAAAATCTCAATTCATACTTATTTTGGACCTTTTTTACAATGAATTCATTTGGTGTCATCACCGGCTTTACCACCAGTTTTGAATTTTATGGAACTAATAAAATAGCCGCTTTTTGTCGACGTTGGAGACGCCCCATAACTTTTGTTCATTTCTTCGTTTTTTGGCCATTACCCGTACTCATTACTTTTCACATTATCCAAGCTTATTATTTCTCATTATGAAAACTCTTATTCCTATACTTGCATGGCTCGCACTCAGTGCTATGGCTTCAATTTTCTTCGGAAATGAACTCCTCAACGAAGAGCTCAAGCCCAATTTTTTACCTAACGAAACTAGCCATGGTCACTACCAAATCGAGCTCAAATGCAATGCCTGTCATACTCCCAATATGGGGATCAAAGAAAATGCTTGTCTTGACTGCCACCAACAAGACCTCAAAGATGGGCAAGATTCTCACCCTGCAACGAAATTTAACGATCCAAGGAACTTTGAAATGGTACAAAATCTTGATGGACGTAAATGCATAACTTGCCATAGTGAGCACGTGCCTCACTCTACGTCAAAAATGGGACTCACTCTACCAAGTGACTTTTGCATGGAGTGCCACCAGGATATCGGCGAAGAAAGAGAGTCTCATAAAGGACTCGATTTCACTAGTTGTGCGACGGCTGGATGTCATAATTACCATGATAATCGTGCCCTCTATGAAGATTTTCTTGTGGAGCATTATGGCGAAGATCCTCATCTACATACTGCCAGTGAAATCTCAATTAATAAAAAAATAGCTAAAAACAAACAATTATTTGAACACGATTCACCCGAATTGCCAAATCCACAAATTTTACATGACTGGAGCTCCACTGCACACGCGGCGGCAGGAGTTAATTGCCGTGATTGTCATCAAAGTGAAGAAAATACAGCTTGGACTGACAAAGTTCCCTTAGAAACCTGCCAGAATTGTCATCAAACTCAGACTGATTCATTTAAACAAGGTCGCCATGGCATGAGGCTCGACGTGGGACTGCCTGCGATGAAAGTCGGTGATGCTCGTTTAGAAATGAAAGTACAAGCGGCCCATCGTGAGGTGAATTGTATTAGCTGTCATAATGATCATCGCTTTAACCTTCGAACCGCTGCAATGGATGCCTGCCTAAAGTGCCATAATGATGCGCATTCACTGAATTATAAAAAGTCACCTCATTACACCTACTGGAGGATTGATTCAGAAATGCAAGAATTCAACAAGGGTGTTTCCTGTGCCACCTGCCACATGCCCCGCATAAAGAAAAATGGCAAAGTCATCGTAGACCATAATCAAAATAATAATCTTCGACCTAATGAGAAAATGATCCGTAGTGCTTGTATGAAATGTCATGGACTCGAATTCTCAATAAATGCCCTCGCCGACCCTGAATTAATCAAACATAATTTCAATAAGGCTCCTAGTAAAAAAATCAAATCCCTCGAATGGGCTAAACAAAGAGAATAAGGAGGTTCACATACATATACAAAAATCTACATCTCCAAAACCACAAAATATATTTTGCAGGCATTATCACTATAGACAATTTAAGGAATAAATATTATGAAATTCATCAAAACGACATGTCTCACTTTAGCTTTAGCTGCTGCCTTCTTTAGCTCTTGTAATAAACCCGCTGAAACTGCTGCCCCGGCAACAGTCGAAGCTAGTGTTAAACCTCAAAAAATGGCCGATGCACTATTTGCCGTCATGAAAGGTACTCGAACAGCCTACACTAAACACGTCATTAAGTACTTGGGCAAAACTAAAAAAATACTCAAACCTCATGAACAATGGGAAGATAAAGAAAATGGCGTCATGCTCCCTGCTCAAATGTTCCGCTATGGTCGTGATTTAGCCATGGAACAGAACCCCGGCTTTACCTACTCGCTGCAATCTGAATGGCCCATCAATAAGCAAAATGCTCCAAAGACCCCCATGGAAAAAGACGGTCTTAAGTTTATCGGTGCAAACCCAGGTAAAAACTTTTATGGTACAGAAGATCTAGGTGGCAAAAAATTCTACACCGCGGTTTATCCTGACGTAGCGGTTTCCGATGCTTGCATTGATTGCCATAATGATCACAAAGATTCCCCCAGAACAGATTTTATCATGGGAGAAGTCATGGGTGGCGTTGTCATTCGTATCCCCATGAATTAAAATTACTGTGATTAAGCCAGTAAAGTACTGCATACTGCCTTAGCGTTAAATGGAGCGGGCCCGGCCCGCTTTCTTCAAGAACTATAAACATGTATATGAATTACTTAGAAGTTATTGCGAACCTAAATGAAGGTGACATATGATAGATCTCTCTAAACTTGATTTACAGCGCGAAAAGTCCGCTCTACATTTAGATTTAATCAAAAAATTTATCCAGGAGAACGAACTCCCTTCTTCATTTTTGAGTACGGCTTGGCAATACTACCTTCCTTTATCTCTCAATCTGCTGCAATGGTCGCAAGAAAAACGAACTCAGGACGGCAAGAGCTTTATCCTTGGCATCAATGGCGCACAAGGAACAGGTAAATCAACTTTAGCCCAATTACTTAAATCATTATTATGCGAATTTGGCCTTAATGTCGTCACACTTTCGATTGACGATTTCTATCTGACTAAAAATGAACGTAATCAATTGGCCTCTTCTACTCACCCACTTTTAAAAACACGTGGTGTCCCAGGAACTCATGATCTTCCGCTCGCCAATCAAATTTTAGATAGCTTGGCGGCACTGCCTAGTGACGAAAAAATTTCAAGTCTTAAAATACCTCGATTTAATAAGGCTATAGATGATCGCTTTCATAATGGCGATGCCTTACCTAACCAGTTTGTTGATATCATTATACTCGAAGGCTGGTGTATCGGAGCCAAGCCCCAACCATTGGAACTCTTAGAAACACCCGAGAATGAGCTAGAAAACTCTGAAGATCTTCCAGGAGATTGGCGACATTACATCAACCAAAAACTCGCCGATGAATACCAAGTACTCTTTAGTAAACTCGATTATTTAGCCATGTTAAAGGCACCAAACTTTGAAGTCATTCACCTATGGCGGAGTCAGCAAGAAGAACAATTACTCAAGCAACAATCGGATACATTGGCTAAATCACAGATCATGAACAGCACTGAATTAAAGCGCTTTATCATGCATTATGAACGCCTAACGCGTTGGATGCTCAAGGAAATGCCTCAGCAGAGTGATATCACCTTTCATCTTAACGATAATCATTCCATTGTGAAACAAGATACCAACAATGCGAATTGGACGCATTACATAAAATCTTGTCAGCTCATGCTTGTCACCGATCTCGATGCGAGTCTCTTAGATGAGCAGTATAGCTGGACTGCCGCAAATCAAAGCCTTGCACAGCTACGTGCTTTATCTTTCCCCGTGATTTTCAATTCAAGTAAAACACTTGCCGAAATGATCCCATTATCAGAGAAAATTCAGCAGCAATTTCAAAGCCCTCCCACAGCTATTGTCGCAGAAAACGGAGGCCTTATTGCTTATCCAAACGATGCGCAATACAATATTTCTGTGAGCTCAGTTGATATAAAAGCGATCTTGAAAGTTGCTCATGAATTACGTCGAAAAAACAATTACCTCTTTACGGGATTTAGTGACATGACTCCCGAGGAAGTAAGCTCTGCCACTGGCCTCGAACTCAAGGCTGCAAGCTTAGCCAAGCAACGCAATGCTACAGAACCTCTTTTATGGTATGATAGCCAAGAAAAATTGATCGAGTTCAAAAAATCACTTGAAGACGCTGGTATCAGAATTGTCCTCGGAGGTCAATTCATCCACCTCATGGGACAAGCTGACAAAGCTGATGCTCTTCAACAACTGAGAGCTTATTATATAAAAAAGCATCCATCTCATCATTGGCTTGTTGTCGCACTTGGAGATAGTCCAAATGATCAAATTATGCTTAACAAAGCGGATTTAGGAATTCAAATCCCCAACAAAAAGCGTCCCCCATTTAATCTAAGCACCACACACTCTATCCAATGTACCGAATATGGCCCCGCCGGATGGCAGCAGGGCATAAGAGAAATTCTACAATCCTTTTATGGAATTCAATTTTAACGAAGACAATGATCTTCAAACACTAGGAGAACACCATGGGCGATTTTCATCAACACGGTACCATAACAACTCTACACAGTCTCAATCAACGACCGATAAATGAATTAGAAGATGAATTAAGAAGTTTCAGTAAAAAAAACCCGATGGCCTTATTACTACCCTCGCTCTATTCTGAACTTGAAGGCCCCGCGTTGGCCAATATTGTCGAAGAACTTCGAGATGTCGATTATTTAAGCCAAATTGTTGTCGGTCTCGATTGCGCCGATGAAGATCAATACCGCAACGCTCTACAATTTTTTAATTGCCTACCTCAGAAACCTCAAATCATGTGGCATGATGGTCCGCGTTTACGCGCAATAGATGCCTTACTCCAATCCTATGATTTAGCTCCTCCACACCCAGGAAAAGGACGTAATGTCTGGTATATGTTTGGCTACATTTTAGCTACGGAAAAAGCTAAAGCAGTCGCTCTTCACGATTGTGATATCCTTACGTACAAGCGCGACTTATTAGCGCGCCTCATTTATCCAGTTGTGCACCCCAACTTCAGTTATAAATTTTGTAAAGGTTTTTACTCACGCATTGCGAGTGAAAAACTCAATGGCCGCGCATGTAGACTCCTTGTCACTCCGTTGATCCGTGCGATGAAACAAGTTTGTGGTCCCAATGAATACCTCGATTATCTTGATAGCTTCCGCTATGCCTTGGCAGGTGAATTCTCTATGAAAAGTGATGTCTTAGAAGACATCAGAATACCCGCGGATTGGGGGCTCGAAATGGGAGTTTTATCAGAACTTCAACGCAATTACTCTAACAACCAAATTTGCCAAGTTGATATCGCCGATAATTATGATCATAAACATCAAATTCTCTCGGAAAGCGATCGCTCCAAAGGACTGTCTAAAATGAGTGCGGACATTGCCAAATCACTCTTTAGAAAAATGGCCACACAAGGCACGGTCTTCTCAACGGGAACTATACGTACCATCAAGGCAACTTACTACCGCATTGCCCTTGACCTCATTGATAGCTATAATAATGATGCGCTCATCAATGGTCTATCTTATGACCGCCACAAAGAAGGCCAAGCGGTTGAACTCTTTGCCGAAAACATTCTCCACGCTGGCCAAGATTTCTTAGAAAAAGCTATGGAAAGTCCCTTTATGCCTAGCTGGAAACGGGTCACGGCGGCGGTACCAGATATTTTTGAAAGACTTGTCGATGCCGTTGAAAAAGATCATCGCGATTTTTCAGCCGCCACAATGAAGAAACCTGTACTTTCTCCTTCTACACAGCGTCTAAAAGAGCGCATATCACTTCACTTAAGTGAAATATATGGATCATTAAACACAGATATCTGTACCGACACTTTGAGCGATAAGCTTATGGATCAATTAAATCTCTCTACAAGTCATTTATCCAATACAAAACAGGATAAGTGGTCTGAAGATGATGTGGTCCTGATCACTTATGGTGACACTATCAAAAAGTCGGATAAAAGTGAACCTCCACTACGCACCCTTCACCGCTTCCTTCATCGTGAATTAAACAAAACCATCAATTCCGTTCATATTTTACCCTTTTCACCTTTTAGTTCCGATGACGGCTTTTCGGTAATTGATTACGATGCAATCAACCCTGAACTTGGAACTTGGCAAGAAGTCGAAGCTATTGCTAGCGAGTTCAAGCTAATGGCTGACTTAGTCATCAATCACTGCTCAAGTCAATCAAAGTGGTTTAAGAATTTTCTTAAAGACAAATCACCTGGAAAATCCTACTTTATTGTTCCCAAGGCTTCGACTGATCTGAGTAAAGTCATAAGACCTCGCGCTACTCCTTTGTTAAGCGAATTTAAAACTGAAAAAGGAGAGAAATCTGTTTGGTGTACCTTTAGTGCTGACCAAATCGATCTCAATTATGCTAATCCAGAAGTGCTCTTTGAAGTCATTCGTATTCTATGTGATTATCTTAAACATGGAATCAGACTTTTCCGCCTCGATGCGGTTGCCTTCCTGTGGAAAGAAAGTGGCACGGAGTGTGTTCATTTACATCAAACACATGAGATTATAAAACTCATCCGTTTAGTGATCGAAAGTATAGAACCGTCGGCGCTCATCATTACAGAAACCAATGTTCCAAATCGTGAAAACCTGAGTTATTTTGGCAATGATAATGAAGCTCACATGATCTATAATTTTTCTTTACCTCCCTTGCTGATTAATAGCTTACTTACTGGTGACTGTTCACATCTTAAAACATGGATGATGTCTATGCCTCCTGCAAAACGAGGTCGTACTTACCTCAACTTCATTGCTTCTCATGATGGTATAGGCGTGCGTCCAGCAGAAGGTTTATTACACGACAAAGAGTTAAGTAACATGCTTTCTACTCTCAGTAGTTTTGGAGGTCATATTTCTATGCGACGAATGCCTGATGGCCAAGATAAACCTTATGAAGTTAATATCTCATTATTCGATGCACTTAAAAATACGGTTGATGCGGCTTCTTCTGAATCCGATCAATGGCATATTGAACGCTATATCTGCGCCCATACAATCATGCTAGCCCTTGAAGGTATTCCTGCCATATATATACACAGTTTACTTGGAACGCATAATAATCACGACCTCGCTAAACAAACGGGACGTGCACGCTCTATTAATCGTAGTCAATGGGATATTAATGATCTTAATGAACAACTCCAAGACCCCTCTAGCCACCACATGACGGTTTTTAATAGACTTAAAAAACTGATCAAAATTCGTCGCAAACAAGCTGCTTTTCACCCAAATGCGACACAGTACACCTTACATTTAGGGTCTTCGCTATTTGCCTTCTGGAGAGAGAGCCTCGATCGTCACCAAAATGTCTTTGCTATTCACAATATTAGTAAGCAGGTTCAAAAGATCCCCTTAGTAGAACTCAACCTAATTAGCACAGAAACTTGGTATGATTTATTAAGTGAGGATGTTTACCACGATTTAAATACTGTGATTGAATTAGCACCCTACCAATGTGCATGGATCACAAATAAAACCTAATAGCAAGTACTATCCCTAAGTCAAATATTTGCACACCCACCTCTACATATGATATATATTACGTAATTGTAACTATTTTGTTTATTTTTCGCTAAATGTAATTTTATTGTACTTTTCCACAGATTGCGTTTGAAGAAACAAATCCTCCCGTTAAGTTTGATAAAAATACGACAGGCGTATTTAAATTATTTAAGTTTACATAAATGTAATTATTATCATAACTAGCAGGTGTAACAATTATGGAAGTCGCAGGCAAAGCAAGCAAACTCACTCTCACGGACCTTAAGAGTCCACAAATAAGAACCTTTTGGATTACAGCCATCGCCTTCTTCATGTGTTTCTTTGCATGGTTCGGCATTGTCCCTTTTATGCCAGCGGTTATCAAGGATCTAGGCTTAACACCTCAGCAGAAATATAACTCTATTATTGCTGCAGTATCCGGAACTATCTTTGCCCGCTTACTGCTTGGTAAACTTTGCGATAAATATGGTCCACGCCTTTGCTACACCTGGATGTTACTTTTGGGCTCACTTCCCGTAATAGGCATTGCCTTTGTTCAAAATTATGAACAATTTATTTTTTGCCGTATTCTCATTGGTTTTATTGGCGCCTCTTTCGTAATCACTCAAGTTCACACTTCTCTCATGTTTGCACCTAACTGCGTCGGTACTGCTAATGCCACTTCTGCAGGATGGGGCAACCTCGGGGGTGGTGCTAACCGCCTTGGCATGCCCATCATTGCGGCTATCGTAATTGCCTGTGGCGTCGCTGAAGCTGACGCATGGAGATGGTCAATGGGTATTGCTGGTGTTGTTTGCTTCCTTATGGGTATCGTCTATTACAAATTCACACAGGACACACCTGAGGGGAATTTCAAAGAACTGAAAGCTTCTGGGAAAATCAAAACTGATGCTCAATCTAAAAAAGAAGGCAGTTTTATGACGGCAGCTAAAGATTATAGAAGTTGGATCCTATTCTTCGTCTATGCAGGTTGCTTCGGTATAGAGCTCACTGTCTATGGTATCATGGATGATTATCTCCAAGCACAATTTGGACTTACTCGTGGTGCTGCTGGTACTTTAGTCGCTTGCTTTGCCCTGATGAATATTTTTGCCCGTACACTCGGCGGAATGTGTGGAGACAAATTCGGTATCAAAAAAGGTCTTAAAGGTCGTGTTCAATTTCTTATGGTGATTTTGATCATTGAAGGCCTGATTCTAGCTACTTTTTCTCAAATCACTTATTTTCCTCTCGCCATTGTCGTTCTTATTCTCTTTAGTTTGAGTGTTCAAATGGCCGAAGGTGCCACCTTTACGGTCGTTCCCTTTATTAACAAAAAATGCGTCGGCTCTGTTTCTGGTATCGTCGGTGCCGGTGGTAATGCAGGCGCAGTTCTTGCTGGGATTCTTCTTAAAAGTCAAAATAAAGTAGCTGAAACTGAAGCGGCTGGTATCTCCAACAGCTTCCTTATTCTCGGTGGAATCATTGTATTTGCCGGTGTTAGCACCGCCTTAATCCGCTTCACTGCGAAAGATGAAGCCAAAGCAGCGGCAGAAACTAAAAAGGCTTTAGTTGGTGCTGTTCCCATAGCTGCTTAAGCCTGAAGAACTACAGATTTGCTTATTATTTAGTACTTACTATTCCCACTTATTTTCAAATAAGTGGGATTTTTATGGCATATAAATAATATTACACTTATGTAATTAACCGATATATGATTACTTTTTTGTACTTTTTTATATAAAATGATATTGACGCTTCACTAAACTTGACTATAATAGAGAAGATTAACTTTCTCAATTATTTGATCATGTTAATTTAAATAAAATATTTTAACTAAAAAAAAATTACATATCGCTTTACGTTTTTATACAATACCTCTATCATTCTTAAGTAATGAAGAAGGATAACTCTAAGTCAAACAAGGATTAGGAAATGAAAAAATTTGCAACTTGCTTCTTAATGTCTGCTCTTGCAGCAACGGCAGCAGAAAAAGCCAATGATTTTGGCGAAATCTTCACTAATGGTGAAGTCGATCTCAAAGCTCGCCTCGGCTATGAGTTTGCAGGCGGACAAGGTCAGGGCAGTGATAAGGATGACGCTAACGCACTCACTCTCTCAAATTATGTTGGTTTTAGAACAGCGGAAATGGCTGGCATCAGCCTCTATGCCCAATATCACTCGAATCAACGTGTTGGCAGTGATTATGATGATACTGAAGGTCATAATAGTGGTAAGTACGAAAAAGTTGCTGATCCCGATGTAACTCGTTGGCAGCAACTCTATGTCGATTTCACGCTCATCCCTGACACAAAAGTACGTGTAGGTCGTCAAGAAATTATTCAAAATGACGCACGCTTTATAGGTAATATCGGTTGGAGACAAACCGCTCAAACTTTTGATGCAGTGAGTATCACCAATAAATCTATCGATAAACTCGAGCTTTTCGCCGCTTACGCTGACAAAGTCAACACTATATTTGGCAATAGCGTAGAATATGATTCAATCATCATGCTTAATGCCAAATATAAACTTAATGATGATCATACTATAACTGGTTTCTCTTACTTTGTTGATGGCGATGAAGGTCTTAAAAAGAAAGGTGGGAATGCTCATAAAGGGGCTACCACACTTGATTCTGCTACTTATGGTGTTCGCGCCGATGGTAAATTTGGTGATATTCTTTACGATGTGACTTATGCCTACCAAACTGATTACCAAGATTCCGATGATCATGAAGCTCACTTTGCTCACCTTTATGGTGGCTATAAAATGGGTGACTGGACTCCAGGTGCTGGTTATATGTTCATTGATGATGCCTCATCTGATGGCAAAAGTTTTGATACGCTCTTCTCTACGGCTCACAAGTTCAATGGTTGGTCAGATCGTTTTCTGGGAACCAATGGCGGTACACTCACTGATGGCCTACAAGATTACTACTTGGATGTAAAAGGTAAATTCATGGGCAATAAAGTCGTTCTTGCCTACCACTATTTTGATGATGTCGCAGGTAATGATGATTATGGCATGGAGTACAATGCTCTAATTGCTCGCAAACTTACTGACAATCTCACTGCCTCAGTGAAAGCTGCTTACTTTGTTGGTAATGATGATCGCGGTGATGCTTACGCTAACGATGACATGAACGTCTGGCTTCGTTTAGATTATGCTATAGGCTCAAAAATTAGTGATATTTTTAAGTAAACAGTCCTAATACACAAGCTCATTTAAGCCCGGCATAATTAATGCCGGGTTTTTATTTGCCTTTTTCTCTTAGTTTAATCTGATTTATTTGCCTCGATAGATTGACTTAAAACAATCCCTCTGTAAAATACTGAGATATAATCTCATTAACTAGGAATGAATGTAAAATGAAAAAATTACTTATTCTCGCACTGGCACTTTTGTTTGCTTCTTGCGATAACAAAACACAAAATGACAATTCACACATAAGTGAAACAAAACCTATCCAACAAAATCCTGAAGCAGAACAGTCTCTACTGATCTATACCGGCCGTAAAGCAAAGTACGCACAACCCCTCTTTGATCTTTTCACCAAAGAAACAGGAATTAAAATTACTGTTAAAGAAGGCAAGACAGCCCAGTTAGCCAATACAATTCTTCGTGAAGGCAAAAACTCTCCTGCTGACCTCTTTTTTGCCCAAGACTCTTCCAATCTCGGTGCCCTCTCTAATGCTGGCGTTCTTGAAGTCCTTGCTATCGATACATTAAAAAAAGTTGACGCCCGCTATGCAGGCCCCAAAGGAGACTGGATCGGAACTTCTGGCCGTGCCCGAGTTCTTGTCTATAATAAAAACATGGTGAAAGCAGAAGAATTGCCCAAAAGCATTACTGAACTCACTGATCCTAAATGGAAAGGTCGCTTAGGATGGGCTCCAAAAAATGGCTCATTTCAATCCCACCTTACAGCGATGACGAAAGTTCTTGGCAAAGAAAAAACAGCTGCATGGGTCAAAGACCTCAAAGCTAATGAAGTTAAAGATTACCCGAAAAATACTCCCATTGTGATTGCTGTCGCAGAAGGCAAAGTAGCTGCAGGCCTCGTGAATCATTACTACCTTTACAAAGTTCGCCAAGATATGAAAGAAGCACTTGTAGCTGAAAATCATTTCTTCGCAGACGGCGATGCAGGCATGTTCATCAATGTCTCTGGTATTGCTTTACTCAAAAGCTCTAAAAACCAAGTCGCTGCTCAAAAATTCATTAATTGGATTCTGAGCGAAGAAGCCCAAACCTTCTTCAAAAATTCTAATTTCGAATACCCTCTCGCCGCAGGCGTCAGTGCCTTTGCAGAACTCAAGCCCCTTGAGCAAATCAATCCAGTCGAGATTGACCTTGGCGATCTCGATAAAGTTGACGAGACGATAAAGATCCTTGAAGAGAACGGCGCACTCTAATTGAAGATAAAAAGTTCAGACTTATTTCTGAAACTTATTATTTTGCTAGTAGCATTTTTTATGCTACTACCTTTATACGTTTCACTAAAGGATGTCCTTAATTCAAACTATGACTTAAGGGCACTTTTTGAGACCCGTGATCTCTACCCCACAATTGGTCGAAGCTTACTTTTAGCAAGTCTCACTGCTATTGGTGGAGCCTTCATTGCTGTCCCGCAAGCCTATTTCCTTTCTCGCTATAAAATTCCCATGAAAAAACTATGGTTAATCCTTTGCGTCTTACCCTTAGTTTTCCCTTCTTACATATCTGCCTACAGCTACTTGGCGGCTTTTGATAACATGGGATTCTATGAAAATATCACTGGCTGGAAATTCCCCTTCAAAATTAGCGGAAGTCTTTTTGGGACATGGATGAGCATGACTTTAGTCAACTCGCCACTTATTTTCCTCATGACCTACGCCGCCCTCCAACGCCAATCTCCCTCATGCGAAGAAAGTGCGCGACTCCTTGGTTCCAACTCCTTTCAAATCTTTACACGCATCACTCTTCCCAGTTTAAAAATCCCCATTGCATCAGGCATGCTCCTGGTATGCCTCTACACCCTAAGTGATTTCGGTACTCCCTCCATCCTCAATTACAAAACCCTGACCTACTACATTTTTCAGCATTTAGACCGTGGCAGTTTTGATCGAGCCTCTTTTTTCGCTCTCATCCTTATTGTAATAGCTTTCTTTTTTCTGCAATTAGAGGTCTATATGACCCGTCGCCGGAGTCTGATTACAGATAATAAATCGCGCCATATCAGCCACTACTGTAGTCCATTAAAAACCACTGTAATCCTAAGTTTTTTTTCCGCATCAGTTTTTCTTTCTTGCCTGCTACCTCTCGCCACTATCCTCTACTGGTTTTCCAAAGGAAAATCAGAACTGATGTTTAATAAAGAACTCTTTAGTGCCGCAAGCAATTCTAGTATACTCGCCGTTGCCGCAGCCATCATCGCCACCTTATTTGCCATCCCCACTGCTTGGTGTGCGATTCGTAAAAAAGGCCTCTTTGGTAAATTTGCCGATCGCATCAGTTTTCTTGGCAATATGTTCCCCGGCCTGGTCATCGGCCTTGCCTTCGTTAGTTTTTTTGTCTCCTTTAATATTTTTGGCTACTCCTTCTACCAAACCCTATGGCTGCCCATACTCGGCTGTGCCATTCGTTTCCTACCCCAAGCGGTGAGCTCCGTAAAAACGAGCTTAGTCCAAATTAACCCGCGCCTAGAAGAAGCCTCACAAGTCTTAGGCCACAGTGATTTTCATACTAAGCTCAAAATCACCGCCCCTCTCTTGCGACCAGGTGTTCTAGCTGGCTTTGCCCTCGTCTTCATCTCCACTCTTAAAGAATTGCCCATCACCCTACTCCTGGCCGAGCCCGGTAAGTTTTATCTTACCCAAAACATCTGGAACTTGATCGATGATGCCGAATACTCCCGAGTTGCGGCACCCGCACTTTTATTATTGGGAATTAGTTGTATATCTCTCTACTTTATCCTCAACCAAAAATTGATTAATAGTGATGACTAAGCCACTCCTTTCCATTAAAGATCTCAGCTGCCACTTTGCTAAATTCTGTGCCGTAGATAAAATCTCCTTCGAACTTATGCCTGGCGAGTGCTTCGCTTTATTAGGTGCCAGTGGCTGTGGAAAAACCACTGCGCTCAGAGCTATTGCAGGATTAGAGACACCTAGCGGAGGATCTATTCATCACCGCGATCAGACTTTTTTTGATGCCAAGACAAACCTATTAGCTAATCTTCGCAATACTGGCTTCATCTTCCAGGACTACGCCATCTTTCCCCATTTAAGTATTCAGGAAAACATTACTTTTGGAATTAAAGATAAAAGTGAAAAAAAGAATATTCTTGAGCGCATGCTCACACTCTTAGGTTTAGAAGAACATGCAAAAAAGATGCCTCATCAAGTCTCAGGCGGCCAACTACAACGAGTTGCCATTGCTCGTACACTTGCCATCAAACCCAGCCTCGTACTCATGGATGAACCTTTCTCCAATCTTGATGCCACTCTCGCTCGACGCCTTCGCAATGAAATCCGTGGGATTTTTAAAGCTGAGGGCATCAGCTCCATTTTAGTCACACACAACCAAGAAGAAGCCTTTGATTTTGCCGATAGATTAGCCGTCATGGAAAAAGGTCAGATCCTCCAAATTGGTACTCCCGAAGAACTCTATCAGCAACCGCACACAAGCCAAATCGCTTCATTTTTTGGCCACTGCCAAATTATTTCTGGCAAAGCTCAAGGCCATACTGCCACGACAAGTATTGGTGAGATTCTTCTTCAAAAAAATATCAGCGGCAAGTGCGAGATCCTCTTACGTCCAGAAAATCTTCGTATTGATCTATCTGATGAAAGTAGCTCTATAATTAAAGACATTCGCTTTCTTGGTGCCCGCAAAGAACTCACTATCCAAGTTCCCGACACCCAAATCTTTGCCAACGTCAGCTCACGCACGCAAATCAAAATTGGCGACAAAGTAAAAATCACTCCCATCGAAGCCTGTCCCGCATTTTAAAATAGACAGAAGCATTATTCAGATATCTCATGGATTCAGGTAATAGTCTTTTATCAAAATTTATTGCTACTTACCAAAAAATGCCTCATCTCTTGCTTTAGCAAGCCCCATACAAGAAGACACTAAGACCTACTAATTTAGCCTTCCAGTCAACACAAATTATAGCTGCTATGCACAGTACTCAGGAAAAAGAGCTAGTGAACTGCCCTTAAAAGTAAGTACTCTATGAAAATACTTGAAAAAATTCACTCAAGGCTTCTTAGGCTCCTCCCATAGATTAATGTGAGTTAAAATCAGCTTAATCACGTATTAATATTTAGCCTTCAAGCGATTACAACTGCTCATGAAATCACAGAAAAAGCCCTTCTCTACAAGCATCATACGATCAAAAAAAGAGAGGCCAGAAAAAAATATCGAAAAATATCGAAAAAAGACATTTCTGCGCTTGAAGAATACGTGAAGATGGATACTTTCAAGCCGTCACTAACTGACAGACGTGAGTTGTTAGCTCAGTCGGTAGAGCAACGCCCTTTTAAGGCGTGGGTCCTGGGTTCGAGCCCCAGACAACTCACCACTTTCGTCACTGTTATGAATCATAAATCGCTGGAGATTAAAATTGGAAAATAGTTACATTGCTAATGCATTAGAAGTAATCGGCGACAAAAACATTCTTGTTAACCTAGCCGCTAAGCGTGCAAGTCAAATTAACAAAGGTGACCGTCCCTTAATCGACACACCACGTGACGCTAATAACCGTCCCTTAGTCCTCTCCACTTTAGAAATTGCTCTAGTAGAAATTGCTGAAGGAAAAGTTACATTCGAGAAAATCGACGCTTAAGATAGACCACATAATTTTCTAAAACCGCCTATCGGCGGTTTTTTTTTACCCAGGGAGCAAAGATGACTTTTTTAGATCAAAGCAGCGAAATTGAACGAGTTTTGACCAGGGCTCTAGAAGAAGAAAACATTGCCTTAGATACTGAATTTGTATGGACAAAAACTTTTTACCCTATTCCAGGCTTACTGCAAATTAAATCTGCAGGCGAAATTCATCTTATTGATCTTTTAATCGAAGACTTCCCTACGGCCATCCTCAAGCAAGTTCTTGAAGATAAATCCGTTTGTAAAATTTTACACTCCCCTGATCAAGACCTTAAATTATTTAAATTGTTTTGTGGTGCCGAAGCTAAAAACATCTTTGATACACAACTCGCCTACGCTTTCACTGGCGCCTTGAAGCAAGTCAGCTTAGCCAAACTCTGTGCTCATTTAGTCGATGTGGAAATCTCCAAAACTCAGCAAGTCTCTGACTGGACCAAACGCCCACTGACTGAATCTCAACTCATTTACGCTGCCGAAGACGTGCGTTACCTCATAGAAATCGCCGATATCTTACGCAATCAGCTCAAAGACTTAAATCGTTATGATTGGTTTATTGAAGAAAATCAAGTTTGTACTGAAAACCCCGCTATTTACGAAGAGACCACTGCCGAACTCGCTTACAAAAGAGTCAAACAATTCGGACGCCTGCCCATACGCTCCCTCGTTTACCTCCAGAAAATGGCTGCTTACCGCCATGAACTGGCTCACAAACGCAATATCACACCCAACTTTATCTTTCATCAGAACCTCTTATTTAAAGCTGCCCTACACACCTCCAGTGATCACGGACAGTTTATCCGCAATGGCTTTAACGAAAGGCAACTAGAAAAACATTACAAAAATCTGCAGGCCATCGCCAAATCTGTGCAGGCAATCAAAGATGAAGATCTCCCTCGAAATATGCTCGCTAAAGAACCAAGCGCTAGCGAAAAAGCACTCATCAAAGAATGTGCCTCGGCAATGGACAAGGTCGCAGAACAACACGACCTAGATCCCGGACTCATTTATGCCCGCAATCATATTAAAAAGATCATCCTTAAGGCTGAAAAAAATCCCTTAAACTTAAATATCCATGGTTGGCGAAAGGAAGTTTTAGGGGATACATTTGAGAAAATTATCAATAAATAGGCCGAACTAAAACTCATGTACATTTCTAGTCCCACTAACCCTCGCATTAAACACATTGTTAAACTTCGCGAACGTCGCTACCGCGACAAAGAACAAACGATGATTATCGAGGGATTTCGCAGTATCTACCGCGCTGCCGACAACGGAATATTTCCCAAAGAGCTTTATATCTGTCGTGATTACTTCTTAGGAAAAAACGAAGATGAACTCATTGCCAAACTTCAAAAAGAAGGCAATACCCAAATCTTTGAGACTGAAAAAAGTGTTTTTAAAAAAATCTCCTACCGCGATCGCCCCGAAGGATTGCTAGGACTCACCTCCTACTTCCGCAAGCAAGTTAATGATCTCCAACTCAGTGATTCGCCCTTACTCGTTGTGGCTCAATCAATCGAAAAACCCGGAAACCTAGGCACGATCATACGCTCGGCTGATGGCACCGGTGCTGATGGTTTAATCTTATGTGATAAATGTACTGACCTCTTTAATCCCAATGTTATTACTGCATCCACAGGCATGTGCTTCTCTCTACCTATTGCCGAAGACAGCAGTCAAGACGCCATCAACTACCTCAAAGAAAATAAGATCACCATCATTTCGGCCACCCCTCATGCCGATAAGCTCTACACCGAAGTTGATATGACCGGGCCTATTGCGATTATTGTGGGCGCTGAACAATATGGCTTAACAGAAGAATGGATGGAGCAATCCAGCATCAATGTCAAAATACCCATGCTAGGCAAAGCTGACTCTTTAAATGTGGCCACCGCCACCACGCTCTTACTCTATGAGGCAGTACGTCAACGTCAGCAATGAGCGATCTCTTCTCCTATAAAAACGAAGAGCCTGAAGAAATGCCTTTAGGCAAACATACTATATTTGCCTCAGTCTTACGTCATCTTTTTGTCTCGGACGATAACGCCTATTGCGTTTCAAAATTCTTCGCCGATGAATTAGGCGAAATTACTGCTGTGGGAGAAATGCTCTCCACTGCGACTCCCGGACAGGAAATCGAAGCTACGGGAACTTGGATAAAGCATAAGCAATATGGACGTCAATTTAAAATCGACTCCTTCACGATAAAATTACCCAGCTCTGAAATTGGCATGATCCGTTACTTATCAGAAAACCTACCTGGTATTGGAAAAAAAACTGCCGAAAGTATTGTTAAACATTTTGGCGCAAAAACTTTTGACATCCTTGACAACTACACCGCGCGCCTCAAGGAAGTCCCTGGCCTTGGAAAAAAGCGCATCGAAGAAATCTCGCGTACATGGGAATATGGCAATCAAGAAAGAAATTTAAAAGTCTTCCTTCAAGGCCTAGGCCTCAGCGCACGCCAATGCTGCCTGATCATGGAACAATACGGCGATCGAAGTGCTGCCGTAATTAAAGACAACCCTTACCTCTTAGCGGAAAACATCCGCGGTATTGGCTTCATTCAAGCAGATAAGCTTGCTCAAACACTCGGCATCGAGCCCACAAATCCCTTTAGAACGGCCTCTGGAATAGTACACACCATCAAAACCCAAAGCCTCGATGGTCACACCTGTATGCCGAAAGAGTTCCTGCTAGGTAAAGCTCAGGAAATCTTAAAAGTTGAGACAAAATATATCTTAGAAGGACTAGAACGCGCCCTGAGTGACGGCACAATTATCTCCGAAACTCACCAAGAAATAGACTACCTCTACGAGCGCTATCTTCATAAAGATGAAGAAAAACTTATTGAACATTTAGCCGCCTTCATTAAACTTGATAAACAATACGCACTGACTCCTTCGCAGTTCGATTTAGCCAATGGCGAACTCAACGCAGAACAAAAACAGGCCGTGCAAACAAGCTTTGACAAACGCATCAGTATCATCACTGGTGGCCCCGGCGTAGGCAAGACAACCACGGTAAAAGAAATCGTTAAGCAAGCACGAAAAAACGGAAAAAGAATTCGCTTAGCCGCTCCCACAGGACGAGCCGCACAACGCCTAGGCGAGGCTTCTGGAGCAAAAGCCCTTACTATCCATCGCTTATTAATGAGCGACGGGGAAAGTGACGGGGAGTTTATTTATAATGAATCAAAAAAACTAAAATGCGATATCCTCGTAGTTGATGAAGTCTCCATGCTCGATTTAAGTTTAGCAAGAAAGCTATTTGCCGCCATTGATCAAAACGAAACACACCTCGTTTTAGTAGGCGACCCCGATCAACTCCCTTCAGTTGGACCCGGCTTTATTTTAAATGATCTTATCCAATCACAACTCATTCCTGTCACGGCCTTACACCAAGTCTTTCGCCAGGCAGCTTCAAGTCGAATTATTACCAATGCTCACCGAATCAACGCCGGGCACCCCCCTGATCTAAGTCAATCAAAAAATCAAGACTTAGACGATTTCTATTTTATTCATCAGGATAATCCAGAAAAGCTCTTTCCTATAATTGCCTCTATGATTAAAGAACGCATACCCAAAAAATTTGATATCGAAGCCAAAGACATCCAAGTCCTCATGCCCATGAATCGTGGTAAATGTGGTTGCGAAGCACTCAATCTCTACCTACAAGAAGATTTAAACAACATCCATAAAAAGCAATTTAATTTCGGGAAAAGCCGCTTTATTTTAGGTGATCGTGTGATCCAAACTGTCAATAACTACACCAAAAAAGTTTTTAATGGTGACATGGGTTATATCGTAGACATCTCAAATGAAGACAAAAATTTCATTATTGATTTTGATGGATTGCAGACCGCCTATGACTTTGAAGAAGCCGAGCAAATTCGCCTAGCTTATGCTATTACAATCCACAAGTCACAGGGCTCAGAATTCCCTGCGGTTATCGTACCCATGAATAATAGTCATTATATAATGCTGAAGAAAAACCTTCTCTACACAGCTATAACTCGAGCCAAAAGCCTCTTAATCCTCTGCTCTAGTAGACAAGCAATCTCACAATGTATTGCCAACAAAGGCACACGCAGACGCTTCACTTTACTTAAATATAAGCTACAGATTACAAGGATGGATAATCCGTAAAACGCTCTACCTCATCTTCAAGCCACTCATTAAAGCGTTTGTCGACCTGAATCTGCACATCCATCTTCTTCATGCGTTTGTTTTTGATTTTTAATTGTGTATGAGACTGAGGTGTCTGTACTAAGACCTCTTCTTTTTCTTCATCCACACCGATTAATTCACGTCGGTAAAACGGATACAAGATCTCTCTTAGATTTGGCATCGGCTTACATTCTTGATTTCCAATATTATTATCTACGTTGAAATGAAGAGCCACAGATGAAATCCCTGCGTATATAATCGATAGCGCCGCTAGCAAGCCAAATAAAATATTACTCTCTGGTATCCTGCTTAACAACATCAATAACCAAAGTGGAATCAAATATTGATCTGAGCTAAATTTACGGATTTGCAAGGCTGTATATTGAGTAAAAAAGGGAAGTGAATTTACTGGATTACGCAATAGAAAAAGCATTATAGCAGTAGACAAAAGTGTAAATGACAAACTAAGCGTAGGGTGCACACAATGACCAAAAATAATCAAGCTCGTGAAAAGTAGGCCTGGCTCAAAATAGACTAAGGTTTTTGTTCGACTCTTTTCGACTACTTTTGGATTATGAGAAGGAATAATATTTAAACGGCCACAACTATTGCAATTCATTTGCTGATCAATCGCAGAGGGACGTACTTCATGCTCGAACCCGCAATGCTTACAAGCAAACTTCACAGGTCTCTACTTTCTGCAGAATCTTTCTCTATCATCTGTCGTTCAATATCTTGCAAACCTAAACTCTCTGATGTCTTTTTTAAAAATTCTTTCTCTTGGTGACTCATCGAATCCCAATCTCCTCCCATGAGTTGATAGGTCGATTCATAAGCTTCCAAAGAATCAAGAGACGGCAAACCCATCTCTTTACGGATTTTTTCTTCAATTTCACGGGTCAAGTCTTTCGAAACACGTAAACGCTCTGCGCGCTTATCTATTTCACGCCTTTCGGCTGGAGCCATGATCCCGTCCTGTAATAAAATACGCATAACGTCTTCAAGCAAGTCTATTGGGCTAGTAACTATACGATCTGGGAAAGTTCTTGTTTCTTTTTCTTGATCTAATTTCTCAAGTAGCTCATTCAAATCTTTTAAAGCTGCCATAGAAGACTGATAACGCTGATCACGATCAACACATAATAATTTTTCGACGAAATTTTCCACATCCTTTGGACAGTCGATTTTAAAATCTTGCAGTTTTTTATAGTTCTCAGATTTCACCATTGAATAAATATCATCCAAACGCATATCTCTCGGAATATCGTAGAGCTTCTGCCCTGTTAACATCTCATAGAGAATCGCTCCACAAGAATAGAGATCTGCGCGACTATCTATATCTTCTTTACCAGCTAATTGCTCGGGGGACATATAACAAGGTGTCCCTACTGGCATGAATTCTTCATCACTTAAAACACCACCCTCTTCTTTCGGAAGGTGAGCAATACCAAAATCACTAATTTTAGGACGTCCTTTTGGGTCAAAAAGTATATTCTCAGGCTTCACATCACGGTGCACAACCCTCATGCGATGAGCCGCAGATAAACCATCCAAAATTCCTTTCATAATTTGGACTGCTTCATGAGCAGAGAATTTACCCTTCTCTTTGATCATCGACGCTAAGTTACCTTCCGATAGATACTCCATAATAATAAAAGCATATTTCTCTTGGTACTCAGCATTGAAAATCACAACGATATTTTCATGATCCAATTGCCCTGCAATTCTAGCCTCTTGCTTAAAGTGATCAAAGACTGCATCACCTTCTGATGAAGCTCTTTTGAGTAACTTCATTGCCGCCAAACGTCCTATCATCATATCTTGCACGAGATATACAACACCATATCCACCCTGACCTAGTGCACGCATCACCGTGTACCGATCCTGTAAGTGACTAGGCAACTTCGTCGAGCTCATTTCTTGAGATTCAAGATTAAAAGCAATCGTATCATTTGGGCCCTTTGATTTAGAAAAGGGCGCTCCTAATAACGATAACAACCTCTTGGGAAAAGAAGGTTTGTTTTCAGAAGACATAAATTTTCCTTAATTATTCCTTTCCTGAATTTTCGCTAAAACCAAGTTCTTGAGCTTTAGAAAAATATTTTTCTGCTGCATCGCTTTCGCCTAAGGCTTTTAGAGACATTCCTAATAAATGATTTAATTCCGCTTCATTTCTATCGCGAGGACGCAGCGACTCTAAGGCTTTACTAAGGTCAATTTTTGCCTTATCAAAAAGCTCTAAACCAATACGACATTGTCCTCGGAGCATGTATGCTCTCGTGGTGAAACGTGGACTTGTCGCTGCTTTAGTTAGTGGATCTAATGCCTCTTCAAACATTCCACGTTCAACCAATATCTCGGCAAATGCCATATTGTTTTTAGGATCATTCGGGAAATGCCCCACCTGTTCACGCGCACGATCTAAAAGGATATCTTTCTTGGTTTGCTCAAGATTTGCGATCTCCGCAATCGCTTCTTCTCTTTCGAGCTCCGTACTTGATTCCTCTAAATGGTCTTTCCATGAGTCTAGTGCATTATCAATACGCCCTTCTACTGCAGTAAAGACTAATTTTTGAAGCTGCACATCTACTGCATGCTCCATATCGAGCGCTTCTTGCAAAATCTCAACGGCTTGATCATACTCGCCTTCCCGGATGAACTCACGTGCCAGACGCTTACGAGTATCCACCGTATCATTGCCTTGCATTAATTCCTGCACGTAGTGATCTGAGCCCTTGGTGATAATTGTCGTATTACGAGTACTCTGCATGGTCTGAGTTTCATAGGCATCAAATTTCACTTCTTCGCCTTCTACTTTCTCTTCTTTATTGCCATCAAGACCACCATCATCCATCGCCATTCTTGCTTGCGATGAGTTATGCATTGTCACAATTCTCTCATCTTTGGGGTGATACTTGCGAAGCTTTTCACAAAGCTCTACCGCCTTAATCCCAAGTCCGTTTTCATTATATATTTGTGCCAGGTATAGGTTCACATCTGCATCAGTCGGATTATAACGTGATGCCAACTCCATCACATCTATTGCGACCCAATTCATCTCTGCTTCGGTTGCTGCTTCCGCAAGTAAACGACTTGCCGACAAATTACTCGGGTCACTAGCTAGAACCTCTTCACAAAGACGCATGGCTTTAAAGTACTCACCCTTACGAATTAAACCGGGAATTTTCACTGTAAGAGTCACCGAAAATTTCATGGCTACCATGGCTTGTTTCGCAGAGCTAGGCTTACCGCCGAACTTCAATAAGGTCGCCTGTCTCAATGATGTACGCGCTTCTTTTAATGCCGGCACTTGCTTTAAACAATTTTGGAATAAATCTATTGCATAGTCATAATTTTTTTGCTGTAATGCTTCTTCTGCTCTTGTGTATAATTCACGCGTGCGTTCATCAACTTCTTTTACAGTTTTTGGCTGCATATAGTCTCCGGATTAGTTCAATTTTTAATATCCCGCTAATCTAAACCTCCTAGCTAACACTGACAATTCACGCCTCGTAATTCACAAACTTAAAAGAAGCAAAAACTTGACTTTATTTACAGCCGAAGCTATCATTCGATCAATCTTAATTTTTTTAACGAGGATGCCCCATGCTCAGCGAAACAAAAAACCTTACCTGGCCTGAATTTCAGGCTTTAAGTCCAGAAGAAAAAAAACCATATTTTAATGAAAATGGGAAAATTTTCCACTGCCTCCATTCTCAACAATTTGACCGCGAATTTATTGATCACATCTATAAATTAACAAATGTCATCCGCTCTATCAGCAAATCAAAAAAAGGCGCCCTTTTCTTACAAGGACTCATGCCTCATTACAAGGCCATGCTCTACTTCATGCAGCCTTCGACCCGTACTTATTTAAGTTTTCGTACGGCTTGTCAAATCCTGGGAATTCAAACCAGTGACGTTCGGGATGCGAGCATCAGCTCCGAAGTCAAAGGCGAGACTTTTGAAGACACGATCCGGACCTTCTCATCTTACTTTAATTTTATCATTATGCGCCATCCTAAAGAAGGCTATGCAGAACAAGCAGCTTATTGCCTCAACAACTCTGAGCGCCCTATTCCAATACTCAACGCAGGCTCAGGAAAGGACCAACACCCCACACAAGCCATCTTGGATATCTATACACTCATACGTTCATTCGAACATCATGGTGGGCTAGAAGGCAAAACTATAATCTTAGCCGGTGACCTGCTCCGTGGACGTACCGTACGCTCACTCAGTAAACTCATCAGTTTCTTCCCTGGAACAAAGCTCATCCTGTCCTCACCAGAAAAATTCAAAATGTCTGAAGATGTCATTTCCTTCTTAAAAGAAAAAAAGGTTCACTACACCGTCAGTCACGAATTCGTTAAACACCTCCCCGATGCCGATGCTATTTATATGACTCGAGTTCAAGATGAGCACGATACTGGCAATGATAAAAGCGAAAAATCCTTCCCTGAATTTTCACTTAGAGCTGAACACCTGCCCATTCTCAAAGAGCACTGCGCCATCATGCACCCTCTTCCAAGACGGGAAGAATTAGACAGTGCGATTGACAATGATCCCCGCGCTAAATATTGGCGCCAAGAGCGAAATGGCATGTGGGCTCGAGCCGCACTCATGAGCCACATCACTGGCTACGACCAAAAAATCATGTGCTACTGGGCTGATATCTGCAAGCAAGCCAACCACACCGCCGATATTTAATCAACTAATCTTAAAACATTCTATCTCCCGGGCTTAGCCAAGAGTCAAATCCAAGTACCTATCCTCGATAATATGGTTCAAATTGCCCTTCACCGAGCGATATATATATATATATCAAAAGCTATAAATGCCTCCGGTGGGAAGATAGCCACTAATGACTGGGGACTTAAGAGACATTTGAGCTCGAAGAGCGCAGAAATGTAGTCCCCATTCATTGAGGGCTCACCGCGGGCTTATTAGCTTCGCTAAAATAATTTCAAGCAGTTTTGGAGCTACATCTACTTCCCCGCCTTCCACCAGCGCAAATCGCGGTCTTTCAGCGCAAAGCGCGCCTAATTCCCGACTCGAAAGTTTCTTGCGGATCTATGGCTTTATCAATTCAAAATTAAGTATTTAAAATTTAAAATTGGCGCGAAGCGTTTCTCTCCAAGCTCCACTCAGTGCGCAGTGCGCGTAGCGCGGTCTTTCAGCGCTCAACTCTGAAGTTTTTCCAACTCCTCCACATCCAACTGATCTTTGAGTCTTCCTGCTTCTTTTTTGGCTCGAATTAAATCATCATAAGAAATGAAATTTAAACTTAATCCCTCCATCTGTCCTAGTACTTGGTGAGAAAAAATCTCTTCCTCACTCTGACTACTGACTGATGTCAATAAATCAATTTGATTGGGTTGAGCTCCGAGAGTAAACACTGTCCCTCTCTGACAAAACAATTCTTTCTTTAATTCTTTCACTCCACCAAAGCCGAACTCTAATAAACTTTGCATAAGACGTTCAGCATTAGTTTCGTTGGGTTTTACAAGAATATCAAAATCCATTGTCATCCTTGGAAAACCATAAAAACAAACAGCATGACCACCGCAAATGAGGAACTCGACTTCATTTTTTTGCAGAAGTCGCAAAAAATCCAACATATCTTCAGATAAACTACTCGGGAACATCGCGGAAACTCTTTCTTTTCAAACGTCCCACTCGCTCCATATTGGAATGAAGATCCCATCGCAAATAACGCGACTGCATTTGAATTAACATCGCCAAACGTTGATCTCCACTTAACTGGGATAGATCAGAACGCCTGAAATCATCTTGATCTTCAACTTTTCCAACTCGTATACGTTTTTCCATAATCAAAAACCATTACATTTAATGAATAGTACAGTATAGCCCTCTTAAAATTCAACGCAACTCAAAGACGGTTCAGGGCTTCAGGGCTTCAATTCAAAATTAAGCATTTAAAATTAAAAATTGGCGCAAAGCGCGGTCTTTCAGCGTTAGCGCGTCTAATTCCCCAAGCGTTCCATTTGGTAAGATCCATCAAGGACATTTTTACACCAAGTTTCTTTATTGGCTAAATACCATTCGATTGTCTTTCTAATTCCTGACTCAAAAGTTTCTTGAGGTACCCAGCCAAGATCTTTTTCGATTTTACTTGCATCAATCGCATAACGCAAATCATGACCTGGACGGTCATTAACGAAGATAATTAAGTCTTCGTAATTTTTAATGTTTGATTTTGAATTTTGAATGAGGGAACTCTCCGCAATCGGGGCGAGTTCATCAAGAATAGAGCAAATGGTTTTTACTACTTCAATATTCTGTTTTTCGTTATGCCCACCAATATTGTAAGTCTCACCATTCACGCCCTCTTTTGCAACTAAGCATAAAGCACGCGCATGGTCATCGACATAGAGCCAATCACGAATTTGCTTGCCGTCACCATATACAGGTAAATCTTTTTGAGCTAATGCATTGAGCGTCACTAAAGGAATCAATTTTTCAGGAAAGTGAAAGGGGCCATAATTATTGGAGCAATTAGTGATCACAATCGGTAAACCATAAGTTCTATTCCAAGCACGTACTAAGTGGTCAGACGAGGCTTTAGAGGCTGAGTAAGGTGAACTCGGCGCATAAGGCGTATCCTCCTTAAAAAGATCCTCGGGGCCATCTAAATCGCCATAGACTTCATCTGTGGATATATGGTGGAAGCGGAAGCTTGTTTTTGTAGGGCCGGATATATTTCCCCCATTGCCACTTCCTGACTCCTGTTTCCTGTCTCCTGCTTGTCCTAGGCCCTCAGGCAAAGAACTCCAATACTTGCGAGCCACTTCTAAAAGCGTATAAGTTCCGATAATATTCGTCTGCATAAATTCACCTGGACCATCGATGGAACGATCCACATGGGACTCCGCCGCCAAGTGCATCACGATATCTGGCTGAAAAGCCTCAAATACTTTCTCTACAGCAGTCTGATCACAAATATCCACTTGCGCAAAATGATAACGCTCAGAGTTCTCAACAGAAGTCAACGATTCTAAATTCCCTGCGTAAGTCAACTTATCTAAATTGAGTACTTCGTCATTGGTGTTTTCAATAAGATTTCTGATAACTGCAGAACCAATGAAGCCCGCACCACCTGTGACAATAATTCGCATTAATAAATTCCTAATTAATAATTTTTCGGGGACAAAAGAATGACCCCCGTCTCATCTCACTCTGTAACAGAGCTATCAATTAATACTTGAGTACTAATATACCTATCGCTTAGCTCTTAATATTAAACACTAAAGCGAATGACGCTGAGTAAATTTCGTAAAAAAGATTCGGATTTTCCTGGAGTTTCGTGCGATCAAGCCACGCTTCTTCTCATATTTAATCTCTTTTTCGCCCTCTAAGTAGATGTTTGAAATTTTAGCAAGAGCAGATAATTCTACCACCCTTGGATATACCGCCCAAGTATTTAATGTTTTTGGAAGCCTACCTCCAGTAATGAAGTCGTCAACTGGCATACACACCTTATATTCTTTCACTAAATCTAGCAACTTTTGTGCCCCCGAGCGACGCAAAAGATAAGCAGAAGTAAAGTATGTACGTTTATTAGCGAATCTGACCAGATTATAGTTATCAACAAGCTCATGCCTGCCAAAATGAGATGGCCAACACTTACTGTAATTTAACATTACATACTCGGTATTTTGACCTGATTCTGACAAAGACTTTAATACTTGTTTAAAACTAGACATAGGCTGGGCATCTGACTCCAGTACACACATCCATTCGTCATCACTATCAATAAGTTTTTTCCATAAACGGTAATGTGAGATAAAACACCCCTTTTCACCTGCATTTAGTATACGTTTATATAAATCAGGTCGACTAGAATCATTTACTAAATGATATTCTGGATGGTCTTCCCCAATCTGCTTACCATCCACTGCATCAAACAGCTCATAATCTACGCCCAAGTCCTTCAAGCTACACACTAAGCTCGCTCTGCGCTCAATTTCTTTCTCCATTGAAAGAACGTAAGTTTTAATCATAAGATCTCATTATATAATATTCTCGAGTGACACATATACCTTTCATCCCTGAAGCTGTCTAGACAAATACATCACTTATAAATATAATTTCCAGTGCGCTATTGAATCATGTAACAAGCATAAGCTTCCTAAATATCATAAATCGGCACACCCACAAATATATGTCACAAAAAAAAAGCAACAATCACTACAAATAACTTTCCTAAAAAAATATCCCCTCTATACTTTATAGTAGAAAACAAGGAGAGGGAGCCCTATTCTATCTTAGCCATAGAATTCGTCGAAAATACAATTATGAAAAAGTGCGTCAATTGCATTGCTCAATATCTAAGACAGCATTCATCTACGATGCTCGTCTTACTAATTCTATTCTGTTGCTTTAGCCCTAGCAATAAATTAAGAAATAATATTTTTTATTTGACTGCCATACCATTAACATTATTTAATATTACACTCCTACCCTGGAAAAATTTAATAAAAAACAAAGGTTTTATCCTATTCTGGACCCTTTCACTCTTCCTCGTCATACGTTCACAATTTCCTAGCGACGGCGAAGCCGACACCGACCAGTTCAAGTACCTCTTTTATACCTTTTGTTTTTTTAATCTCATCTATTGGTCTGTAAAACTACACGAACATGACTTTACTCCACTCATCCGCCTCATTCCTTTCATCTCCATCCTCTACGCTCTCTCCTTAATCATCCAGTGGCATTTTTTCAAAACCGATACCTATACTCGACTTACTGGTTACACCCAGCTCGATCACCAAGCCGTTGTAACCGGGAAAATTTTTGCTTTCCTAAGCATAACAAACCTATCTATTGCTACACACAGCTCTGTCGCTAAAAAATGGGCCCTATCAGCAACAATTCTTTGTGTTTATTGTTTAATCTTATCTCAATCACGCGGACCACTCGCCGCCTTTTTAGTTAGCTGCCCGATCCTGGCTTTCTTAAAAGTCAGACACAACAAGATGCAACTCACACTATTATTCGCTCTTTTTATCGCCATCTCTGCCAGCACATTATACACCCTTAAAAAGCACGCCCTATTTCAAATAATTAGCCGCACTAACATTTCACACAACTACGACATAAGTCCCCATAAAAACTCATCTCTTTCAATTTTTCGCATAAAAAACACCGGTTCACAACCGGTACATATTAAAAATTTAAAAATCAAAAACCTACAACAAAAAAGCCGACTCAATGCAAGTATATATAATAGTAGCACTAAATCTACAGTAAAAAAAACAACCGATAGTTACACACTACAGAGATATGAAATACTTGTCATTCGCCTCGATAAGCCCCAGAACCTAAACATACGCTTCACATCTATCAGTCAGTCAAAAAACCCACTAAAAGACTATCTAGTTTACTTCACGGAGCGCATGAAAGATGAAAGTAGCCATACCATAATCTTAAGTAAAAAAACTCCTAGGGCTTTCTATTTCGACTCCAGCTTAGGTGGTCGAACAACAATCTGGAAAGAGCTCATTCGGCAATGGCAAGAAAACCCTTCATTTGGCAGAGGCAACGAAATAAAAACACACCACTTTCAAACCCCTAGCGGCCTTCATGATAGCCACTCCCTCGCTTTTGGCTTACTTTATAAAGGCGGCTTCATAGCCTTAATCCTATATCTATTATTATTTATACACATAATTTATATAAGCCCCCCATCGATGAGAACCATTATGATCTGCTTGTTTATTTTTGTGAACCTCGACGACCACCTTCTCCTATTTAAACTACGCCCCTTTTGGATATACCTCATCCTCCCCCTCTTCGTTACAGTCTCACTAAAAAAAACTAACCGCACTTCTCCAACTTAACTAGATCAAAAATGCTCTCTTGCCCCTCCCATAAACATATACATATACATAAAAAACGAACGAGTATATTGACTTCTGTTTCTATAAAACTAGATTCAAAATCATTAAACTTTAAACAAGCCCATAACTATGACCGAAGTAAAGCAAACTAGCCTCTCAAATGAAATCGATCTTATTGACGTAATAATAACTTTGGTGAAATCATGGAAACTAATCTTTGGGATAGTACTTATAGTGGGAATATCGACTTACTTTATTTTAAAATCTCAACCAAAACTATTCACCACAAGTCTAATCGTTAACTCACCGAAAGAAAATGATTTTGCGAAAATCACCCGGAATAGCATTATTAAAATAAGCCCAGAATATCTTTTTCAAACCTACTATAAAGAATTAATATCACCCGATAACTTCAAAGACTTCATCAAAGAAAATAACTACTTAGAAAAACTTTTCACAGATGACTCCCGCACTGAAGAAGAATTACTCACAGAAGCTGCTAAACTCTTGAAATTCGAGGTCATCCTGCCTGTAGCAGGCAAAACTAAGGGAGCTCCCTTACCTCCTCAAAGAGTTAGATTAACTTACAACTCTCACAGTCAAGCTAATGCCGTCAACTTACTCAACAACTATACATTTCACACCAATAAAATAGTAACTTCTACTCTAAGCTCAATGTACGTGAATTTAAAGAGCGCAAGCCTTGTAGACCTAGATGAAAAAATTGAGCTTTTAAAAATCAACGCTAAATCGGAAAGAATGTTTGAAATCACTAGGAAAGAATCTCTAAATAGTGAAAAAATTAAAACCTTAGAACAAGAAAAAAAAGCTCTACTTGATGAGGCCAAAGCCAAACGTGAAACAAAAATCAACCGCTATAAAGACGCTTTAAACATTGCACAGAAACTACAAATAAAAAAATATAGCGACACCAGCGACACCAGCGACACCAGCGACACCAGCGACACCAGCGACACCAGCGACACCAGCGACACCAGCGACACCAGCGACAGATCCATCCAGCTCCAACAAAACCCCGATACTCTATATCTTAAAGGATCCGATTACCTTTCGACCCAAATAGATATTTTATCTTCACGTAAAGATGATGCTGCCTATCTTGATTCTTTAAGCTCCATCGATAAACAAATTCATCTAATCCAAAACGACCAGTCTCTAATAGCTCTCAAAAACCGAAAAGATGACACCCCATTTATTAAACAACTTCCACAAATTCTTATAGAGAAAGAAAAGCTTGCATCCTTAAATAAGGACCTTCCTACATTCAGTAGTTACAGTGTGTTTAAAAAAGCAACACTCGATGGACAAAAAGCGATGTCAAAAAAATTATTGATATTTACTGCTGTTAACTTCCTAGCTTTCATCTTCAGCGGTATGCTAGCCATTTTTTTAAATGCTCTTAAAGAGCGTAATTATATCAATTGCAAGAATGAAGGGGAGTTAAAATGATTGAAGGAGTTGAAATTAGGGGCATTGCGGTACTTGGCCTAGGCTACGTCGGCTTACCCCTCGCTGTAGAATTTAGTAAAATACATAACACACTAGGTTTTGATATCAGTAAGGATAGAGTAAATGAGCTATCTTCAGGCAACGATTCTACTTTAGAAGTATCTAAGGCAGAGTTAGAAGCCGCTACAAAATTATCTTTTAGTAACGATACAGAATCTCTAAAAAAAGCCAATGTCTATATCGTCACGGTACCCACACCGATAGACGCCTATAAACGTCCCGACTTATCTCCACTTGAAAAAGCCTCTGCAATGTTAGGAGAAGTGATTGCAGCTGGAGATGTAGTCATATATGAATCTACCGTTTACCCAGGTGCAACAGAAGAAGTTTGCGTACCGATATTAGAGAAAATATCCGGCTTAAAATTTAATACAGACTTTTTTGCAGGCTATAGCCCTGAACGTATCAATCCAGGCGACAAGCAACATCGTCTACCCGATATCATGAAAGTAACTTCAGGTTCAACTTCTGAAACAGCAGACTTTGTTGACGCTCTTTACAAATCCATAATTACCGCAGGCACTCACAAGGCAACATCTATTAAAGTTGCCGAAGCGGCAAAGGTGATTGAAAATACTCAACGCGATTTAAATATTGCTTTGGTGAATGAATTAGCATTGATTTTCGATAGAGTAGGCGTCGATACTTTAGATGTCTTAGAAGCTGCAGGAACTAAATGGAACTTTCTTCCATTTAGACCTGGCTTGGTTGGAGGACACTGTATTAGTGTTGACCCCTACTACTTAACTCATAAAGCTGAAGAGCTTGATTATCATCCTGAAATCATTTTAGCGGGACGTCGCCTGAATGATAACATGGCCAATTTCGTAGCCCAAAAAGTAGTCAAATTAATGATTCATCGAAACCACCGCGTCTCCGGAGCAAAAACACTTGTACTAGGAGTGACATTCAAAGAAAACTGTCCTGACATCCGTAATTCAGGTGCTGTGGATGTTATTGAAGAGCTAAAACAATTTGGCTGTGCTGTAGATGTATTTGACCCATGGGCCGATACAGATGAAGTGAGACATGAATATGGCTTTGATTTAGTTAACAGAGAAATGATTTTTGCTACTGATTATGATGCGATTGTCTTAGCCGTCAATCACAAAGAATTCCTTGAGTACGATTTTGCGGAATTGACACATGAAAATTCGGTGGTTTACGATATCAAATCTGCTTTGCCTAAAAATATTATTACAGATAGACTTTAAGAAAGGATAAATATAATGTTAAATACAGATGAAATTATTGGTCGAAAAATCCGTATAGCTGTTCTTGGCTGTGGACGCATTGCTAAAAATCACTTTGGCTCAATTGACGCACATAAAGAAGATTTTGAACTCGTTGCTATATGTGACAATGATGAAAAAGCTTTGACTCTTGCAAAAGAAACCTATCACGTAAATTCCTATGATAAGTTAGAAAACATGCTTAGAGATGAACAGCTTGATGCCGTTAGTATTTGTACTCCAAGTGGAATTCACCCCCACCAGGCCGTTCTTATTGCTCAAGCGGGAGTTCATGTTATTTCAGAAAAGCCAATGGCGACTCGCTGGCAAGATGGCCTCGATATGGTCAAAGCATGCGACAAAGCATCTGTACACCTCTTTGTTGTCAAACAAAACCGTCGTAACTCAACACTCCAACTTTTAAAGAGAGCGGTTGAAGAAAAAAGATTTGGTCGTATTAACATGGTTCATCTTAATGTTTTTTGGACTCGACCTCAAGAGTACTATGATCAAGCAAAATGGCGTGGTACTTGGGAATTAGATGGTGGTGCTTTTATGAATCAAGCATCTCATTACGTAGATCTTGTTGACTGGCTTATTGGCCCCGTAGAATCAGTACAAGCAATGATGGCAACAAGAGAAAGAGATATTGAAGTAGAAGACACTGGCGTATTGAATATAAGATGGCGCAATGGTGCTCTAGGCTCCATGGCCGTAACCATGTGTACATATCCAAAAAATCTCGAAGGAAGTATCACCATCCTAGGATCAGAAGGTACCGTTCGTATTGGTGGTTTAGCTGTAAATGAAATCCAGGAATGGAATTTTGCCGAGGCCAAAGATTACGACGCCGAAGTCGAGAATGCAAATTATGAAACGACTTCAGTATATGGTTTTGGCCATCCTCTTTACTATAAAAATATCGTAGATGTCCTTCGTGGTACAGCTGAACCTGAAACCGATGGTCGCGAAGGCCTAAAATCTCTCGAACTTCTTATTGGAGCGTACATTTCGGCTCGAGATGGTAAAACTGTTAATTTTCCATTGCATTATTAAGGAGAATCGATGATTCACAATACTGCAATAATTGACCCTGGTGCTCAGATTGGCAAAGACACCTCAATTTGGCATTGGGTACATATATGCTCCGGAGCGAATATAGGAGAGGCTTGCTCTCTTGGACAAAATGTCTTCGTCGGCAATAAAGTATCGATTGGAAATAATGTTAAAGTCCAGAATAATGTCTCAGTATATGACAACGTCACTATAGAAGACGATGTTTTTTGCGGCCCATCAATGGTCTTTACCAATGTGTATAACCCACGCTCGGCCGTTAGTCGAAAAGATGAGTATCGCAATACGCTTGTAAAGCGGGGCACCACACTAGGCGCAAACTGCACCATTGTGTGTGGAGTAACAATTGGAGAAAATGCTTTTATTGGTGCAGGTACAGTTGTGAATAAAGATGTTCCTGCGTATGCTCTAATGGTTGGCGTACCTGCAAAACAAATAGCTTGGATGTCCGCTTATGGGGAACGACTAGATCTTCCATTGACGGGTAGTGGACAATGTACTTGTCCGCACACAGGTGATATATACCAGCTCAAGTCTGGCACGGTAACCAGAGAATATTAAATCTCACAAATTAAGTAGAAATTATGCAATTTATAGATCTTAAAAGCCAATACAAGCACCTTAAAAGTCGTATTGATGAACGAATCCATACGGTTCTAGATCATGGGAAATATATCATGGGTCCGGAAGTACTTGAGTTAGAACAAAAACTTGCTGAATATGTCGGAGTTAAACACGTCATTACTTGTGCAAATGGGACTGATGCTTTACAATTGGCTCTAATGGCTCTCAATATTGGTCCCGGTGATGCCGTCTTCTGCCCTACTTTCACCTTTTTTGCTACTGCCGAAGCCATTTCTTTTGTCGGTGCGACACCAGTTTTTGTTGACTCAGATGAAGAGACATTTAACATTTGTCCAAAAGATCTCAGGAAGCGCATTATAAAAATCAAGGATGAAGGGAAATTAAAGCTCAAAGCTATAATGCCTGTCGACCTTTTCGGATTACCTGCTGATTATCCGAAATTAAATAAAATTGCCAAAGAATATAATATGCTGGTCATCGAAGATGCCGCGCAAGGCTTTGGTGGCGAAATCGATGGACAAAAAGCGGGTAGTTTTGGCGACATTGCCACAACGAGCTTTTTCCCTGCTAAGCCATTGGGTTGCTATGGTGATGGCGGGGCCTTGTTTACCAATGATGATGATATAGCCGAACTCTTACGCTCCTACAGAGTCCATGGTAAAGGCTCAGACAAATACGATAATGTGCGCATTGGCATGAACAGTCGCCTCGACACAATCCAAGCTGCGATTCTCCTGGAAAAACTTACAGACTTCCCGCAAGAGTTAAGTAATCGTAATGACGTGGCAAGACATTATAACTCCTCCTTATTAAATAATTTTTTGCTAACACCAAAAACACCCACTGGCTTTATTAGTTCCTGGGCACAGTATTCTTTACGTGCAGAAAACTCTACTACTCGACAGGAAATCATGCAGAATTTAAAAAATGAAGAGATACCTTCCGTCATTTATTATGCAAAATGTTTACATCTGCAAACGGCCTTTAAGTACTTAACTTATATAGAAGGTGATTTCCCTATTGCTGAAAAAATATCAACAAGAGTCTTTAGTATCCCCATGTCGGGATATATAAGTAAAGACACTGCATCTTTGGTCATTAAAAAAGTCAATAAATCCAACAATTCACAGTCTTAAATAAGACGAGATCTACTAATAACTTAATTCATGAATAGAACCGAACCTAGCAACCAGACTAGCAAAAGTATACTTACACTTATAACCGGAACTTCCATTGCTCAAGCAATTCCAATTGCGATAAGTCCTATATTAACCAGAATCTATACTCCTGAACAGTTTGGCCTGTTTGCTTTATATATATCTTTAATATCAATAATTTCTATAATTGCAACAGGCAGATATGAATTAGCAATTATGATACCTCGAAAAGATATTGATGCGGCTAATATAACGATTCTTTCTATAAGTATAACTGCATATAGCAGCTTAGCTCTAATGATATCGGTATTTTTCTTAAATGGCACTATATCTCGATTATTGGGTAATCCTGAAATTAAAACATGGCTATATTTAATTCCATTTTCTGTACTAATCACCGGGATTTATCAAAGTCTCTATTATTGGTGCAACAGAAAACGAGACTATAAATCCATTGCTCGCAACAGAATATACCAAACTGGAACAACTTCATCTACACAATTACTTTGTGGTGTCAGCGGGTTATCGGCAATTGGTTTAATTGGAGGAAGTTTAATTGGCCAACTTATCTCTCTGATTAGCCTCACTACTACAGTATGGAAAGAAGACCATGACACTTTTAAAAAAACCCACCGTTTAAACAAAATTGCTCTTGCCAAAAGGTTTAGTGATTTTCCAAAATTTTTAATACTCTCTCATATGCTTAACAGTGCCGCAGCACAAAGTACTATCATTCTTATGAATGTACTTTTCTCTTCAGCTTCAGCGGGTTTTTTTGCTCTGACACAAAGAGTAATATCTACTCCTGCAAGTATAATCGCAAAATCTATCGGAGATGTATTTAGGCAGGAGGCTAGTCATGCCTATACTCACAACGGAAACTGTCAAAAAGTTTATATAAAAACATTAAAAAAATTATTTTATATCTCTACCGTTCCATTTATTGTCTTCTATTATACTGCTCCTACTCTTTTTGAATTCATCTTCGGTTCTCACTGGAAAATCTCAGGCCACTATGCACAAATCCTTACACCAATGTTTTATTTACGTTTTAATCTAAGCCCCTTAAGCACCATGTTTATGATTGCGGAAAAGCAAAAACAAGATCTACTGTGGCAAACCATATTATTTTCTTTAATAATAATATCTTTTATTTTTGGTCATTATTTTAAAGATTTACTCTTTTCTCTTAAAGCTATTTCCGGTTCTTATTCTGTCATGTTTATAATTAACGGTTTAATGACTTGGAAATTCTCTAAAGGCAAAAACATATAACATTAAAATATCTATATTCGATTATTATAACAATATATTCGATTCACCGAAGATGTGAATAATGAATGAAAAACTATTTAAACTAAATCCCGCTATGAATAAAATATTGAAAATGATAAAACACTTGAAACTAAACCTTTTTAGCTACAAAACTATAATATTATTTTCTTATCAAGAAGAAAGATCTTCAGTGAACAATAAATTACGCGTGATAAAAGCTGACCATGATTCAATCATTAATCTCTTACATTTTGAAAGTGAGCAAAAATATCAATGGATACGAAAACAAGCTTTAACAGGTATTGATCTTTATTTAACATTCTTAGGTGGCCAATGCATTCATCGCTCTATGGTAAGTAATCATAAGCATGCAGTCACCTTTACATACAAATTCAACTACACACTTCCCCAAGGAGCCAGCTATATACACAACTGCGAAACAGCGAAACAATTTAGAGGGCAAAAAGCTTATCCGTCAACATTATCTTATATTGCTAAAGCCACAAAAAATAAGTTATACATAAGCACCGACCAAACTAATACAGCATCGATAAAAGGAATAGAAAAATCAGGTTTCAAAGAAACAAATAAGTTTAGAGTGATAATCTTGATGGGACAAGTTTTTATTAAAGAGTATAATTAATCATGACAAAAAAAAGACGTTACCGTGAATATTGCAATTCTAACAATGACATCCCCATTTACAGCCAATCATGGTGGTTAGACTTAGCCTGTGGTTTCGATAATTGGGACGTAGCATTAGTTGTAAAAGGTAAAGAAATCATAGCTTCAATGCCTTATCAAATTATTAAAAGAAAGGGTTTCATTTCTTATTGTACCATGCCACCGCTCACCCAGATTTGGGGGCCATGGTTAGCTCCAGCTAAATGCAATTATACAAAACGTCTTTCACAAGAAAAAAAAATGATGACTGAACTTATTGACCAATTGCCCCCATTTAGCCAATTTTCACAAAGCTGGCATTATAACTATCAAAATTGGTTACCATTTTACTGGAAAGGCTTTCAGCAAACCACAAAATATACATACCTTATTGAAGACCTCTCGAATCTAGATAAAACCTATGAAAAATTTCAAAGTAAAATTAGAACAGATATTAAAAAGCATCCGGAAAATACGCCTTAACAGTTGAACAAAATTTGGACCTTAAAGATTTTCTTCACTTAAATAAAATGATCTTTACACGCCAGAGTAAAAACCTTCCTTACACGGAAAGTTATGTTAAAAAACTACATAAAGCCTGTCAAGATCATCAATCATCTAAAATTTTTATTGCAGTAGACCCTGAGGGTCGTCATCATGCTGGAGTTTACTTAATTTGGGATAAAGAATCAGCTTATTATATCATGGGTGGCGGAGACCCTGAGCTACGCAATAGCGGAGCTACAAGTTTATGTATGTGGGAAGCTATTAAATTTGCCTCAACTGTGTCAACGTCTTTTAATTTTGAGGGTTCTATGATCGAGCCGATCGAAAGCTTTTTCCGTGCATTTGGCGCCATTCAGAAACCATATTTCAACATTACCAAAACTAATTCTAAACTCTTAAAAATAGCTCAATTAACAAAATCTCTTCTTAGGTAGTTTAGTAATGATCACTATAAAATGTCCTCATAACTGCATTAATGAACGCAAATATATTTTCAAAGTCATTTTGTGGGATTTTTTAGGACTAGAATTCACCGTCATATATGAAAGCCGTTCTGACATAGCCATTCTCTATGAAAATAAAACTCTCAAGATAAACGATGACTTTTTTACCATCGCCGACAAAAAATGGATGCAACTTCAATCACTACCTGAACAACCTCTGGCACATTTGGACATAAGTGGTTTAAGTAAAACAGTCGACCTCCCATCTACATCACTACCTATAATTTATGGTAAGCCAAATTTAGAAATATCCGAAAATCACATACAACTTGATATCGATATTTTTGGTTCCTCTTTTTTTATGCTATCTCGTTATGAAGAGGCTATAAAAACAGATAGAGATAAACATGATCGTTTTCCTGTCACTGCTTCACTTGCTTACCAAGAAGACTTTCTGGCTAGACCGATTATTAATGAATACCTCGAAATATTATGGTTTTGTCTTAGTACTTTATCCCCCAAACTCCGACGAAAAACCAGGCAATACAAAGAATTAATTAGTTGTGATGTCGACACACCATATAACCCCAATTCAGGCTTTCTAAAAAAAGAATTAAGGCAAATCGCCAGCGATCTCCTAAAACGAAAATCTCTTAAACTTGCATGGAAACGTTATCGAAACTTCGCTGCAATGAGGAAAGGTGATTATAGCTTAGACCCCTTTTATACTTTTGATTGGATGATGAAATCATGTGAAGAAAATAATTTAAAGTGTGCTTTTTATTTCCTCTGTGATAAAACAAATTTAAATTACGATGGTAAATATAATATAGATGAATCCCCGATAACAGGTTTACTTCAAAGCATTTCCGCAAGGGGACATGAAATAGGCTTACATGGCAGTTACAATACTTATCAAACACTCTCACAACACAAGTTTGAATTTGATAAGCTTCAAAAAATCACAAAACGCGAAGGCATTAATACTATAAATATTGGGGGCCGACAACATTATTTGAGATATAATATCATGAAAACTCCAGCCATTCTGGAAAACTCTGGCATGACTTATGATTCAAGCCTTTACTACGCAGAAAAACCCGGCTTTCGTTGTGGTATTTGTTACGAATTCACGATGTACGACCTCAGTAGCAGATCTCCACTCAAACTCATCCAAAGACCACTAATTTTCATGGAAGCTAGCACACTCTCTGGCATTTATAATGATTACAACAACACAAGTCATTTGGCCGCAACCTTGAAGAACACTTGTTATAAATTCAACGGAACCTTTACTCTTCTTTGGCACAATTCATCATTAACAACCGACGTCCATAAACAAATATTTATCGATATACTAACACAACATCCTAATGATTAATCGGTCTAAATGTATTTTACTAAAAAACTGTGCTGAACTCATTTACATGAGCGATACCCGAAAAATGTACACGGCTCTATATAAATGAAAATTTCACACAATTCCTTAATCCACCTATACTCGTCAACTTATGTCATACTCATATTAGGTCTGATATTCCCTTATGGCTTCCCTCTGTATGCTATATCTGTTGGGTCCATAGGTCTATTATCATTTCCTATAATACTAAAGACTAAGTATACATGGAATTTTGATATAAAACTATATCTTAGTCTTGCAATCACTTTTATTTTTTCAATCACAATTTCTGGCGAAATAGATTTGTTAAACAAAACCAGTATCAACAACCTAATAAGCTGTAGTCTTTCTCTCCTAATAGGTCTGTCTATATTGAAAAATCGAGAAAATTTAAAATATTTTCTTAACAAATTTAAATCTATGTCTATATCTATAGGTATTATCGTTTCGATTATTGCATTAATAAAATTTGCTTTACTACTAAAGGGGCACCATATCTCTTTTTTTGAAACTCCAGGATCACAATATCCATGGGGGACCTCTCTAAGAAAAGATTATAACTCTTTTTCTCTAGGACTCCTATTTCCTTTCCTCTGTATTATAGATTTTTTAAGAAAAGAAAGGGCTAGACTTCGTACTTTTTCATTCCTTTCAGCTAGCCTGCTGATTTTCAGTGCCATGATGCTCTCTGGATCAAGAAGGATATTTATCATACTTTTCATTATCATTTTCATTTGCTCTATACATAAGCTCCTTCGCACAATCACAACTAAGAAAATATCCTTAAAAATTTTCCGAATAAGTTTTTATGTAATCACACTCTTAGCCATAATCTTGTCTTCAGCATTTCATATTGACTTTTTTTCTAACCACGAGCTAACATCACAACGGGAATTAGATAAACTAGAGTTTAGACTAAACACTATGGACATTTCATCAAATAATGACAGTAAACTCATTAGCTCTAGAACAAATAGGCTAACGTATGGTCTAGCAATACTAAAAGAGTATGAATTTCATGAGCTAATTCTTGGCAGAGGCTTTCAATATCACTATGATTATAAGAATAACTTCCATTCAGGGGGACTTGACTATCCTCACAATGTTTTCATTTCAATCTTATTATCAAGTGGCTTATTGGGCTTGACACTTTTTTCAGCATTTATATTTAATATGTTTATTAACTTTTTACGATACCATTCACATCCCTACATATTGTTGTATTTCATGTCGTTGCTTTTCTTTGTCTCCACAAGTGGAGATCAGTTTTACTCAAGCAAAGTACTTGTAAATTTTTGTTTCATAGGCATTTTTTTCAAACTCAATAAAAACAAATAACCGTAATCATATGAAAACAAAAGTTGTCTGTGTCGTCTTAAATAATTTCACAAATGACAGTCGCGTACTTAAAGAAGCCACAAGCCTCGCGCAAAATAACTATGACGTAGAAGTTGTAGCCCTCCATGAAAAAGGCCTTAAAGAATCAGAAAACACATCTTTATTCCCCATAAGTCGCCTTAAACTAAAAACAAGAAACTGGTCAAAATCTAAACCCATTCAACTTTTGAAATATTTTGAATTTTTTCTTATTTTTGTCAAACGTTTCCGAAATGCCGACATCATTCACTGCAATGACTTGAACACCCTTCCATTTGGTGTGTTCATCAAAAAGATTTTAAATAAAAAACTAAAAGTTATTTATGATGCCCATGAATATGAAACGGAAAGAAATGGCCTCTCGAACAAAGGAAGAAAAGTAACGTTTTTATTGGAGCGCTTTTTGATAAAGTATTCGGATGAAGTAATCACTGTCAGCAATTCAATTGCCGATGAATATAAACGTCTTTACAATATAAAGAAACCTTCTTTGGTTTTGAATTGCCCTTATTTTTGTGAGTTAAGAGAAGATAATCTTTTCCGAGAAGAGTTGGGGATCAGAGAAAATCAGAAAATATTCCTTTATCAGGGCGGGCTTTTTAAAGGTCGAGGAATTGAGTTACTCCTAAAAAGCTTTTCCAACCTTTCTGATAATAAAAATGTGATTGTTTTTATGGGGTATGGTACTTTAGAAGAGACCATTCTTGAGCACAGTCAAAACCACCGTGCTATTTTTTTTCATAAGGCTGTAAGCCCAGATGTTTTACTCCGTTATACAAGTTCAGCAGATTACGGCATTTCACTTATTGATGATATTTGCTTGAGTTACCGTTACTGCCTACCCAATAAATTTTTTGAATACATAATGGCGGGTTTACCCATCATTTCATCTAACCTTCCAGAGATGAAAAAGATTGTAGAAGATCATAATATTGGAATTATAGCAGAACAAAATACAAAAAATTCTTTTCAAAAAGCTGTTGAGGCTACTCTTGATTTAGAGTATTCTCATATAACGAAAAACTTGGCAAATGTCAGACGAGAATTTTGTTGGGAAAAACAAGAGAAAACTTTAATTGATACATATAATTCTCTTTTAAACTGATAACGTATTATATACACTCTAGTATCAATCAGCTTTAACCTCCATTATCATCTAGATAAAAATCAAAAAATATGTATATTTTATGAAAAGTATTAAAATACTCCTTCATTATAAAAAACACTTCGAATTATTCATCTCAACACCTTATTTACTCCACTAAAATTTTATGAAAAAACTGAAAATATGTCATTTAACCTCGGTTCATCCTCGCTATGATACTCGTATATTTTTGAAGGAGTGTAGTAGTTTAGCTAGCGCAGGCTTTGATGTGGCTTTAATTGTCGCCGATGGCCTTGGTGATGAAGTCAGTAAAGGAGTTAAAATACTCGACACAGGCACCCAGAAGGGACTTAGTCGTATTAAAAGGATGACTCAAACAGTTAACAGCGTCTATGCAAAATGCCTCGAAATTGATGCCGATATTTATCACTTTCATGATCCTGAACTTTTACGTATTGGCCTCAAGCTTAAAAAGCTTAAAAAGCAAGTCATTTATGATGTTCATGAAGATGTCCCACGGCAAATCCTCTCCAAACAATGGATTCCTACTCATCTTCGAAAATCAATTTCTTTTTGTTTTGAACGCTATGAGAACCACATTGCAAAAAAACTCTCGGCAGTCATCTGTGCCACTCCCTTTATCAGAGATCGTTACTTAAAAATCAATCCAAATTCTATTGACATTAATAACTATCCAATTCTTGGTGAATTCGATTCTTCTACTCCTTGGTGTGAAAAACATGATGAAGTCTGCTATGTTGGGGGGATTACTGAAGTACGAGGTATTAAAGAACTTGTCAACTCACTCTCTTCGACAACGGCAAAATTGAACCTGGCGGGTAATTTCACTTCATCTCTCCTTGAAGAAGAAATGTTCCGTCATGAAAATTGGCAAAAGGTAAACTATCATGGCATTGTCAGTAGAAAAGAAGTGAGTTTAATCTTAGCTCAGTCAAAAATAGGAATAGTTACACTTCACCCAATCATCAATTATCTCGACTCTCTACCCATAAAAATGTTTGAGTACATGGCTGCGGGCATCCCAATCATTGCTTCCGACTTTCCTTATTGGCACAAAGTCCTTGAGCCTTATGACTGTGCCCTTTTTGTCGACCCCTACAAACCTCAAGAAATTGCTGAAGCAATTGACAAGTTACTAGATGATAACAAAACGTCGGAAGAAATGGGTAAACGTGCTAAACTTGCAGCAAATGAGTATTTTAGTTGGATCGCAGAAGAAAAAAAATTAATTCAACTCTACAAAGAGCTAACTAATGTCTAAGAATATATGGTACTGCAATCACTACGCTCTAGATCCTAAATTCAAGAATTATCGGCCTTACTTTCTTTCAAGTCAATTAAGCGCAATGGGAGAGAAAGTTACTATTATCGCCGCCTCTTTTCACCATTTGCATAAAGATACAATTCAGTTCAAAGGTGATTATTGCCTTAAAAAGGTTAATGGAGTCAATTATTTATGGATAAAAACTCCTTATTATAAAGGTAATGGCGTCGCTAGAATTCAGAATATGCTCGCCTATTCTGCTTTTCTCAAACGCACTAATTTAGTCCACATGGGAGTGCTCAAAAAACCTGATGTTATTGTCGTTTCCTCTGTTCACATGTTTCATTTTAAAGCTATGAAAAAATGGGCTAAAATATATGATGCTCAATTAATTTTTGAAGTACGTGATATATGGCCTTTAACTCTTAATAATCTTCTGAAGATGTCCAAATACCATCCGCTTTATATCTGGTTAGCTCACTTAGAAAAACATGCTTATAAACATGCAAATAAAGTGATCTCAGTTCTTCCTAACGGTTTTGAGCACATGAAAAAACAGGGTCTTGATGAAAAAAAATACTTTCATATACCTAATGGAATTGAAATACCTGATGAACAAAAAATTGTAACTCCCCACGTTTTGATGAAAGATTTACAAAAAGAAGGTAAATTCATTGTATTTTATTGTGGTACTCATGGTATACCAAATGCCTTGGAACCCTTAATCCAAGCCGCTATCCTTTTAGATCAAAAACAAAATACTAAAATCCATTTTGTTCTTCTTGGTAAAGGAGAGAAAAAGGAACACTTAATAAACTTGGCAACTGAAAATTCATTAACAAATGTCACATTTCTCTCTGCTGTACCAAAAAACGAAGTAAGTTCTTACTTGAAAGCAGCAAATATTTGTTACCTAGGTTGGCAAAACACAACACTTTACCGTTACGGTGTAAGTGCAAATAAAATATTTGAATATATGCTGGGTGAAAAACCTATTTTACAATCAATTAATTCTCCTAATAATCCTGTAGAACTGGCGCAATGTGGTCAATGTATTGAAGCCATGAATCCAGAAGTCATTGCAGATGCTTTAGAGAACTTCGCATTGATGCCTCAAAATGAATTAAAAAACATGGGACTTAAAGGCTTAGAGTATATTAAAAAAAATCATGACTATGCTAAACTAGCACAAAACTTTATAGAGGTCATAGAGAAATGAAACGATTTTTTGATATAGTCATCTCAAGTCTTTGTGTATTTATTTTTGCACCCTTACTCCTTGTCTTAAGCATATTTATACGAATAAACCTAGGAGCCCCCATTTTCTTCGTTCAGAAAAGGCCTGGACTGAATGGCAAAATATTTAAAATGTTCAAATTTCGTACGATGCTCGATTCAGTTGACAAACATGGAGAACCGCTGCCTGATGCCCAACGATTAACTCCCTTTGGTAGTTTTTTACGTAAAGCAAGTCTCGATGAATTACCAGGCCTATTCAATGTCCTCAAAGGTGATATGAGCCTAGTTGGGCCCAGACCTCTTCTTATTGAATATCTACCACTATACAGTTCCCAACAAGCTCGGCGACATAATGTAAAGCCAGGAATTACCGGTTGGGCTCAAGTCAATGGACGTAATGCCATAAGTTGGGAAGAAAAATTTAACTTAGATGTATGGTATGTTGAAAATCAGAGTTTCTGGCTGGATATAAAAATTCTTTTTATGACGGTAGGAAAAGTAATCAAAAAATCAGATATATCATCTGCCTCCAGTGTGACCATGGAAAAGTTTACCGGTGATACAAATGAGTGAAGCAATTTATTTTTTCGGATCTGGTGGTCATGCAAAAGTCATTATAGACATCGCGAATCGACTCGATAAACATATTCTTGGTTTATTAGATGATAATCAAACTTTATGGGGGACTCAATTTTACCGACAAGAAGTACTGGGTGGATCGGAATTCGTTAATACAATCGCAAAAGATGCCTCATTTATAATTTCTATTGGATCAAATTTAATGCGTATGAAGTTTGATACTCTATTAAAGAATCACGGGCATTCCTTTGCAACACTCATTCATCCAGAATCGACTTTTTCTCCCACAGTAACTATCAAAGAAGGTACTGTAGTTATGGCTGGTACAGTTATAAATTCAGATGTTCTCATTGGCCGTCATTGCATAATAAATACTCAAGCAAGCATAGATCACGATTGTATTATTGACAATTTTGTACACATTGCTCCTGGTGTTACGATCTGTGGCTCTGTTTCAGTTGCGGAAGGTACGATAATTGGCGCTGGTTCGACTATCATCCCTGGTGTTCAAATAGGTAAAAATTGTATCATTGGTGCAGGGTCTATAATTCTTAATGATATCCCAGATAACTGTACTGTAATAGGTAATCCTGGAAAAATCCTAAACAGAGTGAAAAATGAAAAATAATAATAGGTCAGCTTGGCCCTACTTCGATGAGGAAATGATCGAAGCCACTGCGAAAATCTTGAAATCGGGTAAAGTTAACTACTGGACGGGTGATATCCATACGCTTGATGATGGAACTACAGTTCGTGGTGAGAATGGACTCTTTGAATATGAATTTGCTCAATATCATAAAGCTCCCTACTCTATTGCACTAGCCAACGGGACTCTAGCACTCGAGCTTGCTCTACAAGCTTTTAATATCGGAAGTGGTGATGAAGTCATTACAACAACAAGAACTTTTATAGCCTCGGCTTCTGCCTGTATCATGCGGGGTGCAAAGCCCGTCTTTGCTGATGTAGAATTAAACAGTCAGAACATATCTGCTCAAACGATTGCTCCCCTTATTACTAAAAATACTCGGGCAGTTATTGCTGTACATCTAGGTGGATGGGCCTGTGAACTCGATGAAATAAAAAAATTACTTGATGCAAAAGAACATGAATTTGGTCATAAGATCTATCTTATTGAAGATTGTGCCCAATGTCTCGGTGGAGAATATAAAGGCCAAAAACTGGGCACCATTGGTGATGCTGGATGCTTTTCCTTTTGCCAAGATAAAATCATCACTACTGGCGGTGAAGGTGGCATGCTCCTTCTCAAAGATAAAGATGCTTATCGCCGCGCTTGGAGCTTTAAAGACCACGGTAAAGACTTTGATAAATATAATACTACTTTAAACCACCCACTTGTTGATTTAGATAAAGCTCATTCATCATCATACTACAGTTCAATCGGAACAAATTGGCGTATGACCGAGATTCAAGCCGCCATAGGAAGAATTGCATTAGCTAAACTCGACTCATGGAATTTAGCCGCCCGTAAAAAGTATGCGCAAATACTCAATACAGCCTTCAAAACTAGTCCTGGTCTACGAGTAGAAGAAGCTCCGACACATATTGTTCATGCTTATTACAAATATTACGTTTTTCTCGAAATATCTAAGCTTAAAGACAATTGGGATCGTAATGCTGTCATTCAAGCTATTGCTAAGGAAGGCATCGTGTGCCAATTTGGGAGCACTTGGGCTATTGGTAAAGAAGATGCATGGAAAGATGTTCAGATGCCCAATCGTGACACACTCAATTTACAAGTTACTCAAGATTTACCAAATGACCTAGCTATTGGCTCATCTGTGATTATGTTCCAAGTTCACCCTACTTTAAGTGAGCAAAATATTCATCAAACTATCTCTGTCGTAAATAATGTAATGAAGCAAGCTATTAAATGATACCATCCTCTCTTTTTAAAAAATGGCCCTTCAGAAAAAGTGTTGTTTTATTATGGAATTTAATAGGGGTGTGTTTTACTTTTTATATCGCCTTTATCATTCGATTCGATGAAAAACTACCTGAATACATTCATATATATTTTAAAACATTACCTTTTCTTATTGCTATTGTCTTTGGCACATTTATCCCCATGCGTCAATTATCGGGAATGTGGCGTTATTACAGTATTCATGACGTATGGAAAACTGTTCTAGCTTGTTTTATTGCCATTCTTATATTTTCTGTACTTATTAAAGGAGAAGTTTTTTATAAAGGCTCATTTTCAAGAACGGTACTGATTGCAGAGTTTATTCTATTAACGGGTTGGTGTACCGGGAGTCGTGCCTTTATACGAGCTTTTCGAGAAAAACGTCGATCCTATATACTCAAACGCCGAGAATACATTTCTCGTGTTATGATTTGTGGATCAAGCTTAGAAGCTGACACATTAATTCGTAGTTGTTCGAAACATTTTAATGGTCTATTTTGTGGTGTTTTCACTGAAGAAACTGATTTAGCAGGTCGCAGTATTCATGGTGTACCCATTTATACCGGTACTTACGAAAGCCTCATTCAAAAAGTCAAAAATTGGGATATAACTGATTTACACCTCTTAGATCCTTATAATAAACCACAAGCAATTAACGATTTGTTAGATCTCGCTGCTAAAGCAGGTATATCGCCGAAATTCAGAACTATCCCTTCATTAAAAGATCTAGCGAGTGGTGAAATTAGCACCTCAATGATTCGAGATGTTGATGTAATTGATCTACTCGGACGTGATGAAGCTCAATTAGATCGTACAAAAACCTCTGTATTAATTAAAGGTCATAAAATCCTGATTACTGGTGCAGGCGGCAGTATCGGATCTGAACTTTGTCGTCAAATTTTATCCTATGAACCTAAACTGATTGTGCTATTTGAGTCCTCCGAAATTGCCTTATATACCATTGAAAAAGAATTAAGAGGCCAATATCCTAAGGCCATTATTGTCCCCATTGCAGGTGATATCCGTTATAAGGAAGAAATTAAAGCGGCTATTAACAAAGTGAATGGTATCGACCTCATCTATCATGCTGCAGCTTATAAACACGTCCCCTTAATGGAATCTAACCCCAGTGCTGCCTTTAGAAATAATGTCATTGGGACTTCCAATTTAGCAAACATTGCAGAAGAAATGAAAGTGAAGCGTTTTGTTATGATATCATCCGACAAGGCGGTTCGTCCCTCAAATATTATGGGTTCCACTAAACGAATTGCTGAACGAATATTACAAGAGCGAGAATTTAAAGGAACAGAATTTGTCGCTGTTCGCTTTGGCAATGTTTTAGGTTCATCTGGCTCAGTTATTCCACTATTTAAGAAGCAAATTAAAGAAGGCAAGTCTATAACTGTAACTTCTCCTGAAATGAGACGCTTTTTCATGACCATTCCTGAGGCAGTAGATTTAGTACTCATGTCTGGGGCTATTGCTCAACCCTCACAAATCATGGTTCTCGAAATGGGCGAAGCCGTCAAGATATATGATCTTGCAGTTCGTTTAATCGAACTCTCTGGTTTAACACCGCATGAAGATATCAAAATAGAGTTTTGTGGCTTGCGACCAGGAGAAAAGGAATACGAAGAAATTCTCACTGAAGATGAAAATGTTATCGAAACGGAATATGATCGAATCTGGTTAATGCAAAAAGATCAAAATAAACAACGTGGACAGAGTATTGACTTAAATAGAATTAAAGAATTGATTTCTATTAATGATCTTCAAGAGTTCAAAAATTTGATACATGAATATGTACCTGAGAATACAATTAAGTAATTCAAAAATCCAAGGGCATAGTGGGCAAGAGTAAGCTCAAGGGATCTTGAGCTAAGTCATCATATGATAAAGCTCCCTTAGTACTCAAAGAGATGTTTTATTGACAGACTTTAATAACTTTTTTAAGTACTGACCATAAGTTGTTTTACTTAAGCTATCCGCTATCTCATTGACTTTATTTGCACTAAGCCACTTACGTTCCAAGGCAATTTCCTCTAAGCAAGCAATTTTTAGACCTTGACGGTGCTCGAGAGTTTGTACAAATTGACTCGCCTGTAAAAGGCTATCATGAGTCCCTGTATCTAACCAGGCATAACCACGACCTAATAAGTCCACGTTTAAATCGCCTCTTTTGAGGTATTCTTGATTGATACTCGTTATTTCTAATTCGCCACGCGACGAGGGCTTGATATTCTTAGCAATTCCAATGACATCATTATCATAGAAATAGAGTCCTGTAACGGCATAGTTGGATTTTGGTTGACTTGGTTTTTCTTCAATGGAAATGGCGGTGCCCTTGTCATCAAAATCTACAATTCCAAACTCTTTTGCGACTTCATCATTCACCCAATAACCAAAAATTGTAGCTCCTTGCTTTTGTTGAATTGCCTTCGCTAGTTTTTTCGGTAAGTCTGAACCATAGAAAATATTATCTCCAAGCACTAAAGCGACAGAGTCTTTTCCAATAAAGTCTTCGCCGATGATAAAGGCTTGAGCCAAGCCATCTGGAGACGGCTGAACTTCATAAGTCAATTGTATGCCAAAATTTGAACCATCACCCAGTAATCGCTTAAAGCTCAGCTGATCTTCTGGCGTGGTAATGATTAGAATATCTCTAACCCCCGCTAGCATTAAAACTGATAAGGGATAATAAATCATCGGTTTATCATAGACCGGTAATAACTGCTTAGATACACCTAGAGTGACAGGATGTAAACGAGTACCTGATCCACCAGCTAAAATTATTCCTTTCATGTCGCTAAACTCCTTGATTGTACATCAACTCTTTGTTAGAAAATTAAATCTATGTATGTCCACCTATCAAAGATGAGCACATTTATAAATAACCCATAATAAAGGATATTATGCTTTGCATACGAGAAGAACGCCGTCCCGCTTTATGGGTAATATGCTTTGCATACGAGAAGGACGCCGTCCCTCTCGAGGTACTGCCGTACGGGCCAATAATTTTTATCCACCTGTGTGGCAACACCCCCTTAACCATCCCAACACTAGTCGCTGCGCTCCTATGCTTAGTTGAACAGAGTGCTATATTCAATTCATCTGCCTGGTCAAGGAGTGAGCAATCCTTCACCTGGCGATCGGGGGCGGCGCCCCGTATATACTTTAGGGAACAACTATCTTTCTAAAGCTGCTTTACCTATGGGGTAAACATTAAAGCCGATCTCGTAAAGCTCTTGAGGGTTAATAATATTCCTACCATCAAAAATGAAGGCGGGCTTATTCATATTCGCATAAATTTTCTTATAATCCAAATCCTTATAGGCTTGCCATTCAGTTAGGATACAGACCGCATCAGCCCCTTTACAGGCCTCGTAGGGATCTTCTTCTAAAACTACATCTAAACCATCAAGATCATGCTTGGCTTGCTTTAAAGCTTTTGGATCCGAGACATAAACCCGCGCTCGTTCTTCTACGAGCTGCTTCACAATTATTATGGCGGGGCTCTCACGGGTATCCCCCGTATTAGCTTTAAAAGCAAAACCCAAAGCAGTGATTTTTTTGTCTGAGACAGTGTTAAACATGGTGGCAATAATTTTATCGACAAAGCGCGTTTGCTGATAGTCATTCATAATGACGACTTGGTCCCAGTAATCGGCGACTTCGTTTAAACCATAATGACGACAAATATAGACCAAGTTTAAGATATCTTTTTTAAAGCATGAGCCACCAAAACCAACCGAGGCATTGAGGAATTTTGCACCTATACGAGAATCCATTGAGATTGCTTTTGAGACCTCAGTGATATCTGCCTCCGTTTTTTCACAGAGTGCTGAAATACTATTGATGGAACTCACTCGTTGAGCTAAAAAGGCATTGGCGACTAATTTAGAGAGTTCCGATGACCAGGTATTTGTCGTTAGAATTTTTTCGGGACTCACCCAATTCGAATAGATCTCCACTAAGTCAGCAATGGCTTTTTGCCCCGTTTCATTTTCTCTGCCACCAATTAAAACGCGATCCGGGTTCTGGAGATCGTTAATGGCTGTACCTTCGGCTAAAAATTCGGGGTTTGATAAGACTTCAAAATGGTAGTCACTTTCACCTGAATGTAAGATTTTCTCTAGCGCTTCTGCAGTTCTTACGGGGAGGGTCGATTTTTCAACCACAATGAGGTCGCGCTTGGCATACTTCCTTATAGAGCGTGCGCATTTACCTATGAACTCGAGATTAGCCGCTACTCCAGCTCCTTTGCCAAAAGTCTTTGTCGGCGTATTCACTGAAACAAAGACCACATCGGCTTTCGCTATATTTTTTTCGATTTCAGTCGAGAAAAATAAATTACGGCCTCTTGCAACTTTAACCACATCAAGTAATTCAGGTTCATAGATGGGTAAATCATCTGTTTGCCAAGCTTTGATACGATCTTCATTGAGGTCCACCACCGTAACATTGATATGGGGGCATTTTTCAGCAATCACTGACATGGTAGGCCCGCCGACATAACCGGCACCAATACAAACAATTTCTTTAATACTCATAATTTCTTAGCTCTCTATTATCTGTCTAAAATATTCAATAGTGGGTTTCAAGCCTTCACTTAAAGTGATTTTCGGCTCCCAGTTTAAGTGTTTTTTGGCGAATGTATTATCAGGTCTACGTCGATTGGGGTCATCCGCGGGTAATTCTCTAAAAACTAAAGTGCTTTTACTATTGATTTGGGTGAGTACTTCTTGGGCTAATTGCTTGATGGTAAATTCCCCTGGGTTGCCGATATTAATAGGTCCCGTAATACTATCATCTGAATTCATCAAAGTTATCATACCAGTTATGAGGTCATCGACGTAACAGAATGAGCGGGTTTGTGATCCATCACCATATATAGTTATATCTTCACCCTTCAAAGCCTGAACAATAAAATTACTGACAACTCGACCATCATAGGGATCCATATTTGGCCCGTAGGTATTAAAAATTCTCATTACCTTTATTTTCACTTTGTGTTGACGGTAGTAGTCAAAAAATAAAGTTTCTGCACACCGTTTTCCTTCATCATAGCAGGCTCGTATGCCAATGGGATTGACATCTCCGTGATAGGATTCGGGCTGAGGGTGAACTTTGGGATCACCATAAACCTCGGAAGTAGAAGCCTGTAAAATTTTGGCATGATTTCTTTTGGCCAAACCGAGCATATTGATACTACCCAAAACACAGGTTTTCGTGGTGCTCACTGGATTTGCCTGATATTGAGGTGGGGAAGCAGGACAAGCTAGATTATATATTTCATCCGCTTCTAAACGAATAGGGTCGCAAATATCATGGCGGATAAATTCAAAGCGAGGATTATCAAGGAATTTGTAAATATTCTCTTTGTAGCCCGTCTGTAAGTTATCTAGACAGATAACATTATGCCCTTGGTCTAAAAGTCTTTCGCATAAATGTGAGCCTAAAAAACCAGCGCCACCCGTTACGATTATATTTTTCTTTTTCTGGTCCATCGTCATCGTCCATTTACACCTTAGGTATAATAAGTTTTCCAAGGTAGATTTAATTCTCTACATAAAATTGACTCAAATTAATACTTAATCAATTGGAGCTTGCCTTAAAGCTCCATTTTTTAAAATAAATCACCGCGGATTTAATCGATATCCATGTGAGTTTAAGTGATTGATGGGATGCCCTACTCCACTTGTGGATAATTTTCGCTTGTGGAAAAAAGACACATTAGAATTTTTACGGCAACGGCGAGTACTATCGGATTCTCTGAATACACACAAAAAAATCCTCAAAAGTTTCGATTCCCTTATAGATCTCTGAGCGAAACAACATAAAGCAGACCGGTATATATATAGAGAGAGGGGGGTACTAAACGGAATTACTCATAATCTTTATCTAACATGATCTAAGCATCCATTTTTTTTTCTTGATCAAAGCTGATTTCTGGATAAAGCTAGGGAGAAATCTACTTACAAACAATGTAAACAAATAAGGTCCTCAAGGCTTATTGTTTTCTTCAGTAGTCTTTGACTCATCCCCTGTCCTTAGGGATTGCGAACTTTGCAAAAAACAAGTCCAATACCATTAGTATTTTATTGCTAGCTACTCCGAATGTGAGCCCCGTCATCCTTGACCTAAGCCCTGAAATTTTCAATTCCTCATCGCATCAAATAGAACTTCTACTGGATGCAAGGCTTCCCTATCAGCGAGGTCCTTTACTTGATGACGGCAGCTTGTGCCTGAAGCAACTAAGATGACCTGCTCATGCATTTGTTTTACGTGGGGAATTAGTGTCAAATTGGCTATTTTTTCTGACATTACTTCATGCTCATCTTCATAGCCAAAAGAACCCGCCATTCCACAACAGCCCGAACTAATTAATTTCACATTAAAGTTCTTTGGAATGCTCAATGCTCGGGTCAAAGTCTCCGGCTTGGCTAAAGATTTTTGAAAACAATGGGCATGAATCTCTATACTTTTGACTTCATCGGTAAATAAGCCCTCTGCTATCTCGCTAGAGATAGTTGATAAAAATTCATCCAATAAATAGCTATGCTGAGCCATTTCTTTCGCCTCTTGTTTTTGCGCTCCTCGCAAAATATCTATATATTCATCTCTGAAACAAAGCAGCGTCGATGGCTCCAAGCCTATCAAGGGTGTCTCACTACTCACTAGGCGAGAGAACACCTGAACATTCCTCTCCGCACAACGCTTGCCATGATCTAAGACACCTTTGGAAAAAGCTGCACGTCCACTCTCTGCATGCTCGGGGCACAAAACTGCATAGCCCAAATGATTGAGGAGTTTCACTGCCTTAATGGCAAGGTCACTCTCATAATAATCACTTACTTCATCTACGAAAAAGTAGACTTTCTTTGTAAAGCCCTCTTGAACATGTGTACGAAACCACGACCTAAATGATTTTTGACTCAAAGTCGGCAAATCTCTTTTTTGCGACAAACGCAAAAAGCTCTTAACAAATTTTTGTTTATTTAAGAAATTAAACAGCCTAGGAAAATAGGCCCCTACACTCACAATTTGATGCGAGTGCGCAATTATTAAGGATCGCAAAGAAAAACCCTGATGTTTACTTTTTTGATAGAGAAATTCAGATTTCAATTTTGCCATATCCACATTGGAAGGGCACTCGGACTTACAGGCCTTACATGATAGGCAACTATCCATCACATCCGCTATCTCGGGGTGCTCAAAAGGACTCTTCACAAATGGTTTTCTCAAATACTCCCGTAGAATATTGGCACGCGCTCTCGTCGTGTATTGCTCTGCTTTTTCAGCCATGAAAGAAGGACACATCGTACCGCCCATCAAAGCAGATTTACGACAATCACCAGAACCATTACAGAATTCTGCCGCAGGTAAGTAACCCTGCTCGTGAGAAAAGTCATAGAGATTCTCAAATTCAGGCGTTAGCTCACCAGCTTGATAACGCAAATCTTGATCCATCGCTGGAGTATTAACTATCTTGCCCTTATTATAAATATTATTGGGATCAAAAACTTGCTTGACTTCGAGTAAGAAAGAATAGACCTTTTTACCCAAAATAGATTCAATGAATTCGCCTCTCAAACGGCCATCGCCATGCTCACCACTAAGAGAACCACGATATTTTTTTACCAAATGCACAATTGCCTCGGCAATCTCACGAAATTGACGATGCCCCGCTACTGTTTTTAAATCAATAATCGGCCGTAAATGCAGCTCCCCTGAGCCGGCATGAGCATAGTGAACACAGTACAAATTTTGAGCATCGAGAATTACATTAAATTCTTTAATATATTCAGGTAAGTCTGCTACTCTTACACAGGTATCCTCTATCACTGGCACGGCCTTGGCATCACCAGGAACATTGGAAAGCAAACCCAAACCAGCACTTCTCAAAGCCCAAACTTTGGCAATATCTTTCGCTTCGACAATAGAGTAAGTCGAGCATAAGCCTGACAAATCGAGCTCCTCACTGAGCTCATCCGACTTCCTCTTTAAGTCTTCTTCAGTCTCGGCATCCAGTTCTATCAACAATAAAGCTTCTGGATCCCCTTGAACAAAAAAACGCATATCCTTATACATGCGATTACCTGCGGTGCACTCGAGGATATAGCGATCCATTAATTCCACTGCCATCGGATCATACTTTAAACTAAGGATATTAGCTTCCAAAGCCTTGTTGATGTCATCAAAATGCGGACAGAGCAATAAACGAAACTTCGAAGGCAAAGGCTCTATCTCTAGCGTCATTTCAGTGACAAAAAGTAAAGTCCCTTCTGATCCGGCAATAAGCTTGGCTAGATTAAAATCTTCGCCTTCTTTAAAGAATGGCTTCATCGCAGCCAAAATATCTAAACCATAACCCGTATTCCTGCGATGGATCTCGGGATGGGGATAGGCCTTAATTATCTCTGCATGTGACTCTCTTAACCTATCAATCAGCTTGCGATAAACATCCCCTTCTAGACTTTCAAGGCTCAGTTTAGTTTCGAGCTCATACTCAGAGAGGCTTTTGAATTCCACTTCTAAACCATCACTTAAAAAACCTTTGACAGAAATCAACTTATCCCTTACACTTCCATACCGCAGTGAATTTTGTCCGCAGGAATTATTCCCTAGCATGCCACCCATCATCGCTCTATTTGCTGTTGAGGTTATAGGCCCAAAAAGTTTACCGTGTTTTTCTAATTGTTGATTTAATTCATTACGGACGACTCCCGCTTGAACTCGCACAAAGTTTTCTTCACTATTGATTTCTAGGACTTCAGTGAAATACTTAGAGACATCGACAATAATACCATCACCCACTACTTGGCCAGCCAAAGAAGTCCCTGCAGTACGAGGGATTAAACTGATTTTGTTTTTATGTGCAAATGCAATGAGCCGCTGTAGGTCAGCTTCATCCTTGGGGTAACAAACCGCTAAGGGCAGTTCTTTGTAGGCAGAAGCATCCGTCGAATAAAGAGTGCGCATTTTTTCATCAAGAAAAATCTCACCATTAAAATTCTTTATTAATCCATCAAACATCTGCAGCGCCACCCTAAATAAAATTGTCTTAAAACTAAGCTACTTAAGAAAAACAACAACTACATGATGCAAGCAAAGATCCACTTACCAAAAGTTTGCGTAAATTTCATTTATCATCACTTAAAACGATTACTCACAATAAAGGGCATGATGCTTTACCTACAGAGGGACACTGCCTCTCTCAAGCTCTCCCCGCAAGATACTGCCGTATGGGCACATGCTTTTTATCCGCCGGTCTGGCAAGACCCTTGACCAGGCGACTAAGAGTCGCTTGGCCCCGTTTAATGGGTAATCGTTTTAAATAACAAATTTTTGTCAAAAAATATGATTTGAGCCCGTAGTGTTATGAAGCTAATTAATTAAGGATTAAAATGAATAAATTCTACACTTTTTTACAGTTCCTGAGCTATGCCTCATGCATCACTTTATTCGCGGACAACGGACTCGCTCCTGAAGTCACCGACCTTAACGCAAAAGACATTTCCTATACACTAGAAAAAAAAATCCCTTATTTAGAGAAAGCTTTTATTAGCACAAAGCCCAAAGATAAAAATGATGGCATCAAAGTTGGCGATCTCAATAAAAACACATTGGATACACAGTTAATCCTAGGATTTTCCAAAGAAATTGCATCAAATAAACATAGCAATACTGATAGCCTACTCATTTACTACAAAAATCAGCTTTTGTTTGAATCATACTACAAACGCGGACGAGCTAATTATCCCCATTACCAAATGTCAATCACCAAGTCCTATACTGCACTAGCGATCGGCAGAGCCATTCAACTGGGTTATTTGAAAATGAGCGATCTTAATAAGCCCGTCATTAGCTTCCTTAAAGACATCGATCTAAAAAACTTAGCCGCTGGAACTGAAAGCATCAGCTTACATGAGGCGATGCATATGCGTTCAGGAATTCGTGTTGACAAGAGCAAAGCCAGCACGGTCATGAAAAATACTCCTGAAAAACTAAAAGGTCAGGGACAAATCCAAACATATATGGAACTTACCGCTCCAATCACAGAGGATAGTAAAACATTTAAATACCAAGGATCAGACCCCTCTATGGCCATGCAGGTGTTGGAAGCCGTAGTACCCGGCTCCGCTAAAGGTTTCATTAAAAGTGAATTGCTCATCCCTATGGGGATCAAGAATTATGGTTGGCAAGACGACATCAGCGGGCTCCCGAAATCTGCTGCTGGCTCATCTTTCCGCTCTAGAGATATGCTAAAAATGGGAATGCTGATTCTTCAAGAGGGACAATGGCAAGGAAAGCAACTTATCCCTACGGAGTTCATCAAAGTGGCTACAAGTGCTATTGATGTGAACGAGCAGAGAAGCTACGGTTATTTTTGGTGGGGTCATGATGTCCAAATTGGCAACAATACTTACCTATGTAAATCAGGTCGTGGCGCAGGAGGACAGTTCATCCTCATGTTTCCAGAAATAGAGCTCATCATTATCAGCACCGCTCATAATAAAGGCATGGGAAAAATGCTCTCTGAAGCTCCCAAAAGAGTCATCCCTGCCTTTATAAAGTAATACGATTAAGCACCTAAGGCCGTAAGTAGAGTGCGAAGCACTCAAATTTCCTGGTCCAGGGTCTTGCCAGACAGGCGGATAAAAAGCATTTGCTCATACGGCAGTATCTTGCAGGGGAGTTCTAATGAGTGGGAACTTAAGCACATGCCGACGCTATGTAGTATGGTAGCCATCGGATTTATCCGGTGGGTATTGTTAAAAACAATGATATTCATGCCGAAGGTATGAAGGAAACGCCCTGCAGCGTAGCTTCGGCACGCACGATGATATTATTCAAATACCACGGACTTAGGTCCATGGCTACATTCCTAAGCTCTTCGAGCTCAAATATCTGTCAATATCTCTTAAGTCCCTTATCATTAAGGTGGCGGGTACTGCCCAAAGCTATTAAATTTCTTTATATCCTCGGAGTAAACTCTTATGGTAAATGCGGGCGAGCCGCCCGCGCTCCCAGGTGATGATCTGCTTGTGAACTTCATGAATATCTCCCAAGTTTAAGCTTTAATACCTAATGATTAAAGTTTAAAAAAGGGGGAGTTTGAGAGGGAAATAGGCAACGCCTGACTTAAAAAAGAATATTATTCTTTAGCTACACTCATCGCGTAACCATGCTCTTTTAAAATCGCATGCTTACAAGCTTCACGATAGTCAACTTGCACCATCTCTGCTACCATTTCCTGTAGCGTGATCACGGGCTCCCATCCAAGCTTTTCTTTAGCTTTCGATGGATCACCAAGCAGAGTTTCCACCTCTGTAGGGCGATAATACTTAGGATCTACAGCGACAATTTTTTGACCGAGACTGAGACCCGGAGCTTTGTCACCTTCGATATTAATGACTATACCTATTTCTTGTTCATCTTTTCCCTGCCACTCAATAGTAATACCGAGTTCTTTAGCAGCAAAATCAACAAATTGGCGCACTGAATACTGGACGCCAGTAGCAATCACAAAATCATCTGGAGTTTCTTGTTGAAGCATCAACCATTGCATTTCCACATAATCTTTGGCATGGCCCCAATCACGTAAAGCATTCATATTACCGAGATATAAGCAGTCTTCTAAGCCCATTGCGATATTCGCAATCGCTCGAGTTATTTTACGCGTCACAAAAGTTTCACCACGGCGTGGCGATTCATGATTAAACAAAATTCCATTACAGGCATAAATGCCGTAGGCTTCACGGTAATTTACGCAAATCCAATAGGCGTACATCTTGGCTACTGCATAGGGTGAACGAGGATAAAATGGCGTTGTTTCCTTTTGGGGACTTTCACGAACATCTCCAAATAATTCAGAGGTAGATGCTTGATAAAACTTAGTTTTTTTCTCTAAACCAAGAAGACGTATCGCCTCTAACAAACGGATTGTACCCATGGCATCAACGTCCGCGGTATACTCAGGAGATTCAAACGATACTGCCACATGAGATTGAGCCCCTAAATTATAAATTTCATCCGGCTCAACATCTTTGATAATTCGAATCAAATTCGAGGAATCCGTTAAATCCCCGTAATGTAAAATGAAATTGCGATTATCTACATGAGGGTCCTGATATATATGATCAATTCTACCCGTATTAAACAATGAAGAACGACGTTTAATACCGTGCACCTCATAACCTTTCTCGAGTAAAAACTCAGCTAAATAAGAGCCATCTTGTCCGGTAACACCCGTAATTAGTGCTTTTTTTTGCATACACATTTCCTATTTATTAGATATCATCTCAAAAGATAAGCGTGCCCACTGACTTTCCAAACCGTACTTTGGCACAAAAAAGCCTCTGTATTAAATACAGAGGCAAGAAATTATAAAGATACTTAAGTGATTAAGCTTTCTTTTCTTTTTTATCTTCTTTTTTATCTTCTTTTTTCTCTTCAGACTCTTCAGCGTCGTCTGCAGGTTTTACTTTGTAAACACCTTTATTTGCTAGTGCGTTAAAGATTACAGTCATTTTCTTATAGCTATCAAGAAAACCTTCGTGAGACATGATCAGCTGTTCAACGTCCTGAGGCTTTTTACCGCCTTCAGCATCTTTGTCCAATTCGTAACGAAATAAATCCATACGGACATTACCAGAAATAGAAGCTACATTGGAAATTCCGTCTACATAATTTACGATCATAATTATTTCTCCTAATTATTATTTGTTATTATTATTTGTTGTTTCTGAATTTTTGCCTAAGTGGTAACCCACCACACGTCGAGATAGGTCACCCATAAAAAAACCGAGTCGTGCAAAAGCTACCACTTCATCATATAAGGCTGATATATATGCCGTTTCAGAGCTATATGCATCTGCCTGTGTATTTAATACATCAAACAAACTTCTACTAGATTTATCATACTGTTCTACGTAACCATCTGCAGTAAACTGAGACAGATCTTTCTGTTTATCTAGAATTTCTACATTACGTTTAAGTTTAGATAGTTCGATCCACGAGTCTTCCACATTCTCAAAAATAGTCCGTCTCACTGAATCCTTTAAACTACTTGAGGCATACAAACGACTTATGCTTGCTTGATAATTCTTCTTATCCTGAAAACCATTAAATAAATTCCAATTAGCCGTAAGTAATAAATTATATTCTTCATTTTCTGCATCTATGCCATTGGCGTAACGATCATAGGACGCCCCACCCTCTACAGCAATCTCTGGAGAAAATCTCGACTTAGCTCCTTGAACGCCGGCTCTTGCCTGTGTTATCTGACTATTGGCTCTTAATAAAGCCGGATGCTTTTCTGAAATGCTAAAAGCTTCAAAAAGTGTCTTTTCTATCTTAAAATCTTTAAGAGTCACATCTAAAAGGCCTAAGACTGGTGATTCACCAACTAATTGGCGATAACTAACCTTCGCTTGCTTTAAATGATTTTTTGATTGCACAATTCCATTTTCAGCTCGTAACAAACGTGATTCTGCCTGATATAAAGAAACTTTTGTTTCTCTTTTTGAATTAAATCTCTTTTTCACTTTGTCGTAAAGATCTTTATGTCTATCATAGTTATCTTCTGAGAGCAATAACAATTTTTGTTGTTTCAAAATCTCTACATAGGCAGATATAACAGAAAAACTAATCCCTTCTCGCGTTTCATCAAAGGTGTTGCGAGACTGAGATAACTGTTCATGATTTTGATCAATAATACTACCTCGTAACCCCCCATCAAAGAGTACTTGCCTAAGCCGAGCATTATACACTTCCAGAATCTCATTCTCAGTATTCTTGGCTCTACCATTAGCAGTAGAAATACGGTCTACACTCTTTTCTGGGCCGACATTAGCACTAACGTCTAGGGTAGGAAGCCAGGCTCCTTTGGATGATTCGTAAGAAAACTTTGAAGCATCTACAGTATACTTCTGACTCTGTAGTTCTGGGTGAGTTGTATGCGCTTTATACAAAGCATACTGCAGGGTGTTTTTCTCATAAGCTTTTTTCTCAATACTCTCTTCCTGAGCTAATCCAGAAATTGCGCTGAGTAGTAATAGCGAGTAACAAATTTTCATCGTTCAGTAAATACCGTGCTTTGTGCGTTATAAATAGGGGAAATAAAATAGTTCAATACTGAACGTTTTCCTGTTAAAATGTCCAATTGAGCGGTCATTCCTGGAATAACTTTGTTATTTTCATTCATTAAGAAGTTCTGATCGGTCTCTACTAAGACTTTATAGAAAGGTGCACCCGTGGCTTCGTCAGTATGAGTATCGGCTGAAATATGAGTCAAAGTACCATCCAAGCCACCATATACAGAATAATCATAAGCCGAAATTTTCACAATCACATGCATTCCCATTCTTAAAAAAGCAACTTCTTGTGGTGATACCATACCTTCTACCACTAATTTATCATCATCGGGGATGATTTCTAAAATAGGCTGACCAGGACTAACAACTCCTCCTTCATTCCTTTGAAAAACTTCATTAATCACACCATCAACTGGCGAGGTAATACGCGTACGTTTAACAGTGTCATCGAGAGAAGAAATTTTTTCTCTAACAGCGTTCAACTTTCCTTCATAATCTGCAATACTAGTGATGATTTCATTAAACCAATTAGCATCGAATTGATTTAAGGCTGATTCACTATCGACTAAGAGACCTTCTAGTTTCACTTTACTTTGTTTTCTACTCTCAATACTTCTGGTAATATCTCCCAAGCGATTTGATTCTAGTGATTGTAAGGATCCCTCTATATCCATAACTTGACGCTCAAGACGCAAGACCTCAACCATAGAAGCGGCACCATCTTTTTCTAAGTCTTTAGTTTGCTGCCACTCTTTACGCAAAATATTTTGATTCGAAGTCAAAGAAGTTTTTTGTGCTTGATAAATCTTTTTACGAGTCGTAAATAAACGTTGCTCTAAGGCAATCATTTCTTTATTGGCTGTTTCGATAACAGAAAAATCGGCTTCCACTTGATTCATTTCAGCTCTTAAACGAACTAGAGATAAATGCTGCTCCAATATCTCAACTTTTAAGTGCTTAATTTTTACATTATAGCCGCTTTTTAGTGAGGCATATTGATTATTTCTGGACTTAAATAAATTGCCTTGAGTCGCACACAAGCGCTTATCTACTTGCAGTTCTTCGCTAAAGCTTACTTTAGGAGACTTTGAATATTCAGCATATAAACGAGTCAGATTACACTTAATAGATCTATGATCTGCCTCCATTTCCTTAAAGGCTGATAAGTACTTACTATTATCGAGTTTGACTAGGAGGTCACCCTCTTTTACACTCTGGCCTTCTTTCGCATTCATTTTTGAAATAATTCCACCTTCCAAGTTTTGAATCACTTGAATTTCTTTAGATGGAACAGCTTTTCCCATTCCTCTGGTGATAATTTCAATTTCTGAAAAATGTGCCCAGAGAATTAAAAATACAACAAAAGAACCCATGGCGGTCAGAATGAAATAAGGTAACTTTCTGTTCCTATGCATAACGGCTGCATTGAGATCGGAAATGAATTGTTCATCTCCTGTCTGCAGCTTGTTCATTTCTTTTTTATCCATTACTTTTTCCCCTTATTCTGCAAAAGCTCTAAAACTTTATCTCGTGGGCCATCAGCAATCATGAGACCCTTATCCAAGACGATAATTCTATCGACTAATTGAAGCTCTCTCATTTTGTGAGTACTTAAAATCAAAGTTTTATCTTTAGTGAATTCTTTCATTTTCGCTAGGAATTCCGCCTCCGCACCAGTATCTAAAGATGAAGTTGGTTCATCCATAAGAATAATTGGAGGGTTTTTTGCTACCGCTTGAGCAATGGCCACTAATTGGCGCTGGCCGCCAGAAAGCTGTGAGCCACCTTCACCTACAGGAAGATCTAAGCCCATGGGTTGTGAGTTCAGCAATTTATCTAGGCCAGAAATACGCACAACTTCATCCAAGTCTTCATGTGATAAATGCGGATTGGCATAAAATAGATTATCGCGAACTGAGCCATCAAATAATTTTGCTTCTTGGGAAATACAGGACATGGCCTGACGCAAATCAGAGGCATCCACTTGGCGCGAATCCGTTCCATCCACTAAAATCTTACCTTCAGTTGGAGAATAGAGACCTAAAATCAAGCGCAAGAGTGTACTTTTACCCGAACTGACATTGCCGATAATACCGACTTTCTCACCTTTATTAATTTTAAAACTTACATTATCCAAAGCTCTAAAGATTTGATTGGGATAGGAAAAACCTACTTTTTCGAGAACCACTTCACCGCTGACCTCCGGACGACTTAAAAGTGAGGTGTCGGGGTCGCGCTCTTCTGGTAAACGCATAAAATTATCCACATTCTTATAAGCTTTACGTACGTACTGATAACGCACGAGTAAATTAATCCCAGTCACTAATGGACCTAAGGCACGACCACCTAAAATCACAACCGCCACCAATTGTCCCATGGTCATATTTTCATCGCGAATCAGATAAAAACCACCTATAACAACAAAAATGGAAACCATATTTTGAATAATGGATGAAATTGATAAAGTCACCGAGCTCGCAAATTTACTTTTCCTCGAAGTTTCGGATAAAACACCCGTATCCTGTTCCCATTTGTACTGAAAAAGCGATTGAGCATTCATCATGCGAATAATATCTAGGTTATTGACGACTTCCACTAAGCGACCTTGACGCCTCGCGCCTTCATCCATCGATTTACCTACGAGCATCTTCTGTAGAGGCTGAGCTAAGACATTGATTAGTAACAAGACCAGTGCACAAGCTACCAATACAAAAGTAAGTTTCCCTGCGATCAAGTAAATGAAAAACAAAATACAAAGTGCAAATGGCATATCTATAAGTGCCGTAAGCGTCATTGAAGTCATGAAATCTCTAATGGATTCGAAATCTTTGACAATCGAGGCGAAATGACCGGCTGAAGGTGGCTTATGAGTCATATTAACTCTCATCAGCTTCTCGTGAATTTTTGAGGAGAGAATCACTTCGACTCTTTGGGTAATCCGGTCTAGTGTTGCAGAGCGTACAGTTTTGAATACAAAGTCAAAGAAGAAGGCTCCAATGACGACCGCACTCAACATCCATAAAGTGGACTCTGCATTATTCGGCAACACTCTATCGTAAACCGTCATGATAAAAATGGAGGAATTCAAGGCAAATAAGTTAATAAAAACTGAGGCAACTAAAGCCCAAAAATACATTTTTTTGTAGCGGAGTAAAGTGGCAAAAAACCAGTTTTCTTTTTCTGTTCTCAATTCACTTTCCTGAAGATCCTGGAGTAGGATAGCAAAGCCCGACGAAAGCTCATTAAGCTCATCTGTACTTAAAACTCGTTCACACTTATACTGCACATCGTAAGTCGTGTACTGACCATCTTCAAAACTGTCGATGACGATTGCCGATTTATCCTTGCATATTACAATGAGAGGAAACAGTGAGGTCGAGAGTGATTCGACACCCCTTCTAACCACTTCGGATTTAAAACCGGCACGTATCGCCGCTCTTTTAAAACTTACCACATTTAACTGGCCATTTTCAAGAGGCAAGCCATCCTTAAGGGCACTTTCAGAATACAACCTAGATCGTCGTTTAGCTAATAAAGATAAACACGATGCCAAGTAATCAAAGTCATTAACACTCATTAATCAATCTCTTTTTTTTTTATGCGAAAGTATAGCACTGGCTAAAAAGCTTACAATTTTAGTAAGTGAAAAGTAATCCTTTTATTAAAAATAAAATCCTTAATCAACTACCGTCTATCACATAAAAAACACATAACCATACTCTAACGACCTGCATATAATAAATATATCCACTAAAAACACTGGCTAGTTACCGTCTTTCATCCATTACTATCGAAACCTGCAACTATTACTGCTATCGACAGACAAACCGAAAATCCGCCTAAGCATCAAACTCACATATAAACTGTGTTTACACATAAAAACCAACACCTGAGGACTCAACAAAGTCGTCTAGACTACTAACAAACCCCCTCCCTTTTGGCAGACTTTCTTATTATCTAAATTACATTAATAAATAGAGTTCAATTTGTACATCTTTAGCAAATCGTTAGGTATGTTCACCTGTTGCGGAATACAGATACTATAGTTGATTTTGAATTCATTTATAAAAAACGTCTTATCTCGACCCAACAAAGGCACACTCCCGTTACTGATAATATATTTCTTCTAAAAGACTCGTCATTTAGTTATCTATTTGGCATTCACAGTGAATACACATACCACCATAAGAAATCCACCAACAGTGGCCCTTAGAATCAATTAACTAATAACTGAAAATTAGCCACACACACTCGGGACAATCAATAAAAAAATCCAGCTTGGCCTAGAAGTACGCAACGATCTACATAACGGCTGAAAGCCGCCTTGTATATCCAAATTATTACACAATCAATAATTTGGATAGCTTACTTTTAATCTAAAAAGGAGATGTATTATAGCTAAAAATAAAGTTCAATCTCAAATCGGAGTTAGTTTTCTAGAGTTTATAAGAAGCTTGGGAACTGAAGAACAATATGCTCCTTACCTTGAGGAATATAAATAGCCCAATGGCTTTAAGTGTGAGCATTTCCAAGGTAATAAATAAATTACGATGTTCTAAAAAGATAAGAACAATGGTCTAAGCGTATACCTGCCAGTATCTCAAGAGAAACACTCTCACATCTTAAGTAGAAGACTAAAAAAAACCTTACTTAAAATACGTCCTCTTCTAATTTGTTTGTATTTTCAATAGAAAAGACTTTTGACCCCATTAACTTTAATAAGACCTGCATTCGTATAATAAGTGCAACACTTCTGTTAATTGCTTATAGCATAAACATCTATTGAGAATAACAAGACTCAGATGTACTCTGCTATAAGCGACCAAACCTAAAACAGAGGAGTCAGAAATGACATATGAACATCTGAGTCTTGAAGAAAGACACTACCTTGAAATTGAATTAAAGGCAGGCACATCGATCACTAAAATAGCAAAAAACTTAAATCGTAGTACAAGCACACTTTCACGAGAACTTAAACGTAATAAAGGTCTCCGTGGTTATCGAAACAAGCAAGCCAATGACTTTGCTCAAGAAAGACACAAAGTGAAACCAAAGGCTATTAAACTAACTGAAGAAGTTAAGGACTATATAGATGAGCATTTACTCAAGGATTGGAGCCCCGAACAAATTGTAGGTCGACTAAAAGATGACCAATCCATCTTACTTCATCATGAAACAGTTTATCAATATATTCTTAGAGATAAAGAATCAGGAGGTGAGCTATATAAGCTTCTACGTCATCAGAATAAAACTTATCGCAAACGTTATGGCAACCAGCATAGTCGTAATGGGATTCCCAATCGTGTGGATATAGACGAACGACCTGAGGCAGCTAATAAGCGAGAGCGTGTAGGCGACTGGGAGATGGATACTATTATAGGAAAAGCTCATAAAGGAGCCATTGTAACTATGGATGATCGAAAATCAAAACTGCGTCTAGCATTGCCTGTGTCTCATAAGAAAGCCACGCTTGTGAAAGATGCAATAATCTCTTTGCTAACACCGATCAAAGATTTGGTTCATACTCTTACATTTGATAATGGAAAAGAATTTACTCAGCATGAGACTATCTCCAAGGAATTGGAATGTAATAGTTATTTTGCTAAACCATATCACTCATGGGAACGAGGCCAAAACGAGAATGCTAATGGATTGTTACGGCAATACTTTCCTAAGTCTATGGCGCTTGATGGTATCAGTGAAAATGAAGTCATTATTGCGGTTGATAAACTTAATAGTAGACCTCGAAAATGTCTGAAATTTAAGACGCCATATGAAGTTTTTGAAAATTTAACTGGAATTAACTTAAGAAAATCAGTAGGTGTTGCACTTACTACTTGAATTCAGGAGATTTTATTTCTAAAGTTTTCTAAGTTATTTAAAATAAAAATTCTCCATCAAAAACAGGGCTTGGGGCGACAAGCTGAACAACTTAACAAAGTCGACGATTTTTAAATAAGCTCTTTTCATTTAAAAATGCCTTAAAATGATTTAAAACGCACATTCGAATAAAAAAATGCTTATTTAAAATAAAAATGAACAATATTAAATAAACATAAATACTACCTTAAGTATATGTCAATAAATGACTTAAATCTAATTAATCCACGATCATCACATGAGCTTAAATAAAATAAAAACGATTGAAATCACCATAGCCTCTACTAATTTTTATGATGTTTAAATTAGTAGAGTACAATTCTACACAAGTTTTATAAATACAATGGAGTAAACATTATAATGGCTTACAACGAAACAATCGTAACCAATACCAGCGCAGTCGACAAATCCACCGACGCCGATGGCGGGGTAATCAACGTCAACGTCAACAACTACAGTGAAGAAATAAACGGCTCATCATCTGCACCCAGCTTAATCAATATTAATGGCGATGCATTCTCAGGCGAAGTTACTTCCGGATCAGAAAACGATGAAATCACAGTCAACTCCGATAACTTTTCTGGTTCAATCTCGAGCAACGAAGGCAGTGACATCGTCAATATCAACTCAACAAATTTTTCTGGCACTGTAGATACCGGCAGCGGCAATGACAGAGTAGGCATCAGTGGCAGCGTCTATTCATCAACAAGCACTATCGACACCGGTGCTGGCAACGACAGCATCTTCTTAAACGCATCAAGCCTTGAACTAACGCTCTTAACTGGCAGTGGCAATGACTTCCTGTCTATTAACGGTAACAACCACTTCGGCCTCTACCAAACTGAGAGCGGCAAAGACACTGTAAACATTGCCGCAGACCGTTTCAGCGGCGTAGTCAGCACAGATTCAGATAACGACATCGTCAACGTGCTCAACAGCGCCAATAATTTCTTTGGTGACATTAATACTGGTAGTGGCGACGACAATATAAACATTTACACCAGCAACTTCAGAGGCGACATCAACGGCGGCGATGGCTTTGACACAGTTACTGTTAACGGCTCATTCAGAGGGCGTACAACTGTAAATGAAGTTGAAACCCTTAATTTTGACACCGCAGGCATTCGCAATAAAGTAAATTCGCTAAATGAACTTTCCGTCGTAGAGTTCAACGCAGCGAAAGCCGCCCTATCAACAGCAGAAACGAGTGTGAATCTGCTCCAAGAGACTGTAACAGAACTAGAGATTCAACTCGATAACCTCAACTCTTTCGGATTTGGAGGCTTTGTATTAGCTGGAACAAATACTGTACAAGATCAATACGATCAAGCAGTCATCGACCTAGCACTAGCTGAGCAGACTCTAAATGCTGCCGAATCACGATTCAACATAGCAAACAAATCTACTGCAGTAAGGGGTGTTGATTCAGTCCTTGAAATGAACCAAGGAACTGTAGTAGGTAGCGCTGCCAACGATAATTTCACTTTCCTCAATGGTAGTCATGCTGACTTTGTCAACTCAAAAGAAGGCGATGATATCATTACCCTAATCGGTAGTACGGATAGAATCATCAACATTGATGGTGGTGACGGTATTGATTCCATACGTCTCGTCAACGGTGATTTTGGTGGCAGTATTGTCGCCGACAACGTAGAAAAACTATTACTCATAGATAACGACGGATTCAGTAATGCCATCAATGTGAAAAACTCAGATGGCATAGAAATCACAATGAGCTCAGCAAACGATAATTTCAGCATCAATGCCGATTCTGCTGACCTGAAACTAGGACGAGGAGACGACTCCGTTGTTGTGAATAGTGACTTTACTGGTACAATTGAAGGCTCTTATGGTAATGACACGATCATCACTGGCGACAATTTTAACGGCACTATCAAAGGTGGAGAAGGCAATGACAGAGTTATTGCGGGCGAAAACTTTAGCGGTATCATCGAAGGCGGCAACGGCGTAAATACATTACTCTTAAGTAATGGCTTTAATGGTAACTACACGGGCTTCACTAACTTGGGTGTAACTAGAGATTCCGATATAACACTTAATAACAACGCATCCACAATTTCACTAGAAGGTTCCAGTGGTGCTGAATCAATAAGTCTTGAAAACGACTTTCGTGGTACGATCAAAAACCTAGAAACACTTGTCCTCGCCGATGACTCTGTCAATTCTCTAGAAGAATTACCCGAAGACGGCATCTACCATCTAAACTCAATTGTTGGCGGCGCAGGTTTTGAATCCATAGAATTCAAAGGTTCCGTCGGTGGCATCAGCATTGATGATCCTGACACTATAATCTCACTAAGCCTAAGTAATGTTGAAGAAATCAAACTAGCCGAAAGCACTGTTAACTACATTGCAAACGACGCTTCACTTACTCGCATTATTGGTAACGATGGAACGGGCGAAGTGAACGGCGAAGCCATAGGCTTCGAAACAGAATTCAATGGCACAATCAGCGAAGTTGAAGTAATAAGAGTTGCTGCAGGAACAACTAACGAAATCACTGACCTCACTGGGGATTTAATCAAAATCATTGGTTCTATTGACGAAGAAGAAACCGTCATCCTCAACAAGGATTTTAATGGCACATTAGAAAATATTGATTTTGTCATCATTAAAGGCGGTGGCGCAAACAGCATTTCTGCCGATAAGTATCTCCAAGGAATTACTGGTACCGGAGAAGAAACAATCGAAATACCAAGTAATTACACAGGTACACTTTCTGGCATAAAAGGAACACCCGAACTCAATAACCCCGCCATTGATTACGATGCTGTTCCTGTAGATCCAGACGACCCAGACGACCCAGACGACCCCATCGACTTCGGCTTCGAAGTCCTTATTACTGCAGCAGATAGCGGCTCAGCCACAACCCCAAATGATTTTGGAGCAGCCGACTCAAACACCAACAACCTCATTACAGCCACATCTGGAGCCGTGTTTATTAATGCCTCTACTGGCGATGGCAACGACCGTATCACGACAGAAGATGGAGTCAGTATCAATTTCGAAACAGGCGCTGGTGCTGACGAAATTATTTTTGGCAATAACTCCGGATCCACCCTTATAAGTTCCGACAGTGTAGACATTGTCACAGTCGGTGACAACTCCACTGGTGACATTACCACTAACGGCGGAAACGATGAAATCACCATTGGCTCAAGCAACAGTGGCACGATAAGCGCCGGTGCGGGCGACGATAGCATCGCCATCGCAGACTCTGCAAGTGGCGACATCCTCGCTGGCACAGGTATCGACTCAATCACTTTAGGTTCAGGCGCCACTCTCAATATCACCACTTTAGATGGTGGTGATGACAACATTACAGTCGGCGACTCCTTCAACGGAACTATCACCACCAGCACTGACAACGACACTATAACAGTTGGCGACGACTCCACGGTGAACATCGAGGCCTCTGCAGGGGATAACACTATAACTATAGGTGCCAATGCAATTATCAACAACATTAGCACAGCATCAGGCGCCGACACAATCACTATAGGTGCTGGAGCTAGCCAGGGATCATCCATTACTCCAGCTGTTGGAGCCGTCACCACAGTTGACACAGGTGCTGGCGAAGATATTTTAAACATAAAAAGTGATGTTAACCTAGACATTAGCGCTGGAGCTAACAATGACACAATCAATGTGGGCAGCAATTTCAGTGGCCACATCGAGACAGGCGAAGGCGACGACATCATCTTTATCGATCGTAACTTCCTTGGAACCATCAACAACTCTGGTGGCGAAGACACCATCATTGCCCTGGACTTTATTGACCCTACCCAAATCCTTAAAATTGGCGGAGGTACATATACCAACTCTGTCCTTGGTACAATTGCTACAATTGGTGACGATGAAACTCTCACTATTCCAACCACCGTTGAAACAATCACTGAGGTGACCGCTGGAGATGGAGATGAAACATTAATCCTTGAAGACACCGCTTTAAATTTTGCCATCCCTTCTTCTACAGATGTCAATGTAACTGACCTAGAGCAACTCTTCCTTGCAGACAACTCAGTCAACACCTTCCATTCAAATTCTCTAGAGTCTCTTGATACTGGAGACAACTCAACTACTACCGCTATTATCGAAACAGCTACCACAGCAACAATTGGTATTGGCTCGACACTTGATGTGACAGATAACGGCAATACTCTAGATGTCATCAATGGTGATGTCGGAAACGAAACTCTAGTCCTCACAGGCAACACCGAAGCGATTGTCAATATGGGACGTGGCGATGATACTGTAACTGTTGACAATGATGCCAATGGCGATAGCACTGCTTTCACAGGCGATATTCAAGGCGGAATTGGTGATGACACATTAATCATCCAAGATGCTGGCTCAGCCATCAACTTCACTTACAGCCAATTTGAAAACATTGGCTTAGCGGACACTGGTACAGGCTTTATATTTAACGACCTTAACGAAGTAAATAGTATCTTTGGTGTAGGCGAAGACGACCAACAAGAATCTGTCATATTCAACTCAAGCTACGAAGGCAGCCTTTCCGGAATTGAGATCATTACCTTCCAAGGTGAAGAAAGAGCATATGTCGTAGAATCAGACCAGGCACTTTTACAGGTTAATGGTAGTGATGCCCTGGATGATAACCTAACCTTACTCAACAGTTTCGGTAGCCAAGACAGCTCCACTCTTGACATTACATACTCAGAGATTGACGATATTGAATTTATTAATCTCCTAGGAGAAGAAAACTTCCTCCGTCATGACGAAGATTTGGACTGGATTCAAGGAACAGGGTCCAGTGCGCTCACACTTCAGTACGAATATATCGGCGTCATTAACGGCATCGAAATATTGAACCTACCGTCCAGCGGCTCAATTTTAACTCTTTGGGGTGATTCTTTAAGCGAGATCAATGGTACTAGCGAGGTAAATGAAGTTATTACCTTGACTGAAGGTACAACATTCGGGACAAGCGGGAATGCATTTGCATTAAATAATATTGAACAAGTCAATATCATCGAAGGCGGTTTCGCTATACAAAATGATGAATTCTTGAAATACATTGTTGGTGACGCCCCTTTAGGCTTCGAATTTGGTGCTAACGAAATCTATGATTATGAAACTTTTGTTCCATACTCAAACGAATTTAACGGCATTTCTCTTTCCACAAGCTTTGAGGGAACTGTTGAAAGTATAGGTAGCCTCGGTCTTGCAGGTGGAACGGCTAATATCGTCGATAATATAAGAAATATCACATCAATAAGTGGTGGTGGGGAAACCGACTTAACACTCTTGAATAATCATGAAATCTATGATACTGGATCAATTTTTCAAAGTATATCTAACATACAAAGGATTTTCTTTGCGCAGGTTCAGACTGTCAACGATAAAGATTTCATCAATCAAGATAACTATATTGCTGATCTCGAAGTAGAACTCCCTATTGGCTTTGTAGATAAAACTGTATTTAATGACGATGTACGTTACGAAGAATTCATCGAAACCTACCTCTACGATACTTACATAGAAGCTGGCAACAATGCTGAGCAAAGTAAAGTATTGATGGAACAGATAGATAAAAATGATTATGAGACTGATCAAGATTATTTAGACGCCATTATTACCGCAATTGGTGCGAATCTGCCCATAGCACTTGACTTAGATGTAGATTTTGCAGGCGATAAAACTGCATTCTACACAGCAATTGAAGCCCAATTAGCTCCGATTGCTGATCTTGCAACTTTAGACGCCAGCGATTATGTAGATACGGCTTCTTATATCACAGAGCTCGAAGATCTACTTTACCTTACTGAACTTGACTTCCAATCCGGGGACGCATTCATAGCAAGACAACAAGTCGACGCCGTAATCAATGATCCATATGCCGATGATGATGCACGCATAGATGCTTACATAGAGCAAATTGGACTCCATATTGATGGAATTGATGCCGTTGACTTTGCTAACACAGAGGCCTTTCATGCTGCTATAGTAGAAGCTATTGTCGATGCTGGTTACCGTTGGGAAACTGTTACACTAGACCCGAATAACGACTTCTTTGTTGATCTCGATGCCTATCAGCTAGAGCTTGAAAATCAAATCGAGTTTTTTGGTGGCACACTCCCTGACTATAGATCCGCTACTAATTTTGATGCCGATTCATTCGATGATTATGAAGATGCTCTTGAGGAGACTCTATATCAACGTGAATTCCACAACTATTACACTGTAAATCACTCCGAAGATGCTAATAACGACTTAGCGTGGGAAGCTTATGTTAATGCTGTAGAAGAAGAAGCTATTAATCAAGGCGCTACAGTCCAAGACATAAATTTTGATGGTTCCACAGGTATCGATGTCTTTATCAAAAGTGAGTATGAAACTGAACTACTATATTTAGCTGATCTAACTGCTTATGGCACTGTCGGTGCAAATGTATCCTTCGCAGATTACAATTATAGTGATATTACCAATCAAGAAATTTACATAAACCACCTCGAAGATAAAATTATCGATGCGGGTAAACGCATGGTCTTCAATCACGACGATTCTGCTGAACAGATCAATGGTGATATTCACGATGATTTCCTCATGATAGATTTTGATGGCGCTATGTCAACCAACTTAATAAACTTGGAGGAGGGTAACGATACACTTGTTGTCCAAGCTGATAGCTTTAGTCAATTTCTCTTTATAGAAAATGTGGAAAACATTTACTTTGACGTAAAAACCATACTAAACCTCGATCCAGTCAATCACCAAGATGTGGAAACAATCTTTATATCTGCTGGCTCAGGAACTGATATCGATTTACAAACAGACATTGATATTGATGAATCACTAACTAATCATCTAACAGGTGTAGCAAATGTTCTAGGTGATGGTATCGACGACTATTTCTTTAAAGATATCAATGCGAATGGCATTTACACCGAAGGCATTGATCAACTCATGATTTTCCAAGATAAAGGTATTGGTGAAAACATTAATAAATTTGGTGATTATGAATTTAAAGGCGATGGTTGGTTAGTTGTTAATTTTGCAGACCAATACGATTCACCTGCATTTTTCGGATCAGACACTGAAGCTTTTTACTTCTCATCAAATACGGGTGGTATAGCAGATGACTACGTAGCCAAAGTTTATGGTACCGCCGCAGACGCTGAGACTATGACTTTTGGTGAAAATAATAATTTCCAAGGTAGTATTTGGGATATAGAGAATCTTGCCCTTGGTAAAAATACGACCAACATAGTTGCTTTTCGTAGTGTCGAAGACACCGTCATTAGCTCTGATGACAGCATTAATCTTACTATCCATTATTCAGAAGCTGGCGGTACAATTAACGGTGCACTAAGTGGGAAAGATGATAGTTTAACTATCAACGCTGGCCACAGTGCCGATATTAACGGCAACTTTGATTTAGGCGGCGGTAATGATACCGCTCACTTCCAAACAGGAATAATCACAGGTGCTATCAACCTCACTATGGGAGATGGCTCAGACTCTATAACTATGGGAGAAACTGCAGCTAAAACCACTACCTTTAATGGTACTCTGATTGACCTCGGTGATAAAGATGACGTTTATGATGGAACATTTTCAAACAATGTCACTCTAGGTTTACTTGATGCTGGTTCTGGTAATGACACAGTCACCATCGGTTCAAACCATACGGGCGACGTAGATGCTGGTTCTGGTAATGACACAGTCACCATCGGTTCAAACCATACGGGCGACGTAGATGGTGGTGCCGGTGACTCAGATGTATTAATCCTTGATTCAGGCTTTAATGGCACAATATTGAACTTTGAAGACGTTACTCTTCTCTCAGGTGCCGAGGCAACAATAAACAACAATGGAGTCAAAAACGTAACTGGTACTAGTGGCACAGATGAAACTATCACTTTTACAGCCTCTACAACTACAGAGATTACAGAGATCGAATTCATTAACATCCAAGGATCAAATGATTTCACCCTTACACTCGATAGCAATGCAAAGACCCTCACAGGTGACCTAGATAATCAAAACGTAACCCTACTTGGCAGCATGGAAAATTTAGCCATAGACTTAGCTGACGGTACTGATACACTTAAAATCGAAGGCACCTTCACAGGTACTGTCACAGGAGTAGAAATAATTAACCTAGATGCGGGTGTTAGTTTTAATGCAAATAGCCTCCTTAACCCCGGTGGCGCCACAGATACTGTAATCGCTATTAGCGGTGGTGAAGGTGCGGCAATCGAATTAAATGGCTGGACTCAAGATTCCGCATTACAATATAGTAAGGACTTTGATAATGGCGGCGGCGATATCGCTAGTATCACTTTAAATGTTGATGACACACCCTTCCTCGAACAATATGCCGGCGGAACTTTAACTTTCGCGGCAGACGCTTAATCAGGAGATATAAAAATGGCTAAAAGAAAATCATTAAAGTTAAACGTATATGAAGAATTAGATGGTGATATCATTGACCTCTCAGGAAACTCTAAAGGCTCAGTAAAAGTATATGGAGATGGTTTAGACGTCTCCACTATTGGCTCACCTGACGGCAAAGATAGTGTCACTATTTATGGAGAAGCTAACACTGGCTTAATCACACTCAATGCTGGTGATGATAAATTCACCGATACAGGCACTGCCACTTCCACTTCAGTATCCATGGGCGCTGGCAATGATAAAGTAGCTTTAAAAGGTTACCTCTTTGCAGGAGAAGTGAATACCGAGTCCGGCGATGATAATATATCTATTAATGGCGAATATTTTTCAGGCAATGTAGATGCGGGCTCTGGCAACGACAAAATTAATCTCAAAGCTAATTACTTCGACGGTCAAGTCGATGGTGGATCTGGTATTGATAATATCTCCATTAAAGGCTTTGATTTTGATGGCCAAGTCGATGGTGGTAGTGATGGCGACCTATTCAAGATTTCTTCAAAAGGATTTTTTGGTGAAGTTGATGGTGGTGCTGGTGATGATTACTTCAAAATAACAGGAAATGACTTTGCTGGTGATGTAAATGGCGGTGAAGGTAGCGATACCTTTAATCTCAAACTCAAAAGTTTTAGTGGTAGTATTGACGGTGGCGATGGTAACGACTTCATCGTTAAGTCAGGCGGGAGTAACTTTTTTGGAGACATCAGTGGTGGCAGCGGAGTTGACACCATAGATATTGGAGCTAAAGGCATGCATGGCTCTGTTAATGGTGGTGACGACAACGACATCATCACTATTTCCAAGAAAGCCTCATTGGTTACTGGCTCTGTAAACGGTGACAATGGCGATGATGATATTTACATCAATGCTAAATCATTCTCAGGTTCAGTTAATGGTGGCGAAGGCGATGACGAGATCTTTATCAACTCAAAAACTTTTGAAGGCAATGTAGATGGTGGCAATGGCAATGATACCCTCAATCTCTTAAGCCCTATTGCTTCGACTACAGAAATCGATAATATTCAAACGATCAACCTAACATCTAAAAAAGCAAGTTTAGACGCCGACAATATTGTTATTGATGGTGCTACAACTGTTAATGGTGTAGTAGGCTCATCAATTGACCTAAGTGGTTGGGATGAAATTAGCTCAACTAGTTTCGAAAATGGTTACACTACAGTCAACCTCGAAGCTGGTGGCACTTTTGATGACTTAACTGGTAATATTTATACCTTTGCTTAAGAAAGCTTAAGTTTCACAAATTCAAAAAGCCATTGAACTTTGTTCAATGGCTTTTTTATTTATCTTAGCTATGAATTATTTTATAGGCTAAATATTGGATTAGCAAGCTAAAGCTTGAACTACGTACTTTTGGACGCGTGCCTAATAAGCAAGTCTTCTGAGGTAGCTAGTACACTCTTTAGAGTGCCGAAAAGTTGGATTTGAATAGGCCTTTGGATTAGCAAGCTAAAGCTTGAACTACGTACTTTTGGACGCGTGCCTAATAAGCAAGTCTTCTTAGGTAGCTAGTACACTCTTTAGAGTTCCGGAAAGTTGGATTTGAATAGGCTATTGGATTAGCAAGCTAAAGCTTGAACTACGGGCCTTCTTAGCTGTACTCATTTTTAGCAAGCTAAAGCTTGAACTACGTGCTTTTGGACGCGTGCCTAATAAGCAAGTCTTCTGAGGTATGTAGTACACTCTTTAGAGTGCCGGAAAGTTGGATTTGAATAGGCTATTGGATTAGCAAGCTAAAGCTTGAACTACGTGCCTTCTTAGCTGTACTCATTTTTAGCAAGCTAAAGCTTGAACTACGTACTTTTGGACGCGTGCCTAATAAGCAAGTCTTCTTAGGTAGCTAGTACACTCTTTAGAGTTCCGGAAAGTTGGATTTGAATAGGCTATTGGATTAGCAAGCTAAAGCTTGAACTACGGGCCTTCTTAGCTGTACTCATTTTTAGCAAGCTAAAGCTTGAACTACGTGCTTTTGGACGCGTGCCTAATAAGCAAGTCTTCTGAGGTATGTAGTACACTCTTTAGAGTGCCGGAAAGTTGGATTTGAATAGGCTATTGGATTAGCAAGCTAAAGCTTGAACTACGTGCCTTCTTAGCTGTACTCATTTTTAGCAAGCTAAAGCTTGAACTACGTACTTTTGGACGCGTGCCTAATAAGCAAGTCTTCTTAGGTAGCTAGTACACTCTTTAGAGTTCCGGAAAGTTGGATTTGAATAGGCTATTGGATTAGCAAGCTAAAGCTTGAACTACGTGCCTTCTTAGCTGTACTCATTATTAGCAAGCTAAAGCTTGAACTACGTGCTTTTGGACGCGTGCCTTTTATACATCCCATTTCTTTCCATAGTCTCGCACCGGAAACTCTCTCCATATCGTACGTGCCTGCTCAATCCCCACACTCGCAATGAAATCTATGGCACTCGAATAAGGCCATTCTTGCCATTTCTTTACATAAGTATGATGAACTGGATTATTATGCACATAATTCATTGTCACCCAAAAATGTCGCTCACTACGAATAGCGCGATCCGAATGATTAAAGAAACATTTCCTCCCGCGAGTTCCATCCTCACTATTCCATTGATGTGACAAGCTCCCATGAAATCGTCCATGCAGAATAGAAAACTCTTTTAAATCCTCTATCCTAAGTAATAAATGATAATGATTCGGTAATACACACCAGGCATGCAAGCCCAAGTCATGGGCTTCACAAAATGCAACTAGCTTCTTGCAAAATTCATTCATCCTCACAGGATTTAAGCCAATGATATTCTTATGCTCAAAACATGCCGCACTTATATGATAAAGCTTTGATACCCCCTCAAGATGGGGTGTGTTATGTTTTGGATAAGCTCTAAATTTCCTCCACTCCAAAGTTCGATCTTTGTCTACTTCACTCAAGTTCCTCCAATCATACATATCTCACCTCATAAATTATATATGATAAAATACATTCTTATGTATTCTAAATACAAACCTTTTTAAGGTAGCTAGTACACTCTTTAGAGTGCCGAAAAGTTGTTATACGTTAAAGCTTTACTTAGGTAGTACACTCTTTAGAGTGCCGGAAAGTTGGATTTGAATAGGCTATTGGATTAGCAAGCTAAAGCTTGAACTACGTACTTTTTAAAGGCGTTCTTTAATCAAGCGAAGCAAAGCTCGTTCGATAAGCTCCAACTGCCTCGAACTACCATCAGCATGTCCTTTCTCTGGGATGAGTATATTCATACAAGCATTTGCCTCAAATAACAGAATTCGGCCGTCAGGATAAATATAACAATCAATCCCAAAGACATCCAAGCCAAGCCTCATCGCAATTTCTCTGATGCGTTCACTTATTTTAGGCTTGATCGCTGTTTCAAAAGAATCGAGTACACCCTGCCCTCTCGCCCAAAGTTCTGGCCGTACATTCATAATCTCACGAGTTTCCTCGCCAGTACACCACACATCAGAGAAATAGAGGTGCTTAATATAAACCTCACCATCAATTACAATCAGACGAATCTTTTCATATAAACCTTGCTCTGAACAAATATCAAAAAACTCGATGATGTGATAATCCCTACCATCACAAAAAGCCAAAGGTACTTGATTCAGTGCCTCCCTATTCTGCAGTAGTATCATATCTTTGTTGTAGTGAATACCTACGGGACGAATAATCATGGGGAAAGCAATGCCTGAATCATTGACCGCAGCAGCCAATTGATCTGGGTTTTTAAAACTTATACGGGCAACTTTGGGAACTATCAAACCTGCTAGATCCGCAAGAACTAAAGCCACATGCTCGCGAGTATTTATAAGGACTGATTGAGGTTCATTAATGCAGATAAGTCCAGTCATTTCCTGTAACTTTGTAAGCTTTTGAAGACTTATCTTATGCGTTTCCTCATTAGCAATTTGATTGAATATCAGCGATACCCTCATAAAACGAGATTCAAATTGCTGACTTAGCGTGGTATCGAGGAATAACCTGAGTTTTTGAAAATCAGCTGATTCAAGTGAGTTAAATACACTACAACTACCCTCCACTTGGTAATTAAGCGTGATACCATTTGGTGCAATGGTATTTACTTTCACTTCGCCGCTATCATTTATCCCTGAAACAAAAAGTACCTTTGGGGGCGTTTGCTTATTCATTAAAATTACTCCCTATAAATCTTTTAGCTAGCATATAATTCGTAATATATAAAGCAAGCCACAGCTGCTTTGCATATGGTAGCTAGTACACTCTTTAGAGTGCCGAAAAGTTGGATTTGAATAGGCTATTGGATTAGCAAGCTAAAGCTTGAACTACGTACTTTTGGACGCGTGCCTAATAAGCAAGTCTTCTTAGGTAGGTAGTACACTCTTTAGAGTGACGAAAAGTTGGATTTGAATAGGCTATTGGATTAGCAAGCTAAAGCTTGAACTACGTACTTTTGGACGCGTGCCTAATAAGCAAGTCTTCTTAGGTAGCTAGTACACTCTTTAGAGTTCCGGAAAGTTGGATTTGAATAGGCTATTGGATTAGCAAGCTAAAGCTTGAACTACGTACTTTTGGACGCGTGCCTAATAAGCAAGTCTTCTGAGGTAGCTAGTACACTCTTTAGAGTTCCGGAAAGTTGGATTTGAATAGGCTATTGGATTAGCAAGCTAAAGCTTGAACTACGTACTTTTGGACGCATGCCTTCTTAGCTGTACTCATTTTTAGCAAGCTAAAGCTTGAACTACGTACTTTTGGACGCGTGCCTTCTTAGCTGTACTCATTTTTAGCAAGCTAAAGCTTGAACTACGTACTTTTGGACGCGTGCCTTCTTAGCTGTACTCATTTTTAGCAAGCTAAAGCTTGAACTACGTACTTTTGTAAGCGTCAATTGAGCTGAATATTTGAATGCCTATTTCGAAAAAAAGTCTATTTCTTCCAGTTTTGTGGTAGGAGTTCCATTAAATTTTCTTTTGGGTGATCAATGATTCTCCTGAGCACATCCTCTAAGTATTCTTTTGGATTGATACCCAGCTTACGACAAGTCTGGATTAAGGAGATGATATTGGCAGCCGCTTGGCCGCCTTTTTCACTGCCGAAGAAAAGCCAGTTTTTTCTACCAATAGTAAGCGGACGAATAGCGCGTTCACTCACATTGTTATCTATGCGAGCATCCGGATAAGCAAGAAAAGCTTTAAATGCTTCTTGCCGTTTAAGTAGGTACTCCATTGCCGTTTTGAGTTTGCCTTTGGGCTCACATGCTTTGTAGTAATGATCTTGAATCGTCTTTAATAGAGCTTCAACAAAAGGCTTTGTTTTCCTATTGCGAAAGCTCTGTCGCTTTGCCGAAGTACCAAGCGCCCAAGCATCCTGTTCGAGTTCAAAGAGCTTATCCATCAAAATAAGCACTTGTTTACAGAATTCGTTTGGATTGGGTGTGTCAAAAAACTTACGCCTGGCATGAGCCCAGCAAGCCTGCCAATCGATACCATCAAGCTTATCCATTTTTTCATACGCAGCAAAAGCATCGGCATGAAAAACTCCTTGAAAGTCTTTCATTCGATCTAATGTATGGGAGTGTGAACGGTCTTTGGTGAATTCGAACCAAACGAGAGGAGGGTCTGGACCATCGCCGCCGACATAAACCCAAATCCGACCTTCTTGAAGCTTACCTTTACCTTTTGTTTGAAGCTTAACAGGGCTGTCATCTGTAAAAACTCTTGATGAGTTTAAAATTTGATCTCGTAATAAATCACCTAAAGGTTGGAGAGTTTTTCCTAACTGGAGAACCCAGTTGGAAAGCGTTTGTCGCGCAATAGTAAGTCCATCTCGTTTGAATTGCTCTTCGATACGATAAAGAGGTAAATGGTCGGCATATTTTGAAATGAGTATATGTGACAACAAGCTCACATCAGCACGACAGCCTGTTATCGGATGGCTGGGAACTAGAGCGGAGATAACTCCTGCCTTGGGCTTATTTGGAATATTGTATTTACGTACACGAGTCTCTATGACTTTGTAACGACCATGAACATAAACAAGTTTTTCTGATGTATCGAATCCCATGAGTTTCAGTTCTACACCAGTTATGGGATCAACTTTTTCATCTTCGGGCAAATCAATGATTTTAATTTCGCGTTCAGCATTCTCAGGGAAATTGAAATGCGTAAAGGGCTTGCGTTTCTTCTTCTTTTTTAGGGTATTTACTTTGGGTTCTTCATCTCTTTCTGGTGAATTTGAATCGCCCAGATCCTTAAGGTATTCAGTCCACTCAGGAAAAGTATCTGAGTTATCAAAGACTACAGTCTCTTTTTTACGACCATACAGCTGGGCTTTTAGATAGGTGTTTTCCTCTTCTAAAAACACAACTTTTTTGGTGAGGTCTGAGATAGTTTTAGTCATGAAATAATATAGCATAACCCCATGATTTTTCAGCTATAAAACCAGGCTATTTGATCTTAAAATAGGCCCCTTTACAGCAGTGGATCATTAGCAGAAATTCCCGAAAACTAAGCTCAGTTTTAGCTTCGGACATGTCGCTAAAAGTTCCGCGCTCCAACTGTTTATTGAAAATACAAAAACCACCTTCATCCCAGTAGAGACCTTTCAATAAATTACGCCGGCGATTTATGAAAAGGTAGACATCTCCTGCAAAGAGATTTTCCAGATTACTTAACGCGGTTAAGCCATTGAAGCCTTTGCGGAGGTTCACGGGTTCGGGATGTAGTTTTAACTTACGATCTTTAAAATATTCTAACATTGTATCTCCTGGGGTAAGCCCAGACTCTAATTCAACTACTCTCCCTCGGGATATGATTCAAATTGCCCTTTACGTACTTTTGGACGCGTGCCTTCTTAGCTGTACTCATTTTTAGCAAGCTAAAGCTTGAACTACGTACTTTTGGACGTGTGCCTGATACGCAAACTAAAGCTTGGACTACTTACTTTTGGACGCGTGCCTGATAAGCAAGCTAAAGCTTGGACTAGCTAACAAACAAAAAGAGCCCCGCATGTGCGGGGCTCTTTTTGATTTAAGGAAGTTAGACTTCCTGAGTTAATTTAGTTTCGACTTATGCGAAGGTATAGATAGTGTTAGCACCATTCCATGCACCGCCATCTTCAAGGTCGATAGTCACGCTACCGTTGATAAGCATATCAGTACCAAGACCACCCCAGAAACCAAAACTTGCGTCAAATGTGGAGCTAGCCGATCCTTCGAGGTCAATAGTTATTGGAGTTGCACTGCTATGAGAAATTGCATCACCTGTAAGATCAACTCTTTCATCACCAGCACCACCAGAACCATTACCATTACCTAGCTTGATCGTCTCGAAATCCGCTAATGCGAAGGCTGCATCAACTTGGCCAATAATCTGAATTTCATCAGTACCATCACCACCGTTAGCAGTACCTTGGAAAGCCACTAGATCAATGATAATTTTATCGTTACCATCATTCATATTTATGCTGAAGTCAACATCAGTACTCGACGCATCAATGACTGCGAAGTCACCATTGGAATCATCAGATAAATTGATCGTCTGAACACCGTTACCACCACCAGCACTATTGTTAACTTCAAGATTAGCACCGAAGGTCTCTTCAAGGCGACCAGTAAGATTAACTGTTTCAACGTCATCAATGATAATTGCCTCACTTACGAGACCTTCTTGTGTACCAAAGACAGTTACTTCATTACCTACAGCATTATCACCAGTGATTGATTCAACTGCCGTAGAAGTTTCCAAAGTCATGTTAGAACCTTGACCAACAACAACCTCAGTAATGACATCATCAACGTCATCAAGAATTACAGTCTCGGCTGCATCTGTCTCAGTGAAAGCACCGAATGCAGTAGTAATACCACTTAGAGTGAGATCAGCACCATCATCAAGTGTAAGTCCTGTCATCGTAAGTGAGGCAGTTGCATCGACACTTGCTGTTACGCCTGTACCAATGAGCAAAGTAGTTAAATCACCATCTGCATTGATTTGGCTATATGTTTCACCAGCGTCAGTCAATTCAAGTGTAGCAATATCTGTCACAGTTAAGACAGCATCAGTCGCTGTCTCAAGCGTTACCGTTTGATTATCAGTACCGTCAAGGACTGTGATCTTACTCGCACCAGAGATATCGAAGTCCTCAGCACCAGAACCAGTCAAGTTCACAGTTGTTATGGTATTTGTGGTATCCACTAGACGAGTACTTATATCAACAGATACGATCTCCATATTATTAAGGTCGATTTGAGTCGTAACGGGATCAAGCGTTACTGGCTCATGATTACCTGTGATAGTAATTTCTTCTGTTGTACCAATTTGACCATTAATAGTTGTCAACAAATCTGCATTATTAACTGTTACTACTGTACTAGCAGCGAGGGTAATAGTCTCCAATGTATCGTTATCATTGATGGTTGCATCTTCGAGCAGAGTCACTTCAGATACGCCATCAAGAGTAATTGTATCTGTTGGGTTTAAATGATCGCCAAGGAAGATGAGAGTTGTATCATTACCAGTTATAGAGGCAAGAGTACTTGGATTCACACCTGAGTCGACTGTGATCGTCGTAGATGCAGCAGTCACTTCTAATGAGTTTAACTCACCGTCATCATTAATTAATGTTGTATCAACTACTGTGAGGTGATCTAGGTCAGTTACGCCAATTGTTGCCGCACTAGAAGTTGTGAGAATGACTGTGTCATCAACATCAGCATCAGCAACAATTGTCTCTAAAATACTCGCTGCTGCATCAATCGTTACTGAAGAAGTACCAGCATTACCTAGAATTGTAAGGTCAGCAATCGTGTTCGTACTGTCAGTTACATCAGCGAGAGTAATACCAGTGGCTATATCACTTCCAACAGTAAGGTCGGCAATATTGCTCATATCAACTGCAGTTCCGATGGAACTTGTCAATGTGAGGATTTCATTAGCCGTACCATTGATATCGCTGAGACCAGTAGCACCAGTAATTGTGAGACCATCTAGAACGGTATCCACATCATTATTGAGGTCAGCGTCAAAATTAATTATATCGAGTACAGAATTCGTGTTAATAGTCGTTTGAATACCATTATTGATTGTTAATTCAAAAATATTAGTAACGCTAATTGTATCAGCATTGTCATTCGCAAGAGTGACTGAAGTTGTACCGCTATTACCAAGAATGCTGGTTAAAGTACTTGCACCAGAAGAATTCACCGTTACTAGACCAGTAAAACTAATGTTGTGTAAAGTACTTAATGAATCAGTTTCATCATCAATGGTTGTCGCAGACTGGGTGTATAAAGTCTCGAGGTCGCTAATATCAATAGCAGTTGAAACTCCACCCCACAGATAGACCATATCATTTCCTGCGTCAGATCCATTAATGTCCGATAAATTATTGAAGTTAAATAAATAAGTTTCTACACCATTTGTTGTACCAAGTAAATTAACCTGAGTAATTGTGCTAGTATCATCATACATGTGGTAAAAGTACTCTAAGACAGCGGTGTCTGTACCTAGCGTCAAAGTCTGAAGGTTATCGAAGCTGATACTGTTAGTATTGCTTGTCGTTAGAGACAAGCTATTACCAATGCCTGTGAAGTTTACATTATTGAGGCCTGAACCACCGTTGATGGTTAAATTCTGACCTGCTGTAGTGACATCAACATCATCAAGAGTACCATCACCATCAACAGTTGTACCCGTTACAAGACTTAGGATCTCAAGGCCATTAACATCGAGGTTAGAAGCTGTGTTTTCGTTAACAAACTCAACACTTTGGCCAGTCTGTCCATCCTCATCATTGATAGTGGTAATACTTGCGCCATCAGTTACAACGATTTCAGTTCCTGAACCACTTACACCAAGTGTAGTTAGTGCTGTATCATTCAGGTCAAGAGCTGCATCTGTATCGAGATTAAGAGTCTCAAGCTTTTCAGTTGTTAGATCACCATGACCAGAAACTGTAAGAGTCTCTAAGTCTGCAGCTGAACCTTCAACAGATGTGAGATTATCTGTTACATCGACATTTGTAACTGTCCAAGACTGTGAATCTGTCACACCATCACCAACTACGAGACTTTCTAGAGAATCATCAAACGTAAAGTCTCTAGATTTTGTAACGATAAGATTCTCAACTTCAGTTACAGTTGCAAGAACTAATGTATCAGTATCTGGATCAAGAAGATCAGTGTCGACATTATCAACAATAACAGTTTCCGTACCACCGACTGTACCTTCGAGAGTCACTAGGCTATCGGCATTATTGATAGTGAAGGATTGTACAGAAGTAGAATCTCCTACTGTGAGAGTAGCAATATCACCAATCCCATCTGCAGCTGTCATTACATCAGCTGTATCATCATCATTAATGATAACCGCATTTTCGATTGTTAAATCTTCAACTTCGTATACGTCGAGCTCAGCCTCTGCATTATCCGTGATGAGTACAGTTTCTGTACCGCCAGCTGTACCAGCAAGATCCGTTAAGCCAGAAGCATTTGCTACATTAAAGACTTGGAAATTGGCATCATTACCAACCGTTAATGATGTTAAATCACCGTCTGTAGCGAAAGCCACATTATTAGTATTCTCGATACTAAGTGTTTCGATCTCAGTTGCACTAATTAAGCTAGTATCATTGCCTGTAATAGTTAATGTCTCGTTACCAGCTGTACCAGTAACCATGGTGAGTTCGCTAACAGCATCGACACTAAATTCTTGTGTTGAGCCACCATCACCCACTGTGAGTGTGATCAAGTCATTAGTATCTGTAAGATCTGTCGCATTTTCAACACTGAGGTATTCAATAGCTGTCACATTGGCGAATTCTGAACTATTGCCATTGATGTCTACAGTCTCTACTCCACTTGAAAGAACGTTGATATTTGTAGAGTAACCATATGGGCCGAATGTAGCATCAACTCCGATAGTTATACTTGGGTTAAGGCTAACAAGACTACCGGCTGCAGTAGCTGAACCTTCACCAAAGGCATTATTAACTGCTGCGGCAAAATCTATAGCTGTGTCAGCCAAAGTACCTGCAACATTCCAATCAATACCTTCAGTCAAAGTCACTGCACCAAAGTCCGCGTGAGTTAACTGAGGTGCATCACCTGGAGCATCACCAAGGTCAAAGAAGTTAATTTGACTAACATTTGCATCAGCAGCACCACTTAAGCTTTCCAAAGCGGCTACATCATTAATTTCAAAGCTTTGAGTTGCGATTGCATTACCAAGAGTAAGTTCAACTAAGTCGTCTGTATCAGTAAGAGTTGTTGCATTTTCGACTGAAAGAACTTCAACTTCACTTACATCAGCAAATAAACCCGTGTTACCTTCGATCGTTACAGTTTGATTCGTTAAAGTTGGGTCTGCATCTACCGCACCATTAAGTTGCTCAAGAGTGCCGAGTTGAGTGACAGTAAAGTCAGACGTGATATCATCAGCACCAAGGGTCAGAATTTGAATTTCACTTGTTGCATCTGTGAAATCTGCTGTATTCTCAACAGAAAGGTTAATGACATCGCTAACCGAGTCTAGTGTATCATCGTTACCGAGGATGCTAACTGCGTTAACATTAGTTCCAGCAATACCACCCGCGATGCCATAAACTTCAACTAGAGACCCGTCATCAGTTAGAGTTGTATCATCACTAAGACCAGCATTTTCTACACCGTTGATATCAATCGCAGAATTATTTCCATCTTCGAAGTTCACGGTTTCTGTACCCACATCACCATTAACAGTTGTGATTGAGTTACCACCGCTGACGAGGTCGACAGTTTCATCTTCAGAAATAATCAGTGTTTTAAGAGCTGAGTTGGTAGATAGATCAGTAACTTGACCACCTCCATCAAATTCAGTCATATTCGCAAGACCAGAAGTGAAGACAGCATTAGGAATATCAAGTCTAATTACGTCACCATCTACAGTTGTAATTGGAGCAGCATACTCAGCGTCAATTGCGGCAGCTATGCTCGTTGCTACTGCATCAGCAGATACTGCACTGTCGGCCCAGTCAGGACCTTCAGTAATTGTATAGGTTACGCCATCTACTTCAAAAGTAAGTACTGCAGCAGGATAGACATTGAAGCTATCAATTGTTAAGGTTGAATAAGCTGCCGTACCTACTTTAAGAGTTTCGATATCTGTCGCAGCTAAAGTACTGGCGTTAGATGTCAACTCGAGTGTTTCATCAGCAGCAGCTGAACCATTAACTGTAGTTAAACTATCAGTTGCAGAGGTCACATCCCATGACTGAGAATCAGTTACTCCATCACCTACCGTAAGAGTTGTCAGGCTAGAATCAGCAGAAAAATCTGTCGAAGTATCTACTGAGAGAACCTCGATTTCAGTCACTGTAGTGAATGCTGCTGTGTTGCCGTTAATATCAACAATATCGTCGAATAAGGACGTTACACCAGTTAAGCTTGCTAAGTCAGCAACATCATTGGCAATGACCGTTGTGTCACGACCTGTATTACCGACTGTAAGAGTAGTTAAGCCATCAGCTGTAGTAGCAATATCTGGAGTAAGTTCATTGATAGTGAGGTCATCTTCTATAGTTAAATGTTCAATTTCAGAAACATTGAGAACAGAAGCAAGCGTATCGTCAAGAACAACAGTTTCAGTTCCATCGACTGTCCCTGTAAGCGAAGTTACATTTTCGGCACCATCTACTGTAAATGTCTGCTCACCTGGAACACCTGCAAGATTGTTACCTACGGTTAATACTTCAAGGTCACCATCAACAGTAAGCGGTGTAGCAGTAGTGTTTTGAATTGTGAGGTCAAATACGCTGGTCACAGTATCGAATAATGTGCTATTACCATTAACAGTAACAGTACTTGTGTTATCACCATCGAGAGTCACGAGTGAGTCTGCGTTGTTGATCGTGTACGTACCCGCACCAACAGTAAGGTCTACGATATCACCAGTACCATCACCAGACGCAAGAGTACCATCATCATCGTTAATCGTAGCATCAGTGTCTACCGTGAGATCAGCAATATTTGTAATATCAAATTCGATTGCATTACCATTGATAGTGAGTGAGTTAATTGCTCCAACACCGTTAATAGATTCAAGTTGAGCTAATTCACCCATTACCGTTGGAACAAAAGTCATCTCCCAATCCTGAATACCTGAATCATTACCAAAAGTTAATGTTGTGAGAGTCTCGTCAAACGTGAATGACTCTGCAAATACACCTTCATAGTTAAGAACTAGCTGACCTACATTTGTGACAGAATCTAGTGAACTGCCAACTGCAGCACCTGTTGTAGTTACGTTATTAACTTCAACAGTTGACGCTGCGCCAGAACCTGTAATATTTTCAAGACTATCAGCATTTCTGATTTCAGTTGTACCGTCAACAACGATGAGATCAGTGACATCACCTAGACCATCATTGTCTGCTACCAACAAGCCATCCAACAAATCATCATCAGTTACTATCACTGCAGCACTAAGACTTAGAAGCTCAATATCAACTATATCAATATTTCCATGGTCAGCATCGAGAAGGTAAACGTTTTCAGTATTCGTCGTACCTAGAATACTTTCGAGGCCAACTATACTATCGAGGTAGAAGGTCTCTTCCTGAGCAGTATCACCCACAGTAAGAGTCTCAACATGGTCATTGGCATTGAATCCAGCTCCCATCGCGCCCACACTATTTTCAATTGTAAGTGTTTCAACATTTTCAGAAGAAACAAACTGAGTGCTGTTACCATTCACTATAATGTCTTGAGTAACACCTGACCCAGTAAGAGTATGGAGAGAACCATTATCTTCAAGAGTAGTAACTGACGTATCAGTAATTGTTACATTTTCAAGGTTATTGATGTTAGTTATTGCATTACCATTGGCGATGATTACACCCTCTTCATTAGTTGTCATAATGAAGGTTGGGTTGTCTACAACACCATTGATCTCTGTTACTGCAGAGGCGTCATTGAGAGTTAAAGTGATGTTTTCACTGATATTAACTGTTGTGAGTGTATCAACGTCTGTTTCAGTAAGTGTAGCACTACCAGTATCACCTTCAGCGATAACAAAATCCACATCAAGTTCAGTGAGACCGTGATCGGCACCCGTGAGTGTGAGATTTGAAGCATCTGCTAGAGTGATAGATGTGAGCGTAGAGGCCGCGTCAAAATCAACTGTAGCAGTAGTAGCGTCTTCTAGTGTGATCGTTTTAAGCTGATCATCGGCAACCGTGATAGTATTAAAGTCCTGATTCGTATCATCACCAAGTGTGAGGTTTTCAATGTCAATAATTTTGAAACCATCGGCATCTGCGTCTCGAACTATGAGTGATTCTCCATCACCAGTATCAGCCGCTATTACTTCAGTACCAATTGATACTGCAGAACTACCGTTATCAGTAGTAACAACAAAATTAGAGTTAAGGTCAGTTAAGGTGATGGTATCACCAGTAACAACAGTAACAGAACTAGCAAAGGCAGCATCAATAGCAGCTGCTAAGTTTTGTGCAGTTTCATTTTCGTCTGCACCTGAAAGAAAATGTGTGCTTTCAATGAAGTTGTGTGTAATACCATTAACAGTCACATCTATTTCATCTGAAGCAAGATCAGCGACACTGTCAATTGTAAGAGTTTCGAAAGTGGAGCCTTCACCTTTAACGTACTGGAGATCAAGATTACCATCGATATCGAGTGTAGCACCTTCATTGATGAAGACATTTGTAAGGTCATCATCTACACCAGTGAGTACGAATTGTTGACTAGCAGAGCCATCACCAACTGTGAGGACGTCGATATTTTCAATAGTCGTAATATTAATAGCTGTATCACGAAGTGTTACAGATTCTTCTGGTCCATCATTTAGAACAACTGTACCATCGTAAGTAACACCATTAGTAAGATCAACATCAACAGCATCACCGATGATCGTCGTTACGTTCGGAGTATCAGCTAGGTCTACAGCTGCTCCATCTGCAAGGTAAACAGTTATTAAGTCACTGGCACTGTCAACTGTAGTCGTACCGGAGCTTACATTGAGCTGAGTTAAGCCATCAGCAGAAGTGAAGCTTGAATCACCATTAGTAGTGATTTCATCAATATCAGTACTTGAAGCAGCCGTGATTGGGTTAGCGAGGTTTACTGTTTCGTAACCAGTGCTACCCGTGAGGCTAACAAGGTCATTACCACCAGCACCATCATCATTATCGCTAACCATGTCAAGATCCGCAAAAGTTACTGTGGAGTTTTCGCCAACAGTGAGATTCAAGAGTGCATTATTTCTTGAGTCATCGATAAACATCTCGATTTCCGCACCAATTTCTAGGTTGTCAACGAGGTTGATTTCCATCTCGTGATCGACTGTGTCATTAGCGTAGTCAAGGATGAGTGTTTCATTACCGCCTCCAGCAGCAACGACATCAAGATTATCGGCATTGATGATTTTAGCTGTTGAATTAACACCTACTGTCAGGTCAACGAGAGTCTGCGTTTCATCAGTTACTTCACTGTAAGAAGCATCTGCGAGTGATAGTTCCGTAAGACTATTAATTGAAAGCTGTGCATTGATACCAGTAGTAATAGTAAGAGCTGCACCAGCTGCTGCATCTACATTGAAGATAGCTTCAAATTGAGTCGGAGTTGACTCGTCAATCAGCACGTCATCAGTTGTTGTGTAAGTTAAAGAAGTATCTGCTGCGAGAGTGAGGTCTGTGAGTTCGTCATCAGTCGATGTAATGACAAATGTTTGAGTAGAACCATCACCAAGTGTGAGATCTTCGATATTATTAAGATTAGTGATTGTCGAAGTAGCCGTCTGGAGTGTAAGAGTTTCATCCGTCAGAGCTTGTCCTGAAACAGTAATCAACTGATCCGCACCTGTAAGGTCTGCTACAGCAGCTGTGCCAAGAGTTAAAGTAGTGAGCTCATTATCTGTCGTGATAACATTGCCTGCACCATTTACTGTTAGAGTTTCGATATCTGTGATTGAAGCACCGCCTGCATCTACACTATCGAGTAAGGTAAGTGTTTCGTTATTACCATTTGTACCAAGAACTGTTGTGAGTTCAGTTGCTCCTGCTAAGGTAACATCGCCATTTAGATCAATGTTAAGGGTTGCTATAGAACTTGTACCATCAATAAGGCTTAGGCTGTGTCCATTTACAGGGATAGTAGCGTTATCAGCGATATTAACTGTTTCGATATTGTTGATAGTAAGATCACGTGTGGTATCGAATTCAAGAGTTACAGAGTTGACTGTCGCAGTAGCGTCAGTAAGTGAAGAGAGAGTCTCACCGGAAGAGTTAGTGATTATAGCCGCATCACCATCAATTGTGAGATTTTCAATGTCATTAAGATCCAATTCTTCCAGGTCGTTACCCATACCTGTGAGTGTTACTGTTTCACCAGTACCTGCACCAGTAGCTGCACCCGTGATTGTATGGATACCAAAGTCTGCATTAATTGCATCGTAGTCAGCATTAAATACTAGAGTACTGTCTAATCCTAGTGTGGCAGTTTCGAAAATACCTGTTGCGGCAGTAATCTCGCCTTTATCTGTTACTGTTACTGAATCTTCCGTAAGAACATCGAGATTAGTAATTGTAACATTAGCATCAGCAAGTACTTCGAGTGTTAAATCAACACCATCTGCAAGTGTAAGGTTAGTAAGGCCAGCTGTAGTACCCGCATCAACATTATCACTAATAGTTACTATCGCGGTCGTTTGCTCTGCAAGTGTGAGATTTTCCATATCATCATCAACTTGAACATCGTCAAATACTTGAACTGAGTCGTCACCAAGAGTGAGGTCATCTACGCCAGTAATTGTAACAACCTGATCGTTAGTAATATTGCTAATACCTTTCTGAAGTGTGAGAACTTCATTACCAGTGGCATCTGCAGTGGCAGTTTGTAGCTCAGTCGCATCGTTGAGGTTAACTTCACTGTTTGTACCGATTGTAAGACCAATGAGATTGGCATCTGTTTCAACGTCAACAATTGCATTAGGACCCGTTTCGAGTTGCTCGACGAAATCTAATTGAATATCACCTGAAGTATTAAGAACGAATGTTTCTGTACCACCACCAAGTTCATCACCTTTAACAATCAAACCGTTATAAGTTTCTGTATTAACAACGTTACTCAATGTTAGCGTAGAATCCTTGCCAATAGTAATATTATCAACATCAGAACCCGCACTGTCACCTAGAGTAACATTCATGTTCTCGCCAATCGTAACTATTTCGAGTTCGTCAACTAAAAGGTTTGCACTTGTTGTAACAAGCGGATCTGCAGAGCTAATTGTGAGTGATTCTTCACCATCAGTATCACCTGCAACAGATTCAAGACCGCTTGTAACTACAGTTGCATCTAATGTGAGGTTAACATTTGCGCCAGCTTCCATAGTTACTTGTTCAAGCTCATCATCGACAGTGGCGACGAGATCAACATTTTCGCCAAGACGAATATCTTCGATATCAGTAAAGTTAACAGCCGCAGTATTCGTTCTGTCATTGATCGTGACTACTTCATCAGCAGTTGTAGATCCATTGCCTACAACAGTCGCTAAATTTTCTGCACCAGAAACTGTGACTCTGCCAGACTCACCCACATTTAATGTGAGGAGTGACTCATCTATATCAGTGAAGCTAGAGATCGCATTATCTTGTACAGTGATAACATCAATACCGGAAACATCACCGGTAAAGTTATTCATGAATACTACTGCGTTATCATCATCAAGTGGGTCACTAATATTACCATTGAGTGTCGTAAGTAATCCATCAACATCTGTGATTTCTGTATCAGTATCAATATTGAGTGTCTCAAGAGCTACAGTAGTAATTGCAGCCGAATTAGTTGTGAGCGTAACAGTTTCATTACCAGCAGCACCAATAATGAGTGCCACTGCATCGGCATTATGAACTGTAACTGAGCTGATATCATTAGCATCTACAGCACCTGTAGTACCAATTGTGATAGCAGTGAAGTTTGTCGATCCTGCTTCAGTCACAACAGCACCAGTGATGTTTGCATCAACATCAAGTGTTGCGAGTGTACTTGCATCAGTCAATTGAATGACTGCGTTGTCCGCAAGATTCAGGTCTAAGAGTGCGGCACTTGCTGTGAAGTTACCTACAGTAACACCTTCATTGAGGTTGAGGTTTATAACACCTGCACCAGCAATGTTGAGGAATTCAATACCGGCTACGCCAGCTTCACCGAGGTTCAAGGTTTCAATGCCATTTATTGTCAAGGTTGCTACATCACTACCATCGCCTAATGTTAAGGTATCAGTACCCGCACCACCGTTTACTAATGTAAGTGAAGACGCACTATTTACAGTTGAAGTACTACCTGTAGCAAATGTAAGGTTCAATGTGTCTAAGTCGGCATCAGAAGTAAGATCATTTGTCTCACCTGCTAAAGTCAAGGTATCAACGTTTGTCGCACTACCTGTAAATGAATTTGCAATTGTTAGATCTAAATCAGTATTAGCAGCATCACCATCAACAGATGTTAATCTTATATCTGCATCTACCGTTATATCAGTATCAACTTCAAGGCTATTGATATTCACTGTCTTAAGTGCTGTTGTGTGAGGAGCACCCTGTAGATCAACACTTGTTGTTGTACCTACAGCATCACCAGTGATTTCCAAGAGTGCATTCGTAGCATCTGTAAGTGTCGTAGTGCTATCAGTAAGAACAAAGAGGTTTACTAGGCCACCATCAGAAATAACTGTGTTAGTAGAACCATCTAGATCAAGATCTACAGCATTAATAATTGTACCGTTGAAGTTATTATCAAGTTGTACGTCAAAGCCACCTGCATTAATATTAATTAGTGAAGCATCATTATTAACATGAACATCACTCGCAACATTAAGTGCTTCGAGATCAACAGTCTGAAGGAGCGCTGCCGGAGCACTTGTGAGTGTTACCGTTTCAGTAGTCATTGCAGAATCTGTACCCGTGATTAGAGCGAGACTACTTGCTAAACTTACCGTAGCTGAAGCATTGTCAGCAGTAAGTTCAAGAGCGACAAGATCACCATCAGCAGCAACGAGGTTAGCTGTGCCATCCAGTGTAAGCGTAGTGATATCTGCTACTGTACCACTAAAGCTCTGCGTTAATGTAGCAACTGTATCTGCACCATCGAGAAGCGTGAGCTCGCTGTCATTGTTAACAACAACTGCACTATCTACAATAAGTGTCTCGAGTTCTACTGTCTGAATTGTTTGGTTATTTGAACCTACAAGAGTTACAGTTTCGCTACTAATAAGAGTAGCAGATCCAGTGATTTTTATAAGATCAGTTGCACCTGTAAGCTGAGCTGTCGCATCATCACTTAAGAGTGTGAGTTCATCAAGTTTATTGTCCGCTAGAACAGTATGACCTGTACCACCGAGTTTAAGTGCAAAAAGATCTGTCGCCGTACCATTGAAAGTTTTGCTTAATGTTACTGTCTCTGTATCAGTACCATCAATTAGGCTTAGGCCTGTATTGTCAATAGTTGCATCTGCTTGAGTATTAATTGTGATTACGTCTGTACTGATGAAATTACCACCAGCTTCAACTGTTAAGAGATTAAGGTCACTCGCTGTTCCTGTGAAAGCATTAAATAGAGTTACATTCTCGGCTCCATCCACACCTGTAATTGTATCAAGGTTGGTATTGGTGATTGTTGCATCGGCATCAGTTATGATATCATCGACATCTGTTGATGTGAAGGTACCACCTAATTGTACCGTTAAGAGATCGAGATCTGTAGCTACGCCGCTAAAAGCATTTACTAGTGTTACATTCTCGGCTCCATCCACACCTGTAATTGTATCAAGGTTGGTATTGGTGATTGTTGCGTCGGCATCAGTTATGATATCATCGACATCTGTTGATGTGAAGGTACCACCTAATTGTACCGTTAAGAGATCGAGATCTGTAGCTACGCCGCTAAAAGCATTTACTAGTGTTACATTCTCGGCTCCATCCACACCTGTAATTGTATCAAGGTTGGTATTGGTGATTGTTGCGTCGGCATCAGTTATGATATCATCGACATCTGTTGATGTGAAGGTACCACCTAATTGTACCGTTAAGAGATCGAGATCTGTAGCTACGCCGCTAAAAGCATTTACTAGTGTTACATTCTCGGCTCCATCCACACCTGTAATTGTATCAAGGTTGGTATTGGTGATTGTTGCATCGGCATCAGTTATGATATCATCGACATCTGTTGATGTGAAGGTACCACCTAATTGTACCGTTAAGAGATCGAGATCTGTGGCTACGCCGCTAAAAGCATTAACTAGAGTTACATTCTCGGCTCCATCCACACCTGTAATTGTATCAAGGTTGGTATTGGTGATTGTTGCATCGGCATCAGTTATGATATCATCGACATCTGTTGATGTGAAGGTACCACCTAATTGTACCGTTAAGAGATCGAGATCTGTAGCTACGCCGCTAAAAGCATTTACTAGTGTTACATTCTCGGCTCCATCCACACCTGTAATTGTATCAAGGTTGGTATTGGTGATTGTTGCGTCGGCATCAGTTATGATATCATCGACATCTGTTGATGTGAAGGTACCACCTAATTGTACCGTTAAGAGATCGAGATCTGTAGCTACGCCGCTAAAAGCATTTACTAGTGTTACATTCTCGGCTCCATCCACACCTGTAATTGTATCAAGGTTGGTATTGGTGATTGTTGCATCGGCATCAGTTATGATATCATCGACATCTGTTGATGTGAAGGTACCACCTAATTGTACCGTTAAGAGATCGAGATCTGTAGCTACGCCGCTAAAAGCATTTACTAGTGTTACATTCTCGGCTCCATCCACACCTGTAATTGTATCAAGGTTGGTATTGGTGATTGTTGCATCGGCATCAGTTATGATATCATCGACATCTGTTGATGTGAAGGTACCACCTAATTGTACCGTTAAGAGATCGAGATCTGTAGCTACGCCGCTAAAAGCATTTACTAGTGTTACATTCTCGGCTCCATCCACACCTGTAATTGTATCCAGGTTGGTATTGGTGATTGTTGCGTCGGCATCAGTTATGATATCATCGACATCTGTTGATGTGAATGTACCACCATCTTCTACTGTTAAGAGATCAAGTAATGTAGCTGTACCAGTGAAAGCATTAACGAGTACGACATTTTCGGTACCAGTACCTGTAACTGTAACAAGGCCAGTGTTGGTAATTGTCGCATCAGCATTAGTTAAAATGTCATCAACACCTGTCGCAGTGAAGGTACCACCTGACTGTACAGTTAAGAGATCAAGATCTGTAGCTGTGCCAGTGAAAGCATTTACTAGTGTTACATTCTCTGCTCCATCCACACCTGTAATTGTATCAAGGTTGGTGTTGGTGATTGTTGCATCGGCATCAGTTATGATATCATCGACATCTGTTGATGTGAAGGTACCACCTAATTGTACCGTTAAGAGATCGAGATCTGTAGCTACGCCGCTAAAAGCATTTACTAGTGTTACATTCTCGGCTCCATCCACACCTGTAATTGTATCAAGGTTGGTATTGGTGATTGTTGCGTCGGCATCAGTTATGATATCATCGACATCTGTTGATGTGAATGTACCACCATCTTCTACTGTTAAGAGATCGAGATCTGTAGCTACGCCGCTAAAAGCATTTACTAGTGTTACATTCTCGGCTCCATCCACACCTGTAATTGTATCAAGGTTGGTATTGGTGATTGTCGCATCAGCATCAGTTATGATATCATCGACATCTGTTGATGTGAAGGTACCACCTAATTGTACCGTTAAGAGATCGAGATCTGTAGCTACGCCGCTAAAAGCATTTACTAGTGTTACATTCTCGGCTCCATCCACACCTGTAACAGTAAGAAGGTTGGTATTGGTGATTGTTGCATCGGCATCAGTTATGATATCATCGACATCGGTTGATGTGAAGGTACCACCTGCTTCTACCGTTAAGAGATCCAGGTCTGTGGCTGTACCATTAAAGACGTTTTCTAATACAACATTTTCTGTACCAGCGTCACCAGTAATTGTAGAAAGGCCAGAATTTGTGATCGTTGCATCTGCGTGAGTATAAATGTCATCCACATTTGTTGATGTGAATGTACCACCTGCTTCTACTGTTAAGAGATCAAGTAATGTAGCTGTACCAGTGAAAGCATTAACGAGTACGACATTTTCGGTACCAGTACCTGTAACTGTAACAAGGCCAGTGTTGGTAATTGTCGCATCAGCATTAGTTAAAATGTCATCAACACCTGTAGCAGTGAAGGTACCGCCTGACTGTACAGTTAAGAGATCAAGATTTGTAGCTGTACCAGTGAAAGTATTAACAAGTACGACATTCTCATCACCAGTTACACCGTCAAGTGTTACAAGACCTGTAGAAGTCAGCTGTGCATCAGCATCTGTTACTACATTCACTACATCAGTTGAGGTAACTGTACCACCCGTATTAAGGTTTAATGTAGTTAGGTCACTAGCGTTACCATTAAATTGCGCTGTGAGCGTGAGTACATCTGCTGTACCATCACCAGATACTGTAGTTAAAGATGTATCTGTATCTGTTACTATTGCTGTGCCATTTACATCTACCGCAACTACTGCAGTTGTTGTAACCGTACCTGCACTACCAGCATTCAGATCAAGTAAAGCAAATGTATTTGCTGTACCAGTAAACTCACCTAAGAGGGTAATTGTGTCATTGCCACCGTTACCGATCACAGAAGCTAAGACTGTGTCATTAGTTACTGTGATGGTTTCATTTACCGTTAAGGTATTCAAGTTATTCGTTTGGAGGTTGACAGTTTGCAAACCATCTAGTACTAGCGACTCTACTGCTAAATCCGCATTACCATTAACTATCGCAAGGTTTTGCGCATCAGAAACTGTTGCAGTTGCAGATGAATTTAAAGTGAGGTTTGTGAGAGATACATCTGTATCGACATCATTGTTTGCTTCACTCAAAGTAAGGTTGTTAATACCTGTAACACTACCGTCAAACACGCTTTCTAGAATAACAACATCGTTACCATCACCTGTTACTGTAACGAGGTCAGTATCTGCATCGATAGTTGCTGTTCCGTTTACTGATACAGCATCTACACCTGTTGCAGCAACACCTACACTGCTACCTGCGTTCAAGTTGAGCTGAGCTAATTGAGTAGCCGTACCGTTAAAATCAGCTGTCACAGTGATTGTATCATCACCATCACCAGAAAGTGCTGTAAGAGTATCGTTTGTATCCGTAATTGTTGCAGAAACATTGACGTCAACTGCAAGAACAGATGTTGTATCAACACCTGTAGAGCTACCGTCATTCAAGTCTAGCATAGCTAAACTGGATGCATCACCAGAGAATTCACCATTCAGGATCACTGTCTCAGTGCCTGCTGTACCGCTTACATTATTCAACGATGTGTCGTTACTTAAAGTAATGTCAGTATCTGTCGTCAATACTTCTAAAGCAACTGTGCTGATCACGTCAGGGCTTGCATTTGTGCCCGTCAGGTTAACCGTCTCAGAACCGCCCGCAGCTACAATTGACACAAGGTTTACAGCATCAGCTAAGCTTGTTGTACCACTAATCGCCGTAGTAATTAGATTTGTTAAGTTAGCGTCTGAAGTAACAGCATTGCTTGCACCATCTAATGTGAGTGCAGTTACATTGGTAACATTACCAGTAAAGTTTTGTGTGAGCTGAGCTGAGCCAGCCGTTGCAAGTGTACCATTGAGATTTGTAAGTTCATCATCATTGTTAACGACTACTGCACTGTTAACATTGAGTGTATTGAGGTCAACCGTTTGGATTGTTTGATTGTTCGCACCGGTTAAGGTTACAGTTTCACTTGTACCGTCAACTGCAGTGATTTTGATCAGATCAGTTGCACCCGTAAGAGTGGCACTTGCTGTAGCTGTAGTGAGGACGAGGTTATCGAGATTCACATCTGAAGCAAATACGTTCGTACTACCACCAAGAGTAAGGTCAATTAGACCTGTTGCACTAGAACCTGCAGTATCGAAATCATTTGTAAGTGTTACGTGATCATCACCCGTGACAGTTACGAGTACTGCATTTGCAGTAATTGTTGCTGTTCCAGTAACATCAACTGAAACAACGCCATTTGCTGTAACACCTGTATCACTACCATCATCAAGGTTAAGCTGTGCAAGGTTTGTGGCTGCACCAGAGAATTCAGCTGTTACAGTGATTGTATCATTAAGATCAGGATCACCTGAAAGTGTCACGAGTGTATCGTTTTGGTCAGAAATAGTTGCTGAACCATTAACATCTACGGCAACAACATCTGTTGTACTTACACCGCCAGTACTACCGCCGTTGAGGTCCAATGTTGCAAGGCTTAATGCGACACCGGAGAATTCATTATTAAGTGTAACTGTTTCACCACCAGTACCAGTAACACTACTTAGCACTGTGTCATTTGCTAAAGTAAGATCAGCATTGGTTGTGAGTGTTTCTAAAGCACTTGTAGTAACAGTATTTACAAAACTTGCTATGTTTGTCAAGTTAACTGTTTCATTACCAGCTGCTGCTGTAATTGTAAGGAGGTCGCTCGCTCCATCTAAATCAGTGGTACCACCAAGTGCCGTTACATTGAGATTATCTAAGAGCTCGTCACTTTCTACATCATTACCTACACCATTAAGTGTAAGTGTAGTTATTGCTTTTGCTGAACCCGCAAAATTGTTAATGAACTGAGCACTTGTTGTTTGAGCGTTAACAATTGTTGAATCACCGTTAAGCGCTGTGAGTTCGCCATCATTATTAACCGTAACGTTGTTATCAACATTAAGTGTATTGAGGTCAATTGTTTGAATAGTTTGGTTATTCGCACCAGAGAGCGTTACAACTTCGTTACCACCGTCCACTGCAGAGATTCTTGTAAGTTCAGTAGCACCTGTGATATCGGCAGTAGCATTGGATAAAGTCAAATTCAATGCTTCAAGGCTAACCCCCGAATCAAATACGTTGTTACTACTTTCTAATGTAAGCTCTGTTACGCCCGTTGCTGTTGCAGGCACTATTAGATCTCCACTATTGAAAGTGTTGGTAAGTGTTACATGATCATCACCAGTTAATGTAGTAAGCTCACCATCTATATCATTGAGAGTTGCTGGTCCAGTCACATCTACTGAAACAACGCTTGTAAGATCTACTGTTGCACTGCTACCTCCATCAAGATTAAGTTGGGCTAATGTATTAGCACTGCCACTAAATTCTCTTGATAGTGTAACTGTTTCTGCCAATCCATTAAGCGTATCACCTGAAACAGTATTAAGATTCGTATTATCAATCGTTGCGTCAGCAGCCGTAAGGACATGATCTACACCATTAGTCGTTAAATCACCACCAAGCTCAAGGATTAATGTTGTGAGGTCAGTCGCTGTACCGTTAAACTCAGTAGTAAGCGTGAGCACATCTGACGTACCATCACCAGATACATTAATTAGAGCTGGGTCGGCGCTAACAGTTGCTGTACCATTTACATCAACAGCTAAAACTGCTGTTGTTGTAACTGGACCAATTCCACTGCCACCATTAAGGTCAAGCAATGTTAGGTTATCTGCTGAACCAGTGAATGCATTTTGTAGAGTAACTTCTTCATTACCACCTGCACCAATTACTTCAGCTAATACTCCATCAGCCGTAATGGAAATATCTTCACCAACAGTAATTGTCCCTAGGTTAAATGTTGCGAGATTACCAGTTTGTACACCGTCAAGAACTAAGCTTTCTACTGCACCTGCATCAGCATTGACAGTAGCAAGATTTTGAGCATTAGAAACAGTTGAGTTTACAGCACCTTTTAAATTCAAGATAGTTAAAGAGCTATCTGTATTAACGTCGTTATCAGTACCAGCACCCTCATTATTATCATCCAGAGTTAACTGAGCAACACCAGTGATATCTCCTGCAAATGTATTGGCTAAAACCACTACAGCATCATTATCACCATCAATTTCTACTAAAGTGGCATCCGCTGTAATTTCTGCCTGATTATCTAAGGTTAGCTTAGAAACGCTAGTGGTATCAATTATGTTTGTTAAACCTTTGAGGTTAACTAAAGTTAAAGAGGATACATCACCTTCAAAAGTATTATTTAATGTTACTTGAGCAACTCCATTACCATTAACTGTATCTAGATTTGAATCATTAGTAATAACAATATCATCTACAACATTCAAAGTTTGAAGAACAGTTGTTGTCAAGCTGCTTGTTTGACCACCTGTCAAGCTTAGTTCTACACCACCATCTACAGTAGTTAAACTAGATGCACCAGTTATTGTTGCAGAACTAGTTGCGCCTAAATCTAAATCAACGAGTAAGCTATCTGTATTGAATGTATTACTATCACCGTTGAGAGTTACGTCATTGACTTTAGTAATAATCCCTGTGAAGTTCTCCATTAGAGTTAACTCTGCAATACCGTCACCTTCAATAGTGTCAATATCATCATTTACATCGGTGATTACTACATCCTCAGTAAACTCAACATTCGCTACATCAGTAGTTGCAACAACATTGCCTACACCTTCTAACTCTAAGATATCCAAGTTATTTGCATCACCGGAAAAAGTATTCAGAAGGAGTACTTCGGTATCATCTCCAGTAACGGAAGTTAGTCCTGTGGAATCAAGCTCAATATCATCTGCCACTGTCAATGACACAAGGCCAGTTGTTGTGAGTTCATCAACTTGTGAACCCGCAAGCTCAAGTGAAGCGCCACCAGTTACCGATTCTAAGGCAATTGCATCTGTTAATTTAGCATTCGTCACAGCTTCTAGATTAAGTGTAGTAAGTCTAAAATCAGCGCTAACATCATAATTAGTTTCATTAAGATCTAAAACGACAACATTATTTATTTCGCCCGTAAAGTCGCTATTGAGTGCTAATGTCGCTACACCATTGCCGTTGATTACGTCTAAGTCAGAACCTATTTCTGTAATCTCAAGATCCGCAATAAAGTTAATTGTGTCAATATTTTCTATTTCTAATGCAGCTGGCTGATCAGCCACGGCGCCACTAAGCTCAAGAGCTGTTTGACCTGCATCTGCAGCACCTGCATTTGCTGTTACTGTTGTAACACTTGAAGCATCAACGAGCTCAAGATTTGCATTGGCTGTTAGAAGTTCAACTGTCAATAAAGTTGAGTCTGGAGTGACAACATTGTTAAGGCCACCAAGTTCAAGGTTCTCTACATCGACTAGTGAACCTTCAAAATTATTCCTTAATATTAGGTCTGTGCTTCCGTTTCCTGTAACAGTAGTCAGATCTGTATCAGCGCTAATATCTGCTGAATCCGCAACAATCAAGTTTGAAATATTTTCTAATTCACCAGTGTATGCTGATGTAAGCGTCAAGCTTTCACCCGTACCGATAACTTTTTCTACACCAGTAAGTGCACCTGCATAAGCATTACTAAAAGTAACAACTGTTGTGCCATCACCAATCACGGAAGTCAATTCGCTTCCTGCTGTGATCGTGACATCATCTACTAATGTTACCGTTTCTATGTTTTCCAAACTAATGGCTGATGCCGTAGCACCATCGAGAACTAAGTCTGATAATCCAGTTGAAACCACTGAACTAAGTGATGTCGCTCCAGTGATTGTACTTGTTCCACTAACTAGATTAAGCGTTGCAAGTGACGCGTCTGTATCAATATCACTATTTGCACCCTGGAGAGTTAAAACATCGACTTGAGTGACATCACCTGTGAAAGTATCTGTAAAGGTAATATCTGACGTACCGTCACCCGTTACAGTAGCTAGATTTGAGTCGGAAGTGATAACTGCTGCAGTTACTACAACAAGATCGATAACGTCTGTAAGGTCCAGGTTGTTAGATGCGCCATTCACTGTGACAGTTGAGAATTTCACCAATTCACCATCAAAAGCATTGACAAGCGTTAATGCTTCACCAGCACCTGCTGAGTCACCATTAATCACATCAAGAGCCGTGTCATTATTTATCGTAGCCGATTCAGTGATAGTAAGTGTATCTAATTCAACTGTAGTGATTTCCGCAGATCCATTTCCATTAATTGTTACACTTTCAGCCGTACCAGCTTTACCTGTAAGGGAAACAATATTACTCGCATCATTAACTACTGCATTTACACCTGAACCAACTGATAAGTTAACTAGACTTTCATCGTCATTGATCACAGAAGCAACGTTATCAACTGAAAGTGTTTCTAAATCACTAACATTAATGTTTGCACTGTGATTGACGAGTGTCAAAGATTCACTACCTAAACCACTACCATTTACTTCCTCTAAAGCAACTAAATCATTGGCCGTAAGCGTGACATCTTTAGCGAGTGTCAAAGTCGTAATATCACCGTTTGCATCTGTGATTGTGTGGTCAAATTCACCACCAATAGTCAAGGTTCCTAAACCTTCGAAGATGGTATCCAAGGCTGCTGTACCAATAATTGTCACATTTGAATTACCACCCGTAGAAACTGTACCTAAGCTATTAGATATAAGCGTTACAGTTGCATCATCATCAATAATAACTGATTCAGTATCATTTAAAACACCATTATAACCGTCTTTAATTGTAAAAGCAGTTCCTACACCAGCACTAAAATCATCATCTGCATCAATAACGATATTATTGGTAACATTGGCTCCCAATGCATAACTATCGAAATTAGTGAAAGTTGCACCTGAAATATCAACATTATCTGCAACAACTAGTGAGTTACTACCTGTACCAACGATTGTACCATTAAATACTAATCCGCCAGCACCGTCATCTACACCATTGATTGTTATGGTGCTGTTCCCATTACCTAAATCAACAATTTCGGCATCACCAGTAAGCGTAAACACATGGTCGACGCCATCATTCATAAAGATAGTACCAACATTTGATCCTACGATATCAATAACCGCACCATCAAGACCATCTACATCATTGATACTTAAATCTTCAACATTGATTAGTGTAAGATCACCGACTTGACCAGTAGCTTCAACTTCATCGGCACCTTCACCTAAATCGAGTGTCGCACCTGATGAGTTAACCAAGTTAATTATATCTGTGTTATCCGTTCCTGTAATCTTCGTATTTGTAAGTTCGAAGTTACCTATAAGAGCTTTCTTTACGAAGTTTAGGTTTACTTGTTCAATATTTTCTAAACGAATCGTGCTTACTGTACTTTTGTCAATATTAACGGTGTCATTTGCGCCATCACCAATGACTTTACCGTCAAAGCCCTTGCCCGTAATGTCTACAGTGTCATTTGAACCGCTTGTGGTTATATCGCCAGTAAAATCTTTACCTTTAATCGTGATCGTATTATCACCACTGCCGCCGTCAATCTCAATACTTGAGGATTTGGACTTAACTAAAATCGTGTCATTGCCTTCGCCACCATCAATAGATGCATTAGATCCATTGGCTTTGCTACTTACAAGAATTGTATCATTACCTGAACCACCAGTAATATCGCCATTAAATACTTTGCTTTTAACTGATATAGTATCTGCATCGGCACCACCGTCTACTGATCCAGTAAAGTTAGTTCCTTTAATTGCGATTGTATCAGCACCTGCACCGGCATCGAGAGAGCCTGTAAAGTTAGTGCCTTTAATGGATATATTATCAGCACCTGCACCAGCATTAATAACACCGTCGAAAAAACCACCTTTCACATCGATCTTGTCTGCACCGCTTCCAGTAGTAATTTCAACATCCGCAATTGATCCCTTAACACTTACTGAGTTATTACCATCACCTAGATTAATATCTCCTGAAGCTCCTGAACCCTTAAGCGTTAGTTTATCACTCCCTGCACCAGTAACTAAATCAAGGTCAACATTTTCACCTGATACAGAAACCGAATTCGAACCACCACCTAGATCACCACTAACTTCTGTCTCAATACCTTTGATATCTAGCTTATCATTACCTTCACCAGCAGCGATACTAAAGTCTGAATCATTACCTTTAATCGAAACTTTATTATTCCCGCCACTGAGGTCAACCGTACCTTCAAATTTATTGCCATTCACAGTTAGGGAATCATTACCTGGAGTACCAGTTATCTCTCCGTCATAATTATCAACATTAACAGTTACTTTTGCCGAATCGAAACCTTCTTCTACTGCATCAACATTCGTGATTGAATCGAGCGTGTATTTTCCACTAGCCATAATATTTCTTTCCTAATATATGTATTATTATTAATTTAAATTTTTAAAGACACGACACTTTATTAAGGTCTAATGACTTAGGCAATAGGCTTCCTTTCAAAGCATCTGTTTTTTAACCATTTCTTAATATTAGAAGCCCTGAAACGGCCTCTATTTTATTTAAAATATTTATTTAACATTTTAAAATCTACGTTTAAAATATCGCCTTGGTAATCCTAGGCCTAGATTTTTTAGCTAATCCGCCCTGTAAAAACCCCCTTTTACTCTACAAAAAAAACTCACCAAATCACGAAGATAAACAGCGATCTAAGACCGAAATTCACATCTTCTAAGGCTTAGTAAATTGACTTAAATTAGACCTCTAAATTAGACCTCTAAATTAGACCTCTAAATTAGACCTCTAAATTGGACCATATAATCTGTGATTATCGGGACTGAAAATTCATTAATAATACAACTAACTAAATCAAAATCATAGACAGTAAATAGCTATCTCAATTTCACTAAATCGTATGATCAGTCCACTTCAAATACACATCTAACAACATACTAATAATTCACTGCTAAACACTCTCTTGAACGATTTCGACTTTTAGTATTTTCTTTTAATTATAAATAATCTTAACAGCGCTTCAGTGAAATTTAAAACACTTACACACAACAGTTTTGATTAGATATCGTAACGACTTCGAGATGCAAATCTACCCAACTTAATAAATATATAGATCCAGTCATGTCCCTGATCTAAATCTTCACTCTTGCCTATGTTTATTATTTCACATTGTTGCGAAAGACTCCGTATTAAACATTCATCTTTTGTCAGCTAATATTTAAAGAGAATCATAATAAGTACAAACTGCCCTGGATGTTATTTAATGCCTATGGAATAAATCTGATAAATAACTAGATTATGTACAAATACCTGCTTTGTAGAAGCTATATTTCACAAAGATGCTTAGGCCTTAATTTAAACTAGGAATTTCCAAGTTTATACGATCACTCAAGCCTGTCATTCATAATTAAATAAATCAGCACCGTCACCCCTGAAAACTGGCGCTAATACACGCTAGAAGTATAAATCTTCCTAGCTTTGATCAATTCAAAATATATCTCTACATACCCATATTAATGATTGAAATATAAAAGTTTTCTAAACTTATCTGTTTATATAAATGAATCAACTTTGCTACCTGAGATATGATATGGAATCAACATTTCACATACTCTAGAGATATAGATTAAATAACTTGCACCGAAAAATCCTGCAGTATTCAAGTATAGGCTATTAAATTAGATTTACTTTTTAGTGCTTAAAGCACGGATTAACTTTACCTAGTTCGTCAGAGCCAGGAGAAAACGAGTAAATGAAGAATTAGTGAGTTCTGCAGGAACGTATTAAAGCTCTAATCCATGCTTACAGCATTCCGAACACTATTCTCTATAGCACTTCCCTAGGCTTACGCCATTGGGCTTAATTGAGTCATCCTTACAGCATTTTCTATTAAGATTTTTTATCTCTATGTTATTGTCGGATTAATAGCTGCACACTCATTTTACTCTCCCGACGGACCTTAACAGTCTTAAAAGACTCTCCATCACAATTCTTACCTTCCTCTAAATCCAATTATTATTAACCGGTTTTTCAGATACTCTAACTCTAGGAATCCATGATTCATAAGTTTATTTCAAGCCATATTCCACCGAAACTACGACAGGGCTTACACCCTTATTTATTATGTGCCTCTACTCATCGTCCACCAGCCTAGACATAAAGTGGACTTTTCATGTAATAACTCGCTAAATAACATGCTTGATTTAGTCCAAAATCAATCGTTTAATTAGGCATAATTCAAACTACCACTATTGTAGTTATTCTTATATCATACCCTTGCAACTAACTCTTTAAGACGACCACGTAAATGAACATCAAAAAAATTCTTATCACAGGCGTAGCCGGATTCATTGGATACCATTTAGCCAAAAGGTTAATTAGCTTGGGCTATCAAGTCGTGGGTATTGACAATCTCAATGACTACTACGATGTAAATTTAAAGTTAAGTCGCCTCAAAGAGCTCGGTATCAATACATATTCATTCGAAACCAACAAACATGAAAAGTTTATATTTCAAAAAATAAAACTTCAAGATACGGATGCAATCAATGAACTTTTCCAAAAACACTCATTTGACGCCGTCTGTAACTTAGCTGCACAAGCAGGAGTTCGCTATAGCATAGAGAATCCCGCCGAATATATCCAGAGTAACCTAACAGGTTTTGGAAATATTTTAGAAGCTTGCCGTAATTTTAAAATTAAACACTTGGTTTATGCGAGTAGTTCTTCGGTATACGGTCTTAATAATCAAAGTCCTTTCTCTGAAACTCACAGTACTGACCATCCTATCAGTCTCTATGCTGCCACAAAAAAATCTAATGAGATGATGGCCCATAGTTACTCTCATCTCTATGACCTTCCTACCACTGGCCTACGCTTTTTCACGGTCTATGGTCCCTGGGGTCGCCCGGACATGGCACTATTTTTGTTTACCGATGCAATCCTTAATGATAAAGTCATTAAAGTATTTAATAATGGCGATATGTATCGTGATTTCACCTATATCGACGACATAGTCTCCGGCATCAACAAAGCACTCATATCTCCTCCCAAAAGAAACAATGAATTAAAATCTCTAAGCACTGATACTTCTTCCGCCCCTTATGAAATCTATAATATAGGTAATAATAAACCTGTATCATTAATGGATTTCATCAAAGCCATTGAAACGGCCACCGGCATCCAAGCCAAAAAAGAATACCTCCCTCTACAAGCCGGAGACGTCGTCTCTACCCATGCTGACTGTGCTAAAATCATTAAACAATTAGATTATAAATCTCACACTTCTATAGATGATGGGGTAAATCAATTTGTTCAATGGTATAAAACATTCTATAAGTCCTAAACAATGAAAATATTATTACTTGTCCAAGAACAACAACGATCTATTTTTGATACATGGTACGACGCCATCGCCGCTAAAACAGAAAAATGCGATATCATAAGAGTTTCGTCGCAAGAGCAAAAAAGATTGAAAAAATTTATTGTAAAGTCAAAAGTAGACTTCACGCAGTATGATCGCGTCATTCTTTTTCTACGTTATAAAAAAATGATGCGTCAAGTTAGCTTCATTCAAAGCATTCCTAATCTCGCTATCATTGAACTAGATGCATACCAAAACTACTGTGAAAGTAAATATAATGGTCGCTTCACATCGTACTTCAAGCAACTGCCCTGGGCACGTATTCTTTGCACGGGCAAGAGCCATACCCAAAGCCTATGTGAAGAAGGCTTTGACGCTTGCTTCATTGGCAAAGCCTATGACCATAAAATCTTAAAAAACCTGCATAGTAAAAGAGATATTGAACTAGCTTTTTTAGGTAGCCTGCAAGCGGGTGTTTATAAATATAGACGTGAATTTTTAGAAGAACTCGCCAAAAAAGAACCGATACTCATAAAACGCACTGATTCTGGCCAAGAGTATCTAGAGATGCTCAATCGTATTAAATTTTTTATTAGCCCCGATATCCCTTTCAAAGAATACATGATCAAAAATTTTGAAGCCATGGCATGTGGCTGCGTCTTATTCACTTGGAACAACGGCGAAATCGAAAATAAGGAACTAGGTTTCATAGACATGGAAAATGTCGTCCTATACACATCTATAGATGAACTTCAAACAAAACTTAATTTACTACGAAAGAATGATGATTTATCTATGAACATCGCCGCTAATGGGCAAAAATTAGTCGAAGCACATCACACCTGGGAGCACAGCGCAGATAAAATCATTGAACAACTCCAAGCTCCCCTACGAAAGAGAGTGAGCGAATCAAGTTTTTTTGGCTTAAGTAAACACTACAAACTTGACACACCGTAAACCCTCCTTCACCACAGCGCTTAAATGAGGACAAAGGCTATCATAACTCCAGACCTCTACTGCTCTTCATCGGCTAATAATTATCGAACACGCTATTGTATATATTTGATTATCATTTTTTATACAGCAACAAAGCACAATGTCATAAAACATTATCGAGCTAAGACAGCCGGGTTCCCGACCAGCCCTGATCATAAAAGAGAATTTTATATGAGTTTCTTTTTCATTCTTGAATAGACTTTTCGACGGCGAAAAAACTCCTTAATAAATATAGCTTTAGGATCCACAGAGCCTACAATTAAGGCATCTAAAATAAGTTGCATTTTCTCAATAACATAGCTATCCTCTGCAAAATATTTTAAATATACCTGTAGATAAATAATTAAATTCGATACGAGCTCAGGATTTTCTTTAATTAAATAATCAACGATATCTTTAATTGTTTTATCGCATAAAAAATCTATTTTTTGCTCTATATCTGCATCGGAGATTTTTGGCAACTCTACTTTAAATAAAATCTCAGTTTTAAGAAACTCTTTAGCAATACTATTATTACTTTCTTCATATTTTTTTATGTAGTTAAGCTTTTCTTTTGTCGTCAGAATACCGTGATCGGAAAAAGCTTTATTTTTTCCTAAATTCAACGCACGCTTTTCCAAAACTTTTGCAGTTTTAAAACTGATACTCTTAGTTAAACCCAAGTAGTTAAGCACTCTTTTAAACTCCAAGGCACCTAGATCTAATGATGGATTAGTAAAACTTTTAAGGACTTTAAATCCTTCTGAATTTTTTAGGCCAAAAATATTTAAGAAGTCATCAAAAATATTGCCATTAACAAACTGTCCCTTTTCATAGGGGCGAACGATTACATTTTCTTTACCCACCATCTCAGACCAAAACTCAAGAAGAATACTATAATCTAAACAGATATCGCCCCCATGCTCATCAATAGTAGATTTAAAATCCTGTAGTTTAATTTTTTGGCAAAATGAAGATTCTAAATAGGATTCCTGCCTACGTAAATAGACGATAACTTTCACTTTTTTTGCTAGGCCACACAATTCTTTAGTGCGTCTAGGGTCTCGGTTTATATCCTCTAACAGTTCACTAGATATCAAGCACACCTTAGCAGTATTTTTATTTGCTAAAATCTCCTGTCTAATTTCTGAGAAATCGTCAGTTTTTGACCTAAAAAGTAGATGATGATTTGATGCGTCATGCTTCATCACAAGGTCTGATGTTGGATACAAAATACCATTTTCCATGAGTAGTTCTTTATTATCACGACAGTAATTTTGAATGACTGTCGTACCCGTTTTACGGGTACCTATATGGAGATATAATGTTTCAAATTTTTTCATTATACACTAAAAACCTTCTAAATATTTTGATGAAATTATTGTTCGATTTTTTAAATTTTTTAACCGCTTGATAAATAACGTTTGCCATTTCAAACAAATCTAGCCATGAAGCTTACGCTTCATCTTTAAATAGATCCAATAACGTTTAAACATACTAGATACAAATATTGATTTTTTATTTTCATTATAAGTATTCATTATTTGAAACATAATATTCATTTTATCCATTACATACTCATCAACTAAACCGATCTTCAAATATACCTGTAAATAAATACTTAAAATCGAAACTAAGTCGGAATCTTCATCAAGCAAATATTTCACTATCTCTTCAATCCTAGCTACAGATAGACAGTCCGTTTCTTTATCTTTATCTTTATCTAGAAACCTTGGAAGTTCTGCGGTAAATAAAACGTCAGTTTTGAGGAACTCTTTAGCAATACTATTATTACTTTCTTCATATTTTTTTATATAAGTAATTTTTTCTTGTGTCGTCAAGATACCATGATCCGAGAAAGTTTTATCTTTTCCTAAATCCAAGGATCTTACCTCCAGTAACCTACCAACTTTAACATGTAGATCTCGTGGTAATTCCAAAAAATTAACTAATCTCCTGAACTCCAAAGCTGCGCTATCTAATGAAGGGTTTGAAAAACTTTTTAGGATCCTAAATCCTTCTACGCTACGTAAGTTAAATATGCTTAAGAAGTCATCAAAAATATTAGCCCCCACAAAATGCTCTTTCTCATAAGGACGAACGATTATATTTTCCTTTCCTACGAGTCCAGACCAAAAATCGAGAAGAATACAATAATCTAAGCAGACCTCATCTTCAAAATCATAAATATCCGACTTACAACGCCTCATTTTGATTTTCTGACAATATAAAGACTCTAAGTAAGAGTCCTGCCTACGAAGATAAACGATAACCTTAATGTTTACGGCCAGCTTAAAAAGCTCTTGAAGACGATCTGTATTGTCTCTAAAATCCTCCAAAATCTCACTAGATATCAAACAAACCTTAGCCTTAGATTTCTCTTCCAAGATCTGCTCTCTAGTCCGGATTCCATCTACCCTTTTATTCTCCACCACTCTATGATGATGCGTTGTTCCCTTTCTCATTAACAAGTCCGATGTAGGATATAAAATCCCCTTCTTCATCAGCAGTTCTTTATTATCATAAAAAAAATTTTGTAAAACTGTCGTTCCCGTTTTACGCGTTCCTATATGAAGATACAATGTTTCAAATTTTTCCATTATCAATCAAGGATCCTATATATTAAGTTTGACGAAAATGATAGTTCAACATTTCAAAATCTTTTTTATAATAGTCTTTCATAAAAGACAAAGTATCATCACAATAATACTGATCATGACTATAGCTATACATGAGGTTTTTATTAAATATTTTCTTAAGCCTTAAAAACAATGATTTTTTATTTTTGGATTTATTAGATTTTGGCAATTCAAGTTTCACCTGTAAATGTTCACAGATTTTCTTGAAATCATCTTCAATGTTCTCAAATCGACCTATGAAATCTACAAGTAATTCGCCCTTTTCATTATAGATGAAATCTGATTGTGGCATAATATGGCGGTAATAATCCAAATAATTCACATAATCATCATCCATAGGACCAGGAAAGTTTTTTGTTAGGTAGCTTTTAAAATCATACTCATTATAAAAGCGACGATAGCGATATTCCGAGACTATACGCTCATAGGGGTCTCTAACAAAAGTAAACTTGAAGTAACTATCGAATTGTTCTTGAGTTAAATAACCATACTTGAGATATTCCTCTGCCGTCATATGCTGCAAGTGCGGTGGCCCTTTTAAAGGATCAGCATTTTTTTGTATTAAAAGCTGAGCTCCATCCTCTCTCAGTATTTTCAAATGCTGTAAAAAAGCTTTTTCTATACTCGTACCTGCTACTTTTGGTATGTGTACAAAAACACATTTTAATTCATGACAAATCATTTTTTACACCTGGCAAGTTCAATTAATATTTTTTTATATATACGTTCACAATTTTTACCATCATAATGAGTAAAAAACTTATCTCTCCAAGAAAGATCTAATAGCTTATCATAACCACTTTCCGTAGACTCCATTAGCAAATCAATACACTCATCAGCGCTTTTGCATATGGGGCCAAAAATGCCTTTATCAAAATCCAATAAACTCCCACGTTGTTTTAAGTATTCACTTTGATCAAACTGATAAAAAATCACTCCTTTTTTGAGCAATAAAAACTCCCAACTTACTGATGAATAATCCGTAATAAGCAAAGAACTAATAAGGATCTGCTGCTGTATATTAGTATTCTCTGGAAGCAAACAAATATTTTCATTAAATAAGTCATCAGGCAAGTCGGAATAATATTTCATATTATTCCTATGTAAATAACAGTTGATTTTGATTCCATTTTCCCTTAAAAAGGCTAATAAGCGGGGGTTTGTTAAAAATGAGGTAAAATTCGCATAGAAATCACTCTCTTTAAAAGAATCTTTACCCACAAACCACTCTCGCCAGGTTGGCATATAAAAAATGGTTTTTTTATCTGGAGTTATTTTTATTGATTCAGTTATTAATTTGTCATGCTGTGGAAATCCTGTTAAAATTAACTCCTGCCCTTTTCCTAAGAGAGGCGCCTTTAACTTGGCCTCTTCTTCTCCACATGTCACCGAAAAGTCCGCTTCGTATTTGATTGTATTATTTTTTAAGCCAAATACGCCATGCTGTAAATTCACCTTCACTGCCCGACTAAGGTACTTTTCATTAATACGTACAATATCCCCTTTTAGACCCGAAGAAAAAACTAAGGCTTTTGCACTTAAGCTAAAATAATTTGCCTTAATGCTATCCTTATACAAAACGGGACCAAGCTTGCGTACTTTTTCTAAATCTTTTGAGTGTTTACTTAAAACATAATAGGCTTTTTGCCCCGTTTCATTCATCAGGTACTCAAAAAAGGTACATGAATTATCACAATAAGTTTTTGCACCAACACCACCAATCAACCAAACATCACCTTCATAGGGCTTCAGTTTATGCAAAAGTTTAGCTATTTTTTTATTGACTGATACTAATATTCGCTCAATCGCTTTATAGCTAGATAAGCCCATAACTAAACCTTTTCAATATCAGTATCTACAAGACTTTGAATAACTCTAAGCTTCCAGAATGCAATATTTACGGCCTCAGCAGTAAAATACTTCTCAATTTTTTCATCTATTTTACTAATGAAAACTTCTTTATCTATTTCGCTTCTTTCATAGGAACTCAACAATAGCTCACTCAAAGCTTGAGCATCTCCTATGGGGAAACCTACATTTAAGCCCTCAATAGCTTCTGTATTGCCATTACATAATGATGCGATTGGAGGAACTTTCGCCGCATAAGCCTCGAGTATTGCAACTGGTAGACCTTCACGAATTGAACTCAAGACAAAACAATCAAAAGCTTTAAAGTATTTCACTGCTTCTGGTATATTCCCAAGAAGCTTTACTCGACTCTCTAAATTTAATTCTTGAACTTGTGCCTTTAACGCTGACATCAACCTGCCTTCACCAACAATGATTAAAATTGCGCTTGGCATCTTTTCACTTACTAAAGAAAAAGCTTTAATCAAAGTCTTTTGATCTTTATCTTCGTGTACTCTGCCAACATTCGCAAAAACAAAAACATCCTCTGATAAGCCCAAAAATGATCTTGCGCCATTTTTACTTAACTGAGCTTCACGAATTTTATCAAAATTCAGACTATTATATAAAAAATCAATTTTTTCTTCGGGAAAGAGCGGAAGTGACTTACGCATATCATCTCTAATGGCTTTAGAAACCCCTAGTAAGCTTAGCTTATCCTTAAAATAGTAGGCAAAAAGCTTTCGTTTCCAACCAGAAAATACACCATCAATATGGCTTACACCTATGGTGTAAATACCACATCTCAAAGAGATATACATAGACTTATATCGATGAGCGACGCAAAAATCAAAGTTATAGCTATCATTTATAGCTCGAAGTTTCTTTATGGCTTCTTGTTTCAAGCCTTTTAAACTTGCTGTAGACTGATTTAAAAACAAGACTTTGTCAGCATAGAGCTCATCTGCCACATCAGTGGACGGCTCTCCTTTTATAAAAACGACCACCAAGTTAATATCTTTGCCCTCAAACAGATAGGAATACTGTACCGCCACACTTAAAAATGGGGTCGAATATGAGTGACACAATAACAATACATTTTTTCTGTTCAATTTCTGATTTCCATATTAAAGTGAGTGTAGTGCAATCTACATTTAAGGATGATAATTAATAGTTTAAATACTTAAAAATCTTAGCTTAAACTATATATTCAAAACAACTCGAACACCCCCTCTCCTTCCCCGTTGTTTTACCTAATATAATATAGTAGAACTAATTCACATACAGTTAACATGAAATCAATGTGCGCGGACAGGTGGAAGGCATAATCACAGATGCTCCAACAGTCGACTGGAAAGCATTATATCAATAGCTCTAAGTCATAAATCCTGGTCGAGTCATATATCTAGATGGTCATTAGCCTCATCCGTTCACCATTCCTCACTAAATACCTATAGTGATTTTGGTCACCATTCATCAAAGTACCGTCCTATTCTGCTGTAGTATATTTGATCAGAGGTATTTACATCCAAATAAATTGATACATAACCCAATCTATCCTATACATAAAAAATGCCACTGAGTTCAGTGGCATTTTTTATTTTGTGAGTTTACTAATCTTAAAACTTGAGTTTCATTACCGCTTTTTGAGCGTGGAGGCGATTCTCTGCTTGATCCCAGATAATTGAATGAGGTCCGTCAATGACTTCTGCGCTGACTTCTTTATCGCGGTAAGCGGGTAGGCAATGCATAACTTTGACATCGGTTTTCGCTACTGAGAGTAGGTCCATATTGACTTGATAAGGTGCGAAGCTCGCAAGGCGATCTTTGGCCTCTTCTTCAAAACCCATACTCACCCATACGTCGGTGTAGATATAATCCACATCTTTTGCGGCTGCTTTTGCATCAGTTGTCACTTTGATATTACTTGGATTGCCAATTGATGCTAAAAATTCTTCTGAAGGCAAATAGCCCTCTGGTCCACCGAGGGTGAGTTCCATACCGGTCATGTGAGCGGCGTAAATCCACGAAAGAGCCATATTGGAGGCGCAATCACCCATGAAGGCGACTTTAACGCCTTCTAAATGACCACTAGTAGCTTCTATCAACTGCATATCAGCTAAGAGCTGGCAAGGATGGAAAGTATCTGTTAAAGCGTTTATTACTGGGATTGTACAGGCATCGGCAAAAGCTTTGATATCTTCATGCTTATGACCACGAATGACAATGCCATCAAGGTAACGGCTAAGAACCTTAGCCGTATCTACGAAAGACTCACCACGGCCGAGCTGAAGGCTATTTTGATCCATGTACATGGGGTAGCCACCAAGCTGATTAACACCTGTCTCAAAAGACACGCGTGTACGCGTTGAGTTTTTCAAAAAAATAAGACCGATAGTCTTACCTGATAAAGATGTATTATCTAGTGTACGATCTTCGCGATATTTGTGTGCGAGATCCAAAACTTCTCTTAATTCCCCTTTTGTGAGGTCCAATAAATTCATCAAGTCTTTAGCCACGGTTCAACTCCTCGAAAATTTCACTTATAATTTGAATTGCTTGCTCTACTTCCTCATCAGTAATTGTTAACATAGGAAGAAGACGCACTGTTTTTTCACCTGCAGTTAATAAGACTAAGCCTTTTTCAGTGGCTTTGCCCAAAACATCGGCAGTTGGTATTTCAACATCAATACCAATCATTAATCCCAAGCCTCGAACATCAGAAATGAAATCATACTTCGTTTTCATTTCATTGAAGGCCTGCATAAACTTAGTTCCCTGCTTATTGCAGTTAGCTAATACATTTTCTTTTTCAAAGGCGTCAAATACGGCTAAACCCGCAGCACAAGCCAAAGGTGTACCACCAAAAGTCGTTGCATGCGTTCCTGGAACTAAAATACCTTCGTACTTCTTCTGGACTTCAAAAGCACCAATAGGCATACCATTGCCTAAGGCTTTCGCCATTGACATCACATCCGGTTCTATACCAAAATTTTGATAACCGAACATTTTACCTGTACGGCCCATACCGGTTTGAACTTCATCACACATCATTAAGATGCCTTCTTGATCACAAAGCTCACGAACCGCTTGAATGAATTCAGTCTTGGCTGGTTTTACACCACCCTCACCTAATACAGTTTCAAGCATAATAGCAGCTGTTTTTCCAGATAACTTTTCTTTGATTGCGGCAATATCGCCATAGGGAACGTGATGGAAGCCTTGAAGATCCGGACCAAAACCTACTCTATACTGACTACGTCCTGTCGCCGCCAAAGCTGCTAAAGTACGCCCGTGAAAGGAGTCTTCCATACAAATGATTTCATGGCGTCCCTTAGTAGAACCCCATTTACGAGCAAACTTAATCATGCCTTCATTAGCTTCTGCGCCACTATTGGCAAAAAAGACTTTACCCCCAAAGCTACTCTTCGATATTTTCTCGGCAAGCAAAGGTGCATTCGCCGTCATAAATATATTGGATACATGTAAAAGCTTACTGGCTTGCTCTGAAATCGCTTTCGCCACGCCCTTATGAGCATGACCAATATTGCAAACACTAATGCCGGAAGAACAGTCGAGATATTTCTTTCCTGTTTCATCCCAAAGATAGGAACCCTCGCCCTTTTCAAATAAAATCGAAGGCTTGTAAGTCCCTAAAATAAATTCTTCGTATTTCTCTCTAATCGTCATGACCTTCTCCTAGTCAGCTAAAATCTCTGTTCCAACACCACTATCAGTGAAAATCTCGAGTAAAAGCGAGTGCTGCATACGTCCATCAATCATGTGGACTTTTTTTGTTCCTACTTTCAAAGCATCTACAGCGCTCAAAATTTTCGGCAACATACCACCGGAAATTGTTCCATCGGCAATGTATTCTTCAACTTCATGAACTTTAATCGTATTAATCAAAGTTTTCTCATCCTTAGGATCACTCAAAAGACCTGGGACATCCGAAAGAAAAACGAGCTTACGGGCTTGAATCGACTCAGCAATTTTGGCTGCCGCGATATCTGCATTAATATTATAAGTATGACCCTTCGCATCTTTGGCGAGTGGCGTAATGACTGGAATGACTCCTGCTTCAATGATATCATGAATATACTCAGCATCGACTTCGCTAACGTTACCCACAAAGCCTACATCTACATCTTCACCAGTTTCAGGATCTTTGACAAACAATTTTTCTGCTTTGAGAATATCTTTACCAGATACGCGTCGAGCTTTACCTTTGTGCTTCGCTAAGAGCTCGAGTAAATGGCTATTGACTTCATTGTGCAAAACATCGTCTACTACATCAATAGTCACATCACAAGTATGGCGCATACCACCCGTTCGCTTCACTTCTAAACCCATGCTTTCTAATCTTGCCGAAATAGCTTTGCCACCACCGTGAACAATAACCGGCTTCATACCAATACATTCCATCAGTACTACATCTCGTAAAACAGATTCTATAAGTTCAGGTTTTTCCATAGCACTACCACCGAATTTGACGACGACAATTTCATCGCGAAATTCTTGGATATAAGGCAAAGCTTCAATTAATAAAGCCGCTTTCTCAATCATTTTTTCCATGTGTAAAGTCCTATAACAAGGCGGCTTTTTCATCAAAGCCAAAAACTATATTCATATTTTGCACTGCTTGACCAGCAGCACCTTTCGTCAAATTATCGATTGCTGAACTCAAAATTACGTTTCCTGTATGATCATCTGTCACACAAGCTATCTCACAAAAATTTGTCAAAGTCACGTTCTTAGTATCCGCCAAACGTCCCGCAGGTAAAACTCTCACAAAAGCTGCATCCGCATAGTAATCATTCCAAACTTGACGAATCTGATCAGCACTTACACCTTCTTTGAGCTTCGCAATAATCGTTGAATGAATACCACGATTGATCGGCACTAAGTGAGGGATAAAGTTAATCGCCATATCTTCCAGACCAGCTGCTTCGGCAAGCTCTTGCTCAATCTCAGGCAAATGTCTATGACCCGCGACTGCATAAGGGCGTACACTCTCATTGCATTCAGGGAAAATAAAAGGCAGGTCAACTTTACGCCCTGCACCACTAACGCCTGACATTGAGCTACATATAATACCTTCACTCGAGATCAACTTTGCTTTCAGCAAGGGAATCAAGGGCAAAGAAATACTCGTGGGGTAACAACCTGGACAGGCAATTAGATTGGCTTTTTTAATTTCTTCTTTTCTGCGTTCCGGTGCACCATAAACTGCCTGCTTCAACAAGTCAGGAGCTGGATGTTCCGCATTATAATACTTTAAGTACTTTTCCGTAGACTTGAGACGAAAGTCAGCAGAGATATCAATAACTTTGACGCCTTTTTCTACGAGGGGAATAGCAAATTCTGCTGCTACACCATGTGGTAATGCCAAGAAAGCCACATCTGCGCTTTCCGCAATTTCATCAATTGACGGAGAAGAAAAGTTTAAATCTAAGCCTGTAAAACGAGGAAACACATCTCCAACTGGTCGGCCGGCATACTGGCGTGAAGTAAGGCACACAATCTCTACTTGAGCATGCCTAACAAGCAATCTCAATAATTCTTCACCGCTATATCCACTGGCACCTACGATAGCTGCCTTAATTTTACCGACCTGATGATCGCTCATTTTATAAACCTTAATTTAAACTTATCTGAGAAAAACAAAAAAGCCCCAAAGCGAAAGCTCGGGGCTCCTTAAAGCATGAACTTCTATTAACGCTTGGAGAACTGGAAGCGTTTACGTGCGCCAGGCTGACCTGGTTTTTGACGTTCTTTAACACGAGCATCACGAGTCAAGAGACCGCTTTGCTTGAGTACTGAACGAACATCTTCATCATAAGCAAGGATTGCGCGGGAAATACCGTGACGCAATGCACCTGCTTGACCAACTTTACCACCGCCATGAAGGTTAACAAAGATGTCAAATTGACCCTCTGTACCTGTAGCTGTGATAGGCTGCGCTAAGTAGTTACGCAATTGTTCTTGCGGGAAATATTCTTCAAGCTTCTGCTTGTTAATAGTGATAACACCACTGCCTTTAGTGAGTTTCACACGAGCGATAGCGCTTTTACGACGGCCAGTGGCCCAAATTTCTTCTGTAGACATATCGACTCTCTTAGTTTACTTTTACAGGCTTTTGAGCCTCGTGTGGATGTGCTGCACCAGCATAGACGTGAAGTTTCTTAAAAGTGCTACGACCTAAGCGACCATCATCTAACATGCCTTTTACAGCCCATAGTACTAAACGAGTAGAATCTTTCTCTCTTACTTCTTCAGGAGTAGTAACAGTTTGACCACCTACCCAGCCTGTGTGGCCGATGTAAGTTTTTTCAGTTTCTTTTCTACCAGTAAGTTTTACTTTGTCTGCGTTGATAACGATAACGTTAGCGCCGCAATCCATATGAGGTGTGTATGTAGGCTCGTCTTTACCGCGCAATGCGTTAGCGACTTTAACAGCCAGTCTACCAAGCACTTGCTCTTCGGCATCAAACACTAGCCATTTGCGCTCAAACTCTGAGGCTATAGGAAGGTAAGTTTTCATTGTATCTTGTATCCAGTTGTTTCTTAATTATTAAAGCATATTCCAGCAAGGCTGAAATAAGAGAAACCAACAGTAATAGAAATCCCCTACTTGTCAACTCTTTTAAGTCAAATAGATAATTTTATTTTGACTTCAGTTTGGGCACTTTTACTTAGCGCTTAAAGCTTCTCCGGAATATTTAAGCCCTGCCCAACCAGACTTCATAAACTGACGAATATTAGGATGGTCACATCCATCAGGGTAAGACAGTACATCTGCACGATAATAAATCCCGAAAAGGGCTAAAGTTTCGTCTTGGGATAAGTCGTGCATCTTAGCAAAAGAAAAAACTTTGCAAGAACCACTATTTTCACCAGCAACATTAACCAGTTCACCATTTTCAAAAGTCGTTTCTTTGAAATTATAATTTTCTTCAATCACTTTAATCGTTTCAGCAAACTCAATTTTTTTAGGACGACTTTTCACTTTATCTAAAAATTCTTGCAACTTCATCATAATACCTTGATATAAATATTTTCAGTCTTAGAAGACCAAATTTGATTAACTGTTTTTTAACAGTAGACAAACTTTCATTTTAAACAACTTACTTCTAGTACTTTTTCGCTTGTATAAAGAAAGGTCAATTTTATAATGGTTGAATAATATAATTTTTTGACACAGGAAACAAAATGAATCCAGAAGAATACATTAACAATGAATGTGAAAAATTCCTAAGCCTCTGTAGAGAAATAAAATACGATGCCAAATTGACTTATATCCTAGAAGAAATAACTCAACTCGACAAAGCACGCGATCAAGCGATCAAAGAAAAGTGGCCCAAAGGCACTCCTCCTGAACTCGAAAACAGCATTGCCATTCAATGGGGGGCAGTATTCAGTCGCATGCTCGCAGGATCCTACACATCAAAATGGAGCGTCGATCCAAAAACAAAAACGCCTATCGTCATCATCAAGTGCGCACAACAGGCCACTCAAGTCCAGGCCATGCTCCTAGGAGCCCAAGCATTTAATGATGGAACTTCATTTGCAGATCTCGCAAACGAACTTGTTGTGCACCTCGCTAAACAAGGCGCTGAAGAAAAGAATTAATCTAAAACTTTGCCAAGACCGCAATCTTTTAGCATCTCACGCCAATCCCGGCCTTCAGCAAAAATACTTTTTAGGGATCTCGATCCACGAGTCTTTGCTAATTTCTCCCCTTCTCCATCTTTGAGAACAGGGCAGTGACCAAAAGCTGGCTCGGGCCAATCAAAACAACGATAAAGCAAGATTTGCCGTGCTGTCGACAGCAAAAGATCTTCACCCCTGAGCACCTCAGTTATCTGCATATCGTAATCATCTACCACTACCGACAATTCATAAGTCGCCATATTACCACGGCGCCATACGATAAAATCCCCAAAGTCCTCACCCGCGGTATAGGCAATTATTTTATTCAGTTCTTGATCATAGAACTTCACTTCGAGCCCATCAGGAACTCGAAAACGCCAATTAATTGACCACATATCTTCTGGCTCTTCCACGCACGAATCCCTTAAGTCCACAGGAAAAAGAGGCTCACCATGCGCCATAGAAAAACCATGCTCACGCAATTGACGACGGGAAATGGGGCAGGGATAAATTAAACCTCGCTCTTTAAGCTCAAGGATAATCTCTTTATATCTATCCGTTTTCTGACTTTGAATATAAGGACCAAAATCACCACCTAGATCGGGGCCCTCTTCCCAAGAAATACCTAAAGCCTTTAATGCCTCTAGCGAGGAATCCACAAACTCCTGCTTACAACGCAGGCGATCGACATCCTCAATGCGCAGAACCAGAGTTCCGTTTTTTTCACGAATACTTTGCTCTACACGCAAAAAACTAGCCGCATGCCCTAGATGAAGTTCACCTGAAGGAGTCGGAGCTAATCTTCCTCTTACTTTCATATATTATAAATAGGTATCTTTAAAACGAATATAATTATCTGCCGATTTCTCGAGCCATTGTAATTCTTCTTCATTTAAGGGTCGTGCCTTCTTAGCTGGAGACCCTAAGTACAAGTAACCTGACTCCAATTGCGCCCCCTGTGTAACGAGCGCTGCCGCACCAACCATGACTCGTTCTTGCAATACTGCACCATCCATAATAATAGCACCCATGCCAATAAAGCAATAATCACCAATCTGGCAACCATGTAAAGTCACACGATGACCAACGGTCACATTATCTCCAATGACTAACGCATAACCCTCTGGATTTCCTGCATTCTTATGAGTGACATGCAAAACCGACGCGTCCTGGATATTACTACCTGCGCCAATACGTATAGAATTAACATCACCACGTATAACTGTCGTTGGCCACACACTCGCATGATCACCGATAATAACATCGCCAATAACAACGGCGCTTTCATCAACAAAGACACCTTCTCCAAGCTGAGGAATTATACCCTGATACTCACGAATATTAGACATGAGGCCACGCCTCTTCTAAGTCAACTCTTGAAACCTTCACTTTTTCCGCCTGAATAATAGCCTGAAACTCAGATGCCGCCTGTACTGGCTCATGATTGATCACCATATAGTCGTACTCATTCCAAGCCTCCAACTCAAGCTTGGCATTATTTAATCTTTTACTGAGGGACTCATCATCTTCCGTACCTCGACCTCTCAAACGTGACTCTAATTCTTTATAGGAAGGCGGCGCAAAAAAAACAAAAACACTCGCAAACGCTAGTTCGCTATCATCCACACAAGCTCCGCGAATTAAACGCTGCCCCTGTACATCAATATCTATCAATACTGACTTGCCTTGCTTCACTTGATTGAGGACTTCTGACTTTAAAGTTCCATAATAATTGCCATGCACTTCTGCGTATTCTAATAAATCTCCTAAGGCAATTCTCTGCTCAAACTCTTCACGACTTAAAAAATGATAGTCCACGCCATTCTGTTCACCAGCTCTTGGCTGGCGAGTTGTACAACTCACTGAAAAACTCAAATTCTTATCATTCTCTAAAAGAATGTGACAGACCGTAGATTTCCCTGCTCCACTTGGTCCAGACATGATAATTGCCACGCCCTTACTCATTTGTAAACTCCAGATAAAATCAAATCTTCTGTTTCTCTACGGACCCTAGCATCCGTCGCCAAAATCTCATCTAAATTTGTCGCTGGATACTCACCAGCTTTTTCTAAAAATATTCTGATCAAATCCCATATAGCAGAAAAACGAATGCGTTCATCTAAAAAAGCTAAGACCGCAACCTCATTTACCGCATTCAAGATTGCCGGAGCCGCACCACCCATTGCCATCGCATCGTGCGCAAATCGCAAAGAAGGAAAACGTTTATGATCGGGCTCTTCAAAAGTCAAAGTCATTGCCTTAGTAAAATCCATCGGCTTTAAACTACTCGAGTAGCGATCAGGATAAGTCATCGCAAACTGAATCGGAAAAACCATATCATTTTCGCTCATCTGGGACAAAACTGTATTATCCGTAAATTCTACCATCGAATGCACTATGGACTGTGGATGCACTACTACATCGACTTGATTCGGCTCTAAATCAAAGAGCCAACGCGCTTCAATAACTTCCAAAGCCTTATTCATTAAACTCGCAGAATCAATACTGATCTTACGCCCCATTTCCCAAGTAGGATGCTTCAAGGCATTTTCTACTTTCACGGAACTAAAGTCCTCTTCACGACGCAGGAATGGTCCACCACTACAAGTTAAAATTACTCGACGTATATCTTTTGGACTTTTCCCTTCTAAACACTGAAAAATCGCACTGTGCTCACTATCTACTGGTAAAATTTGAGCCCCACTTTTATGGGCTTCCTCCATGATGATTTCACCTGCGGCCACTAAGATCTCTTTACTTGCCAAGGCAATAGTTTTACCAAGCTTCACAGCTTCATACACGGGAATCAATGCCCCCGTACCCACAATTCCACATAGGACTAAATCCACTTCTGGCAAAGTACACATTTTTATCAATGCTTCCTCTCCACAGAGTGGCTGCGTATCCGCTAGCGCTTTACTAAAATTTTCGTAATCAGATTGATTGGCCACTGATGCATAGGGCACTTTAAATTCATTGGCTATTTCAGCCGTTTCCTGCCAACGCCTTCCACCAGCAATTCCCACTACCTCAAATTGATCGGGCAAATGGCGCACCACCTTGAGCGTACTCTGACCAATAGAACCGGTAACACCAAGGATGACAATTTTTTTCTTGGTCATCCTAAAGTACCGCTACCTGAAGATAGAGATAATACAGAGGTGCAACTAAAATTAAACTATCTAATACATCAAGAACTCCACCCATCCCAGGTATGGTATTACCCGAGTCTTTAACTTTGGCGGTTCTTTTGAAAATTGATTCACATACATCTCCGATAAATCCGAGTGTTGCAGCTATAATACCCATGCCCACGGCAATATATGGCGTAATAACATCTTTTCCTTGAAACATGAGATGTTCCGAAAGCTGTCTTTCCAAAATGAGTGCGACAACAACGGACAAGACCATGCCACCGATAAAGCCTTCCCAACTCTTGCCCGGGCTCAAGCGAGGTGCAATCTTATGATTTTTACCACCACTTAACTTATGCGTCGTCATACCTGTACAATAAGCACCTATATCTGAACATTTAGTCACCAAGACCATGTAAACTAATAAGTAGCGACCGCTCATACCAATACCTTCACCGAAGTAGATGCGTAACAAAAAGCTTAAACTCCACACAATATAGAAAAAACCGGCTAGAGATATGAGCTGACGCTTAAGCCCCTCTTTTAAATCTTCCTCTTGCATCGCACGGACAAAACCGCTAATGATAACAAAACTCATTAGCAATTCAATGATTATACCCTGACTATGCACCGAGCCTTTACCCAAAATAGCAGGGACACTAATGCCTAGTACCATAAGTGCTGCCGCAGAAATCCCTGGACGCTTATAACCAGGTATACCAATTTTCTCAGTCATATCAAAAAACTCACGCATTCCGCCTAAAAGCAATATCATTGCTAAGACTGTGAACACTATTGCCCCTGAGGCGCCTTTTAAAACTAGCGAACTCGTCACCAAAGAGATAAGCACTATCCCCGAAATAAGTCTATATTTAAACATTAACGGCCCCCAAATCTACGTTCTCTGTTATTGAAATCTACTAAAGCTTTTTCTAATAATTCAGGCCCAAATTCAGGCCAAAATTCTGGTATACATACAAATTCACTATAGGAGACTTGCCACAATAGAAAATTACTAAGACGCATTTCTCCACTGGTGCGAATCAATAATTCTGGATCTGGCATTCCAGCTGAATCTAAATGGGACTCAAAAACCTCTTCTGTAAGCTCATCCGCTTTCAGTCCTGCATCTATCACCCGACGGCAAGTCCGCACCAGCTCATCACGGCCGCCGTAGTTAAGTGCTAAATTAAAAACTATTTGATCATTATCTTGAGTCTTTATTCGTACATCCTCAAGCTTCGCATACACCGATTTGGGCAATGCCGCAACATCACCTATCGTAGTAAGCTTAATGCCCTTCTCCATGAAATCGGGAAGATATTTACTCAGGGCTTCACCCAAAAGCATCATTAAGGCCGAGACCTCTTCTTCTGATCTCTTCCAATTCTCTGTACTAAAAGTATAAAGGGTTAAATACTTAACCCCTTTTTGCAAGCAAGCGTCTACAGTCCTTAAAACGGCCGAGACACCTTCAGTGTGTCCCTGAATACGATCAAGGCCGCGTTCTGCGGCCCATCGTCCATTGCCATCCATAATAATGGCAATGTGCTTGGGTACGCTTAATTCCATACCCAAGTTGAATTAATCTTTGCGGACTTTGAAAGTCTCTGCACGATCTGGACCAACAGATACAATCGTAACAGGTGCACCCACTAACTCTTCAACACGCTTAAGGTAGCGCTGAGCATTAACAGGAAGATCAGACCATTCACGACAGTGAGTAGTCGGCTCTTGCCAACCAGCTAATGTTTCGTAAACTGGTTTAACATTTTCTAGATCTTCGATATCGGCTGGAACTTCTTTGATTGTTTTACCATCGAGCTCATAAGACGTACAAATCTTAATTTCTTCGAAAGTATCGAGAACATCCATTTTAGTCACAGTCAATTCAGTCATACCATTAGTCATCACTGCATAGCTTGTCGCTACAGCATCTAACCAACCAGCACGACGTGGACGACCCGTAGTGGCACCAAATTCATTACCAATACGTTGTATATCTTCGCCAGTCTTATCAAAAAGTTCTGTAGGGAAAGGACCTGAACCCACACGAGTCGTATAAGCTTTCAACACGCCAATAACGCGATTGATGTGCATTGGAGCAATACCAACACCACTACAAGCACCACCAACACCAGTGTTTGAGCTTGTGACAAATGGATAAGTACCATGATCAATATCGAGCCATACGCCTTGAGCTCCCTCAAGAAGAACGTTGCGATTTTCGCGAACGGCTTTATTGAGTGATACGGCTGTATCTTTTACGAAAGGAGCGAGACGAGCTGCGGCTGCTAAAGCTTCTTTGAGCTCAACTTCCACATCTAAAGCTGCTGCACCGTTTGCAACTAAAACTTTATTTGCCGCTTCACAGTTCTGACGAAAAAGGCGTGCAAATTTCTCGGGCTTAAGCATATCTGAACCACGTAAACCAATACGGTTTACTTTGTCAGCATAAGCAGGACCAATACCACGCTTAGTTGTACCAATAAGATCATCACCTAAAGCACCTTCTCTCATAGAGTCGATTGCACAGTGATAAGAAAAAACTAAATGTACGCGTGAACTGATGTCGAAGCGATCAGAGATATCAATCCCCTGATCCAACAAGCCATCAAACTCAACAAGTAGTTGTACAGGGTTCATAACAACGCCATTACCAATCACACAAGTTGTGCGCTGACTATGAATACCTGATGGGATCAAGTGAAGTACGTATTTTTTCCCACCAACGATTACAGTATGTCCTGCATTATTACCACCCTGGTAACGAGCTACCACATCGGCATCTCCTGCAAGAACATCAATAATTTTACCTTTGCCTTCGTCACCCCATTGAGCTCCGATTAATACTGAAACTGGCATTTGATTTTCCTAGTTATTTATCTTAAAAATATTACAAACCCCGAAACATACATCGCTTATCAAAGACTGACAAACCAATATTTTTCCTTAGATCTATCTTTCTTTATTCACTTAAAATATTGTTAAACTGACATACATAACTGTATAAATTAGATGAAGCCTAAGTCTTCGCACTAATTAAGCTAATGATTATCACCTATACCTAGCTTAATGACATTTACTTATCAAATTCAGTGAAGTAACTTAAGTACAATGACAAGGAGCTAATTTTGCACTCAATCTTACTAGTCGACGACGAACCCACCGTCTTAAAACTCACAAAAATGATCCTAGAAAAAAATCATTTTAAAATCACTGCCTTCAGCTCTCCCGTCCAGGCGCTCAAATCCTTTGATCCCAATGAATTTGACTTAATCATATCCGATTTAGTGATGCCTGAAATGAACGGTATAGAACTCCTTAAAGAAATACGTAAAATCGTACCTCTGAGCAAAGCCATCATCATCTCTGCCTCTGCAGGTATGGCTCGCCTACAGGAAGACCCTGAGTCAGACACTCACTACCTAAGTAAACCTTTCCAATTCAATGAACTCATTGATTTAATCAACAAAATACTATAAGCACTCATGCACCCAGCAACTTCCCTTCTACGAGAACTCGTAGCCATACCCTCCGTCAATTCTTTTGGACAAAAAACAAGCGACCCCATCTATAGCGAAGCCTCCATCGTCGATTTCCTTTGCTCCAATCTAAGTCAATTGGGATTTTCCATAAAGAAATATACCAAAAATCCTCAACACCCCTCTTTCGCTGCCTTTCTCGATCTAGGAAAAACCGAAACCGTCGCCCTCGACGCTCACTTAGATACAGTGTCACATTTAGAAATGAGCATAAAAGCCTTTGATCCAAACATTAAAGATAATCGCCTTTTTGGCCGTGGCTCTTGCGATACAAAATCGAATATGGCCATCTACATTGCTGCCGTTGAAGAACTACTCAAAAGCAAAAATCAAATCAGTAAAAATATTTTAATCATTGGCTGTAGCGACGAAGAGTTCTCTTTCGGCGGCATTGCGGAAGTGGCAAAAGACGGCATATCTGCCGATTTCGCAATAATAGGCGAACCCACGGAACTCAAAGCTCTCCACGCTCACAAAGGCGTCCTCCGCTTCAATATCAGCACAAAAGGACTAGCCTGTCACTCCTCCACTCCTGAATTGGGCCACAATGCCATCTATGATATTTCACGAATTTCCCTACTCTTAGAAGAGTATCATAAACAAATTCAAATAAAAAAACACCCCGTACTTGGCTCTCCAAGTTTAAGTGTTGGACTCATCAAGGGCGGCACAACAGTCAACACCATCCCTCCATCTGCTTCCATCGAAATTGATCGCAGGTTAATCCCGGGGGAGAATCCCGAAGAAGTAATAGATGAAATAACTAAGCTCGTTTCAAAAATCCCAGGCGCCACACTTTCCTCCCCGCACGTTTGCTCTAATGGCTTTCATATCGAACAAAACAGCCCCATTGCTAAAAAGCTTAAAGATGCCTGCACTTGCCATAACCATCAACTTTTATTCACTAATGCTGCTTTTGGAACACATGCACCATTTTATAGCGCGAGCGCCATCCCTGCCTTAGTTTTCGGCCCTGGCTCAATCAATAAAGCCCACTCCAAAGATGAGTACGTTCCTTTAGATGAATTAGAGAAAGCCTATAATATCATAAAGACCATCCTCTGCTCATGAGTCTAGAATTTATCTCCAAGGCCAAAACAATACTGGCTCAAACTAATGATCTATGTGATTGCTATCACGAAGCTGAACTTACCGGTAATGATAATCTTGAACTGTCCGCCCAACTCTACTACGCTCCCAAAGATAAATACATGGAATTTATCTATACACCTGAGATTGCTCCTTGCTCCGACGTCCTGACTCAAGGAGAACTCATAATCACCGATAAACTCATTGAACTATACCCCGAAGATAAAGGTCTATCCTATATTAATGCACAGAGCTATATAGGACTAAAAACTCCTAAAGGCCTAAGAGCTTTACTCTCTTCAAAATCCTTAAGTTCACCTCAGGAACTATTGAATCTTCTAAAAAATCTGTAATTTTATCCATTCAAACTAAAACAAATAAGTGAACCTTATGAAAAAACTAAGCCTAATCGCCCTCTTTTTCTGCTTCAATCTCTTTGCAGAATCCACTAAGCCCATTGTCCAAGTAAAAACTAGTCTCGGCGATTTCGAAGTCGAACTTTACCCAAAAGCCGCACCCGAAACAGTTAAAAATTTCATTGGTTTAGCAGAAGGAACAAAAGAATTTAAAGATCCCGCAACAGGCGAGATGGTCACTAAACCTTACTACGATGGACTCATTTTCCACCGCGTCATCAAAGGCTTTATGATCCAAGGTGGCTGCCCTCTAGGAACTGGCACTGGTGATCCTGGCTATAAATTCAAAGACGAAATCAATGCCAAGCAACTTGGCCTCGATAAAGAACTCGCTTTCCCAAAAGGAAAGCCCAACTCAAAATTAGGTCCTCAACAATCGATGCAGGCAGCTATCATGCCTATATACCAAAAATTGGGCATCAACTCACAAGAAACATTTAAAGCTAAGCAAGCTGAATTTTTAGCTATTATTGAAAAAATGAACCTTCAAGAAGCCTACGAAAATATTGGCTACAAATACGATAACTCACTCGAAAGTATCAAAGCAGAAAAAGCCTGCCTCGCCATGGCCAACTCTGGCCCCAATACCAACGGCTCACAATTCTTCATCAACCTAGGGGACACACCTCACTTAGATGGCAAACACACCGTATTCGGCAAAGTTATCAGCGGCGAAGACACCATCGAAAAAATCGGAAACACAAAAGTAGGCGCCGGCAGTAAACCCGAGAGCGAGATCAAAATCATCTCCATTCGCCTCAAGAAATAAAATCTTTCAAACACATTAAAAAAAGTGTCCTACAAGGGCGCTTTTTTTGTACCCATGAAAATTACTTTTAATGCGGCAATAATATAGGCTGGTCTTTCCTACACGGCCGTACACCCACTAAGTTAACAGCCTCCTCCAACTTCAGCCGGCGCCATCCTTCATACTAGAGCGCTCCTCCAAACTAGTGAGAAGCTCTATATAATAACAGAGGCGCCCCAATGATGGTAGGGAACTTAAGTACATGCCGAAGGTATGCAGTATGGTAGCCACCGGATTTATCCGGTGGGTATTGTTAAAAAAAAATGATATAAATGCCGAAGGCATGAAGGAAACGCTCTGCAGCGTACTTTCGGCACGCACGATGCTGTTATTCAAACACCACGGACTTACGTCCATGGCTACATTCCTAAGCTCTTCGAGCTCAAATACCTGTCAATATTCCTTAAGTTCCCTACCATTAGGGGCCCCAATGGTAGCTGAATTCAAATCAATAGTCCGGAACAACAATGCATCTCGCCTAAGCACAAAAAAAGATTCAGTTTTCACTGAATCTTTTTTTAAGTGGCAGGACCGGGGCTCGAACCCGGGACACAGGGATTTTCAGTCCCCTGCTCTACCAACTGAGCTATCCCGCCGTTTTGTATGCCCTTGATAGTACAGCGCATGCGCCCTTCTGCAACTACTTTTTTAAAGAAAAAAGAACTTTTTTTATTTTGCCTTTTTCATCATCACTAAAAGCATATTTTGAACTCAAAAAGCTCCTATAAAATGACGCGTCACATCTTATTGAGATTCTTGAGCTTACGCACAAAAATAATCTCGATGACCACAAAAAAGCACTACTCAATCAGCCTTTCTTACAAAATCGGCCTTGGATAAATTTTAAGATGAATAAGCTTAATCATTGTATATAAAATGAGGTTTTATGAAAAACGACTACCACAAGCATCGCGGTCTGTTAGACACTGGCGATATTATTTTATTCTCCGGACCGGGAATCCTCAGTGCAGGCATCAAACTTGGCAGCCTATGCAGATGGTCCCACGTAGGCATGGTTGTCAAAGTTAAAAATCCCGACATAGCATTAATCTATCAAGCCACCCCATCCACTAAGGCTAAAGACTTTTTCCTCAAAAAAGAAAACCCGGGTGTTCAAATCAATGTACTGAGTCATACCATTGAAACATACCCCGGAGACATTTCCTATAGGAAGCTCAATGCAGAACGATGCCAAACGATGCTCGATGGATTAAGTGCTTTTAGGAAAGAGATCAAAGGTCGCCCTTTTGAAGAAAGTACTTGGGAAATAATTAAAGCCGCCTATGACGGCCCTTTTGGCGACAACAAGGAAGAAGACTTATCGAGTTTATTTTGCAGTGAATTAATTGCAGAAGCCTACCAAAGAATGGGATTGCTCGAATGCAACAGTAAGGGCGGTAAACTCTCTAACGAATTCACCCCTCGGGACTTTTCCGAAAAAGGCTGTTTAGAGCTTTTGCTCCAAGCACAACTAAGTCAAGAAATCGAAATAAAAGTAATTTAAACAAAAAAAAGCCCTCCATCACGAAGGGCTAAAGAAACAATACTGTCTGAAAATTAAGCTAAAGCTAAGCCTTGTGAGTCATCAAGCTTATCGGTCAAAATTTTAATAAAATCGACAACAGCCCATACCCAGCTAATAATTGCTGTTACAACTAACAAACTTAAAACTAATTGAATAATACCGTTTTTGGTATGACCCAAGTAGAAATTATGCACTCCTAAAGCTCCGAAGAAAAAAGCCAATAAGGCCGCAATTACTTTTGATTTTGACGACTTATTCTCATTTTCCATAACTCATACTCCTATTTTGATTAAGCTAATAGCCTAAGGCTCGCTAGAAATACTTAAAGGCCTAATAAGTAAGCTTCACCAATTTTTTACAAAAAGCTTACAAGTCGCCAATTATACACACTCCAGAAAATTAACGAGTACAAAGGCTAATATCATAACCTTTTCGTTTTATGGTCTCAGTCTTGAAACCAAACTCTTCTGCGACTTCCGCCAGCTGCTCACCGTGCTTTGATACAATAGCTAAGCGCCCAGTAGGGTTGAGATATTTCATAGCCGTCTGAATAAAGTACTCACCAACTCTTTGTCCTGCAAAATAAGGCGGATTACCGACGACAAGATCAAATCTTTTCTCTGTTTCGTAAAGGTCACTCGCAATCGCTTCACAATTTTTAAAATCGTTAAGTTTAATATTCTCTTTACAGCATTCAATTGAACGAATATTAGAATCGACCAAAACTACTGAACCACCATGATCTGGCCTTTCATTCAACTGCCTCTTCGCCAGCGCTAAACCAATCAAACCTGCTCCACAACCTAAATCTAAAATATCTTCACCCGCAGTCACATCAACAGCCTCCGACAAAGCGACACCACCGGTATCAGCTCGGCCATGACTAAAGACACCTGGTCGAGTTCGCATCGTGTATTCAGCATTCATCGTGGACACTGCCACATTGGCCACACGGTCTGACCATGTATTCTTTGCCTCATCTCCACGAAGAACAGTTCTAAACACAGTATTTGAACGCGTACTAGAGATTGTCTTCAACCCACGTAAATCCTGGTCCATCTTTTTACGAAAATCTTTTAAGCGCTCTTGAGGAACAATAATGATCAACTCCGTCCCTTTTGCATAAAGCAAATTCAATCTTTCGATAGCATCAAAGAAAAGCATGCGATCAAAATATTTTGTCGGGGCAAAAACGATCATGTCATAAGTATCCCAAGCCTCAATATCCGCACCCGTAATGATGTTGATCTCATGCTCTCGGTCAAACTTTTTTTCTGCTATGCGCTTATCGTGTAATTCATTGGTATAAACATCGATCTTCATCTCAGGAGCCTGGGCTCGTAAAACAGCGGGAATCAGGGGTGAATCCGCTCCGTACAAAACTAAAGTTTTTTCAGGTAAATGCTTAGGTAAGTTTTTTAAAAAGTCTCTATCTCCAGGCTTAACATAACGCAAGCCATGGACTTTCATTTTTTCTTTAGGTCCAAGTTTTATTAGATGAGTACTTCCTCGTCCTAACAGGGTAATTTCAATCATTGGGCTACAGACTCCTCTACTGGACTGGGCTTAGGTTCAACTTTCTTCAAATGTTCAGGGTACAGTTGATACATATATAAATAAAGAATAACTCCGGTCACCGATACATATAACCATACGGGAAAGGTGAAGCGAGCTATTTTTTTGTGGCTAATAACCTGACCACGAAAGATAAAAAAGAAGGTCATTAGAATCATTGGCAACATGATCATGGCCAATAAAATATGAGGAATTAAGATAATAAAGTAAATAGTCTTCACCGTCCCTACTCCCTGAAAGAGTAAATGACCCGCAGTAAAATGGTAATAAAGGTAGGAAGAAAGAAAAAGAGCCGACGTACAAAAAGCCGAGATCATCAATTTCTTATGTAGCTCTTTGTTTTTCTTTTTGATTGCGACAAAACCACAAACTAACAAAGTCGCACTAATAAAGTTCAAACACGCATTGATTAAAGGTAAATCCAAAATAGTTCTCCGATTCAGGGGGTAGTCGTTTGAGGAAAAAAGATAAGTGCCAAAACAATCAAAGGCAAATAAATAATTGAAGCATAAAAATACTGCTTCATAAAGCGATTACGATTGGCGAGCAACATCACTGAGGAACACAATAAACCCGCATTGAGAATACACACTGATATAAAATACCAACCATTACTCATTTTGTACATATAAGGCATTAACGAAACCGCCATCAAACCTAGCGTCCCCACAAAAATAAGGATAACAGCTTGCTTTCCAGTCTCATCATATAGCGACATCATTTTGTACCCCGCTCTTTTATAATCATCTTTGTAAATCCATGCGATAGAAAAGAAATGCGGTAACTGCCACACAAAAACAATCGCGAATGGGAAAAAACCAAACCATTCCGTATTAGGAATCGTATGAAAATCGTTATTACTATGAGCAATCCACCCCGTCAAAATCGGGAAGGCTCCGGGGAAGGCTCCTGCAATTGTATTGAGCGCTGTTCGAGTCTTCATAGGCGTGTACATAAAAACATAAGTCACATAGGTAAATAAGGCGAGATAAGCCACTTCATGTCTAAAAAAGTAAAAGAGTACGGCTAAGCCAATGGCGAGACACACATGTCCAAAAACTAAGGCTTCCCCCATTTTGACACGTCCGGATGGAATTGGACGATCCGCAGTACGATCCATTAAGCCGTCTAACTTATGCTCCACTGCCTGATTCACGATATTTGAGGCTCCACCGACAAAACTAAGACCGATAGTTAACCACAATAACTCCACATAGTTTTCCATTGCAAAACTAATATTGGGATCTCTAGCCATTACATAGCCGGCACTACCAGAAAAAACCGCCATTGCACTTAGGCGAGGTTTGGTTAATTCTAAAAAATCTTTAACTCTACCCATGATTAGGCCCTGTATTTACTTTCGCAGATAAAAGTTTGTATGCGGTGAAGGTCAATGCCAAAATCAAGGCGCCATTCACCACGTGACCAGAAGTAAGTACCGTTTCTGCAAAACCAAACTTACCCTCCTCTCTATTATAAACAGTAAAAAAAGCAACTACACCTAACAAAATCTGCATCGTCACTAACAAGTGGAACGCCATGCCAAAAAATTTATAGGCTTTACTTAAGTTTTTAAATTTCATAATGACAACGCCTAGGGTGAAAAGTAAGATCGCCACCGGCAAAGCAAAAGTCATATGTGAGAATAACCAACCAGCATTGCCCTCTACTAATTCTTTATAGATCACCTTACCCTTATCACTAAAATCAAATACCTTTGCTTTATTTCGAAAAATGGCTCCAAGGAGAAGCTGCACAAGAACCGCACCTAAAGTGAACTTCGCTAAGCCCTTAAGCTTCGGAGAAAACCCTTCCTCTGGAAGCTTATCATTATAAAGCTTTGTGTTTTTCAAAACAAGGTAACACATGGCCGCTAAACAAAGCTGAGCGAAAACTCCGTGCAAGACCGTTGTCAACCAAAGAGTATTCTGAGACACTGTCAAACCGCCTAAGCCTCCCTGCACGCATACCATGATGAAAATAATTAAGGAGAGCTTAAAATTACGTTCTTTCTCAAAGTGACGCGAAAACAACAGTATCATGATCGCTAAAAAACCTACGAACTCACCCAATAGGCGATGCACATGTTCATAAAAACGATCGGTTTCACTCATGAAATAATTCAGCGAAGGCCATAAAACACCATCAGAAGTTGGCCAATCAGGAAAAGCCATTCCAGACCTAGTCGACACTGTCATGGCTCCCATATATATAAGGCCGACTGTAAAAGAGAGTAATGTCCACAATAAAGCTTTGTAGATGATGTTCTTTTTTGCATCTGAAGTATTTTTATAGAGCTGATTAGCTCCTATCAAAATAGCGATAAACATAGCGATGACAATAATTGTAAATGGGCGCATAATAATGATTTAGTTTTTTAAGCTGTTAAAAATTTAACCGCTGGAAAGTAAAAGATTTTTCGTTTTTTACAACCATAGCCACTGGATTAAAAGTTCTTGTCGAAAAACACCTATATATAAACCCATCGAAAGCTCCCGCTCAAAGTCCTCATACCTAGGGGAAGTTAATGGAGATTAGTACTTAAATCTACGTAATTAGAATCTATATAATCAGCTTTGATTGATTATGTATAAATACTCCATAAACTTATTAAAAAAAATAAACTGGGAAATATCTGATGATTTTATGTACTTTCGATGAAATAGAGAACTACGCCTGCCTTAACCCTCGCTTTGCGATCGCGGCAAAATGGATTTCATCTACAAATCTACAAGAACTCGAACACGGCAAAACTATTATCGATGGAGAAGAAATCTTTGCCATCAAAGAAACACTCCACGGCAGGAAAGCCGACAAGGCCAATCTAGAAGCTCATAAAAAATACATTGATGTACAAATTTGTCTCAAAGGAAAAGATTCAATCAAATGGAAAGCCAACTCAGAATGCGACACTATTCTACAGTCGTATTCCGATGAAAATGACATCATGTTCTATGCAGACAAATCTGTACAATATATTGAAGTTTATGCTGACAAAGCCGCCATTTTCTTCCCCGAAGATGCTCATGCACCCCTCATTGCTGATGAAGAACTCACAAAACTCGTTATTAAGATTTTAGTTAATTAATTTTCAATCGCAGCAAGTTTAGGTTAAAATCCCGTTAATACCCATTTTTATGACCTTTTTGTGCCTACTTAGGCCTTAAAAAATGATTTTATAATTTTATTACCACGATAGTTTAACACTGGTAAATAAATATTAGAAACAGATTGGGAGTCATAATGCGTAAGTCAATTCTTGGAATGATCTTAGCGGGCGGAGAAGGAACACGCCTATCACCACTAACTACTAAACGAGCAAAACCTGCTGTTCCATTTGGCGGAAAATATAGAATCATCGACTTCGTTTTATCAAATTTCGTTAATAGTGGCATTCACTCTCTATTTGTTCTAACGCAATTCAGATCTCAAAGCATGAGTGAACATATTATTAATGGCTGGAATATGTCATCATTAATGAAAGGCCAATTCGTCGTTCCTGTACCTGCACAAATGCAAGGAGGAGATAAACGTTGGTACGAAGGCACTGCAGATGCGATCTGGCAAAATATTCACCTCCTACAGGATTTTACTCCAGACTTAGTTGCCGTATTTGGCGGTGATCACATTTACAAGATGGATATATCTCAAATGGCAAAGTTCCACGCAAAACGCGATGCACTTGCGACTATTGCCGCCCTTCCCATACCCATAGATGAAGGCTCTAGATTTGGTATAATCCAAGTTGACAAAGATTGGAAAATCACTGGCTTCCAAGAAAAACCTGAACATCCAAGCGAAATACCTGGCATGCCTGGCTACTGCCTCGCTTCTATGGGCAATTATGTGTTTGATTCAAAATGGCTCTATAAAGTCCTTAAAGCCGACTCGAAAAACACCGATTCTCACCACGACTTTGGTCATGACATCCTTCCACCAGCGGTAGAAAGTGGGCGTCTTTACGCTTACAATTTCTTTGAAAATAAAATCCCTGGCTCTGATATAAGTAAGGATAATTACTGGCGTGACGTAGGCACACTCAAATCTTACTACGATTCTAATATGGATCTCAAAGAAGCTGACCCACAACTCGACCTCTATGGTGCGGGATGGCCCATACACACCTATAACTCACCTCTTCCTCCTGCCAAATTCATTCATGATGAACAGCATCCCGATGGAAGGACGCGAGTAGGTCACGCAACCAACTCAATCATTTGCGATGGTTGCATCATTTCTGGAAGTTCCGTCAAGGAGTCCATACTCTCATCTGAAGTTCGAGTCCACTCTTTCTCTAGTGTTGAGAACAGTATCATCCTCAATTCAGTTGAGATTTTTGAAAACTGTAAGATACGAAATGCAATCGTTGACAAACACGTCATTCTCCCTCCAGGCACAGTCATCGGCTATGATCGCCAAAGCGACGAAAGTCGTTACCACGTTGAAGACCTCTGCGAAGAAGAAGGAACTTGGTTAACAGTTATTGAAAAAAATCACTCCCGTGTTAGTAAGGATACTAAAACTACAGTATTAACAATTTAGGCTCCTCTCTACATGGAATATAAAGATTTTAAATCTGACTTGTCTGCTATTGCCTGTCAGATTGATTCTTATTTATTAGCACATCCTTTTCCCAAGTCCGTAAGTCCTTCTTGGCTCGGCAAAGAAATGTCATCGTACACAAAAAGTGGAGGCAAACGCCTCCGCCCAGCCCTTTGCTTATGGTCTGCCGCACTTGTCTCCGACAAAGCAGAATTAGCGATCTCAGTTGCATCAGCAGCAGAAATTTTTCATACATGGACCCTTGTCCATGATGATATAATTGATCGTGATGCCACTCGTCGCGGCTTGCCCACAAGCCACACTGCCCTAGCAGATTTCGCTCGAAATGAACATGGTAGTGAAGGTGCAAGTGCAGATCATTTTGGCCTTTCCATGGCCATACTCACTGGTGACTTACAGCAAGCCTGGGCTCTTCGACTCATTACCGAGCAAGCTGGCAAAGATCTCAACAGTGACTGTGCATTGGCAATCATTGATCGCCTACTCTCTCATGTTTATCCTGTATTATTAGGTGGAGAAGCCATTGATGTTGAATTCGAACATCGTGAAATTGATTCAATTGCCCCTGAAGAAATCCTTCAGATGCTCGAAATGAAAACAGCTTGTCTATTAGAATTTTCTGCGCAAGCAGGAATCGTGGTAGGCTTAGAACTCAATAGCTTTGACCATGAACTCGTGCATCATGCAGGCCAATTTGCTTATAATGCTGGCTTAGCTTTTCAACTCCAAGATGATATCCTCGGGATTTTTGCAGATGAAAAAGAACTTGGAAAACCCGTCGGCAGCGATATTGCTGCTCGAAAAGTCACCTTGCTAATAGTTGAAACTTTACACTTAGCTTCTGGCCAAGACAAAAAGTTCATCCTAGACTTATTAGGCTCTAATTCCATTAACACTGAGCAGCTAAATCAAGCCGCCGAAATCATCAAAACTTGTGGTGCACTCACAAAAACCCAAGCGATGATGGATAATTATGTACAACAAGCTGAAATACATTTAGCTGAACTTCCTAATTCTCCTGCAAAAGAACGCTTAAAAGAACTTGCACATTTCATGATTAAGAGAACCTTTTAATCATTGAAATTAAAAAATCCATTATGGAGTAAAATATGACTATCAAAGGATGCTATACAGCACTCATCACTCCCTTTGATTCTGAAGGTAATGTAGACTACGAAGCATTCGAGCGCATTATTAATGATCAAATTTCCGCTGGTATCGATGGTATCGTAGCGGTAGGAACAACTGGAGAATCACCCACTTTAGGTTATGCAGACCACAGCGACGTTATTCGCTTTGCTGTCAAAACGGCTGCTGGCCGCTGTAAAGTCGTTGCTGGTACTGGAGCTAACTGTACTAAAGAAGCGATTGAACTAACTAAGCAAGCCCATAAAGACGGCGCTGACGCAAGCTTACAAGTTACGCCCTACTACAACAAGCCTACACAAGAAGGTCTTTATCTACACATAAAAGCCATTGCGGATAGCGCAGATATGCCTATCATTCTTTATAATGTCCCTGGTCGCTCAGCTATCTCTTTAGATATTGATACAATTGTTCGCATGAATACCATTCCACAAGTAGTCGCAGTTAAAGAAGCTGGTGGTTGCGTTGATCGCATAAGTCAAATCAAACAAGCTTGTGATATCCAAATCGTCTCAGGTGATGACTCACTTACACTTCCAATGATGTCAGTGGGAGCAAGTGGCGTAATCAGTGTATTATCAAACATTTTACCTGCCGAAATGACTGAACTCTGTCGTTTAGCTAATGCTGGACAGTTCTCGCAAGCACTTGAGATTCACCAAAAGTATTACAAGCTTATGAATGATATGTTTATCGAGTCCAATCCTATTCCTGTCAAAACAATGATGGCTACCTTAGGCTATGGAACTGAAACATTCAGACTCCCCCTTTGTCCTATTACTGAGGGTGCACGTGAGGTTTTATATGCTTCTGCACAAAATGCTGGAATAAAAATTTAGTTCTAGTTTAAATTCTACCCACAAAAAAAGCTCGAGTTGATTAACTCGAGCTTTTTTATTGTATAGATATATGGCTATTTAGATGATATCTTAGACTTCAACCATTCACGTGTATTTTGAATAAAGTAATAAAAACCAGGGATAAGTAAGGTTCCTAAAATTGCAGCTAAAGTCATCCCGCCAAATACAATCACACCAAGTGAACGACGACTCGATGATCCGGCTCCCGTGGCGATAACAAGAGGAATTACCCCTAAAATAAAGGATATCGCCGTCATTAATACAGCTCGAAACCTTAAACGTGCCGCCATAATGGCTGCATCCAAAATTGTCTCGCCTGCTTCGCGCTTTTCTTTGGCAAATTCTACAATGAGAATTGCCGTCTTCGAAGCTAAACCAAAGAGCAACACTATACCCACTTGTGAATAAATATTATTGTCCATCTTCATTATCCAGTTCAAGCCTAGGGCACCAAACATCGCTACTGGAACAGAGAGCAACACCGAAATCGGAGTAAACCAACTTTCGTATTGAGCTACTAAGAAAAGATAGATGAAAACTACCGCTAGAATAAAAATCAATGCGACATTACCCGATGCTACTTTTTCTTGATAAGACATTCCCGTCCAATCATAAGCATAACCCGGCGGAAGCACTTCTCGTGCGACCTCTTCCATGGCATCCATAGCTTGACCTGAGCTATAACCAGGTGCAGCCCCACCATTATAAGTAATAGAATTAAATAAGTTATAACGATTAATAATATCGGGCCCGACAATCGATTCCACATTTACTAATACATTTAATGGGACCATTTCGCCCGTACGTGATTTGACATAGATTTTATCTAGGTCTTCTGGTTCAGAACGAAAATCAACTTGAGCCTGTAATTTCACTTGATAACTCTTACCGAATTTATTAAAGTCATTGACATAGGCTCCTCCCAAATAGACCTGTAAAGCACTAAAAACTTCATTCATAGGCACATTTAAGTCATGAGCTTTCTCTCTATCTAAATCAATAAAAATCTGAGGCGTATTTGCGGTGAAGAATGTATTGACTCGTGATATTTCTGGACGTTGATTTGCCGCGACAATCAAGGCACGTGATATTTCTGCCATATCCTTAGCTTCTCGCCCCAAAGTATCCTGTAAAATAAACTCAAAGCCATTACTTGCACCTAAGCCAGGAATTGCTGGCATTTCAAAAGGAAATGAGCGCGCCTCAGGTATCCCAAGCATCTTTTGATGAGCTTGAGCAAGAATAGATTTAACATGAAGCATCGCATCTGTGCGCGCAGACCAATCATCTAGGGTCACAATCATAAAGCCCGCATTAGAAGAATTGGCGCCATTAATCATACCATAACCATTAATAGTCATCACCGCTTCTACTCCCGGTATTTGAGAAATCATCAGTTCGATCTCATCAACAACTCGTGAAGTTCGCTCTAATGACGCTCCTGGCGGCAATTGTATATCAACTAAAAAATTACCTTGATCTTCGTCGGGAATAAAACCCGTTGGAGTTTCATCATAAAATTTGTAAGTCAAAAATAACATCGCACAAAAACACAACATTGTAATGATAATTCGCTTGATTGAAAGCGCGACAAAGCCGACATATTTATCTGTACTCCAAGCAACTAAATTATTAAATTTCCTAAAGATAAAATTAACTTTTTTAGTTTTGTCGGAAGGCCTTAAAAAGGAAGAGCATAAGGCTGGACTTAGGGTCAAAGCGTTTAAGGATGATATACAGACTGCCACAGAAATAGTAACGGCAAACTGACGATACAAAGTGCCGGTTATACCCGGCAAAAATGCCACGGGTACAAATACAGCTAATAGTACGAGAGTTGTCGCGACAATTGGCCCTGTAACTTGCTTCATCGCTTTCTGAGTTGCGGCTCGAGGATCTAAGCCCTCTTCGTCCATCAAGCGCTGTACATTTTCCAGTACAACAATGGCATCATCAACCACAATACCGATAGCCAAAATTAAACCAAAGAGTGTCACTGTATTTAGGGTATAACCTAAGACCATTAAAAAGGCAAATGTCCCAATGAGAGAAACGGGAATTGTGAGTGAAGGAATAATCGTAGAGCGTACATCTTGTAAAAAGAGGTACACAACTAATATCACCAATATTACGGCAACTAATAAAGTCTCTACTACTTCACTAATTGACGCTTTAATAAACTTCGTGGTATCATAAAGAATATTATACTCAAGATCATCGGGGAAGCTCTCGGCTATTTTATCCATTTCCGCACGCACAGCATCGGCCACAGCAATACCATTTGCAGATGGCAATTGGTAGATCGGCATCACTAATCCAGGCTGACCATTAAGCTTTGACGTGGAGTCATAATTAATCGCTCCCAATTCAATTTCTGCAACATCTCTAACTCTTACAAAAGAACCATCCTGATTCGCTCTTACAATGATTGCTCCAAACTCATCAGGTTCACTCAAGCGACCTTGGGTCTGAACTGTATATTGAAACTTCTGTGTACTTTTGCTTGGTGCTCCACCAATTATACCCGCCGCCACCTGAACATTCTGCTCTTGAATTGCTGTCAGCACTTCTTGAGGTGACATATTTAAACCCGTCATACGATCTGGATCTAACCAAATACGCATCGCATAATCTTGACCACCAAAAAGTACGATATCCCCTACACCAGATAGACGTAGTAGCCTATCTTTAATATTGATCGTTGCATAATTAGATAGAAATAAACCATCATAAGTTTTTTCTGGTGAAAGTAAGTTCACTACCACTAGCATCGAGGTACTTTTTTGTCTTACAATAACCCCCTGCCTTGTTACTTCGACAGGAAGTTTTGCTGAAGCCGCAGACACACGATTCTGTACGTTAACTGTATTAATATCGGTATCAGAGGACACGTCAAATGTAACTGTTATCGTAACCTTCCCATCGTTACTGGCCTTAGAGGAGATATAGAGCATATTTTCTACGCCGTTAATCTCTGATTCTAGAGGTGTAATAACTGTATCAATAAGTGTTTGTGAATCAGCGCCAGGATAACTCGCCGTAACCGATACTTGCGGAGGTGTAATTTCTGGGAATTGCGCAACTGGAAGGTTGAGTAATGCAATTGTTCCCGCAATTAAAATGATAATTGAAATAACAAAGGCAAAACGAGGTCGCCTAATGAAAAAATGATCAGCCATTTATCTTATTCCTTAACAGACTTTTCAGCTGCTGAGTCTTGCTTTTCTTTTTCCGGCTTGATTTCCTCTACATTCTCAATAGCAACTGGAACATCAACTTCTGCAGGTATGCCTTCTACTGCATTGCCAGGGATAACCGTCTGTAAACCGAGAGTAATAACTTTATCCCCTTCTTTCAAACCTGACGTAATCACAAAGTACTCTTCAAAGGATTCTTTAAATTCAACTCTTTTCACTTGTGCTTTATTATCATCAGAAATAGCAATGACATAGTGACCTGCCTGATCTTGCATGACTGCAGATTGAGTGATAACAATACGTTTTTCTTTTTTCTTTTCGCCTTCAAGCATTTTATCTTGAGCTGGGGGAACATAAGTAAGGTGCACTTTCACAAACATCCCATCTTTCAATAAGCCTTCAGGATTCGCGAAATGGGTTGTTGCTTTAATCGTTCCCGTGGATTTATTTATTCTGTTATCAAAATAAGATATTTTACCTTCATGTTCGTAAATACTTTTATCCGGTAGAGACAGCTCTGCTTTGATCCGATCAAAAATTGTTCGGCGAACATTTTTTGCCGCATATTGCCTTTGAAAACCGACGAGGCGCTGTTCTGAAACATCAAAATCAACTTCCATTGTTTTTGTAGAAATAACATTAACCAACACACCTGAACTTGGTGAAATAAGATTACCGGTATCATACCTACGTGCTCCGGGAACTCCGTCTATTGGGGATTTTATTTCACACCATTCTAAATGTAACTTTGCTTCGTCATGCTGAGCTTCAGCAAGATGAAAAGCCGCTGCTGCTGCATCTCTTTCTCCAATTGATTTATCAAAATCTTGTTTGGCAATGGCTTTTTTATCATTCAAATTTTTCATTCGCACAAAAATACTTTGAGCTAAAGTGAAACGAGCTTGTGCACTCTCTAATTCTGCTTGTGTACGTTTTAAATTAATCTCATAGGTATCTTTTTCAATTGTATACAGCAAGTCACCTTTTTTAACGGCTGTTCCCGTTTCAAAATGACGTGATTCCAATACCCCTTCTACACGCGCACGTAAATCTACTGAAGAAAATGATCTAACTCGACCCACTAGTACCGTCGTTGGTGTCACTGACATCGCGCGCGCTTCTTCATAAACAACTTTTGGTATCGGTGCTGATTTTTGTACTTTTTCTTCCGCACATGAAAATAATAATACGATTAAGCCTAATAGAATTAGTCTTCTTGATTTTGAGATATTTTCCATGGTCCTCCAAGGGCGTTATATAAAGTTATTGTTTCGCTAAGTAATAGCATTTTTAAATTGAGTACATCTTCACGAGACGCCAGTACTTCTCTTTGGTATTGAAGTAATTCTAACTGGGTAATAAGTCCATTTTCCAAACGTACTTGAGACTTTTCTTGAGCTTTTAGTAAACGTTCAAGCCTTTGCAATTCTAATAAGCGGCGTTCTTCATACTTCTGTAAATTTATAATCGCATTCTGAACTTCGCCAATGGCAGTTGAAACCGTTTTTCGGTAGACATCTTCGGCATTCTTAAGTTTGACTCGAGCTATTGCTTCTTGTGAATCAAGAGTGGGATCCAATATAGGAAAATTAATACTCGGCATTATCCCTACTACCCAGTCACTAAACAAGCCAGAGATTGAACTCGAGTCAGTTGCCCCCGTCAAAGTCACTGAAACGTCGGGTAAATGTGCCGCTCTAGCCGCTTCTTTATAATTCCATGCACTTTTTATACGGAGCTCGGCTGCTACCAAATCTGGTCGACGTTCTAATAAGTTGGCATTCAATACATCAGGTTGCTTCACAAAAGACACTGCGGTAGATAAATTTTTCGGCTTCAGTTTAAAACTTCCAGGAATCTCCCCCATCAGCGTCGCAAGTGTATTTTGTTGTAAATGACGTAAACGCTCTAAATCTTTTACATTCGCTTTGAGTCTTAAATTCTCAGCTTCCTGTGCGAGAAATAATTCATCACTTTCTAAACCACTTTCGTAACGAACTTTATAGTAAAGGTACAATTTATCTGAAATCATCAGCGCATCATTATGCAAAGTGATCAATTCATCATATTCACGCAAGCTAAAGTAAGCGACTGCTACCTGATAGACCATCTGTAAGACGACAGCATCATAATCTGCCTGAGTTGCTTGATACTCCGCTAAAGCACCTGCAGAAAGACTAGAGATCCGGCCCCAAATATCCGCCTGCCAACTTAAGGATCCACCTGCAATGGCTTCTTTATTAGTACCACTATCACGATTGACTCGGTTAAAATCTTGTGAAAGGTTTAGCTCTCCTGAAATTTGCCCTTCAGATTGAGCTAAAGACAATTCTTTCTGCGCAAGGAGCACACGATTTCGTGCTAATGTTAAATCAAAACTATCGATTGCCGCTTTTTTAATGAGGCGATCAAGCTCAGGGTCACCAAAGGCATGCCACCAATCTTCTCCAATCTCAGTTTTTTCTTTACCTTCCCCTAGCCAACGTGCTTGGACATTTTCATCCACGGGTGCATCGTCCATCTCTTCTTTATCTAAAGCATCCCAAGAACTACACGAGCTCAGAGCCAGTGCAAAAAAAATGCTGTAAAAATATTTTCTCATACAAAATCCTATTATTCCTAATAATACTTTAAAAATACGTCTTTTATTCACTTATCCCAGTTATGCACGTCCAGTTGTGTTCATAAGTAAAGAAAAATTAACTCAGAAAATACTTTCGTTTTTTAATGACTTCCGCTACCGCTTCCGGAACATCGTCTTCCCAACCTGCTTCACCATTGGCAATTTTTTTCAGAACCTTACGAGAATAAACCGGTAAAAAATCTGGGTTATAGCTGGTGATATCCTTCAGTTTTCCATGCTGCTTAATAAAATCAAAGAGCAATTGTAAACGGGGCTCGACTTTGAAAGTCTCTACGGTAATCAACTCTTTCTTATAGAGCCATGGATAAACATAAAGACATATTTGATGCTTAAACAAACGCCCCATAGCCTCGAGTATTCCACCTTCTAAATTTTGATAATACTCATAATTAAAGAGTTCTATCAAGCTAGATGCCCCCATTGCTATAGCCACTGGGCGATTGGTATTCATGCGCAAATAGTGCCCTAAACGGTAATATTCTTTATAATTTGATATTAAAACTTTGTAGCCAGAAGCCGCTAACATATCGGCTCGTGCAAGAAAATCATGTAAATCAATACTACCACAATCTTGCATCAGATTATTCATAGTGATTTCCATGATCGGAATAATCTCATCGCGATCAACTTTTATATCTTCTGAAAACTGCTCTAGCGCTGTTTCCATAATATCTATATTGACATTACAAACGGGGCGAAAACTCCCTCTTTCTACAACAACTGATTTTTTATAAAAGACCGAAGAAGGCAAGAGCACTGACTTATCCGGGCCAAACATCGCCGCATCACTCAAACCTAATTTCACGAGGTGCAATAACATTAAGCGATTGTCTACACGGCGAAATTCAATACCTTTGAATTCAACCATATCAATTTCAATGCGATCTCTACTCAGATTATCTAAAAGTGATTCTAATAAATCATCTGTTCTGTGCGCTAAATGAAATGCCGCGTGAATTAAATTCACCCCAACAATGCCCAAGGCCTCTTGCTGTAAAGAGTTGGTTTTATCTTTTAAATTAACATGGATAATAATTTGACTAAAGTCATCGCCGGGTCGTGACTGGAATTTAATCCCTAACCAACCGTGGCATTTATTTGTTCCTGAAAAATTTCGTGCTGACACGGTATCTGCAAAAGAAAAGAAGCACGTACTATCGCCACGACCATACTCGAGTCTTTTTATATTTAAATCATACTCATAATCAAGCATATCCTGCAAACGTTGTTGACCTACATAACGCTGACACTTACCATAGATAGAATCACTCACCACCATATCGTAGGCAGAAATACTTTTTGCTATTGTCCCTGCTGATGCCCCCGCCTGAAAAAACCAACGTACGACTTCTTGCCCAGCTCCAATTTCTGCAAAGGTCCCATAAATTCGATTGTCGAGATTAACTTCAAGAGCCTTTTCCATTGTACTTAAAGGTTCTGTCACATTACTCATTTGCATCTCTCCAGATATAGTTAGAACTTTTTAAATATAAAAAACAATATAACCCAATTAAACTTTCACTACATTTTATTCTTTAAAACAAGTAAAAAAACCTTTTTTTAGCACATCTTCATTTAAGCCTTCGCCTATAAATACGACGCGATTTTCATTTCCGTAATCTTTCTCAGCTTTTTCATCTTCAAATAAACGATGAACCGACTGAAAAATAGTACTACCTTCAACGCCGCTTAAGTTAACAATGCCTTTCATCCTATAGACCACATCACTCATATCAAACAAAACTGAACCGATCCACTGACGAAAGCATGCATTATTGAGTTCTCCCTCTCCACTGAGAGAAACAGAGCCCATATGACTATGCAGATGCGTTTTGATTTCACTGCTTAAATTATCAACATTGAAGCCACCTAAATTTAATAGCGCATTCAAATCCACAAGCTCACCATGATCGCATCTCTCATAAACTGCTAATGGATTAATTTCAGAAAGTTGACTCGGATCAAAGTTATCGCATTTATCTAACTTACTTAAAAGTACTTTATCCGCATAAACGATCTGGCTCAGTCCTTCTGGACTAGATAAGACATGCTCTGCATTCAGAGTATCAAATACGGTAATAATCCCATCTACGTAAAACTTTGAATTAATCAGTGGATCAAAGTAAATTAATTCAGCCACAGGTGCGGGATTCGCTAAACCTGTTGTTTCAATAACAATTTGCTCAAAGCTATCTTTCTTGGCATATAACTGGAGCAGTATTTTTGTCAGGTCTCCCTGAACAGTGCAACATAGACAACCATTATTAAGCTCAAGTATCTGATTTTCAGCTTCACAGACGAGTTCACCATCTATCCCTAACTCACCAAATTCATTGATAATAAGTGCCAGTTTTTTATCACTAGACTTAATCAGTTTATTTAACAGGCTCGTTTTACCCGCTCCTAAGAAGCCAGTAAGTATCGTAATGGGAATTTTTTTATCTTGTGTACGCATAAAAAAAGCCGGTTTAAACCGGCCACAAACTAAAGCTTTTTGTAAACATCTTCTAAAGTCAATTTTTGATCAATCATCATCACTTGAAGATGATAAAGAAGTTGAGATATTTCTAAGGCTGTATCATCATCAGTTTCAAATTTAGCCGCCATCCATACTTCAGCTGCCTCTTCAACAATTTTCTTGCCAATAAAGTGTGTTCCTTTATTGAGTTCCTTAACAGTTCCAGAATTTGGATCGCCTGCTTCAGCTTTTTTCTTAAGCTCTTCAAAGAGTCCTTCAAAAGTTTTCATTACTATTCCTCTATTAAATAAAAAACGCAACTCAAAATATGAGCTGCGTTCGAAAATTCAATGCTAAAGCAAAAGCTTAGGCAGTGATAACTGTGATAAGGTCAAGTACTTTGTTTGAGTAACCCATTTCGTTGTCGTACCAAGATACGAGTTTAACGAATGTGTCATCAAGTGCAATACCAGCTGTAGCATCAAAAATTGATGTAAGCTCACAACCACGGAAATCAGTAGCAACTACTGCATCTTCAGTGTAACCAAGAACACCAGCAAGCTCGTTTTCAGAAGCACGCTTCATCTCAGCACAGATATCTGCGTAAGAAGCACCTTTTTCGAGTTCAACCGTAAGGTCAACACAAGAAACATCAGAAGTTGGTACGCGGAAAGCCATACCAGTAAGTTTACCGTTAAGCTCAGGAAGAACTTTGCCTACTGCTTTAGCAGCACCAGTTGAGGAAGGGATGATATTCTCAAGAATACCACGACCACCACGCCAATCTTTAGCAGAAGGACCGTCAACAGTTTTTTGTGTCGCAGTTGCAGCGTGAACAGTAGTCATAAGACCACGTTTGATACCGAACTTGTCGTTGAGGACTTTAGCGATAGGAGCGAGACAGTTTGTAGTACAAGAAGCGTTAGAAACGATGTCTTGACCAGCATATTTTTCAGTGTTCACACCGTATACGAACATTGGCGTAGCATCTTTTGAAGGTGCAGAAAGAACAACTTTCTTTGCGCCAGCAGTGATGTGACCACGAGCAGTTTCGTCAGTAAGGAAGAAACCAGTAGATTCAACAACAACTTCAGCGTTGATGTCGCCCCATTTAAGATCTTCAGGGTTACGCTCAGCTGAAACGCGTACTTCTTTACCGTTTACAACTAGTTTACCGTCAACTACTTGAACATCACCGTCGAAACGACCATGTACAGAGTCATATTTAAGCATGTATGCGAGGTAGTCTACGTCAAGAAGATCGTTAATACCTACAATTTGAATATCGTCACGTTTTGCTGCTGCGCGAAAGACGTTTCTTCCAATACGTCCGAAACCATTAATACCGACTTTAATTGCCATGTGTATTATCCTTAGTTTATTTTGTTTTTGTTTAGAAATTATTTATCAGCCGCTACTATAGAGGCAAAAAATTCTTTGACTATCCTTTATGACTCAGATTAATCAACATGATGATCCATGTACTTAGAAGGGTTCTGATGTTGAGGTCTGCCTACTGGCCTGGCAGGTACCCCTACCACCGTAGTATGAGCCGGAACATCATCAAGCACCACACTTCCAGCTCCAATCTTGGCTCCATCCCCAATCTTGATATTACCTAATAATTTGGCTCCCGCACCAATCAAGACACCATGGCCTACTTTCGGATGGCGATCTCCACATTCTTTACCTGAACCGCCTAAAGTCACTTCGTGTAAAATGGAAACATCATTTCCTACTACCGCCGTTTCACCTGCGACAAAAGACGAGGCGTGATCAAGTAAAATACCTGTGCCAAATTGAGCGCCAGGGTGAATATCGACTCCAAAGGCTTCTGAATTGCGAGACTGAATATGAAAAGCTAAACTTTTTCGCCCTTGCTTCCATAAAACATGTGCCAAGCGCGAGGCTTGCAGTGCTTGAAAACCTTTATAGTATAAGAGCGGAATTACATAACAATTACACGCAGGGTCACGATCACAAATCACCTTAAGGTCAATCTCTGCCGCACCTGCTAAAAATTCATCCGCTTCATATAAGTCTGTGAAAATTTGCTCAAGATCAAGCGCCGTTAAATGTTTTTCACCTAAGCGTTCGGCTAAACGTACCGTAATAATTCCCGCTAAATTCGACTTCGATAAAATGGCTTCATCTACGAGCTTGGCTAAGCGCGGCTCATTGCTTTTCATCTTCTCTGCCTGAAGTAGAATTTGCTGCCAAAATTCACTATTCATCATATACTCCTGAAATTTAATCAAGGCAAACTTATGCCCATATTTCTAGAATCAAACTTAAAACATTATTTAGTTCTCAACTTAACCCAAATCAGACCCACATATTCATAAATTGATTTACGACTCAACTCCAGGGCTTCTGCGCTCGGCATCGGCACAAACCAAGCGCCACCATAAGATTCATAATTTGCGGGGCAGGCAAAAACATTTAAGCCATGGCTTTTAAATAAAGTCATCGCTCGTGGTGTATGAGTGGCATCTGTAACAAGCAACATTTTTTGGTCGCCGCAAACTTCTTTCGCAAACAAAGCTTCTTCATTGGTGTCTCTAGGTTCGATTGAAAAAATTATATTTTCGGGATCTACGCCTAATTCCGCAGCAGCCTGACTCATAATCTCACCATGCGCTTCTTTGCCATTAATGCCAAAACCAAAAAAAATGAATTTAGCTTGAGGATTCAATTGAGCTTGCCTCAATCCTTCCATTAAGCGCGACCTCGCGGTACGGCTCAATTTTATTGTATTTGGCCAAGTCGACTCAGAACTATGCCCTGAACCCAAGACTGCAATGAATTCCGCGTCATCATGATCCGAACTTGGCGCATACTGCATTTCAAGCGGTCTTGCAATGAGATGACTGATAGGAGGGAAACTTAACAGCAGTAAAAAAACTGAACTCAACAAAGCAATTTTGTAAGCTTTATCCTTCTGGCCTTTCTTCTTCCAGAGATAAAAAGAAACCCCAAGGGCTATGATAAATAACACGAGGGGGTTAATAAAAAAAATGACAGCTTTTTTTATAAAAAACACTAAGACTCTAAAGCTGTGACTTTACCAATTCTACGACCGTGACGACCACCTTCGAAATCAGTTTCCATCCACACTTTGATAAATGACATCAATTCATCTTCACTGAATTGAGCCGCACCTAAACAAAGTACATTTGATCCATGATGCTGACGAGTCATACGCGCAGTCTCTTCAGAATAGACGAGTGCACCTAAAACGCCATTGAGTTTATTCGCTAGCATACTCATACCAATACCATTATTACAAACTAAAATAGCACGATCAGCTTCACCATCAGAAACAGTTTTCGCTGCAGGAATACCAAAATCTGGGTAGTCACAACTATCTAAATTTGAACAACCAAAACTCTTAATTTCATGCCCCTGAGATTCTAAGTAATCTTTAAGTTTTTCATTGAATTCAAAACCTGCATGATCCGACGCAATAGATATTTTCACTACATTCTCCAATAGAATTAATTAAACTTAAAACATTCTTGACTCATCTATCTAAAAAGCAAATTCTTTAAGCAAAGAACTAAGAGATTTGTGTCATAAACTAAGGGGTGACAAATAAGTCATCCATATACAATGAAAACTGATTTTACTTACAATAGCTCATTACAAGCTAGTATTTTTAAATTGATTTCGCCGCTAAATCAACAAAAATCCAAATACATTAACGATAATGTTTTGCTGGCTTAGGTTTTGGAACCCTTTCATGCCCAAAATTAAACACCCACATAATATGTATCGCGTGGTCACTCACACTGGGACCTTCTCGCTCCTGTTCATAGCGCCATAGATAGCCAAATTCAACTTTAGATCGTTCACCAATTGGATGGGATAAGCCGGCAAAGAAGCGCGTCTGTTCAAAACCTTCAACAGGCCCCTCTCCTTTGTCATCTAAATTAAAACGAATAGCTCCGGACCCTACATAATGCCAATCTGTCTCAGCCATTGGATAAGAGAAATGACTCAAAAAACGTGCTCTCGGAATAACTCCCCCCACATCATCAAGAAAACGCTCTTCCATACGAAATTGATGAGCTCCTTTGAGTTTGCCCAAGTCCCAGTGATAGGTTAATTCCTGCCAAAGGTCTTGCTCATCACCATCATGATTTTTGATGATATATTTGTAACCCAAGGACACTGTCCATACGTCATCAATTCGATAATGCACTCCTGGCTTTAGAACTTGCTGAGTATATTCGTTAATACCACCACCTAGTCTCAACTCAGATTGCATAGAAACTGACCAAGTATCATCTATATTGTAATTAAACTGAACAGGATTCCAGGACTGAAGATCTTCCTTTGCAGATAGACTTAATAAAGAAAAAACCCAGCACAAGGCAAAGCTAATGATACGAAAATGATAATTGTATTTAAAACGCTCCACAAATCCACTCTGCTATAATTTGAAATTCAAAACAATACACTTCCTCAAGCATAAGATTTTACTATAAGCTAGTAAAATAAACGAATCAAGTTGATCCCCAAGGACAACTCCCCATAATATCCTCTCCAAGTACCTGTATATCAAAAATCAACTCCCTGCCCTCTTTTAATTTTATAATAAGTAAATAAAAAATGGCGTCCCCAATCATAAGAAATAGCGGAACAAATACTCTTTGACTTAAATCAGTCCTTCAACATAAGGCTGTACAAGACTAGTTAAATCCTGATGAACCATTTCCATACTTTGTGAGGCATCAAGTTTCCTCATCTCTTTGCGTTGTTCGCAAAGCTGACTATACATGGCACGTGTCCGGTGAAAGAAATCAATTTGTTCCAACTCAAAACGATCTAAGGCGCCACGGCCTCGAGCACGCTCTAAGCCCAACTCAGGATCCAAGTCCATGAAAATTGTCAGTCCTGGATTGATATCCGCTAAACAAATATCGTGAATGGGCTTTATTAAATCTAAACCCAGTTCACGACCTCCACCCTGATAAGCCCAGGTTGAATAAAAGAAACGATCGCACACAAGCCATTCACCTCTTTCTAAGGCTGGCCTAATAACATTCTCGACCAATTGCACTCGAGCGGCGTACATAATCAAAAGTTCTGTTCTAGGATCAACTTTTTCTTCTAAGGAAGCGGATTTTACCACCGTGCGCAAATCTTCTGCCATTGGCGTGCCTCCTGGCTCTCTTGCCAAGACTACTTTTTGCCCTTGTTTTTCCAAAATTTCTTTAATCAATTTGATGGCGGTGCTTTTACCTGCACCTTCACTTCCTTCGATGACGATAAAACGTGAACAATCCATTATTTGACAATCTCCTTCACATATAAAGCAAATTCATACTGGCGAACTTTTTTATACTCTGAACCCATTTTGTTTTCCATTTTACCATATTCAACGGGATCCGAAAACACCGCGGAGCTTGGAATAACATTTGCGACTAAGTTGGCTAATTCATCATGTAAATCACAAGCACTTGAACGCCTATACCAATAGGACGCGTTAGGCATATCTCCTTCAACTCGATGCATCACACAATGCAGATAACTCGCATCAAGTTCTGCAATATTACTGATAATCTCATGGCCTTCATCTAAACAATCCCAGGCTAAATAAAAGGCCGATTCCAACATACCTTTCTTTGCTCCTTTCAAATTCTTCAAGAGGCTAGATTTTGACATCACTTCTTTTGCTTTTTGAACTAAATCAGCTTTTGCAGGTTTTAAAGCTAATCTTTTACTGAAGGGTGCCTTCTCAAACGTTTCTATTAAAGCAGGATCTTGACTATCTTTCATAAATTTATTTAATGTCTCAATCATAATTAATCCTTTTTTGATGAGAGCCAATCCATAATCGCCATCATTAGACCAGAGAATACAAAGGTGATATGCATCGCAATTTTATAGCGAACTTCTTCAGGGTCTAAAGCTCCTTCGCGCATGAAAACTTTTAATAACTCAATTGATGAAATTGCCACAATTGAACCAATCAGTTTTATTTTCAACTGTCCAAAACCCACTTTCCCCATCCAGCCGGGTTTATCTTCATCTACCACTACATCAATTTTAGAAACAAAACTTTCATAGGCACTGAATATGATAATCACCAAAAGATTCGCAATCAATGATATATCAATCAGAGTCAATACCGAAATAATTAAATCGGGCTTTGTGATACTACCTACAATGGTAACCAGGTGACAGACTTCTTTTGCAAATTTAAAAAGCAATAAGGCCAAGCCAACGACTAAACCGATATAAAATGGCGCCAAAAGCCAACGACTGGCAAAAAGAAATCTTTCAAAGGCGTGCTCAACTTTTTTTAACATGGTACTTTCCTATTGATATTTTTTATTTTCGCTTAAATTAGCGGAGCTTTAATTTTGAACAATCACAAAAAACTTTTTCTTTATGTCAAATATACATGATAAGCAAGACTCATACAGGGCCTGGTACCTGCGCCTCAGGCAATGCGCCTCCCAAACACTCCAAGTTTACACACTCGAGTGTCCGACTATCAGCATTTCTCCCGATCTTTCCAAAACTCTCGGAAAGTGGATACACTCAAAAAATGAAATCTGCTTAGCAGAAGACATATTTATTCACTTCCCTTGGTCGCAGGTGATTTTAATTTTCAAACATGAATTAGCCCACATGATTGCCGATTTAGTTTATGATGGACAAAATGAAAGCGCTCATGGTGAGTCTTTCCAACGCGTCTGTACTGAACTAAATATCTCCGCTGAAGCAAGTATGCGAAGTCCGCAAAAACAATCGTCTCTAAATGATAAAATCAATAAGCTTCTTGCTCTATCAAAATCCAGTAACTCTCATGAAGCTCAAACTGCCGCTAGTAAAGCTCAAGAACTCACCGACAAATACAATTTAACTCCCCATAAGCATGAATTCTCTTTTCGCTCGATTGGTTCAGGTTTTAAACGCTGCCCACTCTGGCATAGTCAAATTATCAACATTTGCTCGCGTTATTTTTATGTAAAAGCTTTGAAGAATTATTCATCTCTTGAAAAACTCTATTTTTTCGAAATCTATGGTGAAGTACAAAATCTTGATACGGCTGAATATATCTATAATTTCCTTTACCACCAAGGCCAAGAATTATGGTTCCAAAATAAACAAGCCGGTCAGCGCAGAGAATCTTTTTTGCTAGGACTCTATGAAGGATTCCAGGAACGCTTCAAAGCCAATAAAAACGCAAGTGAAAATTCACTCATCCACCTACGTAATCCTGCCTTACAGTCTTTTTTTGATAAACTAAATCCTCGTACTCGCCCTGTCTCCTATCGCTACAAAGCAGACCAAAGCTTATATCAGAAAGGAAAACTCATCGGCCAACAACTCAATGCTCCTAAAGCATTAAAGATTAAAAAAGCCCAAAAACGACTTAATTAATTCAATTATTAGTCCATTTAATATGTCACATCACAAAATTTAATTTTTTAATTTTCAAAAATGAACTTTATTACATATCCAACGCAACTAAAATAGGAGATTTGCGATGTTAGTCAAAAAACTACTCACGGCAGGCATTATTGCTTTTACCACTGTAACTCTAAGCCAAACGGCTCAAGCTCACTGCGAAGTCCCCTGCGGAATTTATGACGATGGTGCACGTATAATCCAAATGCTTGAAGATGCAAAAACAGTTGAAAAAGCTACTAAAATGATGAATGAATTAGCGGGTAAAACTGACGCTCAATCGGCCAATCAAATGACTCGTTGGGTTGTCAACAAAGAGGCTCATGCTCAAAAAGTAATCACTACGATTAGCGATTACTTCCTTACTCAACGAGTGAAGTCTAGTCAAAAAGATTACACCGATCGCTTAGTAAAACATCACAGCGTTATCGTTGCCGCTATGAAAGCCAAGCAAAATGCTGACGGCAAATACGCCACTGCACTCACAAAAGCGATTATGGATCTCGTCCCATTCTACCACGTTCACCTCGAACACAGTCATTAATTAGACTACACAAAAAAGCCTTTGCGGAATCCGCAAAGGCTTTTTTGTGTTCCGATTAAAAGTTACATTAGAATATATCTATTGTTTCATCTTCCATGCCAGTATTTTTTTCCAACTTCCCTGGTTTCACAGCCGACTTCTTCTCTGCACTTGGGGGCGAATAACGGTAATAAACTGTAAGCATCAAAGAGGCCATTGCCGTTTGATAGGCTTTCCCCTGAGTACCTTTGCCTCCTGACCATGCTAATTCATGTGCCCAATAACCTTCTAAATGCTGATTCTTCATCAGTACTTTTTGAAATTTAGCATTCCAGTCTCTCCAATGCTTACCACCATGCTGAAACATCGCAAAGGTTTGGTAATACCAAGCATACATCACCCATTTTTTAGGAGCGTTCACCCAATCTAAGTGAACAAGGCCTTCTTCGTGAATGCGATCCATGATTTTATCAACATGACTATCTCCTTTGGCTGCGCCTAAAAGTTGAAGACAAAGTGCACCTGCGGCCGCTAGCCCTGCATTTCCTCTACCACTTCGGGGAGTTGATGTCCCCGAATAGGGAAATTGAAATTTTGCCATCAGTTTCATCCGTGGGATCGCTCTCTCTATAGCCTGATCAAGGCCCTCAATATCAAGCTTCGTCGATTTCAAAGCTTTTAACGCTTGGTAATTCCAAAAAGAAATCGAATTATCCCAACGTGGTCCCTGCTTATAATTATAGTCAAAATCACCTTCTTCTTTCTGCCCATTAATAAGTATTTTCGCAAATGCTTTTAATGGCGCTACTATGCTATAATTATCTGTCATTGTATAAGCTTCGGCTAGAGCGTAAACTTTTATCGCATGAGGATAGCCATGAGAAATCGCTACATCACCAGTACCCGCCACTGGACCTCCCGCATAAAAACCAAGAACTTCCTTGCTTACTTGTTCAATACCGACTCTACGAGTTTTGGTATCTAACTTGGATGGAGAAATAAGATTAGCACCAGGACTTTCACTACAGGTCCACTTAATCGCTTTACTTACAGTTTTGCCATAACGCTGTGATTTCGGCGTTTCACCATGTGCGAGAAAAGCCAATAAAGCCAAGCCCGTTACTCCACTACCACCCCAAGAACCATTAGGGCTTTGGTTTTTCGCAAGCCAATCTAAGCCTCTTAATAAACTTTCCTGAGAAGCTTCTGTAGCTTTATATTTTTGCATCGCATTAAGTCTATCTTTAAATGATCTTCTCTTCGACATCGTTTCTGATTGCACTGATGACGTAGAAGGCTTCATAGGCTCTATCCCTTCCGCTTTCTCCATGATCTCTACTGATGGTGGCCCTGCAAAATCTTCTCTTAATACGGGTAAAAACGCTTCTATATCTGTGGCTACCGGTAGCTCAAGGTTTTCAATAAGATCATTCTCGATTTCGGGCACTTCAAGCTTTTTTGGGATGGGGATCGGCTCTGGCTCTTTTAAGACTCTATCGATGGTACGAGTGACTTCCACTTTTGGATTTATTTGTCGAGGCTCACTCTTATAAAATGTAGCTGCGAAAATTAGTAAAACGTGCATACAGGTAGAAATGACTGGCCCAATCAGATTTTCTTTGAGCTGTTGCCTTTGGTAATGCGCCTGAAGCTCTAATAATTCCTCTGAATTCATGAATCTATACAAATCTTCTGGATGTTTTTGCTCAGACATATCAAGCTCCTTTTTTACTTAGCTTGATATACCCTAAGTTAAGACCTCATACTTCGCAAGCCTTTTTTGTCACTTTTGTCACTTTTGTCACTTTTGTCATATATTTCATTTATAGGAGAGGCTTAAACACAAAAAAGCCTTTGCGAAATCCGCAAAGGCTTTTTATCTAAGACATAAGTTTTTCTAGAAGATATCTATAGTCTCTTCACCACTACTAGCTTCTTTTTCTTTCTTTTTCTGCGTGGCTGATTTCGTAGCTGATTTTTTAACGGATGTAGAAGGTAAGTAACGATAATAAACCGTTAACATCAATGATGCTAAAGCTGTTTGATACGCTTTCCCTTGAGTATTCTTACCTCCAGACCATGCTAATTCATGTGCCCAATAACCTTCTGGATGCTGATTTTTCATGAGTACTTTTTGAAATTTAGCATTCCAATCTCTCCAATGCTTACCACCATGTTGAAACATTGCAAAAGTTTGGTAATACCAAGCATACATCACCCATTTCTTAGGAGAATTATCCCAATCTAATTGAGCCACTCCTTCTTTTTGAATGCGATCCATAATTTTATCAACATTACTATCGCCTTTTGCTGCTCCTAAAAGCTGAAGACAGAGTGCTCCCGCAGCAGCTAAACCTGCATTTCCTCGACCACCTTTTGGAGTCGATGTCCCAGAATAGGGAAACTGAAATTTAGCCATAAGCTTCATTCGAGGAATCGATTTTTCAACTGCCGCGTCAAGGCCATCAAAATCAAGACCCGTAGATTTCAAAGCTTTTAAAGCTTGGTAATTCCAAAATGCGATTGAGTTATCCCAACGAGGACCTTTTTTGTAGTTATAGTCAAAATCGCCTTCATTTTTTTGGCCTTTAATAAGTAATTTTGCAAATGCCTTGAGTGGACGTTCTATACTATAATTACCTGTCATTGTATAAGCTTCGGCTAAAGCGTAAACTTTAATCGCATGGGGATAACCATGAGAAACTTTCACATCTCCAGTTCCTGATGCAGGTCCAGCAGCATAAAAGCCTAAGGCTTCCTGAGTCACTTGCTCAATTCCTGCTATACGAACTTTATCATTCAGTTTAGGAGAATAAACGAGGTTAGCACCAGGACTTTTACTACAGAGCCACTGAATTGCTTTACCTACCGTTTTACCATAACGCTGGGATTTTGGTGTTTCACCATGAGCTAAATACGCCAATAAAGCCAAACCTGTCACTCCACTACCGCCCCAAGAACCATCAGGACTTTGGTTTTTAGCAAGCCAATCCAAGGCTTTCAGTAAACTTTGCTGAGCAGCTTGAGATCCACCATACTTGCGTAAGGCTGTAGCTTTTGCATTTGGTGAACGCGCACTAAACATTTTTGCTGATGTTAAAGGAGATGTCGAAGGTTTTACATCAGACATCATTTCGACATCATCCATGATTTCTGCCGCAGGTGGCTCATCACTTACTTCTTCAATTTCCGCAGATAAATCTTCTACTTCTACTGTCTCTGTAACTTCTGGATCTACTGTATCCGTCTCAGTCACCAATTCCGGTTCTGGCGGGGGTGGTGGCGGCGGCGGGGGTGGTGGCGGCTCTTCTACTAATTCTTCCGCTTTCTGGGTTACTTCTACTTGTGCATTGGCTTCTTTCGTTTCACCTGTAAAAAAGGAAGCTCCAAAAATAAGTAGTACGTGCATACATGTAGAAATTACAGGGCCGATCAAATTCTCTTTGAGTTTTTGCTTTCGGTAAGTCGCCTGAATCTCCATCAATTCTTCCGGGCTTAAGATTCCAAACGGATCTTCCGGTATTTCTTGATCAGACATAAAGTTCTCTTAGTTTGATTAATTAAATTTTATCTAAACTAAACTAGAAACAAAACTCCCGCAAGCCCTGGCTTGTCACTTTTGTCACTTTTATTGCGAACTTACAAAAAAGCCTTTGCGGGATTCGCAAAGGCTTTTTGGTATCAGACTTAGATCTAATTAGAAGATATCTATGGTCTCTTCACCACTACTTGCTTCTTTTTCTTTCTTTTTCTGCGTTGAAGATTTTTTAGTTGATGATTTTTTCACTGATGTTGATGGCAGGTAGCGATAATAAACTGTGAGCATTAATGCCGACAAAGAAGTCTGGTAAGCTTTACTGCCTAAGTTCTTTCCGCCACCCCAAGAAAGCTCATGTGCCCAATAGCCTTCTGGATGTTGATTTTTCATTAGGACTTTTTGAAATTTAGCATTCCATTCCCTCCAGTGCTTGCCTCCATGCTGAAACATAGCAAAAGTTTGATAATACCAAGCATACATACCATGCCGGCCCTTATACTCTTCATAGCCTAATTGATCGATACCTTCTTTTTGTATACGATCCATTATATTATCAACATTAGAATCGCCTTTCGCCTCACCTAAAAGTTGAAGACATAAAGCACCTGCAGCCGCTAAACCTGCATTACCACGGCCGCCTTTAGGTGCCGATGTACCAGAATAAGGAAAGTGATATTTAGCCATAACTTTCATTCGCGCCACCGATTTTACCACTGCTGCGTCAAGACCATCAAAATCAAGACCAGTTGATTTCAAAGCTTTTAAAGCTTGATAATTCCAAAAGGAAATCGAATTATCCCAACGTGGACCTTTTTTATAGTTATAGTCAAAATCGCCTTCATTTTTCTGGCCCTTAATAAGTATTTTTGCAAAAGCCTTAAGAGGACGCTCTATACTATAGTTACCGGTCATGGTGTAAGCTTCCGCTAAAGCATAAACTTTAATAGCATGGGGATAACCATGAGACACTTTTACATCTCCAGTTCCTGTTGCAGGGCCTGCTGCATAAAAGCCTAAGGCCTCTTCTGCTACTTGCTCTATACCAGCAATACGAACTTTGTCATCAAATTTCGGTGCATAAACGAGGTTTGCTCCAGGACTTTTACTACAGAGCCACTGAATGGCCTTACCTACTGTTTTACCATAACGCTGTGACTTAGGTGTTTCACCATGAGCTAAATAAGCGAGTAAAGCCAAGCCTGTCACCCCACTATTACCCCAAGAGCCATCTGGTTTCTGATTTTTAGCAAGCCAATCCAAGGCTTTTAATAAAGTCTGTTGAGCCGCTTTAGATCCACCATACTTACGTAAGGCAGTTGCTTTTGCATTTGGTGAACGCGCACTAAACATTTTTGCTGACGTTAAAGGAGATGTTGAGGGTTTTACATCAGACATCATTTCGACATCATCCATGATTTCTGCAGCAGGTGGTTCATCACTTACTTCTTCAATTTCCGCAGATAAATCTTCTACTTCTACTGTCTCGGTAACTTCTGGATCCACTGTATCCGTCTCAGTCACCAATTCCGGCTCTGGTGGAGGTGGCGGGGGTGGTGGGGGTGGCGGGGGCTCTTCTACTAATTCTTCCGCTTTCTGGGTTACTTCTACTTGTGCATTGGCTTCTTTAGTTTCACCTGTAAAAAAGGAAGCTCCAAAGATAAGTAGTACGTGCATACAGGTAGAAATAACAGGTCCGATCAAATTCTCTTTGAGTTTTTGCTTTCGGTAAGTCGCCTGAATTTCCATCAATTCTTCCGGGCTTAAGATTCCAAACGGATCTTCCGGTATTTCTTGATCAGACATAAAGTTCTCTTAGTTTGATTAATTAAATTTTATCTAAACTAAACTAGAAACAAAAATCTCGCAAGCTCTGATTTGTCACTTTTGTCACTTTTCGATAAGAATGAGTATCAAAAGTCTTTGCAAAGCCTAAATCAAATAGCTCTAAAATTGATTAACACGGGCTATTTACTGATATTATCGAGCCTTGCAGATTGCTGTAAATCTACGACGGAATCATACTCATCGACAATTTCACCCGTCAAGACCTCTAACACATCCTCTAAGGTCACAACACCTTCTACGCCGCCGAATTCGTCAACGACAACAGCTAAATGCCTACGGTTATCTTGAAAATCTTTTAAGAGCTTATCCGCAGGTGCCTGTTCAGGAACAAAGCGAACTTTGTGAATATAATTTTCTAAAGTTTGATTTTCTTGAGCATTAATAATGGCGATAAGCAATTCATTTTTATGTGCAACGCCTTTAATGTCATCAGGTCCTTCACCGACTAATACGATCCGTGTATAAGTACAGCTGATCAGACTTTCTTTTATTTCTTTTAAAGTTTGGTGAATAGAATAATAAAACATCTTGACTCTAGGTGTCATGATATCCGATGCCTTAGTATCATCTAGCTTGAAGACATTGGCAATCATCTCGGATTCATCTTCATCGATCACGCCTTCTGCTCCACCAATTTTGGCCAACATTAAAATCTCAGCTTCATCAGTCGTATTGGACAGCTCGTGTGCAGGCACAAAAAATTTAGCGACAAAATTTAGTATATGAGCTAACCATCCAAGAAGTTTCGAGGTGAGATAGAGTGGCCTAGCTATAACTAAACACACCTTAATATCGTAACGCTCACCAATTGTCTTGGGAATTATTTCAGCCCATATAATAATCACTAAGACCAATGTTGCGGAAAAAAAACCTTGCCAGACATCATCTAAGACATCGGCAGCTACGGCACCTATAACAAGTGAACCTGCTATATTGGCAATATTATTGAGGATGACCAATACCGAAATGGTATGAGTCAAATTCTCGTGAAGGGATTTCAGCGCTGACGCCGCCTTCTTATTTAAAGTATCTATCTGACTCTTTTCAACTTCTACATCAGAAACTGACAAAAAAGCAGCTTCAGACATTGATGACAAGGCCGATAAACAGACAACTAATAAAGAGAGTAAAACTAAGCTTAACAAAAGAACTCCACAGCTGATTTGCGCTCGGCGCAAATCAGCTGAATAAAAATTTAGTTAATGATGTCATCCATCTTAACTTCTTCGACTTCGCCGACTTCAGCAATGACTACGTCGTCAATAAACTCATCAACTTGATGTGATGCACGACCAATGTAATCAGATGGGTTTGTTAATGTATCTAACTTATCTTTCACTGCCGCGAAAATATCATCGCCCGCAATACGCTCTAACAAGTCATTTTCACCACCCTCTTTCATCACTTGTGCAGCCGCTACAGAATGAATTCTTACGGCTTCATGTAAATCTTGGCGATCACCACCAGCTTTAACACAAACCATAATAATATTCTCTGTTGCCATAAACGGTAAGTAGGTCATCACTCTTTTATTGATCACGTGTGGCCACACTGCCATACCATCAATAACATTTGTCGCTAAGGTCAAAATTACATCCACACCTAAAAAGGCTTCTGGAAGCGATAGACGACGATTAGCAGAATCATCCAAAGTTCTCTCAAACCACTGATTCGCGTGAGTATGTGCACCATTTTCTGTCAAACTCATAACATAACGAGCGATGGAACAGATACGCTCAGAACGCATAGGATTGCGCTTATAGGGCATTGCACTTGAACCAATCTGCTTTGATTCAAACGGCTCTTCAATTTCTTGCAAATTGGAAAGCAAACGGATATCACCCGCCATTTTAGCCGTAGATTGAGCAATGGCCGATAATTGACTAAGAACAAGGTAATCAATCTTACGGGTATAAGTTTGACCTGAGACAGGAATAACTTTTTCGAAATTCATCAATTCTGCCACACGAACATTGAGTGTTTTTACTTTTTCGTGATCGCCTTCAAACAATTCTAAGAAACTTGCCTGTGTTCCAGTAGTACCTTTCACACCACGGAAAGGAAGTGTGTCAATTCTATGACGAAGCTCCTCTAAGTCAATCAAGAAGTCTTGTAACCAAAGTGTACAACGTTTGCCCACTGTAGTGAGTTGAGCTGGCTGGAAGTGTGTAAAACCTAAAGTAGGAAGATCTTTATATTTCTTAGCTTGCTTAGCTAAAACATTGATAAGCTTAACAACTTTTTTCTCTACGAGTTCAAGAGATTCACGGATTTGAATGAGGTCAGTATTATCGCCTACATAACAACTCGTCGCACCAAGGTGAATAATTGGCTTTGCACTTGGAATCTGATCTCCCCAAGCATGGACATGAGCCATTACGTCATGACGAAGTTCACGTTCGTATTTTGCTGCTAAATCAAAATCAATATTTTCTAAATTGTCTTCCATATCCTTGAGTTGCTCATCTGTAATGGGCATATCAAGTTCTTGTTCACCTTTAGCCAAAGCTAACCATAGCTTACGCCAAGTAGAAAATTTCTTTTGTGGAGACCAAATAAAACTCATTTCCTTACTAGCGTAGCGTGCTACCAAGGGATTCTCATATCTATCTTTAGACATAATTTTTCCTTATTAATTTAAATGTTTTGGGAACTTAGCTTGAATGAATAGAAAATCTACAACGCTTAGAACATAAATTAACAGTCTTAAAAGTAATAAGTTAAACCTACACTAACGATATCAACCGACGAAGTAACCTCGGTTCCTTCTGCTGCAGGGATCTGTCTTCCATTATCCGTCACAGTATTCTCAAATCCATGTATATAAGCTGCTCCAATTTCCCATTCCTCATCTAGTCTATAGGAAAAACCACAGGAAGCATAATGCTCAATAATAATCGGAGCAAAAACATTTGAAAACGCTGCTTCACTATCTATAGGAGCTTCTCCCCATGAATAACCTCCTCTTAGTGTCCACTGCTCATTAGCTTCCCAAATTAGGCCTGTTTTGAAAATATTATGATTGCTCCATCCAAAACCTCCATCTGTCACATTATCACCCGAGGCACTAACAGAACTCCAATTCAAATACTGCCAATCAAAAGTCCATGTCAAATCTTCTTTTATCTTGAAGGCTATACCCGTCTGCAATATATTAGGCATATCTAAGGGGTGAGATGTGATATCATCATATTTCTCGAATTCTGAATGCCACACACGAGATGTATAGGACATACCGAAAGCAAAGCGATCCCACTGACGATGTACGGCTAACTGAAAGCCCGCACCAAAACTATCATCCCATTCATTATCGCCAGAAGTTTGACGGAGAGGCGCGTCAGTTGCTAGCATATCGGTTCGTACTCGTGCGTAGCTCAAATTAGGGCCAAAACCGACACGCCAACCATTATTAAATTCGTGTGCGTAAACAAGTGATAATTTATATGAATTGTATTCTAATTTACGATCGTAATTCCCAAATTGACCCGGAGTGGAACGGGAGTCTGAATAATCAGAGGAATAGCCACTATTAACAAACAAAGCTATACCATATGCTGATTTACTATCCAACTGTTCGACCATAGAGAAATGGGGGAAAAACAAGTTCCCCGTATCATCAATTTCACTCTCTATTGCATTGGGAAGACCGCCCCCGCCCATCTTAACTTCATTTTGTGGACGTAAGTACTCGAGACTAAGGTCGACTCGATTGCCCATCCCCACAATTGCTGCAGGATTTAATTTTACCCATGTGGAATCTTGGGGTGCTGCCACACCACCACCTGCTAGAGCAGCTTGATTTGTGCCCGTAGACAAAGCAACTGTTGCATACAGTGAGCCCGATAAAAAAATCATCACTCCCGCATAAAAAATATTTTTCATTTTACACCATTTGATAAAAAAAAACCGCAGACTCAAAGCCTGCGATTTTAAAAATTATTTATTTCTTACTTTTTCTTTTTTGCTGGCTTAGGTACCACAAAAAGTTTGCCGTGTGCCGCATCTAGGCTATCAACATTTGAAGAATTAATAAGTAGGTAACGCTGATCAAACCACTCCTTGAGTACTTCTGAGTCTGGAGGATTCGTTACTTGAGTGAAATCTTTAGATGGATTCCAAGCAATCGCAGCAGAGATCCTACCCATTTTGATGTAATCTTTCAATTCACGCACACTAGAACTTACGGAAACACCAATTATAGGTAACTTCGTCTCATCAAAGTCTGGAAAAGCTTCTTCTACATAACCTTTGTCTTTTTCGCTAGGAGGCATATAGAAAACTTCCATATCTTTCAGTTGATCGCGGCCATAAGGCAAAGAAGATAAAAAGACGACAACATCACATTCGGCATAAGCTTCTAAAACTGCCTGGAGTTGCTCACCAGTAACTTCTTCCATCATTTCCATTTCGTCAGGATTTTTTGTTGGTGGCGCTGGGTTGATGAATTTATGAATAGAGGCTTTACCTGCAAAACCTTCTTGTAGGTAGGACAAAGATCTTTGTAAATGCTGATTACTTCTTTCGTTATTAGTATCATAACTATGGATCACTAGAACCTTACCTGCTCCCGTCACCTTAGTTGCTAAATCTGCCGCAAGGCTATTTAGTCTAGATTTTCTGTACTGATCTTCAATTTCCACTCGATCAGGACCTGCATTAATTAGAGGGGATAGAATAGCTACCATTACAATGGCAATGGCACTAACCATTGAGATGAGTTTTGGAATTGGTTTTCTTGGATCTTGCTTAGATTTTGTGTAACCCCATATCATGCCTGTGCCGAATACGAGATAAAGTAGTAGTAGTGTGCCCATGGTTTCTCCTAACTGGTTCTTTTAAAACAATAAAATGCTGCGAGTATTGACAAGCCTCTGCGAAGCCATACAACCGTTTCATCATCGTGTGTCAATCCCCCGGAACCGGCGGAATTAATATCAATGAAGTTAAACATATCAACGCCGTTATTAACGAGAACGTGAATTAGAAAAACTGCCAAAATTGTCGCCACAATACTAAACAGGTATCTTGCAAACCCATCTTGTAATTGAAACGCCATTGGCTTTTCGTGTTTTCCTAAAACTTTTCTCATAACGCATCGCATAATTTTTTAACTATACTCCGAAGGTAAAACATTCTTATACTGTGTACAAGAGTTCTATATGACTATTATTCAATTTAAACAGATTTTTCTCCCTTTTTCTAGTTATATAGAGCTAACAAACTATATTTGACAAAATTATACAGGATTTTATGAAGTTAGAATTTTACCAGGCTGAAATAGGACAAGCACCCCAAGAGCTCCACCAAACCATCCCAAATCACCTTAGGCAACGCGGCGCCATCATCCGCTCTGTAAACTGGTTAGGGGATGCCGTCATGACTCTCCCTGCTATTTACAAAATCAAGCAAAGCCTCCCCCCGAATGCTCCCTTTATCATCTTATGTAAAAAAAACTTAGCTTCCTTTTGGCAAAGCTTTGACTGGGTCACCCAAGTCATTGCAATTGATCATAAACACGTGAAGCGGAGAGAGACCGAACTCATACGAAAAGCTAAGCCCGGCTTTGCCGTGATTTTCCCCAACTCATTCGGATCTGCAATGGACCTATTTCTTAAAGGTATTCCTTTGAGAATTGGACGCGGCGGCAGAGCAAGGAGCTTAATGCTCAATCGACGCTTACCAGGATTTTATCGAAGTCCTGGAGAAGACACCAACCATCAACTTAAAGAATACCTAGAACTTGCCTATATAAGTGGCGGACAAGGCTGGAACGATCACTTCGAACCCGCGAAGCCACAAATCAACTCGGAAAAACTTGCCGAATTAGGCTACCAAGCAGAAGCCAATACTTGGCTGAACATCGCGCCCGGTGCAGCTTTTGGCCCCGCCAAACAATGGCCCGTAAGTCATTATGCTGAGATCGCAAACTGGTGGATCGCGCAAGGTGGAAAAGTTGCTATCTTAGGAGCGCCCGGCGAGGAAACCGTCGGCAAAGAAGTTCATGACTTATCTCCACAAGCGATCAACTTAGTCGGAAAAACTAGTATCCCTGAACTTATGCATATCCTTTCTGGCTCTAAGTTCTGCGTCGTTAACGATAGCGGGGCAATGCACCTTGCCGCTAGTGTTCGTGCTCAAGGCGTAGCAATATTTGGCTCCACAGACCCATTCGCAACTGGCCCCTTAGGTGGTCGCTGGAAAATAGTCTGGACAAAGCCTGAATGTTCACCATGCCTAAAGAAAATCTGCCCATTAACAGAAAATCAGTATCACTGCCTTAGCTCAGCTAGCCCCGAGATGATCATCAACGAACTTCAAAGTCTAGACTAAATGCGTGGACAAAAGTTCAACGCTTTACCCGCTTGGGTAAAAAGACTAAGTCGTTTTGACTTAACCCTTACTATATGCACAGCATTATTGCTCTTTATTAGCGTTACGTACATTCATGGAGTCGGAGAACAAGTCCAAGGCTTCCTTGCAGATTATGGTACTAAACAAATACGATGGATCCTGATCGGCACCATACTAAGCCTCATTATAGCGGCCGTCGACTACAACTATCTCGGCCATTTCTGGTGGCAGATATACCTATTTGGTATATTCATGCTTATTGCCGTTTTATTATTTGGACAAACTATCAATGGAGCCAAAAGCTGGATCAAAGTAGGCTCAATCACACTTCAGACTGCTGAGATCGCAAAACCTACAACGATTGTAGCCCTCGCTTATTTTGCTTCACAGGCACACCGTAAGCTCAGTGAATTTTGGCACGTTATCCCTGTTATTTTTATCGGCTTTTTCCCCGCATTCCTAGTAGGGCTCCAACCTGACTTTGGTTCAGCCAGCACATTTATCCCGATTACTATTGCAGTTTTGTTTGTTGCAGGCATACGAAAACGCTACATTATCTACCCTATCATCGCCATCGCCATCATGACTCCCGCTCTATATTTCATGCTCCAAGATCACCAAAAAAAACGTATCGATGTTTTTATCCATCCGGTATCACACCCCATTGCGATTGCTCGTGCACGTAAACTTGGCGAAAAAAACGAACTTCCCATTCATTGTTTAGAAAAAATGGAACTCATGCGTAGTCCATATAAATATATCGATGAACTTATCTTGATCAAAAAGACTGCACTACAGAAAAACATCGAATATAAAAAAATACCAAAAATTCTTAGCTCATCAAGGCCAGATAAAAGCTTTTTATATGAACTCAAGAAAAACGAAATCCCCCTAACAAAAGAAGAATATTACCCAAACACCAAGGCCTTTGTCAGCTTAAAGCAGTTTTACCTAGCCGAAGGTTGGCACGCACGACAATCAATACTAAGCATAGGTAGCGGAGGCCTCAAAGGCAAAGGCATTGGCAAGAGCACACAAGTCAGGCTCGGCTTTTTACCACAAACCGTATCGACTACAGACTCCCTCTATGCTGTCATTGCTGAAGAAGGAGGTTTTATCATTGGCTCGCTTGTCATCCTGCTACAATTAGGCTTATTTGTCAGCGCACTGCGCATAGCCTGCTATGCACAAAATCCCTTTGGCAAATACATGGCCATCTCTATTGCCGTACTATTCCTCTACCACACTTACATAAATGTCGGCATGGCTATGGGCGTAGCGCCACTCATCGGAATCCCGCTCCCCTTCATAAGTTATGGCGGTTCATCAATTGTCTCAGCTTTAATTTGTATTGGAATTTTACAAAGTATTTATATACATAGAAAAGGGATTGAGTCCGCTGATAAACTAACAGAACTCAAATCTTGATGAATTTATAAAAATCATCCAAGGATTCAAGGAAATTTTCTTCTGCCTTAGCAAAAGCATCTGTTTCAGTTTGACCGGGCTTCCGACATTCTCCCACATAAGCTAAACCTTTAGCTTCAGTGAAAGCTGAATCAAGCTTAGCGACCCCAGCAATAAGACATATACTTAAATTAGAATTATTCTGATAGCGTTCACAAATGCCTCCTACAAGCTTCCCATTAAACGACGTTAAATCTAAACAGCCCTCCCCTGTCACTAAATAATTTGCTCCACTTAATACTTCATCAGCCCCACACCAATCTAAGATGGTTTCTATCCCAGGCACTAACTGCGCTCCCATCATTGCCATCGCACCCCCTCCGAAAGCTCCCGCCACTCCAGATCCTGCCACTGCTTCTACATCTTTCTTCAAGTGAGTTCGAAACAAATGTGCTAAATGCCTCAGTCCGCGATCGATCAAAACGACTTGCTCTGAACTTGCGCCTTTTTGAGGTCCAAAAACATAGGCTGCGCCAGATTTTCCTGTCATTGGATTCTGCACATCACACAGGGCTGAAATCCTAGGCCATAATTCCATATCCTTCGGCGCCACCAGAGATTCTATCTCGAGCAATGTTCCCGCACTGGGTATAAATTCTTTACCTGCTTTATCAAAAAACTTCCAGCCCAAGGCCGCCTGCTGCACCTGTCCCACCATCGCTACTTGCGCTTCCCCCAAGGGTTAATAAAATTTCCTTGACACCTGCATCTATCAAATAAGCTAAAACTTGCCCCGTTCCAAAGGTATTTGAACTCATCGGATCTTTACCATTCAAACCCAATTGCGCCAAACCCGAATCCTGGGCCATTTCTACTACCGCTCGTCCCTCCGACAGCTCAACATAAACGCCCTCACTCTGCATCGTTTTCAATGGCCCCTGAACTTCACCCATTGACAAAATTTGCCCATTGAGGTTATCTGCTAAAATCTCTGCGGTATCTTCTCCTCCGTCAGCCAAAGGCATTGCGTAGCAATCCCAGGAAGGTTCATGACAAGCAAAGAAATCTAGCGATTACTCACATAAACGCTTAGCCGAAAGCGTCCCTTTAAAAGAATCAAAAGCAAAAACTAATTTCATATTGAACTCACAAATAAAAATTAAACCCCTATTAAGCTAATAGTAATTCAGCTTACTTTAAAAAAATCTCATAGAAAAACTTTCATCCTTATTCAAGATCAAGCTTTTTATTTTAGTAAAGCTCAAGCATCTTTAAGGCCATGATATTCCACAATTTTATTGAATCACAAAAAAGATCCTGGCGAGGTCCCGGGGGCATCAAGGCCGTGCTTATACAGGCCACTCCCATTATCATCACCCAATCTAGTGATACTATACTGATGTTTACCGACCGTTACTTATTAGCGGGCAAATCACCCATCGATATGGCTGCAGCCCTTTCAGGCGGCCTCACTTCCTTTCTTTCTGTCACCCTTTTCTTTGGTTTACTTTCCCAAGTCAATGCTTTAGCTGGTCAATTCACGGGTAAAAAATCTCCTGTAGAAGCCTCTTTGGCTGCTGGTCAAGGAATTATTTTATCTTGTGCTTTCGCTCCTTTGCTTTTCCTTACGCTGCCCTTTGCTCAAGACTTCTTCTCTTTCTGTGGTCATGAAGGCCGTTTACTGCAACTCGAAACTCAGTATTATCAAGTCTTGGTTGCTGCACATATAATCACTTTACTCAGATGCGTCTTAGCCAGTTTCTTTTCGGGAATTGGACAACCCATCATCATCATGAAAAGCGCACTTTTAGGAGTACTTGTTAATATCCCTTTAACTTACGCACTTATCTTTGGGAAATGGGGCCTTCCTGAACTCGGTATTGTTGGCGCTGCCTGGGCAACTGTGATCTCATCTTTTATCGTTTTGTGTATTTTAGTTTACTACTACTTTTGTGAGAAATACCGCACAAGCCACAAAACACACCTTAGTATCCGCTATTGCCCCGATATCATGAAATCCCTGATGAAACTTGGCTTGCCCGCAGGAATTGAATTCACACTCCAACTCTCAGGCTTTAATTTTTTCATCCTTATATTTGCCTCCGCGGGACCCGTCGCGGCTGCAGCAATCACCATCACCTTTAGCTGGGAACTGCTTTCTTACTTACCTATGACAGGAGTCCAAATTGCGGTAATCGCATTGAGTGCCAAGTATATTGGCATGGGCAAGACGAAACTGGCCGAACGCACGAGCTATAACGCTTTAAAAATCGCCATGCTTTATTCAGGTACTTTAGCGACTATCTTTTTTATCTTTGCACCTGAACTTGCGATGCTTTTCACTAATGGTGAAGCAAACGAAACAAGCCGAATGGCCAGTACGATGCTGCGTATTGCTTGCATCTATATGACTTTTGATGCCATTCACCTTGTCTATGCAGGTATACTTAAAGGCGCAGGCGATCTTATCTACCCAACATGTTTAACTTTTGTCATTTTTTGGGGTGCCTGCATACTGGCTTACATCGAAATCAATGTATTTGCACTAGATCCCATACTAGTATGGCTGACCTTCACTGCCTTAATCATCATCATAGGAATCTTATATTATCTAAGATTTAGAACCGGTATTTGGAAAACTAAAAAAATCCTCAATTAAGAATAAGCTTCATTTGAGCAACTATTTAGAAGGTACTCAATTAAGCCTTCACATGAGTCTTCCAAAAGATCGAGCACTCGCTCAAACCCTTCACCTCCGCCATAATAAGGGTCAGGTATGCTCTGCGCATCCTCAAACTCACGACAAAAATCAGTCATCAATAAACTTTGCGCCAGGCATTTGCGCTCCCCGCAAATTTGTTGCATATTTTTCAAATTACTTGAATCCATTGCAATAATATAATCAAATCTATCAAAATCTTCACTAAGAAGCTTACGTGATCGCGATGCTAAATCGAAGCCGCGTTTTTCTGCATGACTTATCATTCGTTCATCGGCACGAGCTCCACTATGGTAAGCACTTGTACCCGCCGAATCGACCAAGAATTCACCTTCTAAGTTTCGCTCACTTAACTTCGACAAAAACACCCCTTCCGCGGCCGGTGATCGACAAATATTTCCGAGGCATATAAAAAGCACTTTTTTCATTAGCGTTTCTGATTCCATTTCGAGCTCAAGTATTTATCTTTTTCGAGTTCATCGACTCGTTGCTTTATCATCTCCAAAGGTGAATAATCTTCAAACTCACAAGGAATGATCTTTTCAAAGCCTAATGGCATCACCTCTCGTAAAGCAGCTGCATTTAAAAAATCATGTCCCTCACACTCAATCGACCCTTGATGCAACATACCCAACTTGCTCCGTCGTTGGGCCGACCCTGCAATCTTCTTTTCATCAGAGAGTAAATCATAACGTGTCGGGGTGACAAAACAGACCATTCCTGCACGATCTACAGATTTTGGAATCTCTTCTTGAGCAAGTGAAGAAGTCAAACTCAAACTCTGTAAAGCTGATTGTACACAGCGATTTAAATAAGCATAACTCTCAACTGGCTTCGTTTCTTTAACTATCCAGTGTTTTGGCGGTAGCACGACTGTATAAGTAAAATGATGCTGGTGATAGACTATTCCTCCACCAGTCGGGCGACGAACTAAATCATAACCTTCCTGAGGAATACGTTCAAATTTTTGCGTATAACCAAAGGAAATCGAATTAGTCGACCACTCATATAAACGTAAAAGTGGACCAGGAAGATCTATAGCCGACTCCATAAGCGCTTCATCTATTGCCATATTTCGCGCGGGAGAATGCTGATCATCCTGCCATAAAAACCATTTTTCTTTAGTCATCAAAAGCCTCGACCACTACGCGACTACCTTCAACCTCAGTCACTTTAACTTTCGTCCCTTGATCCAACATTTCTCCATGAGTAATCACATCTAAATAAACATTACAGATCTTTGCTGAGCCCACAGGCCTTAAATCACTTATCACTTCTCCGGTGCTGTGAAGTAAAACCGCCGCACTCACCTGCCCCTGAACTAATTCAGGTTCAATACCGATAGTTGAGTTCATACTTATATCTTCGTTACCATCAACTAATACAATACTGCTACTCACTTTCATTTTGGGCAAATAATACATTATCACTAGGGTTCCCGCAAAGGTCCCGAGAATAATGACCGATAAGTTAAACATTGCATACATTGAAGAATCCATGAGATAAGAACTACGAATGATCTCATTTTTCGGCAAAGCACTAAAATCGATAAAACTCATCACTACACCAGCACCAAAAACAGGAATCCCTAAAATTCCCGCAATACCAAAACCCGGCAAAACCACTACTTCTACTATTAAGAGCCCTAGACCGATGAAAATTAAGCTAATATCTAACACCCCCGCTGTCCCCAACTGATACTGGAGATATAAACAAAATATCAAACCTACTGAGCCAATACTGCCCCCTACGCCGAAGCCAGGTGTATTCATTTCCATAAACACCGCAAGCATGACAATAATCCAGATCGCAGGTAAATATGGCATGAGGCTTTTTGCCAATAGGTATGATGAACTCTCTTTAAAGCGTACGACCTCAGCTTCTCCTAAATAAGAAGCTCTAAAATCATCAAAGGAACTAAGTATATCTTTTGTTAAGATAACTTTACCATTTTCTTCCAATGCCAATTGTTGCGCGGAGACTGAAAATCGCCCTTCATTTCCATTATGCGCAATCCCCGACCTATTGTAAGGTACACGGCTATCAGCAAGGCTTTTCGCTAAGCCTTCATCATATCCGCGCGCTCGTGCAGTTTCCGTAAAAGCCTTCAAAGACATTAGTCGTAACTCTTTTCGTTGTTCTAAATCGGGTTCTTTATCATTAAACATCTTTGGCTCAGCATAGGCTAAGACTGCCTGATCATGTAAAACAATCCTATCACCAGACAATAGAAATAAATTTGCCGCCCCGCTAATCTTTCCTTCGGCATAGATAAATACTGGTCCTGCAAAACTCAAGATTTGTTCATTAAGGGAAAGACTTCGCGAGATATCTGTTTCTATATTTCTTAAATCAATAAGCAAGGCATCGGCATAATTACTTTTAGCCGCATCCAAAGCACGCCCCAAGCGCCCGGTCATCTCTTCTCCAGACTCACCATCTAAGTCAATATGATAGACCACCGCTTCTGGTCCTTTATTCTTTAAACCCTGTAAAAGCTTCGAACGTTCTACACTCTGATCGAGTTCCACTTCTATAGATTCGATTTCTTGGGCGAAGATCGCCATTAAACTCATTAAATAAATTAGTACGTATTTCATATAACATTCCCTATGTCCCCTAAATTAACTTCTTGCTCCTCCTAAACAAGGACTCATTCATGTTTGAGCAAACTTTATTAAGGATTTTTCATTTATAGACTTATAAGCCGAATGCAGATCACGGATTTAGCTTAAATAAAGAAAAAATCATCAAAGCAGTTTCATCTATAAGTAATAAGGTTTAGATTCGAAAAATTAAAACGCTTTCAAACAAGGCAACGTATCCAGTTGCAACGGAAATAAATATGATCGAAAAAGACGAAGATAAAAACATATACGTCATTGAAAAAAACTGGCAAGCTTACCACTCAGTAGATAGCTGCGGTGGACCAAGTGAAATCAAAATCGAAAATAAATCAGTTATTACTGATATCAGAAGCTCTATTAGCGGGCTCGAAGATAGCCAATGCATCACTCGCAGAGTGAAAGAATATCATAAAGCGGGTCAATCCGTAGTTGAAAGCGAAGGCTACTTACCTTACGGAGGCGAGAGTGAATTCATGCAAACTTGCCGTTACCACAAAAACCTCCTTCGTGTTACTCAAGATATCAACATCAGAAAAGGTACGACCATTAATCGCCATTTTTCAGTTGGCTCATTAAACCTAAAAGGTAAATACGTAGCTTTCACGGTAATCCCTCCTGCTCAGCATCAATCAGAAGGTAGCGAACCCTACACCCGTGACATTCCTGATTGGAAAGGCAAAGAACTCATGATTGGCCATTGGCATCGTCCCCCTATCGCAATCATTTTCCATAGAAAAGATGGTATCGATATTGAAGTAGGCACAGGCTTTGACGTCTGGCGCTGGGAAGAGAACTTAGGTTATCACCCTGAGAGCGGATCTTATAAAATCAACTTAAACAAAAATGGTCTTGAATTTATTCGTGAGCCTCTCGCCTGTTGCGAAGATTTTTTACCTGCTCAACGCAACTACCGTTTCACATGGCACATTGCCTGGAACAACGAAAATGATAAACTCACTATTCCCGATCATAGCAAACTATATATCCCCTTCAAAAATGCTGGTCAAGAAGTTGATTTCGAACGCTTAAAAAGAAATCTCTCTGAAACTACAGAGGAAAATGCTTATCTTTATCTTAATATCCATCGCGGCCTTAGCTGGCCAGATCATTCATTCGCTGTCCCTAGCTCCCAAGCTTATTGCTGCGAACTCGTTAGCGAAGAACTCTGTTGGCAATCACCTCTAATCTCTAGAAGACTTAAAAAAATTGTTCGTAGAATAAGCGAAATGGACGGAGTCAAAGGACTCATCTTAGAAGGCATTCAACCAGGTGTATGTTACAACCCTTCACATGTCGACAAAAAGGATGTCATGGGCTTAGTTCACTGGGATATAAATCCTATTTTTGATTTCCTCAGCTGGCTCGATAATCACGTCAAGGATAAATTCAAAGTCTTCCTTAACCCTCACGAAGATGAACGTCTTCCACTCCCAAGCCTAGAAGGATTTTTCAAATGATAAACTTCGACTTCTCCTTTGTCAAAGGCGTAGGCTGGTACCCTGGCCACATGCTAAAAGCCACTCGCGACATTCGCAAACAACTTAAGCTTGTTGACGTGGTCGTGATCCTCACAGATGCCCGCACACCAATTTCGTCTCTCAACGAGGGCTTAATCAAAATCACTTCCACTAAACCCATCTTAATCGTACTAAACAAAGCCGATTTAGCTGAGGATGAAAAAACTTTAGAATGGGCCGAATACCTAAAGTCAAAATACGAAAACTGCGATTACGTCATTACCGAAACTTTAAAAAGACGTGGACTCAGACAAATTACTGATTCTGCAAGAAAGCTTATTAAAGAAGACCGTAAGAAAAAAGGTGCTACTCGCCCTCTTTTACGCCCCATCCGCCTAATGATTGTGGGAGTTCCCAATGTAGGAAAATCCTCATTAATCAATGCCCTCAATAGAAAAAAATCTACACGTACTGGACCTCGTCCTGGCGTCACACGCTCGCAACAGTGGATTACTTTAGCCGACGACATGGAGCTCTTAGACACTCCGGGCATTATGCCCCCTGGCAACCCCTTAGTGGAATGTGGCCTTCGCCTCGGCCTAATCAATGCCGTCAAACAGGACCTTATTGGCAAAAGCCTTTTAGTTACTTATCTAATTTCTCAATTATTTAAACACGAAAACTATAATCACTTAAAGAGTTTTGGCGTGAAATTTCCCGTCACTGATTACGACCATATACTGGAAACTATTTCAGCTAAAATGGGCTATAAGCTTCCTGGAAATATGCCCGACATCCGTAAAACTGAAGAATATATCTTACGTGAATATACCGATGGGAAATTTGGTAAGATGACCCTAGACATTCACCCTGACTCCCAAGCGAAGAGTGACGTAACCATCCTATGGCCTGATGCCAAAATCAACATGGACGCGGAAGAAGACAAGGAAAGCTAAGCCCGCTCATTGCCCTAAAGACCTAAACGCCCTTAAGGTTTAAGGGCTGCTTGATCACATAGGATCATAGTCACCAAAAGTCTTTTTCAACACTTGTGTTGACCGCAGAAGTGGATTACGTCTTAACTCCTCTTCGTGTTCAGCCATGTGTTTAGATACTAAAACAAAGACACAATTGCTCAATTCTTCGCTCAGAATCAATTCAACTCCATTTTCTTGGTAGGGAATTTCATTATAGAGCTTCACTAATTCATCAAAAATACCTTGCGCTCCGTTTTCGTCCAAGGCTTCCTGAATTGCCTTTCCTATCGTCGTTTTGAACTCTATGTTCTGCATATAATATGCGGAAATCGCATTTGAACTACTTTCCATCAAGTAGTCTGGATCTTCTTTCACCACTAGCGTATCAACGCTCCCCATCACTACCGGAGATTCCGTTTTTATACTAAGGGTAATCGCCTGATTTAATAAGCCTTTAAGTGCAATAATTTGCTCTTCTTTCTTTAGCTTGCTTAAGATCAATTCAAAATCTTTTAAATTGTCCGCATTTGCTTCCCAACAAATGTCGCCAATTTTTTTTACTTGCACGTCAGAAATAGCCTTATCCATACTATAACTGGCACAAGCTTTAATACCTTTAAGCAGCGTTCTATCACTATAACTCATCCCAGGCATAGCATCCTGTAAGTCAGCACAGCCTACTAAAAACAAACTCAACAACAGCACTGCAAATTTAATCATTCTCACTTAAAGAACTCCTTGATTCTAACAATAATTTTTCTTGTGGACTCAAACTCTCCATTCCACCCTCTAAAATCTTATCTAAGATCGCATCTATTTCAGGGTCAGCAAGATCTTTTTTCACGATGCGCTTAAATCCCTTTTGAATTTCATTGCGTTTCACTCTCTTTTTATCTTGTTTCGGGGATTTTTTAATTTTCTTCTGCCTCTTCACTCCACGCTTACAATGCTGATACGCAACGGTAGCCATGACAGCATATATAATTAACAAGGCCCATTGATTCGTCCATGCAACTAATAAGGCATACACTCCGATGAGATACAGAATATTTTTCCCTGACAAATCTAAAGGCAAAATAAAGAAAATATAAAAACGCGTTTTAACTGCATAGAAGCTCCACGCATAAGTGCACACCGTCCCTAACATAAGAGCGGATAAAAATGAAAAATATTGAAAAGGAAATAGAACCAATAAAACTGGCATCATCAGGGCAAGAGAAATGAATATTTTCTTATAAAGGGTTTTTAATTTTTGCTCCCCCGACATTTCCTCTAAGCGCATGGCGGCATAATAGAGAATTAAAACATCAAAAATGAAAGAAAATAATTGTGGTGAAGAAGCTAAAAATAGACTCGTAAAAACTTGCCATACAGAAAAATCTTTCAAGCCATCCACACTAAGAGCAAATACTTCCCATAAGCGTCCGTCAGACAAAAACACCGCTATATTAATAAGTAAACAAACGCCCACAAGCACTTTAATAAGAGGCCAATGCCCCTTACTAGAACTTTTTATATAATCACGATCTGCTAACATTAATAAGGCCCTCTCAATAATTCCGACTAAAGTAAAGGCTAAATCCCTTGTAGCTAGCCGAAACAGAGCTTAGCTTGCCACGCAATTTAAACATTATTATTATTACTATGAAACTTTACCCACTTATTCTACTCGCCATTAGCCCGATCCTTTTTTTCTCTTGCAAAGAGAACAACAAAATTGAAACTATAAAAAAAGTCCATGCCCAGGATTTTATCGATCCTAAAGCTTTTGGCCTTGTGAATTTCAATCTCAAAAGTTTAATTAATGCTCCTAGTGCGAGGGATTTTCTAGCGCTTAAGATAGGAAAAAACAAAGAATTCAAAATTCTGAAAGAATTGCAAATCACATTTGAGAATTTTGATAAGATCACCGTCTCTCTTAGTGCGAATGAAATGTATATCCTAACTCTTAACGAAGCGATTAATCTCGATGAGTACTACGAACAGTTCCTAATCAACAAATCAGCTAAATTCAGCGGAGAGCGCCTCCTTTTTGAAAACAAAAATATCTTCCGTATCTCCCGAAAAGAAGAAAGTCGTTTTTGTACTCAAGTCAGTCCACGTATAATCCTCATCGGTCAACAAAATGAATTATTAGCGACCCTCAGTAAGCGGGAAACTGCGATCAGACCTTTAGCCTCACAAATTGATTTTTCTCATGCTCTGTCTTTACTAATAATACAGAGTGAGCTCTTACCCCCTCAGCTCAAAGATATTAAAAAGCTCTCAGGAAAAGCGACTTTAAAAGAATCATTAGAAATCGATTTAACAGGGGATTTCAATAATATCGAAGCATGTAATAGTACTGAAAATATGCTACGCACCCTTATTGGTTTCAGCCCTATTCCCAAAGAAATGCGTCAAAGTATTAAATTCTTAAATACGGCGCCTCAACTACGCCTCTCAGCTCAAATCACAGAAAGCGAGATCCAACAATTAGTAACTGATATGGTAAACAAGGATAAGTAATTCTTAGCCTTCGCTCAAACCAATTTACGGCGCACTCCTTCAAACAAAAAGAGCGTTGCCGCTTGAGCTACATTTAATGACTCCGTTTCACCTGGCATCGGTATCGTCACCCTTTCTCCCATAGAAAAATCTTTAATCCCATCTCCTTCTTCACCAAAGACTAAAAAACTTTCTGATAAATCAAAATCCTTATCATAGAGAGAAATCTCAGCTCGCGGACTCGTAAGCCAAAATTTATTATGAGCAAACGATTCGGCTAAAGACGCCAAAGAATCTACAAAGACAAAATCCAATCTAAACTGAGCGCCCATACCAGCTCTCACAGCTTTAGCATTATAAGGATCCACAGTCCCAGAAGTCAATACTATTTTACTTAAACCTACAGATAGCGCGGTTCGTAGCATAGTCCCCATATTCCCCGGCTCTGCTATACCATCTAATACTAGTACAAATGGCTTCAGGTCACTTGGCAATAAATCGTACTGCCTTGGTCGTCGCATTAACAACAGCACGCCTTGAGGATTTTCCGTTAAACTTAACTCCGCAATCTCTTTATCTAATAGTACATATTCATGCTGATATTCATCTTTTAGATCAGATTCATCGAGCACTACATGACAAAAGATATCGCCCTTTGCATACTGCATGGCTTCTTCACAACAGCGCTTACCCTCGCAAAGAAAATACTCAGATTTGCGACGTCCGCCTCGAGTTTTTAATTTCATAAACTCTTGCTTAATTTTGTTCGGAAGGGATTTATTCATCCAAAATCATACATCTTAGTGAAAAAAATGATAATACTGCCACGGATTTTTTTACAAAGAGATAGCATTTTATACTCAGACTGGTAAATTTTATTTATATCAAATACAATTTGTATCAAAAGAACGTGTCAATAATGAACTCTGTGGAGTAGTAACTCGATGATTAAACGTACATTTACTTCTGCTTTAGTGGCGGTAGCACTTAGCGCTTGCCAAAGTAATAATGCTGAACAACAAAATAAAGCTGCTGAAAATGCCGCTATACCTACAACTAAAGTCTACGACGTGAGAGACGTCAATTTCTTGACTCCTGAGCAAAGAACTGCACGCTACGGTGAAGACTGGAAAAACAACCCTGCAATTACACGTCACATTAAACCTGATGTAGCAGTGGAAATGGACATGTCTGATAGCCGTTCAATCAACCTTCAATACGAAAAACAATTTGCCCTCCACGTAAAAGCAGACAATCCTGAGGGATACGGCGCTGTTTCTATACAAAATAAATGGGTCAAAGTTGGCGACTCAGTTACAATCAAAGCTAAAAACGATGACAATGCCACATTCAATGAATGGATCGGTGATACCGAAGGCGCTGAAATCACTGGTGATACTATTACTATAAAGATGGATCGCCCAAGAAATATTGCAGCGGCCTTCCTTTCTAATAACGTAAAGCTTCAAATAGATAGTAAATTCGGTGAACCCGTAGGCTCTGGTACATACGGCCGTGGCTCAAAAGTTGCCTGGTCAGTAAACTCTCCTGTGGCTCTTAACGAAACAGAACGTATGGTCGCTCGTGAGAAGACAGGTTCTGCTGTATTAGATGACAATAAAAAAATCTCTTTAGTATGGGAACATGAATTCCTCGTCCAAAGTACTTCCAATGGCAACGGCAGCGTCGAATCTCCTGCAGGCTGGATGAATCACGGCGAAGAAATCACTCTAATGGCCACTCCTAAAGACGATAACTATGAGTTCGTAAAGTGGGAAGGCATTAGCGATGAGCTCTCACAAACAAACCCCGTCACAATTGCTGTTGATGGTGGCGTCGATGCAAAAGCTATTTTCTTGAAGAAAGAGTTCGATCTTAAAATAAATAGTGCACACGGCGAAATCACTGGCACAGGACTCCACGCTCGTGGTTCTGAAGTCACTTGGTCAGTTAGCTCTCCTACTGAAGACATCAAAGGTATTCGCTTCCTTGCTGTTCCTGCTACCGGCACTACCGTCCTTGATTCTGATCAAGAAATTAATGTTAATTGGGTAGAACAAGTTCTTGTCAAAGTTATCAAGAAGTCTGGCGATGGCCAAGAACTCCTAGGCACCTACTGGCTCAACAAGGGTGATTCAATTGACAACATCACCGTTCCTGTAAAAGATGGCGAAACTTTCTTTTGGGCCGGAGATATCCAAACTGCCCAAATTGAAAATGCTGAAGTAGATATTATTGCTGATAAACCAAAGACAGTAATCGCTGACTTTAACCCAAAACCGAATACTCTCACCATTACGAGTAATGAGGGACAAGTCATCTCTGAAACGAAGAACGAATACTACTCTCACCAAAAAGCTACAAACAATATTCCAGGCACTATATATAACAGTCCTGCTGAACGTAATGTTTTAGATGTCACTCCCCTGAAAGGTCAAATCAAAGAATTTGATAAAATTGCAATGACCCACACAGAAGCACCTGACATGCTAGAAAAAGGCCATGCGACTATCACATTCACTGATTTCATGGGTTGGAAAAACTGCATAAGTTTGGCTAGTAAAGAACTAGAAATCATTGTTTCTCCTGAAGTAGGAAGAGTTGTTTACCTAGGCACACCTGGCGGCAAAGAAAACGCTCTTTGGGTAAACGAAGATATTGCTGGACAGAGCTTTTCTCGTGATGATACAATTAATCACTGGAATGATATCGGCGGATCACGCGTATGGATTGCTCCTGTAGAGCTCAATCACATGCTACTTAAGAGAGAATTTCCTCCTGCCTATGAATTCGATGGCGCACCTGCCGCTGAACTCACCGCCTCTCTCGGAAAAGTAATCCTTACTAGTCGTGCTAATGCTAACTTTGGCTGTGCAATAGAAAGAACTTTTGAAGTCAAACACAATCAATTAATTGTTGCGACTAAACTTCTTGCTCAAGAAGGCAAAGCCAAGCACAACTTCAGCGTGGGTCCTGCCACATTCACCCAATTTAAACGACCAAGTAATATAACTCTTGGGAAAAGCATCTTCCCTGAAATGCACCCAAGTGGATACGTCATGTTTAATGGTGAACTAGCAGAACCTACTGTTCAAGATGAATTTATCAGCTTCAAAGTTCCTGCACCAAGTAATGATGGCTGGAAGATTGGTTCTCACACGGCCAGCCTACGCATGAGCTACCCTTCTTTTACTCTCAGTGCTAAAGCCACGGTCATCGCAGGAGAGGAAGTATGTGAGCAGAATACTAACTTCCAAGTAACGTCTCCTGAAGAAAGCATGGAATATATCGAGGTTTCTCATATTGGTAGCATGAATCAATTGAGCCAAGTAAAAACAAGTGAAGTCACCTGGACGTATAGCAAAAAATAAACGCTAAACACTTGTTAAAAAGGCCGGTTTCTAACCGGCCTTTTTATTTAGCCATTTATGACACTAGAAAACCCGCAAAAATCTCTAACTCAAATATCCCTATATAGACTACTATGAAACTTTCACGCCTAGGCAACAAATTCTCCTCTAACATCGGCATCGTCGAACTCATGAACGAATTAGGTAAAGCATTAAGCGAAAATAAAGACATGATCATGATGGGTGGAGGCAATCCCAGCCACATTCCTGAAGTTCAAAATTATTTACGCAAAAGTATGACGGCTCTTCTAAATTCAGAATCTCATTTCGAGACTATGCTAGGCGACTACGATGGCCCAAAGGGAAACTTGAAATTTCGTCAGGCTCTAGCGGCGCTTCTCAACAATTTATATGACTGGGATATCGACGAAGATAACATTGCCCTTACGCCTGGTAGCCAAAGCGCTTTCTTTTCTCTCTTTAATATTTTTGGTGGCAGTGACTGCAACGGACAAGTAAAAAAAATCCTCTTCCCCATCACTCCAGAATACATTGGCTATGGCGACGCTGCCATTGAAGATGATGTCTTCACTTCTCGACGTCCTAAAATTGAACACATAGACAAACACACCTTTAAATATCACGTCGATTTTGATAATCTCGCGATCGATGAAGACATCGCCGCAATCTGCGTATCTCGCCCCACTAACCCCACCGGCAATGTCATTACTGATGACGAAATTAAACAACTAGAAGAAATTGCTAAAGAACACGATATACCACTCATTATTGACAATGCTTACGGTGCACCTTTCCCAGGTATTATTTTCACGGATATAGAATCCCGCTGGAACAAATCTCTTGTCATGTGCCTAAGCTTATCTAAATTGGGAATGCCAGGCGCAAGAACGGGTATTGTTATTGCTGACAAACCCATCATTAACACCTTAGCTTCTATGAACTCAGTAATGAGCTTAGCTCCAGGTAGCTTTGGAGCAGAACTAGCTTTAGATCTCATCAAAACACAAGATATCATAAAACTCAGCTCAGAAGTCATTAAGCCATACTACCAAAAAAAAGCGACTCAGGCCATCAAATTATTACACACTCACCTGCCTCCAGATATACCTTGGCATATCCATAAAGCAGAAGGCGCCATGTTCCTATGGCTATGGTTTGAAAATCTCCCCATCAGCTCTCAAGAGCTCTATGAACGCCTAAAAAATAAAAATGTGCTCGTCGTTTCCGGCCATCACTTCTTCCCAGGACTCAAAGAAGATAACTGGCCTCACAGGCACGAATGCATACGCATGACCTACTCGAGTGAAGACTCACTTGTTGAAAAAGGTATACAAATTATTGCAGAGGAAATCAATTCTCTCTACAATTAATTATTTGCCAATACAGTAACGACCAAAAATCGTATGCAGTATATCAGGCATTAGTGTTAAACCTAGAATCTCTCCTAAGGGATCCAAAGCCCCGCGCAAGTGCACTGAAACCAGTTCCCACGCTTCACTATCTATACAAGCCTGGCAGTCTCCAATCTGTTCAACTGCCTGCTCTAAAAGAACACTATGACGAGCATTCACCGCAACGTCTGGTATATGATGATGATCTTCCTGCCACACCGCTTCTTCGATCAAATCATACAAGCGATCTAGATTATCTTCCGATTTGATTGAAATCCTAACTGAAGAAGCTTTTGCCTCTTCAAAAAAAGAAGGCAATTCCTGATCGATGGCTATATCACTTTTATTTAGAATAATAATAAGTGGTGCATCAAGTTTAAAGTCATTTGGTGGTAACTGCTCATTCAAAGGCTTTGATAAATCCATCAACCAAAGAATCAACTGCGCTTCACCTAAAGCCTGCTTACTTCGCTCAATACCCGTCTTCTCTACGATATCATCTGCCTCTCTAATACCAGCAGTGTCAGTGATTTTCAAAGGGATCCCACGGATCCTTGTATGCTCTTCCAGAGTATCACGAGTGGTTCCTGCTATATCAGTAACTATCGCTCTATCTCGACCTAATACGTGATTCATCAAGCTAGACTTCCCCGCATTTGGAGGACCGCCAATAATAACTTTCACCCCATCTCGTAAAACTTCTCCATCTTTACGACCTTCGAGTAAGCGTTTCATTAATGTACTTGAATGATTCAGAGTCTTATTCATCATCTCAGAAGGTGTCCAATTCAAATCCTCTTCAACAAAATCCATGCGAACTTCACATTCGGCCAATAAATCAGATAACTGATCATACATTCCGCGAATCTCGTTACCAAAACGACCATTTAGCTGATTAACTGCTATTTGCATAGCTTTCTCAGAACCAGCACTTATCACATCCATTACCGCTTCTGCTTGCGTCAAATCCAACTTGCCATTAACAAAGGCTCGCTTGGTGAATTCACCCGCTTCCGCAGCACGCGCACCAGCCTTTAGTGCACACATCAAGGTATGCTTTGCTGTGAAATTCCCACCATGACATTGAAATTCAACCACATCTTCACCTGTATAGGTATGCGGTCCTTTCATATACACTGCCATTGCTTGATCACCGGCTTCACCAGTCTCTGGATCAAACATTTGACCCAAGACTAATCTTCGTTCATTGATCTCTAAAACATTTTGACCGCGCCAAACCTTGCCGGCAATACTAAGTGCGTCTTCACCTGAAACTCTAATGATCGCTATACTCCCTCCGGGAGCGGTTGCTAGCGCTGCAATTGTATCATGATCCATATTAATTAAGGTCAGCATCCACGTTACGTAACTCGAGTGTATTACCTACACGAATGAAATCTTCACCTTCAACGAGTTTTTCGCCACCAAAAATCCGCACCGTCCCGAGTTTTGAATCTCGCGTCATGATTGGAACATTTTCGAATGTTGCTCGATAGACTATAAACTGTTTAATCGCACCCGTATCTGAAAAAACCATATGAATAAATACGCGAGGTTTCACTTGAATCATTGTATGAATATTAGAGAAGGTATCAACATCATGGTTAACCTTAACACCCGTCACATAGGGCCCTAAACGCAAAAGAGCATAAACCCATTTCTTATCATACACTTTTAGGCAGACAATATCCCCTTCTTCCTCTTTGAAAGCAATAATCTCATAACTCCTAGCGTGTATCATATTACTATCTTCCAAATCGACCACACCAAAGGTTTTTTTCTTCAGCATCGTCCCTGATTGAACTGAGATAGTCGTTTGCGGCGTCTCAAAAGCCAAGCCAGTCAAAGTCGGATGGGTCATTGACGCTGACACTTTAAAATCCCCTAAGCGCGTCAAAGAAAAGTGTTCATTTATGTTAAACACTAAAGACTTGGTCTCACCCGCAGCCAAAACCAAACCATTCATCGGATTGAATTTTACATCATAAGCAGGGATCAGGCGATTTTCTGGATCAACGACAAGGAGCTTTAATTTACCACTTCTTTCATTCGCGCCAAAAGCTAAGCGAGTCCCTGAATTATTAACCACCGTAAAGGTCACTTGGATTTTCTCGTATTGAAGGTATCTTTTACGATCAAATGACAAACCGTACTGAACCTGCGCCTGTACTTCAAAAAAACAGGCTGACAATATAAACACTAGGAATAACTTCCTCAAAAATTTCATCAAATTGATCTCACTTATAAATTATGATTTTAAAACTCGCTCAATTTAACTGGCAGCTCTTCTTTGTCAAGACTAAGGACGCTTATCAATGAGCCTTCGTATAGCAATAACTGGAACTGGGGCCATTGCAGATTTACATGCGACAGAACTCAAAAATATCCGCGGTGTAGACCTCTGTGCTTGTTGTGATATATCCCACAAGAAAGCAAGAGACTTTTCACTTAGGCATGGCATCAAAACCTTTTACCCGAACATAGAAGATATGCTCACAAGAGAAAAACCAGATGCTCTCATTGTGGCGGTCCCTCCTCACGCTCAGCTCAAAGCTTGCCGATCAGCTATCCAGTACAAAATTCACATTTTATGTGAACGTCCACTCACCAACAACTCGAGGGATGCCGCTAAACTGTCGCGCTTAGCTCATGAAGCCGGCATCATCAATCTAGTCTCTTATGAAACTCGAGGCATTCCAGAAGTACACAAAGCGGCAAACTTAGTCAAATCTGGTCGCTTAGGAAAAATTATGCATATTGAAGCCAGTTACCTACAATCTTGGCTCAGTACACAAACTCAGGGCAACTGGAAAACTTCCGAGTCTTTACTCTGGCGAATGACCCAAAAATTTGGCGGCCATGGTGTGATTGATGATTTAGGTCTGACACTACTTGACTGCGTCTCATTTATCGCTGGAGATATAAGTAAAATCGAAGCCTGTAAAAGATCTTTTCGTAAAGATGTTCCCGGAAACCGCCTGGGCGACACTCAATTAGACGCCAGTGATTCTGCCGTTATCATGGCCGAAATGAAAGGGGGCGCACTTGGCTCATTTCACTTAAGTCGCTGGGCAACTGGAGAAGTCAACTCACTAAGACTACGCGTCTATGGTGACAAAGGTGGACTCTCACTCAAAATCAAGGATGGCGAACCAAGCCTTAGGATCTGTACTGGCCCCGATCGTCAGAACGGCCTCTGGTCTGAAGTCGATTGCCCGCAAGGCCCTAATATCTGGCGTAGCTTCATCAATGCCATACGCAAAAATGACAACACCCTAGAACCGAACTTTTCTAATGCTTACAATATGCATAAATTACTCACTAGCATAAAAAAAGAACTCAACTAAGCTTGTTTATAAGCAAAAGCTATTTATACTGACGATTCCGAAATATTATTAACTAACAAAGTTGGAGAGAATGATGGAACAACTTCCCTCAGGACTAACTTGGGCCGAGATACAAGAAAAATTTGCCGCTGGCAGACTTTCTATTACGCTCAACTATGTAAGCCGCCGCGCTAAAAAAAGCCTTCGTAACAATGGCGAAACAGAAAGCAGAAAGCTTTGGAGATTATTTGTCCAAAACTTTGATGGCGATCAAATCACTACAGTTTTCAAAAAGAACATCCGTTGCGAAGAAGCAAACCTTCTCGAACAGAAAGCTTCTGACAAACTCGTTGGTCAAATCAACAACGTGATTGCACAATTCTAAGTTGATCTAACTTATGAATTTTAAAAAGGCCGCTTCTTGCGGTCTTTTTTTATGCCTAAAGAGATAAGATTTATGAAGTATGAGTTCAGAGCAAGAATTATTACATCACTGCCTCAATCAAGTATGAGTAGTTCTATTATAAATAGTAAAATGAATCACAGCGCTATTGCAACTGAGTACCACAAACTTCAACGCTTAGTTCTTAAGCTTGTATAAGTTCTTTTGATAAGTGATCTAAGAGAGAACTCGCTGCACCATAAGCAACACTCTGCACAGGAGAGTTGGCTCGACGCACTTCTATTGGGTTCTTACCTAGTGTCTGCAGGCGATTCGCTAAATACTCATTAATCATCTTAAAGAGTTTCTTATTTTGCCAATTCAAAGCACCACCCATAACCACACTTTCTGGATCAGAATAACAACTCAAGGCTTCTAACCAAGGCAACACCCATAAACCTAAACTCATTAAACTTGGACTCAATTCACCATCAGGGTCTTGCAGCAAGTCCCATTCCTCTAAAGAAAGGAAAGGTGGATCATGCGGTTTCAAGACTCCAGACAGTTCACCTGCCGACGAATTGGCTCCATTGAGCATTTGGCCATTCACAAACATCACGGAACTAAAGCTACAAGGCTTAACTCCCTTACTTACTTTTTGATAGTTCATATAATAAAATAAAAAATTACCCGAATCGGTATCTTTGTGCACTAATTCGGCCATAGCTGCCTGCCTCGCATCATTATCAATCATGATTTCAGCACCTGGAAAAAGACTTTTCATCTCAGCCGCAATAGGATAATTCTGAACATTAAAAAACGAGGAGCTTTTTATACTTCCTGAACTATGATCCACAATTGCAGGCAAGCCCAAACATATTCCTTTGAGAGGTCCAGGTGGACAGCCTCGTTCTTTAAACCAATTTTCTAAACGATTTTTAAGATACGCAGGTAAAGTCGTAATATCTGGATCTACCTCAAAATTACATGAGTCAATAATCTCACCTGCATAATCTACTTTAACTAACTCAGCATAAACATTTTGCACAACTATGCCAATAACCCAACCCAATCCAGGATTAACTACAAGCGATGTCTGCTTCTTATAGCCAGCCCCGCCCTCGAGTTTTTCACCTTCTACCACGACTCCACGATTAATAAAATCTCGGATAATATATGACATGGTTGAATTCTGTAATTGAGTACGCTCAGACAACTGAACACGACTTAGTCCCCTATTGACTCTCAAGAGTCTCAAGACCTGCTGGCGGTTATATTGAGCTGCACTTTGCTGGTTCATACTTTTCTGTAAATCATTCATAACTGGATAGTAATCCCCCACCTTATTTTTTCAATACTCACTGATTGACTTCAATACTATACTAAAGTTCAATCAATGAATAAATTAAAGGTATATATTTACTAAAATTATACAATTTGAAGAATTAGTACCATAAAACCCGTAAAATCATTCAATCAATGAATTTATAGAGAGTCTAAGTGGACAAATTTAAAATTTATGGTTTTATATAAGATTATTTCATTGATTAAAATTTAAAAAATACAATTTTTTAAATATAAAATAAGATATATAGGATGTTTTAATACAATAATCACCTAGCCACAGAGAACTACACAGGATTAAAAAAATGTACTTGTTTACGAAAAGTTAGGCAGATCTACAGTTTTAGAAACGATAGTTTAGTACCATTAAAATTTTAGTTGAATTCAAGGATAATAATTATGAAGAACATTTATTACACAGCTCTACTTACAGCTACAATTATTGGCAGTGGCTGTGCGCTCTTTCAGTCAGAAGACAAAAATCCTCTCCCTGAAACTGTAGAATTTAATGCTCATATTCGACCTATTTTATCCGATAAATGCTTTCATTGCCACGGCAATGACAAAGACACCGTGGAAGCGGGGCTCTTTCTAAACAGTTTTGCTGGGGCGACAAAAAACCTTAGTAAACGTCGTGAAAAATACGCCATCGTCCCTGGCCATCCTGAGCAATCCTCTCTCATTGAACGCATTCATGCACGAGATGAAGATGAGATCATGCCCCCACCCGAATCACATAAAACTTTAAGCCCGTATGAAAAAGATCTTCTCAATAAATGGATTGAACAAGGTGCTGAATACGAAGAACACTGGGCTTTTACTCCCATCAAAAATCCGAAAACTCCAAAAGTTACTGATCAAAATTGGCCCATTAACGCCATCGATAATTTCGTTCTCAACAAACTACAAGAAAAAAAGCTTGAGCCCAATACACAAGCCCCCAAAGAAAAACTTCTACGTAGGTTAAGCTTCGATACTACAGGACTGCCGCCAAGCATTGAAGAATTAGATGCTTTCTTAAAAAACGATTCCGAAGACGCCTACGAAAAACAGATCGATAAATTTTTAACCAAAAAAGCTTATGGCGAACACATGGGTCGCTTCTGGCTCGATGCAGCCCGCTATGGGGATACTCATGGCCTTCACCTAGATAACTATCGTGAAATGTGGCCCTACCGTGATTGGGTTATCAATGCCTTCAATCAAAACATGCCTTTCGATCAATTCTCTATTGAACAATTAGCTGGTGACTTATTGCCCACTCCAAGCTTAAATCAAAAAATTGCTTCAGGCTTCAATCGCTGCAATGTCACTACTAGTGAAGGCGGCTCAATTGCCGAAGAATATTACGTGAGATATGCCGTAGATAGAACATCAACTACTTCTGCTGTTTGGCTAGGCCTCACAACGGGCTGCGCTGCATGCCACGACCATAAGTTTGATCCCGTCTCTCAAAAAGAATTCTATCAAATGACCGCCTTTTTCAACAACATCACCGAAAATGCCATGGATGGAAATCGTAAAGATACTCCACCGATCATTCACGTGATGAATGATGCGCAAAAGAAAAAGGATCAAGATTTATTAGCTAAAATCACCAAATTAAGAAAAGTAGCTCCTAATAATAATAAAGACCCTCAGTTTTTGGAATGGTCGAAAAATGCAAAGGCGCTCAAGCCTGCTCCGGCTCCCATTGCTGATAATAGCCTTGAGTTCACAAAGGAGAAATTTAAACCAAAAAAATCGCCTATTTTTGCTATCGAGGATGATAAAAAATCGCTTATACTTGATAAAAAATCTGTTTATGAAAGCTTAGTAAATCCTGGATTTGAGTTTAATAAACCCTTTTCTTTTGGCCTTTGGGTTTACGGAACCGAGTTCACGGGAGCTCTTATCTCGACAATGGATAATGCTCAATATCTTCGCGGTTGGGATCTCTGGCTAGCAGGTGGCAACATCACCATCCACGTCATTAATGAATGGCCCGGAAATGCCTTAAAAGTTGGGACGAAAAAAAATAATTTAAAAGCTAAGCGATGGAATCATATTTTTGTTACATCTAATGGAAGTGGAAAAGCTAATGGAATAAAAATTTACCTCAATGGTCGCTCTCAAACAATGGGCCGTCCTAGTAATAACAACCTAAGTAAAACCATCAAAAATGAAAAATCTTTATTTATTGGCGGACGTGAAACACAGCCTGGTTTTAAAGGTAAAATTAGTGACTTACGTTTTTTTAACAAAGAACTGAATCCAGTGCAAGTTACTAGTGTGTATGGTGAGTACCCCATTAAACATCTTCTCGCTCCTAAAAAGGACCAAGCCCAAGAAAATAAGCGCATTAAGGAATTGTATACTTACTACCGTCAACACGTAGATCCCGCCGCTCTAAAGGCCGATAAAAAATTAAACGCCGCCAATAACCAAAGAACTAACTTTCTCAAATCTGTACCAACAACGATGATCATGCAAGAACGTGCCACTCCTCGTGGTGCCTATATTCTAGATCGTGGTCAATATGATCTACGTAAAGAGAAAGTTGAACCCGGCGTCCCTGCTTTCTTACCTGACTTACCCGAAGGACCAGGAAATCGTCTCACTTTTGCAAAATGGCTCTTCTTACCAGATCACCCACTCACTTCACGCGTCACTGTCAACCGTTTTTGGCAGCAACTTTTTGGCACCGGTTTATCTAAAACTGCAGGTGACTTTGGCTCACAGAGTGAATTCCCTTCGCACCCCAAGCTACTTGATCACCTCTCATACAAATTCATTCACAGTGACTGGGATATAAAAGCTCTCATGAAATACATGCTTATGTCAGCTAGTTATCGCCAAAACAGTTACATAGATGATGAGAAATTAGAAATAGATCCTTACAATCGTTTAATTTCACGTGGACCACGTTTTCGACTCGACTCTGAAATGATTAGAGACAATGCTCTTGCTAGTTCAGGTCTACTCGTAGAGAAAGTCGGTGGTCCATCAGTCAAACCCTACCAACCAGCTGGAATTTGGAATGCGGTCGCCTACTCTAAATCAGATACACGCCACTTCAAAGCGGACAAAGGCGACGGGCTTTATCGACGGAGCCTCTACACTTTTATGAAGCGTACAGCCCCCGCACCAATGATGAGCAATTTTGACGCACCCAATCGAGAGACATGCTCAGTGAGTCGTGAACGTACCAATACACCTCTCCAAGCTTTACAATTAATGAATGATACTCAGTACCTAGAAGCCGCTCGCATGCTAGCAGAAAACACTCTCAAATCATCTAAGGAAAACGATAAACGCTTAAATTTGATTTTCAGAAAACTGAGCTCCAGAAATGCCGAAGCCGATGAGATCTTACTCATGCAAGACATTTTAAATCAACATCAGCAATTCTATACTCAAAACAAGGATGCCGCTAAGGACTTACTAAGTCATGGCGAACGCAAATACGACTCAACACTCGATCCCGTTCAACTAGCTGCATGGACGATGCTAAGTAGTCAGTTACTCAACCTCGATGAAGTTATAACAAAGGAATAAATTATGAATTTAGCTAATCAATTTAATAATCTTCAAAATAGACGCCAATTCCTTTCTAACTCAACACTCGGTCTAGGCGCTCTCAGCCTCATGGGACTCAATACTGATGCCTCAGAAACGACTGTCAAAACGAGTGATGATATCGGACTTCCTGACTTACCACATTTTGCACCCAAAGCCAAGCGCGTAATTTGGCTCTGTATGGCAGGTGCTCCCTCACAACTCGACATGTTTGACTATAAACCGACACTCGAAAAAATGTTTGATAAGGACCTTCCGGAATCGATTCGTAATGGTCAACGTCTCACAGGCATGACGGCTAACCAATCTCGCTTCCCTTTGGCTCCTTCGAAATTCAAATTCAAGCAACACGGCCAATCTGGCGCTTGGGTAAGTGAACTCATGCCACACACTGCTAAAATGGTCGATGATCTCTGCATCATGCAGGGCATGCATACCGAGCAAATTAACCACGACCCCGCGATAACCTACCTCCAAACCGGCAATCAAATCCCTGGTCGTCCTTGCATGGGATCCTGGCTTTCCTATGGCCTGGGTAGCATGAATAAAAACCTTCCTACCTATGTCGCCATGACCCCTTCATGGACTGGCCGTAAAGATGCCCAGGCGCTTTATCAACGTCTCTGGGGATCGGGCTTTTTACCCTCGGAACATCAGGGTATCGGCTTCCGTTCACAGGGCGACCCCGTACTTTATCTCTCCGATCCCAAAGGAGTTAATTCATCGACGCGTCGCAATATGCTCGATAGCCTGGCAGCCATGAATCGCAAGCATTTCAAAGATGTCAATGATCCAGAAATCAATACGCGTATCTCCCAGTATGAGATGGCTTTCCGTATGCAAACTTCTGTTCCTGAACTCACTGATACCAGCAAAGAAAAGAAAAGTACTCTTGAAATGTATGGTCCCGATGTCCATAAAAAAGGAACGTTTGCCGCTTCATGCCTACTTGCGCGCCGTATGGTTGAACGCGATGTTCGCATGGTTCAAATATTTCATCGTGGCTGGGACCAACATCATAATATTGCCGGCGATTTACCTAATCAGTGTAAAGATATTGACCAAGCTTGCTACGGACTCATTCAAGATCTCAAGCAAAATGGCTTACTCGAAGATACCCTCGTAGTTTGGGGTGGTGAATTTGGTCGCACTAATTACTGCCAAGGTAAACTCACTCGTGAAAATTACGGTCGCGATCACCACCCAAGGGCCTTCACTATGTGGATGGCTGGTGGCGGCGTCAAGCCAGGTATCGTTCATGGTGAAACTGATGAATTTGGCTATAACGTTGTTAAAGATGGCATCCATATCAACGATTTAAATGCCACGATCCTTAATCAACTGGGCATTGACCACAATCGTCTCACGTACAAATTCCAAGGACTAGATTTTAAACTCACTGGCGTTGAAGGCGCTAATATTGTTAAAGATATTTTAATCTAAAAAATGAATTCCAGTTTCACAAATAGAATTCTGGCTATATAATTTCAATCATTGAATAAACTAAAAAGGCTTATTATGAAACACCTACTCACACTTGGCTTACTCGCTGCCTCATTCTCCTCTATGGCTCATGAAGGACATAGCCATAAAATCAATCCCGAAGCTTTACAAAAAGCACCTTTCGTCGATGCCGACTATGTAACTGGCCAAGGGAAATTCACTTATAAAGTTGACCTTGCTTGGGGAGAAACTCCAAATGGCAAACCCGCTCTTGGAGCCACTCATGGTGGCGTTGCCATTGATAAAGTTGGCAATGTCTATGTAAGTACTCAAACGGGTGATGGTATCATAAAGTTTTGTGGTGATGGCCACGTCATTAAAACTTTTGGTAAGCCAACTATGATGAGTCACAACCTTGCCTTAAAAGAAGAAAATGGTAAAGAGTTTATCTATGCGGCTTTCAACAATCATCAAAAAGTATGTAAAATTGACCTAGATGGAAATATAATCTGGACTATTCAGGGACCTCCAGCTCACAAAGCCTATCAAGGAGAGAAAGTTCGTTATAAGCCGACCGCGGTAGATGTAGCTCCAGATGGTAGAATTTACGTCGCTGATGGTTATGCAACTAACCTTATCAACGTTTATTCTCCCGATCGCAAATACATTAGAAGCTTTGGAGGCGTAGGCAGAAAAGAAGGCGGTAAATTTGTCACAAATCATGGTCTTACCATTGATACTCGTGGTGAAAAACCTCTCATCATTGTCGTTGATCGCGAAAATCGCAAACTTCAACGTTTGACACTTGATGGTGAGTACGTAGATACCCCTACCACTGATCTCCGTCGCCCCTGTGCCGTTTCAATTATGGGTGAATACACTGCTGTAGCCGAACTATCGGGTCGCTGCGTTATTCTCGACAAAGATTTCAAAGTCATTTCTATTTTAGGAGATAATCCTGATCCTAAACAGCATCACAATTATGGTGTCAAAGCTAAAGACTGGAAACCAAGTATTTTCACTGCTCCACATGGCTGTGCTTTTGATAAAGACCACAACCTCTACGTTCAAGATTGGAATTCTACTGGCCGCTTAAGAAAATTCGTTCTTCAGAAATAATCATACGCTAAATCCTTCATAAAAAAGCCTTGGGTTTCCCAGGGCTTTTTTGTGTGTGAAACTATAGCTCACTACCCTAAGTTCAGCGATATTATCGCGCCCATACTTGGTCGTCATCAAATAAGCTATTATAATGAGCTCCAGCGAGACTAGCGCATATAATGAAAGAATTAGGATATCCTCTTATGTCTGAAAAGTTTCAGGTGAAACGCAATTTGAAAAAAGTTTTTGATGATGCCGTCTGTGATGAGCAAAATTCTGGAAAACTATATCAACAGCTAAAAAATTCTACTGAACGCTATACCCATCAAACTGAACTCGGCCAAGGTGGCATGAAAACTGTGTCTTTAGTCAAAGACACTCTCACTGGACGAGCCGTTGCGAAAGCCACTTTAAAAGATGATACAAGACGTGAGACGAGTGAACGTTTTTTGCGCGAAGCGCGAATTTGTGCCCGATTAGAACATCCCAATATTGTTCCTTTACACGACCTAGGGCTAGACGAAGCTGGAGATGTGTATTTTACTATGAAACTTGTTGAAGGCATCAGTTTTCAGGAACTCATTGAAGAAATCGAGGCAAATAAATCTGACGTAAGTTTAAGCGAACTACTGGATATTTTCGTGAAAATTTGCGATGCGGTTTCTTATGCTCACTCACAACAAATCATTCATTTGGATCTCAAACCCGAAAATATTCAGATTAGTCACTTCGGTGAAGTCATGGTTTGTGACTGGGGCTTGGCAAGAGACCTCAGTCAAAAAGAGAATTATACCGAGGAGCTCATTGTTAGCGAAAGCTTTGTCACTCAAGATGGCTTGATTCGCGGAACCCCAGGCTATATGCCCCTGAACAAGCGCGAGGAGCTATTTCTGAAAGTAGTTTTCAATCCGATATATATTCTCTAGGTGCCATACTCTACACGATACTAACGTTAAAAAGACCAGGCAAAGGCTCGGTTAAAGAAGTCCTAGAACAAACAATTAAAGGTGACTTTTTAAATCCTTCTCAGCTCTGCCCAAAAAGGGATATTCCTGTAGCTCTTGAAGCTATTTGTTGCAAGGCTATGGAGCTCAACCCAAATGAACGCTATCAGCAGGTGGCTCAACTCAGAACTGATCTAGTTTCTTATCTACGGGGTTTTGTCACCAGCGTAGAGAGGGCCAGCTTTTTTATTCAAGTCAAGCTCTTAGTCAAAAGAAATAAGATGGTTTCATTCGTTATGATAATGAGTTCAATCATACTTATTTCTGCGACTAGTATTTTTCTAATTTCCATAAAAAAGAGTGAATTCGAAGCTAAAATTGCGACTCAACAGGCACGAGAGGCCGAGCAAGAAGCCAAAGATAATTTATTAAAATGGCAAAGGACAAATGAGCTAAAAAAACTCATTGCTAGTGAATCATTACCTCAAGTACTTAGTTTAACCCACACACTGGTCAATGATTACGAAGTGTTGAAAGGTATTGACTTAGCAAAAGTAGCTATCGAAATTGATCAAAACCTTAAATCCGCCCATGTAAACTTAGCTTATTTACAGGCTAGTCTTTTTGAATTTGAAGCCTCTATTCAATCCTATCTTCAAGGAGGTATTGGAAGTAAAAATAAGCATATCATCGCTAGTAAAGCATGCTTTGAAAAGTTTAAGGGACGCAAAGATTTATCTTTCGACGAAATTATTTGGATTGTAAGAACCTACGCATCTCACAATCTCTACAACATGATAAACGAGTTTACCTTCAGCCCCAAACTTCATTTTTTAAACTTAAAACAAAGACGTCAGTACGCCCTTGAGGTTCTTCAACTTCAAAACCCTCCATTGCAAGAACTTTATTTTGAGGGAGATTTTATAAAAATGGATTCGCGTGAATTAAGCGATATCAATGGACTCTACAGAACTAATATCAAAGAACTCGACCTGCGTCATGCTAACTTACGGAGAAATATTGTCGCTATCCGCGGCTTACCCTTAACAAAAATCACTTTACCGGAAAAGAATCCCAATAGTCAGGTACCATACCTCAAAACCTGTAAAACACTTGAGCAAGTTTTTCTCCCCGAGAAAACGACCAACAAAAGTTTACTGAAAAATTTACCAAAATCATTTAAAATTATTTTTTACTAAAGAAATATTATTTTTATTCTTTTTTACAAATTAGTGTAAGACCGCACTGCTAGCCCCGTTGGTATAGGTGAAGAGATCTATTAAGTAAATATGCTAATAGGTCAATTCAATATCTTTTAATTTATTTTCTTAGAGACTTATTAGCATGAATAAATCCTTAAATACTCATGAAACGCTCTTGATGCGCTTGCAACAAAACATGGACTCATGGGATGAGTTCACTCAGGTGTATGAACGTTATATTTATTTAATAATGCGTGCTATGAAAATGAACCATCATGATGCCGAAGACCTCAGTCAAGACGTACTATTAAAGGTATGGAAAAACATTGCCAACTATGACTACAGACCAGACCATGCGCGCTTTCGAACCTGGCTTTCAAAAATTTGTCGCAACCAAGTCATTGACTTCATTAGAAAACAAAAGACAGAAAAAATCAAACGAGAAAAAAATTATAGCGATATTGAAGATATTACTCTTCCTCAAGTAGAAGCTCTTGCGGAGGAAGAATGGAAAGTTCACGTGAGCACTGCCGCTTGGGAGAATATTCAAAAAGATTTTAACAGCGAAGCAATGAATTGTTTCGAAATGATCAACGATGGATCCCCTGTTGCGGAAATTGCAAACAAATTAAAGCTCTCAGAAAGTTCAGTTTATGTTTATTCAAAACGAGTCCGCGATCACATGATCGCTGAAGTCAGACGTTTAAACAACTCCTGGAATTAACATACTTAAGGCAGTTAATTTGGAATTAATATAAAAACTTAAGTAAATAATTTCAATCATTGAAATATCTGTCTCATTTTTACGAATACCTTGTTTAGTATTAAAATTTATATTTAGAAAGTATGTAACAGAATAAAACCAAACCACAAAATATACGGCCACAATTTATGAATCGACTTCTCAAATATACCTTAGTCTCTTTAAGCATTAGCCTAAGTGCTATTGCCGACATCGACTTTAACCGCGATATACGCCCCATTTTCAATCGCTCCTGCACTGGATGCCATGGTGGTGTAAAAAAAGCTGGTGGGCTCAGCCTCATCACAAAAGAAGAAGCCTTTGGAAAAACAAAAAATGGTATTGGTATTGTCCCAGGTAAACCTCAAGAGAGTATGCTCTACAAACTCATCACTCATGATGATCCCTCTAAGCGTATGCCCTTTGAAAAAACTCCACTTACTAAAGATGAAATCCAAATCATTAAAACCTGGATTGAAGATGGAGCTCAATGGGATGAGCACTGGGCCTATATGCCCATAAAAAATGCGGTGCCTCCTGCGAATCCCGCAAAGACCGCCATTGATAAATTCATTAATAGGGAACTCTCTAAGCAGAAAATAAGCCCCACTAGTGAAGCCAATAAAAACACGCTAATTCGACGCGCTTTCTTGGATCTCATTGGCATGCCACCAAGCCAGGAAGAATTTTTGCGCTTTCAGCAAGCTTCTTACGAAGAAATGCTCGATTACTTGTTAGAAAACCCAAAATTTGGTGAAAAATGGACCTCCATGTGGCTCGATCTCGCTCGCTATGCAGATACCATGGGCTATGAAAAAGACCCTCACCGTTCAATATATCCCTATCGCTCCTGGTTAATCAAAGCCTTTAACAAAAACATGCCTTATGATCAGTTCATTACTGAACAAATAGCCGGTGATATGCTGCCTAAGCCGACTCAAGATCAAGTCATTGCCACTGCTTTTCATCGCAATACTCAAACCAATACTGAGGGTGGTACTGACGACGAAGAATTTCGCGTTGCCGCTGTATTAGATCGTACTGTCACCACTTGGGAAGCCTTGATGGGCACCTCATTTGGCTGTGTCCAATGCCATAGTCACCCCTATGACCCCATCGACCATAAAGAATACTATCAATTCATGAGTTTCTTTAATAATTCTGCCGATAGTGATAAACAAAACGAATTCCCGACTCTGCTCATTCAGTCTATCCAAGAAAAAGAAAAAACTAAAAAAGAGCAAGCTATACTCAATCAACTTAACAAAGAAAAAAATCAATTAAGTAGCAAGCTTAAAGAGCTCAAGAAAGAAAAAGATATAAATAAAGCTAAGCCTACCCACGCGCTCACAAAACCGAAAGAAAAAAAATCAGCCCCAGAGCAAAAAAGCGAGCTTCAATTAACAGAAGAAAAACTCACCGAAGTCAATAAAAAAATCAAAACTTCTCAAGGAAGAATCAAACACTTCTCTCGCCTAAAAATCCCCATTATGAAAGAGCTTGAGAAGCCTCGTGAAAGCCACGTTTTTATTAGAGGTAGCTGGGAAGACCTCGGTGAAAAAGTTTCTCCCGCAGTCCCCAAAATCATGAATCCCTTCCCAAAAGACGCACCAAAAAATCGTTTAGGTTTAAGTCAATGGTTAACTTCTCCCGATAATACCTTAGTTAGTCGCGTGGCGGTCAATCGTTTTTGGGAACAAATCTTTGGCTATGGTTTAGTTGAAACACTAGAAGATTTTGGCTCCCAAGGGAAAAAGCCAAGTCATCCTGAGCTTTTGGATTACCTCGCTTATAAATTCATGCACACGCACAAGTGGTCAATGAAATCACTCATTCGTGAAATTCTTTTAAGTGATGCCTACCGCAGAAGTTCTGAAGCTAGTTTAGACTTAGTTGAACGCGACCCTCGCAACCAATACCTCGCCCGTTTCCCCCGTGTCAGACTCACCCCAGAACAAATACGAGATCAAGCTTTACAAGCTTCTGGCCTACTCAATGAAAAAATGCTCGGCCCCTCAGTCATGCCCTATCAACCCGATGGAGTATGGCAAAGTGTTTACAATGGTGGCAAATGGATCGAAAGTAAAAATGGTGACCAGTATCGACGAGCTCTTTATACTTACTGGAAAAGAACGAGCCCCTATCCCGCCATGGAAACTTTTGATATGACTAGTAGAGAAAATTGTACAACCAGACGGATTCGTACCAACACTCCCTTGCAAGCGCTCGTCACTCTAAATGATCCTGCATTCTTGGAGATTGCCGGAAAATTAGGCGAAAGAATGAACAAGCAAGAAGGTGATTTCTCCGCAAAAATCAATCATGGCTTTGCACTTTTATTAGCGCGCAAAGCCAGCAATGATGAAATTATCATTCTCAAAGAAATTTATGACGATACCGTCAAAAACAAAAAACAAGCTCTTGAATCGTGGACAGTTATCGCCAACATCATGCTAAACCTCGATGAAACCATCAATAAAATTTAAGGAAATGAAAATGAATACAAACAACACATTCAACCGTCGTAGTTTCCTTAAGTCTGGTGCCTCAGGCCTTTTAGCGTCTCAGTCATTACTCGCTTCATCATTAAGTGAGGGAAGTCGCAATGTAAATAACCCTGGCGGGACTCAAGCTCCGCATTTCCAACCTAAAGCCAAACGCGTCATTTTCTTACACATGGCGGGTGGGCCCTCTCATTTAGAAATGTTTGACTACAAACCCGTACTAAAGAAATTCGATGGCAAAGCTTGCCCACAAGAATTACTTGAAGGAAAAAAATTGGCGTTCTCTAAAGGTGTTCCCACCATGTTGGGCCCTCAAGCAGATTTCAAACAATATGGCCAAGACGGTACTTGGGTTTCTGAACGTCTCCCCCATTTCTCCAAAATTGTTGATGAAGTCACTATGATAAAATCAATGACCACAAGCCAGTTCAATCATGCCCCAGCTCAAATCCTTATGCACACCGGCTACCAACTCCTAGGGCGTCCAAGCCTAGGTTCATGGTTGAGCTATGGCCTAGGCTCCGAAAACAATAATATGCCCGGCTTTGTCGTCCTTAACTCTGGTGGCAAGAACCCATCGGCAGGGAAAAGTGTTTGGGGCAGTGGTTTTCTACCCAGTATTTATCAAGGGGTTCAATGCCGCAGTACAGGTGAGCCCGTACTCTTTTCAAAGAATCCAAAAATGATTGATGCCCAACTCCGCCAGAAAACTATTGGCTCCATTAATCGACTTAATAAAATCCAATACAATAAACATCACGATCCCGAAACTCTCACGCGTATTGCCCAGTACAAAATGGCCAATCGCATGCAAACTGAAGCACCTCACGTCATGAATCTAAACCTAGAGCCTCAATATATTCGAGATCTCTATGGCGCGGTGCCTGGCCAAGCCTCCTTTGCCAACAACTGCTTGCTCGCACGGAGAATGATTGAGAATGATGTGCGCTTTGTTCAACTCTATGATTGGGGCTGGGACTCGCACGGGACGGCTCCATCAACTGACCTGCACCAAGGCTTTGCTGATAAATGCCGCGACATTGATCGTCCCGTTTATGCCTTACTCAATGACCTTAAAGCCCGCGGCCTCTTAGAGGACACCCTCGTGGTTTGGGGTGGTGAATTTGGTCGCACTCCTTTCCGTGAAAACCGCGGTGGGAAATATGGAAAATATGTCGGCCGTGACCATAGTCCTAATGCTTTCACTATGTGGATGGCTGGTGCAGGCGTCAAAAAAGGCTTCAATTATGGAGAAAGTGATGACACTGGTTATAATGCCGCCATTGATCCGGTCGAAGTTCATGACCTGCAAGCCACCATCCTCCACCTCATGGGCTTTGATCATGAACGTCTCACCTACCCATTTCAAGGTCGAGACTTTAGGCTTACCGATGTTTTTGGACGCGTTCTTCACAAGGTTTTAGCATAAGATGAAAAAATTAATTATACTTACTTCAGTTTTTGTCGGCTTAATACTTCCTGCCTATGCAAGTAGTGAACACTCAAAGAAAAAACTTACTTATGGTGACGACCTCATCCCTCTATTTGAGCAAAATTGTATCAAATGTCATGGAGGCCCTGATTTAAGACGCAAGGGACGGATCATGACAAAGGGTGATCTCAACCTCACCAAAATTGCCTCAATCAAAGAAGTTATTGAAGCCGGCAAACCAAAAGATAGCTTACTCTACACGCTCACTGTCACTGATGATGAAGACGAAATAATGCCTCCTAAAGGGCGCCATCTAAGTACTTCTGAAGCTCAATTAATCTACAAATGGATTGCACAAGGTGCGGACTTCGCAGACTTTGTTTACGTTCCCAAAGAGCAGTCACGTTATGCCATGCTCATTGATAAAGCAAAGCCTGCACCGGAGGCTTTACTTCAAGAATTAAATTCACAAGGAGCTATTATTACCCGCGTTAGTAATCAAGGTCCTTTACTGCGAGTGAATTTAAGAAAGAGAAACATCGATGTAAAGTTAAGCTTACTTTTAGCAGAGCTTGCACCCTACATTTCGGATCTTGACTTAAGCCATATCACTGAAGAAATCAAAAACTTAGATTTCTTAAATGACGCCAAAAACCTTACTGAGCTTAACTTATCTTCATCTAATATTTCAAATGAGGCTATTCAGTCCATTAGTCATTTGCCTAACTTGGAGAAAATCAATCTATACAATACTAAAATTGATGACACAAAATATATTGCGGATCTAGCTGCTTTAAAAACAATCAATATCTCCAATACAAAAATTAGTCCGGATCAAGTAAAAGTATTAAAGGCAAACAAGCCTAAGTTAAATATTAATTACATGACGCTCCCTCGTCTTGAGCCTATCAAAGCTAAAGCAAGTCCTGCACTCAAAAAAGCCGATAAGCCTATTGAAAACAAAGTCATTCAGGCCGAGTGGTCGATAATCAGGAAAGACAATTTTGGATCTACAGCAGCGAACGCACTCATCAAGAGTAGCTTTAAGAATTATACTTGCCCTAAACATCTTGTTAAGGATCCTAAGATTAAAGCAGAAGATCTTCTCATGGCCTTTGATCCTCAGGCTTTGACCATTGTCTATGATAAACTTGATTCAAAAAAAGACCATAGACTAAAACTCCATTTACTTTCACCTGGCTCCCCGCGAAACATCAATATCTTGATCAATGGTTTCACTTTAGAACAAAATTTAGATCTCCCCAAGAATCAAATATTAATTAAAGAACTTTATATCAAAGCTCAGTACATCAAAAACAATCAGATCAAACTTGAGCTTAAAAAGAATAGCGGCGCTAACTCTGTCTTATCGTATTCAGAGCTTTATCAGTCCAAAAACTAAGCTCAAGTCTTGAGTGAACAAAAGTAATACTCTATAATTCAACTTTTAACTCGACATCAACAATAGGAAACAAGATGAAAAAAACTGCTTTACTCACACTCTTTGCACTTTGCGCAAGTACTTATGCTCACGATGATCATAGTCACAAAATCAATCCCGTCGCATTGAGCCAAGCACCCTTTACGGACGCAGATTTTGTCACTGGCCAAAATAACTTTAAATATAAAGTTGATTTAGCTTGGGGAGAAACTCCCACGGGCAAAGCTAACTTAGGGGCAACTCATGGTGGCGTCGCCGTGGATAAAGCCGGCAATGTTTACGTCAGTACCAATGAAAAAGACGGCATTGTAAAACTCTGTGGTGATGGCCATTTCATCAAAGGTTTTGGGCCCGAGACTCATTCTAGTCATAGCCTTGAACTCAAAGAAGAAAATGGCAAAGAATACATTTATGCCGCTTTCAATAGCCAAAAGAAAGTCTGTAAAATGGATTTGGATGGCAAGATTATTTGGACTATCAACGGCTTCCCTGATCACCCTGCCTATAAAAAAGCAAAACCTCGCTACGCACCAACTGCTGTTGATGTTGCTCCCGACGGCAGAATCTATGTTTCAGATGGTTACGCAACCAGTTTAATTCACGTCTATTCAGCTGACCAAAAATACTTGACGACTTTCGGTGGTAGAGGGAAAGGCGAAGGCACATTCAGCACTAGTCATGGCCTCACTATTGATACTCGTGGCGATCAGCCCTACATCATTGTTTCAGACCGTGAAAATCGCGCCCTACAGAGATTGACTTTGGATGGCAAGTACGTCGATACTCCCATCAAGGACCTACGTCGCCCTTGTGCAATCTCTATCATGGGTGACAATATTGCGGTTGCCGAATTATCTGGTCGCTGTGTCATCCTTGACAAAGATTTCAAAATCGTCTCTATCTTAGGTGATAATCCAAATAAGAAAGAGCATCACAGCTACAAGGTAGATCCCAAGGACTGGAAGCCTGCCATTTTCACGGCTCCACATGGTTGTTCTTTTGACAAAGACTTGAATCTCTATGTCCAAGACTGGAACTTCAAAGGCCGTTTAAGAAAGCTTAGCTTACAGAAATAGTATTTAAGTTCAATAAATTTCTTAGAAGCCTCACTTATACGTGAGGCTTTTTTTATACTAGACTTACTGCCACAAATCTTGGCGTTCTACCTCTTTACGAAAGTTAGAGGAGAAGGCCTTTGTTTTTGCTTTAATCAACTTTTCTTTACCTTCTGAACTACGTGTGTATATCAATTCGCTGGGGCCGAGATACTTTTCCCAACTAGCCAAAAAGCTCATCGCAAGTTTTTTCTGGCTGGCTAATTTCAAAGGCACCACATGATAATCCACTCGATTAAAACTCAAAAATTTAGCTTTTCGAGAAATGAGATATCTAGGATTTTCTACACAAGAAAAAACTTCTGCCAAAGCATCCGCAAATAAGGAAGACTCATAAAAGCTACAGCCCTTTAAAGCCATGGTAAAACTTCCATCAACTCTGCTATTTATGCTGATTTCCTGCTCCAGAAGAGGCGTTTTTATAAAGCCCTCCTTACTTAGGGATTCTGACAAAGCTTTACCGATAGATTTCAAGGATCCATCTACGGGAAGATGAGAAAAGAGGATTTTGAGTAACTTCAAACTCTGTGGTAATTTCCATAATAAAGTTCCGATCACCACAAGAACTAGGAATCCTCGAAAACCCACGCCTCGTTCCACAAGAAATCGACTTTCATATAAAGCCCAAAATGCCCCTGTTAATTGAGATAATAAATAAGTCAGACTATAGCGCAAATGATATTGTCTAACGTTTGGCTGTTTAAATACTCGAAGAGATGGCACTATTCTTATGGATTCTTTGCTATCCAAAGCTTGATGCCAACGCTCTCCTTGCTCTTCAATAGTTTCTATACCTTGACGCATTTTACGATTATTAAGTTTCAAATTCCAGCTTTCTTTTAAACCCGTCGCATGATTAAGTGTAAAGGTCCCTAATCGTTCAAAACCAGTCTCTATCCTTAAGTCCTTTGTATGTAAGCCAGGAAATGTTTTAAAACGCCCCTGTAAATCAAAGTAATCCAACCAACCTGAATAAGACTTGGGATTGATTGCCACTAAATGCCAAATAGAACTGATTTTATCCGGATCATGTGGATCTCGCCTTATGGCTCGACCTCGCATTTGATTCGTCTGCATAAAGGATCCCACTGAACTCGCTAAAATAAGTGAGTTTATCACAGGCGCATCCCAGCCCTCTCCAAGTAAAGATCGCGTTCCAATCAAAACTTTAATCTGCCCCAACATTAATAGCTTTGTGTAAACTTGCGTCGCTTTTTGGACTGGGATTCTCAGCTCTAAATAATGGGGATCGACACTGCTTTTTTTATAGTCATCAGCCGAAAGCGCAAAGTTAGTATTTATAAAATCTACTTTAGTGACATGAACGAGATTAAAACGCCCACACACTAGAGCTAAATCATCAGGAATGGAACTCGTCATCTTCAATGTTTTAAATACTGGCAAGGCCCCTAAACTATATTCGCCTATCTTCTCAGTATTCGATACTTGCTCATCTCGGATGAAATCCGTGAGGATAACCTGCCTTAAACTCTGCCCTCTTTTATCAAACTCACACTCATGAATCTGACATATCCCTTCAATTTTGGCTGAGCTTAAGGACAGCGAACGCTTTACTTCTCGCGAGGACTCAATGGATAAAGTATTCCTATGTAAGAGCTTCAGTGAACGCAGTAACTTCTTAAGTTCCTTTCGGTAATTATCTAAGCTTGCACTAGGCGTCAGATATTTTGAAAAAAGTACCGTTTGAATCAGAATCTGCCACCATTTCCTTCCTAATTGAGGGACTAAAATTTTCTTCAAATCTAAAGCCGACAATATCCTAGGGTCCAAATCTCGGTCTTTACTTTTCAATAAAACTAGAATTGCAATTAATTCTTCCGGCACACGATAAAGTTCATCCCAATCATATTCCCCATCAAACACCTTATGACTTTTCAGTAATTCATCGAATTGATTATCTTTATACAATTTTTGACAAAGATCCTCAACACATCGATCGTATGATTGGACTTTTTCGCCCTCACTTTCTGTAGCATCACAAGCCCAAACAAAATCTTGATGAGGACACAGGGTTCCTGCTTTAACTAACTCAGGAATAGAAATCTCTTCATCGATCGGACCGCATAATGATTCATACTTGAGCCATTCACTACCTTTTGAATCGTAAGGGGGTGTTCCTGTTAAAGAAACTAAAGTCATATCGTCTTTAACTTGAAGGATCTCATTAAGAATCCTCCACCATTCAGATCTTAAATGATGCGCTTCATCTAAAATAAGAGTCTGAATCTTATGTTCATTTAATAAATCAACTACATCTTTTAATGCCTTTTCATTCAATTGAATCTTTGAACTATCTTCTCTATCTACGCCTGCTTTCAATAGGCTATAAAGAGCTTGATATGTCACCGAATTAAATACCGCTAGTTCATTCAGTGAGCGACTCGTCCAAGTTAAATCCTCTGAGCTATTACAAAAATCACCCAAGCGATCAATCCACTGATCGCGAATAATGCGCGTAGGAGAAAGGATCAAAGCTCTTTTCCCCAATTTCCGAAAAACTTCAATCCCCAAAGTTGTTTTACCCGCGCCAGGGGCTGCTACTATATGTAACTTTTTGTCCCCTAAATGTTCTTCCAATGCAGCAAGCACCCGCTCTTGATAAGGGCGCCAAGTAAAACGAAATTCTAAATTAGGAAAATCCTGCATCTTCCTCTTCTCCCTCTATACTCTTGTTCCTTAAAAAAGGTCCGGCTGAACCATTTCAGCTTTTCCCTCACTTTCGAGTGGGGCATTTTTCGGCTCATTCTCTACCTCTACGGTCACTTCAGCAAACTTTTCTTCCAATTGATCTTTACTCCAGACTTCCACTCCTAGATCTAAAGCTTTTTTCTCTTTTGAAGAACCCGAGCCAGTGGCTTTCACCACTAAAGCAAACGTTTTTTTACTCACAGAACTTCCAATCTTGCCTCCTTCAGCTTTCACTTGTTCTTCGAGTTCCGGGGAACGGAAGCCAGTAAAAACTAAAGTTTTCCCAGTGAAAATCCCACTAGTATTAACTAATACTTTTTTATAAGTCAAGCCAGGTAATTCTGCGGCAAATAGCCAGTAATCATCAATAGATCCTAAGTAGGATTTAGAACTGATTTCTGAATAACCATCAACTTCCAATAGTTCTTCCAAACTAGGCTTTAAACCTGGCTTGTCATATTTCTGTAAGAGCTCAAGCTTTTTTTCGCCAAGACCACGAAAGAGGTTACTCGCATGCTGTAGACGTGGTAGAGGAACATCAACGATAGATACTTTCATTGAATCGAGTACTTTTTTAGCTTTGCGCTGCTTAAAACCATCTAGCTTAAGTAAATCTTCCATCTTCAATTCAAGCAAGGCTTTGACGCTCTGGTAACCCGCATCCCAAAGTGACGTTATAATTCCCTCACCCACTTCATCCGCTTTGAGCGTAGCAAAAAAATCGATAAGAGCTGCTTTTTTCATCGCTGGACAAGTCTTATTACTGCAAACAATATCAACCCGATTTTCATTCCATACGAGTTCTGATTCACAGTTCGGGCAAAATTGAGGTAAATTCGCTCCTTCAACAGGGTTGGGCACCGCAATGATTTTGGGGATTACATCACCTGAGCGAATCACAGTAACCGTTGCTCCTGCAGCAATACCACTATCTTCAATAAAGCGCGCATTTATACCCGTCACATTTGAAATTGTAACTCCTGCTAAGTCAATGGGCTCAATTTTGATCACTGGTTTAGCTGCACCATTTTTTGAAATCTGCCACACAACTTCCTTCACTATAGAGGGTAAAGAGTCCACACTTTCGGGCTTCCACGCACGAGCACCACCAGGATTTAATGAATTTGTTTCTTTCCCTATTTCATGGAATAAGTCACTATCATTAATCTCTAAAACGAGACCATCACATTGAAAGCGAATCTCGGAGTCATAGACTTGCTGAAGTTCACTATCTTTTAAATCCTCCAGTTTATAGAGGGGACATAAAACTTTATACTTCCATTGAGCATTAATATACTGATTACAAAACTCAACTTGATCAAGTTTATGTTTCATTTGCGAGCTTCGCACACCATAGGCGACGTAACAAACATCAGCCAATTCTCGACTTAAGGTTTTGCGGCTCAAAAGGCCCGCCACCATATTGCGCGGATTTTTAAATTTCTCACTATACTTAGCTTTAAATTTGGCTTCATCCATAATACACTCGCCAATTAAATAACCCGTAAAATCTTGCGGAAGTCGCAAATCACATAGGGGATTAACTGAAAAATGTTCACTTACATCTTGGCCAGAGAGGCCATCACCACGAGTATAGGCTCCTGTATACTTTCCCTCGACAAAATAGACTAAGAGCGATAAACCATCATACTTTGGTGTAATACAAATTTCGGTATCTAGAGCAATGCTTTTCGATTTACTCCAATCAAAAACTTCTGCTTGAGTTTTAATTTTATTGAGACTACCCATGGGTACGGCAAGTTCGACTTTATTCTTCTCTATTTCATAACCCACTTTATCGCGAAATTTTTGCTCATTGACCTGCTCGAGTAAAAAATCGTACTCCGCATCACTTAAGGGACTCTCCCCTCCAGTTCTATATAATTGATTAGCTTGATCTAACTTTTCTTTGAGCGCATCGATATCCATATTATATGAAAGTCCTTAATTTACTTTTGAACATAGTACACCTAGCTAATTCTTATGAAAATGTTGCTGATTACTAAAAAACTAAGAATATTCATTAAAAGTTTGTGAAAACTTTGAGTATTTCACTTTTAATTATCCTTATATACTTACGCCACGTTTTACTTTTAGTTATACTCCTTTGAAGACAGAAGGATTATTAAGGGAGATATCTATATGAATAAAAAAATGCCAAAGGTTTTAAAATCGAGTACCAATTACAAGATTTTAAACCTCATTGCAGCTGGCGGAATGGGGGAAGTCTACGAAGCAGAAATACTTGGTGCTGAGGGCTTCACCAAAAAAGTAGCCATCAAAACACTTTTAGCCGACATGGACGAGGACCAACGCTTTATAGACATGTTCATCTCTGAAGCCAAACTTGTCTCGAATTTAGTCCATGAAAATATAGTTCAAATTTACCAACTCGAACGCGCACCCTTTGGTCACTTCATTGTTATGGAGCTCGTAGAAGGCATTGGCCTCCACGATATGATTGATCGCCTTCGCGAAGACAACCTCGCCCTGCCATATCCTTTAGCCGTATTTATCGCCAGTCGGATCGCTCGAGGCTTAGCCTATGCACACAATCGTTGCGACATCAATAAAAGTAACTTAGGCATTGTCCACAGAGACATTTGCCCCAATAATATTTTAGTCACCAAAGAAGGCTTGCCCAAACTCACTGATTTTGGTATTGCCAAAGCACTCTCAAATTCTATCACCAGTAACGATCAATGCCTCATGGGAAAACTCGTTTACATGGCACCTGAACAGGCACGAAAAGAAAAAGTTGACAAGAGAGTCGATATCTATGCTTTAGGCATGGTACTCTTCGAATTACTATCGGGTAACTTTAGCCGAGATGCTGAGAATGAATCCGAACTCTTTGAACTCGCTTGCGCCGGAGCGGTCAACATGGATGCTTTACCGGATGACCTCCCTACTGAATTAGAAAATATTTTATTTCGCGCCATTCAAGTTGAACCTTGCGACCGTTTCCAAACTGCAGACGAAATGTGTACGGCTCTGGAATATTTTATTTATAAAGATGGTTATGGCCCCACAATTGTATCTATGGAAAATTTCATGAAGAAATTTTTCCCTGATCTATATGATTAATTAATACCCGTACCATCACTTTTATCATGGCGAACTCTTTACAGAAGTTCGTCATTTTTTTTTGTGATTAAGCTCTTCTTGAACACAAGTTTAAAAAAAGTCTTTTATTTTTATAAAATCTTCATACCCAAAAGGCAAAGCTCAACTATCATTTTATAAATTATAATTTAAAAATAAGCTACCCATCAATCATGAGTACACAAAAGACTGAATCTATTCTCGAGCAATTTTACCAAGAAGTGAATCAAACCATTCTAATTCGTCAAGATCCTTTAACTGGACTCTTCCCCGCCAGTACAGATATTAATGAACACGGCGACTACACCGATGCTTGGGTAAGAGATAACGTCTACACCATCCAGGCCGTTTGGGGACTCGCCATGGCCTACCGCAAATCATCCGTCAATAATGCGCGGGCCTATTCTTTGGAACAATCCGTTGTCAAACTCATGCGCGGCTTGCTACAAGCTATGATTCGTCAATCTCACAAAGTCGAAAAATTTAAATATAGCCAAGATCCTCTCGATGCGCTTCACGCAAAATATGATACCCAATCAGGACAGACTGTTGTCGGTGATGATCAATGGGGTCACTTACAATTAGATGCGACTTCCATCTTCCTCTTAATGATTGCTCAAATGACAAAATCTGGCTTGCGTATTATTTATAGTCATGACGAAGTCGATTTTGTCCAAAACCTCGTTCATTATATTGGTCGCGCCTACAGAACTCCCGATTTCGGCATTTGGGAACGTGGACACAAAATCAATAATGGCATGGCAGAAGTTAATGCCAGCTCTGTCGGCATGGCAAAAGCTGCTTTAGAAGCCATGGACGAAATGAATCTCTTTGGCGACGATGGCGATCAATCCTCTTTGATTCATGTAATGGGCGACGAAATCGCTCGCTCACGCAGCACTCTACAAGCCTTATTGCCCCGTGAATCTTATTCCAAAGAAGTCGATGCAGCTGTACTCAGTATTGTTGGCTATCCCGCTTTTGCTATTGAAGACCCTGAACTTCGAGAACGTACTCGCAAAGAAATTGTACAAAAACTTGGCGGTCGCTACGGCTGTAAAAGGTTTTTACTCGATGGTCACCAAACAGTCATGGAAGACGAGCACAGACTTCATTACGAAACAAGTGAACTCAAGAATTTTAAAGATATCGAATCTGAGTGGCCGCTCTTTTTTACCTATTTAATGCTTGATGCTCTGTTTCGCGATGATAAAAACGAAGCCCGTGAATACAAAGAAAAACTCGACTCACTCTTAGTCGAAAAAGATGGTTTGAAACTTTTACCAGAACTCTACTTTGTCCCCAACGATGCCGTTGATGCCGAAAAAGAAACTCCCCATAGCCAAGACCGAGTCCCCAATAATAATCTTCCTCTTATCTGGGCTCAAAGTCTATTCTTACTCGGTAGAATGATTGAAGAAAAAGTTTTAGCACTCAGTGATTTAGATCCTCTCAATAGGCATTCACAAAATCTGGAAGAAAAGCCTAAAAATGTCCAAGTCTGCATCATTTCCATGTCGCCTTCTGTACAAGAAACTTTGGCTTCGAAAGGGATCCCAAGTCAAACTTTAGATGAAATTGAACCCACAAAAATAATGTACCCAAATGAACTGGCTGAAATCCTTTTTGAAATGGGTGCTAATACGAAGCTCGAACTCAGCGGACGACCAAAACGCCGCTTACGCGCCATGGCAACTTCACGCCTCTACCACATCAATGGTAAACCTGCATTATTTTTACCACAGTACCAAAATCACCAAGACTTTTACTTAGAATTAGATAACCGTATACTTATTGAAGAAGCTAAATCTGAATTTTCTTACATAAGTCGTCATTGGACGAGTGATGGCCAGGCAATCCAAGCACTCTTTATCAAAGCTGATATGCTCGAAGGTGAAGATGCTCCTGATTTGTATCAGTTTTTACAAGACATGCAGTCTGATCAGGTTCCACATGCAAATATCGTAGACTTTAATACGGCCGTAAAAAACACGCCTATAAAATCTATTGTGAATGTTCCTGACCTTCCTTCATACTGTCCAACTCTCAACTCCAATGTGAAACCTACGTATTATTTAGATTGTTGCCCTAGCGAGACAATTGAACTCTCTCCCACAACAATGGAACGTTTAGCTCAAGAACCTAGCGAAGATGAGCTGATTGAGGAGCTCAATACCACAAAAAATCTTTATCGCCAGGCAAAAACCTTAGTCTACCTAGCTAAGAAGCACTCATTAGCTTTCTCTTGTTTCATCCAAAACAAACAAGAAGACGTATCATTACATATCTTATTGGAAGAAGTTTATCAACACGCGTGCGAACAACGAATCTGGGCAATTGTTCGTAGTATTGCTGGACTACTAAACAAATCTCATTTTGGTTTAGATGATGCGGTCACAGAATTACTGGTTAGACAAAAAATTGTCATTGTTGGGCGATCTTACAATAAAGACGGCATTATCAACCAATCCATGAATAATGATGATATCATTCAAAAAATCAAAAAGAGTTGTGGCCACGATAGCCGCGAAGAACTCATTCACCAAGAGTTACTCATATTCTTGAGCTACGTCGTAAAACAAGACCCCACACTCTTCAATAATATGATCTCTATTCGCACGAGTGAATTCATTCACTTAATCGTGGCTCAAATTGCATCAGAATTAAAAATATCACAAGGCCAGGCCTTCGATCTCTTGGTCGCTATGCCTCCACAAGCAATTCAAACTCGTCTAAAAACAGTTTTAGCCGCATACAAAGAAATGCAAAATAATATGCAGAGCCTTGAGTTTATTAACTATACTTGTGAAACTCAAGAAACTGATTTCAATAAGGGCAGCATTGATGAAGAGTTCCAAACTCGCGTCGCAAACTGGGCTACATGGCGCTTGCAAAATGGCGCTATTTCAAAACTCCCTAAAAGCTTTTATCCTAAACTTCGCAAAATCCTAGAGAATTGTAAGGGCATTATTCTGGGGAATAAGTTTAATAGCTCAAACTGTATCGATTCATCTTTAGTTTTGAGTTCTATGACTACTGGCGAACCTGCTTTTGCTTTTCTTGCAGATAACCTTCTCAACGATATCCCCGCTGCAGATTACCGCCATTTGTGTATCGAATCATTAAGTGCCATTGGCGCTTTCTCCATTGCCAATCCTAGCCTTAAATTCGATGATTATATCGTGCTTGATGTGATCATTGGCCATGCTGTCAGACTCAATTGGCTCCACAAATACCCTGCTCAAGCTCAGCATTACCAAGAGCGCAAAGCTCAGGCCTGGGAATTAATCTACCAAAGCTCGCCTCAAAGAGTGGCGGCCAGTATCATTGACGCCATCAAGTTCTTATTGACTCAGTAAGCTCTAACTATCCAAGGCCTTTTCAAAGGCCTTGATAGTTTGCTGCAAGACTTGAATACGCGCATACTTTTTATTATTACCTTCAATCACATTCCACTTCGCGCCTTTGCGTGAAGTTCGAAAGATCATTTCGTTGATAGCATCATCATACTCATCCCACTTCTCACGATTACGCCAGTCTTCGTCGGTAATCTTCCAACTCTTGTGAGATGTTTTCAAACGTAAATCAAAGCGTTCTTTTTGGATTTCTTTATCGATATCAAGCCAAAATTTAATCACAATCACACCTTCCTTGACAAGATGTTTTTCCGTTAAAGCAATTTCATCATAGGCACGTTGCCATTCATCTTCTGAGCAAAAGCCTTCTACTCGCTCAACTAAAACGCGGCCATACCATGAACGATCAAAAATCAATAAATTTCCCAAGTCGGGAAATTGAGTCCAAAAACGCCAGAGATAATGATGACGCTTATCAAGTGAACTCGGCGCCGCTATCGGGCATACTCGATAATTTCGTGGGTCGACAAAACGTAAAAGCCTTTTAATCGCACCGCCTTTGCCCGCTGCATCCCAGCCTTCAAACATAATAATGGCAGAACGCTTTTTCTTATAGAGCTTATAAGAAAGCTCCTGAAGACGCTGCTGAAGCTTAGGCAATTGCTTTTCATAATCTTTCTTGCTAATATCCGAACTCTGTAAAGCGGGACGCTTCGGAATCGCACAATCACTTAAAGAACTAGAGATAGCTAGATCTTGCTTACGCTCACTCATAAAGTCAGTCATTGCCTTAACCAGGCATTCAGAGGCTTTCAAAAAGGCGTAAGAGGGATTATCCGCAGGAATAATATTCCACGATGATTGTGAAAAATCTGATCTCTCAATCATTTCATTTGCGGCATGCTGGTACTTGTCAAAGTTTTTATTTTGCTCGAAGTCATGCTTATCGACTCGCCAAGCAAGCTTTTTATCTGCTTTCAAAATTTGCAGGCGCTCAGCTTGAGTATCCTTGGAAATATGTAAAAAAATCTTTATCACAAGTGCACCATTCAGCAAATGCTTTTTCTCAAACTCCACTGCTTCATCAAAATAATTACATCCCGAGCCTTCTGCTGCAAGTTCTTTGCGAAAAGCCATGCGGTACCATGAACGATCAAAAAAACTAATCGTCCCTTTTGCGGGGTTCGCATCCCAAAAAGGCTGGAGCCATGAAATCTGATCTTTCTTTTTTAAACCCGAAGCCACACGATAGAAACGTGGGTCAAAAGCCTGTACTAAATGACCTATACAAGCACTCTTGCCTGCGGTAGATAAACCATCAATAAGAATGAAAACGGGAATATCATTATCTGCTATTTGTCTTTGCAGATAACTTAACTGGAGCTCAATAGCTTTGATTGACTGAGCAAGTTCACGCTCACTCAAACTTTCATAAGTAGAGAGCTCCGATAAAATCATTTTTGCAACATTTCCGCAATATCATAAGCCAATTCAAGACTTTGCTGACAATTCAATCGTGGATCACAATTTGTCTGGTAATTCTTTGCTAAATCAAGATCAGAAATTTTCTGCGCTCCACCACAAATCTCCGTTACATTGGCACCAGTAAGTTCAAAATGAAGACCACCAGGCACCGTTCCAGCTTCCCCATGTGTATCAAAGAATGCTTTTATCTCATCTGTGATAAATTGAACATCACGAGTCTTAAAGCCTGAGGCAGCTGTGAAAGTATTGCCGTGCATCGGATCACAACTCCAAAGTACATTGCGACCTTCGTCACGCACGCGTTTAACGAGTGGCGGCAACATCGATGCAACTTTACCATGGCCAAAGCGACTAATCAGATTAATGCGCCCTTCTTCATTATTAGGATTTAAGACATCCAAAATTTTAATCAATTCATCGGCATCCATACTGGGCCCCACTTTCATGCCAACAGGATTATTAATACCACGAAAGAACTCCATGTGAGCTGCATCAATTTGTCGAGTTCTATCACCAATCCACACCATGTGTGCCGAACAGTCATACCAACGTCCAGATAGGCTATCCTGACGTGTCATCGCTTGCTCAAAAGGTAAAATCAAAGCTTCGTGTGAAGTGTAAATATTGGTTCTCTGTAACTGCGGAACTTGTGTAGAGTTCACCCCACAGGCTTCCATAAAAGAAATCGCCGAATCAATTTTAGCCGCAATCGACTCATAACGCTTACCTGCGGAGGAATTTGCCACAAACTCTTTATTCCACACATGAACTTTGTGTAAATCCGCGTAACCACCCTGAACATAGGCACGCAATAAATTTAAAGTCGCCGTAGAATGGAAATACGCTTGCAACAAACGATCCGGATCTGGAGTCCTAGCTGCTAAATTCGCTTCGGGGCTATTGACACAGTCACCTCTATAAGAAGGTATTTCTATGCCATTAACCATTTCAGTATCGGACGAGCGTGGTTTTGCATACTGACCTGCAATACGACCCACTTTCACTACATTTTTATTGCCACCAAAAGTTAAAACGACTGCCATCTGCAGCAGTACTTTCATCGTCTCTCTTATATAAGGTGCATTGCACGAACTAAAATCTTCTGCGCAATCTCCCCCTTGAAGTAAAAAAGCTTCGCCGCGAGAAGCCGCCGCTAATTGGGTTTTCAAAGATTCAATTTCGCCCGCAAAAACCAAAGGAGGCAACTTGGCTAATTTCGCACAAGTTTCTTCTAACTTATCTTGTGGCCATTTTGGCTGTTGAAAAATCTCTTTCGTTTTCCAGGAATCGGGAGTCCAATTAGTCATTTATCTGCCTCAAATTTTCTTCATTTTTGATGTAGGCAATATTGCCATTGATTAAAGTTGCTTGTAACTCGTGATCTTTATTAAAAATTGCAATATCCGCTTTTAAGCCCGGAGACAAATGTCCGCGGTCACTTAAGCCTAAAGATGTACTTGGTGTAGAGGTAAAACAAGCTATTGCTTCTTTTGTATTCATATGGGTGAAATTAATCACATTTTGCCAAGCTTGCTCAAGGGTCAACATCGATCCTGCGATTGTTCCATCAGGCAATAATAAATGTTGATCCTCAATAATATATTCATTCTCATCAAATTTATAACGTCCATCAGGTAAACCCGTTCCTTGATTCGCAGATGATACTGCCGAAATTTTGTCCCCACCCTTAGCACGACAGGCTAAATCCAGCATCTGTGGATGAATATGAAAACCATCAAAAATAAGTTCGCAAGTTAAACTCTCATCAACGAGCGCCGTAGACGAAAGCCCCATTTCTCTTTGATGTAGAGGCTTCATACAATTATAGAGGTGAGTTACATTGCGTGCTCCTGCCTTCATCGATGCATGAACTTGATGTTCATTGGCACTGCTATGCCCCATCGAAGCTTGGATTCCATTTTTAGTAAGAATTTCGATTATTTCTTGTGCTCCTTCAACTTCTGGAGCCAGGGTCATAACCTTCAAGGTTCCTTGTGCCGCTTCAATAATCTCTTCTAATTCATCTCTGCTGTACTTGCGAACTCCTTCATCTCTCACCAGACCATTTAATTCAGGGTTAATGAAAGGACCAATCAAGTGAATCCCTAAAGCTTCCGCACCATCTTCCTGATTGAGGATATTATCACTCGTACGTTTCAAGGCTTCTATCAACTTAGGGCGATTCGTTGATTGTAGAGTGGCCAAAAAACTCGTTACTCCATGTGCAGGAAGTTCTCTTGCCATTACACTCAAGGCATTTACATCCATACTATCTAATAGCGATATTTTCCCAAAGCCATAGATATGTCCATCGACAAATCCAGGAACCGCATAACAGTCTTTCAAATCTAGGCAATGTGTATAGACGGCTTCTTTAAATGATGAGGCTCCACCAATTGCATATATACTCTTATCTCTACATAAAATAGAACAGTTGTGAATCACACGCCCATTTGTCAGGCCATAATCCACATTGATCAATAAATTGTCTGTCTTTATCATCATTGTCTCTCAATTTTTTCACTATCTCTCAACTTAATCCATGGCTCGCTTTTTTTCATGGCTCGCTTTCAGAAAATGAGAATAATATCTCTTAAAAAGATTGAGAATAAAAATCAAACACCTATTTGAAAATTACATTTTCGGAAAGCTACTGCGTGTCAAGTTCTGAATAAAAAAAAAGGTGTGAAATTAACTTGGATTTTTCTCTTTTTTATCACTTGTAGAGCGCTTTTGTCGAACCTAATGTAAGCACCTCGCCAATCAGGCAAGTTGAACTAACAAAACGGATAGAAGAATAGATATTATTTATGGAAACCATTGATTGTCAAGCAGTTTGGGATGTTTTGTACCCCGTTATAAGCGCCCGCATCAGCAGCCCTGGCTTCAATAAATTCTTCCAAGAATCTTTTGCATCTATCGATGAATCAGGGACTTTCAAAATTAGCCTCAACAAAGGCTACAATGTTTTCATCGATCACATCCGCGAAAACTACTTAAGCTTGCTATCTGAAAGTCTAAAAGAGTGCCAACAAGACTTACCTAGCTCAATTAAGGGAATCTCAATTGATGCCCTCGGTAAAGGTGAAGCTCTCTTTACTGCCGAGACTCAAAAAGAAGATAAAATCTCTCTCAAACCAATTATTGATAAAACTCGTCGCAGAGCCGTTGAAGCTCCTAAAGCTAACGACGCTAAATCAAAAAATAATTTCCCTAGCTCAGACCGTTATTCATTTCAAAACTTTATTGTCGGCGATTCCAACCGCCTCGCTTTTGCGACCTCTAAAGCAGTTTCCGAATCCCCCGGTTTTAGCTACAACCCACTTTTTATCTATGGTAGCTCGGGCCTAGGCAAGAGTCACCTCCTTCATGCCATTGCTCAAGAGACCATGTCTCACAATCCTTACCACAGAATTGAATACTTAAGTGCTGAAGAATTTTCCAATATCTTCATTGACTCAATTCAACATAATGATCAACGCAATTTCAGAAAAAGATTTCGCAATGTCGACATTTTACTTCTCGATGATGTTCAGTTCCTCAAGAACAAAACAAAAACTCAAGAAGAATTTTTCCACACTTTCAATGCCCTCTACTCACTCAACAAACAAATCGTTTTAACTTCCGATTGCCAACCCCACGAATTGGATGGCCTAGAAAAACGTTTAGTTTCCCGTTTTGAACATGGACAAATTGTCGATGTTCTTAAACCTGAGTTCGAGACACGAGTCGCCATTTTAAGACAAAAGCGCAATTCAATGAATGTTCATATCCCCAATGATGTTTTAGATTTCATTGCTTCTAATATCAAGTCTCACGTTAGAAAGCTAGAAGGTGCACTCGTTCGCTTAGTTACTTATGCTTCCACTATGGGCTACGAAGTTAATGCTTCCCTTGCTCGTGAAGTTTTAGGTGGTCAACTAGAGAATACTTCCGATCGCAATCTCGATATCACTGCCATACTTCGCCAAGTCGCTGAATATTTCGATGTCGGCGTTAAAGATATCCTCGGTAAGAGACGAACTCAATCGATCGTCACACCTCGCCAAGTCGCCATGTACTTGAGCCGCAACTTGACCGAAGAATCATTCCCTGCCATTGCTGAACAATTCCGACGCACACACGCGACAGTGCTTCATTCATGCAATGCGATAAATGAACAAATGGAACTTGATCCGAGCTTTAAAGATAAAGTTTTTTACCTCAAAAAACGTTTAGAAAACCTCTAAAAACTATTTTTCCCTCGCAAATCAGCTAGAGCGAAGCTCTACTCACAATTTTTTTCAATTTTCACTTTAATTCTCTCTTGTAAAAGTGCTTTATCTCTCTAAAGTGACTTCATTCAAAAAGGGGCATTAGCTCAGTTGGCTAGAGCGCGTCGCTGGCAGTGATGAGGTCAAGGGTTCGAGTCCCTTATGCTCCACTTGAAAGTCACTTCTTCGGAAGTGGCTTTTTTTATTCATACTGCTTATCAATGATAAATCACATACATCTCCAGATCCAAAAAGCCATTGCCACTTTTGACTGGAACTACAGTATTTCATACTTATGCATCACTTCCAGTGATGACATTAAGTCTTTGAGCCTCTTATTCACCACACATCCCTCTCAATAATCGTTCTCTCCATATTTTACTATTGAAAACAAAGTCATACTGAATACATTATCTATCATTTCTTACATAACCACAAATACGGAGTTCCCATGTCCACGAATGATACATGCTGTTCAATTGTCCCCTACTTCAAAGTAAACGAAGGTAAATGCGAAGAGTTCAAAGCACTTTGTGAAGAATTTGTTGCCCGCACTTCAAGCGAAGAAGCATGCCTTTACTACGGCTTTGCAATGAACCAAGGCATCGTTCATTGCCGCGAAGGCTACACTAACGCCAAAGGAGTACTTGCACACATCGAAAACGTTGGTGATCTGATTGGTAAAGCTTTGGAGATCTCAGAACTCGTTCAATTTGAAATCCATGGCCCTGCACAAGAGCTCGCTCAACTCAAAGAGCCACTTAAAGATTTAGATATCAAATACTTTGAACTCGAATACGGCTTTAGAAAATAATAAAATCCAAATCTGTGAGCTTGTGACTTTCTATCTATCGGGAAGTCACTTAGCTTTACACGATTAATTAGATCACGCAGCTTGGTATTTTATTAGTGCTTCGCACTCACTTTACCGCGTCAGCTGCTTAATCGTGTTGCTTTATATCACTTCCTTATTCACCTAAAAGTTTGTAGGACTAGGGAATTTGATTTAACTTGATCCAAAATAATGAAGCTAATTTAATCAAGGGTAAAATTTATGAGTAATGAATGGGCTACCCGCCAGACTCTCCTTCAGCGCGCCAAAAATCCAGATGATTATCAGGCCTGGGAAGAATTCGTCTCCTACTACAAACAATTTATTCAGGTCCTCATCTATAAGCTTCGTTTCTCTGGGGCGGATACCGATGATTTAACTCAAATGATTTTACTTAGCCTATGGAAAGATTTAGAGAAATACGATAAAGAAAAAGCCTCGTTTCGAAACTGGATGGGTGCCGTAATTCGCAATACAACCATGAATTACTATCGCAAGCAAGCTAACCAAGCCAAGCGCGATGCCAGCGAAATGAATAGCTACCTCGACTCGACCCCTCAATCCGAGCTCGACCTAATGATTGAAAAAGAATGGAAATCCTATATTTGTGAGCTCGCATTCAAAAAAATGGAATCACTATTTTCAGGAAATGCCATCGAAGTCTTTGAGCTCTCGATGAAAGGCATGACAACCGATGCCATTGCCGAACAACTCAATCTCAAAAAAGATTCCGTTTACGTACTTAAAAACCGTGTTAAAAAGAAATTCATGGAAGAAGTCCGAGCCCTCGTTAGCCAATTGGAATATTGATTATACATGACTCCCTCGAGCAAAGAAGAACCTCAACATACAAAAATGGATAATCTCTTATCCTTATTTGATACGGCCTTGGATAGTTCAAATGACGATTCCACGCAAAGTAGCCCTCTATTTGAGAGCCTTGAAATTATTAAAAAACGCTACCTAGATCCCGAAGCAATCAATCAAGGTGGCATGAAAAAAATCTACCGGGTGTTCGACTCTGTCGCCGGCCGCTATATCGCCATGGCTAAACTCCATAGCGAAGCAGGAAAAGAGTTTTACGACCCCTTCATTTGCGAAGCTCGTATAACAGGACTTTTGGAACACCCCAATATCATGACCGTCCATGACCTCGGCGTCGACGAAGACCATAGTCCTTTTTTCACCATGGAACTCAAAGAAGGCGATAATCTAGAAAAGATATTACGCTCCAAAAATACTAACAAAGCAGAATACATAGATTCCTACCCCCTCAATAAACTACTCGAGATATTTATTAAAATCTGTGATGCCATTGCCTTTTCACACTCAAAAGGCGTCATTCATCTAGATATTAAACCTGCCAATATTCAGGTTGGCGACTTTGGGGAAGTTTTGGTGTGCGACTGGGGCTTAGCCAAAATCATAGGATCGAAAGAGCATTCTTGTGACGCAGAACTCTTTAACTCAGATTGGCTCAATAACATGACCCTAACAGGCCAGGTCAAAGGCACTCCCGGCTACATGGCTCCAGAGCAAATTAATAAAGAACTCGAAAAAAATACCACTACCGATATCTACGCTCTCGGCTGCCTACTTTACAGTATTCTCACAAACTGTTACCCTCTTGAAGGCGACACCCAAGAAGTCCTTCAAAAAACGTCAAAAGGTTTAATACTCTCTCCACAAGTGAGGTTCCCTCACCTTAAGACCCCCGAAAGTCTGAATGCGGTTGTTATGAAAGCCGTTTCACTCAAACAAGAAGATCGCTACCAAAGCGTCACCAAACTGCGCGACGAAGTCTATAACTACCTCGCGGGCTTTGCAACCGATGCAGAAAATGCCTCTATACTAAAAGGCATCAAACTTCTCTACCAACGCAATCGTGCTCTCGTCCATTTATCCGTCTTATTTATCCTGGTCCTTATCACTCTGACCCTGCAGTTCATTTTTAACCTCAATACAAAAACCGAGCAAGCCATTGCCTCTCAAAAAGAAGCACTACTTGCAAAGACCCTCGCTGAGTCTGCTGAAAAGAAAGCCACCGATGCTCATCTTGAAGCCGAACGACTCATTCTTATTTATCAAAATGAACAAAAGCGAGTCGCCGCCTTAAACGCTCAAAAAAGCCTTGTGAAGCCCTCGAATTTTCAACGAATTGATTACCGTAACCCCGTTAAAAGCGTACAAGAAAAAATAATAAATTTCACCGCAAATAAACCTGACCCCGCGAGGAATAATATTTTATCTGAGTATCATTTTATCGCTCAAGATTTCCAGGCTGTATACGATCTTCATAAAGATAAAAACCCGCGCCATGCTCTCTTCAAATCAGCCAAAAAATATTTAAAAACTCCCAAAAATCCTCAAGGCTTAATTCCCATAAGTCAATTCATTAAACTATTCACTTCCTTCAATGATCGCAATGAGATCTTCATGGAAAAAGTCATGGCCTACGACTCAGAATTAAGGTTAGATAAAACTTCCTACGAACAAATAGTTCAACACATGCTGGCCACCCGCAATGGTGGCTTAAAAAATAGTCAATTTAGCTACGATCCTGAGACTAAAAAACTACAATTAAAAGGCCTAGACTTTAAAATACTTGGCACGCGTGGAATGACTGACCACCGCAAGTCTTTACTCGCTCCCCTCGCAATAAAAACACTCGATATTCGAGGCACTCAAATCCACGACTTGAAAGAACTCAGAGGCTTAGATCTACTCGAAGAAATTGATTTACGGGAGACACTCGTAAGTGACCTCAGCCCCCTCAACAACTTAGCCTCCTTAAAATTTGTTATTATTGCTAAAAAACAATTCTTACCTCATCAGATTAAATCACTGAGAAGCAATATTCACTTACTGATTAAATAAATCAGTGAATTCAGGCTAAAGCTATTACCACACGTGTCTCGAATGCTTTTCCCGGCAAAATCGCTATCGGATTTTCATTGAGCCCATTCTGTTCATAAGCGGGCTCAATACAGACATACTTCGAATCTTCACTTTTACGCCAAATCACCATGCGATTAAATATATTTGGATCCGCAGTCATCTTCAAATTCGACTCGCCCTTTCGATATATCATCGTCTCCTGCAAAGTATGATCTATGAGGTGCAGGTCTGGCGCCCCTTTAATGTGGTAGCTTTGCTCTGATGGCGTCAAGACTGTCGACGCCTCCACCACTTCATAATTGAGTAAATTATTATTTGCGTTTTTCGCAAGGCTCGTGAAGCTAAGTCCATTGGGTTCTTTAACCGCAAAATAAGGATGAATTCCCGGCGCTAGTGGCATCACTTGTCGCGACTGATTTTTAATCCATAAATCAATGATAAGTTCTTTCTCACTCAGCGTATAGCTCACTTGAAAAAGAAAATTGAAAGGAAATTTTTCCTTGGTATAGAAGTTTGACTCCAGCTGGAAATTCAAAAAATTATCTCCACGAGCAATCAAATCAAACACACTATTTCTCACAAAGCCATGCTGATTCATTTCATAATCTTTACCCGCATTTTGAAACTTGCCCTCTTTCAAAGGCCCAAAGCCAGGAAAGCAGAGGGGGATCCCACTATGAGATATATCATTTTCATCATAAAATAGGATATTATGATCTCCACCTAAATAGAGCCCGAGCACTTTTGCACCATAGCTATCTACTTCAATTCTATTTTGGCCATACTCAAGTTCATACTTTAAGTTAATCGCTTTGAGAGACATTAAATAGACTCTTTAGATTCTGGCTCTTGCATAGATACCAAGGCGGCTTCTTTTTGAGCGGAACGATCCTGTAATTGCTTTTTGATTGAGGCACAACGATCACGCGTTAAGGGGTAAAAGAAAATACAGCATAGTGCGATCGCAACTCCAGCAATATCAGTGGCCACCAAGAGCTTCTTCATGTTCAATAACTGCTCCATATTAGGCGGTACGGATTGATCCACATAACCCGCCAATTTCGGCATATAACCACTGATCAAAAAAATCACAATTTGCACGCCTTTATTAAGTACGCTTCCCGCTGCAGCATAACTTCCTTCGCGGCGTTCACCGGTATGAAACTCATCTTCATCACATACATCCGAGATCATTGATTCATACATCACACCAGAAGATTGAGTTCCGAATTGCGAAAGAATCCAGACGCCAATTATTAAATAAGGGTAAGCTTGATTCATCATCCAAGGAATTGAACAGACACCGACTAATAGCACTAAATTTCCACAAATTGCCGCAGCGCGTTTGCCCCAGTGGCTAGATATCCAGATCACCATGGGAACACAAATAAGAATTGGCACCGTCGCAATAGTACCGCCCCACCCACCTACTGAAGATGCTAAAATTTTATCGCCTCCGCAGGTGTAATGAATATGGAGGTAGGTTCCCATAATCGCATCCACGCCCATACCTAAAGCAATCGCTAACATTGCACCTTGAACTAACATAAAGGATTTATTTTGAAAAGTAGTTTTTAAAATTTCACCAAAGGGAATACGAGGCGTTTCGACTTTTGATTCAGCCTCTTCTTTATGAATTTCTTTAGTTCCTTTCACTACGGCCAAAGAACAAAACATGGTGAGAATCCCAAGTACTACACCCAAAACCATGGCGCCTTGCATCTCATCTTCGAAAATATCCCAAAGCGTGAAGCGATAAAACCATGCCGCCGCTAAGATACCGAGGATTCCAATATATTTTTTCCAGGCAAAGATCTTGGTCTTTTCATCATAATTCGAGGTCATTTCATAACCCAAGGCATTATACGGAACCGCAAACATCGAATGAAAAAAGAAGTAAGTCGAAAGTGTCACAAAGATATAGAGGAACTTCATATTATCACTCACATCGGGCACATACCAAATAAAGGGCATCAGTATCGCCGAAAGTATTCCAAAAAGCAATATAAAGGGCTTTCGGCGACCCCACTTACTCCTTGTCTTATCCGACACAATGCCCACAAAAGGATCAGCCAAAGCACTCACCGCTTTAGTCCCTGCAAGAATAAAACCCAAGTGATAAGAATCCAGTTTCATTCCCTCGGCAAAAATCGGGATCGCTAAAGCACCAATCATCGTTTGAATAAAGAAATCACTGAGCCCACCTAGACCATAAGCAATTTTTTGCTTGATCGGGACTTGTTCATTTTCTGCAATTGTTAAAGTTTCGTGCATTAACTTTTCCTTGAATAAAGCTATTCTTTAAATTATAAACTAATCATTTCCTTTTCGAAAGAACTTGGATGAGTTTTAAGACAAAAGCGTCTGAAGTATCTCCTTAATCGACAAATCTGCAGCACATATCACTGTATCTGATGCGCCGTAATACAAAGTTAAGCAATCGCCATCAACGAGGTGACCATTGGTAAATACCACATTACCAAAAAATCCTTGCTGCTCATACTTCTCCAAAGGCTCCATAATCGGCTCTTCGGAACGTGCAATCACCTTACGGGGATCTGAAAGATCCAATAACAGTGCACCCAAACAATAACGCGAAGTTTCGTCACAGCCGTGATATATTTCCAACCAACCCTGCTCTGTACGTATCGGCGCAGCTCCTGCGCCAATGCGTTGACTATCCCACATCCCTGGACGCGTCTTGGCTAAACAAATATGGTTGCCCCAGTGCTCCATATCTGAAGAACTTGCAAGCCAAATATTAAGCTCACTCCAGCTATCGACTTTCACCACTGGACGATGTAAACACCAGAATTTGTCATCAATAATTTCTTCAAAAATGGCACAATCTTTATTGGGGGGCGCTAGCATAATTCCATCGCGAGTGAAAGTCTTCCAATCCCGAGTTGTTATTTTTCCCACTGCGGGGCCATACTCAGATACCGCTGTATAAGTCAAGATATAGAGTTCACCCATCTGTGTCACACGGCAATCTTCCATACCAAAATCTTCATATTCACCTAAACCGAGCAATAAAGGCTTTGGCTGTACTTTAAAGTTAATACAATCTTCACTCTCGGCTAAACGCAAATGCGATAGCGTTGTGAGATAAGTCTTGCCATCATAACTAAAAACTCGCGCATCATCATAGCAAAGTTTCGGATCATCTAAAGCAAATTCAACAATGCTTACCCCACCCTCTTTAGTCGGATCGACAACTAAAGTGGATAAATAGCCCTCTCGCTGCTTCATACGCTCAGCGACACGCATTAAAAGATAAGTTTTCCCTTCAAACTTAAAGACCCCGGGATTTAAGAGACACTCAACTTCAGCACCTTGTACACTCGCTAAGATATCCTCGGGTTGGATAAGTGGATTTTGTGTAAATCGTTTCGCTATATCCATCCTTAACTCTCCACTTGCTGAGGGCTAAGTCGACTGTGAATAAAAGTCGTATTCTCGCGACTCTCAATCTGATAATCACCTGCTCTTGCAGGGATCAAACAGCTTTGACCACGATTCAAGATAAAATCACAGCCTGAATGAATGATTTTCAAATCATTATCTACCGCATAGAGTGTATGAAAACAACGGTTTTCAGTATTGAAATTGAGGAGGCCTTTAAGTTTAAATTCTGCGACCTGAAAAAATTGACATGTGGTCAATTGACGCACTTGAAAAAAATCATCATTCTCTTGTGCTTCAAAACTACAGTCACTTAATTCGTAAGGGACTATGGCATCAGTCGGATTCTTGTATTCCAGACAAGTCATCGCCTGCTCAACATGAAGTTCTCTAGATTGACCATCTTTATCTAAACGTCCCCAGTCACTTACTCGATAAGTCGTATTACTATTCTGCTGGATTTCATAAATCAAATTACCCCCGCCGATGGCATGCATCGTGGTGGCCTTGATGAAAAAGGCACTGCCTTTCTCCGAAGTATAAGAATGCATCAATTCACGCACACTCGGATCTTCAATTTTCGCTCGAAATTCCTCTTGACTCACATCATCTTTAATACCTGCAAGAATCTGCGCATCCACTTGATGATCGAGTACATACCACATTTCTGTTTTTGGTTCTGAGTCGCTGAGGTGTTTACAGGATTCTTCATCAGGATGAACCTGCAAAGATAAATCTTGCTCAGCATCAATAATCTTTAAAAGCAAAGGGAAGGCATCCTCTTTCTGATGGCCTAAGCCCACAATACCTTCAGGATCATTTTCTATCAACTGACGTAAAGTTGAGCCTTTATATAAACCTTCACTCACACAACTCTGCTCATCGGATCGATCAACAATTTCCCAACTCTCACCAGTGGGCACATCACTTACAGGAACTTGCCTGCCTATGCTCTCAATGAGTGATCCACCCCAAATTGCTGATTTATACACCGGTTCAAAAAAGAGTGGCGCATAAACTTGCTTGTGCTCCTGGAACAAAGCTGCGGCTCCTAGGATACCTGCATTATCTGTATGCTTGGCTTGAACTACTTTTACGTTTTCACCTCCACGCCATTCCATTTCTTTAATTGTTTTATCAAAGCTAGCTAAAATCATAGCCGCGGAATGCATCACTCCACCTCCGATGACAATTTTTTCAGGATCAAATAAATGAATATAAGAAACCAATGCTTCGCCCCACATTTTCAAACAGTGCTCACGCACCGCAATGGCACAGGCATCTCCCTGATCAGCATGCTGAAATAATTCTTTAAAACCGAGTTTTACTTCATCGCGCAATGAACTCTTTTGATAAAACTCATGCTCGCGAACAATTTCCGGCAGCGCCCAACCCGAGGCTTCGGCCTCTAAGCATCCCACTGCACCACAAGTACACTTTCTACCACCTGAATTAACCAAAATATGTCCACCCAAATTGCCTCCGGAGTAACGCGAGCCCTTCAGCAATCGTCCTTCAGAAATAACTGCGGTTCCGATCCCTGTGCCCAGCGTAATCATCATCGCGTTTTCAACATCATAAGCTGCCCCAAAATGCCACTCACCTAGTAGTGCACCACGAGCATCATTCTCGATGCGAACTTCCAAACTCAATTCATCCTGAGCCCAAGTTTTAAAATCGAACTCTTTGGAATCATCGTATTTCCCATTTGTGGTCAAAACACGCATTTCCTGATTATTGACCAAACCAGTGCTTAATATCCCCAAACCGCGGCAATCACTCAATTTTAAGTCCTGCTTTTGACACATGTCTTCCAAATAAACTTTAACTTCGTTTAAATGCTCGTGAATCGGACCTTGTGCCTTGGCTTCACATTGACCCGCTGAAACAATTTCACCATTGTGAATCAAACCATACTTCGTTTGTGTACCACCTAAATCTATTGTTGCTATCATAATTAATTCTCCCTTACTCTTGCCAAGCAGTCATTATTTCCATGCATGCTTGATTGAGTTCTATGGCACGTTTTTCTGAACCGGCTTCGTTATAACAACGCAATTCGGGGGCATTACCTGAAGGACGCAAATGAATCACTTCCTTATTTGCAAAATTTACACGGACGCCATCAGTTGTATCCACTGACTTCACCTGGCCACAAAGTTCACCAAAAATGAGCTCGATATTGAGATTATTTTGCACCGGAGTTTGCGCGCTAAATTCACTGAGCTTTTTATTCGACATTTGAGTCGGGAATTCTTTCAAGCGATCGGAAATAGTATAACGCTCAGGTAGTGTCGTCAGTAAATCACTTAAACGACAGCCACGATTTTTCATCTCTACTAAGAGTGCAATATGCAAAATCACCGCATCACGTGTGGGCAAGGCACTCAGAGTCTTATCTCCAAGTACAAAATCTGAATTTGTTAAAAAACCACCATTCGCTTCATAAGCAACAACCATTTTTGATCCCGATTCAGAGGCTTCTTTCATCGCGGCAATTACATAGGGGCTGCCTATCCTAGTTCGCTTTACACTTTTAAATTCTTCACTGAGTTCAAGTGCTGAGTTACAACTCACTGGCGTGGCTACCGCATCCGCTTTCAGAAATCGCGCACATAAAATACCCGCCACGTCACCTCGTAACCACTGCCCTTTTTCATCGGCAATGAGTGGACGATCACAATCGCCATCGGCACTTAAGAGCGCATCAAATTCACTCTCTCGGGCCCAGTTCGACGCCAATTTTACATCTTCTGGACGAATCGCTTCAGTATCCACAGGGATAAACTTTTCACTGCGACCCAGACCTATAACTTTGGCACCCAATTTTTCATAAATATTTTTCATGGTGTCGCGGCCTACGCAACTGTGCTCGTAAACACCAAGCCTCAAACCAGCTAAAGTATCGCTACTAAAAAAATCGCTATAACGCTTAATGTATTCATCCTCGGCCGCTTTATAGACTGCGCCTAATTCATGGGGCTCCACAAAAAAACCCTGCTCATCAAAAACACCCTCTGGAATTTCAACTTTCTGACTGCGAATACCTTCTTCATCCTGCTTAAGAATCTCGCCAAACGCGGTGTTATACTTTATACCATTGCGATCATCCGGAATATGACTTCCCGTTACCATCACTGAAGGCACCTCATTACAAAAACCATAATACGCCACTGCAGGTGATGGAATCTCGCCGCAGTACAGAGCCTTATAGCCCATATCTTCAGCGGCTTTTGCCACTGCCGCACAAATCCTAGGTGAAGAGGGACGCAGATCACCGGCAATGGCCACTTCACCACCCGCCTTAATACCCTTGCTAGTTTCGAGATGTGTCAAAAATGCTTTTGTGTAGGCATAGCAAACTTCATCACTCATTGCCAGGGCTAAGCCTCGGGCACCAGAGGTTCCAAACTTAACTCCACTCACTTCCATTAATTCTTCGATATATAAAATTTTTGGCATAGTCTAAATCCATGTAATAATTATTTTGTTACGTAATACTTATAAATAATACGAAATGACATTATTACAAGTAACTATAGTCGTTTATTTTTTATTGATCCTAGCCATAAGAGGGCATTAAGTAAGAAAACAATTGAGTAATATAATTTTTATTACGTAATAATACCCCCCCCTTTTTTTTGTTTAGCTACTCCCTTTTTATCCGCCTCCTCTTTTTTCACCCGCCCGTGTGGCAGCACCTCCCCGCCGGAGTGAGGCGAATCAATTCCCCTTTATGTTTTTTATTTTATTTAAAGCCTTGGGACTCCGTCCCCTTCCCTGCGAGGCTTGCCACCCGTCGACGGGCGGATAAATGACCCTACGGGTAAAAACCAGCCTACGCTAGAGTGAGGCGATTAATTCCCCTTTATGTTTTTTATTTTATTTAAAGCCCTGGGACTCCGTCCCCTTCCCTGCGAGGCTTGCCACCCATCGACGGGCGGATAAATGACCCTTCGGGTGAAAATCAGTCCACGCTGGAGTGAGGCAGACTTTAAAATTAAGGGAAATTATTTAAGCTGATAATCAATAACTATGCCATTGGCTTTCAGTTGTGAAGCTTCACGACTTATTTCAGCACCATGAGGCACCATAATTAAAAGCATACTTTGATCTGCTTCCATTCGAATTTTTTGCCCTGATTTCAGCCCCGTCGCAATGAATTTTTGACTGACGCTATCGTAGACATCTACTAAGCCTTTAACTTTGTCATCAATATCTATATTCACTTTTTTTGCGCTGCTATGAGGATTCCAATACAAAAAGGTCGGATGAGCTTTTTCGTGTAGCCACTCAGTTTTCAGGCAATCCCAACGCAAGATCCCTTCGACATTTGTTTTTTCACAAATGGCCCCGAGCAGACCCACATGATTGCCCATATACATACCTAAATTATTAGATGTTTTCGAGAACCATTCTTTTTTCTGAGCTAAATAATCCTTGCGCTCCACTTTAGGAGTCCCCCAACCCAAGCGAATCGGGTCTCCTGTCGCATAGGGACTATACAGTCTTTTATCACTAAACTCCGCACTCCCCAAGGCTTCGTAGAACAAAAGGTATTCGGGGTCAAATTTATCCTTCCAATCTTTGTGATCCTGGCGATTCCAGTCCTGCTTATAGCCCTGCATCAAACGCATAGAGTTCGCCATATTAAGCGAATACTTAGCTATTGCTCGTGCATAAGTTTGATCATAACGCAAAGCAGGCAATAACCAGGCGGGTCCATTGAGTGAGCCCATGGTGAAGCAAAGGAAATTTCCACTTTTCCAAACAGCGCCATCAAGACCATCTACTGTCACCCCATCAAATTCTTCTCCTGCAGTAATTCGCCAAATTTTCTTTTCACCGCCTCCACCGAACCATACCTCGTAGATTTTGGCTAGATCAAATTGATCTCCATGTTCAGCATTGAGTTTTGAAGCCACATAAGGAGCCATCACATGAGTCAATTCATAACGTCCAGGATTTTCTGTATAATAGCGCATCGCTGAACGTGCACATTCCAGCATCTCTTGCTTTCCCTGAAGCTGATAACCCAACAAGTTCATCCAAGCCACTATAGGAGAATTCCCGTAGCGATTCATCGGTTCATTTCGTCCCCCCGGAGCATTTGTTTCAAAGTTAAAACCCAAGGTATCAAAATCAGGCTTATCTGGGCAACCCAGACCCTTAGCTATCGCTAAGAAAGCATCTGTAGACGCTTTAACTTGATTGAGAAAATCAGGGTCCTCAGGAAAGAGATCCGCTAACATCACTCCATAGACTGAACTCCAATAACCATATATTCCCGAATGCAGCTCCGGACTATTTTGACCTGGTCCATGACGGTAGAGTCCATGCTTTTCATCATACCAAAGCTTAACAGACTTCAAGATATCAAAACCCACTAATTTAACCGGATCAATCCCCACCATTTTGGCCCCCACAACTGCAGATACATTGGTGAATATTTCACCCCCTGGCTTACTATGACGGTAAGAGGGCATGCGTAAATCAAAGGTGGTATTGCGTTTCATTTCTTCACGTTCTGCAGGCGATTGATAATCCCAATTGAAGTAAACGTAGGCCTCGCCTCCTACTTCCTTAAACTCAAGTACTAGCTCATATTTTTGTCCTTTAGTCAGTTTGATTTCAGCCGAGGTTTTCACGAGACCATTAAGTTTGCCCATCACTTGTTTGCCATCAATACTCAGGCGTGCGCTATCATCCGATTTCAGAAAGAATTTATAAGTCCGCGTCTCTGGCGCGGTCAAACTTGTCGACCATCTAACAGAGAATTTATCGCGAGCAATTTCTTCTAGTGGCTTGCCGTGCTTCCAGTTAAAGTTAATATCTCTATCAAGCCGTTTAAGTATTGCTGTACCTGAGAAATTCATATTATCATAAAACTCACAATCCCAAGCCTCTTGCCCTGATTGACTCGATAAGTAATTAGCATTGATCGCATACTGACCCGCATCCTTGCCTCGAGGACTCACTTTCATCAATAAATGACCATCAAGTTCATAACCTGGACGCATTATGAATTGATAGTATTTCTGGGATACTTTTAACCAATCACGCATTATCAATGGCTTGGGCAGCTGAACCATACGCTCCACAATTTCTATATGCTTTTGGCTTAATGGTTCCGACACCTCCAAATTTTGATTCAGCTCGCCAGGGCTCGAGGCTGCCCCAAAGACGGGCTCGTATTCAGCCGCTGAAGACTCAGCACTTTGTGCCATTGATGAATCATCATTTATTTTTATCTTCTTCTGATAGATTACACAAATAATAACAGTAAATACCAACAGAAAACTAAGGACAAAGATACTTAAGCCCGAGGAGGATTTTTGTCTTTTTCGAGAGTTTTTTGCTCTTTGACTCAGCGATTCTTTTGGACATGGCTCTTCGACTTTAAAATCTTGTTCAGTAACTACACTGGCTACTAAATCGTGATCACGATCTAAAAGATTATCCAAATCTATCGTATTTTCAGCTTCCGGACTATGTACATCTACTGGATCTAAAGGTGTGGGATGAGAGACTACATGAACTTTTGTCTCTTCTATGATTCGAGCTTCGTCCCCCGCTTTTGGCACAAGCATTTTTGTTTCGCAATGATCGCAACGAACTTTGCCGCCTACGTAGTTGATTGGAGCTGACAAAGATCTTGCGCAACCCCCGCAAGAAAAACTAATTTCTTGTGAACTCGCAGGCACTTCTTGCTTCATATCACAGTGATCACAACGCACATGCAAGCCCGCCATCTCACTTGGAGCAGCCAACTGCAATCCACAACCATGACAATTAAAATCTATTTCCATTACACAACTCTAATTATTTTTATGATTTTCATCTGAGTGATTCACCTAATAGAAACTCCAGTAATAAAGCATCTCCTATGGAACCTCCTGCACCGTGACCGCCATCAACTTTATAATGAATTAGATCCCCATTTAGGTAAGAAAACTTTTCTACTTTTTTGTTTAATCGTTCACCCTTCTCTAACTTATCTCCCGTATAGCCCATCGCTTTGGCCCATATAAAAATTGACTCCTCAGCTGCGACAAAAGGAAGTTTTCCGTCTTTAGCGGGGATTCGTTTAGAGTCGCCACCTTCATAGGGAACTAAGCCATCCTGAGTTCCAGATATATTTAATAGGCGAATCCCTTTGAGTGGATTGGCTACCTCAATATAATTATTATTATGCCCGCATTTTTTAAAGTTCTTACCATCGTATTGGTAGCCATTGAGGGGGCTCACAGCTGAAATGTAATTTTTTATACAAGTCATCTGAGTCTCTATGGCAATCTGATTAACTAGGGCCGCTCCATTGGAATTCCCCATGATACTGAACTTAGTCGCATCAACATTATCGTACTTCTGTAATTCCTTAATGATCGATTCCACAAAGGCAAGGTCATTCGACTTGGCTCGCTCCGAAACGATGTTCCAACTCGCTTTATAGCCTTGAGGGAAAACCATAATAAAATGATCCTTGAGCAGCTTCTCCTGCTTCATGAATTTTTTCATTGATGCCTCAGCCTTGCCTCCATTGCCATGCAAGAAAATAAAGACAGGCCATTTCTTTTGAGCGGATTTTTCGGGTACTCGCACAATGTATTTTCGTTGGTAATCACTTTCCTGTGCCCAAGTCTGAGCAATGAAATAATCATCATTACGCAAGTCTTTTGCGTTTGTCGCAAAAACTACTACGAGAAGGCTTAAAATATACTTCAAGTCAAACTCCCATTTTCATTCTACAACGAAAGCTTCCATAAATACCAATGCTCATCAGTAAATTTAAAACTGAGAAATAAAGCTTCTCATCTTTTCGAGAATGGCTTTTCGTTCGACTTCATACTTATCTAGCTCCCCCTGAGTTTTTTTGATCTCAGTTTGCACACGCTCAGGTGAGTATTTTTTCTCTTTACCCGCTTTAAGCTTTTTGATGCGCCCTTCTTTAGCTTTGATTAAATGCCGCAGTTTTTCGGACTGCTCGGTCAAGTCGGCAAGCTCAGGCGAACCATTCTCAATCAAGACACTTGCGAGGACTCGCACTGAGTCAACTCCCCCCATCTCACCGTCAACAAAATACTCAATAGCTACGTTTTTTACATATTTAAATTGAATCCAATCCAGCATATTGATCATCGTCCTAGACTGATTTCCATCCTTAGCTATGGCACGAATTTTTGCGAGTCCCGCCGATTGTTTGCCCTCGCGAATCAAGATCCAGCTCGCATAGGCCTGCTGAAGTGTTGATTCATCTTTGCGATTTATGAAGGACTCGAGTGCGCTTAGAACTTTCGCGTTCGCCTTTAACTTACCTGCGAAGCTCAAGTTCAAAAGACCCAATACCGACCAATGACGTTTACCAATATATTTATCGTCTAATGAGTCGACAAAGAGCGAAATATTAGCTGGATCATATTCTAAAGACTTATCGGCCATCTCGATATATTCCGCCAAGGGGTAGAGCTCGGGCTTGCGTACGTATTCATAGGCTGTGAGCTCATGCTTACGAAGCTCCTTAACCATATCATATTCAGATATGAAGCCACTATCGAAAATTTTAAGCTGCCATTCGCGTAAGGCACGACGCATTTTTTGTATATCAGACTTGTGTGCCAAGGCCACATTCTTGACGTTATCATAATCTTCATTATAGAGGTAGAACTCATCACTCTCACGATGATCACCAAAGAAGCGGGATTCAATTTCATTCGTTTTGCCATCGAGGAAATACTGCTTCCAGGCACGTGTCGCCTCCATATTATAAGTATAAGGCAAGAACTGGCCATTGGGTACAAAGGGCATGTAATTACGAATATATAAATACTTGTCATCACGAACCGAACGCACCATATCCATGCGATCATCCATGCGATTCCTAAAGGAAAAAACATACTCGGGCTTAGCCTCTTTGTTTTTACCCAGAAAAACTCGCCCCTGCATCTGCTTAACTTGTTCTGAAGTCGCTCCCCCCAGGCTCAACCAAGTCTTGGGAAAATCAGTGAAGCTCACCAATTCATCCACTTTCATGCCCGGCTTTGACGCAGGATACAAATGCTTAAATTTTTGCGGAATGCGCACAATCAAGGGGCAATGGGTCCCACTATTATAAAGGTAACGCTTGGATCGTGGCAATACACCACCATGATCTGACGAATAGATAACAATCGTATTTTCTGCGAGGCCATTATCTTCAAGATCCTTTAGCCAGCCCGCGACTTCACCATCGAGCTTCATCATGCACTTATTGTATTTATCGTACACAAAGTGCATTCCCGGAAGATCGGGGTGATAAGAGGCTAAATCCTGCGCTTTTTCCACTTTATCTTTCTCGGGCTTAAAACCTCCGAAGGAACGTGATTCATGCGTGGCATGTGTATTAAATACGTGAATGAAGGGTTGGTTTTTCTTTAAGTTTTCCCAAACAATTTTCTTGGAATCATTCCAAGTATCATTGGCATTGCGCCCACGTGGCCCACGTAAGTTGTAGTCGCTCTTGGCATCATCACCTTTGCTCGTATAGTAGCCGATCTCTTGGAAAATCTCTGGGTAATACTTAATGTGGCCAGGGACCTCAAAAGCACTTCGCATCCCCTGAGTTCCCATGGAAATCGCATTGATGCCGGTAATCCAAGTCGAACGCTGGGGCGCACATACGGGCACCGAAGCATAGGTATTGGTAAATAAAAAACCCTCCGTGGCCATTTTATCTAGAGTCGGCGTCGGCTTTGCCGGATTTCCATAAGCGCCTAACCAACGAGCTCCATTATCTTCGCTTACTATCCAAACAATGTTTGGTTTTTCACTTGCTGCGGCCTGGAGCTGACTAATCACCCCTGTCAAACCTACTAAGAGACTGCAAAAAATTCCTTTCATCATATATAAACCCTAATTTAGTTAAACTTGTTTATGACTTAATTAACCACGCAAACAAAAAACTTAACAGTTTTAAATATTTTTTACAAAATAAGATTTATTTATGCTGGCGAGACGCCCGTGCTCCCAGGGTTTATAGAAAGTGAGGTTTATTTATGCTGGCGAGACGCCTGCTCTCCCGGGCTTGCTTTACAGGGATTATTTTAGCTTCCCGTCTTTTTGATCCATTTATCCTTAAGGGCTTTTTCAAGATCGATCTTATGGAGATCTGCATTAATGATTGCTAAAGCAATGATATCGACAAGCTCCTGCGTCATACGGTCTTTTGACTCTACATCATTTAACTTTTTTATTGCAATTCCCTGCTCAATCATGCGTGCTTCAGCAAATTGTCCGATTTCTTTTACTAAACTTAATGCCGCAAATTCTTTATCCACTTTCACCTGAAATTTTTCAGCATACCAATCGGCATTGCGGCAAATTTCTAAAATCAATTCATTCAAAGTCATTTATCCCACCAGGTTTATTGTTTATAATCCAAAAAATATAACTTCAAACCATGACTTTTTTAGTTGCCCTAAAGGGTGGATACTCTTCTAAACCTTCTTTATTAAGCCCTAAGTAAAGTACCCACAACTGTACGCCAATAATTAAGCTCACCAACAAAAAAAGCAACTGAGTCGACCAGCTGCTTCATCACATATTAAATCTCACAATATTCATTTACCTATTATCATTGCAATAAAAAGGGAATTGTCCTTTAGCATAATCCTTGTACTTAAAGTAGGCTGGAATAGTATCAAAAACTGGACCGTAATAAATAAAATTCGCGTGACCATCGGCAAAGAGCATGGGGAATTTTAAAGACTTTTCAAAGTGCCACATGAAATTATTTGGTGCATTAGCTGGGTTAGATCCTGTACCCCACGACCCCATCAGGGATCGACTACTTGTTAAAACATAATCCTTAGGAACCGTTACATTATTGATTGATTTATTCTTATCATAAACGGCATATTCATTCCAATGGTAACTACTGCCTCTTCTTTCATAAGTCGTTCTACCATCTGGCACCACTGCACCACCACCGTCATCCCAATTGCCTTTATCTGAGGGGCATTCCCACATTTTCGTTGAGATACCAAGGTATTCTTCGTATGCCTGCGGCGCCTTATGGTGCCCTTTATGAAAATAAGTGTCATTGTCCATTACATACATAAAGGTGGCGACCCCCACCTGCTTTAAGTTACCTAAGCAGACTGCTGATTTTCCCCGTTCGCGGGCTTTACTTAAAGTGGGCAAGAGCAGGCTCGCCAAAATGCCGATAATGGCAATAACAACCAATAGCTCAATAAGAGTGAATTTTTTATTTTTCATATTTGATCTCAACTTTTAGTTTCCTTTAAAGAGTCTATTAACAATGATTTCATCATTCTAAACAAGCCCTTGAAAATAAATCAAAATAATATTTTCATTGTGCACTTTCATCACTCATGGATATAAAAAAATAGCTAATCAGCTCAAGGACTTTATACTAGCTAAATCCGTGAGCTAGCTTTGTAATAATCTCCTAGGGATTTTATTTTCAGAACTTTCTACATGAATACCAGAAGATCTTTTAAAAAAAGCTGTAAGTCAACGAAGGCGAACAAATCAAAATGAATCCCCATAAACTAGGGGCAAAGCTTCTTAGTCGCCTAGCCAAAGATCTTGCCAGATGCACTCCGACAGATCATTCTCAAGTGCTATTAAAAAATAGCTTAAAGTTATAATTTCCAATAAAAAATCCCACTTAATCGCCTATATTGTAGTAGCTTACACCGACAATAACAGCAAGTGGGACTTTCAATGTACGATACTCTTTTTCCCGAATATTTCATCGAGGAATTACGGCAAACTATAGGAATTTTATGCGGACCATTGAAGATTGCGGGGCAAATCATACTTCGTCCTGAATTTCAAGAGATCAAAAAGGCAATTGAAGATGATCAACTTCAGTTGAGTAAAGATAGAGCCGCCACTAGAAACCGCGAGTTTAAAAACAGCTCTACCCAAAAACACCCCCCAGCTGAATTGGTGGTGGCGTTGTTCATAGCCCGTCACTTTTATGATAATTGTTACGGTGAACGAGGCTATAGTATGCTATGTGAGAATAGTTCCTTGCAGCAGTTTATTGGGCGCTTGGGCATAGGAAGCTTCCCTTCACGCAATACGATTCATGAACAAGTCTCTGCTCTTTCTGAGAAGACCCTTAATCTTTTTCATCAAGCTATTTTGAACTGCGTTAAGGAGTGTGGCCTGGATGATTTTTCAGCAGTGATTATTGATTCTACAGCCATTAAGGCCGATTCAGCGTGGCCTGTCGATAGTCAATTACTAAAGAACCTTAGTTGTAAAATGATGAAAAATATCAGTGACGTTCATGATCAGCTTCCCTGTGTTGAGCGCAGAAAGATCCCTCTCAAACGCCTGCAAAATTACTGTGATTATATGAGTAAACTGGATTTCGAGATCTCTATGCTTAAAGGAAAAAAAGGAGCAAGAAAAATGAGGCAAAAGTTTTATACGCAAGAACTTTTACCGAGGTGCCGAAAATTTATTATTCGCCTGGAGAAGACTCTTCCTCAAATTAAACAACACTGTGAAAGTGCCAAAGTTCTGATGATTGACGAATGTCTATCTCGCTTCATAGATAAAGTTTTGATGGTTGAACATCGCTTCAACATGGCTCCTAAGGACTACGATACGAAGACGGCACGGAAAATTTACAGCATGAGTGATAATGATGCAGCATTTATTAAAAAGGGTGGTCGAGAAACCGTATTTGGCTACCGACCAAATTTCGCCTTTAGTGCCAATGGTTTTCTGACATCATTCACCCTAGAATCTGGAAATACTAGTGACAGCAAGGCCTTCAGTAATTGCCTTGATGAAAATAAAAAGATGACGGGCGAGACCGCAATGATGATCAGTGTGGATGACGGATATAGCTCTGCCGCCAATTTAGATGATGCCATCGAAAAAGGGGCGACATTAGTCAGTGTTAGTGGCTCAAAGGGAAAGAAGCTCTTAGGAGAAGATATTTATGAGAGTGAAAACTACCAACTTGCGAGAAATATCCGATCAATTTCCGAAGCAGGTATTTCAAAGCTGAAGAACTATCACAACCTTGAGCGATTTACCGTTTGTGGCTTAAAGAGGGTTCGTCAAGAAACTCTCATAAGCGCCATAGGATTCAACTTGGAAAGGATCTGCCAGTTATTATGTCAAATAGAGGTTGAGGTCGCCGCATAGAATGTCGGAGTGCATCTTGCCAGACAGGCTACTAGGACTTACAACCCATATAATTTAGAAGGAGTCATTACAATAAAAAGGATATTGTCCTTTAGAATAGTTAAGGTACTTAAAGTAAGCTGGAATAGTATCAAAAATTGGACCGTAATAAATGAAGCTCGCATGGCCATCGGCAAAGAGCAGGGGGAATTTTAAAGACTTTTCAAAGTGCCACATGAAATTATTAGGAGCATTTGCTGGGTTACTTCCTGTACCCCACGAGCCCATTAGGGACCTACTACTTGTTAAGACATAATCCTTAGGGACTGTTACATTATTGATTGATTTGTCTTTATCATAAACGGCATTCTCATTCCAATGATAACTACTGCCCCTGCGTTCAAAAGTGGTTCTACCATCTGGCACCACTGCACCACCATTGGCCCAATTCCCTTTATCTGAGGGACATTCCCACATTTTCGTTGAGATACCCTGATATTCTTCGTATGCCTGCGGCGCCTTATGGTGCCCTTTATGAAAATAAGTGTCATTGTCCATTACATACATGAAGGTGGCGACCCCCACCTGCTTTAAGTTACCTAAGCAGACTGCTGATTTGCCTCGTTCGCGGGCTTTACTTAAAGTGGGCAAGAGCAGGCTCGCCAAAATGCTGATAATGGCAATAACAAGCAATAGCTCAATAAGAGTAAATTTGCGCTGGCTTATTTTCATGAAAAATCCTTTGTCTTAAAGTAACCCTCTCTATAAGCTTATTATAAGGACTATTTAATCAATACGCAAGTCATTATTGTTATTTTTTACGAAATATTTATTATTTTACGTATATTTAATAATATATTACGATATATTAATCAGGGATTATCTACTGCTTAGCCATCATTTATTTAGCTATTTTTTAATAAAAAACTCTTATACACAAGAGGTCACTCTCATAAAAAGAAAGACTATGAATATATATTACGTAATATCTTTAAAGCCCTAAGTATATAATAGAATAATTATTGAGTATCACACACTATTTTAATTCCACGGTGTAGTTCACTAAACTACTCAATCTATAAGGAATTTTATGAAGCTCCTACTCTGCCTATGCTTGCTCTTTGCAAGTACTTCTTTCGCCAAAGAAAAAATGAACGTTCTCTTTATCTCTGCCGATGACCTCAACTGTGACATAGGTCCTTATGGGAATACACAAGTAAAGACCCCAAACCTCGACCGCCTCGCTAAAATGGGCACGGTTTTTGATCGCGCCTATTGTCAACAAGCTCTTTGTGGCCCAAGTCGTGCCAGCATCATGTCGGGCTTACGCCCCAATAGCCTAGGTGTTTTCACACTCAACGATGAATTGCGTGGGAGAAAACCAAATTTAGTCACCATGGGTGAATTCTTTCAGCAACAGGGCTATTACTCAGGTCGTGTAGGTAAAATCTATCATTACGGAAACCCCACCTATATTGGGACTAATGGTCACGATGATGAACAGACCTGGACTGAGCGCTTTAATCCTATAGGTATAGACCGAACTCAAGAAGAGAATATCATCCGTTATCCTGGAGGGAAGACAGGCAAGAAAGGTGGCCTCGGTATTTCAATGGCTTGGTGGGCCCCAGAAAGTAAAGATAGCGAACACACCGATGGCTTAGTTGCTGATCGCGCCATCAAAATGATTGAAGCTAACAAGAACAAACCTTTCTTTATTGCCGCAGGTTTTTTTAACCCTCACTGCCCCTACGTCGCTCCAAAAAAATATTTTGACCTGTATGACATCAAGGACATAGAGCTCCAAGAGATCGATGACGCTAAAAAGGAGCTACAAGATGTTCCTCCTATGGCAATTCAGCGCGATGCAGGAAAACGCTGGCCCTATTACTATAATGGACTCACACGCGATGAAGCTAAGCAATCTAAGCTTGCCTACTACGCGACCGTCTCATTTATTGATGCGCAACTTGGGCGCATCCTCGATTCACTAGAAGAAAACAACTTAACGGATAAAACTATTATCGTCTTTTGGTCAGACCACGGCTACTTCCTCGGAGAAAAAGGCTTGTGGTTCAAGCGCAAAGCCTTTGAACGTTCTGCACGGGCCCCCCTGATGATTGCTTCACCGGGCTTGAAGAAGGGTCAAATTTGTAAAAGCCCCGTAGAAATGCTGGATATTTATCCGACACTTGTTGATCAAACAGGCTTCAAAATCCCTTCCGAGCTCGAAGGCTTGAGCTTATCTCCCTTATTAAACAACTCAGAAGCCAAATGGGATAAGCCAGCCATCACTCAAGTCCATCATTCCTCCAATAAGCAAGGCTACTCCATTCGCACAAAAAAATGGCGCTATACCGAATGGAACGAAGGCCGTGATGGCAAAGAGCTTTACAAGCATGAAATCGATCCCGAGGAAGCCACCAATCTCGCCTCGAATCCCGAGTACACTCAAGTCATTGCTCAACTTAGCAAGCAAGTACAAGTCTATAGTAAAAGCTATGTAGCTAATGCCAGCAAAGCTAAAAAAGGCAAGAACAAGAAAGTAACAAAATAAACAACTACGACTTCATTAAGAATTTTCACTTGAGTGTTTAGAACACAAGCCCCACTGTTAATCAAGTCTATGAATCATTACACAATCAAAACGAGCAACTGACATGCACAAATTTTTAAAAATATTCGCTTTATCTCTCCTACCTTTCTTTATCAATGCTAATGAAAGACCCAATATAATCCTGATCCTTGTTGATGACATGGGCTACTCAGACTTGGGCTGCTTTGGCAGTGAAATCAATACTCCTAATATAGATAAATTAGCTGCTGATGGCATCAAGTTCACTCACTTCACTAACAATGCAAAATGTGAAACAACTCGCACTAGTCTCATGTCAGGTCGCTATCACACCGAGACATACAAAGACAACCACAGCACAGTAACTATCCCCGAAAACCTCGGCCTAGCGGGTTATCAAAATTGGATGGTGGGTAAATGGCATATTTTTGATAAACCCATGAAACGTGGCTTTGAGCGTTACTTCGGCTTTCACGAAGGCGCTACCAACTTCTTCAATGGTGAAGGCACTGGCGGTGGCTACTCCTACTTCGATGATGAAACGCCATACGAAATGCCAAAGGACTTCTACAGCACCAATGCCTTCACCGATTACGCCATCAAGTACATAGATGAACGTAAAAAGGAAAAGCCTTTCTTTATGTATATGGCCTACAATGCACCCCACTACCCACTCCAAGCCCCCAAAGAAGAAGTCATGAAATACCGTGGCAAGTACATGGATGGTTGGCAAGCCCTGCGTAAAAAGCGCTTTAAACGCATGAAAGAACTCGAGATCATTCCGCAAGATATGTCGCTATCTAAGCCCGAGTCCAATATCAAAGATTGGGATAAGCTCTCCCAGGAAGTCAAAGATGATATGGACTTGCGCATGGCCGCTTATGCCGCCATGATTGATATCGTCGACCAAAATGTAGGTCGTCTAGTCAAAAAACTCAAAGCGGATAAAATCCTCGATAACACGCTCGTTATTTTCCTCAGCGATAATGGCGCTTGCCCTTTTGATCGTACTCGTAAGCCCACTAAAGAAAACAATCTCATGCCATGGGATCCAGCTTCGTATATCTGCTACCCTGCTTCTTGGGCCAATGCCTGCAATACCCCCTTCCGTATGTATAAGCAAAATCAACACGAAGGCGGCATTGCCACCAGTATGATTGCCCACTGGCCTGCGGGCATCACTGTTCCTGGAAGCTTCAATCGTCAGCGCGGTCACCTCATCGACTTCCATGCGACTTTTCGCGACTTAGCAAAAGTAGATTACCCCTCCGAGTACAAAGGCAATAAGGCGGCAAAAGTTCGCGGCATCAGCTTAGTCCCAAGTTTTCAGGGAAAAGCACGTCCCGAACACGAGTTTATCTACCAAAATTTCTCCAATAGTAAAACCGCCTTCGTCATGGGCAAGTGGAAGTTGGTCAATGCCAAAGAACTCTATGACCTCGAAACTGACCGTATTGAAAGTAATGACCTCAGCAAAAGTCGTCCTGAACAAATGCAGCTCATGTTGACTGAGTGGCAAAAGCGTGACCTCGAGTTAAACAAAGGACACGCCTCAGTCAATAAGCCACAAAAAAAGAAAAAGCAGCCGAAAAAAGCTAAAAAGAAATAAGGCTAAAACTATTAATTCGATAGCGGGACAAAGACCTATGTTTACCTGTGCAAGAAAAGGCATTTCCTTGCAGGGAGGCTCGAGGAAATAGAGTCCCTTCCTATGGATCGCATCTTGCCTTCTATTCTACTAAGCGAATATTTTTATATAATACCCAATTTAACGATGTAGCTTTTTTGTAAGGGACAATTACGATCGTGCCGAAGATACGACGAATAACTCAGACTATGGTTTTCAACCATAGGATCGTAATTTTACACCCCAACCCGTTCTGAAGGAACGGCGCATAGATAATCTCTCTAGCTAGAGAGATTATTTAAAAGATTTTTTTCATTAGGCATCCAAAGCGACACTTAGCTCACGTATCTAGATTATCTGATAATCAATTTTAGGCTTCTATAATGAATAAATTTTCAAGCTCTCTTTGCCTTGCGGCATTATTAAGTACTTCCTTATCGGCTAAAAATAACTGGCGCATCGATAGTAATGACGAATGGAAAGCCGCCACTTCTCAGGCTACTGAACTCAAAATTGATCAGGGCTTAGTTCAACCACAAGCTAAAAATGCACAGTTTTCTAGTATCATTAAGACCTTTGACGAAAAACAAAAACTTGATACGATTCAATTTAAGCAATCGCCTATATGGGATAACTGGGAACAAATTGATGACATCACCCCAAAAGGCTTAGGCAATGCCTATGTCTTTCTTCCTGTCGCTCCCGGGGATTACTATATTCTAGCTCAGCCCCCTAGACCAAAAGTCACATACCCGAAAGGCCTCTCAAAGACCGAGAAAAAGAAGTTTTTAAATAAATATTACAAAGAAAACCCTGACAAAAAACCGAGCGGAGGCTATGACGCTTGGCATAGTACAGATCTCAAAAGTTGGACACATTGTGGGCCCATTTCAAAAAGTAAATGGGTTACGACAGCTGAATACGCTGATGGAAAATTTTACATTTATTACGACGAGCCCAATGACCAGGATCCACACCTCATTATCGACGAGAATTTAAAGGACGGTAAAATAGGCAAAGAAATGGGTAAAGTCTTTGATGACCCAAGTCATGGCTCTGATATTGCCGCTTTTCGCGATGAAGATGGCACTTTTCACCTTATTTATGAAGATTGGAGTCCCATTAATGCTCAGCAAAACGCCTGGGATTCACCTCTCGCCGGACGTGTAAGTAGCCCCGATGGTATCAATGGTTTTACTTTTGGGCAACACCCCAACATCATTGATCACCGGACGACACCAACAGGTAAAAAAGGAACCTTCAAACACGGGGCCACCAAAGCCGTCAATGGTACCGGCATACTAGAATATGAGATACATGAGCCTAAACAAAATGCTTATGGCGACTATAGCGTGATCAAAATTGGTGAAGATTACCACATCTTCTGTGATTATGATCCTGCCGATCATTCACAGAACATGCGCATGGGGCGCTTCACTGGCAATGATTTGAACAAAGAATTCACCTGGTCGGGTTCAATGGGCGACGGCTTTCATCCAGACCCAAGTGTCGGCTTTGCCGAGGGAAAATTTTACGCTGTCATGCAAAAAGAAACTGATTTCATGAGCTCAGGTCCATGGCTTGATGGCGTAGAAGCCAGAGCGGGAGCTGATAGCAATGGCGATGGTAAAATTGATCAATGGACTGACTGGCAAAAAATTAAAGAAAGCTATAGCCAAAAACCCGGCTTTGCGCGCATTGTCGACGTCGAAGTAGCTTCTCTAAATTGCAGTGACTTAGCGGCGAGTCAGTCTTTTCAATTTGAGTTCCGCACAAGTGGAATTCACAACAAACTCAAAAATGAAATCATCCACCCCGTCATCGATCGTGTCGAGTTAAACTTTAAGTAAACTAAATTCTAAAGCTCCCCTGGTATTTTGTTCTAATAAATAATCAGGGGATTACCCATAAAGCGGGGCTCTGCCCCGATCGCCGGGTCTAGGGCTGGCAAGTCCTTGCGGGGTGCTCGAGGGGCGAAGCTCCCTCGTGTGCGAAGCATCATGCCCCCCGGAGTGAGGCGGTATAATCCCTTTTTAATTTATAACAGCCTCGGGACTCCGTCCCCTTCCCTGCAAGGTGTACCCACCTTGAGAGGCAGTGAAAAACTAAGGAATCCAACCTTTTTTCATCCGCCCGTATGGCAACACCTCCCCGCCGGAGCGAGGCGAAGCAAACGCCTAACAGCGAGTTACGGATCGCGGATGGAAGAGTCGAAGAGGAGGATCTAGCCCACCTCTTTGTCACCATCCTGCAGAGACTCGGTGTCGATACAAATGAATTTGCAGGCTTTAAGGGAGGCTTAGACCGAGTCTAAGTTACTAAATTCTTGAACATGCTGTTAAGAAAGGTGAATTTCTTGGTAATCAACTGGGTAAATATTAATATCATTACCTAACTAGGAAGAAACTTATGCTCTTAAAAAGACTCTTATTCGCCGGCCTCATCAGTTTATTGACTCTTAGCAGTTTCGCTAAAGAAAAGCAACGACCCAATATTTTATTAATTACCGCAGACGATTTGAGCTGGGACTCACTAGGTTGTATGGGTAATCCCATAGAAGGTTTAACGCCTAACTTGGATAAAATGGCCGCAGATGGTCTAATCATCGAACACTGCTTTATTTCTACACCCATTTGCGGACCTTCAAGAACAGCACTTTATACAGGACGTCACCCACATACGAGCGGCTATATGGGCCACGGAGTACAACCTCCCACTTGGTGGAGAAAAAATGGTGGAAAATTCCCCAAGAAATCCATCACTTCAGAACTGCATAAGTCAGGTTATTTGACGGGGATAGTGGGAAAACACGGCACTTCGGTTTGTAAGTTTGATGAGAAATTTTGTGACTATCAGCAAACTGGATTTGGCCGCGACCACAATAAATATTCCTCTTTTGTGAAGGATTTCTTGGCTCGAGCAAAAAAAGAAAATAAACCTTTCTATCTAGCGGCCAACACCCACGATCCTCATCACTATTGGCCCCGCAGTAAAGGAGAAAATAAACGCTGGTTTGATCAGGGCATGCGCACCACGGATTGGAAGGCTTATGATAATGGCAAGCCTTACCCTGACCCTTTAACTCAATACAAGCCAGAAGAGATTGTTCTCCCCGCATCATACCCAGATGATATTAACTTCAAAAAAGAGGCAACTCTTTATTTTGATGGCGTCAACCGCATGGATCAGATTATTGGTGGCATCCTCAAAGAGTTAGACGAAAGCGGTATGGCTGACAACACCCTAGTGATCTTTTTATCTGATCATGGTATGCCTTGGCAAATGGGTAAGTGGTCGCTTTACCCTTCTGGGACTCGCACACCACTTCTCATGCGTTGGCCGGCACAAATCAAACCTGGAAGAAGAGAAAAGAATGCTATTGTCTCTGCGGTGGATATCGCCCCTACTCTAGCTGATATTTGTGGAATTGATGCCATCCAAGGCGTCGATGGCAAGTCTTTTGCGACACTCGCAAAAACTGAAAACTCCCGGTGGAATCGTAACTTTGCCTTCAGTACTTTTAATTATATGAACAATAATAAACCACAAGATCAACTGGCACCGGAATACTCCACCGATCTCTATCAAAAAACAGAGCAGTATCGCCCTTCTAGAGCTTTGAATAACACGCGCTTTTCCTATGTTTGGAATGGTTGGGCAGATGGCGATGCTCAACTACCGAAGGAAATGGGAGGCGCTGTTAGCCACCTCTTAAATAAGCATTCAAAAAATCAACTCGATAAAAATTATCCCGATTACAAAAAGCGTGCGAAGTTCATGAAGTTCCGTGCTCCCGAAGAGCTCTATGACATCGTCAAAGATCCTGGCTGCAGAAATAATTTGGCGAAGAATCCAGAATACCGTCCTGTACTCGAAAAGATTCGTAAGAATATGACTCAATTATTAAAAGAGACTGAGGATCACGAATTAGAAAACTATAAGTCAGTACTTTAATAAAAAGCATTCAGTCTAAGACTGAAATCATGCATAAGTTGTATTTTAAAAGACTTATCTACTCACACTACTGATACTCAGCTTTCTATCCTTTAATTCACACTATAGTTTTAAACTATAACTACTTATCCTAGGGAAAATACATGAACTTATCTCCAAAAATTCTCGGCTCAGCTTTGCTGATGATGACTTGCCTCATTGCGAAAGCTGCTGAACGCCCCAACGTGGTCTTCATCTTAACTGATGACCAACGCGGTGATGCGGTTGGCTACCACAAAAATCCACTCTTGGGAATCAAGACTCCTAGCATTAACAAAATTGCTGCCGAGGGAGTTCGTTTTGAAAACATGTACTGCACAACCTCACTTTGTTCACCGAGTCGCGCCGCTTTCCTCTCGGGCACTTACACCCATACACATAAAGTTTACGATAACTTCACCGACTATCCCCACGACCTCAAAAGCTTCCCCCTACTCCTTCAAAACGAAGGCTATACCACTGGCTACATAGGTAAATGGCACATGGGTGAGAATGATGATAGCAAGCGCCCTGGTTTTGATTATTGGGTGACTCACAAGGGACAAGGAAAGTACTGGGACACAACTTTTAACGTCAATGGTGAAAGAAAGACCATGGCGGGCTACTACGCGCATCAGGTTACTGATATGGCCATCGACTTTCTCGATGATGTCGACAAGAGCAAGCCTTTTGCACTCATCCTCGGTCACAAAGCACCTCATGGCCCTTTCATTCCTGAACCCAAATATGAAAATATCTACAATCATATTCCCGTTCCCTACCCGGATAGTTCTTGGAACTTAGGCGATAAACCCAAATGGATTGTTGATCGTTTACAAACTTGGCATGGTATCTATGGTCCTCTCTATGGCTTCCGTAAAGATTCCCCCGATGATAAAGCTTCTGCCATTGTTGATTTCGAAAAATTTGTTCGTAGCTATACCGCCACAGTTAATTCCGTGGATGATAGCGTCGGTCGCGTCTATGATCACCTCGAGAAATTAGGCGTGCTCGATAACACCATCCTCATTTATAGTTCCGACAACGGTTTTTTACTCGGTGAGCATGGCATGATTGATAAACGCACCATGCACGAAGCGAGTATCAGCGTTCCTTTGACTGTACGCTTCCCGAAAAAGATCAAAGCTGGCACACTCATCAAAGAACAAGTGCTCTCTATTGATCTCGCTCCCACTATTATGGAACTTACCCTAGGCAAAAAAATGCCTTCTGCACAAGGCCTTTCTTGGGCTCCACTTCTAGATGATTCAAAAGAAACTGAATGGCGCAAGACCTGGCTCTATGAATACAACTACGAAATTCAATTTCCCTACACCCCTAATGTTCGCGGCATCCGTCATGGCAAGTGGAAATATGTAGCTTATCCCCATGGTGATGGTGGCAAACTCCGTCACATGGAAGAACTCTATAATATGGAGCGTGACCCCGCCGAGAGCCGCAACTTAGCCAAAGACCCGCAATACGCTTCAATCAAGAAAAAACTAGTGGCGGAATTAGCAAAGACACTTAAAGCAACCGGTGCCAAGCCAGATAAAATGCCCCTCGATATGGGCATCAAATCCGAGCTGCCCGAAGAGTCCATTCGTTAAGCCTAGCTTTTCTAAATAGCTTATACATAAAGCGCCGTAGTCTTTGACTACGGCGCTTTTTTCAATTCTAAATTCTACGCCACAGGAACTAAGAGACGAACATTGATTCATTAAGCCATATCAAAAAGAAAATTGCAGGACTTGGCTTTGAGGAAGGGCCAAGCTAGTACTTGGCGTACCTAGGCTAGATAAACGGACTTGGGCTTTAGGAAGGGCCAAGCTGGTACTTGGCGTACTCAGGGTAGATAAATGGACGGGGCTTTGAGGAAGGGCCAAGCTGGTGCTTGGCGTACCCAGGCTAGATAAATGGACTGGGCTTTGAGGAAGGATCAAGCTAATGCTTGGCGTACCCAGGGCTTCAAAAACCCAAGCTATTCATGGCTCTTTTCAGAGTATAACTGAAACCTAAATATTAATTGTTGTACTGGCTTCTTTTGCTTTCTTCTGAGCCTTTTTTGCTTTCTTTGGAGCCTCTTTCACAAAAAGAGCATCGGCCCAGCAAGCGTGATCGCCATCGGGCTTAACATCTTTTCCTTGAGTGACAACTAACTTAAGTTGCTTAACTCCTGACAAGTCGACATCCACAAACTTGGCAGCTTCACCTTTAAACATATCGCCACTATCAAAGGCGCGTTCACCATCGAGGTAGACTTCAAAAGTCAGGAAGGTATCACGGCCACTATCGCTGTGTCCTACTTTACTGTAAAAACGCTTGTAGTTCTTGCCTGCAAGATCGAAAACCATCTCGCTATGCGCATGGGTCCAAATACCTTTTTTATATTTGACTTTGCCAATGCTGATATTTTTATCCTGCTTAAAATTTCCCCAGCCAATCTTTGCGCTTTTCGCATCTTTGAACAGTAGGTAATGACGTGTATTTTTGGGGTACTGATCTATATCCCCCATACCAGGCCCCACAATTTCTAAGTCGTAAAGTTGCCACCAAGCCCCTTTATCTTCTAAGCAAGTGATACGTACTTTTTTCGCTACGACCATGGGGAAGCTAACGCTCGTGAAAGTCTTGCCTTTGACTTGATCCATCACCGTCTTCCAGATTTTGCCATCTTTAGAAACTTCAATTTTTACCGATTTAGCAAAGTCCCCACCCTTAGCCTTTAAATTCACTTTGAAAATATTGCGTTGATGCGGAAATTCAGCCTCGATCCACATTCCTTTTTTCATTGCTGCTTTAGTCGCAAAAGTTGTTTTTTCATCGCCATCCTGCATATTTATCAGCAATTCAGGCTTATGACTAGCAGTCAATTTCCAGAGTTTGATATCTCCACCCGCATTAAGTAATAAGTCTTTTAAAGTCTGCTCGGTGAAGGGTACTTTCACGCCCTTGCTTTCTTTGCGGACTTGCGCTACATCTTGCTCACTGATCATTTCTGCTTTATTGCCAAAGCTATTGCGAATATAGGTGAGCACTGAAGCGAGGTACTTATCATCATTGGTCTTCAAGGGCATCATCATTCCACCCGCATAGGTTTTTCCCTCAATCGGTCCCGTAAAACCGTGTAGAGTAATTCGCGTCACGACTCCTTTGTCACCAAGAACACGAGTATTATTGACAAAAGAGGGCGCCATAAGGCCATGTCCCGCAGGCATGCCTTTACCATCAGGACCATGACAAGTCGCACATAGTGCATCAAAATGCTGTTTACCCGCCGCCATCAGCGCAGCTTCCTCTGCATTGAGTTTTGCGAGGGCCGCTAAGCGCTGCTGTTCTTCAAAATAAGCTTTATTAAGCTCAGCATCTATCTCTGCTAAGTAATCATTCTCGGGATTCGCGTTCATCACTGCTTTGGCTAAAGAGCGAGTTTCTTTAGTCACTGTAGTAGATGCACTGAGCATAAGTTGAATCGCGACTTCCTTAGCAGGATCTTTGATGAGGCTCTTCAAGACGTAAATATTTTTTATATCCTTATGAAAATAAGGCTCGGTCATACGAATTGCCGCAGCACGCATATGGGGATTTTTATCTTTGTAGATCACTTTAAGGTAATCAATATCTATTAAGCCCAGTCCTTCCAAGGTCCATAAAGCATGTAAACGACCTAAGTCTGATTTGCCTGAAGAAATCACTTTCTTGAGTGCTGATTCGACTGACTTATCACCACTCAAAACAATCAATTTTTGCGCTTCATCACGCCACCAACCATTGGCATGCGAAAGGTGACGAACTAATTCTGCGGGCGTTTCATCCAACATACGTGGTTTTTTATCATTGGGTTGAAAATCTTTATGGCGTACACGATAAATACGTCCGTGACCAATATTTTTATCCAAGCCATAAAACTCCACTGCTTTACGGATGAAGGATCCCTTGGGAACCCAAGCACCTTCTTGGATAATGCCGCGGTGCATATCCACTAAGTACAGTGTACCATCAGGTCCTGTAGCTGCATTGACGGGTCGAAAGTTAGCATCGGTACTTGCTATGAATTCTTTTTCGTCGTAGGCGTTATGCATAACTTGACGACCCTTATCATCCACTTTGAAAGTCGTACGACGCGTCAGGCGTCCCACTGGCGAACTAAAGAAGAGTTCACCCTGCATTTCTTTAGGAAGTTTATCTCCGCGAAAAACCGCCTGACCACAAGTATCGGTAAAGCGACGAATCGTCCCGTTATCACGCATGGAACCCATTCCACCTTGAGCATCATAGACCTTATCAATTCCCCAGACGGTAGAGAAACCATCTTCACGAACCCATTTTGGATCCCATTTAGTATAGATATTAGGAAAAAGAGTATGCACTGGCCCCACTCCTGCACCCGCATCGGCAAATATCACTTTACCATAATTATCTTGGGTTAAACCCCATTGACCACGATTGCCTTTGGTCTCAACTTTAGTGACTGTACCATCAGTAAAACGATAGGCATGCTGATTATAAGTGGTGTAAATATTGTTATCCATTGACCACAGCAGACCACTGGGTTGATGCTCCAAGTTACCCCCGCGCTTACCGCCTTCATACCAGATTTTTTTCTTGTCGGAGACACCGTCATTATCGGTATCAAAGTATTCATAAATATCATTAGTATTGGTCTCCCCAATAAGTACTGAATCCTTGAGGGGTAAAACTAAACGGGGTAAATTTAATTTATCTGCAAACACCGTACGCTTATCCATGACACCATCATCATTGGTATCTTCTAGACGCAAGACGCGACTGACTTCATCGTATTTACCCGTGCCATCTACATCCTGCATATAAGTTTCGAATTGTGCTACGTACATGCGACCATTGCCATCCCAAACACAAAGGGTGGGTTCGTAGAGCATATCATCGCCTGCAACCAGTTCGAGACTGTAATCACCCTGAACTTCGAACTCTTTCATACTTTCTTTTTCACTGCGTTGCTTCACGAGTGGATCTTGTTTACCACTCTTAGAGGGCAATGCATAAGCTGGCTTAGATTTGGAAGCAGTATTGACCTCGAGCTCACCAAGGACAAAACGCATGCCCTCTACCCACATCTTGAGCATATCTTTATTCCAATAAATATGGTGATTATGGCCAGGGCTAGAAACAAATACACGACCCTTACCAAACTCTTTTATCCAAACCATGGCGTAATCATTATCCTCTCTTTTCATCCCTCCTCGATGATTTTGGAATTTGGACATATCAATCGAGACAAGGACACGATTGTTTTCACGGTCAAAATTTTTATACTGATAAAGCTCATCATTGATATTAAAACTTTGCTCACCATCAAAAATATTGGCCACAATCGGATGTGTCGGATCTTCATTACAAAGGCAGTAAGTTCCTTCGTGCCCCCAAGGGTGTCCATCGAAATCGCCACCAGTCATTTCTACGTACTCGGGCCAACCTCCATCGGTTGCTGCGTGCACCGCAAAAAGGCCTCCGCCATTTTTTACGAAATCGATTAGTTCTTTACGTTTAAGAGGGTCCTTAATCCCCTTCTCCATCTTGGTCGTATTATTAAGATAGAGCGCATCGTATTTTGCGAGGTTCGCAGCGGAAAGGTCTTTAGCATCATCACTAAAATCAACCGTGAACATTCCCGTTTTATCTCCCATAACCTGAATCATTTTCTTCGCTGTGTGGATCGACGAATGCGGAAAACCGTAGGGCTTTGAAAAGCATAAGACTTTGTATTTCTTCTTTACATTAACTGCGCCGGGCATCGCTTCTTTGATATTTGCCAACTCTTCCGCAGCTGAAACTTTGGCCGCATTTGCCTCGTTTACAAAAGTGATTGCCGCTAAGGCAAGAAAGGTGCTTAATTTTTTATACATCTGTTTTCCTTTTTATATCAATCTAAAATTGTAGCTGCTTTGGTTTATCATTGTCCACAGCAGGAATTTTCTTACTTTATCTATTGATTTGCAATGCCCGGAACTTTCTAAACAAGCTTCCTAATAATAATCATTTTATTCTTATCTTTGCTAGCGCAATCATCGCGCACCAAGAGCTTACACAAGGCATCGCGACAAAGCTAAGTCTCATTAATTTTTTTGTTATTACAGTAACAGGGCTCACCCTCAGCACTATCATAAAATTTGGCATGATAAATAAAGCTTACATCCCCAACTGTTTTATGTAAAAAGGCTCTTCTCCAGTGTATTGATTATGACCGTAACGATATGTATTTTGTGTCATCGGTTCAACAGTAAAGATCTTTAGATAGCTGCGAAATGTCACATGACCATCAGCATAGAGAATCGGCCATTTCATGGCTTTTTCGTCATGCCACATAAATGTCTGAATATCATTAGCACCCCATGCGCCCATAACCGCCCGACTACCGAGTAAAAACAACTTACTGGGCTCAATGACATCATTTAAAGAGTCTAATTTACCTGCCACTGCAAATTCATTCTAATGGTAACTCGTCCCTATCCGCTCAAAGGTCGTACCAGCGAGATTAGCTTGACCACTATTGTCCCAAGTCCCTTGATCCTCCGGACATTCCCACATTTCAGGACTTAGATTTAAGCTATCAGTTATTCCTGTATTCGCAGATGTTCTACTTGTGGAAAAACTGTAGTCTTCATCGTAGATATAAAGGGCTGTAGAAATCTGTTTTAGTGTATTAAGACAGACAGCTGTTCTAGCTTTTTTTCTCGATTTTGCCAAAGAAGGCAAGAGCAAACTGGCTAATATCCCGATAATGGCAATCACCACGAGAAGTTCGATCAACGTGAATTTTTGTTTCATAATAACAGCGTACCCCAGTTTTAAGTTATGTACGCGCTCTATATTAATCACGACAATATGTTAATAGATTTACGTAAAATTTTATATAATGACGTAAAAGTAGAGAGTTATACAGACATGATCCTCGAAGAAATAATTCGACGCCTACCTATATAAATATAATCGTTTATACTTAAATAGACACGATGTATTATATACGAAATATTATATTTTATTACGTAATAAGTTTGAATTAACCACTTTACACCCTAATAGTAGTTAATCTTCAAATACAATAACTGGATGAATTATGAGCAAAACTCAGTACGCAGATGCACTTAAAGACTTCGAGATGACCCTTTCGCAAAAATCTTTCGCCACGAAGAAAATCACTTTTTCGGGAGTCGGCCAAAAAGATGTCTACAACATCACCGCCCCTTTTGAGTCCGCGGGAAAAACCATCATTGCTGGCCGTGTAGAAAGTCGCGATAGCGAACACTCTGAAGTCTTTTTCTTCGAAGAAAGCCATGATCAATGGCTCCCCATAGAAGCCGCTCCCACTTTCTCTCTACAAGATCCCTTCTTTAGCAAAATCAATAATGAACTGCTTATTGGTGGAGTTGAAATTTTCCCAGCCCCTTGTGGCACTGCCAATAAACTCTCTTGGCGTACTATTTTCATGAAAGGCAAAGATATTTATAGCCTTGAAAAATTCTTCCAAGGTCCTGAACACATGAAAGATTTACGCTTGGTCGAATTGACTGACCACAGGATTGGTGTTTTCACCCGTCCTCAAGGAGACAAAGGCGGACGTGGTAAAATTGGTTACACGGAAGTTGATTCACTTAAGGATTTAAGTATTGATATCGTCAATGACGCTCCCATTTTTGATCAATTTCATGATGATGAATGGGGGGGAGCTAATGAAATTCACCTTTTATCCAATGGCACTTTAGGAATACTAGGACACATTGCTAAATTTTCTCAAAATGACACTGTAAGACACTATGCCTCAGTAGCATTTTCTTATAATCCTCGAACTCAAGTCAAATCCGCAATGAAAATTATTGCCTCACGCAATTTATTTTCACCTGGGGAAGCTAAACGTCCTGATTTAGAGGATGTAATTTTCTCCGGAGGTCTGCAAAGGTTAAGCAATGGCAAAGCTAGACTTTATGTTGGTGCTGGTGACGCCGAAGCTCACTGGTTAGAGATTGCTGACCCCTTCACTGAGTGGGAATAAAACTAAATAGCTTTTTTAAAAACTAAGATTTAGCAAGTCTTAGCTACAGCGACTTTGCTTATCAGCTGACTAAATAGTAGATTTAGTGAGTTGATCAAGTTCACGCAAGTAAGCCTACGATCATCCCCAGCCCCCAAAGGATTTTTCATGAACCTAACTCACTCCATACGACTTAAACAAGGTCTCAAAAAAGGCTTATTCTCCTTAGGCCTCAGTTTTTTACTTGCCGCCTGTCAAGCATCTAAGAACGAATCCACGTCAAGTGAAATAACACCGCAAGTTCACCTACCTCTCATCAAGCGCATGCCGAACTTTCCCGAGCCCTACCACATGCGTGATTGGCAAAAAGTGACAAAAGATTTTGATGCTTTTCTCTATGATTTAAATACCAAAGGCGAACACCTTCCGCTCATGAAAGTATTAGCTGCGGAACTCAACCCCAATGACAAAGAGCAAGTTTTTGGCTTCACTTCTTATGTGGGCCCCATTGAGAAGCACAAGCATTCATTCGAAGCTATCGCGGTCATCGGCAGTGTTTTGAGTGCCTCTTTTGCAGGAATAGACAAATCCTCAGGCAAATACAATTGGGCCAGCATGTGTCAGCAGTACTTTAATAAAGGCAATGGCCGAAACCTAGTTCTCAACATGATGGATACTGACTACGATTCCTTTTGGTACACAGTTTTTCCTCATATCCTTTTCTATTCACTCAGCGATCGCTACCCTGGTACTGGTGAGATGGATAATATCATGCGCATCACTGCAGATAAATGGTATGAAGCCGCCTATATCATGGGTGGCAGTGAAAACCCTACTGGCTTCAACTTCACTTACTTCGATTTTGACACTAAGCAGCCTAAATACAACGATACCTGGCGCGAACCCGACAGCTCTGCAGGTATTGCTTGGCTGATGTACAGTGCTTACTTAAAATTCGATGATCCGAAATATCTCCAGGCCGCCCAATGGTGCCTGCAGGATCTCGATGATAAACTCCTTAAGGAAAATCCTTACTACGAGATCCAACTGCCTTTTGGCGCTTACACAGCCGTACGCATGAATGCCGAACAGGGAACCCATTACGACGCCAGCAAATTCATTAATTGGTCTTTTGAACATTCAAGTCAAGTTCGTGCCGACATGGGTGTCGTCCACAAACGCTGGCTCGAACACGATTGTCATGGCCTCGTTGGTTCTCTTAACCGCCTCCCATGGCGCAGTCGCGAGGGAGGCTATGCTTTTGCCATGAATACTTTTGCCATGGCCTGGCCCTTTGTTTCAATGTTGCGTTACGATGATCGTTACGCGGATAGTATTGGCAAATGGATGCTCAATGCCGCCAACGCCTCACGCCTCTTTTACGGAGGATTTCATCCTCCTGAACGTCAATCATCACCTCAATGGAAAGAAGATAAAAATAATGCCGTCGCCTACGAAGGTCTACGCCAACTCTGGGATAAGGACGAGCAACTTTTTGCGAGTGGCGACGCCGTCAATCACAACTGGGGCTACGCCACTGATCATGGCCTCTATGGCTCATCTTATGTCGGCATTTATGGCGCAATCATTAAAAAAACAAATCAAAAATACATCCTCCAACTCGATTGCCTCGCGACTGATGTCTTTGCGAACAAAGCCTATCCCACCTATCTCTATTTCAATCCCTACGAGAGCCGTAAAAAAGTGATCCTTGATCTTCCACAAGGGGATTTCGATATTTACGAAACGCGCAGCAATGAGTTTTTGGCACGCCATGTCTCTGGTAAAACAGAACTCGAACTCCCTGCCAATTCTTCCATCGTCATCATCTTGGCCCCTGCAGGTGGAAAACTCACCCGCGACGGACACAAAACTCTTATCAATGATGTCATCGTAGACTACCGCTAAACATTAGTCAATAAGCACAAAATCCCCCAGAGAATCTCTCTGGGGGATTTTGCCTATAGGACTTTAATCAGTAAAAATAAGTGGCGAAATTAATCACTTCTACCTTCTTGGATGCGGCAATAAGTCGTCACTTTCACTGGCTGAATCTTAGTTTGATGCGAGCGGTAAGCAAGCAATTCCACTGCACGGGTGGTCATCTCAGGTAAATCGTAAACTCCCGAAGTTACCTCAGTATCATCAATTGATTGAGGATCAAATCCACAAACCCTAATATCTTGAGGCACTCTTTTTCCTAAGTTATTGAGTTCATTAATCAAATTTCCTGCGATCTGATTAGACATACATACGACGCCATCAATCGAACCATCGGCAACAATATCGCGCGCGATCTGACGGCCCACATCAAGGGAATCCTTTTCTTTTAACCAAAATGTTTCTTGAGGTGTCTTACCCACTTCATACATGGCTAAACCGTAACCCAGAAAACTGTTGCGCGTCACATAATGACCAAAATCATTCGAGGCAAAGGCAATTTTTTGACAACCCTTAGCGAGTAAACGCTTGGTCAATAATTGAAAGCATTGTACGTAATTTACACTGACAACATCAAATTTATCGAGATAGCCAGGGTGATTCACGGCTACCGCAGGAATTTTTAATTGCTTTAACTCTTTCAGTAATTTATGATCATTATCAATATCTAACTCTACCAAAAGTACCCCGGAAACCAAGCCATCCTTTAAAAAATCAGGTGCGGCATCATCAAGAGCAATATTGTGCATCAAAGCTTGTTTGCCCTGATTATACAGAGCCACTTCAATGGCCTGATAAAGACGATCGCCAAGTACACCGCCATTGACAAAACTTGTCGGTTCACGCTTATAAATAATTCCTACATAGCCACTATCAGTCTTACTAGCTTTTCGCCCTTTCTTTTTATAACCCATACGCTCCGCAAGTGCGACAATCTCATTGCGCACTTCCGGCTTTATTCCCGTTTGTTCAGGATTTAGAGCACGCGATACTGTTGCCGTTGATACATTGGCACGATCTGCGATGTCTTTTACTGTTACAGACATAAACACTTCCTCATTCAAATAATTATATATATCGTATATAATAGCTTATGATTCTAATATTAGAATAAGCCTAGCCTCTAATACGTAAGAAATTCCATTACTTACGAAAATATAAACCTATACAATGTTCATTTAAATTAAGGAAACGTAATTCAAGGCATTATTAAGCATGAGGCTTCCTTCAGATAAGCTTACGAGAAGCCCCTTGCTTCGGCTTTAATGAACTGAGTGACGATTATAAACGATTAAGAACACCCAAATTTTCGGGGTGACGTAAGTAACTCTGATTGAGTAAATACTCCTGCTTATATTTTTTCGCAAAATATGCCAAACGTGTAATTGGTACTACGAGTGGAATATGATTTTCACGGTACTGCTCGATAAGTTTTACCATTTCTCCCTTGTCGAAGGAATCTATATCCTGCTTAAAATATCCCAGGAGATGATACAGTACATTAGAATGTTTGAGTGAGGTCGGTGGGCGATGAACTATTTCGCTGTACTCCTTAAGATACTCACTCGCTAATTCTTCGACACTACGCTCACCGCGATTCGCCAACATTTTGCCCAAGCGCTTAAGCCCCGCTTGATTATGAGCCATAATCCAATACTTATGATATTGATGAAAATCGAGTAGGCCTTTATGACTTAAGCCTTCTTTAAGCATCTCTTTCCAGTGACCCAAGGCAAATGTTTTTTGAATAAAGTTCTCGAATAAGGGGGGATCATTGAGTCGCCCTTCTTCTTCAACTGGCAGCCATGGGAAACTCTCCATCACTTGAGCCGCATAAAAACCTGACGTTTTTTCGACCTGAGGCATCCCATCCGTATTATAAATTTTGACACGAAAGACTCCGCAACTCGGCGAACCTTTTTTGAAAATAAAACCACAGAGATCGGCATCGGCCACACGCTTCATATCTGCCTTCGCAAAATCGCGCATGTCTTTCGAGTAATCAGTATTGCTTCGCGAAGCACGTAACTGTAATTCACCATCTCGTACTACTCGAATAGTCTCTCGCGGTGTCCCCATTCCAATAGCTACTTCAGGACAAACTTTTACATACTCGAAATACTCTTCCAAGTCTTGTGTAATTAGTTTATTTAAAGAATTCTGCCCATTGTAACGCACGTTTTCACCCGCTAAACACGCAGATAAACCTATCTTAATTTTACTCATTTCCTACTCCTTTATTAGTACACAAAATCAAAGTTTGATCTTAACGCACTGTATCAAATACTAAATTATAAAAATGAATCTATTGCAGCAAAATTGGGGACGGGAATAATGGTCTCAAATTCTTCTTCTACATTAACAGGTAAATCCGTAATTAAGAAAAATAAAATTTGATTTTCGTAACAAAACTCCTCTAAAACATGCAGTTCTGCTAAAGACTGCTCAGACAAGACTGAAAAACCCAAGGCTAAGACTTGAGGTTTGAGTATTTTTAAAGCGCGCTGATATGATAATGGGTTTAATTCACTACCCAAAAATTCTGTACGCATGCCTTTTTCCCGTAAACAAACTTCCAACATTTGGATTTCTAGTGTATTTTTATCACTACTTAAAGTCCCTAATAAGGCATGGGGAGCATCTTGATTTGGCGCCTTAAAGTATTGTTCAAAACCAAAGAGTAAACGCTGACAAATCTGTAAGCTGCGCTGTTCTTGAAAATCATCAATCTCACCACTCGCAAAACTCAATTTAATTGACTTTATTGCAGGTTTAACCAGCTCATCAAAAAGCTGACTACAAGATGTACCACTGAGAAACAAATCGTAAATCAAAGCACGAACACGGGAATCATTGCATTGACGTAAATCATCACTAAAAGTTGCTTGGCTATCTTTGAGTTTTGTTTTGGCGCGTCCGCTACTATGAGGCAAATCCAAAATATCCGGATTAGCCAAAGTCTTATTATTTGCATCAAGATAGCTTTTTAGAGCCTGCAAGGTAATGCGGCGATGACCGCCAGCGGTTTTTTCAGCCTCAATTAAGCCCTTGTCAACCCAGCGCTTGATGCTGGCTTGACTCACGTCTAAGGCCGTGGCTATTTCTCTGGGGCTAAAGCTTTTCATGATGTCCAAACAATTTGTCGTTAAAGTAGTATAAAAAACACATCAATAGTGCCCATAATAAAGCATGAAGCGACATTGATAAAATAAAGGGTTCGGTATAATGAACTCTTCCTAAATTTTGTCCAACCCAATAAGCCCATGGAGCACTTAAGCCAAGTAAAACAGCCCATTTCCTCTTTGTTAAAACCACACTCATGGATGAACGCAAAGTCGTAGAGAATAATATCCATAATATAAGTAAATAATAAGTTCCACTGGTTTTTATTGTAAGATCGAGATAAGCCATTTTCGACAAAGCTATATCAAGCCCGTAGCCCATGCTTGCTGCAACAATAATAAAAACAAATTCCTTCACACGCTCTTTTACAAAAGATAGATGTAGAGCTATCATCACAAGCATAGCAATTGCACCGTATATCGGATTGGCAATTATCATACAGGCAAACCATCCCACTTGATAGAGCAAGGCGTTAAATATCTTATGGGATTTAGACGGCATACAGGACTCTATTTTAACTGTGTTCTATTATGGGGTTTAGCAAAAACCATCTGTGCGGAACCAATCGCAAACTCTTGAAAACCACCCTCACAATACGAGAAGTAAAAACGCCACATGCGGAGGAATTCTTGACTCGTGAGATCAATAACACGCTGCTGCTGATGGAGTAAATTCTGATGCCACATTTTCAAGGTTTTTGAGTAATCCTTAGTATAATCACGATGATCTAATAAACGCATATCTGTTTCTTTACTAACACAGGACATAATGCGTTCAACGGAAGGAATACACGAACCTGGAAAAATGTAACGTTTTATAAAATCAATATCTTTACGAGCTCTTTCATAACGTTGATCTGGAATAGTGATGACCTGCATCAGAAAGAGACCATTGGGTTTTAATAAATGGCTACATGATCTAAAATAATCCGGGAGATATTCATGGCCCACAGCCTCCACCATTTCTACAGAAACCAACTTATCGTAAGTCCCTTCTAAATCACGGTAATCTTTGAGGACAACGGTAATTTTATCCTGTAGATTTTTTTGCTTAATACGTTCAGTTGCTAAGCTAAATTGTTCTTTAGAAAGAGTTGTGGTGGTGACCTGACAAGCATAGTTCTCTGCTGCGTAGATGGCCAAAGCTCCCCAACCCGTTCCGATTTCGAGTAAATGATCGTCCGCACTCAGTTCAAGTCGCTCACAAATTGTTTTCAATTTATTGAGCTGCCCTTCATGTAAGGTCGCTTGCTCATTGGGGAAAATTGCGGCGCTATACATCATCGTTTCATCGAGAAAAGTCTTGAAAAAATCATTCCCTAAATCGTAATGTGCTTCGATATTTTTTTTCGATCCACTACGAGTATTGCGGTTTAACCAATGTGCCCCTCTAAGAATCGGGCTAGCAATCTTAGCGAGCCCACCATCCATACTATTAACTAGCTCCATATTACGAGCAAAAAGACTGATAAACTGACTTAAATCATCGCTATCCCAATCACCTTTCATATAGGATTCTCCAGCAGCTAAACTCCCTCCGAGAATCAAATCAGCGTAGACATCTTTACTATGTATTTTTATCTCTGCACATAGATCCGTTTTTTCTCCAAAAATATGACGCTCACCATCTTCAATAATATGTAATTCGCCAAAGCGTAATTTCTCCGCAAATTTAAAAAAGAATTTACGGGCTAAGCTATTGGGAAGTGAAATTGATTTCCCTAAGGCAAACTTCTCGGTTTCTAGTTTGATTCCACTCATGAGTTTTCTCCTGTTTTTGGATGACTATAAAAAGGTATTTTCTTTAAGTAAAGACGTAGCGCGTGCCAGTAAATCCCCATCATGATTTTCATGGGAATAAGTGGATATAAGACTGCAAATTGACATAATTTGGATAAACTAAATTTTTGTTTTTTAAGCTTGAGACAGACATCAAACATCAAATTATCTTGGCGATAGTTCTGCATATAAATCAATAAGTTTTTATCGGGATTCTTAAAGATCCAGCGATAGCGAATATCCATGGGCATAAATGGCGATATATGAAACTCTTTATCAAAATTTTTAACGACTTGATGCTTCTTTCGCATATCAATACAATAACTATGTCTTTGATCCCAAGGCGTATTATTAATATCAGCTACAACTGCTACCAATTGATTATCTAAATCGTAGCAATAATAAAAACTCACGGGATTAAAACAGAAACCAAAATACTGTAAGTTAGTGAGCAGGCAGACCTCTCCTTCATAATCGAAACCCAGATCATTTTTGATGCGAAGCGCACAGGCTTCTGATAAACTGATGTCGTGAGGACTCAGATAATTCTCACGCTTATATTTAATCAAGGCGGGGAATTTTGAACTTGAAAATAAACCTAAAAAATCAAATTTTTTGTTGAGGTCTTTTTCGGGAAGCCAAGTAAGAAATAATGAATAGACAAATTCATGCGACTTCGGCAATAAACGTCGATGTCTCACTTTCCCATGAAAGATTGCCGCATTCATAATATGCCTCGCAACTGTTCCGCAGCTTTGAGTCCAGACATCGCTCCATCTTCATGAAAACCGTAAGACCAATAAGCTCCTGCAAAGAAGGTATTATTCACTCCGCTTATTTCACTATGACGCTTTTGCGCTTTCACTCCCTCTAAGGTGAAGACGGGATGAGAATACGAAATCTTACGAATAATTTTGCTCTTATCAATCTTATCATAATTTAGGCTCACATTATAGCTTTTTTCACAATCTAAACTTTGAAGGATGTTCATATTATAAGTTAAAGAAGCCAAATCTGACACCTGCCCCGTGAGATGATAATTCCACGCTGCCCATGCTAAAGGACGCTTAGGGAGAACGCTTTGATCTGTATGTAAAATGGCTTCATTCGCTTGGTACGGGATTGCTCCCAGAATATCTTGCTCTTCTTGCGTTGCATCTCCTAAAATCTTTAGAGCTTGATCACTGTGGCAGCTAAAAATAACTCCATCAAAGAACTCTTCACCACGTTTGGTCGATAAGCTCACGCCTCCCTTAAGTCTTTTTACAGATATTACGGGACATTCCAAATATATTTTATCTTCAAAACCAGCTATTATTTTAGGTATGTAAGCTTTTGATCCATTTTTTATAACCCTCCAAACAGGGCGCTCATCCACACTCAAGAAACCGTGATTCTTAAAGAAATTCAGATAAAAACGCAAGGGGAAATTTAAAGAACTTTCTCGTCCTGCTGACCAAATCGCGGCCGTCATAGGTAAGATATATTTATCTCTAAACAAATCACCATAAGGCTCTATATACTGACCTAAGGTGGTAGCATCATTTACATCTGCCTGTTCTAACCAAAGCAAAGCCGCTTTATTAAAATTCAATATATCCTTAATCATTTTCCAAAAACTTGGCTTGAGCATATTGCGACGCTGAGCAAATAAAGTATTCAGTGATGTGCCATTATACTCTAAGCCCGATTCCTCGCATTTAACCGAAAAACTCATGTCACTCACTTGTGATTCAACGCCTAATTCATCCATCAATTTAATGAAATTGGGATAAGTCCAATCGTTAAAAACAATGAAACCAGTATCAATATTTAAAGTTTTGTTATTTTCTTTTACCTCAAGAGTATTGGTATGGCCACCAATATAATTTCCCGCTTCAAAGAGATGAACATCGTAATCATCTTTCAACTTGTAGGCCGCACTCAGTCCCGAGATACCCGTTCCAATAATGGCAACTTTTTTCATCTTCTACTAAATCTCCTACTCAATATAAACCGTATTGAACTCGGCATTAGCCCCATCAAACGTATCATCCACGTAAAACGTCTCGGGAAATCGATCACATGTGAACGTTTTTGTATTCCCTTGTGAATTCTCTTTCCTGCCTCCTCCGCACTTATAATAAAGGGCATCGGAAAATCGTTCTTATCTGTTAAGGGTGTTTTCACAAATCCTGGCTTAACAATGCTTACATCAATTCCTTCAGGTGCTAGATCTACGCGAAGACTCTCCAACATGTAATTGAGAGCGGCTTTACTCGCACCATAAGCTTCTGCAGTGGGTAAAGGGAAGTAATCTACCGAGCTACTCACACCTACAATGTGTGGATGATTACCCTTTCGCATCATAGGTAATACATACTCCAAGCCTCTTAGCATCCCAAGGAAATTAACTTTCATCACTCTTTCAAAAGCATCATATTTAAGATCACGAACGTCAATATACTCACAGTCACCCGCATTATATATAAAGGTATCTACCCTGCCGAAAAGCTTCTCGACTTCTTGGGCACTTCTTCGCCAATCATCTTGATTATTAACATCACATTTTAAAAAGTAGGCCTTGCCCATAAATTCATTTAAACGATTGATTTCACGAGAGCTAACTATCAAATTCACTTCAGTCGAGAGCAATTCATTCGCTAGAGCACGACCTATTCCGGTGCTGGCCCCACAGAGCCATACGACTCGACTTTTGATTGATGTACTCATGATTTCTTTCCTGTTATTTGCCTTACTGTAACCGCCGTTTGAAAAAAATACAAAACAAAAACGTTCAAAACGTTCACTTTTTCCCTTTATGGCACTATATTAAAGTATTGAATGAACGTTTTAGGAGTTTCAAAAAAGACCATGAAGACAAAAATTGCACGATTTTCACTACTTATGATCGCCACCATTTACCTTTGCTTTGGTATTATGTTTTTCGTAGATCCAGCCTCATTCTCTAAGGGCTTAGGTTTTGTGAATCTTTCACCAGAAGCCCTTATTGAGATACGAGCTATCTATGGCGGGCTCGAAGTAGCTATTGGACTTGGTATCATATTTTTACTCAAAAAAGAACCTATAACTGCAGCCTACATCTCATTAATTTCATTTATCGGTTTTGCTGGTGGTAGAATTATTGGAGTTGCCCTTGCTGGCTTTTTGGGCTGGCATCATTACTACCTCATTCTCGAAATCACTCTAGGCCTCCTGTCATGGTGGTCGCTTCTACAATTCAAATCAAGGAAATAATGCTCATGAAAAAATACATCTTACTACTAAGTCTTTCAGTCCTCTGCTTACTCCTGTTGACACCTTCATGTGTCGGAACAAGTGAAGTCGTCAAAATGGGTGATGATCAATTCCCACAAGTTGGTGGCATGAATCTCCATGGAGATGAGAAACAATTCCCTGATTGCCTAAGTGCGGAAAAAACAATTGCTATTGTGGCTTTCAAGCGTGAACAACAAGCCTGGGTTGATGAATACTATGCAGAGATTGGTCCCTTATTAGAGCAAAATCCCAATCTTGCTTATTACGAGATCCCTACAATATCAAAACTAAGTAGTCCTATCCGCTGGTGGATTTATCGCGGTATGAGAGGCGGCATAAAAGATGATACTATGCGCGCAAGTGTGATTACACTTCATATTGACAAAGATCCATTTAAAAAACATTTGGGGATAATAAATGAAGAAATTATCTATGTCTACCTCTTGGATTCCAATGGTAATATCCTCGATAGTATAGATGGCCGTTACTCCTCAGAAAAATGGCAGAAATTTATAGGTGATTCAAACTTATGAAAGCCATTTTCACATACATAAACACTTTAATTGATAGTGATGCTCTCGATGCAAAAATGAGTGACTCAGAAAAGATTGATTTTGCACGTATCTTTCCCTTTATACTTATGCATCTCTCGGTCTTTGCCGTCTTTTATGTAGGTTTTTCTTGGGCGGCATTGCTTCTCTGCATATTCTCCTATTTCATTCGCATGTTTGCCATCACCGGATTTTATCACCGTTACTTCTCGCACAAAACTTTCAAAGCAGGACGAGGCGTACAATTCTTTTTTGCATTTCTTGGCTGTTCCAGCACACAGAGAGGACCTCTTTGGTGGGCAGCTCATCATCGCCAGCACCATAATCACTCAGATAAACCCGATGATTCGCATTCACCCGTTCAACACAACTTTTGGTGGAGCCATATGGGTTGGTTCCTCTGTCAGAAGAACTTTCCGACCAATAAGCGTTTTGTTCGTGATTGGCTCAAGTTTAAAGAATTGGAGTTACTCAATCGCTATGACTGGATTGCTCCAGTTATATACGCCTCGCTCATAGCTGGTTTTGGCTGGATTTGTGAAAACTATTTTCCTGTCCTCGGGCTCTCTTGTCTACAAGCCCTTGTTTGGGGTTTCTTTGTCTCAACGGTTATTCTTTACCACGGAACCTTTGTCATTAATTCGCTCTCACACAAATTTGGCTCACGTCCCTTCAAAACTGACGATCACAGCCGCAACAATCCCTATTTGGCAATAATCACCTTAGGCGAAGGCTGGCACAATAATCATCACTTTTACCCCAACACTATTCGCCAAGGTTTTCGACCTAATGAATTTGATCCTACTTATTGGATATTATGTGCCATGAAAAAAGTAGGCTTAGTACACAGTTTCAAAGAATTACCTAATCATATTAAAAAACAACTTTAAGGAATACTATGAAAATTTCTTCTCATTCTAAACACTTTACCGTCCGACTCCACGAAACCGATCTTGGAGCCATTGTTCATCATTCAAATTATTTCCACTGGATCGAAGAAACTGAGTATGCTTTTTTTGAAGCGATTGATGAACCCGTCGTCGGTGAATTTGATGAAAATAATAAAGGTACCGGATGGCCACGCGCAGAGATGAACGTGAAATTTCTCCGACCACTGCGCTTTCGCGATCAAGTCCGCGTTGATCTGAGTATTAAAAAAATTCGCTCCGCAGGCATTATCTATTCAGTTGAAATATACAAGATAAACCCTAGCTCTGAAGAGCTTGTTCTCAAAGGCAGTTATTCTGCTATTTGCTGCCTCTATAGTAGTGATGGTGAAAGCAATCCAGAAGCTATCCCTATCCCCGATCGTTTTTTAAATAAAATCTCAACTTGTGAATAAAAAGGAGTCCGCCATGTCTACATTACAAAAAAACAACCCTACCCTTGGTCTTGAACTCGAAGAATTCCTCAAACAACAAGGCCAAAATACACCCTTGAAGCCTTCAAGCATGAGCGATGCTCAGAAGATTAAAAAAATCGCCTCACACTTCAAGGAGATAATGGAAACACTTGGTTTAGACCTGAGTGACGATAGCCTCCATGATTCCCCCAATCGAGTGGCTAAAATGTATGTAAACGAACTCTTTTGCGGACTCAATCCAGCTCATTTCCCGAAGTGTACCACTATTGATAATAAAATAAATTATGACGAGATGGTACTCGTTCGAGACATAAAAGTCATGTCCAATTGTGAACATCACTTTGTTACCATCGATGGTTTTGCTCATGTCGCTTACATCCCCAATGGAAAAGTACTCGGGCTCAGTAAAATTAATCGTATTGTCAATTACTTTAGTCGACGTCCACAAGTTCAAGAACGTCTGAATCATCAGATTTTCCATGCCTTATCATACATACTCGATACGCAAGATGTTGCCGTAGTGATCGATGCCACACATTATTGTGTGAAAGCTCGCGGTGTTGAAGATAGCTCCTCTCATACTTACACGTCGAAGCTTGGAGGTAAGTTTAAATCTAATCCTGCGACTCGCAGTGAATTCCTTTCTCTTCTTAAAAATTAAGGAAATCATCTAATGAAAAATCTTATTAACATTTTTAGTTTACTTATTTTAGGATCCCTCAGCACCATGGCTACAGATAAAAAAGAAGCTCAGATACTCATTGATTTCAGTACAGTTAAAATTGCCGATTGGTCGGCAGTTAATGATGGTGTCATGGGTGGCATATCTTCTGGTAGCTTTAGCACCAAAGATAACAAAGGAATTTTTAGTGGTTCACTTTCACTCGAAAATAATGGTGGCTTTGCATCTATCCGTCATCAACTTAAAACGAATCCTATGAAGACCAGCTCTCATATTCATCTTCGTATTAAAGGGGATGGTCGAACTTATCAGTTTCGCGTACGTGCAAGTAATAAATTTGATGGTATTTCCTATAAGTATGATTTTGCGACTGTGGCTAATCAGTGGCTAGACATTTCGATTCCTATTGCGGACATGAAATCTACATTTCGAGGACGTCACATGCCTTCTTACACAGCACCTAAAGCTCAAGATATACAGCAGATTTCTTTCTTATTGGCTGATAAAAAACCAGGCTCTTTCAAATTATTGATAGAATCAATTTCTCACTTATAAAAAACTATTACAAGGTTAGCATTAATATGTCACAACAGCTTATTAGTAAAGATGATTTCCAAACTATGGAAAAACGATACCGAACCAACTTCGTCAATTCTTTGAGCGGGTTCAAAAGTCTATGCCTTGCAGGCACCATCTCTACTGATGGAATGACTAATTTAGCGCCCATAAGTTCGGTCGTTCATATCGGCGCCAATCCCGTTCTCATGGGCATGGTCATGCGTCCCGACACCGTCACTCGTGATACCCTGAAAAATATTCGTGAGACTAAATTTTGGACTCTTAATCATATTACAGCTGATTTTTTCAAAGCCGCGCATCAATGTGCCGCCCGATACCCTGCAGATATATCTGAATTTAAAGCTACCGGTCTTAGTCCATATTATGGTTCTATTTCAGCTCCCTATGTCGAACAATCCAGTATCCAAATAGGCTTAGAATTAAAAGAAGAAATTACGATTCAAGCTAATGGAACTCACCTCCTTATTGGACAAGTCATTGAAGTCATGATGCCAAATGAGATCGTCCGTGAGGATGGCTCTTTAGACATCGAGAAAGCTCGCAGCATAACAGTGAGTGGCTTAGATACCTATCATAGCACTAGTGAAATTTCACGCCTTGCGTATCCTAAAGCCTAAACGATTAAGATGACTATCGGCTACAGCTCCATCCTCATTTACTTGCTCATCAGCTATGCTTTTGTTGCTTATGCAAAGTTTGCTCGAGCTGGCTATGATAATCAACAACCGCGAATTTATTTAAATTCACTTAGCGGTAAAGCACAACGGGCTCATTGGGCGCATCAAAATTCTCTTGAAGCTATGGCTCCTTTCTGCGCGGGAGTGATCATTGCACACTTAGTCGGTTTAAATCAAGTTTATCTTGATACGGCGGCTCTCACTTTTTGTGGTCTTCGCCTACTCTATGGATATTTTTACATTCAAAATCTATCTAAGTTACGAAGTCTAGCCTGGGCTTTAGCCCTAATTTTGAATATATATCTTTTATCAGGTGGTTTCTGGTCTTAGTTCAACTTGATCAAGAAAATGACTCCAAAGAGCCGTCGCCACAGGTCCATGTAACTTATCTTGACGGCGAAACATATAAAAAGGTATATTTTGTGAATTGAGATTCTCGCTATGAAGTGATAATAATTTTCCTTTAGCTAGATCATCAGCCACTTTATCTCGAGGCATACTACCCCATCCCATTCCCGCTAGAATTAGTTCATACTTAATTTCCAAGCTCGATACATACCACTGATGAGCTCCATCTAAAATACTTTGTCGAGAACTACGCGCCTCAGAGGTTTCACTAATGACAATCTGGGTGTAATCGCGAAGCTTTACTTCCTCTATAAAACCATTCCCTTGCAAGTCCATATAAGCGGGCGCACAAACTGGTATCATCTCTACCTCCCAAATTGGTAAACTTTCTACTTTTGTTTGTGTAGAACTTAAATTACTTATTACCAAGTCAGCTTTTTCTTGTTCCAGTTTTTCAATCACCCCACCGAGAACTTCAAAACTCAAATCAAGCTGCGTCTGCTTATGCATAGAAAAGAAACTGCGTAATGATGGCAGTAATTGATTCAGGGGACTCACGACATCTACCGCGAGACGTAAGACTGGCTCGTTTTCAGAATTTAAATAACGACTAAGGTCTTTCAGGCGCTGACTACCCTTCAGGATATAGCGAGCCTCTTCAAAAATCCTCTCTCCCGCAGGAGTCAGTTGAGTATGACGGTGAGAGCGTACAAAAATCTGTAGTTTAAGTTCATCTTCGAGTTTCTTCACAGCAATACTAATTGCCGGCTGAGTTCGCCCAAGTTGATCTGCCGCTGCGCGGAAGCTACCGGTGCTCACTACTGCTTCGAGTATTTCTAGTTGATCTAAAGTCATATATAAATATTATTAATACTTTAAGTTAAAAAACGATATATTTACTTTATATCAAAGCCCCTTAAAGTCAATTTAGTTAGATCAACAATGAATATAAATGAAGGAATAACAAAATGGGTTTATTAATCGACGGTCAATGGAAAGATCAATGGTATGATACAAAATCTTCACAAGGACGTTTTGTACGTGCTGAATCCCAATTTCGTAATTGGGTAACAAAAGACGGCTCTCCTGGCCCCAGTGGTACGGGAGGCTTCAAAGCTGAAGCTGGACGTTATCATCTTTACCTTTCTTACGCTTGTCCCTGGGCTCATAGAGCAATCATCTTTCGCAAACTTAAAGGTCTCGAAGATATGATCTCTATTTCCGTGGTCCATTGGTATATGGCTGATAAAGGTTGGACCTTTGCTGATGGTGAAGGTGTCATTCCTGACGCAATAAATAATGCCGACTTACTCCACCAAATCTACACCGCGGCAGACCCAAGTTATACTGGTCGTGTTACCGTTCCTATCCTCTGGGATAAGAAAACCAAAACCATCGTCAATAATGAGTCGTCAGAAATTATCCGTATTTTCAATAGCGCATTTGACGAGATAGGAGCACTTCCTGGTGATTACTATCCCAATGACTTACAAGGAGAAATCGACACCATAAATGAAAGCATCTATCACAATGTCAATAACGGCGTCTACAAAGCTGGCTTTGCTACCACACAAGACTCCTACGAAGACGCTGTACAGAACTTGTTTACTCACCTCGATAAACTCGAAGGGGACCTTAGTAAAACTCGCTACTTAGTAGGTGAAAAAATAACGGAAGCCGACTGGCGCTTATTCACAACTCTGGTGCGTTTCGATGCCGTTTATGTAGGTCACTTCAAATGTAATATTCGCCGCTTGGCGGATTACCCAAATCTTTGGAACTACACCCGTGAACTCTATCAAATAACAGGCATCCAAGACACCGTCTTTATGGATCATATCAAAAAGCATTATTATGAAAGCCATGCTACGATAAATCCTACAGGCATCGTGCCAAGTGGTCCTAATATTAATTTTCTTGAAGCGCATAATCGCGAGTCGATAAAATAATCTAGCACTCATATCCATGGCCGGACTTAACATGGATTCCACGAGTAACCCTATATATCAAATATTGTCTTTATTATAAATAATCACCCACACAAAAAGGAACATATCATGAAAAAAATACTCTTAAAACTCATTAATACTGAAGATTGTTGGGCTCCTGTAACTATCAGAACTATGGCTGGCATAGTGATGTTCGCTCACGGAGCACAAAAGCTCTTTGGATGGTTCGGAGGCTATGGCTTTGAAGGCACAATGAAATTTATGACTGAAGGTGCCGGACTACCCGCCCTAATAGCTTTTCTAGTGATTATCGGAGAATCAATTGGCTCACTGATGTTAGTCGCCGGAATCGCTACCCGTTTCGTCGCTGCGAGCCAGGCCATTATCATGTTCGGAGCTTTAAAAATGCATTTAGGAAATGGTTTCTTTATTAACTGGTTCGGAAATCAGAGCGGAGAAGGTATTGAGTATCACTTACTATATATCGGTATGATGTTCAGTCTACTTATTAGCGGGGCAGGAAAATTCTCTTTGGATGCTTTTTTGAGAAAAAGACAAGCACTTTAAGTACGATTCAGTAGAGCGTTCTACGCTCTACTAAACCAGTCAAATTCAATACATATCAAGTGAATAGAAAGTCGAAAATCTCTACCTCAAGACGAACAATAAGCACTACTTAAAAAGGATAGCAACTATGAATATTACCATACGTAAATCCGCCGAACGGGGTCAGGCTGACCACGGTTGGTTACAAGCAAAACACAGCTTTTCATTCGCCAATTACTATGATCCAAAGCACATGCACTTTGGACCTTTAAGGGTCCTCAATGAGGATATTATTCAAGCCGGAGAAGGATTCGGCCTGCATTCTCATCATAATGCCGAAATTATTTCATACGTACTTTCCGGAGGACTCAAACATGAGGATTCTATGGCAAACGGAGGTATACTTCGACCCGGAGATGTACAGTACATGAGCGCCGGCAGTGGCATTACCCACAGCGAATTTAATTCATCCAAGGCAGAACCCGTCCACATCTTTCAAATATGGATTCTTCCAAATGAAAAAAATACCGAACCGCGCTACCTACAAAGACATTTTGACCGAGAAGACCGAGATGGAAAATGGCAATTACTCGCTTCTGCTAATGGACGAGGTGAATCATTCTCTATCCGCCAGGACGTCGACCTTTATGCGGCTCTAATTGAAGCTGGAAAATCACTTAACTATCAACTTCCTCAAGGACGTAAAGCATGGTTACAGCTCGCAAGTGGTGAACTAAGGCTCAATGGACGGCTCTTACAGGCCGGCGATAGTGCCGCCATCAAGGGCTCGGGCGAGTTAAATATCGCTGCTAATCAAGATGCTGAATTGCTGTTTTTTGATTTTGTCGATCTTGTAAGAACCGCATGAAAAAGCAGTGTTTTTTATATATTGGAGAATTCAAAATCAATCCAAGTTGCGAAGTCTAGCCTGGGCTTTAGCCCTGGCTTTTATACACTTTTTTGAAGGGCTAGGTTAAAAGATATTTTGAGGATTATTTTGCAGTTCATTTAACAAGTCTTTGTGTTCTTGTTGAAATTGCAATACGGTCAAGACATCCATCATACCCCTGGATAAAATTGTTGAACCAATGGGGTCTCGCCTTCGTCCTAACCAACCGCCTCTACGAGCGATAAGAGCAAAGAGTCTCAAATTGATGTCGATCTTATCATCATTTGGGTGTTTCATGGCTTCTTTGACTTTATGGTATTCCTCATCGTCGAGAGAAGCTGATTGACTAATACCCGCAAGACTTCGGAGTTTCATGGTCATTTGAGCTGCAATAGTTATTAAAACTAGGTAACGGGCGACTTTGGAAGCTGAATTATAGCGTGCTTGCTCCAATTTATAAGTGGTCTTTAAGAGGCGAAAAAATTCCTCAATTTTCCACCTCAATTCATAAATTTTTCCAATATAGGTCATTTTTTCTAAGGTATCTACATCCCTGTTTGTAAAAAGAATCCACAACAAAGGTTCTTCACCTTCAGGAGGGTTAAGTTCTTTGATAACAACTAAATTGACATCTACTGCTTGCGGGGTTTTTATATATTTATGATTTCGTTTGGCCTGACGATATAAGCTGATTGGTACACTGCCTATATGTAATTGCGCGTTACGTTTAGCATTTATCTGCTCCGTTACTCGACCGCGTCCATCTAAGGGCAATTCCTTATAAGGACTGAGTGGGATATACTTGATAAGTTCACTAATTTTTGTACAGACATATCCATCTTTCATGGGATGTCCACCCTGTTTTTTTACAAGAGCGGATTCAGGTAACGCGTCAAAATTTGGTGTTTGAACATTCCGAATACTCTTGGCTCGCAGTACAAAATCATGGTTTTTATCCATCGTGGCTAACATGATAAAAATATCATCAAACTCCCGATCTCCTACATGAATTGGGTTCCACTCTTTCAAGTGCTCTGCACTAGCGCGAATATGAGAGACCATTTGGTGTTTATGGTTTTCTTTGATTTCTTCTAAATCATCTGTGCTCAGATATTTCTTCAGATACGAATCTGAATAATCCACCATATCCACATCGTCAGGCCCATCACAGTTAACTAGACAATCGTGAAGAACGCCTAGGACACCTCCATCACTTGGGTTGACCGCAAGGTTACAAACATACTCATAACCTTTCCCTTTGCCGTCACCAATAGCTCGTCGATCTTCCTTGGTAGTGTGATGATAATAGTCTAATAATGAAATATCGTTCATGACTAGTACATCACTTCCTTTGGGGTGATGTGCTAAGCTGAGCTCACGACGAAAACTACGCAAAGCCTTTAAACTAATATTTTCATTATCCATAAAACGATACGTAGAAATAACTTCACTCCAAGGAAGAGTACTTGGGGACCTACCCGCTATTTGACATGATGATCCCGTAGGTGAGTTGCTATATAGCTCCAGCTGACGTAGAAAAGCCTTCTTCGTAGAAAGATGTTTCATCCCAACTTTTTGAGCAAGTTCATGCCATAGCTCCAGTTCTTTTTCCGCTATCATTTTAATCACCTTCCATCGATTGATTTATATTGAAATAATTACCGATATCACTATAGTGATATCGGTAATTATTTCAACGAATAAAAGGGGCTTTATAATGAGTAAAACTGATCAGGAAATAAAAGCACGAATCGAAAGAATAAAACAGGAAATCTCTGAACTAGGAGAACTCCGACCTGGAAGTATTTCACAACAATATAATGTGTGTGGAAACCCCAGCTGTAAGTGTAAAGACAAGCAGGATCCCCAAAAGCATGGGCCATATCATAAGCTTAGTTATAGGAGAAAAGGCAAAGGATATACACAGTTCATAAAAGAAGCAGATCTACACAATGTTTCAGAGCAAATTCACAACTATAAAAAACTTAAACAATTGACTGGTGAATGGATAGACCTTTCCCTCGAATTATTAGCTCTTCAAAAAAGTGTATAAAAGCCAGGCTTTAGCCCTAATACTGAACATATATCTTTTATCAGGTGGTTTCTGGAAGCTCTAGCCGAGGAATTTTTATTTAGAAATCAGCTAGGTAACAAAGCTTTCCCACAGAACTGTGACTCCACAAAATCTCTCGATCACTTCTATGCCCTCAAAAATATTATCATTGACAATCAGACATTACAGTTGAGCTTTGTCTATACTCGGGTATATTTTTGGAAATTGCTTAGGAGTTATTACCGTGTTCACCCTCATTTATATTAGCCGTGCTACGAGTCCAATGGCCCCTCAGGACCTTGAGGCTATCCTTAAAATTTCACGACCTAATAATTCACAGAAGAATATTAGTGGAATGCTCATTTATAAAAATGGCGAATTTATGCAGGCACTCGAGGGTAAGCAAGAAGATATAGAGAAGGTCTTCACCATCATTTCTAAAGATAAGCGACATGACGAAATTTTAGTACTCTCACGCAAAGAAATTCCAGAGCGTTGTTTTGCTGATTGGTCCATGGGCTTCAAAAATCTCTCTTCAAACTTAGCCGATGGTCATGTTGATCCCGATAGTTTTTTCTCTGACAAGAATGATTTCAATCAAGGCTTCACTGCCCTGAATTTCCTTTCATCTTTCTATCAGAATTAAGAAAAAATTTGGCTACGATCATTTTTCCCCGCAGCCATAAATTATTTATCTCTTAAAGTACTGCTAGCTTTATCTGCTATTGCTTTCAAAAGACCGCCAAACACAAAGTGATGTAAAGGCGCTACTGAATACCAATAAAGTACTCCCAAAATTCCAACGGGATCAAAAATTGCGGTTTGCCGTATTTCTACTTCTCCATTTCCTATTTCCTTAACCTCGTACTCCAACCAAGCTCGTCCAGGCAATTTCATTTCTGCAAAGAGTAAGAGTTTTTCATTATCGACAATATCTTCAACGCGCCAGAAGTCGATCACATCTCCCACATGCAAATTATCTTGATCTCTTCGACCTCGTCTCATACCAGGTCCTCCACACAATAAATCAAGCCAACCACGGCAAGCCCAGAGCCAATCACCATAATACCAGCCATTGGAACCTCCCAATTCCCGTATTGGGCGAAAACTATCTTCTAGACTCGCTTTCACTTTAAAAGTACGTGAATCTACCAAGCGATTCCCAAATTGAACACCGCGCCAATCCACTTTTTGAACCCCAGCAGAAGCCATGGCATCATTCCAACGAATTTTTTGGTAATTTTCATCTTCTGCTTTAATCGTCTGCTCGAGTGAAGCTCTCAAATTAAGGCATTTTACATCAAAAATTTTACTGGCATCTTGTTGGGTGATAATACTATCATGACGAAGGCTATCGACAATCTTTCGCCCTACTCGAGCATATACCGGAGTCACCAAACCCAACCAAAGTCCAGATAGGTGTGGAGTCAATACAGGTACGGGAATCAAATAACGCTTTAAGCCACGTAAATGTGCATAGGTAAGTAAAATTTCTTTGTAGGAACTTTGTTCCGGCCCACCCACTTCATAAATTTGATTGCCCTGACAATCACTATCAATCACCAGTTTTAAAAATATAAGTAAATCCCCTATGTAAATTGGTTGGCTCGCAGATCTCACCCAACGAGGACAAATCATCATTGGCAAATGCTCAACTAAAGCCCGTACCAATTCAAAACTTAAACTCCCGGCACCAAGGATAATAGAGGCACGAAGTTCAATGGCTTGTACGCCACTGGCACGCAATATATCACCAACTTCACAGCGACTTGCCATGTGCAGCGACATCCCATCTGTGGAATTAACTAAGCCACCCAAGTACACAATTCGTTTTACACCACATTCACGTGCGGCATCTGCAAAATTTTGTGCATATAAACGATCTTCTACAGAGAAATCTCCAGCACTACCCATCGCATGAATGAGATAGTATACCACGTCGATTCCTTCACAGGCTTTTCTTACCTCTTCTTTGGAACCCGCATCACCATAACAGAACTCGACTTCGGGGTGTTGATTCTCCAAATAAACTCGTTTACTACGCATAAAACACCGACGTTCATACTCATCTAAGTGAGAAATTAAATGTCCGCCTATATATCCGCTTGCACCTGTAATAAGAATTTTCATTTTAAGCCCTTTCGCAATTCAGATGTTTGTGATTTTTTATGGAGCCAAATCTGAAAAAAGGCCCGACTAAAATCTTTATTGGATACTTTCCCTAAGAATTTTTCTTGCTGATAAAAATGCGTATTTTCTCCATCGAACCATGCGCTTAATGAATCGCCTGAACTGATATCTGGCCAAATCTTACTTAATTGATCTGCCCACAACTTACTTTGTGTCAGAGTACACAGTTTTAATCTATCCCATTCTTCTTGACTCGTCTTTATCAAATCTTTCGCTTTTATGTCTCTGCGATATTCATAAGTCATAATAAATGGCTTCACATAATCGGGGAATTCATTATCCGTCGTCCACACTTTAACATGGTAAACATCGAAAAAATACCAGGTAAAGTCTAATTCACTGAAAACTTGATAATCGCGTTTATCAAAATTGAATTTGCTACTTTGCCCATTTAAACTCAAGCAAAACATAAATAATAATAATAACTTAATCATATAATGCCAAGCCTTCTTTATAAACACGTAAGGCTCGTTCACGTCCTTCTTTATGATCAAGCATGACTTGGGGATATAAAACTGTATCCACTTCGGGAACCCAACGTTTAATATACTCGCGCTTTTTATCAAATTTTTCTGCTTGGGTATAGGGATTAAAAACTCGAAAGTATGGGGCCGCATCACAGCCAGTTCCTGCCGCCCACTGCCAGTTACCCACATTAGCAGACAAATCATAATCCAGTAATTTTTTAGCGAAATAACGCTCCCCCAACGCCAATCAATGAGTAAGTGTTTTACCAGAAATGAGGCCACTACCATGCGCACTCTATTATGCATAAAGCCTGTTTCATTGAGTTCTCGCATTCCCGCATCCACTAATTCATAGCCTGTTTTACCCGCACACCACAAGGCAAATTCCTCTTCATCATTACGCCACTTAATTTTACTGTACTTCTGTTTAAACTCCTCATGACTTGAGTCGGGAAAATGACTTATAATCATCATGAAAAATTCACGCCAAATCAGTTCACTTAGCCACGTTTCATTCAGAACTCGAGCTCGGCGTACTAAGAATCTCACACTCACAGTACCAAAGCGTAAAGCGACAGAAAGACGACTCGTTTTATTGAGTGCAGGAAAATCACGTACCTGGTCGTAGTCTTTTACAAAACTCTCATTAATTTCCATAGGTGGTTCAATTAAATCACTCTTTTCAAATCCTAAGTTTGCTAAACTTGGCATTTCAGGAATCTGTTTACGACTCATATTCTTTAAATGTTTCTCACTTGGATAGGCTTCTACTAAACTATCATCAAAATGATTTAGCCACTGTTTTTTGTATGGAGTATAAATCGTATAGGGTGTCTTATCAGATTTAAGAATGTCGGATTCTTCAAAAATCACTTGATCCTTGAAGCTCTTCAGATAGGAGCCCTTTGCTCTTAGATACTCTTCAAGGCGAAAATCGCGATCTATTGCATTCGGTTCATAATCACGATTACAATAAACTCCCTCTAAATCATATTCTTCATGAATTTTTTGCCAACACTTATCAACATCACCATGAAGAACGAGTATCCCGCTCAATCCCTTGGAACGCAAATAAGAATCTAATTCACTTAAACGACGATGTATATAATCAACTCTACGATCTTTCTTAGCTAATTTCTCTAAAATCCTTCTATCAAAGATGAAAACTGGTAAGACTTCAGCATTTTCACTCAAAGCACGAAAAAGAGCGTGATTATCCTTTAAACGCAAATCTCTTCTAAACCAATACGCAATCATCTTATTTCCTTTTTTCTTTTAATTTATTATGTTTCATTACTTTTTCCTAATCAATATGAACGTTTTGAATGATTTTAATTGAAGAGCTTAATTTGTCGACTATTTTTATACTAAAAAGGAAACACCATGGATATTAAACACCTCGTGAATAGCAAATGGACACATCTTCAAGTGGAGCAAAGGCGCCGACACTTTCGCGTACTTAGTTTTAGTAAATCAAAAAAGCGTGTGGAACTCATCTCTATCATTGATAATTCAATTCATTTTCACAGCTTGGACGACCTCAAGAATCCAGAAATTTGGGAAAGTGGATGGAGTCAATAAAATTTTCTAATAATCATCCACAATACAATTAGCTTTGCTGACCAAATTATTGTTCGTGGCCAATTAGAAATGATTAAGCGATTAATCACTCCTGTATCTTTTCCACGAGATAATTTGTTGTGACAGGGCACACTTAAAAATGCTGTTGACAACCAAATTAAAGCTATTGCACTCAAATTTATCCACCATAAATAGTCATCTTGAAAATGGTAGCAAAAATATATCGCAGTCAAAAACTCTATCAGCATAGCTGGCATCACCAAGTACGATATTTTTTTCGCATGAAATTTTTCAAATTGTATAAACTTCGATTCTTCTACATAATGAAAACTCGGATAATGAAGCACTTGAATCACCCAAATTAATCCACATAAAAATATCGCGGTCAGTATATGTAAAATCAATAAAATATCCATCATCTCACCACGCCAATTGGCTTCCGTCCCAGTTTAAAAACTGACCATTAGACTCATTTGTCAAAGTCCCATAGATTTTCAATAATCTCGACGCACTCAATTCTGCTGAGTAGAGCTTGTCTTTCTTAATTTTGAAAATTTTTGACATCTTCGATTCCGTTGTCCCAGGGTGCACGGCCACTACACAAAGCTCTTTATTTTTTCGCTTCCATTCGATCGACAAACCCTTGATAAACATATTCAAACCCACTTTGCTAATTCTATAGCTGTACCAACCTCCTAAACCATTGTCTTCTATACTTCCCACCATGGCAGATAAAGACATCCATTTAAAAGCTTTTGAATCTTCCATAAAACCCTCTACAGACTGAGCTAAATGAATATGACTCAAAAGGTTTACTTCCATGCTACGCAATAGCCAATCATCTTTTATATCTCTTAACTGACGTTCAGGTAAATTTGTCTCGTCGTGCAGTAAACCAGCACAATTGATGACTCCATCTATCTTGATTTTACTTTCTTGAAATTGTTCTTTTAAACTTTCGACACTTTCCTGCTTGCTTAAATCAATACAAAAATGATCCACTGCCTCTGATTCATGTCGACTTAAGCTCCAAACATTAGCTCCCGCCACTTTGAATTGCTTACACAGTTCTTGACCTATGGCTCCTGAACTCCCCGCAACCAAGATATTTTTACTACTCAAATCAATCTTAATCATTTATTTCACCAAGCCAAATTGTGCTTCTAAAATTTTTGCGCGATAATCAAATATCTCATTTAATTTACCTTTAATTAAATAGTGGTTTAGTAAAGGTGCTATTAAACTTACTGGAGGTATATAATGAATCTCATCACGACAACGTGTCCCTCCGGGAATACTTTGGAAAAAGTGTTTGTGATGCCAAAATTTATAGGGTCCAAACCTCTGTTCATCCACAAAGAATTCCCCTTCTTTCACATGAGTAATTTCTGTCACCCAAGTTACTTTAAAATTTAGTAGGGGGCTCACTTTGTAAGCTATAATTTGTCCTGCATACATTTCACTGCCCCCGCCTTCTACAATATCGAATCCCATATAAGCGGGAGTGATTTTTTTCAGGTTTTGGGGATCTGCAAAAAAATCCCAGCAGCTTTTGCTGTTTACTGCTAAATCCTGTTGCCTGACTAACTTAAAGACCTTCATTTCATCTAACCTTTTTCTTTAAGTATATATCCAAAATCGCTCGATTTCCACAATAAAACGTTCAAAACGTTCATTTTATTGATAGGCATCCAACAAAAGAACCCTTAAGTGATCAAGGCTTTGGCACGCTAAAAGAGTAAAAGAGTAAAAGAGTAAAAGAGTAAAAGAGTAAAAGAGTAAAAGAGTAAAAGAGTAAAAGAGTAAAAGAGTAAAAGAGTAAAAGAGTAAAAGAGTAAAAGAGTAAAAGAGTAAAAGAGTAAAAGAGTAAAAGAGTAAAAGAGTAAAAGAGTAAAAGAGTAAAAGAGATGAGTAATTCACTTCTCTTACGAGTCGTCTTAGCTGCTTCATTATCCTTCTATTTACAGGCGGATAATAGTCACTTTATCACTTGCAGATTTTCTCCTTAATACAAAGCTAGCGCACCTTGATCCAAACAAAGTGAGTCTCCTCATGCGAGTTATTATTCTCTCCATAGCAATAATCAGCGGCATTCTTAGCACAATACTGAGGAAAATAGACTTTTTTTCAAATAAGCAATTCAAATATTGAGTTTAATTAACGCTTACATTATATCTTAAGAAAATATATATATAAAGAAGAACTCTCTCCTATATATTCATAAGGTACTTTTTGAAGATTTTAAATTAAAAACACTATTACCGGCTTGAGGCTAAGAGATGAAAAGAACACTGCAAACATTAATGATTTTAGCTAGCGTAATCTTATGCTTAACGGCTTGTAAGCAAGAAGTACAAGACATGCGCCTCCCCACAAAAGAAAAACCCTATACCACAAGTGAAAAAGAACTCTGTGAAGAACTTTCACCTGATGATCATGAGCTCTTTTTATCCTACCTTTCCAGAAGAGTTTTCGGCTCTAGCCTAAGTGCAAAAAATGTCGGAGAAGCCATCGAAATAGAAAGACAGTCTCGTTTGCATAAAAATGAGTCTAAGCAAGAAAACAAAAAAGACACGGGACTTAAAGTCGAGGACAATGATCGAAAGTAGCACTTGCCGAAATCTTTCAAATCATCGCTAATGAACACTCGTCGACTCTAAAGCAGTCATTATTTCTAGCAAAATCGCTCAGTAGCTTCATAAACTTTAAAAAAAATACTATTTCGTGTAAGAATCTTTATCTCCGCTCCGAAGAAGGGTAAAAATGGAAACTCTATGGCATTTACAACACAACATACTGTAATAGAAAAGTTACGCGCAGGAGAAGGCATCGCCTGGGAAGAATTTGCGAAGACTTATCGTAAGCTAGTTTATCTCCGAGGTAAAGACCGAGGTCTATTTGATCATGAAAGCTCGGACCTTTTTCAAGAAGTTATGTTAAGCCTCTACAGGGGGGAAACGCTCTTTAAGTTTGATAAATCTAAAGGTCGATTTAGAGATTATTTAAAGAAAATTATTGATCGTCGGGCCTTTGATATTTTACGCAAACGAAAAAATAAAGAGTGCACATTAATCCCTTTCGCTACAGGTGGCGTTGTTTTGGAAAGTACAGATTTGGAGTCAAGTGAACAGCATTGGATGGACGAGTGGCATCGTCATTTACTTGATCAGGCTTTGAGTAAAGTTAAGTCTCAAGTAACAGAAGTGACCTATGAGGCATTCGTCATGCTCTTTATTGATCAGATAGACGCCAATCGTGTTGCAGACTCCCTTGGTTTGAGTATCGAGTCAGTCTACGTTGCCAAGCATCGAATTCTTAAACGCTTACGGCCTATCGTCAATAGCTTAATGGGAGATGAAAAATGAATTGTCTTAGTGAATTTCAACATGAGCTCTTATTAAAGGACAAGGCTGGCATTAAAAAGTTTGTATGGCAGCGCCACCTGAACTCCTGTGAACTTTGTCAAAATCGCCAGCAAGAAGTCAAAGAGAACCTCCAGTTCTATCAGGGTTTAGAGAAAAATATTGGGAGGAAATCATAATGTCTAATGATGATCATGTCCAAGTTCTTGGGAAGTACGTCCTCAAAAAAATACTCGGCAAAGGGGCCATGGGAACCGTTTGGCTGAGTTCGCATCCTCGTTTGAATTTACCCGTAGCAGTCAAAATCCTTGATCGCTCTTTGGCGCTCGAATCTACTGAATATATTCAGTCCTTTATTGAAGAAGGGCGAACAGCCGCAATCATTAACCATCCCAATATTGTTCGTATCTATGATGCCGATCACGACCACGGAGAACATTTCCTCGTCATGGAATATGTCGATGGCTGCAATATTCGTCAGAAGGCTAAACAAGCCGGTGGCAGCTTACCCGTTCAAGAAGTTTTAGAACTTGCAATCAAGATGACGGAAGCCCTTAAAGAAGCCCAGAGTGTGGGCATCGTTCATCGAGATATAAAACCTGAAAACATTATGATGACCAGCGAAGGTAAACTTAAGCTTGCAGATCTCGGGATCGCTAAAAGGGCTACAGGGGTTCAAGAAGAAAAAGGCTACGCCATTGGTACGCCTCACTATATCCCTCCGGAACAAGCTCTTGATGCCAGAGATGCCGACCATAGAAGTGATATGTATTCACTGGGAGCCACCATGTACCATCTCTTGACTGGCCAGGTACCCTTTGATGACACTTGTTCAAAAACAATAATGATGAAGCAAGTGCAAGAGCCCTTAGTTCATCCTAAGAATATCAAGCCAGACTTACCGGATAATATTTGTGCGGTGATTTGCCGCATGATGGAGAAAAACCCTGCTGAGCGCTATCAGGATTTCGATACCCTTTTAGACGATTTAAATAAAATCAAATACACAAATGCTGATGTAGGCGCTCTTCATGCTACTATTATTTATGATTCTCTGGCGAGAACAAAGGTCACTAAGCCCAGTAAAAAATCGGGCACAAAAAAAGCGAGTAAAAAGCTTACTCATAGCAAGAGCAAGGGCACAAGTAGCTTATCTAAGACTCACAAGAATTTTATTATTGCATTATGTCTATCCATCTCGGTACTAGCAATGATTCTCTATTATTCCCTAAGTCGCTCATCTGAACTGGGTCCTGCTATCGCGGGTGTAAATAAAGGCAAAATCAAAAAACAGCAACTTGCCGAAACACGACCCGTAAAAATAAATGGTGACTCGCTCAACACTTCAAGTCAGAAGCCCTTAAAAACGACAAGCATCCTCAATGAAGCTTTGATTTTCCAGGCCGATTTTAATGATACAAATGGCAAAATCATTCATGATAAGATTTCCAATAAGAAGGGTTTGATCCAAAATAATCCAAAATTTGTAGATGTGCCTCATGTTACGGGGAAAGCTATAGACTTTGATGGTGTTTATGACTTTATATATTTCAAAAATTTCATACCCGTGAGTGGCAATAAAGCTAGAAGTGTTAGCCTTTGGTTATTACCACATAAGCTTCAAGGAAAACAAACCATAGTCTTTTATGGTCAGATCGCTGCGGGCAAATGCTTTAAACTTTATTTAGAAAATGATGAGTTAAGGTTTGGAATAAATTATCAATTTATTTCGAGTGATTACACTATGTCCGCCAATACGTGGACACATATAGCGCTGACAATTCCTTCAGGAACTACTAATATTAATAAAAGTGCTAAAATCTATATCAATGGAGTCTTACAAAAGCTTAAGCAAAGTGGGACTGGGACGGTTTTTGACACGGGATCATTTGTCGGTCTTCATATAGCTAAACACCCCGATCACTCACGATTCCTTTATGACGGGCTTATGGATGAACTCTTAATTTATAAGAAAGATTTATCTTTGGGTGAAATCCAAGACCTCTATCAACGCGGCGCCAAAAGAATGCCTTCCCTACTTGATGATAAAAGTAAATCACCCGTAAATATATCTAAAAAAACTGTCCCGACTCTTAAAGAACTTCCTAGTACAAGCCCCTTCAAGGATTGGCCAACACAGATCACCGTATCCAAGGGCAAACACAAAAATGCTCATGGCATATACCAAATTGATCGAAAAAATTTATTTAATGACTTACCCGTCTATATCTCTGCTAATGGATATTATATTTACCGCCGAAAATTAAACTGGGCGAGAACGAGAAAGGGTTGGGTACTTGAAAAAGGTGCTCCCATCCTAGATAAATGGAAAGGCCTGAGCTGGCTTAATAATGGCGAATACCCCTGGGATGGAGAATGGAAACATGCGTGGCGGGTCGAGAAAGGTGCTATTGCTTTGACATCGCTAGCCAAAACTAATCTAACAAATGAAGCTTTCGACACAAAGATCACGGATCGCAAAATCGCCGAGTATATTTTTACAAAAAAAGGCAAGCCCGCAATGACAATTGCTCTGGCGAATAAAGAAATCTCCATATCATCTTTACAGGAGATTCCCGATCAAGCGTTTAAAATCGTCCTCATCGACTATCTAGTAAAGCCATCTAGTTCTTTTACTAATGATGATTTAAAAACCTTATCACTTTGTACAGATTTACGATTTCTCAGGTTTTGGGGATGTAACACTAGAGCTGTTACGGATGTCGGAGTTCAGCATTTGATCAAATTAAAAAAATTAGAATATATTTATCTGCGAGGAGCTCCTCTAACGGACCTCAGTGCTAAGCATTTTAGTAGCATCAAGAGTTTGCGCGAGCTCAACTTTGGCGGGAAAAAAGTAACCGACAAAGGACTTAGCTATGTCTGTTCAAACAAAAATCTTATTGATATATGTCTAGAAGACACCGTACTTACAGACTCAGGCCTTAAGGCACTGACTACGCTAAATAAACTCCAAGGATTACATTTAGGAGGAGTTAAAAGCGTAACAGACAAAGGCCTCATACACCTAAGCCAAATTAAAAATATGAAGTCATTGCATCTCAATGGAACATCAGTGACTGATACCGGTATCGCTAAACTAAAAGTCGCTCTTCCCAAGTGCAAAATATTTAAATAAAACACCATCATTTAGTTTCAGACTCAAATTTAATAAGCTCTCACAGTCTTCTACCCACCTCAAAATTCAAAAGCCATGGCGCATGCCTACTCAGACTTAAAGCTTGAAAATACTTATTTTTTTACAATTTGGTGTAAGAACCACCGCTTAAGCCACGAATAAGGCCCAATAAAACAAAGGATACAGAATGAAAAAGTTGATTTTTTTACACTTATTAATATTCAATTTCGCCTTATTCTCAGCGGAAACAAGTCATTTGGAGAAGTATAAAAATACCTATGCCAGTCATATTGAAAAACTCAACAAAATGCTTAATGACGTCAAAATCCTTAACAGTGACTTAGCTTATAAAGATTTAAAAAACATTGAACTCATGCATCAAAAAAAAGGTGAATTAAATGAACTCGTTCTCTTAAGGAAGTTTTTGAAAGGTCTTGAAGCAAGTGCTTTGCCTAAGCTTAAATCCTCTGAAATTCCCGAGGTTCAATCAACACTCAATAAGCTTGCAAAAAACAACAATAACGCCTTAAAGAAATACAACTTAGCGAAGTCTAGACTGCAGGCTAATTATCGTCTCGCACTACAAAAGAAAATGAAACTCTTAACTCAGCAAGATAATATCACTGAAGCCATTAATTTTCAGACTGAAATAGCTAACTTACCCACACAGACAAAAGCCATTAATTTTCAGACTGATATAGCTAACTTACCCGGACCAAAAAAAGTCTCCCACACGGCAGAAAAAAGCTTCCCTAAAAAGCAGCTTGTGTCCAGCCCTAGAAATATTAAACTTACTGATCGCAAAGTCGCCGAGTATTTCTTCTCCGAAAAAGGCACACCCCATATCACAATCATGGTTTCCAACAAAGAAGTCGTCATCTCATCTATCGCCCAGCTCCCTAATAAACCCTTTAAAATCCTCCAAATACATTACAAGACGCCGGGCTCCTACGCCTTTACTAATGACGACTTAAAAACCTTGACAAATTGTTCCGCTTTACGCTCGATCGATCTCTGGGGATGTAATACAGAACGGATTACCGACCTTGGTGTTCAATATTTAACTAAACTGAACCATTTGGTCTATGTATATGTTCGAGGTGCCAAGCTCACAAATCTCAGCGCTAAATATCTGGGTAGTATGAAGAGCTTACGTAGGGTTAATTTTGGGGGCCCCAAAATTACTGACCTAGGATTAATATATATTGCTTCGAATCGAAATTTTACGAGTATATGCATGGAAGCCACTTCACTTACAGACAAAGGCCTCAAGGTTTTGACTAAGCTAAGTAAACTCCATGATTTAAATTTAGCAGGAGATAAAAAAATCACCGATCAAGGCCTCATACATCTCGCTCAAATTAAAAACATGAAAATATTATACATTGGAGGCGCATCAATTACTGATGCAGGTATCACTAAATTCAAAACGACCCTTACCAAGTGTGCCATATATCACTAGAGCAGTATTTAGTTTTATACCTGAGTTCAATTACTTTAACCTAAATCTATGAGCTATTAATCCGGCAATGAATTAGATTTACTTTTGAATTCTGAAGGAATGGCTTAATCAAGCCTAGCTCGTGAGAGCTAGGGGTGAGAAATACTTGAATAACTGAGTTCTGAAGGAACGGATCAAAGCACTAATCCATGCTTACAGCATTCATAATATATTGACAATCATATTCCCCAAGGCTTACGCCATTGGGCTTTATTAATTCATGCTTTCAACATTATTAGCTAATACTTTTTCAATCTATATTGTCGCCAAATTAATAGCTTTGCGTACTTCCCCCTTTTCAATACTCAGATAGGTAAATCCTAAAAGCATTATCACCTGGCTAACAGGCTCTCTTTAAAAAATGGATAATTCTTTGTAGTCAATCGCGGATCACTGAAGATTTCATCACTTTGAAGTGAAATTGATGAATTCGACACGCTACTAAGTTCAGAAAATGAAGAGAATCTATAACTTTTATAAAAATTCATGTGTCAAAGCTTTCATCTGTAACAATATTCTTTTAGAATAAGCTTATTAATCGAGGTAATATGACTGACACGGAACTCATTGAAGCAGCACAAAAAGGCGATATGCACGCTTTTTCTCAGCTAGTAGAACGCTATCAGCGCAATGTACGCGCCTGCTTAGCCGTGCGTCTAAACAATCGCTTTGAAGTCGATGACCTCGCTCAAGAAGCCTTCCTCGTTGCCTACCGCAAGATTAATGATTTCGATGGCTCAAAAGCTTTTGGTCCCTGGATCCGCAGTATTTCTTTTTACCTTCTTAAAAATTACTGGCGCAAGCACAAACCCGATGCAGTTGGTGGCTCGGCTGAACTACAAATACTCATTGACGAAGAAATTGGTCTAAAATATTCCGATAATAATGAGTCCGACTCTCTTGCTGCACTCAAAGTATGCACCAAAAAACTGGACGAGGGCCTGCAAAACATTGTCCAACTTCATTACCACGACGGCCTTTCTGTCGCTGAACTCACTGAGAAACTAGGAGTCAAGCATAGCGCCATGACCATGCGCTTGCATCGCATGCGCGACCAATTGCGTCGCTGTATAACTGAAACTCGTGGAGCTTGTCAACTATGAATACCGATGAAGAACTACTCATTGCCCGCTACCTTGCCGGGGAGAATGTTGATGAGCCCTTGCTCGATGCCTGTCGCCAAAACCCCGCATTGCTCAAGGACCTTGCCGATTTTGTCGCCACCGAGCGCCTTTTACAATTTAACGCAGTGGAAGACGATTTATTTGTTCAAGAATTTGAGCAAAAACTCAAACTAGAAAAAGAAGATTCCTTTACTGATCAATTTAATCAGAAGCTTAAAAAACAACAAGAATCTCGTTTTACATTTATCAAGATTGCGGCTGTAGCGTGCATGCTTATCCTTCCTTTATTTTTGTTTAAATCCTCTGTGGCTCCTGCACCTAAATCAATGCCAATTGCTAAGATCGCAAAAAGCCTTGGCAATTCTCAGTATAGCGCAGGCTCAGAAGTCTTAGCTGGCTTATTCACTCTTGAGACGGGTTATGCCGAAATGACGCTAAAAAATGGTGTCCAACTGACCCTTGAGGCTCCCATCACCTTGGATTTCAAAAATCCCGATCTCATCCATTTACTCAAGGGTAATTTAGTTGCGAATGTCCCCAAACAGGCCATTGGTTTCACTGTCTTGACTCCTAGTTCAGAAATCATTGATTTAGGCACTGAATTTGCCGTAGGAGTGAATGCTGATGGCGCTTCCGAAGTCCACGTCATATTGGGTGAAGTTAAAGCTCGCGGGCTCAAAGAAAAACAATTTGTCAATTTATATAAAGATGATGCCAGAGCTTTTGATGTTCATCATCAAATGTCCATCATTGAAAGTGACCCGATGCGCTTTCGTCGCTCACTTCCGGGTCAATCTCCCCACGACCCCAATTTCCTCCATTGGTCATTTGATGATAATGCTGCTATAACTTCCGCCTCTGGAAAAGGCTTTAATCCTGAAGAATTTCCTGGTGAACTGAAAGCCATCAATAATGGTACGGGCCCCATCTATGAAAACGGTCAGTTTGGCAAAGCTCTCTTTTATAATGGTAAAGATGCTTATGTCGAAACCTCTTTCAAAGGTATTAGCGGAAACAAGCCAAGGACCGTCGCCTTCTGGACCAAAGTCCCAGAAGATTTCACAAGTCGCAACGGCTACGGCATGATTAGCTGGGGTTTACACCAAAAGGGTGCGGCCTGGCAAATCTCCCCTAATCCAGCTAAAAAAGAAGGTCAAATCGGTCGTATTCGGATTGGTACCATGGAGGCACCTGTTGTAGGGACTACTGATTTACGCGACCGTCGTTGGCATCATATTGCCGTGGTCATGTATGGAGGCGAAGCTGATACTTCGACTCATATCCTACTTTACGTCGATGGAAAATTGGAAAATACTTCACATAAAGCGGTTCATCGCATTGATACCATTTTGGATAACAAGAACTCACGCCCCTTGATCTTTGGGCGCAACATGGCTTTTAGTACTGATGATAAAAATATTCGTGACAAATTCTTCCGTGGATGGCTCGATGAAATTTTCATTTTTGATGCAGCACTCAATCAGGAGCAAATTCAAAACCTGATGGACACAAATTCTCTATAGGGGTTTTAGCATAGAAACCATAATGACTAAATCAATCATTTTCATTAGCTGGATATTTTTCCATTCTCTCATGGCCATAGATCTTGATCAGGTTCGAACCGATCTGGTCACACAATCAGTAACAAACCATAGCCCTGCTCCCGGCAAACGAGTACGTCAGTTCCATAAGAATTATGTTGGCAGCAAGGTTTATCACACCCTCTACCTTCCTACCGACTGGGTAAAAGGAAAGAGCTACCCAGTGATTGTTGAGTATGCCGGTAATAAATGGAAGTCGAGTCCTGGTACTGTGGAAGGCAGTAATCTTGGCTACGGAATTTCTGGTGGCCAAGGCGTCATTTGGGTTTGTATGCCTTTTGTCGATAAGCTAAACAAGAAAAATGCCAAAACTTGGTGGGGCAATGTTGATGCTACAGTTGCCTACTGCAAAACGACCGTCCAACTAATTTGTGCTGACTATGGTGGGGACTCTTCCAAAGTATTTATTGCTGGATTTTCACGGGGTGCTATTGCCTGTAATTACATCGGTCTTCACGATGATGAGATAGCCTCATTGTGGCGGGGATTTATCTGTCACAGTCATTATGATGGCGTCAGAAAATGGCCATACAACGCTAGCGACAAAGCATCTGCCAAGCTACGTTTGCAACGCTTAGGCAAGAGACCACAGTTCATCAGTCAAGAAAAAAGTATTGATACGACCAAGACATACCTCAAGAATGCCTTGCCAGCAGGAAATTTTACATTTCAAGCAATGCCCTTCTCAAATCACACTGATGCCTGGGTGCTTCGGGACCTCCCGGAAAGAAAAATCCTCAGGGATTGGTTTTGGAAAATCATCAAAGAAAAATAATACTCGATTAGCTAGAAGCATGATGCGACCCGTTCGAGTGGGGATTCAACACTTGGGAGCTCCGCATTCCAATGCGGATGATAAACATTAGTGGGAACTTTAATGCCTCGGTTGGTCGAATAAAAACATATGGGGCTCCGCACCAGTCGTCGGGTCAAGGGGTGCTGTCACACAGGCGATAAAAATATCTGGGGCTCCGCCCCAAACCTCGCTTAAGCTACTGCCGTACGAGCCAATAATTTTTATCCGCCATTTGGCAACACATGGGAGCTCCGCATTCCAATGCGGATGATAACAATTAGTGGATGACTTTAATGCCTCCGGCGGGCGGAGAGCCTCCGCAGGCGGGTAAAAAAAACTATCCGCCCCTGCGGCTAACTTTTTTAGTAGGGCCCCGAGGGCTCCTCGGCCCTGCCTTTTTGTGCTATCTCGGCATTTTTTATAATAAAAACTACAAAACCATGTGTCATGCCTACGACTCAAGACAATTGCAGGCAAGGAACATTAAACATAACAGGAATTGATATGATCAAAAACTTTATAAAAAGCTTTGCACTCGTCGCCACTCTGACTAGCACTCTTTACTCTCAAACTGAAAGCCCTAAAAATATCGCTGGCGTTTATCCCTCACTCACCATGTATAATAATGAAGGTGAATGTGGCCCCGGAGCTGTTGTACCTTGGGGTGATAATCTATGGATCATTACTTATAGCCCTCATTACCCCATGGGCTCGACAAGTAAGCTTTATCAGATCACTCCCGAACTCACGCAAATCATCCGTCCCGAGAGCGTTGGTGGCACGCCCGCCAATCGTATGATCCATAAAGAATCACAGCAACTCAATATTGGCCCCTACTTCATCAAAAAAGATGCTTCTGTGAGAACAATTAGTCCAAAACAAATGCCTGGACGTCACACAGGTACCGCGCGCCATTTAACTGACCCTGAGAATAAAGTTTATATTGCCACCATGGAAGAAGGACTTTACTCCGTAGATGTTAATACTTTGGAAGTCGAAGAACATATTAAAGATGGCAATAAACAAAAAGCGATTGGCAAAGGTATTCATTCGAAACTTCCTGGTTATCACGGTAAGGGCCTCTATTCGGGTCAAGGCATGCTGATTTATTCAAATAATGGCGAAAAAACTGGCCTTGCAAGAAAGCGTCCTGACATCCCTTCCGGTGCCCTCGCCTCTTGGCAAGGAAAAGGTGACTGGAAACTCATTCGTCGTAATCAATTCACTGAAGTCACTGGACCTGGCGGCATCTACGGCAATCAAAATACCGACGATCAAATCTGGGCCATGGGCTGGGATTATCGCTCGCTAATCCTCATGCTTTTACAGGATAAGCAGTGGCACGCTTACCGCCTCCCCAAAGGAAGTCATTCCTATGATGGTGCTCACGGCTGGAATACCGAATGGCCACGAATTCGCGACATCGAAGAAAAAGATCTTCTCGCTACTATGCACGGCACTTTTTGGAAATTCCCGAAAGATTTCTCTCTCGAAAACTCTGCGGGCATCGTACCTCGTTCCAACTATCTCAAAGTGATTGGCGACTTCTCTATTTGGAAAGATAAACTCGTACTCGGTTGCGACGACTCAGCCCAAAAAGAGTTCCTCAATCACCGCCCCTTTAAATCCACCAAGGGCGCTCCCGCTCAATCCAATTCCAATCTCTGGTTTATCGATCCTGCACAACTCGATCAAATGGGTCCCGTTATCGGACGTGGTTCGGTATGGTTACGCGATGATGTGAAAGCTAATCAAACGAGTGATCCTTACCTATTTTCAGGCTATGACTATCGCAATATGGTGATCACCCACAATTCCAAAAAAGCTGTAGAGTTCACAATAGAAGTGGATGTAAAAGGCAATAATCAATGGACCAAACTAGAGCAGTTCTCAGTAGAAAAGTCACTCATTCACCAATTCCCCTCGACTCAAAAAGCTGCTTGGATTCGCCTTAAAACAAATAGTGATGCCAAAGCTGTATCAGTTCACTTCCATTACTCAAACAAAGATTTGCGCTCTACGCAAAACGACGCCTTATTTACACCCATCGCAAAACTTGGTGAAACGGCAAAAACTAAGGGACTCATTCGCAGTAATCGCAAAGTTCTCAGTCTTCAAAATGATAGTGGTAGTTTTGCGGTAAATACTGAACTCGAGATGATTAAGACCCCTGATAATAGCGCCTTTTTCAAAGGAGCTGAGCAAGTTCAAAATATCATCCAAGTTGATGAAGCTTCTGCCATTATTAACGAAGATGGCAAACGTTACCGCCTCCCAAAAAATGATGCTTATAAAAATATTGATGGCCGTATCTGCCGTGAAGTTGCCACCGAGCGCGACTTGTTTAATTTCCACGGTACTTTCTATGAACTCCCCGCACGAAATGCTCAAGGATTTGCCAAGATTCGTCCGATTGCAACTCATAATTTAGCCATCGATGATTACGCATCTCATTTCGGGCTCATTTTTATCACTGGACTCAATTCTGAAACAAATGAACGCACCATTCAAAATAAAGATGGCAACGCGGCAGTATGGGCCGGCGTCATTGATGATCTCTGGAAGCTCGGTAAACCCCGCGGTTTAGGCGGCCCCTGGAAAAACACAAGTGTCAAAGCTGGTGTTGCTTCTGATCCCTACCTCATGACGGGCTACGACAAAAAGTCTCTTGAATTGACGTCAGATAAAGATGCCAAAATCACTTTGGAAGTGGATATTGATGGCACGGGTCTCTGGGTTAAATATAAATCCTTTGAGCTCGTCGCCGGCAAGACTCTGAATCATACTTTCCCTGAGGGTTTCTCAGCTTACTGGGTTCGAGCTATTAGTTCATCCAACACAAAAGCTACTGCTCTATTCACTTACGAATAAGCCATAATCAAATCGTTTATAATCATACTCACGGAATAGGCTCCATAATGAAAACAAAAGATAATTTCAATAAAATAACGTCTTCTTACACTTATTTATTATTAGTATGTTTTCTTGGTTTTTTTCATTATGAGAGCCTTGCTGCTGAGCCGCTTAAGCAGAGAAATAATGGGACTCCAACATCAATACTTTGCCTAGGAGATTCCATTACCGAAGGAGGCTCAAAATTCAAAGTTTATCGTCATCCCCTTTACAAGAAACTGATCGAGTCAGGCTATAATGTAAAATTCATCGGACCGAAAAGTTCTGTCGAAGATGGCATCCGACTTGGTCACGCAGGCTATAGCGGAAACAATGCCCAGCAGATCAATGCCAAATTCAATGGCATCTATAAGAAGTATCCTGCCGATATTATCCTCATCCATTCAGCTCACAATTATACTCAAGAGCAAAAACCCATAAAAAAGGTCATTGCTAGCCTGAGCTCTATAATCGAAAAAGCAAAAAAGATTAATCCGCAAGTCACCATTTTAATCGCCCGAGGCATCACGAGTGGCAAACTTCCTAAGTATTCATATCTCCCCAAGCTTAATCAAGAAATAACTTTACTTGGTACAAAGCTGAAATCATCAAGTATAATTATTGTTGATCAAGACAAGGATTTTAATTGGAAGACGGACACCGTAAAGGACAAAGTTCATCCCAATGCCCTCGGAGCCGAAAAAATGGCGGACAAGTGGTTTAATAGCTTGCAGCCTATCCTAAAAGAAACACACCGTTTAAATAATAGCCCGATAAATATTCTTCCTGATAACGAAAAACAAGCTTTGGCCAAGGCAGACAAAGTCCTCACATATAAAAGCCTTGCTGACAAAAATCTAAAAATGCATATCTACCTGCCTACAGATTTGAAAAAATCAGAGCTAAGACCAGCCCTATTGTTTATCCATGGCGGTGGCTGGCATGCAGGAAACCCTGCCGTTCATGCGCTCGAATCTATGTATTTTGCCAAACGAGGACTTGTGACTGCCACCATAAGCTATCGTTTACTGGCTCAAAAGGCAGGTGCTAAATCTCCCACCGATTGCCTAGAAGATGTAAAATCAGCCATGCGTTACCTTCGTAAACATAGCACTGAACTACATATAAACCCAGATAAAATCATTGCCTGTGGTGGCTCTGCTGGAGGCCATCTTGCATCTGCACTAGCCACAATAAAGGCTGATAAGCATACACACGATAATCAACAGATTTCATCTATCCCCAATGCTTTAATATTGCTCTATCCTGCCTTTGAATTAGTGAAGGGCTGGAAAAAAGGTGGTGTCATTTGCCGTGAAAAAGGCATGAATCCCGCGAAATTTTCTCCGGCCTTACTCGTCGATAAGAATACGCCTCCTACTCTTATTTTAGCCGGTTCCAAAGACCCCATTTCAACAAGCGAAACAAACCTAGCCTTTATCAAAAAAATGAACTCGTATCACAATAAAGCTAGCTTTATCGAGTACACTGGAAAAGGACATACACTCTTTAAGCGGCACAGAAACGATCTCCACTTTCGTGGCACACTGCATTATATGGAAGCTTTCCTCAAGGAACTTAATTATCTTCAGGAAATTCTCGCTCCACCAATACAGCTTGATCACAAAAAAGTAAGCTAGCAGCCAAACCCGTCATCTCATATGGATTAGATCCGTCTATAAGACGAAAACATTTTATCAAAAGGGTCAAGTCATGAATAAATTATTAATCATTCTCGTGTCTGTATTTTATCTTAGCAGCCTTATTACTGCAGACGAAAAAGCCAATACTCCACCGAATATCATTGTCATTGTTGTCGATGACCTGGGTTATGCCGATATGTCGCACACTGCTATGGCAAGCGATGTATCCACGCCTAATATAGATGCTCTAGCTGAAGCTGGAGTTCGGTTCACAAATGCTTATGCCACCGCTCCCATCTGCAATGCATCTCGCATAGCTATTATGACAGGATCTTACCAGCAGCGTCAAGGGGTCTATTGGTATGGCGGGCCGGGTTTGCACGGTGCAAAATTTACCACCATTGCCGAGAGCCTAAAAGAAAAGGGCTATGCGACTGGACTCGTGGGGAAATTCCATCATGGCAAGACTGATCATATAAATGGTCGTGGTTTTCCCTTAAATCACGGTTTTGACTTTTTTTATGGCTTCAGCGGCGGCACCAAACATTACCTACACCACAGCGATAGCTACCAAGACCGCAACCTCCATGAAGGCGCCATGTATGTGCAGAAAGAGAAAAAAAATGTGGAGGGTTTTACAACCGAGCTATTCGGTGAGCAGGCACGCTCATTTATCAATAAAAATAAAGACAAGTCTTTTTATCTGCACCTCTCATTCAATGCCGTCCATAACTTCACTCATCAGTTACCTGAGAGTTATTTGAAAGAAAAAGGTCTCAAGGGCTTTGCCGATAATGAGAGCAAAGAGACCTATTGGCAATGGCGTCAGAAAATCGGCTATCCGGCTCATCCGGAAGGGCGCGATTATTACCTCGGTCAACTCTATTTTCTCGATCGTGAAATCGGCTTAGTCATGAAGCAGCTAGACGAACTAAAACTCACGGATAATACCGCCGTTTTCTTTATCAGTGATAATGGTGGATCATTGGTGACTTATGCAAATAACGGTGAATTGAATGGGGGAAAATACACTTTATTTGAAGGTGGTAATCGAGTGCCATTAATTATCAAGTATCCACGATTAAATAGTACTACAAAAGTGATTGACTCTGTAACGAGCACGATGGATCTTTACCCGACTATTTGCTCTTTAGTGAAGGCTGAAATACCGTCCCACCTCGATGGCATAAATCTGCTCCCCATACTTTCCGCTAAAGGCGAAATCAAAAAACGGACCTTGTTCTGGGATACCAAGTACCAAGAAGCCCTCCGGCGCGGCAAGTGGAAGTACATAAAGACAAATAAAACGCCAAATAAACGCTTGCAGATAACTGAGACACCCACAGGTGAATTCTTGTATAATCTCGAGCTCGACCCTGGCGAAACCAAGAACCTAGCCACCTTATACCCCGACTTAGTCTCCGACATGAAACTTGCCCTCAAAAAATGGCAAGAAGAGATTAAAAATAAATAAATTCTTCAATTGTATCTATTAGTCCAGTAATGAATTAGATTTACTTTTTAGTGCTGAAAGCACGAATTAACTTAGCCTAGCTCGTGAGAGCTAGGTCCGAGAAATAATTGAACCGTAGAGTTCTGAAGGAACGCATTAAAGCTCTAATCCATGCTTACAGCATTCATAATACTATTCTCGATAATACTTCCCAAGGCTTACGCCATTGGGCTATATTCATTCATGCTTTCAGCATTATCTACTAACACTTTCTCACTCTAATTCATTATCGGATCAATAGGTATATTCTCACTCTGAAACATCATTTTTCGAGCTAGAAATCATCAAGCTCAGACAATAAAACTGCTTAGGATGTAGTCCTATTTTTTCTTAACACGCTTATTCGCTTCAGGACTACCCGCGTCACCATTGCGCGCCATCATGATCGGAAATTGTTCGTCCCACCACTGGTCATAAGCTTTGGTCATTTCAAAAATGAGTTCGGGCTTTGATTTAGATAAATCTTTGAGACAAGCAGGATCATCTTTCACATTAAAGAGTTGCCAGCTATCTCCAGGAGTGACAGCCCAATGAAACTGAGCATTTTTCTGGGTATAAGTTGTACTAATCAATCCTTTTTTAACCTTTCTCATTGTCGTGCACTGACTCGGATATCTTGCGCATACCGCATCCCCACAGTCACTACTATGAACGAGCAGGTAATTGCCTTTGCGGATCGAGCTCATGGCATATTTATGTGCTGCAGCCGTTCCACTGGGCCAACGCCCGACATTGTGAAACAAAAGACGATTATCTTGATCCCATTTTTGATCGTTTATTAAGGGCAATAAACTATAGCCCTCTAATTCCTCTTCTAATTCACTCGGGATTTCTACCCCAGCTAATTCACATAGCGTAGGAAGTACATCGAGATGAGCCGTTAGATTATTGACTGTTTGGGGCTTCCACTGTCCTGGCCAACGCCAAAAGGAAAAAGCTCGTGTTCCACCTTCCCATACGGTACATTTTGGACCTCGCATGCCCGCGTTATAAACATCAAGCCCCTCGGTCACACCATTATCATTCATAAAAATCAGTATTGTATCTTCTGCTAAATCTCGTTTTTTTAGAAAAGCATCCAAGCGTCCAAGATTGTAATCAATATTTTCAATCATCGCAAGATAAGTTGCATGCTTGTTATTGAGTCCCTTGGCTTCATATTTGGCCACAAGATCTTGCGGGGCACCCAAGGGTGTATGAGGTGAATAAGTACAGAGGTAGAGAAAAAATGGCTGATCATCTGCCTCATTAATAAAAGTCATCGCTTCATCGAAGAAGGCATCTTCACGAAAGCCTTTAACTTGACGCCTCTTGCCATTGCGAATCATCTCTACATCAAAATGTTTATGGGGACCTTTTGCGTTCTTCGCATACCAATCAAAACCTCGATATTGTGGTGCATAACCCTTACTATTACCAAGGTGCCACTTGCCCACAAAGCCTGTCTTATAACCCGCCGTCTTTAATAAATCAGGCAAAGTGATCGCATCCTTATGTAAATGCTCACGTGGCTGAATTGTATGCGTCACGCCATTGCGGAACTCATGCATACCCGTCAACAAGGCCGCACGAGTAGGAGAACAGGATGGACTTACATAAAAGCTATCGAAACGTACACTCTCATCATATAAGCGATCCATATTGGGGCTATCTAAATACGGGTGACCATGCTTCGCTACATCGCCATAACCCTGATCATCCGTTAAGATGAAAATTATATTAGGTTTCTTATCGGTATCATGTTTTTTTTCTTGTCCAAACATCGGCAATGAAAAAACAAGTATTAGAAGCGCTGTTTGAAAAAAACTATTTATCATTAGTGAAACTCTCTTTATTTGTCCTGAGTGTATATCTAATACTCAGCTTTGCATTTAAAATTTCTTCTGTCTTTACAAAACAATTATATCCTTATTAAACCCATTTATCTCATGATCGCTACTGCGTAATTCTTAAAAACTCTAAAAAACTAAGCGCGACTCGTCAATTTTGCAGAAAATATGACCGCCTGCCAAAAATCCCCTTAAGGCTTGGGTTGATTCCTAGTGGAAATTTGTTGACGGTGCCATCATCAATTCATGCTCACATTTAATTTTTAGAGCCTCCTTGCCCATGTCATATCTATAGGGCGATTGAGTGATCATGGCATGACATATCATGACGTAATATGACATATCATGACATGACTAATAAATACTATTTATGCTTAATTAGCTATATTTTATCAAGTTTAGCTGCCTAAGGACAAGCTTGGGGTCCTTAAGGGTCTTTATACCTGCTGCTACCTTTTTTAGTAAGGCCCCGAGGGCTCCTCGGCCGCCGGAGGTGCTCCCACACAGGCGATAAAAATATCTGGGGCTCCGCCCCAAACCTCGCTTAAGCTACTGCCGTACGAGCCAATAATTTTCACGATTACCCATAAAGCGGGGCAGAGCCCCTAGTCGCCTGGTCAAGGAATGGCAATTCCTTGCAGGGGGAGCTCGAGGGGGACAGCGTCCTTCTCGTGTGCGAAGCACCATGCCCTTTATTCTGGTTAATCGTGATAATCTTTATCCGCCTGTGTGGCAACACCTGGGAGCTCCGCATTCCAATGCGGATGATGAACATTAGTGGATGACTTTAATGCCTCCGGCGGGCGGAGAGCCTCCGCAGGCGGGTATTTATACCTGCTGCCACCTTTTTAGTAGGGCCCCGAGGGCTCCTCGGCCACCGGAGGTGCTGCCACACAGGCGATAAAAATATCTGGGGCTCCGCCCCACACCTCGCTTAAGCTACTGCCGTACGAGCCAATAATTTTTATCCGCCCGTGTGGCAACACCCCTTAAGAATTCCTACACTCGGAGCTTCGCTCCAGCGCTTAATCTTCACAAGCCCACAGGTCTGATTAATTACGAATTTAATCTTGTAATCTCTTAATTTCGCCTGTTCCTATTTTAGAAAATATTGGGAATAAAAAGCAATTATCTGTTATTTTTACAGCGGATTAAAATGATTATACAGTATCACGGTAAAAAAAAGGGGGTTTAGTAGCTATATAACACAATTAGATGAGGCAGATGATTATGAAAAAAAATGTGAATTACAGCAGCTTAAATAATCGAAAATCCTTCACTTTGCTTGAAATACTGGTGGTGGTGGCGATTATTGGGATTTTGGCGAGCATGTTGTTGCCTACTCTTGGCAATGCGCGTAAAAAAGCCAAAATCGCGGTATGCACTAGCCAGATAAAACAAGTAAATTTAGCCCTGCTCATGTATACTGATGATAGTAATGACTATTTCCCGACGGGATCCACAGGCAATGTGACCTGGGACAATCTAATTGCAGGCTACGATGGACGTGGGTCATTAACAGCAGCGCAACAGGCTCAGGGGGTACAGCTTAAAAGTGTCTATGGGGATGAGTATGGTCAAATATACAGGTGCCCATTGTTTAACGAGACATCATACACAATTATTAGGGAGGATTATATACCTATGACTTATGCCCTGAATCGTGGAGTGGATGGTAATCCTGGTTACATGGGCGTTGCGGGCACTAATTATAGTAGAAGAGTTATGGATATAGCAAATCCTGATACAGCAATGATACTTGGTGAATATTACCGTAACCGTTATAGCTACATGGGCAATAATGTTTGGACTTTAATTTCTATGGCCAATTATAGAACTGCAATAAACGATAGTTTAAACGAGGGTAATAAAGAGATGCACGACGATAGGCAGAGCTTTCTTTTTGCCGACGGACATATTGAGAAATTATCCCGTGATTCTATATGGGTACCTTATAACGATGTTCGAGAAAGTTTGTGGGATACCGAGAAATAGCGCGAGCGCAAAAGCTCTAGTGAATTTTGTATGTAGTTCAAGCTTTAGCTTGCCTTAAATTTGAGGGTTCGGCACTCTAAAAAGTGGACTAAATACGTAGGCATAAGCATTAAATTTGATGGTTCGGCACTCTAAAAAGTGGGAATAAAAAGCACTTATCTGTTATTTTTACAGTAAAAAAACTAATTATACAGTGGCACTATGGCTGTTCATAGGGTTTAGCAATTTAACAACAATTTGGATAGCGAGGATTTTATGAAACAAATAGATTTTAGAAAGAAGGCTAATCCTAGTTTAAACAAGCGCTTCAATTTGATTGAACTTATGTTGGTTATTGCAGTTATTGCTATTTTGAGTAGTTTCTTGTTGCCAGTTCTAAATAAGGCGAAGAAAGCAGCCAGAATTGCCGTATGCGCTAGCAATCAAAAGCAAATAGGCATAGCCTTTTACTCTTCCGCGCATGATAATGACAACTACCTCCCGAAACCTGGCGCTTGGTCTTGGGACGACTTACTTTCTGACTACGATGGCCGTAACCTAACATCAGCGCAAAAAGGTGACCATACCATGAACAGCAGTACATATGGTCAGGATCATGGTGAATTATACCGGTGCCCACTCTTTGACGGATCTCCTACTGTTAGTACACTAGACATCTCTTATGCTGTGAGCAATTACAGCGGTGGTGCTGCCAGCGGCCTAGGGGTTATCAGTGATACTGGTACTAATGCGAATACAGCAAAAATTACTAGGATATCAAAGCCCGATGAAACCATCATGCTTTTTGATTATAATCGTCCAGGTTATAGCAAACTCGGCAGAAATGACCATAGTATTGAAAGGGCGACAGATTTTTTTAAGTGGGAAGTGCTTTCAGGTACAACTGGAGAAATGATGCACGGCAATTATGATGTGAACTACCTCATGATCGACGGCAGTGTGAAGGAGATGGATGTTCTGGATACACTCCATTACTATAAGCCCGGAGCCGCATTTAATAATGTTAGAGGAACTATGTGGGATGCGACAAGATAAGAACGCCGGCAAAAGCTAGCTGAAGGCTGGGCTAGACCATGCGCCCCCACCAAATTGTGGATTTGGTATGTAGTTCAAGCTTTAGCTTGCGGTTTTTTATGTTGATTTAGTCATTCTGCACTCTAAAGAGTGGAGTACATAGCTGAGGCATGAGTATTAAATTTAATCAGCCTGTCCTCATTTCAGTAAATATTTGTAAATTTAATCAGCCTGTCCCCATTTCAGTATTAAATCTGATTATTCGGCACTCTAAAGAGTGGACTACATACCGAGGTATAAGCATCAGCCTGTCCCTATTTCAGTAAATATTTGGAATAAAAAGCACTTATCGATTCTTTTTACAGCCAATTCAACTAATCATACAGCGTGAGAATAGATATCACAGGCTTTATTAGATATGTGTATCAAATAATAGATGAGCTTATTATGAAAAAAAGTATAAATCACAGAGCCCCAAAGAATAGAAAAACCTTTACTTTAATTGAAATACTCGTGGTGGTGGCGATTATTGGCATTTTAGCGTCCCTACTTATGCCTGTCCTAGGCAAGGCCCGAAAAACAGCTAGAAACGTCCTATGCATGAACAATCTAAGGCAATTGCATTTAGCCATAGCCATGTATGCTGATGATAATGGCGGATATGTTCCCGATAGATCAGGCCTTAACAATCAGGTGTCGTGGGACGATATGCTTTCTGGCTACGATGGTCGTGAGGCATTAGAGGATGAGGAAAGAAATGGGCATGCTTTCTTAAAAGATACTTATGGGGAGAACTATGGTATAATATATAAGTGCCCATTTGAGACACCGAATGCTACGACCCCAAACATGACTTATGCTTTTACCCGGTTCTCAAATACTCAAGATGCACTAGGGCTTATGGGTACAGATGCACCAAGACCTCATGAGGTTGGAAAACCCGCTTTAGCAATAATGCTTTTTGAATATCCCTATTCACGTTGTCGTCTTGGCTGGGATAATTATAATATAAAGCGGGCTACAGATCAGCGGGCTCTAATAAACGGCGGTACGTCAATGCTACACGGCCCTTATAAGTCGAACTACCTTATGGCCGACGGACATGTCGAAGGCTTGGAAATTGATGCCACCGTAGTCCCGTTTCAAGCCAATACGTGGGTTACTTATGACAGTTTGTGGGACGCTACAAAATAAGACAGCCCTGAAAAAGCTTCATCTGAAGGCTAGAACTTAGTCGTCTCTTGCTAGTCGCAATTATTGGCAGTGCCATCGTCAATTCATGCCACATTTAATTCTTGGGAAGCGGTATGTTCACTGTGAGAAATGGGGGTATCATTTTTACATACGCGGATATGCAAATGCGGGCGAGACGCCCGCGCTCCCAGGTGATGATCTACTTGTGAATTTTATGCATACCCCAAAAACCTCAGCTTTATTAGCAAATGATTAAAGTTTTTTGAAGAGCGCGTGCGAACGGGTGAAAAAAATATTCGCCCGTACGGCAGTACCTTAAGGTGAGGAGCCCCTATATATTAAAAGCTATAAATGCCTCCGGCGAGCGGAGAGCCTCCGCGGGCGGGTAAAAAAAACATTCGCCTGTACGGCAGTACCTGGGCGCTCCGCATTCCTATGCGGATAATAAAAATTAATGTATGATTTTAATGCCTCCGGCGAGCGGGTAGCCTCTAATGGGTGGAACTTAAGCACATGCCGAAGGTATGTAGTATGGTAGCCACCGGATTTATCCGGTGGGTATTGTTAAAAAAATGATACTCATGCCGAAGGTATGAAGGAAACGCTCTGCAGCGTACCTTCGGCACGCACGATTCTGTTATTCAAACACCACGGACTTACGTCCATGGCTACATTCCTAAGCTCTTCGAGCTCAAATATCTCTTAAGTTCCCTACCATCAGGAGCCCCCGCGGGCGGATTAAAGGATAAGGTAGACCTTCCTGGAGGTAGATTTGACTTAGACGCATTAATTTTTTTTAAAACTGAAAGTTTTTCAGTAAAAGTTTGCTTAATCAGGGGTCTCCAAATTAATAATCTTATATAAGGACTAAAATCTACTGAGAGTTATTTTTTACTTGAGCACCTTCGACTTTTGGGGGCGGCAACAAGTTGCCCTAGGTGGCGCTAACGCCTGTCTTGTGCTCGTTTCGAACTTAGGTTTCAGCAAGGGCCAATGATGGCAAACTGATAATAGAAATTTTCTAATTGTCTTTATTTGTTCATCGGCGCAGCCTTTTGGCCAAGTAGTCTAATCACGGACAATTCCTAGAATTAAAAAGTTCATATTACATTGGGCTTAAAGCCTTGTGGAACATATTTTGATCTAAGTTTAAGAAAAGGTTTTTCAATAATCACTGTCGCTAAGTAACCTACTAAAATCGAAAGCCCTATATAGAAGGTCGCCTGAATTAAAAGAACAATTTCAGGAACTGTACTAATATTTGAAATAGCTATTTGAATCGGCTCATAAAAAGGTTTAAAAAGTTTTGGTAAAAAGAAATGCCATAGATAGATATTATAAGACCAACATCCTATGTGAGCTAAAGCTTTTGCTGCATAAGTAGATTCAAAAGAACCAAAACCATGACAAATAACTCGTGATAATATTAATCCGTACCCCAAGGTTAGAAGTGCAAAACCTAACGTAAACATAAAGGGGGTATTTCTACCCCAGAACATCGACGGGATCACACATAAAAAAGCCAAGCTAAATATAGTGAGTTGATGCTTAGTCAATAAAGCTTTCATTTTTTCTTTATTATTGCGATAAAAGTACTGTATAACGACCCCTGCTAATAAACTATCAAAACGAAAGTGAGATAGCATAAAATGGTTCTTTAAATCATCTACGTTATAGCTATGTATGAATCTATTTGCAATAATCAAAATAATGATAATGCTCATAACGATAGGCAGGGATTTAAGGTTTTTATTAACCTTGTCAGAAAAATTGTAAATGGCTAAAATCAAGAAGGGTAAAATGGTGTAAAAATGTTCTTCAATTGTCAATGACCAAGTAGGTCCATTAGTGCCTATATCGAAATAATTCTGCAAATACAAAACATGAACGATCACCTGAGTCAATTGATCACTAAAATCTCCCTCTCTAATCCAATTAGTTGCACCAAACAGTGCCAAAACAACAATTAGGAAATAATATGAAGGCCAAATTTTCAAACCTCTTCTTAATAAAAAGCGCTTGATATTAATTTTTTTAAATTGCTCAAGTTCAGATAAAAGAAGGCCTCCAATTAAAAAACCACTCAAAACAAAAAATAAATCAACCCCAGACCAACCAAGTCCTCTTATTTTCCAAAAGATAAAACCTGTCAGCCCTGTAAGCTCAGGCATATTAGGAATACTATCAATACTCACATGATGTATTAATACAATCATAATACAAATACCTCTGAGTATATCTAGAGATAAAACTCTTTTATTCATTTCCATTATCTACTCACTTTACATTTTTATTGTAATTGAAGCTTAAGCACAAATTAAACACTTTATGTTATAAAAGTTATAAATAATTAAAAATAAAGGATTTAAAAAAATTCTCATGTTCATGTTTTTTCCTTTTAATGATGTGTACAAAAATAAAATTCACTAATTTCGCACACATCATTAGGAGAGCTCGTATGTGACGCGCTAAAAATATTTTTATATTGTTAGACAACGGCATTCAAAAGTTCAGTCAGCATGTCTATACCTAAGTTCACTTCTAAGCCAACTTTAAAGGACGTGGATTGAGGCGGACTCGTCTGGAAGGTAAGCTTGTCTGAGACGCAAAAATAATAACCCTGATCATCCGTTAAGATGAAAATTATATTAGGCTTCTTATCGGTATCATGTTTTTTTTCTTGTCCAAACATCGGCAATGAAAAAACAAGTATTAGAAGCGCTGTTTAAAAAAAACTATTTATCATTAGTGAAACTCTCTTTATTTGTCCTGAGTGTATATCTAATACTCAGCTTTGCATTTAAAATTTCTTCTGCCTTTACAAAACAATTATATCCTTATTAAACCCATTTATCTGACGACCGCTACGGTGTAATTCTAAAAAACTCTGAAAAACTAAGAGCGATTCGTCAATTTAGCAGAAAAATAAGACTGCCTGCCAAAACTCCCCTTAAAGGCTAAGGCTAGTTCCTAGTGGAAATTTGTTGACGGTGCCATCACCCATTCATGACACATTTAATTCTTGAAAAGAACTATGTTCACTGTGAAAATGGGGGCACCCATGCGATTAAGTTTTTCACATACTCGGATATGGCAAATGCGGGCGAGACGCTCGCGCTCCCAGGTGATGATCTGCTTGTGAATCTTATCAATATCTCCAAAAAATTTAAAAAAAAGGGGGATTTTGAGCGGGTAAAATACATTCGCACGTACGGCAGTACCTGGGAGCCCCGCATTCCAATGCGGATGATAAAAATCAGTCTATGATTTTAATGCCTCCGGTGGCCGATGAGCCTCTAATGGGTGGAACTTAAGCACATGCCGAAGGTATGTAGTATGGTAGCCACCGGATTTATCCGGTGGATATTGTTAAAAAAATGATACTCATGCCGAAGGTATGAAGGAAACGCTCTGCAGCGTACCTTCGGCACGCACGATTCTGTTATTCAAACACCACGGATTTAGGTCCATGGCTACATTCCTAAGCTCTTCGAGCTCAAATATCTCTTAAGTTCCCTACCATTAGGAGCCCTTAGGGCCCTACTAAAAAAGGTAGCAGCAGGTATAAATACCCTTGTAGGGTTTGGGGCAGAGCCCCAGATGTAAATGCCTTCGGCGAGCGGAGAGCCTCCGCGGGCGGATAAAAATCATTGGCCCGTACGGCAGTACCTTCAGCGAGCTTTGGGGCAGAGCCCCAGATATTTTTATCGCCTGTGTGGCAGCACCTCCGGTGGCCGAGGAGCCCTCGGGGCCTTACTAAATAAGGTCGCAGCACGTATAACATTCAATTCATACTTAATCCATCCGCCAGGTCAAGGAGTGGCAGCTCCTTGCAGGGTTTGGGGCAGAGCCCCAGTATAAATACCTCCGGTGGCCGAGGAGCCCTCGGGGCCTTACTAAAAAAGGTAGCAGCACGTATAACATTCAATTCATACTTAATCCATCCGCCAGGTCAAGGAGTGGCAGCTCCTTGCAGGGTTTGGGGCAGAGCCCCATATGTAAATGCCTCCGGCGGACGGAGAGCCTCCGCGGGCGCTTAAAAATGCCTACTTTGCGATCACAATAGTTTGTGACTGCTGCTGACGAACGATCTTGAGTGTGAGGGCTTTGTTTCCAACGCGGCCACAAGCCTTGAGCAAGGCATCACTTGTACGGACTGCTTGGCCATTGACTTCTTGTACCACGTCGCCTTCTTTCAAACCTTTTTTAGCCGCCACGGAATTCTTTGCAAGCGCAATCAATATAACTCCACCATCTTCTTTACTCACGCCGTAGGCAGAGAATTCTTCACCCGCCAAAGTCTGCAGGCTCGCACCGAGCCAGGCAGAGGTTTTGGAAACTTGCTTCGCGGCTGGTGCTTTTCTAGCAGGTCGACGCTTCGCTTTTGCTTTGGTAAGCACTGGCATGGGAAGTATTGGCGTACGGGCAATTTTTCTGAGTGCGGGCTTCTTCACCCCGAATTGGTCCATGGGGAAATTTTTGAAGCCAATTTCGAAGGCAGGCGAATTGTCTTTGACAGCAAAGTCCCCTTTGCTGGGATCAATAAACTGTGGCTTAGCAAAGATCGAATTTTTATCCCAACCTAATGTTTTTGAAGTCGCTTTGACTTGAGATTCATTGGCAACATAAAATAGGTTTTTATCGACTCGTGCAGCATCTGCATTGGGGCGTTTCATCCGTGCCGGACGATGTCGACTCATGAGGATATTGCCGTGAACTTCGTCCCCATTGCCAAGATACCAAACGTGTGGATGCAGACCATTATTTATGATAACATTATTCCAGGCGTGGCGACGGAAACCTTCTCGTAGTTTGAGCCCCTTCGCAAGTAGCAGGTTATTATAAATGTCGTAGTTGCTCGAGCCATCATCTAGATCAATATCCCAACCATGGTCACAACGCCAGCGACTATTGCGGATGACGCTGGTTTTCACCGCATCGAGTAAGGATAATTCGGCGAGCTTGCCTGCGGGTGCAGAGTTAAGATGCCAGAAGCGATCGCGGCCCCAAGAATTGAACGAGCCGTGGTCACTCGTCTCTAGCACGGTATCAAAGACGTCACAGCCTTCGATCAGGTGTCCACCCCAGGTGCCTTCACTTATATTAATGCCTGAGCGAGCACAATCATAGATGGAAACGTCACGGACAGTGATGCCCTGCGCCATGGAAATCTGTACTGCAGCGGGTTGCTTTTCAACTGTTCCGATTCCGTGTATGAGGCAATCCTCAACAATCGAGTCGGCTGGATAGTTATCGGTTTTTGGTCCCGGAGTAAGGTCGATTTCTGAAAAATCATTAACTTCTTTGTATTCAAAACGCGGATTGCGCACCGCCTTCGGATCGCCCACAAAACATACCCCACTCGCACCTGCATCGTGAATATGGCAGCCTTTAACCTGAACGCGACGATTGTAATTATTAACAAAGATTGCGTTGCCACCAACTTGATCAAATTCGCAATCAAGAAGAGATACATCCTCAGTTCCAGTCAGTAGGAAGGCACCGCCACGGTAGATTGCCCAATCCGAGCGCAATAAGGGTTCTTTGCAATCCATAAAAGTTCTTGCGGTGTGACGAAGCGTAAAACCCTGTATGGCGATCTGCTTTACAGGTTTTTCTTGGCTTCCCTGGAATTCGACTAAGTGACGAAGGCGCACGACCTCGAGCTTAGCTTTTGTTAAATCCACGCCGGGCGCGGGCATGTAGTAGAGGGTGGAGGTCTTGGCATTGTGGAACCACTCGCCAGGCGCATCGAGTTCCTCGAAAATATTCTCTACCATACGGAACTTCTTGTGCATGCCCATCTGACGGTTGTTCTGCCAACCACCCTCATAAGTCACCTCACCCTTGGCATCCTTGCCAGTAATGCGGTAATGATAGCCACCCCATCGATGAAGGTGCATGGCGTGAATATAGCCACCAGTCGGATCGGCCCAATTGGCCGCTCGCTCTTTAGAAAAGGCATCGGCAGAATAGCCCTGGTAAGCATCAGTTTTCTTTTTGGCATCGTAGTTTGGATAACGCGCCATACGCTGTGCGCTGCCATCGAGGAAGACCTGATCGATTTCCAAGCCTTGAGGCGTTTTTGCCTGAAAGATGCCGTCCTTATAAGCGGACCATTTGAGATTGAGCCTTGAGCCACCACTCAGCACCGCCCCACCTTCATTTTCAGCACGGTAAACAACTGGAAACTCCGCCGTTCCGGAATCCTCGGGAGAGAAGATCAAGGTCTCGGGCAAGTAATAAATGCCGTCGGCGATATTCACCGTCACCGCATCTTTTCCCGCATGCGATCGTACAAGATCACGTGCTTTCGCCAAGGAGGCCAAGGGCTTGCTTTGGCTTCCCAGATTCGTATCGCTACCCGCCGGGCTCACATAGAGCTCGGTCCCAGCCATTGCAACACTTCCAAATATTGGAATGATGACCATCAAAAACTTCCATCCCCTAAAAACTCTACTTTGCTGCATATTATCTTTTTTCATCATTTGCTCCTTATGCTCTATTTTGTATTCTTTTTAATAAATTCGAGTACGGGTGTCGGATCTTTCATACCGTGGGAGTGACCCTTGTTCTCCACAATCACTTCAATGGAACCACCGAGCGCCTTATAGCGTTGCTCCATGATGGCGTCGTTTTCCTCGTACGGCACCGCGGAGTCTTTGCTTCCGCAAACCATTAGAATCGGCACACCAGCTTTGGCTAGAGGTTCTAACAAATCAATCGGGCTTTCTTTGGTTTTGAGTGCCTCTGCGTCCGTGGCATAGCCGAAGGCCTGCTTAAAGAGCGTCCAGGATTTACGATTCCCACTAGAGCTTGACTTGTTGCCAGGAACGGATTTTCCCGCTGGCCAGCTCAACACGTTGCAAACCCCATTATCTACATAGATGCTTTCCACCTTTTGCGGATTCTCAGTCGCCCAGCGGAAAAGAGACAAGGTTCCTCGACTCATCGATGCCATCGAACATTTCTTCGAGAACCCATACTCTTGTGTCAGCAAGTCGTAGGCACCATCAATATTGGCATTACCACGGGGATGTCCGGAAACATCACCGTGAGCGAGCACGACGTGATAGCCCTGATCGACCAATTGAAGATCAGCATTGCTAAATTGCTTAATGGCATCCCAATAGAGGCTGCGCCATAGCCAAGGTTTCCCGGGGGCAGCATTCTTTGGACAAACGATCGAAAAATCCCCCTTTGCGGTCTTCACATTATCGTAGCGATCATAGCCACGAAAATCGCTTCTCTTGCCAGGAAACAGAGCTGACTCTGGCTTGAGTGATGCTTCAATGGCATTGAACCACTGCGCTGCCATCGTGTCGTTGCCGCTTGCGTTGGGGTGGAGATTATCGCCACGCATATTTTTTTTATAGGCCTTATCAATGGGCGTAAACTGATCCACATAGAAGATCTTCTTTCCTTTCGTTCGATAGGAGTCGACGATCCCGGGAATGGATTCATTAAAGAGGACCACCCTGCTTCGATCGGCTTCATTGCGGCGATTCGGCGGAATTGACGCCAAAAAGATGGTCGGCTTGCCTGCACCGGGCAATGCGTAGATATCGTCCAGCAAGGTCGCTAAACGCGCCGGAGCGCCGGCGAGCTCATAAGCATGCCCGATATCGTTGGTTCCGATCATAATCAAAATTATATCCGGCTTTACCAAGGTCAGACGGCCGCTTTTCCAATATTGCGAAAGCCCCGAGCCAATTCCCCTTAATGGGCGTTTCCGTTTTTGGATGCTTCCCTTGGTGATTAGATAGCCCGATATCCCCGTGTGATAGTGATAGAGATTGTCTAGCGGAGAGTTTCCAGACATGGGAAGACCATCGACATTCCTGGTGTGATGCCCGGTATAACTGAACGAATAGCCCTTCGCGTTCAGCAGGTCGTAAAGCGATTTACGTGGCGAGCCCTTGGCATCGCCGTCGGCGTTGCTCTGGGTGATCGAATCGCCAATGAACCAGATCGCACCGAGCTCTTTTCCAGCCGAAAGCTCAATGCTCTCAGCCGCAAAGGCAGTGACAATACTGAAAGAAAGCATCATGGCTGTCATCAATCGTTTGTTCATCACCTTAGTCCTGTATATCATTCTTTTATTGTTGAATTTGTTTAATTAAATAAGTCTCTCCAAGAGTGGAAGAAAAGTGGATCTGATCTGTTCCTTCACGCGTGACTTCTACTGCATTGCCATTGCTGTCTGCAATCGTGGCCTTGGCGATTCCGGGGTAGTTGACGCGACATACGCCACCGCTTCTGGACTGGATAGAAATCAAACTTGCTTTTCCCTCTTGCCATTTTGCGGAGACCACAAAATTGCCTCGCGCCACCAGGCCGTCAAAGTGTCCGGTTTTCCACACTTTTGGCAGCGCTGGGAGCACTCTTATAGAATTATCGTGACTCTGCAGCAGCATTTCTGCGACTCCTGCCATGGTGCCGAGGCTGCCGTCAATCTGAAAGGGAGGGTGAAGAGCCCAGAGGTTGGTCGCGGTACGTTCGCGAATAAAACGCTTATAGGCTTCATGTGCCTTATCGCCCTCGCCGAGGCGGGCACGGCTATTCATGCGGTGAGCCAGGGCCCATCCGGTGGTTCTGTCGCCGCGCAGATCCAGTGTTTTACTTGCGGCCTGCATCCATTCTGGTTTAGAATTAATGAGGGTTCCCGGATAGAGCGGGCAAAGATGAGAAATGTGGCGGTGTCTTGGCTGACCGATATCGCTGTAATGGTTTTCCTCACGGTATTCCTTAATCTGACCATCGGCCCCGACCAAAATAGGATCGAGCTTGGTAATCTGCTCGCGGATGGTATCGAGGAAGGGGTCTTTGTTACCGAGTTCATTGGCGAGTGACAGTGTGTCGGAATAGCTTTCCCAGACAAAGCCCTGATCGAAAGTACAGCCGGCAGTAATGTAGTTTCTCCCTCCTTTCAGATGGCCCGGCATGCCCTTCACTTGCTCGGCACTAGAAGTCTGTTCTGGCGAAGCAGAAGGTTCTACTAAAAGTTTATTGCCATGGGGAATCAGTACTTTTGAATAAAATTTACTCAAGGAGAGCATTGCCGGGTAGGCGACTTCTTCGAGATATTTTTTGTCCTGTGTAAACTTATAATAATCGACGAGAAGTTTCGCCGTAAAGCCTCCCGTTCCCGGGCCAGAATGTCCGCCAGCGCTGGGTATATAGTAGGCATTGGCTCCGGTGCCAATGATCCAGCCATTATCGCCTCCCTTCGTCAACTGCTTTGGATTGTACTTGCGAACGTAGTCGGCGGCATGCCCTCGTGCTATGGGTAGGTAGGCTTTGTAAAAGTTGGTGTAAGCCTGGAAACACTCGCCCAGATTGGTGCTCATGGAGCCCCAATAATTCATCTGCACATTGATATTATGCCAAAATCCTCCCGACCATGGAGTGTAATAATCCTGGCTCCATACACCCTGTAGGTTGGCGGGCAGGCTCTTCTCGCGCGAGCTGGAAATGAGTAGGTAGCGACCATACTGAAACATGAGTTCTTCAAGCCAGGTATTGGTTTTGCCTTTTTGGTACTTCTGCAGAAGGATGTGCGTCGGATCGACTGAAGGCTTTGAATTTAAGTTCACTGAAACACGGCCGAACAGGTTTTGGTAATCCTTGAAGTGATTCTCTTTGAGCGCCGCATAGCCCATATCTTGAGCTAATTGAATACGAGCAGAAACTTGCTCATGTGGAAATTGCTTGGGGTCGAGCTTTTTTGCCGAAGCATTACGGAAAGTCTTGGCGCTGATGCGGTAGTTGGTTCCCGTCGCAATCAGTAGCGTGACTGAATCGGCCTCACTGACCTTGATAGTGCCGTCTTTAGCATTGGCGCTCACGGAGCCACCTTCGTTCAGTACCTTGATCTGACCCTCATAATTACAGCTAAACAAAGGCATCGTTCCTTTGAGTGTTAGAAGATTGTCCACAGCAGTAATAGAACCCGTGCGCTGCTTCATCGCAAGGTAGGGGATTTCAGGACGTACAGTAAAAGAAAGCGATCCCTTTTTATCCGCAGTGAGTCGAATGACCACTATATTGTCCGGGTAAGAAGCAAAATACTCACGCTTAAAGCTCACTTTTTTGTGCATGTAGGAAACATGGGCGATGGCTTCATTCAGATTGAGCGAGCGACGGTAATTACTCACCTTTTGCTGATTAAAATCGAGCAATACTTCGGCAAAGCTAGTTAATCCGCCCTTCCCGTAAATGCCCCGATTATGAAGTGTTTTATCGGTAAGCTGAATACGCTCGGTATCCGTCCGCCCAAAGATACTGACGCCTGTATAACCGTTGCCGATAGGATACGACCAGCGTTCCCAGTCATGGTCATAAGACTTTGGTCTTTTACTCGATTTTGTACTCTCCCACTTGCTGCGCCCATTATTCGGAGCTGCTTGCGGTTCCCAGAGTTCGTAGTTTCTCGGCGCAGTATCGCCGAAGGAAGATAGTGCCAGACAGAAAGTCAGCATGAGTATGGTTTTCATTTTTATAGTCTCCTAAATATTTAGCTAATCATTGTTTTAAATTTTTTGTTAAGTGGGTGAAATTCTTTCTTTAAGCTGTTCTCACGATCTTTAGCGAGCTGCTATTACTTGCGATTTTTTCTTGTGCTCGTTTTTGCCTCTTGGTTCTTCCAGAGCACAATATTCTTATGATCATTTTTAGCTTTCGGCCCATCGGTGCTGCGACCATTGTAAATATCGGCAGTGAGATCCGCAAGTAAGCGCTCGGCGACTTCGGGGTGAGCGAGATAGAGGTTGTTCTGTTCACCAGGATCTTTTTCCATGTCGTAAAGCTGCGCCTTGGGTGCATCGGCCCCGGCCTGACTTTCCTTGGGGGCAGTCCACCCACCGGATTCCTTGGCCAAGCAGAGTTTCCATTTTCCCTGTCGATAGGCGAAGTGACCTGAAATCGAATGGTGAATCACACCTTTGCGGGTGGACTGGATGGTCTTGCCTGATAATGCCGGCAGGAAGCTTACGCTATCTTCGGCCATGTTCGGTGCTTTCTCTCCAGTGATGTCCGAAACCGTCGCGAAGAAGTCGACCAAGGTGATTAACTGCTCACTTTTAGATCCTGCTTCAGTCTTGCCTGGCCAACGGACGATAAAGGGTACGCGGTGACCACCCTCCCAGATGTCGGCCTTAGAACCGCGGTATTGGGCACTTACATGGTGCCCCTGCTTGCGGAGGTCTCGGATATCGGCGGACTTTGAACAGCCATTGTCACTCGTAAAGATCACTACTGTGTTGTCCGTAAAGCCATTTTTCGCGAGCGCGTCGGTGATGATCCCGACGGTGGCGTCGGTCTGCATCACAAAATCGCCATACGGCCCCAGCTCACTTTTCCCCTGCCACTCCTTGGAGGGCACTATCGGTGTGTGCGGTGAGCCCAGCGGCACGTAGAGAAAAAAGGGCTGATCGGGCGACTTGGCGCGCTCTTCAATATAAGTCACCGCTTTTTCGCTTAAGCGCGGCAGCATGTTGATTTCATCTTCATGAAGAATAACGGTATCGTTCTCAATTACCGCCTTCATATTTCCGGCATGATGGAAACCGTGATAGCTGTCAAAGCCCCGGCTAAGCGGTCCATCCGGGATTTTGCTTCCGACCGGTGGCTGAGTTTTTCTATTAAGCCGTTTCAGTATTTTGCCGCTGACCGGATCCTGATATTGGAAGTCGAGATGCCATTTGCCGAGTATTGCTGTCGTGTAGCCCTGCTTCTTCAGCAAGCCGGCCACCGTGAGCCGGTCGGGCGTGATCAGGCAGGGCTTGTACCCCGCCACCACACCGCTCTGTAGCCGTGTCCTCCAGCTGTAGCGGCCAGTCAGCAGTCCGTAGCGCGTCGGCGTGCAGACTGACGAGCCGGAATGGGCATCGGTGAAGGTCATACCTTGCTCAGCGATCTTGTCGATATGCGGCGTTTTGATCTTGCCCTTCTCCGGGTTGAGGCATTGCACATCTCCATAGCCGAGATCATCGCACAGGATCAAGACGATGTTGGGGCGGCTTGTCGCCGCGAATGTGTTGAAGGCCATGAGCGATAGCGCGGCAAACAGGGCAGTTTTTAGTCTTTTATTTTTCATGGTTTCCAGATTATCATTTTTGAAATTGTTGTACATAAGTTTTTGAATTCTTGGCTTAGCGCGTGGATTTACCTTTTTGAATTTCAGCCAGGTGCGCTTCCATTTTCTGGATGCGTTCTGGTGATTTATCATATAAATTACTTCGTTGGCCGAGATCATTGGAAAGATCGAACAATAAGCCCGGTGCATCACTAGAGTCACCCTGCCATATATTCTTATACCATTCGGGCTCCGAGCTGATTCCACCTCGACGTAAGTAGGCCCAGGGTCCTTGGCGAAGTCCCAGCTTGCCATTGGAGGCATGGTAAACGAGTTCTTGGCGTACAGTTTTGTTTGAACGTAGTGTAGCTAAAATATCTAGGCTATCTTCTGCGATACCGTCTTCGAGCTTGTAATCGATGATTTCAGCGATCGTGGCAAAAAGGTCAGTTTGGGAGATCAGGGCATCAATTTGTCGACCACCCTTGATTCCGCCTTTGGGCCAGGACGCTATAAAGGGGACGCGATGACCGCCTTCGAAGAGATCGCGTTTGAGGCCACGCAGGAGACCAGAGGGATTGTGCTGATGTGTTTGAATGCGTTCGCGCATAAAGGGTGCTGGGCCATTATCGCTAGATATAATTAATAGCGTATTATCATAAACCCCCGCGCTTTTTAAGGCGGCCACAACCTGTCCGACAGCGTCATCTGTCTGGACAATAGAGTCGCCGTAGGGACCGGCTGCACTACTATCTTTAAATTTTTCTAAAGGAACAATGGGTGAATGAGGTGTGGTAGTGGCGAACATGAGAAAGAAGGGTTTGGAGCTTTTGCTCCGCTGCTCAATGGTTTCGACTGCTTTGGCGGTAATCGTCGGCATGACATTCTTTAGTTGCCAGCCCTTTTCTCCGGGACCGACGCCGTGAATATAGCCGCCCTTCATTGTTTGTTGCTTCATGAGTTTTCGTCCGTCGATATTAACGGGATCACAAGTTAAGTGCTGATTTTCGATGAAGGCGTAAGGAGGCATATTGGGTACATCGTCACCAAAGTAGGTGTCAAAACCAGCTCCCAAAGGTCCACCCTCTATGGGCTTTGACCAATCAAACATCTCACATGTCGCCTTGCTCGTTCCTTTGCCAATGATGGATTCTGGCGGTTTTTCTCCACCCTTCCAGGGCCAGTCGAAGCCCAGGTGCCATTTGCCGACCAAAGCGGTGAAGTAGCCTTTGCTTTTTAAAATTTTCGGTAGCGTGACGCGATCTTTTTCAATTGCGGATTCTTTCCATGGGTTCAAGCGACCAGCACGCAAGGTTCCCCGCCAAGCGTAGCGTCCCGTGAGCAAAGCATAGCGACTGGGACTGCATACGGTACTTGGAGCATGGGCATCGGTGGCCCAGACGCCTGCTCTGGCAAGCGCATCCATGTGCGGAGTTTGAACCTTAGATTCAGGATTCAGGAAAGAGACGTCGCCGTAGCCCAGATCATCAGTCAAAACGATGACAATATTGGGCTTGCCGTGGCCTAGTGTGCTTTCACCTTCATGAGCATTTGAGGGCATGAGTGATTGCGTGCTGACGCAGAAGAAGACAAATAAGTTAGAGCGTACGAGTGGTGAAAAAATCATATTTAGTCTCCTGATATTTTTCAATTAATCCGATTCGGGGAGGTTTAAAGCACTGAGTACATGCGTAGAGAGAAAACGGTTACCTTTTTCGTTCATATGAACACGATCTTTGGTCAAAACACCTCGTTTGGCGTTTTCTGGGTTGTGTTTTTTGAGGTAGTCAATAACCGCCACTCTGAGATCCAGTAGCTGAGAGCCGGTATCCCGCGCAACCTTGCGGCTGATGTCCGCATACTCATCAAGCATCTTGTCTTGGGGATTCGTGCCGTCAGATTTTTCGCCGATAACGGTGGGGGTACAGAGGATCACCCGCGCACCGACCGCATTGATTTTTGCGATCATATCCTTTAAGCCGCTTTCGAAGTTTTTGGGCGTGGTCCCTTTATGAAAGCCTTTTCCACCTCTCTTAGGCAGGCTCCAGTGCCAGACATCGTTGATGCCGATGTAGATCACGACGATCGTGGGCTTTTTCTGTAGTACATCGCGGTCGAGGCGCTTCTGACAGTCCGGCACTTTATGGCCACTTTTGCCAGCACCAATAACTTTAATTCCTAGTTCGGGAAAGGCTTTTACAATGGCCTGTGAGGTCAAGGTGACATAGCCATTCGGCTTGACTCCCACCGCAGTAATCGAATCTCCGAGAAAGACAATCCGATCGTCCTTCTTCAGTGACACACCGGAAAGGGGATTTTTCTTGCTTGGTTTCGTTTTCGAAGGAACCACAACGCTCGCCTTCGCAGGGATCACCGTCTCGGTGGTGAAGATAGAGGCAGGAAGTCCCTCTTTGTTATAGAGATTGGCTGATTTTGCATTCGTCGACCAGGCATAGCGCACCACCGTTGGATTCGTTAGGTCCGGGTGAGAAACCGCGATGGTGTCTTTACCCGTAATCTCAACATTCGCCCACTGCCACTGACGATCTTCGCCACAAATCTGAAAATATTTCAACGCTGCCTTCGTTTCCTGGGTGGCTTCCATCCCGACTTTTGAAGCGCTCATTAGCCCGGAACCAGCATGGTCGAATGAAATGATCACTTGATCGTCTTTGATTTCATGACTCTTATAGAGTGGCCCACTGCACACTGGAACTTGCTTTTTATAATCGTGCTTCAAGGCCCAAAGTGCCAGCCGCTTGCCCACATCCATCTTGTTATGTGCATGAACGTCGTGAGCTTCGCCGATATCACTCAAAACCGCCATGCCGGTGTTTTTTAGACCGAGTGTGCGGCGCTGCTGATCGCAGATCGAGGGCCAGCCGTCATACTCAACGGGCTTCATGGCGGGAGGCTCGTAGTTCGAACGCGAGCGTCCCTGGTAGTTGGCCAGCTGGGCGAAGTAGAAGGGGAAGTCACCTTGTCCCCATTGCGCGCGCCAAGAGCTGATCATGGCACTGAAATGGCGTTCATAGCGGAGGGTATTAAAATCGCGATTGGATTCACCTTGATACCAGATAACGCCACGGATCGAGTAGGGGATTACGGGGTTGACCATGGCATTGAAGATGGTAGATACCTGGCTTTGCTTCGCTTTGTAGTAGGCAAGCATTTCTTCATCCTGCTGAAAAGCTGTAGCTGGCATCCAGGGCTCGATCTTGGTTCCACCCCAGGCACACTTGATCAGACCAATCGGAACCTTTAGTTCTTTGCGCAATTCGCGAGCAAAGAAGTAGGCGGTGGCTGAAAAATCGGGATTGTTTTGAGGTGAAGAGTCCAACCAATTGCCTTGGAGAGTTGTGAGTGGTTTAAGGGGTGATTTACTTTTCTTCACAATGAACTGTCTTAAAAGATTGTCCTTCGCGCTTTCCATCTCTTTTTTTACATAATGAGCAGCAGGGACATGTTCTGGCGTGGTGCGTTTGCGAGATACTTTAGACAACTGATTCATGGTGAAGTCCATATTCGACTGACCGGAGCAGAACCAGACTTCCCCCGAGAGCACGTCTTTAATTTCAAGCCTGTTGTTGCCTTTGATCGTCAAGCTGTACGGACCACCGGCCTTCGGCGTCTTCAGCTTCACGCTCCATTTTCCGGATGCATCGGCAGTGGTCTCAGCACTTTCACCCCAGCTGCCGGTCACGGTCACTTTTTCACCCGCTTCAGCAGTTCCCCATACGGGTGCCTGCGTCTCACGCTGGATCACCATGCCATCGGCAAACAATGCCACGGGCCGTACCTCGGCCATGCCGATAAATGGAATCGCAAGTGCCATTCCCAAGATTAATATGATTGATTTACGCTTCATTTTTTCATCCCTATTTTTTTCTTCTGGAGCCAATTTGAGTTTACAGTGTGTTTATATAAAAGTGTTTGAAACTGATTAACCCTAATTTTTCGTGAGTGATACTATTATTTGGTTCTTTATTGCATAATTATCGATTCAAATCTGCTTAGTGGCAGCGATGGAAGGGGATTTAAGAGTTTTTAAGCTTGTGTACAAGATTTTTAATTGGCCCGCGGAGGCTCCCCGCTCGCCGAAGGGTGCTGCCACACAGGCAAAAAAGTTATTGCCCGTCTGGTGAAGACCCCTTAGGAATCCCGACGCTAGTCGCTGCGCGCCCGCGCTTAATTGTAGATGTAATGAAATTCATACTTAAACCATTCGCCTGGTTAAGGGTCTTGCCAGACAGGCGAATAAAAAGCATGTACCTATACGGCAGTATCTTACAGGGTTTGGGGCAGAGCCCCATATTAAATTTAAATAAGCTTAAGTTCCCTACCATTACGGGGGCTCTCCGCTCGCCGGAGGCATTTATAGCCAGGGACTTTGTCCCTAACCCTACTCAAGGTGCTGCCACACAGGCAAAAATTTATTGCCCGTCTGGTGAAGACCCCTTAGGAATCCCGACGCTAGTCGCTGCGCGCCCGCGCTTAATTGTAGATGTAATGAAATTCATACTTAAACCATTCGCCTGGTTAAGGAGTGGCAACTCCTTACAGGGTTTGGGGCAGAGCCCCATATTAAATTTAATTTAAATAAGCTTAAGTTCCCTACCATTACGGGGGCTCTCCGCTCGCCGAAGGCATTAATTTTCACCATCCGCATTGGAATGCGGAGCTTCCAGGTACTGCCACACGGGCGTAGAGGATTTTTACCCGTAGTTTGAGCCCCCTCTGCAGCGTACCTTCGGCACGCACGATTCTGTTATTCAAACACCACGGACTTACGTCCATAGCTACTTTCCTAAGCTCTTCGAGCTCAAACAGCTCTTAAGTCCAGATTATTTAATATTAAGCGCAGATACAAATCTCCTGAATTCAAGTAGTAAGTGCAACACCTACTGATTTTCTTAAGTTAATTCCAGTTAAATTTTCAAAAACTTCATATGGCGTCTTAAATTTCAGACATTTTCGAGGTCTACTATTAAGTTTATCAACCGCAATAATGACTTCATTTTCACTGATACCATCAAGCGCCATAGACTTAGGAAAGTATTGCCGTAACAATCCATTAGCATTCTCGTTTTGGCCTCGTTCCCATGAGTGATATGGTTTAGCAAAATAACTATTACATTCCAATTCCTTGGAGATAGTCTCATGCTGAGTAAATTCTTTTCCATTATCAAATGTAAGAGTATGAACCAAATCTTTGATCGGTGTTAGCAAAGAGATTATTGCATCTTTCACAAGCGTGGCTTTCTTATGAGACACAGGCAATGCTAGACGCAGTTTTGATTTTCGATCATCCATAGTTACAATGGCTCCTTTATGAGCTTTTCCTATAATAGTATCCATCTCCCAGTCGCCTACACGCTCTCGCTTATTAGCTGCCTCAGGTCGTTCGTCTATATCCACACGATTGGGAATCCCATTACGACTATGCTGGTTGCCATAACGTTTGCGATAAGTTTTATTCTGATGACGTAGAAGCTTATATAGCTCACCTCCTGATTCTTTATCTCTAAGAATATATTGATAAACTGTTTCATGATGAAGTAAGATGGATTGGTCATCTTTTAGTCGACCTACAATTTGTTCGGGGCTCCAATCCTTGAGTAAATGCTCATCTATATAGTCCTTAACTTCTTCAGTTAGTTTAATAGCCTTTGGTTTCACTTTGTGTCTTTCTTGAGCAAAGTCATTGGCTTGCTTGTTTCGATAACCACGGAGACCTTTATTACGTTTAAGTTCTCGTGAAAGTGTGCTTGTACTACGATTTAAGTTTTTTGCTATTTTAGTGATCGATGTGCCTGCCTTTAATTCAATTTCAAGGTAGTGTCTTTCTTCAAGACTCAGATGTTCATATGTCATTTCTGACTCCTCTGTTTTAGGTTTGGTCGCTTATAGCAGAGTACATCTGAGTCTTGTTATTCTCAATAGATGTTTATGCTATAAGCAATTAACAGAAGTGTTGCACTTATTATACGAATGCAGGTCTTTCTATTTTTGTCATTCATCATCTTATCTTTTCCTTATCTTACAATACCGGACTCACTTTCCTGATTCTTCAGCGGGCGACTTGAGAGTTGCGATCAGGTAGGCGCTTGAGTCTTTGTATTTCACCTTTTTAGCGCCGGGATACACGAGCTCACATTTAACACCCAGTTCCAGACAGCGCTCCTGAAGCTTCATACCAAAGTTGGCGGTGTGGGTGGGGTCTTTCTGCGGTTTGCCGATGGCGGGAGAGTCTTTGGAATAATGCAGGTAGACCGGCGGGTCATCTGGGCTAAGCAGCGCATAGGGAGAGTACTCGGCAATCCACGGCAGTATCTTGTCTCGTTCGGCGAGGAACTCATCGAAATTTTGGAGGCCAAACGCATGACCGCCGTATTTACTATTGGGGGTCCATTGCTTCATTTGCTTGGGGTCTAGGCTGGTTTGAGCATTATTCACTGCGGCGCAATAAAGGCGTGTTGATTCACGGGCAATGGGATCAGCATTCTCCGGATCGGCGAGGTCCTTATGAAAGGCTAGCCAAAGGCTTGAGCAGGCGCCCGCGGAAGCCCCTGCGGCCGCAATGCGTCTCTTGTCGATATTCCATTCTTTGGCTTTGCTGCGGACGAACTGCAAAGCACGAGCCGCATCATATAAGGGAGCTTTGACGGGTGGTTTGATATCTGTGTCTTTTCTAATCAATCGATAATTAATGGCAACTACTGATATTCCTTGTTGGAGCAAAGCTGAGGCATCGACAAAGCGATTGAGACGTTCTTTACTGCCGTTTTTCCATCCTCCGCCGTGAATGACGAAAACGAGCGGAGTCGGCTTGTCGGACGGTGCTTGCCAGAAATCCAAGACATGCCGTGCATGATCGCCGTAGGCAATCTCGCTCAAGGTGGGCTGCGGTACAGAGTCCGCGTATTTTGCTGCCTTGGTGCTCGTCTTCCGCTGATTCTTTTTCACACGAGAAGATGACGGTTTAACTGGAGATAATTGAAGGATGGAGTCGCCGTTTCCATGCGACTCATGGTGGAAGATGGCTAGGTAAAGTTTGCCTTTATTTACCGTGAGGTAATAGGGGGTCATGCCTGTCGGAATCAGACTGCTTAGATCAGTCCAATTGCCCTTGACGAAGTCATCCAGCGTTTTGAAGCGGATGAATTTATTCTCATCGAAGTTGGAGCCCTTAGCAAATGACTTGGTAAAGTAGCTTGTTGCATACCAGAAGCCGTCAAAGAATTCGGCATCATTGAGAACGAGCCCGGTCTTAGTCCAGGAACCCGCAGGGCCATTTTTCTTTGTGGGAGCGAAACTATCGTAAATCTTGAATTTCTCAGTGTCCCAATCCACGACTTCTACGATCCGTCCTCTCGACGATCCAATGACATAGAGTTTGCCCTTGGCAAAAGTCAGTGCCCGCGCATAGCCTTTTACAGGTACCGAGAGCACAGACTCGTTTTCGCCTATCGCGGTGAAGCGAAAAACCTGCCCAGAGTTTGGATTGATCGTATAGATCCAAGCCGTCGCGGGATCGACAACGATATCGTGCGGGCGCTTCAGCTCTATGCCGGCAATATTTTTAGTCTCAGCAGTGATCTTGCTAGTGCTGAGATCAGAGAAGGAGATGATGCGGTGATTTGCGGTATCGTTTGCGTAGTAGAGCTTGTCGGCCGGGTTGTAGACAAGCGAGTGCTGACCTTTCACCGGGATGGGAGAAATTTGAAAGGGCTCATCAGCGCTGGCACGGTAGAGGAAACGATTGTTGTGTGAATCCGTGACGATCTCCTGATTCTTTGGGCCGAAAGCGATATGAAGGGTGCCATTGAGTTTGATCTGATCACTATTGGAGGCGTAAGTCCTTAGCTCCAGACCCAAACTCGCCGGACCACTCAGATGCTCGCTGCTGATAAGTTGGGGTTCCAGAGGTCCATTTTCCGCTATCGCCGCCATAGCCCAAAGGCTTAAGGCCCCTACACATAGTAATATTTTCTTCATTATTATTCTCTATCTCCTCGTACCTTACTCCTCAGCTGCGGCCTTTAGGGCGTCGCCTGCGGAGTTTATTCGGCTTTGTTTTCTTTCCACAGACTTCGCAGGAGTCCATCCGGAATGCGATGAACGCGGGCGATTAATTTCTGGGTTTCCGTGATGTAGAGGCCGTTGTCCCACACAAAGTCGGGGTAGCTGATACGTGTCTCTGGGTTCCGGTCATAGAGCACTGCGACAGGTTCACCCCATTGAATGTGCTTTCCACCCGGGCCATCCACTTCCGTTCCTCCCAAGAGATAGGCGGGATTGCGCCCGCCCCAGCCCTTCGTCTTGTTGTTGTGAAACCAATAGATGTAACGCCCCTTGTAGGGACCTTCCGTTAACTTGCGCACAAAGTTGGCTGCCCGGGGATGATTGACCAGCGGGCCTCCTGGACCATAGGTCATGAAGGCTGCTTCCGTCCAGGTCTTGCCCTCGTCCCTTGAATAGGCGTGACAGGGATGCCCGGCAACGGTTCGGTAGGTGCAGAATAGGCTGCCATCGGACAGGCTTGTCAGGTTCACTTCGGAGGCAATCGGACCTTTGGGCGACTTGAGTCCATCATCTCCGTCGGGAAGCGTCTTCCATTGGAGTTTGTCTGGATCACGCTCTGTGTCGATGTTGGAGCTACGTAGGAAGAACGCCTCGGTTTTCTCGATGAAGTTAAGTCCGAATGTTTCGACCTTTGTAAAACCGAGGTACATTGAATTTTTATGCTGTATGGGTTTGCCAACACCCCAGAAGAACCGGACTTCGCCCTTGTAAGGATTGCGCCTGTCGATAGCGGTCTCGCGAACCGGAATGAACCAGCGCTGCTTCGACCAGGTTTTGCCCCCATCATCAGAAAACTTGAACGCATACTCTCCAAGCGTGTCCACCCGCTTCCGCGCGTAGTTAGTGGAGGCACGCACTCTCTTCATGTCCTTAGCGTTGTAGGTGTAGAAAACGTAGACACGGCCATAGTCGGTCAAGTAAGGCATGGCCCAAGAGGCTAAGGGGCCGTCGGCAGGTTCGATATCGACGAGAGCTTTCCACGTTGCTCCTTGGTCGGAGCTCCGACAGGATACAATGTGTTGGCCGCCTGAACCTTCGTGCCCCTTGCCGGTAGTCATGACGCATAACCAAGTGCCGTCCGGCAGTTTCACGACGTAAGGCTGATCACAATAACCCTCGGAAGGAATCTCTGCCCCCGTCGTAATGTCGAGTCCCGGAGCTTGCTGGTTTATCGCAGCTTTTAGCTGATCCGCAGATACTGTTTTAGACTTGGCCCATGGCTCTATATCCGCCTTCTTAGGGGCCGCCCATGCGATCGTTATTGCGCACGAGGCAAGTATTGCGTTGACGGCAAGAAAAGCCATTTTGTTATTTGTTTTCATCTGTTTCTTTTCCTGCTGAACGCTTTGTTGGCCAACCTCTCTTTGTTCAGTCTTCCGTGATATCGAAGCCTATCGTGCTCTAAACTTGGACTGTCGTCTCGATTATTCATCGAACTTGAAAGCGTAGAGCTGATAATACTCTTTATTAGATCGGGCAATTTTAGTTTTGTTGCCTTGCTATTTTATATGATTTCTAGTTTCCATTATTTATGGAGATCCCACATAGTTTCTCGGGTATCATTTCGAGCACCTATACCCATTAGTGTGCTTCCAAATGTCAGTGAATGTACACTACCATCTGCCATTAGGTATGTAGATTTCCCAGTATCTTGGAAGTGGCCTCTTTTATTAGGGTTATCAAAGATATATCGAAAATCGATAGCGCTGCCCCAATTGCGGCCTACTCTATTTCCGAAATCCCAGTATTCATGTAATAATATAGAACTACTAGCGTCAGTTACCGTAGATAGTTGTACACTGTACGTGCCCATATTGCTCTGGCTCCATGTTGCGGCACCTCTATTCATACCGCCACCATCATATCTAAAATAGGTATATGAGAGTATACTTGCGTTTGTAGGAGTGCCTACGTCAGAGCTAGGACAGCCGTATATTTTTGCTTCTCCATATTGGTCTGACGATATTGGAGCGGCTGTATATTTGGCCGCATGGGGTACATGATCTCTGCCGTCGTATAGAGCTAGATAATCATTCCACTGATATCGCGTGCCGCAGAGCGGAGCCATACCATCATTATCATCCATATACATATAGAATGCGATAGCTAATTGTTTTTGGTTACTCTTACATACTGCTGCTTTGCCTTTTTCTCTGGCTTTACCTAAAACGGGTAATAATAAACTCGCTAAAATTCCTATTATGGCCACGACAACAAGTAATTCGATGAGAGTAAATTTTTTTGTTTCCATGCTTTTATTCCTATTTACTTAATCTTGTTATGATTGCTCTTATAATGATAAACCCAATATTTTTTATGGTGCTACCTATTTTTACAAAAAAAAGTGCAAAGTTTATTTTTCGGAAATACTTGCAAGTAAAAAAACTATAACTTTTCCGTCAAAAAAATATAACGATTTTCCCACACAAGGGAGCAAAGCCCCAGATATTTTTATCGCCTGTGTGGCAGCACCCTCCGGTGGCCGAGCAGCCCTTAATGGATGGGAACTTAAGAGAAATTCATGCTTAGATTAAGCGCGGGCGCGATGCGACTAGCGTTGAGATTCTTAAGAGTCTTCGCCAGACAGGCAACTAAAAAACATTTGCCTGTACGGCAGTACCTTGAGCGGGGTGTGGGGCGGAGCCCCAGCTATTACTTCCTCCGGAGGTCGGGGAGCCCTTAATGGATGGGAACTTAAGAGAAATTCATGCTTAGATTAAGCGCGGGCGCGATGCGACTAGCGTTGGGATTCTTAAGGGTCTTCGCCAGACAGGCAACTAAAAAATATTTGCCTGTACGGCAGTACCTTGATCGGGGTGTGGGGCGGAGCCCCAGTTATTACTTCCTCCGGAGGTCGGGGAGCCCCCGCGGCCATAATATTTTTTGTGAATCTATGCTTAAAAAACCTTAAGTTCCCACTCATTAATCCCTCGGGGCCATACTAAAAAAGTTGGATTAAGAGCGAATAAGCTTCTTGAGAGTGCCCGTGCTGTGACTGAAGCTATCCATCTCTACGCCTGATTGTTGGCAGAGGGTGAGCCAGTAGTTGGCTAGTGGAGTGTCTTCTTCTGGCAAGATGATGTGCTCGCCGGTTTTGAGTTTGGCTGCGGCGCCACCGGTGTAGATGGCGGGGCAGCCTCTGAGACTATGAGTTAGGCGGATGTTTGTGCCATAGCTGATGAGAGTGGAGTCAAAGAGGCTTTTGCCATTGAGGTCTGGGGTATTTTTAAAGAGGTCGATGAGGCCTGAGAAGAGTTCCATGGATTTAAAGTCTTTTAAATTGGAAGCGCCTTGGTGAGAATGATTTTGGTGGGAGAGAGTGTGTGCGCCGACATTAATTTCCCAGCTTGCGAGCAAGGGGCTTACGGGCTGTCTGTAGGTAATTACCCTAGTGGAGTCGGTTTGAAAGGCGGCTATCATAAGACGCTGGAGAGTCATGAGTGATTGGAGACCGTCCATGGTGGCTCCTGGTTTTTGCAGTGGAGCCTTTGCTTTTGCTGTGTCTGCCCATTGAACTTCACGGCTAATAGTTTGCTCTATCTGACGAATCGATTGCAGGTAGTCTTCTAATTTATCTTGATCGGTCTTACTGAGTTTCTTTCTGGAGTATTTTAGGTCCGCAACGACGGCATCGAGGATGCTACGTTTTTGCGAGAGGCGGTACTCGCGTTCGGCATTGCTTTCTTTGCTTTGACCGAAGAGTTCGTGATAGAGGGCGAGGGGATTTTTGATGCCTGGAATGGGATGCCCTTTATCCGACCAGGAGAGTGAGAGTCCGGGGCCATGGCCATCATTTCCTTCTCCTTCACCACTGAGTGAGAGGCTGGCGAAGCGGGTATCTTGACCAATTTTCTGAGCGATGACTTGGTCGAGTGAGATGCCATTAATAAATTTCCGCCCTCTTGTACCTCCAACGTCAGCTCCGGTGAGGTATGTAGTACTACCAGCGTGAGGATTTCTGGCACCCAGGTTGGTGAGGTTCGAAACCATGGTAATATCATCTTTGTGGCGTTCTAGCGGCTTGAGTCCTGGAGTGAGTCCTATTTTTGAGAATTTCCCTGCTTTTGTAGGGAAGAAATTCTTTTTACTGAATCCGTAGCCACAGCCGATAAAAAGGAAACGTTTTGGCGCTACTGTGCTAGCCGATTTCCCCATAGCGAGCGACTCCATGAAGGGCAGCGCGAGAGCGGTGAATCCTGCTTTGAGCATGGTGCGTCGATTATATAAGTGTAGACTCATAATTTACTTATCCTCATTTTGGAACTTGCGGTGGCGGAAGCTTGATCAGCTCTTCTGAAAAGGGGATGGCTGATGATGGAGTAGATGATATCGCCGATTTGTTCATTGTTTTGGCTGGCTTTTTCACAGATCTCGTCAAGTGCTTGCTGGTCGGCAAATTCGATGTGTCTACCTAGTCCGTAGGATAAGAGGCCTTCAGTGATAGAGCGCGTCAGCAGGTGCTTGTGTGCCATGAGTCCCGTTCGGAATTCATCCAGATTATGAAAGGGTTCTTTGTTCGGGAATACCCCTTCAGCTTTTATCGGAACAGAGGTGATTTTTTTGTTTTCCTCACTCATATTTTCTATTATCTCCTGGTCGCGCCAGAGTCCTATCAAGTCAAAGTTTTCTAAGCCGTATCCCAAGGGATCGAAACTACGATGGCAGGATGCGCATTGAGCTTGCTGACGGTGAAGGGCAATGCTTTCTCTTACGCTTAAGACTTTGTCACTGACATCTTCTAGTTCAGGGACGTTAGGAGGCGGTTGCGGAGGTTTTCTGTTAAAAAACTTTTCCTGGATGAGCGCGCCACGAATAATGGGGGATGAGCGCTCGCCATTTGAGCCCATCGAGAGGAATGCTACGGTTCCGAGTAGCCCTCCACGTGGTGAGTCTGCGGGGAGTTTGACTTTGTGGAATTCATTTCCTTTATTGGGCGCGTTCAGCCCGTAATGTAAGGCTAACAAGTCATTGATGACGACAAAGTCTGAGTCTATGAGCTGAGTGAGGCTGAGGTTTTCCTTTAACAGGGTGTGAAAGAAGTGCTGCACTTCGAGTTTAGCAGAATGTTGCACGCCTTTGTTGAATTTTACGTGGGAGTTTTCATCAATACCAATGGATTCAAATCGCTCCATATCTACCCATTGATCAAAAAAGCCTTCCGAGAGTGCAAAACTATTTTTTTGCTTGAGCATCCAGTTGATGTGCTTTTTTAGCACTGCCTTGTCCTTTAGCTTGCCGGCTTTAGCATCTGCGAGAAGCTCATCTGATGCTGAGCGACTCCAGAGGAAATGTGAGATTCGATTGGCGAATTCGACCTCATTAACGACACCTTCTTTTGTGGCAGGGGCGTCTTCCATGAGGTAGAGAAAGCTGGGAGAGCTGAGAATCATCGCTAGAGGGGTGATGAGAGATTCTTTGAGCTCTTTGCCCTGCTTGCGATCGAGACTGTATATTTTAAGGACGAGCTGCTCATACTCAGGTGCGGGATCTCTACCTCGAAAGGCCTTGTTCATGAATTCTTTCAAAAACTGTTTGGCTTGTAGGTCTAGTTCTTGATCGCCCTTATTAGCATCTACGGTCGCAATGGTTTGTTTATAGATGCTTTCGATCGCTGAGGCTTGCTTATAGAATGGTCCTTTTATAGTCATTTCATCTAGCCAGATCGCCGCTTTACCTGTTTTATCTCCTATCTGTTCTAGGTACTTTTTGATCGGAGCACCTGCTTTGTTTTCCGAGAGCCCGAATCTGGCATATGGTGATTCAAAAAATTGCGCTTGGTATTCCAGAGTTTGCGTTTCTTGTGGTGACTCCAGTGAGCCGGAGACATTGAGATAGCCGAGAATTCTAGGCCCAATAGTGACCTTTAAAAAATGGCGAATTGCGGGGGACTCAGCTACGAGCCCTGCTTTCACCGTCAACTTATAGCTCGCTCTCGGATCTACTAAGAAATTATCACCAGGATGAGACCCATAATGAGAGCCTTCAAGTACAAAAACGCCCTTATCATTATAGGGCACCTTGATGTAATTCTCTAGTGCGGTATGCATATTTTTTTTGCGTCTGTCTATGTACCCGCCTCTAGCTTTTGCCATAGTGACATATGCGCTCAAACTTTTGAACTTTTTATACATGTGTTTATGTTGGCCTTCCGCTGGGTATGTACGTGATTTTGGCGCCGGTTTCTCTTTGTCTACCCATTTAAGGGCGACGGTGGCGACGGACTTAGCCGTTTCAAAGTAGTCGTCAAAGTGATGGCTAGAAAAGTGTTGGTCTTGTCCTACGGTATCGTACCCTTCGGTGATGGCATCTGCTGGTAGGATAGATTCGCTTATATGCATTCCCAATAACTGCTCAATGCTGTGTCTATATTCACGTCGATTGATTCTGCGTAGTGCTATATTTCCGCCGTCTTCAGAGAGGCGTTTTTTTGAGGTCTGCAGTGCAATAGTGAGGTGCTCGATGATGGTTTCGAGTTCTTCCTTGCTTGGTTGCGGCTCGTCTTCCGGAGGCATTTCACCGAGGTTAAGTGCATCGAGTACTTCTTGCCAATGTTGAGCGGTGTCGCTATTGGAGATCGCTAGTGTTAGGGTGTCTAGCCTGATGTCTCCTTTTTGTTTGTCAGTGCCATGGCACTCTGTGCAATGACTGGAGAGGAAACTATTGAGTATGTCAGGATTAAGGTGAACCCCATTTGAGTCTTGTCGCGGGTGATTATTGTCCTCAGCATCAGTATTTGCGAAATTAGCAAAAACACCCTTTTCTCCTAGCAAGGGGCTATATAAAAAATACCCAGCAATCAGTGAGATAGTGACTATTGCGGAAATGAATACTATAGATTTTTTCTTTTTCTTGCTGGGACTGCCTTGTTTACTTGAAGTTTTGTTTCGATCACGCTTGATCGCAGTCGTCTGCCTTAGCTTACGCTTGGTCTCAGTCGTCTGCCTTAGTTTACGCTTCTTTTTTCCGAAATTAGGCTTAGTCTTGCTTTGGGTCTTTGGAGTGGGTACTGGATTTTTTACAATGACTTCACTTTGATTCTCTGTATCGTTGAGTAAATCTAGGTGGAGTGGTGGTTCTGACGACGATAGAATTGAGGCAGGAGCTTCTATGACAGCAAGGTAGGTGTCGCAGGAACAGGCAATTTTATGACCGTATGTCGAATTATCTAACAAAATATTGCGGCTACAGCAGGGGCAGGCGATTTTAACTTCAGAACTTCCTTGAGGCGCGATGAAATAATTTCCGCCACAGTCACACTTTGGATGACCATTCTCCCATTGAAGCTCATTTGAACAAAAAACACAATTCACTTTAAATGACCCCTATTGGATTTAAAAGAGGGGCACAGGTCATCTACAAAAAATCTACCATCATAGAATCGCCGTAGGGTAATCATTGTATAAGCCATCTTCTACAGGGTTGAGTTTACGTAATCATTAAGAGATCACGGATGAATCCATTAAACTGCTAAACCCGCTTTTTTGAAGCGTGTTGATACTTTTGAAGAAAAAATACAATTAATTTTACTCGATCAGTTAGAATAGAGGGCATGATGCACCCGTACGAGAGGGGATCCTCCCCCTCGAGCTCACCAAGCAAGATACTGCCGTATGGGCACATGCTTTTTATCCGCCTGTCTGGCAAGACCCTTGACCAGGCGACTAAGAGACTTTGCCCCTTGTAATGAGTGGGATGTAGCGGACAGGATACTTTTTAACGCAAAATTTAACCTGTCCCCCGCAAAATTTCACGTCTGGGGTATTTTTAAAGAGGTCGATGAGGCCTGAGAAGAGCTCCATGGATTTAAAGTCTTTTAAATTGGAAGCGCCTTGGTGAGAAAGATTTTGGTGGGAGAGTGTGTGTGCGCCGACATTAATTTCCCAGCTTGCCAGCAAGGGGCTTACGGGCTGTTTGTAGGTAATTACCCTAGTGGAGTCGGTTTGAAAGGCGGCTACCATAACCCTCGGAAGGGGAATCTCTGCCCCCGTCGTAATATCGAGTGCCGGAGCTTGCTGGTTTATCGCGGCTTTTAGCTGATCCGCAGATGCTGTTTTAGACTTGGCCCATGGCTCTATATCCGCCTTCTTAGGGGCAGCCCATGCGATCGTTATTGCGCACGAGGCAAGTATTGCGTTGACGGCAAGAAAAGCCATTTTGTTATTTGTTTTCATCTGTTTCTTTTCCTGTTGAACGCTTTGTTGGCTGTATTCTTGAGTTCTAATTACAATCCTATATAGTATTCAGCTCTGGTTGGGGTGCATATTGCCTCGCAAATAAGCGTGTATTCTTTTAATTAGAAGCATCCCAAGAAGTGGTGGAAACATCGTCAGGGCTAGCCATAGAACCATCAGATCTTTGTAATGTTTGATTCAGGGTAAATTTTGCTACATGGCCATCTGCCATAAGGAAATTAGCTTTGCCACCATGAGGTGTAGCGCCTAATTGATCTTGATTATAGTATACTTGAGATGGTTGGACATCCTGCCAGCCATTACCTAAAAGGTTTCGTGCAACATGATTTTCAAAGAGTGTTATGGTATTGGAAGGCTTAGAAAGCTCACCGAAATTTCTTGTTACATCGTGGTTTGACATACCTAAGAATCCTTTATTTGTATCACCATTATTCATTGCAGTTATTGTATAACTTCTTCCCAAAGCTGGACCACCATAACGTCTTTCTACAGCATCTGTTGGACAACGATAAACAGCACCGTAGCTATCGCTATAACTACTACTAAGGTTGAACCTAGCGCTATTGAACTGGCCCTCGGTTAAACTGTCACGACCATCATAACCAGCTAAATAATCGTCCCAAGTATATCGCCCAGCAAGATAGCTCGTCAAGGGTGCGTGAAAATCATTATCGTCTGCATACATATTTAAGGAAATGCCGACTTGTTTTAGATTGCTTAGGCAAACCGCGGCCTGGCTGGTCTTACGTGCTTTTCCTAGAGCGGGAAGAAGGAGTGATGCCAAAATACCGATAATGGCAATAACGACAAGTAATTCGATGAGAGTAAAATTCTTTGTTTTCATACTTATATTCCTTTTATAAAAAATCTTGTTATTAATGATAAACCCAATATTTTTTGTGGTGCTATCTATTTTCACGAAAAAAGTGTAAAGTATATTTTTCGGAAATATGAACATGCTAAGTAATTTTGACTTTTCATTCAAAATTATTACGCTTATCCATAAAACGCGGCAAAGCCTGACTCGCCTGGTCAAGGGTCTTGCCAGACAGGATGAATTCTTCGTTTTTGCTTTTACTCGTGAGGAGTTCACAAAATCACTTCTTTTCATTTTCATTGCTTGGATTAAGAGCGAATAAGTTTATTGAGAGTTCCCGTGCTGTGACTGAAGCTATCCATCTCTACGCCTGATTGTTGGCAGAGGGTGAGCCAATAGTTGGCTAGTGGCGTGTCTTCTTCTGGCAGGATGATGTGCTCGCCGGTTTTGAGTTTACTTGCGGCGCCACCGGTGTAGATGGCGGGGCAGCCTCTGAGACTATGAGTTTGGCGGATGTTTGTGCCATAGCTGATGAGGGTGGAGTCAAAGAGACTTTTGCCATTGAGGTCCTGGGTATTTTTAAATAGGTCGATGAGGCCTGAGAAGAGTTCCATGGATTTAAAGTCTTTTAAATTGGAAGCGCCTTGGTGAGAATGATTTTGGTGGGAGAGTGTGTGTGCGCCGACATTAATTTCCCAGCTTGCGAGCAAGGGGCTTACGGGCTGTTTGTAGGTAATTACCCTAGTGGAGTCGGTTTGAAAGGCGGCTACCATAAGACGCTGGAGAGTCATGAGTGATTGGAGACCGTCCATGGTGGCTCCTGGTTTTTGCAGTGGAGCCTTTGCTTTTGCTGTGTCTGCCCATTGAACTTCACGGCTAATAGTTTGCTCTATCTGACGAATCGATTGCAGGTAGTCTTCTAATTTATCTTGATCGGTCTTACTGAGTTTCCTTCGGGAGTATTTCAGGTCCGCGACGACGGCATCGAGGATGCTACGTTTTTGCGAGAGGCGGTACTCGCGTTCGGCATTGCTTTCTTTGCTTTGACCGAAGAGTTCGTGATAGAGGGCGAGGGGATTTTTGATGCCTGGAATGGGATGCCCTTTATCCGACCAGGAGAGTGAGAGTCCCGGTCCATGGCCATCATTTCCTTCTCCTTCACCACTGAGTGAGAGGCTGGCGAAGCGGGTGTCTTGACCGATTTTCTGAGCAATGACTTGGTCGAGTGAGATGCCATTAATAAATTTCCGCCCTCTTGTACCTCCAACGTCAGCTCCGGTGAGGTATGTAGTACTACCAGCGTGAGGATTTCTGGCACCCAGGTTGGTGAGGTTCGAAACCATGGTAATATCATCTTTGTGGCGTTCTAGCGGCTTGAGTCCTGGAGTGAGTCCTATTTTTGAGAATTTCCCTGCTTTTGTAGGGAAGAAATTCTTTTTACTGAATCCGTAGCCACAGCCGATGAAAAGGAAGCGTTTTGGCGCTACTGTGTTAGCCGATTTTCCCATAGCGAGCGACTCCATGAAGGGCAGCGCGAGGGCGGTAAATCCTGCTTTGAGCATGGTGCGTCGATTATATAAGTGTAGACTCATAATTTACTTGTCCTCATTTTGGAACTTGCGGTGGCGGAAGCTTGATCAGCTCTTCTGAAAAGGGGATGGCTGATAATGGAGTAGATAATATCGCCGATTTGTTCATTGTTTTGGCTGGCTTTCTGGCAGATCTCATCGAGTGCTTGCTGGTCGGCAAATTCGATGTGTCTACCTAGTCCGTAGGATAAGAGGCCTTCAGTGATAGAGCGCGTCAGCAGGTGCTTGTGTGCCATGAGCCCCGTGCGGAATTCATCCAGATTATGAAAGGGTTTTTTGTTCGGGAATACCCCTTCAGCTTTTATCGGAACAGAGGTGATTTTTTTGTTTTCCTCACTCATATTTTCTATTATCTCCTGGTCGCGCCAGAGTCCTATCAAGTCAAAGTTTTCTAAGCCGTATCCCAAGGGATCGAAACTACGATGGCAGGATGCGCATTGAGCCTGCTGACGGTGAAGGGCAATACTTTCTCTTACGCTTAAGACTTTGTCACTGACATCTTCTAGTTCAGGGACGTTAGGAGGCGGTTGCGGAGGTTTTCTGTTAAAGAATTTTTCCTGAATCAATGCACCACGGATAATGGGTGATGCGCGTTCGCCATTTGAGCCCATCGAGAGGAATGCTACGGTTCCGAGTAGCCCTCCACGTGGTGAGTCTGCGGGGAGTTTGACTTTGTGGAATTCATTTCCTTTATTGGGCGCGTTCAGCCCGTAATGTAAGGCTAACAAGTCATTGATGACGACAAAGTCTGAGTCTATGAGTTGAGTAAGGCTGAGGTTTTCCTTTAGCAAGGTATGAAAGAAATGTTGCACTTCGAGTTTAGCAGAATGCTGCACGCCGTTGTTGAATTTTACGTGGGAGTTTTCATCAATACCAATGGATTCAAATCGCTCCATATCTACCCATTGATCGAAAAAACCTTCCGAGAGTGCAAAGCTGTTTTTTTGCTTGAGCATCCAGTTGATGTGTTTTTTTAGCACTGCCTTGTCCTTTAGCTTGCCGGCTTTAGCGTCTGCGAGAAGCTCCTCTGATGCTGAGTGACTCCAGAGGAAGTGTGAGATTCGATTGGCGAATTCCACCTCATTGACGACACCTTCTTTTGTGGCGGGGGCGTCTTCCATGAGGTAGAGAAAGCTGGGAGAGCTGAGGATCATCGCTAGAGGGGTGATGAGAGATTCTTTGAGCTCTTTGCCCTGCTTGCGATCGAGACTGTATATTTTAAGGACGAGCTGCTCATACTCAGGTGCGGGATCTCTACCTCGAAAGGCCTTGTTCATGAATCCTTTCAAAAACTGTTTGGCTTGTAGGTCTAGTTCCGGATCACCCTTGCTTGCATCTACGGTGGCAATCGTTTGCTTGTAGATGGTTTCGATCGCTGAGGCTTGCTTATAGAATGGTCCTTTTATAGTCATTTCATCTAGCCAGATAGCCGCTTTACCTGTTTTATCTCCTATCTGTTCAAGGTACTTTTTGATCGGAGCGCCTGCTTTGTTTTCCGAGAGCCCGAATCTGGCATATGGTGATTCAAAAAATTGCGCTTGGTATTCCAGAGTTTGCGTTTCTTGTGGTGACTCCAGTGAGCCGGAGGCTTTGAGATACCCGAGGATTCTAGGCCCAACAGTGACCTTTAAAAAATGGCGAATTGCGGGGGACTCAGCTACGAGCCCTGCTTTCACCGTCAACTTATAGCTCGCTCTCGGATCTACTAAGAAATTATCACCAGGATGAGACCCATAATGAGAGCCTTCAAGTACAAAAACGCCCTTATCATTATAGGGCACCTTGATGTAATTCTCTAGTGCGGTATGCATATTTTTTTTGCGTCTGTCTATGTACCCGCCTCTAGCTTTTGCCATAGTGACATATGCGCTCAAACTTTTGAACTTTTTATACATGTGTTTATGTTGGCCTTCCGCTGGGTATGTACGCGATGTTGGAGCCGATTTCTCTTTGTCTACCCATTTAAGGGCGACGGTGGCGACGGACTTAGCCGTTTCAAAATAGTCGTCAAAGTGATGGCTGGAAAAATGTTGGTCTTGTCCTACGGTATCATACCCTTCTGTGATGGCGTCTGGTGGTAGGATCTTTTCGGGGACATTCATTCCGAGTAAGTGTTCAATGCTGTATCTATATTCACGTCGATTAATTCTGCGCAGTGCGATATTTCCGCCGTCTTCAGAGAGGCGTTTTTTTGAGGTCTGCAGTGCAATGGTGAGGTGCTCGATGATGCTTTCAAGTTCTTCCTTGCTTGGTTGCGGCTCGTCTTCCGGAGGCATTTCACCGAGGTTAAGAGCATCGAGTACTTCTTGCCAATGTTGAGCGGTGTCGCTATTGGAGATCGCTAGTGTTAGGGTGTCTAGCCTAGTGTCTCCTTTTTGTTTATCAGTGCCATGGCATTCAGTGCAATGACTGGAGAGAAAGCGATTGAGTATGTCAGGATTAAGGTGAACCCCATTTGAGTCCTCTAGAGGATGATGATTGTCCTCAGCATCAGTATTTGCGAAATTAGCAAAAACACCCTTTTCTCCTAGCAAGGGGCTATATAAAAAATATCCAGCAATCAGTGAGATAGTGACTATTGCGGAAATGAATACTATAGATTTTTTCTTTTTATTGCTCGGACGGTCTTGTTTACTTGAAGTTTTGTTTCGATCACGCTTGATCGCAGTCGTCTGCCTTAGCTTACGCTTGGTCTCAGTCGTCTGCCTTAGTTTACGCTTCTTTTGTCCAAAATTAGGCTTAGTCTTGCTTGGGGTCTTTTTTGTGAATACGGGGTTTTCTACAATGGCTTCACTTTGATTCTCTGTATCATTGACTAAATCTAGGTGGAGTGGTGGTTCTGACGATGATAGACTTGAGGCAGGAGCTTCTATGACAGCAAGGTAGGTGTCGCAGGAACAGGCAATTTTATGACCGTATGTCGAATTATCTAACAAAATATTGCGGCTACAGCAGGGGCAGGCAATTTTAACTTCAGAACTTCCTTGAGGCGCGATGAAATAATTTCCGCCACAGTCACACTTTGGATGACCATTCTCCCATTGAAGCTCATTTGAACAAAAAACACAATTCACTTTAAATGACCCCTATTGGATTTAAAAGAGGGGCACAGGTCATCTACAAAAAATCTATCATCATAGGATTGTTGTAGATCAATCATTGTATAAGCCATGTGCTATCAGTTCGAGTTTACGTAATCATTAAGGAATTGCGGATGAATCCCTATAAATGACTAAACCCGCTTTTTTGAAGCGTGTTGATACTTTTGAAGAAAAAATACAATTAATTTTTAAGTATTGGAGGATAGCCAACTTTATTGGCCGTCTCCGACGACCGCATACCTGTGTTATCTGGCCTCTGGGATGAATCTTAGAGCTAATCACATGTGCCATCTTCAACGACATTTGAGATCTATTATTAGCACTTCAGAATTTAACTCCCTCGTAGAGGGTGAATTTGATTAACTTGGGGTGAGCAAAGCGAACCCCGAGATATCGCCTAAGTCTATAAATGCGTCCTCGTAGAGGGCGAACTCAATTGGCTATCTTCGACGACATTTGAAACCTAGTATCAGCAATTAATCACTGAGCTCGGCCCAAACAAGCTTATGCTTAGTCTCTACAGATATATGTACCATAATAAAAAACGCCTTAAATCAAGCAAGGAAGATACATACTGACTGCAAATATGATTAAATGTAGTGAAGTTTTTACAAAAAGATTTAAAGTTTAATTCGGTTTGTGGCAAAAATAAATAAAGTTTGATTTTGAAATTAATTTTACATAAACTATTGATAATTAAGATTATTAAGGATATATTATGTCACAAACTAATTAACTTTATTGTGACGTATGGTGAAATGGAAAAATAGATTAAATAGCTGGTTATCAAAGCGTAAAGGGCATGTGTTTATACTTGAAGATCTTGTTCAGGAGCACTCTGAATCGGAAGCAATACGAAAACATCTTTCGAGAATGACTAAGGAAGGAAGATTAAATAGATTGCGTAAAGGTATGTACCATATACCTGAACAGCGTGAGATATTTAATAAATTGATTGATGTACCACCGTCTCATTCAGAAATCGTAAATGCAATCAGTAGGACTTGGAAGACAAAATTTGTGCCAAGTGGCCCTTTCGCAGCACATGCTCTAGGCCTAACAACACAAGTGCCACAGCACAAGGTTTATCTATCTAAAAAAAATAGTTACAAAGAAGAGATTGCTAATCAACTTATTGAGATCAAAAAGGTGTCTCATAGTAAAATGGAAGGTGCCGGAACAGTAACGGCAACGATTTTTTCGGCACTTGAGTATTTACAAAATGAATTGAATCAAGAGCAACTTTCCTTAATTGCCAAAAAATTGAAGAAAGTTGATATGATAAGGTTAGAGAAATGTGCAAAAAATAGAAGTCAAAAGCTACAAAATTTTGTAGTACTAATAAAGGAACAATATGAAAAAATTCATTGAATTATTAAAGGTTGAACAAGTTGCCCTTATTAGGAAAGCATCAGCGACCTTCAATTTAAGTGCATTGACAATTGAAAAAGACTTTTGGGTTACTTATTTATTAGATGTGGTTTTTAATCGTCTAGACCTCAATCATGATTATACCTTTAAAGGTGGGACTTCATTATCTAAATGTTTTAATCTAATTGAGCGTTTTTCAGAAGATATTGATCTTTCCTTAAATATGGGAGATTTAGGTTTTGGAGAAGGTGAGAAGAATCCAATGGCTGACCCTAAACCGAGTAGGGCTAAACTTGATAAAATTAGAAAAGATCTGGAGAAAGCAGGAACTGATTTTGTACGTGATAAATTGCTTCCAGGAATAGATTCTAAATTGAAAGAGGATGATGTAAGGGCTTACAGTCTTTATATAGGTGATAATGGTGCAGATATATACTTTGAGTACCCTAGAGTATTACGGGATATAGAATATCCAGTCAATAATTATGTGACGCCACGAGTGCTCATAGAAACTGGCACGAAAGCAATGCATAACCCTTATACTATCACGGAAATAGATGCGATGTGCGTTAAGGGGTTGCTTGATGCTGTGAAGGTAAAAGTCTTAAGTCCCCAAAGAACATTCTGGGAGAAAATTACGATCCTCCATGCAGAAAACAATATCAATGATCCAGGACGAGTTAAAGATAGGTTTAGCCGTCACATATATGATATTCATCAAATATACAGAAGTGAAATTGGAGTAAAGGCTATAAAAAATACTGATTTATTAGCAGACGTGGCAAAACATAAAGGCAGGATGTTTATAAAAGCAGCGGCAAAATATGATGAAGCATGTAAGCCTACATTAAAAGTGGCTCTAACTGATGAGATTCGTGACGCAATGGCAAAGGACTATGAAAAAATGACCGACATGTTTTACCGAGGTGAGAAACCTAGTTTTGAAGAACTTTTGGATACCTTACAACAGATAGACGATAACTTTAATAATCACTGAATCCCTAGATGATTTTTTGAACTGTGGTAAATTATTATGAGGGTGGGTGGGTGCATGGTATTGAGTCTAATGAATAACAGAAAGCTGAGGACCGTGCCTTGAAGCAGCTGAAGAGAGCGAACTCGAGGCCATCTTCGACGACCGCATACCTGTGTTATATGGCCTCTGGGATGAATCCCAGAGCTTATGACATGCGCCATCTTCAACGACGTTTGAGGTCTATTATTAGCACTTCAGGATTTAACTCCCTCGTAGAGGGTGATAAAATCATCAGTTTAATATATTTGTGAAGAACAGCCTTCATCCTTGATTTCCCGGTTTAGCGCGTGGATTCAGACTGCTCGATCTCTAAAATCCTGGCTTCCATAGCCGATACCTTCTCTGGGTAATGTGAGGATATCTTGTTGCGTTCGGCTTCATCCTTCGCAAGGTTGAAGAGCAGAAGTTACCCCGCCCAACACCGTCAATCCCGCCACTAACACGGAGCACAAATATCCGCTTGTATTTATTTTATTCATTTTCGGTTTTTCCTTTTTTTCTATTTTTTCCGCCCTTCTTTTCCTTCTTCTTACCCGGTGACGTTTTTTTCCAGATATCGATGACCACAGATATATTTTATCATTCCATCGGGGTCATGATCAATCAACTACATTATAGCTGTAAAATGTTAGAAAAATTATAAATTCTTTCTGAAAAGCTTATTTTCCAGTATAAAATGCCCATTCATAAAAATAAGTGGGGTCATTGGGGTCAACAATCTGTTGCTCCATTGTTACATTTGCTCGGACATGGCCATCCACAAAAATCATATTTCTATACTTGCCACTATGTAAATTTTCACTGTTCATTATTAAAAAGTATTGGTCACTTCTTGTTTGGAAACTTATTGAATCTATAAACATTACCGCTCCCACTGGTTTAGAGACATTATTACGTTGTACAGGATCCCAACGACTAGGACGACTACGGGCCCCCGCATAAAGGCTGTAGCCATACCACGTCCATTCCCACCATCGTAATCCACTCAAGTCCGCCTTTGGACAGCGGTAAGCATTGCTACTGGTATTTTTAAGGTCTGGGGAAATACCTGGACCCCATTCATCTCCTGGATAACCCAAGTATGTCGAAATTTGTCCAAGCCAGATATTATGATTTGGATCAGCAGTGCCATTTACTTGTATCATAAGGTTATCGTTATCATCGCCCCACATAGTTTCCGCAATATGCATTTGTCTCAGTCGATTTTGACAATCCACAGAAATAGCTTTTTCCCTGGCTTTTCCCAAGATTGGTATAAGTAGGCTTGCAAGAATGGCAATGATCGCGATCACAACTAGTAATTCAATCAAAGTAAAATGGCGTCGAAACTTACAAGTTTTTTGATCTAATATTCTTTTCATAAATACCTCAGGCTTATTTTAGTATTAATATTCTAAACCCTGATTGCTTATACTTGATACAGTAATATATATATATTGCTGTATAATATTGATATTTCGGTGTTTAATGTTCATATTTTTGTGTAATTAAGTCTATTCTTATCATCAGTAGCCAAGTAAATAACTGCCCTCGTACGACTAAATTTTTGAGTCGTGCTGATACTTTTGAAGAAAAAATACAATTAATTTCAAGTTTTTGACTCCTTTGGGTTCGGTACTTTATGCCGGACTCACAAGTGAGCCCTCGTTAATATATTCACGAACATCCTGTGACTCACGTCACAGGCTATTCCATGTCGGTGCCTTGCACCTAGAAGTGTATTTCACTCAGTCTCTAAAGCTTGGGCTACATACAAAATTCACTTTTTTTCTAAGTCCTACCCTTTAATTTCTCGTTACTTAAGAACAGCTTCTAAGTATTCTTTAATATCAATACAGACTTGTTTTAAACTAAGGTCAAGCTTTAGCTTTTTAGTAAAAGCTTTCCATCGAGTTTTAATAGCAGGGTCATCGTAGAAGTATTCAGTGAGTGAACTAATGCCTTCAGAAGGAAAGTTTGTGCCACGCCGCTTAAAAGTAGATACAATAGCCTCTTTAAGTATCTCTTTATCAAAACCAAATTGAGTACAGATGATCCAGACATCGTAGAAGTCCTTCATTCTACTATTCGTCAAGTCTAATAAAACCATAGCTTGAAGTTTCTCAGCTATTACAGTTTCACGATTATATACCTTAAGTCGAGGAGCTGGAAGAGTGTCTATAAGGACTTTGAAGTCGGCTTCTGTTGCACGGGGTGTTACGACGTCGCCTGTTCCCATATCAAGCTGCACAGGTATAGGTATATGTCCAAGCTTAGACTTGAGAGTTACTCGAAGCCCTTGATACTCTTGGTCTTCTTTAATAGGGACAATTTTGATACTTTCAGCATCGTAGACCATGGCATCATCGTTCGCTACTTCGATATTACAAATGTCGATGACAACTTGTTTGATATTGTTAGGAGAAATGTCACCTGTGATAAGAAAATCAGCATCTTTGGTTGGTCGAAAAGATTTATCACTCCACAATATAAAGAGCATAGCACCTTTTAAAGTGATTCGATCTTTATGTTCACTTAAACCAAGTCGATAAAGAAAGCGTTCTAAGGAATAACGGACCTGGAGGATGTTAGGATTGATATCCTGAGCTTTAGCTTGATTGCGTAAAAGCTGTTGAACTGATGCTGCTTTACTCATTATAGGGACTCGATATATGGCATCATTACGTTTCTCATACGGCATTTAGTGGCAAGTTCAATAAGTTCTTTACGTGATGTCTTTTTCAGTTGTATAGCTTCTCTTAGAGCTTCCAAGGCGACATCGATGCCAACTTTATTTCGATGTTTAAAACAGTCAACTACTGTTTTAGTAGGGCTGTAAACTTTTATAGTAGCACCTGAAATATTGTGTTCTTCAATTTCCAATTGATAAAGCTCTTTATTTGGGTGGATATACTGAATGTCGTATTCATCAAGCTTAGCTTCTTTGACTCCTTGAGGGAGTGATATCCAATGGTCGTAAGGTAGTTGCGTACCTATTTCATGGAAGTGGAGAGCTGATATAAGGCAGAAAACTGCTTTAGGGATCTTATGAGCAAGTTCTACGTAGCTAGAGTGAGCATCTGTACTTTCTTCATTAATTCGATAGAGACCACGAGAAAGAGAGTAGATGTGACCTCGGTCTCTTAGTCTATAAAGAGTTTTAGGTGCAATCCCAGCATTAAGGATATCACGTGTTCTATGAACCCCATTGTTTGAACGAAGAAATTCTAGTGCTTGCTCTTGATTCATTTATTTATTTACTCACGCATGTTATAATAATTACTATATTTAATTATATATATAGTTTTAATTATAACAAGTTATGTGTGATGCTATGGCATTATATCTTATAAAAGTGGCCAGTATTTATCTAAATGAAGTACGAAGAATAATTATTTAGAATCAATCATTAAAAGTTGAATCAGTAACTGTATGGGTTTCACTAAATGACTACATTTGAGGGTTGTTACTAATTATGACCGCTCAATTTTCTGACTCTGCTATCTGCGTTCAAAGGGCCGTAGGAGCGACCATTAATGAGCTTGATTTTTTGAACAAAATTTTCCAGTCTATTTTTCAGTCGCTGGATGAGGCGAGTGCGCCACGTTTTTAGTTTAGATGTGTAGCTATCGAATTTGGTCAAATATTTTTCTTCTTGTGTTGATCAGAAATATTTTACTTTCATTGACTTAGATCTTGTTGGTCTTCATGGCTTCTAAGGCTGCAGAATTGTTTTTTCAGGGGTGTATTATTTCTTGAGTTTTCGTGGGAATGAGATCTCTGCCCAGATGGGTTTGTGATCCGATAGAGACTTCTTGAGTTCGATGATGCCGCCATCTGTTGTCTTCGCTCCAGCCGAGGTCTTGTAGAGGATGTGATCGATTACCCCGAGATTCTTTTTTGGGTCGAAGGCATTGTAGGTGTATTCCTTGGAGACATCAATCTTCAGCTCTTTCCACGTTGCTTTGAAGCCTGCCTTCTCGATCGTGTTCATGGCAATATCGCCGCTATTGTTGTTGAAATCTCCAACGACGATCACCCTCTCCGTCGTTTCTTTTGGCAAGACCTCGCTGGCAAGCTTGTAGGCATGACCAATCTTTTCGCGATCGCGCGTACTACAGATATGCAGCGAGTAAAATGCGATGGTAACACCATCAATTTTAGTCACCGCTCTCACTGCCGACGCGGGATTCCAGCAGCGTCGACGCTCAACACTTAGATCATGCTCGACTTTTCCTTCTAGGGCTGTCCGGCTGAGAATCGTCTTGTATTTATCCTTGTGATTGGCCGAAGATATTTTACCCACAAAGCTATACTTCATCCCTAGGACTTTACCGACACGAGCGGTCCAATCACCATCGGGTGCTTCGTCAAAACCAATGATATCTAGCTTGTAGGGTTTAAACATTTCGCCAATTTGTTCCGGGGTGGCGCTTTTGCCGAATTCCACGTTATAAGAAGCAATACGTACGGTAAGGGATTTATCAGGCTCTGAAGCGGTGAGATTGCTTGTGAATATGCACAAGTAGGCAAAAGTAAGGGCTAATAATTTAATGGCTTTCATTCTAAGTTCCTTGGATTCTAGATGTCTTTTAAAATGAGCTGTCTTCGATCACCATGCTGCTTGTGTTTGGCATTGATGCATTGTAACTCTAGATCAGCGGAAGTTTCTGTAAGCTTCATATCAACCCAAGCATTGGCGTGACCTTTGCCAAAGTAGTAGGCGACCGCGGGGAGATTTACGATATGGAGATGATCCTGTTGATCGTGTTGCCACTCATGAGTATGGCCATAAATGTAGGCCCTTGCGTGCTTTCGTTTGGAAAGGAGGTTTAAGAGTGCTTTGCCATCGCGCAGGCCCGGAATGGGACGCACGCCGCGGTTAGCATAGGGATTATAGTGACTGAAAATGAGGGCTGGTTTATCCGCTCGTTGGTCGAGTTGATTGCTGAGCCAGGTCAACTGCTTGCCACCTAAGGAACGGGTCTTTGAATCTAAAAGTATGATATTTGCGTGCGGCAGTTCAATCACATCTGCATGAATACCCATTTGCTGTTTCTTTAGGAAGGGGAGCAATTCCCACAGTCTTTCGCGATTATCGTGATTGCCAATGGTTACATGAATCGTGATGCCCGCAAGACGAAGTGGCTCAAGAAGCCTAACAAGTTCTTTGTACTCGCCTTCTTTGCCATTGCTGAGAGCGCAATCACCATTGATGATGAGGTGAGCTGGCCGCGGATTGAGTGCAATGACGCTATTGGCTGCCTGAGTAAAAGCATCCGCCATGTTGACCCATTCATGATCAGATTCCGCAACGGGTGAGCCTGGCCACTTGGTTCCTGGGTAGGATTGCTTGGGATTGGCACTGATGTGAGTATCCGAAAACAAAGCGACGCGGTTGGGATCCAAGGGAATGGTTTCAGCTTCTACAGAAGCCAAGGCATTAGGCGCTATAAAAGCCGTGCCACCCAGAGCGAGCGAGTGTTTGACGAATTGACGACGCGTGATTGGAGGAAGAGTGATGGGCATCTCGGTTTTCCTTTCGTTTTAAAGTGTGTTTACACAAATGTCTTTAAACTACTAAACCAATTTTTTTTATGACTGCTACGTTTTTTTCGTAGACTTTATAATAATTCACTCAAATTAGCTCTGTGGTGGGCTAAGGGTAGGGAAATTAAGGGTGTTTGTACGTGCGGCTAACTTTTTTAGTATGGCCCCGAGGGCTCCTCGGCCACCGGAGGTATTTATACTGGGGCTCCGCCCCACACCCCGCTCAAGGTACTGCCGTACAGGCAAATGTTTTTTAGTTGCTTGTCTGGCGAAGACCCTTAAGAATCCCAAGGCTAGTCGCTGCGCGCCCGCGCTTAATTTTAATCTTAGATTTGTTAGCGAATGTTGCCGACAGGGTACTTTTAAAAGGATGAACGAGTGTTGGGGACAGGGTACTTTTAATAGAGATGCGTCATGATAAAATGAATTTAGCGCCACTCGTGATTGCCATGCGGGCTTTTATAGCAACTACCTTTGGCGGCTCCTGTCTCACTGATAAGACAGTAAATACATCTCAATTCGCGAGCCTTAGCAGAGGCCTTAGCAGACGCCTCAGCTGCATTAGCCTGACGCTGAGCTGAATTTAATAATTCTTGAGCGACTAAGTCGTCATTTTTTTGCTTATTTTTCGCAGCCGCCTCAGCTGCATTAGCCTGACGCTCAGCTGCATTAGCCTGACGCCTAGCTGAAGTCAATAATTCTTTAGCGACTAAGTCGTCATTTTTTTGCTTATTTTTCAGAGTCTTTATTTCTTCTAGCACTTTAATTTCAGTCAATTTATCAGCCTCGCTCAGATCTTCCCATCGAGCATTTTCTAAATCAATTTCACTTTGCAGTTTATCGACCTTATTTTGTATCCTCGGTATATCCATGTGCTGACTTGATTCGATCAAACTCTTTGTATCCTCAATCTCAACATTCCACCAATTTACTTCTGCAGTCAGCGCACCGCGAATACGCCCATAGATTTCATCTTCGGAACCGCATATGGATTTGATCTTTATTGCACTTCGATTGGCGCGCCATATTCCGAACGGGGTGTCAGACGAAGATATGCTGTAATAAATTAAAAAGGCCACTAGGTATAAGCTTGGAATGAAGTAGTAAACTGCATTTACGCCAAAAGCTAAGTAATGTAAGGCATGTAACAAAAGCAATCCTAGCAGAGGTGCTAAAAATAAAAAAACCAACTTCCCGTTTGCAAAATTTGAAGTACTGAATCTTCCCCAAAAGTATGGTAATAATAAGACGAGAAGAGCATAAAACATTGATTTAGAAGGTGCGAATGAAAGGGCCTGTAGAGCTGCCAGGATGGATTCCGATGGCACAAGCCAGGATGGAAAGCATGCATAGATAAGATCCGCTACTGAAAAAAGTAATATCGACAGCACCGTTAAGTAAGAAACTGAGAACGGCCATGTTGCTATATTGCGACTTGGAGTACTCCATCCTGCCCAACAGTCTTTTTCTTCCAAAACCTTATTCCCCTTTGGAACTATTAACTTGCTCAAGTCAGGATTAAGGCGTTTAATTATCGAAATATAAAGACTCTCCTTAGCGTATACATTTGTATTCACAAGGGCTTTCTCATTCAAACTTTCGAAATACTTACATGCCTCATCATAGGCACGCTGCGTACCTTTGGTGAAATGGTTAATGAAAGAAACACCCAAACAGAAAGGCATCAAGAGATAAGAAAAAAGTACAGCTATCAAGCCGGGTGAAGTGCGGCTTTTTTCGAACTTCAATCGACACTGAACAAGTACCCGAAAGTTATCCTCCATTTCGCCTGATTTATCCTGTAAATAAGTAGTCACTTGCTTATATTCATCAAGTTGCTCTTCTAAATCAGGGATATTGTCTATTTCCCGACGAAGTTCTCCCTGCCATTCATTCAGTTCTTTTTGCAGAGAAGATAATTTATTACTTGGGTTATCGTATGTACTCATAGTTTATTTTTCACTATATCATAATTTAATTGTTGATCTACGAGAAGCAGTTTAACTGATAAAAAATTGCTTTTTCGCCGATAGGACAAAGAGCTACTACAATTACAGGCAGTGTGCCATGCCTAAAGGCTTCTGGTGCCATGATTTCTGTGCCACCCAGGGCGAGCGAATGTTTGACGAATTGACGACGCGTGATTGGCGGAAGAGTGATGGGCATCTCAGTTTTCCTTTCGTTTTAAAGTGTGTTACTATAACCTGGATCCGTGAACTACATTATGTTAATCGTCTTGGTCTTTCACCTTTATTGACTTACAACTTTTCTCAAAAGACCTACGGGTATTCCTGTAAAAAGTTGCAAAGCTCTGAAAATAAAACTCCTACGAGATTCTACAAATGCCAGCTCACGGATTCAGGTATAAAAGTGTTTGTAAGTTATTAACATGGAATTTTTATAACTGCTACATTTTTTCATTGACTTTATAATGATTCACTCAAATTAGCTCTGTGGTGGGTTAAGGGTAGAGAATTTAAGGGTTTTGTACGTGCGGCTAACTTTTTTAGTATGGCCCCGAGGGCTCCTCGGCCACCGGAGGGTGCTGCCACACAGGCAAAAATTTTATTGCCCGTACGGCAAGGACCCCTTAGGAATCCCAAGGCTAGTCGCTGCGCGCCAGTGCGTAATATTGAACTATTGTAAAGGGCAATTTGAACCATATCCCGAGGGAGAGTAGTTGAATTAGAGTCTGGGCTTACCCCAGGAGATACAATGTTAGAATATTTTAAAGATCGTAAGTTAAAACTACATCCCGAACCCGTGAACCTCCGCAAAGGCTTCAATGGCTTAACCGCGTTAAGTAATCTGGAAAATCTCTTTGCAGGAGATGTCTACCTTTTCATAAATCGACGGCGTAATTTATTGAAAGGTCTCTACTGGGATGAAGGTGGTTTTTGTATTTTCAATAAACAGTTGGAGCGCGGAACTTTTAGCGACATGTCCGAAGCTAAAACTGAGCTTAGTTTTCGGGAATTTCTGCTAATGATCCACTGCTGTAAAGGGGCCTATTTTAAGATCAAATAGCCTGGTTTTATAGCTGAAAAATCATGGGGTTATGCTATATTATTTCATGACTAAAACTATCTCAGACCTCACCAAAAAAGTTGTGTTTTTAGAAGAGGAAAACACCTATCTAAAAGCCCAGCTGTATGGTCGTAAAAAAGAGACTGTAGTCTTTGATAACTCAGATACTTTTCCTGAGTGGACTGAATACCTTAAGGATCTGGGCGATTCAAATTCACCAGAAAGAGATGAAGAACCCAAAGTAAATACCCTAAAAAAGAAGAAGAAACGCAAGCCCTTTACGCATTTCAATTTCCCTGAGAATGCTGAACGCGAAATTAAAATCATTGATTTGCCCGAAGATGAAAAAGTTGATCCCATAACTGGTGTAGAACTGAAACTCATGGGATTCGATACATCAGAAAAACTTGTTTATGTTCATGGTCGTTACAAAGTCATAGAGACTCGTGTACGTAAATACAATATTCCAAATAAGCCCAAGGCAGGAGTTATCTCCGCTCTAGTTCCCAGCCATCCGATAACAGGCTGTCGTGCTGATGTGAGCTTGTTGTCACATATACTCATTTCAAAATATGCCGACCATTTACCTCTTTATCGTATCGAAGAGCAATTCAAACGAGATGGACTTACTATTGCGCGACAAACGCTTTCCAACTGGGTTCTCCAGTTAGGAAAAACTCTCCAACCTTTAGGTGATTTATTACGAGATCAAATTTTAAACTCATCAAGAGTTTTTACAGATGACAGCCCTGTTAAGCTTCAAACAAAAGGTAAAGGTAAGCTTCAAGAAGGTCGGATTTGGGTTTATGTCGGCGGCGATGGTCCAGACCCTCCTCTCGTTTGGTTCGAATTCACCAAAGACCGTTCACACTCCCATACATTAGATCGAATGAAAGACTTTCAAGGAGTTTTTCATGCCGATGCTTTTGCTGCGTATGAAAAAATGGATAAGCTTGATGGTATCGATTGGCAGGCTTGCTGGGCTCATGCCAGGCGTAAGTTTTTTGACACACCCAATCCAAACGAATTCTGTAAACAAGTGCTTATTTTGATGGATAAGCTCTTTGAACTCGAACAGGATGCTTGGGCGCTTGGTACTTCGGCAAAGCGACAGAGCTTTCGCAATAGGAAAACAAAGCCTTTTGTTGAAGCTCTATTAAAGACGATTCAAGATCATTACTACAAAGCATGTGAGCCCAAAGGCAAACTCAAAACGGCAATGGAGTACCTACTTAAACGGCAAGAAGCATTTAAAGCTTTTCTTGCTTATCCGGATGCTCGCATAGATAACAATGTGAGTGAACGCGCTATTCGTCCGCTTACTATTGGTAGAAAAAACTGGCTTTTCTTCGGCAGTGAAAAAGGCGGCCAAGCGGCTGCCAATATCATCTCCTTAATCCAGACTTGTCGTAAGCTGGGTATCAATCCAAAAGAATACTTAGAGGATGTGCTCAGGAGAATCATTGATCACCCAAAAGAAAATTTAATGGAACTCCTACCACAAAACTGGAAGAAATAGACTTTTTTTCGAAATAGGCATTCAAATATTCAGCTCAATTGACGCTTACGAACTATTCTCTGAAGTTCACTTTGCTTTCGTGGGGATATAAAAAATTACTAAGGATAAAGAGTATTTTACGCTTACTCATGCTTTATCTTACCAAATGGGTTTCAGTTGGTGGACTCGGAGCTTGCTGAAAGTGACGCTGCCACCCTTTACAGAGAGGCTCAAGCTTTTGTTGGCGCGTGGTGGAAGTGTGCGTGGTGAATAAAAGGCCCCGTGCTCGCCGAAGAAAATATCCTGCGAGGTATTATCGACGACAATGCGCAAAAAGAGTTTCTTGCTACCGGGGATCGTCATTTTACCCAGTTTTAAACCGTTCCCCTGCGAAGTGATGACGAGCTTATTCCCTCGGATGTTTAGTTCGACTTGCTTAGCTTTTGTCATGTCAGCCTCGATCTCGATGTCGTAAAGTCCGCTCTTATGCTCGCTTAGCGGATTAGCTGATGATGAATCAAGCCTTAAGCCATCTAGCTCGACCGACTTGCTCTGAAGCTTGGAGATCTCTGCTACCGGAAGCATACAAACGCGCTCTCCGAGTGGAGTCGTTTTTAAGGTCAACTCCAGTGGCAAAGAGATTTGGCCGAAGCGTCCGCCCTGCCAAGTAACTTGAATGCGACGTGGCTGGCCGTCCGCGCCCTTCTCGGTGTTATTGAAGGTTTGGGATGCGTAGCACTTGTCGCCATAAAACATTGGAGTTTGATTTTTCGTTTCTGGCTTGAACATTTTGCCGTCGAAGGAACCGATATGGTAGCGACCTTTGGCCCCGTACATGACCCATTTGACCTTCTCCGAATCGCCATCCACGGCAAGCGGGAATAGCTCCGGGCACTCGTGGAAGCCATTGATAGCCCCCGTCTTCTCCCATGTCTTGATATCTGATGAGGTGTAAATGTTGTGGCCGGTCTGTTCAAAGAGCACCATCACCCAATGTCCGTCTTTTGCATTTGCGTCGCGGCCTTTAGTAGGCGAGAACCAGAAAATTTTCGGGTCACGGGCATCTTGATCCTTGGGGCGTTTCTTGATGATATGCTGCTCGTGCCCCAAAACTGGGCTGCCCTCATATTTGATGAAGTTCCGCCCACCATCTGTGCTGTAGGCAAGACACTGGGTCTGAATCTGGTCGTTCTCCTTCCAGCCACCATTCCCAGAGGAGGCCGTGTAGGCGAGCACTAAGGGAGGTCGCTTTTCTGATCCCCAGCCAGAACTGTTAAAAACATCCACGGTCGCCGACCCAGAATGCATGGATCCTTGTGCATCGTGAAACAGGGCAATGGGACGTTCTTGCCAGTGCATCAGATCCTTACTCACATAGTGTTTCCAATCAAGGTGTGAGACATTGTAATTAAATTGGTGAAAGAGATGCCACTCGTCCTTGTAGTAGACCAGGCCGTTGGGGTCATTAAGCATTCCGATCCGGTTGTAGACATGGAAAGCCGGCTTCTTGTCGGACACGTCCCTGCCGGGGATATGGCGTTGCGTAAGTAACTTCGCGGGCCCACTCTCGCCGAAGCGATGGTAGGTGACCTTGAGAGGTCTTCCTTGGTAGTTAGCCAGATCGTAAACGGCTTGGTAGCCTGCAGTATCGATGTCCCCAAAAGCAAGTGGCAGATTGACCGAGAGTTTCTGTTCACCTTCAATCTCCACTGTGACCATCTGTAAAGGTGTGCCGTCCAATGGGCCAACCGGCACCAGAAGGTAATCCCCTTTGATTTTTGTTTCAAAATGAGCCTCTACCCAGTTGACTGCCTTAGTGATAATAGCCTGCCCCTTGGCCGGTCCCTGGTCAGTCGCGGTGATCTTTACGTCAAAGAACAGGCCGTCGTAATGTTGGTCGCGGATTTCTAGCACGGCCTGCTTGCCGCGCAAAGTGCGGACATCGAAAAAATATTTGGCGGGATCTGGTGCTATAAACATCCGCGGACTCGGCAGCTTGGCACCTAGAAAGCCGTATCCAGGTTCGGGCGAGCAGGTGCGCAGCTCCTTGCCGTCCACCATCAACACCACCGCAATTTTCGTGGGGTGGTACGTTCCGGCGCATTCAATCTTCAGGTAGTCCGACTCGATCGTGAATGCGGGCGAGGTCATGCTCCCTTTCTGAACATAGCGCTGGTTGCGCGTGCCGAGTGCCTGTTTCTGTCGCTCGGCAGGGGTAGGCTTGTGCGTGCCAAAGGCATAGCCTTCTATAGCCCAGTCCGCAGGTGGAGGAGTTTTCATATTGAAGTCGAGCAAGACTCGTTCTTCAGCCCATGAGGGAATCGCTATCAAGAGTGTTCCGATAGCAAGCGATTTTAATAATGTACGAAATGGAATTTTCCGGGTCATTGCATGAGGTGTTACACAGTTCATTTTATTCCTGTGCTTGGTTGGAATCAGATTTATCAGGGCCTTCGATAAGATGGCGTTGAGGCAGGGCAAGGTTCGCAAGGAACGCACTGACGACTTCGGGGCCGCCTCGCTGCGCTTCCTCCCACTGGGCGCGTAGCTTATCCTCCGGGGTATCCCTCCAGACGTGCACCCAGAGTATATTAGGGGACGTCTTGCCCTTTTCATAGATCCACTCGGCGATCACATCTCCTTTCTGGAGGAAGGCGCGCTCAGTTCGTCCGCTGACACCCCGATTGCCGCAGTGTAGATTAATCCACCCCTCCTTGACCAAGGTCTCGAGCGCGCGGTCGATCCGGTCATGGGCATTGTTGCCCACGTAGCGCCAGAATGCTTCCCCCTCACGGCCAATTCTAGAGCCCGCGAAGATTGGCACCGGCCCAAGACCCGTCGCCTCGGCGATCCGTGAGAATCCAGCGAGGTCGGCCTGCTCCGGAATCATAAAGACCGGAGGATTTGGCACCGGCTCCTCTTTCTCTCGAAAAGTTGCGAGAGTCTTGGATGCGTCCAGCTGAGCGGCGATTGCTTTTGCAAGCTTTTGGGTGGCACCGAAAGGAGTTCCAATGTAAGTTGTGCTTGCCTTGACACTCATGTTGATACGCGCTGATGTGCGAGTGCCTCTGAGCTGATCCCAATTGCGATCAGGGATGTAGCCCGCGTCAACTCGGTAGCTTGCGCTCGCATGCTCGATGACCCCGATACCCAGTGCTTTGTGCTCAAGTTCCTCGATGACGAAGATCAATTCACCCAGACGCGGTGACTCGAGGAGGTCTCCTGCTGTCTGCAAGTCCACACGCTGTATCTCGGGTGCCTCCATAAGCTCGTTCATGAACTCGTATGCGACCCGACGTGACAGTCTAGTTCCGGAGAGATCGACGATTGTGGCCGAAGAGAGTCGCAGGGGGATTTCAGGGAACTTGTATGTACGTACATTTTTGCCACCCTCAGGTTTTTTGCTGTGCTGGAAGCCAGCTGTTAAATCCCAGTTACGGTAACTCCCTCCCTCCACGGTTTGGAAAGACCCGTCCAAGTCGCGCTCCATGGCGACGGACGGGTAGCTCGCTGTCCAGTAGAGGATCGTCGGAACGACTATAAAGAGTAAGAGGAGACCGAGGGCGATTTTGCCATTGATAGACATTTTCATTTCAGGCGACCTGTTTTTTGAATGATTGAGTGTGGCGTTGATGGTTATATTATTTTCCGAGATATTGCTTCAGGGTGGGTAGATTCCCCGACTTAGTGAGAATGGGCTTTGGTTTTTGGGCAAAACCAGCGGGGCGCAAATTGGCGGCAATGCTGGAAGCGTGTTCTTTTAAAAGACGGTCCAATTCCCGGACTATTTCCGGGTGTGCATCAGACAGGTCTTTTCTTTCCGCGAGATCTGTGGATAGATCATAGAGCTCGAGCGTAACTTTATTTCTTCTCGCTTTTTTGACCAGTTTCCAGTCTCCCCTGCGAATTCCTTCGTTCTCATAGAAGTGCAATTGGTGGGGGGATCGGGCATCCTGTTTACCAAGCAGGATATTGGTGATGTCTTTGCCATCAATGATCCGGTCGCTTGGAACGATAGAGTTGCTAAGCTTTGCAAAAGTGGGGAGCAGGTCGGTGGTGACTCCAATTTCTTTGCTGGTGATGCCCCCCGGTATGGTTCTGGGCCACCAGGCGAGCGTGGGCACCCGCATGTGTCCTTCGTATTTTGCCCCACCTTTTGCACCACGCAAGGGACCACTGCTCATACCGCTGGCGGGGCCGTTGTCGGAGGTGAAAATCACCAGGGTATTATGATCCAGCTTGAGATCCCTCAAGGTCTGGAGAACGCGCCCGATGCTGTCGTCCACTTCCTCGACATGGGCACGGTCAACGTTGCCCTCTGCACGTTCGAGGTACTCGGGACGGGCATAGCGTGGGTGATGGACATGGGCGTGCGGTATATAACAAAAGAACGGCTGGTGCTGATTTTTCTCAATGAACGCAATCGCTTCGTTGGTGATGACTTCCGCCAGCAGTGACTGATCAAACTCATCCGCAACATGAGCCACCACCTTGTCCTGTTTCATCACCGGGAGGGGGTCATACTTCCTATTGGTGATGGGATTGCGCCGCGTGTGCAGCGGCCACATGTCATTGGAATAGGGAATGCCAAAGTAAGTATCGAAGCCTTGTTTAAGAGGCATAAACTCCGGTTGGTCACCAAGATGCCACTTGCCAAAGCAAGCGGTGGCGTAGCCGTTTTCCCGTAGCATTTCGGCGATAGTAATTTCGCTCGGGTTTAATCCCCGTTTGTCTCCGGGAAAAGTGACCACCAAGTTTCCGTTCCCCCCGTCCATGCCGATGCGGTGGGCGTAGCTTCCAGTGAGTAAGGCGGCCCTCGATGGGGTGCATGCGGTATTGGCGACGTAGAATTGAGTGAGCTTGATGCCCTCCTCCGCCATCCGATCCAAGTTGGGGGTCTTATTGACCTTGTTGCCAAAGGGCCCGATATCGCCATAGCCCATATCGTCAATGAACATGAGCACGATGTTGGGTTTCGAATGGTCAGCGGCAAAGGTCATACCCATGGAGAAACAAAGCATCATTCCCACAATGATTTTTTTCTTAAAGATAGATTTTTTATGCATTGGGTTTCCTAGCTTATAATTCAATACGTTTACCCAAAATAGAGGGGAGGATAGAAGAAGGATTAGGCTTGTTTATTATCTTGTGACTAATCGTATTGCTGGCGGTCGCATGTTATTTAAAGATATTGAGAAATATAAACTCAAGGAACTATTTTTTACGGGCTCCGCTAAACTCAGTTATCAGGTGATTGATTATGTTTTCATGGATAACCACTTTCACCTTTTAATTAAAATCCCCACGACTTCTCAAACAATTTGACCAAGGCCTGCCCTTTAATTTTCTCGTTTTGAGACTCCTTTCGATCAGCCTTTTTCTACGGCCTGTCCTTCGATTTTATTAGTTAGATCTTAAGTCAATTTACGTGCTTTTAACACTTATTTTGAAGCATCCCAGATAGTGTTTCTAATATCAGAAGTGCTCGCTATGGAGCCGTCAGATTTTTGTAAGGTTTGAAGAAATGTATACTTCGCAACATGACCATCTGCCATGAGGAAATTCGCCTTGCCATCATGAGGTGTTTCACCTATGTCATCTTTACCTTTATATTGAATAACGCGTCTATCATCTCCAGCCCCTTGACTCAAAGCATTCAGTGTATCATGATATTCGATGAGGGTAATCGTTTTACTAGGTTTGCTTAAATCACCAAAATTTCTTGTTTCAGTACCTGAGGACATGCCTAGAAAACGAGGGTTTCCATCGCCCGGAACCATTTGAGTTATTGAATAGCTTCTTCCTACAACATCTGTGTTACCCCAAAGGTCACGTTTGACATCATCTGATGGGCACCTATATACAGCAGCATAGGATTCACCAAGGACGGATTTAGCGTAGGCTCCATCATTCAAATTAGCCACAGCATCACGTCCATCATAGCCGGATAAGTAATCATCCCAGGTATTTCGCCCACCGCCATCCCGACTAGTGAAAGGAGCAAAGAAATTATTGTTTTCGGCATACATATTAAATGCAAAGCCAAGTTGTTTTAGGTTACTTAGACAAACTGCTGCTTTCCCTTTATCTCTTGCTTTACCCAAAGTAGGTAATAAAAGAGAAGACAAAATACCAATAATGGCAACGACCACTAAAAGCTCTATCAAAGTAAATTTTCTCATGTTTCAACTCCTGTTAAATTGTGTTATAAATTATTAAACAAAGAATTTTGACTAGCGCAACATCCAAAATAAATTTTTCTTATATTAAATTAATATATGACGTAAACTACTAAAAATCATAAGTTTGGGACAGGATTTTAAAAAAAAAGGACGAGAATTTTTGTATTTCCTTTGGCTAGTTTTGGACTTTTACACGATTAGCGACGACATAAAAGCGACTAGGAGCTTTGGGAACGGGAGCTTTGGGGACAGGATACTTTTTTTGGGCATCCTTTCGTTTCAAAGTGTGTTGCTGTAAAAGAGTGATTTCACCCTTTCTTCCGCAAAAGATAGGACGTGGGTACGCCAAGTACCTGCTTGGCAATAGCTGACAAACCAAGCACCACTTGGGTACGCCAAGCACCTGCTTGGCAATAGCTGACAAACCAAGCAATCTCACATGTCAAAAAATTGCTATTGGGGGATCGCTAAGTTATTTTTCAGAGTAAAGAAGGACTTAGGTATGGAAAAAGATTCAAAAAATTGGCATAGTCGTGGTTATTTACCTCACTATGATAATTCGGACGTGTATCAATCGCTTACATTTCGCTTAGCAGATAGTTTACCCCAGAAGGTTTTGCGCGTTTTAGAAGTGGATTTAAGTATTCTTGGAGAAGACGATTTAGATATTAAGCGAAGAAAGCTGATCGATCAATACCTGGATGCAGGATATGGTTGTTGTGCGTTGAATAATCAACATATGGCAAAGGTCATGAAAGAGTCATTAATACGCTTTGATGATGAACGTTATCAATTGATAGCCTGGTGCATTATGCCAAATCATGTTCATGTCCTAATAAAACCAAAAGTTAGCCTAGCAAAAATCATTCAGTCTTGGCGCTCATATACAGGTAAATGGGCCTTCCAAAATAATGAAGAATTTAATTTGGGCTTAGCACTTGATGCTAAACGTTTTTGGATGAGAGATTATTGGGATCGCTATATTCGAAGTGAAAAGCATTATTATACAGCCATTGACTACATTCATCAGAATCCGGTGAAGGCAGGCCTGTGTCAAGAAGCTAAAAAGTGGAAGTGGTCAAGTGCTTATGCAGATGGGGTTTGAAGGGTGTTAGCAAATGCCAAGCAGGTGCTTGGCGTACCTAGGTTTTGAAGGGTGTTAGCAAATGCCAAGCAGGTGCTTGGCGTACCTAGGTTTTGAAGGGTGTTAGCAAATGCCAAGCAGGTGCTTGGCGTACCCAGGTTTTGAAGGGTGTTAGCAAATGCCAAGCAGGTGCTTGGCGTACCCAGGGGTTGAAATGCTCTAGCTAATCGAGAAAATATTAAAAAAAGCTCTTTTTAATGCTTATTTTTTGCGTGATTTGGAAGCCGTGGCGACAGGGATTTCGAACTCACAATAGATCCAAGGATGATCGGAGAGGCAGCCATCGGATTTTAGGTTCTTATCGTTTTGGTTCTTGGGTCCCCAATCGCGTTTAACGTCAAGAAGAGTGATGGGCCTTTTTGTACTGTAGAGGATATGGTCAATGGAGTGTGGCGTCACGCTATTTTTAAGCTGAGTGGATTCTGCAAAAGATTTCATAACGAGGCCATCGGTCCATTCATTAAAATCACCGCCGACAATGATGTCGTATGAGGCATCTTCTGAATTGATTTGATCCGCCAAACTTTTATGTTTTGACCCCTGCCAAGCCTCGATTTTACTTGGCTGACGCTTGTTGTGCGCGTAGCCTGGCAAGTGCAGAGAATAGAGGGCGAACTTCCGACCAGCGATTTTGGTCTCGACACGAAGAGCGCTAGCGCGTGCCCAACCACTCCCTTCTGGCAAGAAATTCTTGCCTTTACTTAGGGGAGTTCGGCTGAGAATGGACTTGTATTTGCCATTATAATCACCCGATAAATCTGAGTCCTTATGCCCCGCGGAGGAAGAGTTTCCCACTTGTACGTGAGGCAAGCCGAGAGCATCTGCCATACGTTGTGACCAGTCCTTTACCTTTTTGCCGCGATTAGCTATGGGAACTTCACTAAGCAAGACGATATCGGGCTTGAGAGATTTGAGTTCTTCGGCGATTCGTTCAGGGCTAGCCCATTGGCCACAAGCGACATTATATGCGATAACTCGGAGTTTAGTCGTACTGCTTTGATCTTTTTTTGCGGGCTCCGCAAAGAGGCTGAAAGTAAATCCGGGAATGATTAATCCCGCGAATAGGATGGATTTTATAAAGTGAGCTTTATTCATTGTTGTTTTTCCTTTAAGTTTTTTTTATGAGTTTTTCTATTCATAATATACTGGTTCATGTGTGCCCGAGGGTCAATCACTGGCAGTAGCCTTTTTGTAAATTGACTTCATCTGCCATGAAGAAACGCTCTTCATATAAAAGTGTTTGTAAGTGATTAACACGGATTTTTTATGACTGCTACGTTTTTTTATCGAATTTATAAGTATTCACCCAAATTAGCTCTGTGGTGGGCTAAGTGTAGGGAAATTAAGGGTATTTTAAGCACAGATTCATGAAAAATATTACGCCCGCGGGGGCTCCCCGCTCGCCGGAGGGTGCTGCCACACAGGCAAATGTTTTTTAGTTGCCCGTACGGCAAGTACCCCTTAAGAATCCCGACGCTAATCGCTGCGCGCCCGCGCTTAATTTTAACCTTAGATTTGCTTAAGTTCCCTTTCATTACGAGGGCTCCTCGGCCACCGGAGGGTGCTGCCACACAGGCAAAATTTTATTGCCCGTACGGCAAGAATCCCGACGCTAGTCGCTGCGCTCCTATGCTTAATCTTAGTTAAACAGAGTGCTGTATTCAATCCATCCGCCTGGTTAAGGAGTGGCCGCTCCTTGCAGGGTTTGGGGCAGAGCTCCATATTAAATTTAATAAAATTTTGCTTAAGTTCCTATCCATTAGGCAGAGCCCCTAAGCTCGCAAAGATTTGCCAGCCTTTGATACGGCAAATTTTCATCTTACGGCGCTAAGCGCTTTAGCTGAAGCCGGCTTGTTAGGTGTAGGCTTATCCATATCAGGATAGCTGACGAGGAAATTGTTTTCATCAATGAGGTTGATAAGATAATGACTCGTCCCTTTAGGCAGTGAGGCCCTCACCTTCATCCCGGGCATCACCTCGGCTGGCATCCGGAACCATTCTTCTGCAGGCTCGCCACCATTCAGGGTATACAGCAGATTGGCTCGTATCACTTTGCCTCCATTCTCCCGATAGCGACATTCCACCACCGAGCCTTGCTGCTTGTGGGATAGCACCACAGGCACTTTCTCTTTGCCCGGAAGTGGGTTTTTGTAATGGGGGTTGTAATAGGGATAGCTAGCCTTCATGCCTGTTAGAGCTTCTGTGAGTTTTTGATTCATTGATTGGGCTTTTTCCGCCATGCTGTTTACGAGGTTTTTTGATTCTTCGATGTCATCGCGGACTTGTTTGCCCTCGCGAGTTTCGTATAAACGATAGAGCTCTAACTCGGGCGCATTTATATTATTGACGTGATCATAATTACGGATCAGTTTATAATCGCCGATGCGGATTGTACTTTCCAAGGCCACACTGTTGGGAAAGTGCCAGAGCATGGTGTCGCGAACCGAGCCATCTTGCTCTCGTATAAGTGCTGGGTCAGCTGGGTTTTTTACGAGTAGCTTGGAAATATCGCAACCATCCAAGGTTTTATCTTTGGGTTTTTGAGTTCCCGTCCAAGAAAGAATCGTGGGATAAAAATCGAGGCCATTAATCATGACGTCTGATTGCTGACCGGCTGTAATTCCCGGACCGGTGATAATGAGGGGGACACGGACGCCGCCCTCCATGGCCGAAATTTTGCCGCGATGCAGGGGGTAGTTATCGGTAATGATCTCGCCAGGGATTTTTTCCATGCCGCCATTATCGGAGGTAAAAATGATATAGGTGTTTTCGCTGAGTTTATGCCCCGGCCAGCGCGGATCCTCGGTGGTATCGAGGTAATCGAAGAGCTCGCCTACATAATAGTCGAGTTCCTCAACCATGGCACAGTAAAATGGGTTTGTTTGTCCCTCTCCCTTCCACTCCTTCGGGTTTTTAGGGAGTTTTACTCCCAATTTATCGCAATATTTTTTCAGCAGTCGTTCACTGCGTGTTTGAACCGGGGTATGAACGAGAAAGGTGGCGTAATAGAGGAAGAAGGCTTTGTCTTTGTTTTCGCGAACAAAAGTGAGGGCGTCTTCACTATTTTGGTCAGTACAGAAGCCCTTTTCGTCGAGGCGATAGGGGTCGTCGGCCTGATTTGTGGCAAATCCGCTTAAGCGATGAGGTTTCATTGCAGTGAGAATGCCATGGTTATTACGGCTCCAATCAAAGCCATGATCCTGCGGTTGCGGATAGCCACCATAAACTTTAGATAAATGCCACTTGCCACTATGTCCGGTGATGTAGCCATTGTCTCGTAGTGCTTGGGCAAGTGTGAAGGTTTCTATGGGCATACTTGCTCTATACCAGGGTGGCATCATACGGTGCAGCGTCTTGCGATATGGTGCTGGAGGGGTGCCTCCGGAGACATGTGTTTGTTGGGCTCGAGCGGGGTGGGTTCCGCTCAGGATCGCAGCTCGCGACGGCGCACAGCTCGGTGCGGGTGAATAGCCTTGCCAGAACTGCACACCCTTTTTCGCCAGCTCATCAATATTGGGTGTCTCCATCGGAGATGGTGCATCAATATCGTAGCATTTTACATCTTGCCAGCCGAGGTCATCAGTCAAGAGCAGGATTACATTAGGTTTGCTTGGGCGGTCTGCAAAACAGCAAGCTGCCGTCAGCAATCCCATTAGGAATATTTTTTTCATATGACTCACCTCTTAGTTTTAGTATTCATTTTGGCTTTACCTCTTCTTGATGATGCATTAAGTAGCCTTACTTCAGCTTCTTTATTTGCCGAATCTGCTCAACTTGGGCTTCCCATTGCTTCGTGAGCGCTTTGACTTTTTCTGGATATTGAGCGGCTAGGTCATTCGTTTCTGCGCGGTCTTCTTTTAGATCATAAAGTTCCCAAGAGCCATCTTTGCTTTTGACCAGCTTCCAGTTTCCATTTCTGACGGCGTGATTCCCTCGGTGGGACCACCAGAGCACTCGATCGTCCTCCGTGTCCTTCCGAAATGAGGGGAGCAGGCTTTTGCCCGGGAATGGGACCCGTTGCTTTGCCATCTTTAGGCCGGCTAAATCGAGAATGGTGGGAACCAGGTCAATTACATGCCCGCTTGTTTCCCGGATCGCTCCAGATTGCGAAATATGTTTTGGCCAGTGAACAATAAAGGGGGTACAGCTACCGCCTTCATGTGCCCAGATTTTATGCTTTCTAAATGGCGTGTTGGCTACCGTCGACCAAGCCGGCCCCAGGCATAAATAACTGCCTGCCGAACCTGGTGCAGCTTCAGGGTCATGGCCATTACCACGCACCATCATTTCCGCACTGGCACCATTATCGGACAAAAAGAATATCACGGTATCCTCAAAGGAATTCATTGCTTTGACTTGTTTGATAATGCGGGCAAGTTCGATGTCGATCCGTTCGATCATTGCGGCATGAATCGTCATCTTGACTTGCTGGAACTCTTTCTGTTTCTCAGTGAGATCATTCCAAGGAATGGGACGAGTTACCTCGCCCTCACCAAGGACTTTGAGCTGTTCAGAAAAATCGAGCGGAGGGCCTTGATTGTACTCCACCTTCGAGAGCGATCCCTTGATCAATCCCCGTTTCTGCAAACCTTCCCAGCGCTGATTGCGAATGACATCCCACCCGACTTTGTAGCGGTCCCCTACCCGTGCAATATCCTCAGGCAAGGCTTGCAAGGGGAAATGGGGGGCGGTAAATGCAACATAGGAAAAGAAAGGTTTGTCCGCATGATGGGCCTGATGCTCCTTGAGCACTTCTATTGCATGATCCGCCACCGCGATCGTTGCATAAAATCCATCCTTGGGTTCTATTCTTTTGCCGTTTTTTAAAAGCACCTTGGGACTGAATTCACCATGATTATCAATATATAACGAACGATCGAATCCATTCCCCATTGGCTTGCCATCAATGTGCCACTTGCCGGAGTGATAGGAGCGGTATCCGGCAGGTTTCAGATATTTCGGCAACAAGCGCGCCCACTTTGGGCGCACACCTTTTCCCTTTAAGTCAAGAACGGAATCGCGGTTGATTTGCTGAGCGTAATAACCTGACAGAATCGCTGCTCGTGTTGGCGTGCAACGAGCACTGTTATAGAACTGCGAGTAGCGCAAACCCTTTGACGCTAAACTATCAATAGTCGGTGTATTGATCTCTCCACCGTAACATCCTAGGTCGGAATACCCCATATCATCGACCAGAACGAGAAGAATATTGGGCGATTTACTTGTATCAAGTTCGGTCGCCGATACGGTCGTCACGATCAAAAGCAAAGCCATTATTCTTGTATATATCATAATCAGATAATCTCCTCTATCTCTTCTTCTTCTTTACCTTTTTGTCCACCGGGACGGCTTCGCCGCGACTAAGCGCTTCACTAGCCTCAAATGATTTGTGCCCGGTTGAGCTTTGACCCAGAATTTCGTGACGCTGCTGCGGGATCTGCGCGCGGTGCTTTTTGATCATCGCTGCGTATTCCGGATTGGTGATCACGTTATCCCATTCGTGCGTGTCTTTTGCGCGGTCGTAGAACTCTTCCGAGCCATCATTGTACTGGATGTAGCGGTAGTGCTCGGAAACGATTGAATAGTTACCAGGACCGAAACTTGTACGCGCCATATGCGGCCAATCTGTCTGTGGATTTTTCAGAAGTGGAACGAGTGAATTCCCCTCTAATTTGGGGTCGGCTTTCAAGCCGGTCAGCTCCAGCAGCGTCGGATAGATATCGAGCAACTGTGCCGGCTTTGAACACAGCTCACCTTTAACAATGCCCGGCCCGGCAATGATCATCGGCGTACGGGTTCCGTCTTCCCACAAACTGCGCTTGGCAAATCGCTCCTTCTCGCCTTGGTGAAAACCGTGGTCGGTGTAGAGCACAATATATGTATTGTCTTTGTACGGGCTCTTATCCAATGCATCGAGTAGTTTCCCCACCTGATGGTCGGTAAAACTAATGCAGGCAAGATAAGACTGAACTAGCGACTTCCATTGATTATTCTTTTTAACCCACTCCATGCTCGGTGCCACATGCTTGAGGCGAGTCAGATTGATCCCGTACTCAGAAATATCCTGCAAATCATTTTCTGCCACCTTAGGTAGTTGCAATGTTTCAAGGGGATAGAGGTCGAACCACTTCTGCGGTGCATATTGCGGAACGTGCGGAGTGTAAAAACCCGTCGCCAGAAATAGTGGTTTATCATATTGCGTAGCCAATTGCTCGACGCCCCAGGCGGCTATTTTATGATCCGTCATCAAGTCATCTTTTGCCGGAAACACGCCCCAGTCCCATATCCTTCCGCCGGGAAAAGAAGTGATTTTTTTCTTGGGCAAAGGCCCAAACCCACCAAATGATCCTGCATAATTGGGCATGTGTGTTTTGTTATGATTCCCATGAAAGAGCTTGCCGGCACCCGTCACGTAATAGCCATCATCTTGAAAACGCTTGGGCAACAAGGTGTTTTTTCTTGCGACCGGCGATCGGCTAAGATCAGGAGTCAGAAAGTAAACCCCGCTTGTACTTGGATAGAGCGAGGTCATCATACTGGCGCGTGACGGGTTACACACCGGTGCTTGGCAGTGCGCATTCTTGAAAAGCACCCCGCGCGCGGCGAGCCGATCCATATTCGGTGTCTTTGCCTGCGGGTGCCCACCCATGCAAGCAATCCAGTCGTTAAGATCGTCAATCGCAATCAACAACACATTAGGGCGCACCGTAGTCTTCGCCGAAGCATGTGTAAACGACACGCAAGTGATGAGCGCGAGAGCCAGCCATATCCATTTGTTTTTTATCATAAAATCACTTCCTTTTCTTTTTATTCTTTAGTGGCATCCTGAGATAGCCTCGTATCAGCTTTTGTGTAGATCGACTTCATCTTCCACGCGGAGATAGGCTTGCAGCTAAGGTCGCCGCCTTTTAAAGTGTGTTGCTGTAAAAGTATTTGTAAGTATTTAACCCAGTTTTTTTATGACTGCTACGTTTTTTTTTCATTGAGATTAGAGTGATTCACTCAAATTAGCTCTGTGGTGGGCTAATGGTAGGGAAATTAAGGGTATTCTCATTAATTTAATATGGGGCAGAGGCCAATCTCACTTTAAAAGCTCTTGATTTCCCTTACCATCGCGGAGGCTGCCCGCTCGTCGAAGGCATTATTTTTTATCATCCGCATTGGAATGAGGAGCTCCTAGCTTTTGCCACATGGGCGGAAAGGATTTTCCACCCGCCCGCGGGGCTCCTAATGTCAGGGAACTTAAGATATATTGACCGACACTTTAGCTCGAAGAGCTTAGAAATGTAGCCATGGACGTAAGTCCGCGGTATTTGAATAAGAGCATCCTTCGTGCCGAAGCTACGCGGCAAAGCGTTTCCTTCATACCTTCGGCATGAATATCATTTTTTTTACAATACCCACCGGATAAATCCGGTGGCTACCCTACTACATACCTTCGGCATGTGCTTAAGTTCCCTACCATTAAAGGCCCCCGTGACACCACTTGCCCACCCCCCCTTTAGTAATGCTATCTCCATTGAGCACGATCTTCGCCGCTTGAACCGCAAAGTATAGTAACTTACAGGGCTTGAATTAGTTATAATATGCTTATTAACATTTGTTTATGTAGTAGACATCTACATTTTATGCTAATCTAATGAGATAAAAGGTATATTAAAATCAAGTGATTCCTGAGTGTTGCCTTATAGTTAATTGATTTTTTGCTTTCGCTGCTCCTAAGGAGCAAGGCTCCTGCCTGATTGGCCTGGCTTCTCCAGTTTGTCAGCAAGGCCTTTGACAAGTTCCGGATATTGCTTGGATAGCTCATTTTTTTCAGCGAGATCATTAGCGATATTAAACGTGGGCAACTTGGGCATCCCTTCGTTTCAAAGTGTGTTGCTATAAAAGTATTCACGATTAACCAGTTAACGATGTATTAAGATATTTAACAGGTTTCTGTGATGTAGCCATAGCTTTAGATATTAAGCCAAAAAACATTTTCCTGAGGTCAAATCTTCTATTGAGCCTAAACTGTAAATCCGCAAGGTACCTGAAACCATATTTATCGAATTTTAAAGAGTGGAAAGTCCCCGAAATTGAGGTTTTGATGTTACTTAAAATTGTATTGACCCATTTAAAAGTACTTTCTATTTCTTCTTTTTTTGCTTTACTAGTAACTAAAACGCTATGATTACTTACTTCTTTTAAGACACTGAAACCTCTAAGTCCATCTGAAATTGTATCACAGTTCTCCTCAAGATTATCTATAGCCCATTGTTTAATAACTTCATAAGAAAAACCCGATACAGGACTCAGTTTAACAAAAACTGGATTCCGATTTTCGTTAGTTTCTACGGCAGCTATAAATGGAGACTTATTTTCTGAACCTCTACCTCGTTTACCTTCTTCCAGTCGACCGCCTAGGTAAGCATCGTCTATTTCAACCAAGCCTTTAAGTTTATACTTACTGTCCTGCTCATACATCATCTGCATAATTTTCTGCTTTATTAACCAAGCAGTTTTATAGTTCACATCAATGTGACGGTGTAATTCTAATGCTGAAACACTGTTCTTTGATTGACTTATTTGATGGAGAGCTAAGAACCATTTCTGGAGAGGAACTTTCGTTCGATGAAATAAAGTACCCGCTGTTAAGCGATGGTTTTTACGGCAGGCTTTACATTGAAAGATTGTGCGGCTTCCTGATTTATAGCGATAATACTTATCACTATCGCATGTGTCACATTTAAAGCCATTAGGCCACTTACAGCTTTCCAGGTAAGCACTACATTGTTCTTCGGTTCCAAAAGTTTTGATGAATTCTGGAAAGCTAACTCCAACTTGAAACTGAACTTTATTCTTAGGCATAATACATCTCCTTATTAGATGTAATTAATATGCTACTAAAAAATAGCTATATCAAGTTTTACACTCTTAACTGGTTAATCGTGAAAGTATTTGTAATTAATTAACACGGATTTTTTATGACTGCTTCGTTTTTTTTATTTAATATAATTTAAAAATTTAGACGAAGGCTTTCTGGGCTGTATCGGTAGATACTTCATCTTTTGGTCTTGTTCGACTGAGGTGCATTACCGCGTCTCTTTCAGACCCCCTATTCGTTTATTTGTCTTTCATTGGGGGCTATTTCAATGGCGTGAACTGAAGGATGGAGTCGCCGTTTCCATGCGACTCATGATGGAAGATGGCTAGGTAAAGTTTGCCCCTATTTACCGTGAGGTAATAGGGGGTCATTCCCGTGGGAACGAGATTGCTTAGATCAGTCCAATTGCCCTTGACGAAGTCATCCATAGTTTTGAAGCTGATGAATTTATTCTCATCGAAGTTGGAGCCCTTGGCAAATGACTTGGTAAAGTAGCTAGTGGCATACCAGAAGCCGTCAAAGAACTCGGCATCATTGAGAACGAGCCCAGTCGTACTCCAGGAACCCGCAGGGCCATTCTTCTTTGTGGGAGCGAAACTATCGTAAATCTTGAACGTGGGCGTCTCCCAATCCACAATTTCTACGATCCGGCCCCTCGACGATCCAATGACATAGAGTTTGCCATTGGCAAACGTCAGTGCCCGCGCGTAGCCCTTCACAGGTACCGATAGCACCGACTCGTTTTCGCCGATCGCGGTGAAGCGAAAGACCTGCCCAGAGTTTGGATTGATTGCATAGATCCAAGCCGACGCAGGATCGACCACAATATCGTGCGGGCGATTCAGCTTTATGCCGGCAATGGTTTTGGTTTCAGCAGTGATCTTGCTAGTGCTGAGGTCAGAGAAAGAGATGATGCGATGATTTGCGGTATCGTTTGCGTAGTAGAGCTTGTCTGCTGGGTTGTAGACAAGTGAGTGTTGACCTTTCACCGCTATTGGAGTAATTTGAAAGGGCTCATCAGCGCTGGCACGGTAGAGGAAACGATTGTTGTGTGAATCCGTGACGATCTCCTGATTCTTTGGGCCGAAAGCTATCATCATGGTGCCTCCAGCTCATGACCTGTCCAAGAGAGCTGAACTTTTTACTCAGAGGAATTCTCCAGCCAAACTAAAAAAACTGGCCTTAGAATTGCAAGAAGAAATTGATATTTCTTTGCCATCGCTCTCCAGATGATACAGAATGGGAACAAATTTAAAAGATTGTTTATCTAATGCGTAATTTTTTTGAATAAAAAAATGCAGAGAGTGAGCTATTGATTACGTTATAAATTATTTGATGATTTCACTTTTTTTATTTTATAAAGTACGCCATCGCGGCTTCAAAACCGAAAATTTTCGGTTTTGAAGCCGCGATGGAATTAATACTTAATGAGAAAGTACGTGATTGTAAAAAAGTGCAAATAATTCACAGTTTAGATGATTAATGGTCTATCCAAAGACTTATTGAGGGGTGCTTTTGTTTCACGCTGAATCACCATGCCATCGGCAAACAATCCCGCAGGCCGCACATCGGCCATGCCGGCAAATGGGAGGGTAATAACCATCGGGGCGATCAATACACTTAGCTCTGCTTTCATCTTTTTATATATTCCCTCTATGGTGCCAACGCCTGCGTTCACGCATCCCGACGTACGTCGGGATCGCTGTGCAATGCTTTGTTCGATTTCTGTTTCTCAGCCACTCTTGATCTTAATTATTTCTTCTTCAGGTATAACTCATTGACTTCATCAGCACTTAGAGCTTTTTTGTACACTCGGACATTATCGATCGCGCCATTATAGATCAACTTCCCGCCCCCCCTATGGAGGCGCCAGAGATCGTTCCGATCGAGCCTATTTTGCCGGTACCAGTCATAAATAACGCTCCATTGTGATAGATGCTCATCACACCAGTCTTCGCATCTTTGGTAAAGACCCAATGGTTCCACGCGCCTTTATACTGATCCGGCTTCGCCCGCTTCCTAATGCGATCAAGCCCCTTTTCGCCTTTTCCGGCATCCCAATAAACAAAGCCGGAGGAAAACGGCAGAAGAATACCTAACCCCTCCTTTTTGCCAGACCCAGCCGGAGCACTGAAGATATTGCAACCCTTCGTCGACTCGTCACCCCCATTAACCCACATCGCAATCGTGATTTCGTCACTGATCGAAGCGAAGGTTGACGCGGGCAATTTCACGGTCGTGCTGGTGCCATTAAAGTTGAGCGCATTGCCTTTGACCCCTTTTACCCATTTCCCATTGACTATGGTGCCGTCCCGTCCGTATCCAGACGAATCCTTAGCGACCGATCCGGTGGTCTCATCAAACGCCCAATGAGCGTACAGCAATGATTCGACCGCGATAGAGACAGTGGCCGTCGCCTTGCTGGTTAAGTCTGCATCCTTCACCTTGAAGGTGAAGCTGTCCGGACCGGAGTAATCCTTGTCCGGCTGATAGGTTGCCACATTGCCAACCAGAGTTACCTTTCCATGACTCGGCATGGTATCGAGCGATGCCGTCAAGGTGTCCAGTTCAACATCACTTCCGCTGAGCGTAATGTCAAGGGCGTTATTGATAGCCATTTTCACGCTCTGCCCGGTGGCGACAGGTGGATTATTCTTCCGCGCCAGCGCCGACCAGACTTGGACTTCAGCCATATTTATAATCCCGGCGGTAGCGGTTAACTGAACCCGGACATACCGGCCTGCGATATTGAACGGTAGAGAAGACGGAGTACCGCATTTGCCGTCGACCTTGACAGCGGTTACACCCGGCTGAGCCAGGGTCTCTTTTAGGTCTTTTGATAAAAAAGGATCCATTGAGACCATAACATAAAAGTCAGCAGTACGAGATGATTCCTTACCTGTCCGGTTCCAGACGTCTATCTTGCCGATTTCCCTAATTGCTTCCAGATCGACTTGCCACCAGGCCGGTCCACTACCAGTCTGATTGACAGACCCCTTAGACATATCCCCGTCAGTATTACCATCAACCGCTCTTGAAGCAACACCTCCCTCAACAGTGCTACTCTGAGTAGCCGGCTTGCCTAGAGCCATATTTTCTGTTCCATATTTATCATCACTGCGATAACTCCAGTCGATATCTGCGATGTCATGATCAACATTCAGAGTCACCTTGCAATATTCAAATTTCCGTTGCCAGGTGGTAGCGCTTACCCTGACACCGGCAGAAATAGGCCTACCCAGTTTTCTGTCAAATTCCGGGAATGGCGGGACAATCCCAAACATGTCTGTCCCTGCACGCTCCGCCACAACCTGATTTGAAATGCGCATATATGAATTCTCGCCGGCCATTATAAGGAAATATGCCAGTTTGAAATCAAAGTTGGAATACATACAGGCTAATGCATCTTGTTCCTTCTGAGCTTTATTAAATACATTCTGATCTTTAGGCCTTAGCTTCTTACCTTTAGGTGTTGGCTTCTTAGCTTCAAGCCTTGCCCAAAAAGTTGGCATAGCCTGGCTTGCTTTTTTTGTCGCTTCCTCGATATTCCCGCACTTATTTGAAGCATGGAAATTGGGTGCGATCATTTTCCCTTGGGCAGCGGCCTTTTGGACAATTTCAATGGTGTGATGTATATAGCCCTTTCCCTCAAATCCTTCCATGTATGCACTGTCGATATAATCTCTAACATAAGAGAAGTTGCCGTCCTTGGTATAGCCGCCGGCGGCTCTTAAGAAATTACCTTGGATGATAAAATCTTTAGAAAGCTCGTCTCTTAGGGACTTGAGTAAGGGGATCAGGGCTTTTCCAAAAAAATCAGGGGATACGCGACCACGCCAACAGTCATAATAATCACCGTGGGCTATTCTCAATGCTTTCTGCAGACTATCTATGAAAATAACATCTGACTTAGGAGAAGAGTTGGCTATCTCTGTGATAGTCTTCAGCCACCATTTACGACAATCGGGGTTTGCATGATTATATTTCATCTGCCCGCTTGAGTAAAGGGATATTCCGCCATTTTTGCCATACAGAAAATACCTAGGTTCGAAAGGATTCGGCTTATAAGAAACCTTTTCCAGGTTGATGTAGGAAAAACAATACATCTTATTAGGGTAGGCTTTCTTAAAGTTGTTGCATTCCTCGCTGTCTTCCTGAATCCAGATGTACTTACACCTAGTACCCATTATATCTATCTCTTCTTTTTTCCATTTTTTATTTATGCCTTTTCGGGCATATGCCCAGCGCGTTACTTTATCCCAGGAAAATGGGAACGCAGACAGCTGCTTAGGTAAATTAGCCTTCATCTCTTTAGCACTAATGCGGTCACGAATCTGATAGGCTGAGATGTGCACATTGTTCGAACCTTCTGACTTGAGTGTAATCGTCTGTGTACTTGCGTCGGCAACAAAGGTGCCGACCACAAACTGCCCGGTGGTAATCTTCTTCTCGGGGGTACTCTTCTCGGGGGTACTCTTCTCGGGCTTACTCTTCAGCGTAACCACGTTTGGAGGGGTCTCTCTGTCACCGACAGATATCTGGAGATTGTCGCGATTATCAACATACCACAACTGAATCGTATATTCGGTGCCGACAGTCAGTTTTCCGCCGCCGACCTCTAGAGAAACGAGATCCTTGCCGTCGCCGGAATCAGCGGAACTGAGCAGCGCATTGTAGGCCACGTCGCCTGTATCTCCGGAAAAGAAGTTTACATTCTTGTCCAAAGGCAGGAGCGTGTCGGTGCCGGTAAACAGCACGCCGTTTACCGTTTGATCGCTACCGGACTTTTTTCCGCCCGCATTAAAGGCCTCAATCAGCGTTCCGCTGTTAATCACTTCCGAAGCCAAGAAAACATCCGTCGCCGGGCCCCAGTTAATCTGCGCCGCCTGAGCCACGCCTGTCAATCTTAGTAAACAAAATAAAACAATACCTGTTGCAAGTGAAATCCGTTTCATAAAAACTCCATTATTAATAATAAATGCTCCGATACTTACCTGCTTAACGCCTGCGTTCACGCGTCCCGACGTACGTTGGGACCGCTGTGCAAAGCTTTGTTAGACATCTATGTCTGTCAGAAATTTTTTTCAACAAGCTGAATTGTCTGACCCTGTTTTAGGTATAGTTGACGTGTTTTCCCTTTGTAAAGAACGCTACAATCTGTTCCTACCAGACTGAGTATGGTAGCAGAGACCAGCTTGCCATTTTTCGACTCGATATCGACAGCTAACCCGCCTCTTGCCCGGAGCCCGGTCACCTTGCCGCTCTTGAATGCAAAAGGCAGAGGGGATGTAGGAGGGATGTAGGGGACAGGACACTTTTTAGCATAGGGGACAGGACACTTTTTAGCACAACTAAATACTTGGGTGCATGGGAACGATGTACAGGTGCTCGTCCATAGCGGAATGGCCAGATGAGTGAAGTTGGTTTTCTCTACATATGGTAGATATTATTGACTCAATAGAGCTGTTTTTAAAATGGTAACTTCTCCTTTGTTCATAGGTTTCATTCTCGTCCAAAAGAAGTGTAATCTTAAAACTTTCGACAGACTGCTTTCCTGAATCTTTACTATTCTTTTTCAATTTTTTTCGGACTGCACTTTCTAGGTCGCTGAATATTTCTTTCAGGGGAGTATCCTGCCAGGAAATATTATCGAGTTTGAGATTTTCTGGAAGCCCTCCAAATCGGATGTAGGTCAATACTTTCATCGGCAACCTAGCAGGTCCCATTTCTATTTGACTTATTTGAAACTTTTGTTGGCTAACCAATAAGCTAAAGGCTAATTTGTGCTCGTACTTTTTTTGAAGTGCCTGATCAAATTCACTGGGGTCCTTAGCCACAAAAACAGTCTTATCATCATAGAGCCAGCACCCATTGATCAAACGAACGCTCTGATCAACTGTTCGCTGGATGGTAAAACCAGACAGACCATTCACAGGAAATGATTGTTTCATGGCCTGTTCCGAAACCTGCATCTTGATGTCGTGTGGTTCTAAAATCTCTGCCAGCTTACCGATGTTCTCATTCTTTAGATTGAAGTCCTTGACCCGTTCCTCGTCAAATTTGGGTGGAAGTATGTAGGGGGCCAGTGCAGACTTCAATCTATTCAGGCGCTGTATTTCATGGGAAGGAACAGTCCCTAGGCAAGAAGACATTCCAAGAAACAAGACTGTCATTAATAAGAAAGCACCTAACAGAAAAGAACTTTTAAAACCCTTCATTTTCATCTTATTTCCAAAATTCATCATTATTGTTTTCCTTTGCCTTTTTCTATTTGTTTTCATTTTCTGCATCCGGCTTCTTTGAGTCTGATGCTTTTTCTAGCGTGAAGGTGGCGACCACCGCGCGGTGGTCAGAGGGATAAGGGGCAACGACAATATCGGCGTTCTCGCTGTTTTCACCGATGATCTTTGCGTCGGTCACTTTGACTCCCTTGCCTTTGAAGTAGATAAAATCAATGCGATCATGGTGGGTCTTGGAGTCATCGGCCTTGTAAATGGGCGACCAGGTAAAGCCGGGTTTTTATCATAAAATCACTTCCTTTTCTTTTTATTCTTTAGTGGCATCCTGAGATAGCCTCGTATCAGCTTTTGTGTAGATCGACTTCATCTTCCACGCGAAAATACGCTTGCAGCTAAGGTCGCCGCCTTTTAAAGTGTATTGCTGTAAAAGCATTTGTAAGTATTTAACCCAGTTTTTTTATCACTGCTACGTTTTTTTTTCATTAAGAGTAGAATGATTCACTCAAATTAGCTCTGTGGAGGGCTAAGGGTAGGGGAATTAAGCTTATTCTCATTAATTTAATATGGGGCAGAGGCCAATCTCACCTTAAAAGCTCTTAATTTCCCTTACCATCGCGGAGACTACCCGCTCGTCGAAGGCATTAATTTTTATCATCCGCATTGGAATGCGGAGCTCCCAGCTTATACCACATGGGCGTAAAGGATTTTTCACCCGCCCGCGGGGCTCCTAATCTTAGGGAGCTTAAGATATATTGGCAGACACTTGAGCTCGAAGAGCTTAGGAATGTAGCCATGGACCTAAGTCCGTGGTATTTGAATAAGAGCATCGTGCGTGCCGAAGCTACGCGGCAAAGCGTTTCCTTCATACCTTCGGCATGAATATCATTTTTTTTACAATACCCACCGGATAAATCCGGTGGCTACCCTACTACATACCTTCGGCATGTGCTTAAGTTCCCTACCATTACTTCCCCCCTTTATTTGCCGTCACCAGTAGTCGGCTTCTTTACCTCACGCTACATCAATATTCCGTCCTGAAATATTCTGCTTGGGCTGACACAAACCAAAGCTACCAACGATCCGTTCTAAATGAAAATGCAGGCAAGCCTTCCTTATTCATCAGGTTTGAAACACTGATATTGTCAAAAGCGAAACGCACAGCTTTTGGGGCAGAGACTTTTTCCGAGTGCACGACGACCTCATCATCCTTCATAAGAACCTCCGTAGCGGCATGAAAAACTTTATCTTCACCAGCGACAAGAAAGTGACTCGGTGTTTTGCCGTCACGTGTTGCCAGGGGGCTTTCTGAGTCCTCGAATTGAATGGAGATCTTATTCCCATCTATTTTAAAACTTTTATAGCGCGGTCCCATAGAAACCACGGACTTGCCGTAATCATTTTTCAATGCCAGTAGCGCAAAGCGTCGGCCGACATCCTGCTTGTTCGGGGGATGAATATCTTCGACCGTGGCAATATCCATGGTTCCGACCATCCCGGTTTTGCTGAGTTCCAAAGACTGAAACTGAGCCTCTCTGAGATAGGCCGACTCTTTCTTCCCATAACTTCTGCAGGGAGCAATCTGGGCAAAGTAAAAAGGAAATTCATAAGCGAATTGCTTACGCCATGATTCAATCATTGCTGTGAATAATGTTTTGTACTTACCGGCTGCTCTACCTGTATTGCCCTCACCCTGATACCAAATCACGCCACGAATCTTCAGTGAAGTAAGTGGGTGAATCATGCCATTGTAAAGTCGGGACGGGACCTTTGCACGGGGGTTTTGCTTGGCGGTCTTCGCCTTATTTACCTCTTTGGTATACCCCAGTTCCTTTAGCGTCTCAAGCGGCGTCCAGGCTTCAGCAAGCGTTCCACCCCATGAAGAATCAATAATGCCGACAGGTACTTTCAGTTCGCGATGGATCTCGCGGGCAAAGAAATATGCCGATGCGGCAAAAACCCTGACAGACTCCGGTGTGCAAGAACCCCAAGTCGACTTTGAAACAGGGACTTTATACATGCTGATACCATTTTCGACATCGTTCATGGGGATCTTGCTGCTGAAATTACCGACCTGAAACAGGCGAATCTCAGGATAGACGGCATTTTTGAGTTCATTCTCATAATCAATAACGCCCTTGTAAACCCCACTCACTTTTCCCACCGTCATTTCCATATTTGACTGCCCTGAAGCGATCCAGACTTCGCCGAATAGTATATTGTCCAGAACAACATTAGATACGCTGTCAGTAATCTGAATCTTGTGGGGACCACCCGCTCCTGCACTTTGCAAAAACAGGTTCCATGAACCATCCTTATCCACTTTGCCTGTTTCTGATTTATCCAACCAGCTGCCTTTCACAGAAACCGTGCTTCCGACCTTACCCCAACCCCAGATCTTAATTCTACTGTTTCGTTGCAGAACCATATTTGACCCAATAATTTTTGGTAAACGCAATGTGCCTGCTGAAGGCGCAGCCTTTGCTTTCTCTTGAGCCTTTTCCTGATTGGGCTTTGCATTAGCGATAGTTATTGAGAGACCCGCAAGCATTAGTATAATTAGTGTTTCACTTACTTTATTCATTATTTTCCTTGATTAGCTAGCGTAAAAGTCGCGACCACGGCGCGGTGGTCAGAGGGATAAGGGGAAACGACGATATCGGCGTTCTCGCTGTTTTCACCGATGATCTTTGCGTCGGTCACTTTGACTCCCTTGCCTTTGAAGTAGATAAAATCAATGCGATCATGGTGGGTCTTGGAGTCATCGGCTTTGTAAATGGGCGACCAGGTAAAGCCGGGTTTTTTCATTTCGTCGGGGTAGATCGTGCGATAGGCATCGCCAAAGCCTGCTTTGGCGATGGCCTTAGAGCTGGGATATTCCACTTTCATGGGATGGCGACCGGCTTTGGCTGCTGCTTCGGTCCAGTCAAGGTGCGAGGGTTCGTTGAAATCGCCGACCACAAAAACAGGTACCTCTTTGTCGGGGAGGAACCGTACCACCCTGAGAAGTCTTGCGATGTCTCTACCGCGCGCCTTTCTTGCGCCGTCTATCGCCTCAGCCTCGGTCTTGATGAAGGGGGTATCCCTGTGTTTCTTAAACTTTGGTCGAATGCCCATAAGCTGGTAGGGCTGATAAGGGTTGGATGGCAGGTGAAGGTTGAAGATGTAGGACTCCTGGCCCGATGGGAGTTTGATCTTGATGCCATCTCTCTTCTCCTCGACAATCTCATAACGCGTCAAGATATTGCCGTAGCGATTCCAACCTAGTAACTGTGCCAAGTTCTCCGCATTGGCGCCGATCTCCTGAAGGCCGACCACATCTGCCTTTGCCTCTTGAATCACCTTGGCCGTTTGGGACAAGCTTTGCCCACGGCTCGTGCCACCGCGATAGACATTGTAAGTCATGACCCTTAGGGTGGTGATTTCGCGGGGCTTCTCGTTTTCTGCGTGCAGGGGTGTGACAACAGACGCCACTGCAGCGAGCAGCATTGCTGTGGTAGTCATTGTGCGAATTGTTTTCTTAATCATATCTAATTCTCCTGTGTTAAGGCTTGCCTAGATGCGCGCGGTTTACCGCGGCGCTGCCTAAGGTTTTGTTGGGCATCTTTTTACTCTTCAAGTGCCAGATGATTGGGTAGTGTGAGCGTCACAAGCCTACTCAGCTTGAAATGGTCGCAGCACATTTTTTCTCCATTTGTGCCGCCCCCGACGCCCGTTAAAGCCGTTTTCATTAATGCCCCAGAATCTGCACTCTTCAGGGTATTTCTGCCATTTTTCCATCACCTCCTTAAAAGAGGCTGTTGCTTTTTCATGTTCTAGTTTTTTCACCGCAACTTTGTCTTTTTCAAGATCTTTCAGCTCTCTGCCTCTCCACCACATCTCGCGGTACTTAAAAAATATGTTTAAATAGAGTTGGGTTTTTTCAAGTCCTTCTTTGAGTGCCTGGTAATCTTTCTGGGAGGGAGCTTTTGTTGCATCGATACGGGCAAATGCAGCTTCCATCCTTGCCATGTATTCATAGGCGACCTGATTCCGTTCAAGAATGTGAGCTAAAGGAAGTTTTTTGTATATCTTCTCCATCCCACCATTGCTCATATTTACAGTGGTCGCCCATTTAAAATAAACTGGATGATGAGAGAATTCCCTTTGTCCACCCAGGTAAAGTTCACGGAAGGCAGCCTGACTATTCATCAGTATTTCAGAAACGGCGCTTGCGTTTTCCTGCCCGAAATGGAGGGCTCCCCAATCGGCGGCAACTTGCTCTGCCGTTAAATTCACATCCCATGTGAGGCGCGCTACGAGGTAGGAATTCATCTGCCCGGGGGTAAATCCACGGCTATATATCCTGAAGTTATTCCATGGGCCCGCCATATCGTAAAAAGGCTTATCATGCGGCTTTAACTGACCGTTGGGCAAATATCCGGGGTGAGCGTCGCTCCATATACCACCCGGCGCCCAGGCGCCCCAGGCCTGAATACCTTTTACACCATTCGCTTTAGCTATCCGAGTCTCTTCGGCAAAGCGCTGCTGGTAACAGAGTAACCGTGACCAGCCGTAGAATTCTGGAAAGACATCAAATGTCATGGTAAGCGGACGTTTTTTTCCCAAGCCGTTCTCGATGGCATCGGTAAGCGGAAAACTGAGCCAATAATCGTCACCGGTATGTTTGATTTCAAACTCGGCATCCTCTGGTGTGTTGGCAATCACCTGATCCGAATCCTTAGCACCGTACGCAATCATCCAGGACCGAAAAATAACTTTCTTGTCCTGTTTTTTTCCGGCATTGTGATACATCGTCATCATCTGCCCGGCGCCAGCTTTGCCGTATTTTTTCCAAAGCTTCACAGATTTGTAACCTGAGCGCGGCAGCGACTCGGTGGCAGTAATCACCAGGCCGTCGAGGGGAATCACTTCAAAAAGCTCTTTGATTTTGGCTTCGATGATGGTTTTCATATCCGGGTTCGCAAGGTCCAGCTTGTACAATTCGGCCAATTTCGGCGGATACTGAAATTCATACACCTGCATGAAAACATCGATGTGACGCTCGTGGGCGTAGTCGATGAGATCTGTGAGATGTTTGGCAAAATGCTTTGCCTTAATACGATGGACATCGTCGCTGCCATACACTTCCTTATCAAGGTATTTGTAGGTGATGTAGTCCTCGAAATTCACATGCATAATAGTGAAAGTATTGAATCCAAGTTTCGCGACCTGATCGATGAGTCGTTTGAGCTCCTCTTTTTCTGCTTCGAACCTTTCATGATTTACCCAGGGCTCTTCAAAAAGGTGATAGCCAACCGACGGTAAATCAAACAACTGACCTAGCTCGGTATACATGCGCATGGAAAATTCGGGAGCCCGTTCGATCTTGATCTCCCATAGCTTGTTGCCCAGTTGAAGCTGCTCGGCTAATTTGAAAATACCGTACATCCCCCCTCTTCGATCGCCTTCAATTTTCAGGGTGTTCGCTGTTGGCCCCTTGGCCTGGAAAATTCGGTAAGCTTCATCCTTCAAGGGGGTGGAATCTATGGTGTTGTCCTGCCCCAAATCACCCACAATAATGCTGTTCCCATCCGGCAAGGGATCAACCTTACCGAGGTAGCGAGTAGTTGCCTGATAGCCTTTCTTTTTCAATACACTTTCTAATTCTTTCAGCGCCAGATCATATCCGGCATCCGCCTCCAGTTGCACTGGGAGCAGGATGGATATATTGGCTTTGTTTTTATCGTCATTTTTGGCCTGCAGGGGCGTAGTAAAAGCCAGCCCAAGCGCAAACAGTATTCCTATAGCACTCATTGTGCGAATTGTTTTCTTCATCATATCTAATTCTCCTGTGTTAAGCTTGCGTATCAGGCTCGACTATTTGCGGTCGCCAGTATTCGGCTTCTTTACCATTGCTGAGCGCACAGTCGCCGTTGACGATCAGGTGAGCCGGTCGAGGCGTGAGCGCGATGACGCTCTTGGCCGCCTCTGCAAGACAATCCGCCATGTTCACCACCTCATGCTCGTCCTCCTTGACGGGCGAACCGGGCCACTTCGTCCCCGGGTAGACAAGGTTGGGATTGGCACTGATGTGGGTATCCGCAAGCAACGCCACTCGGTTTGGGTCCAAGCCAGCATGGTCGCTATCCGGGACGGCGGCCAACGCACGAGCGTTCAGCAGAGCAGTCCCGCCAAGGGCGAGCGAGCCCTTAACGAATTGACGGCGAGTGATCGGTGGTAGCATAATCGGCATCCTAATCCTCCTGGGCTCTGTGGTTGAGTGATGGACCTCGAAACGATGCCATGGTCCCGGGCTCCGGCAAGTAGTCAACAAAGTCGCCGTCCTTCTTCCGGAATTCTTCAACGGCTTTGAGTCTGAGTTTGGTCAGCTTTGTATGATACTCAGGGTTCACGGCCAAGTTGTTCAGCTCATCGGGGTCTTTTTCCAGATCGTAGAGTTCCTCAATGACGTTGTCTTTGAAGTGCCGGATATATTTGTATTTTCCGTCCCTCATCATCATCCAGGCATACAGGTCTCTACGCTCGAAAGCGTCGTAGTTCTTCGATTTCAGCTTCTCGATAACGTTATCACCGTACTCGTAAGTCGTATTGATCATGAGCATCGGTTCGTTGAGTTTCCCTTCAGGTTTTTTGAGTAGCCCCAGCAGGTCGCGCCCGTGCAGCTTCCATTCGGGTTCAATGCCTGCAAGCGAGTGAATCGTGCTTACGAGGTCAACCCCGTTAACGGCTTCCTTGCAGACGGTCCCCGGCTTGACGAGTCCAGGCGCTGAGAAAATGAGCGGGGCGCGGATGTTTGAATCATAGGGCATCCATTTTTCATTTGATCCGTGCTGTCCCCAGGCGTAGCCTTGGTCGGATGTGAAGATGATCACGGTGTTATCCAACTGGCCGCTTTCTTTCAGCGCTTTGACAAGGGCACCGACTCCATCGTCCAGAGATTTGACCGCTTTGTGATATTTCTTTACCGCACTGTCATAACCCTTTGGTTTTCCATGCTCATCCTTTTTCCAGCGGGTGAAGTTTTTCAAATGATCGGGCTTGGTCGGGCGTGGGCCGAAAATATCGACTGGAACGTTAGATGAAGGAGCATCGCTATAGGATCTGTTGTGCCTTGGTGCAGGTGTGTAGGGGCCGTGCACGCCCCCGTAGCAAAGCCAAAGGTACCAGGGTTTCTCGGCGCGTTTCTTTTCCTTGATGTAATCGACCGCCAGTTCGGTATAGCGGTCGGTGCTGTATCCTCCGAGCGGCTTACGATCACCGCCGTTGGTCCTGACGAGTGTACCCTTATAATAGGCCATTACGTTATTTCTGCCGCGGCGATCCCTGCCGCCGCGATCCCAGATGACCGAGTAGTCCCAGTCTCGGCCGTGCCCGACATCTTCGCCAAGATGCCATTTCCCTATACAGGCGGTCTCGTAGCCGTTCTTTCTGAATACGGATGGGAAGAACCGTAACTGCTCGGGATCGTATGATACCGCGTAGTGACTGCCCGTAGTATACGTCAGGCTCTTTACGGAGTGCTGAAGCAAGCCAGAAAGGGCACTTGCCCGTGACGGCTGACACCAGGCTCCCGTATAGCAGGTGGTGAAGCGCATCCCTGAATCGGCCAGCTTATCGATGTTGGGCGTCTGAGCCCAGGGACGGGCGTCTTCGTAACAGGAGACCGAACGCGTCGACTGATCATCGGTAAAGATGTAGAGGATGTTGGGGCGTTCTCTTCCTGCTGATGCAGAAGTTTGCGCATGAACATTTCCAGACGGACTTACAAACGCCAGCCCCACAGCGAGCAGCATTCCTATAGCACTCATCGTGCGCAATGTTTTCTTCATCACTTTTTTCCTCCTAGATCGATATCCTTGCAGTTCTCTCTTATGGTGACAAGAGGAGTCCCGGTAACGCTCTTCGTTTCAATGTTGCGAAAGATAGAACCATGCACTTCTTCCAAGACAAATGCGGGACGTTCATCTTTCTGAATGTTTGTGAAACGCACATTTTCAATCTCTACATCATCCGCGTTCCTGACAAAGAAACCGTATGCCGGCAACTTCCCCCAGTAGGTCGCCTGGGGATACGCGCCGGCGAGTTCTTTAATCACTCGTTCACCATCTTTCTTTGTGCCTCCTCCGGGGGATTCAATATTGATGTTGCTCAGTTTTAGTCCTTTGATCGGGTTGCCCGGGAGACCGAGAAAGGCGCATCCATAGTTATGTGTACCGCCTGTTACGGTAATATTGGAGAAGGATATATTCTTCATCGTGCCGTCTTTTAGTATTTCTACATCGGGATGATAGCGACGGTTGCGCTTGCCAAGGCGCACAAAGATCGGAGCTAGTGTCCCTTCAATGGTAATGTTATCGACTGTAATATCTTCACAGACGCCACCATCTACAGCGCCAATACAAACTCCGCCGATTCCTTTCTCTTGATGACCTCGCACATGCATCGTTCCCTTGGACGGCACTACCTTGCAATTGGTAAATCGTATATTCTTAAATCCACCCGTAGATTCGGTTCCGGTTTTCAGCGCGTTACAACGACTACTGACGACACAATCACTGACCAAGACATTTTCAGTCGGGTCAGGGCCAGTACTTTTCATGCAGATTCCATCATCCAAGGCGTCGATTTTGCAGTTGAGAATCTTCACATTACGGGTGCTGTCGATATCAATCCCATCATTGCATCGCTGAGCATGGTTCCAGACGGTGATCCCTTCGACATGCACCCCATCACAATTGAGATAAAGCTGCATCCACATGGCAGAATTCCGCAGGGTCACTCCCGTAACCGTAACGTTTTTACAGGAGGTGACACGTATTCCGAAGGGTTTGGTTTTGTACCAGTTCCTTCTGGGGCTAGGAGGAAATTTCTCCCCCTGAAAATTAATCATGCCGCTTCCTGTAATGGAAATATTCTCCTGCTCCTCGGCAAAAATCAGACTCTTGTCGGTATATTTATCGGTATAAGAGCGGTACTTGACCAGTTTCACCGGATAATCCTTAAGATCAAAACTTCCCAGAAGCACCGCATCCTTCTGCAGGTGCAATTCCACCTTGCTTTTGAGCACGATGGTGCCGGTCAGAAACTTTCCTGCAGGAACAACAACCTGGCCGCCCCCGGCTTTATTGCACTCATCAATGGCGTTCTGTATGGCGGTGGTGCAGAGTGTTTTGCCGTCTGCTACCGCTCCATAATCCTCGATATTATAGGTGCTTGGCGATGAGCTCGATGCTGTAGCTTGAATCTCGGCCCCCGTGGTGAAGGTGGAGGCCGGCAGGCCTTCCTTGTTATACAGGTTGGCGCCTTCCGGATTCGGTGCCCAGGCATAGCGGACAGCGACCGGCTTCGGCACCTCCGGATGCGAGACCGTTACCGTGTCTTTTTCGGAGATTTCAGCCTGTGCCGATTTCCACTGGCGAGCAGCCCCGCAGACCTGGAAATGTTTTAATGGTGTCTTGGTTTCCCGCGTAGCTTCCATTACCGGCTTCTCTCCGGTCATGAGCCCAGAACCGGCCGAATCAAATTTGATGATCATTTTATCGCCTTTGATTTTGTGGCTCTTGTAGAGCGGACCGCTACAGACCGGGATGTTCTGTTTGTAATCGTTTTTCAAGGCCCACAGAGCCAGACGCTTGCCGACATCCATTTTGTTGTGCGGATGGACGTCCCGGGCTTCGCCGATATCACGCAGCACCGCCATGCCGGTGTTTTTCAGTCCGAGCGTTCGGCGTTGCTGATCGCAGACCGTGGGCCATCCATCGAACGCAAGCGTCCCAGGAGCCGGTTTCGCATAGTTCGCCAGCTGAGCGAAGTAAAACGGAAAGTCGCCTTGGCCCCAATGCGCGCGCCAACTACTGATCATCGCGCGAAAATTACGTTCATATTTATTGGGGTTATGGTCAGAATTGGCTTCACCCTGATACCAGATAGCGCCCTTGATGGCGTAAGGGATCACCGGCTTGACCATGCCATTGAAAATTGTGGATGGAGCCGTCGGGCGCCAGCCCCGCCTGGTGGCTTTCCTTTCAGCGCTCTCCTCTTCCTCCTGCACCATATTATTCTGGTAATATAGGGTCATCTCCTCATCCTGCTGATACGCTTCTGCCGGAATCCAGGGTTCCACACGGGTCGCGCCCCAGGCACACAGAATCAGACCGACTGGAACCTTCAGCTCCTTACGCAGCTCGCGACCGAAAAAGTAGGCTGTACCCGAAAAGTCTGGATTGGTTTGCGGCGATGAAGACATCCACTGACCGCTCAGAGTTTCCAAGGGCTCCAGCGGCGACGTGTTAGCGCTGACCGTAAATTGTCGAAGCATCTCATCCCGGGCCGTCTCCATTTCCTGTTTCACATAGGCTGCGGCGGGCTTATATCTATTCTCCGTCCGATGGTTGTTGGTTTTCGCCAGCATTTTCAGCTCAAAAGCCATATTGGACTGACCGGAACAGAACCACACTTCACCCGAAAGCACGTCTTTTATTTCAAGCGTGTTGTTCCCTTTGATCGTCAAGCTGTGCGGACCTCCTGCTGAGGGTGTCTGGAGCTTTACCATCCACTTCCCCTTTTCTCCTGCCGTAACGGCCGCAGTTTCACCCCAGCTTGCGGTGACAGACACTTTTTCACCCGCTTCAGCGGTCCCCCAGACAGGCGCTGTTGTTTCGCGCTGGATCACCATGCCATCGGCAAACAATCCCGCGGGCTTCACATCGGCCATTCCGGAAAATGGTATGAAGATAAGCAGCGAAGCAATCAATTCATATAGCTTTACTTTCATATTTTTTCTCCTTTATTTGCCGTCGCCAGTATTCGGCTTCTTTGAGTCTGCTTGCTTGGCTAGCGTGAAGGTGGCGACCACGGCGCGGTGATCAGAGGGATAAGGGGCAACGACGATGTCGCCGTTTTCTTTGTTTGCACCGATGACCTTTACGTCGGTCACTTTCAGGCCTTTGCCTTTGTAGTAAACATAATCAATACGATCACGGTGGTTACTGGTGTCATCCGGTTTAACCCTGGCGTTCCAGGTGAAGCCGGGCTTTGCCATCTCGTCGGGATGGACCGTGCGATAGGCATCCGTAAATCCTGCTTTGCTCATCATCAAAGAGCATGGCCAGTCCACCTTCATGGGGTGGCGACCGGCCTTGGCTGCGGCTTCAGTCCAATCCAGGTGTGAGGGTTCGTTGAAATCGCCTATCACAAAAACAGGAGCCTCTTTGTTAGGGAGAGCAGCGATCGGTTTCAAAACTCTTGCAAGGTGTTTGCCTCGATTCCTTTTTGCGCTGTCAATCGCCTCGGCTTCGGTCTTGATGAAGGCATAGCTTCTGCCGCCGGTTAGACCCAATAGCAGGTAGGGCTGATACGGACCGTGGGGCAGGTGCAGGCTATAGAAGCGGGCTTCCTGGCCTGAAGGCAGTTTGACCACTATGCCGTGGAACGGTCTTCTGCCACCACCTTTGAACTCCTCGACAATTTCATAGCGCGTCAAGAAGGTATCGGTGTGATTCCACCCCAGCAATTTCGCCAGCTCCGCTGTAGTGTTTTTGCCCATCTCCTGCAGAGCAACGACATCTGCCTGTGCCAGCTCGATCATCTTGCCCGATTGGGATAAGGGTTGCCCCCAATAGGTGCCACCACGGCAGACATTGTAGGTCATTACCCTTACGATGGATTCTTCGCCGGTTTTTTCGTTTTCTGCGTGTAGGGGTGTGATAAATGCCATCCCAAGAGCGAATAGTATTCCGATAGATGTAATCGTGCGCATTGTTTTTTTCATATTTTTCCTATTGTCAAAGTTAAGGTGCTGAGTTCCTAGAGCTGTTCGCAAACTTGAAGATTCGCTCACTTCGCAAGTTTCAAACTCGAAAGCTTATGAAGCGAATCAGAATCTACTTGCTAGTATTTAGCTTCATTGAGTCTGCTTGCTTGGCTAGTGTGAAGGTGGCCACCACGGCGCGGTGGTCAGAGGGATAAGGAGCAACGACGATGTCGGCATGTTCTTTATCTTCGCCGATAATTTTTGAGCCGGTGACTTTGACGCCCTTACCTTTGAAATAAACGTAATCAATACGCATAAGGTGATGATCGGGGTGTGCAGGTTCATACACAGGGGACCAGGTGAGGCCGGGCTTTGCTACTTCATCGGGATGGATCGTGCGATACGAGTCGGTGAAGCCTGCCTCGGCCATCATCAGCGAGGTGGGGAATGACACCTTCATGGGGTGATGTCCTGCCTTGGCTGCGGCTTCGGTCCAGTCGAGATGGGAGGGTTCATTGAAATCTCCGACTACAAAAATAGGATCATCAGTAAGCGCGAAACTTTTGATGAGCTTTAGAAGGCGGCTGATGTATTTTCCACGCGCTTTCTTTGCCCCGGCAATCGCTTCTTCTTCGGTGTCGATTTTGGGATAAGTTCTGTAGCCGCCTTTGAGACCCAATAACTGGTAGGCCTGATTGGGTGGGTTTGGCAGGTGAGCGTTGAAGGCATAGGCATGCTGCCCCGAAGGCAGTTTTACTTTTATCCCATACCAAGGTCTTTTGCCCATACCCTGAGCATGATCCACAATTTCATATCGGCTAAGAAAGGGGCCCCAATGATTCCAAGCCAGTAAGTTCGCTAGCTTCGGGACATTCTCCCCGATTTCCTGCAGGCCAACAATGTCCGCCTTCGCCAGTTGGATCATCTTGGCCGATTGGGATAAGGCTTGTCCCAGATAGGTGCCGCCACGACAGGCATTGTAAGTCATGACCCTCACGATGGACTCTTCGCCGAGCTTTTCGTTTTCTGCGTGCAGGGGTGTAACAAATGCCAGCGCTACTGCGAACACCCTTCCTAAGGTCGTCATTGTGTGAATTGATTTCTTCATAATAAGTAATATTTCCTATGTTAACAGTCGTGTTGATGCGCCTTGTCTACCGCGTCGCTGTGCAGCGCTTTGTTGGGCGGTTCTTAGTCTATTCCGTCGGATTGTTCTTCTCATCGAAGAAACCTGAGATTGATTCAAAGGATTTTTTGCCGTCCTCTTTGATAATGCTCACATGGCCGATTGCGGTGAAGCCTTGCTTCTTGCGCTCATCGGTTATTGTGATCGTGTCCCAAGGACCTTTTCTCTTTTTCTGCTGCCAGAGGCTACCCTTGCCGTTGATGAGATCGATCTCCTTGAGGGTGACTTCAAGGCGGTCCTTTTTTACCGTCACGAGCATGTAGTTCGGTTTGTCGGTGCGGCCGAGCAAGCCGCCGTGGGCGACTTGTATAATGCCGTCCTGTTGCTTGCAGGTGACGGCGTGGACTTCGCCGCAGAGGTAGAGGTCGACATCATACTTCACCATCGTTTTCCAGAAGGCGGATTCCGGTCCCTGCACCATGAGCATACCGGAGGAGCTGAACGTTCGCACGGGGCGGAGGACGGGTGTGTGACCCATCACGATGATGTGATCGACTTGGTCGCGATGATTTTTGAGGACTCCTTCAAACCACTTGAGCTGCGCGCCGGTCACTCCGGCGGCGATTTCGCCTTGCTTGCTTTTGCCGGTTTCAAAAACATCGACGGAGACGAAGAGGACATTTTTGTGGGTCCAGTGAAAGGCGGTGCCTTTCATGTGATCGGGGCCGTTGAGCGGCATTTTGAGATGGCGTCGGAAGGCTTCCTTGTAATGTGGTACCAGCTTGGCCTTGTTGCCACGCCAAGGATTGTCGCCGATCTCGTGATCACCGAGGGCGGTGTAAACCTTGAGCTTATGATCAGCCCATCGCTTGCTCCATTGAGGGTAGTAAAGGTCGGCCCATTTGTTGACGTCCTCCTTTGTCGGTCCCCAATGGCCCATGACAAGATCACCCGCGACCATCACGAAAGCGGGGTTCTCCTTCTTCATTGAATCGAGAATGAATCCCAAGGCGTCTTCCCAACCCTTCTGAGGGTACTCTATATCAAAGTTCAGAAAGTCGGGAATACTGCAGAATGTCCAAGACTCTGAAGACTCTGTGTCAGCTTGTTGATTAGCGTCTGCCGCATGCACATCGATGCAGAACAAGATGCCAATACAAAATGGGATCATAAAGAGGTTCATCATTGGTTTCAGTCTTTTCATATTATTTTTCTTCCTATTGTCAAAGTTAGTGCGTGCTGAGTTCCTAGAACTGTTTACAATCTTGAAGATTCGCTCACTGCGCAAGTTTCAAACTCGAAAGCATGTGAAGTGAAGCGAATCAGGGATAACGGCTATTTTTTCGTTTTTTTCGGGCTCTTCTTTGTTGGCGCTTTAGTCGCTAATTTTTTGTGAGTATCCGGCAGATCTAAAAGCATTTGAGGCTTGTCCTTGCTCCAGTACCATACGCCTAGGGCATCGTAGCGTTTCAATTGGAAGGGAATGAGTACTTGGTCGCGGTAGTCCGGCCAGCTCAGGATGCTCGGGGCTTCCAGTTTTCCACCACGCCAGGTCCGTTCGGAAAAACTAGCTAGGCGCGGATAAGTGCGGTCGCCGAAATCCTTCATGGTTTTGATTGATTCACTCCAAGTGCAGGCAATGGCACCTACTACGAGTTTGCGAGTCTGTTCTGTTTTTCCGAGCATGTCGCCAAAGGGATCCCAGTTATAAAGTTGGGCAGGTGAAATTGGCTTAGCCCATCCGCCACGTGTACCCGAATTTTTCATATCGAAATAGGTCCAATAAGCTGGGGAAAGAATGAAGGGTTGCTGGCGAAGATTCGCTTCTTCATCGACCGTGTTTTTGAGTTTTTTCCACCAGTATTTTTTACCGTAGCGCCACCATTGAACCACAGCTCCTTTGTCATGAAAACCATGCATGAAGGCATCGTCCCAAACAATTGGCGTTTTCTTCAGGTCATTTTTAATGAAAGAAGAGAGCTCAGTCGCAAAGGCAACAAGTTCTTTCTTTGAATATATTTCTGACTTCACTTTATAATTCACCTCGTCACAGCCAATGTGGATATATTCGGGATCGAAGAGCTCGTTAATCTCGCTCAAAACCTTTTTGGCAAACTCAAGCCCCTGAGCATCACCGCGCATGACCTTGCCTGGCTGACGCAATTCTTTCGGATTTTTTAAGTCTGGGTAGGCTCGGATTGCGGACGCAATGTGCCCTGGCATGTCAATCTCGGGAATAATGGAGATGTAACGGCTCTTGGCGTAGGTGTAAATCTCTTTGGCATCTTGCTGTGTTAGGAATTGAGCGGGAGCTTTGGGGTTGCTTCGGGAACCGATGGCGCCGACAGTCGTCAATTTCGGGTAGGCTTTGATCTCGATCCGCCACGCATCATCATCGGTCAAGTGAAGGTGGAGGGTATTGAGCTTGTGCATCGCCATGCTATCGATGATCTTGAGTAACTCTTCTTTGGTACGAAAATGACGTGAGATATCTACATGTAGTCCACGGATGCGGTCCATGGATGGCTTATCCTTGATGCTGAGTGCGGGAACTTTGAGTTCAAGTCCGGCCTGGATCTTGTCGCCGTAGACGGCGGGCGGCAAGAGTTGAAGCAGTGACTGAACGCCGTAGAATAGCCCCCGTTCGGTCTTCGCGGCAATGATGATTTTCTCCGCAGTACTTTCGAGACTGTAGGCATCGTTTTCAGTGAAGGCGTGCGCATCATCGGATAGGCTTAAAACAATAGAGGTCCCGCTTGCGGCCCCTTTTCTCTTAAGAGTTAAACCACAACTTTTACGGAGTCGTTGCTGTAAATAGCTTGCGCAATTTTTGCTTGCTTCAGCTTGGCCGATAATGACGGTATCTTTGGTGATAAGAAAAGACTTACCCGCCTTGGTCTTCGCTTCGTAGGGCATCGGCACAATGCCAAAGCCATTTTCTGGTGTTCGTTCAGCCGCAAAGCTACTTAGAATACTCATAGAAAGCATCCAAGCTGTCATTAGTCGTTTATGCATAATCATTTCTCTATTTATTGTTTATTTTTTTGGACGTTCTTGCTTTCTTAATCTCCATATCCCATGGATTGGCCGCTCGTGCTTCATAGAGAGGGCTAGCATCCTGATCGGGAAGTGAGTCAACGACAGCCTGAAACTTTTGCAGCGCCACTTTGTGTTCAGCGAGCTCGCTATCAAGTAGATTTGTTTTTTCCCATGGATCCTTCTTGAGATCGTGTAGGCGGGTGATCTGCTTCTGTTCAGAGACCCAGGCTTTGTACTGCTTGTCGCGAATGACTCGAGAGCCAAAAACTTTTGCGCCTCGCACCCCGTGCTCAGTCATTCGTCCGCCACCGCCACCAAGTGACATGATCCAATCGCGAGCTGAATCCTGCTTTTTACCTAGAATCACAGGAGCAATAGAAGTTCCGTCGATGATGAGGCCCTCAGGAAGCTCGCCGCCTCCGAGTTCTACGAAGGTGGGTAGCATATCGGCAAAGTCAGTCAGTGCATCGCTTTCGACACCCTCCGGAACGAGTCCCGGACAGTTGACAATAAAGGGTGCGCAAACGCCGGCTTCAGATAGTTCACCTTTGGCTCCTACGACCATTTTTCCGTTGCGCATAGCGCTGAATCCTAGGTGAGGGCCAGTGGTGCCATTATCGGTGGTAAAGATAACAATAGTGCGATCACGTATCTTCAGATCATCCAGTGATCTCATCAATTTACCCACCATCTTATCCGCATAGCGAACCATGGAAATGTGTCTTTCGAGGCGACTCTTTGCCTTGGGTTCATCCGGGCTAGCTACCCACTTTCTATGCACGAGTGCCATGGGGTAATAGATACACATGGCGTCCTCTTTATGCTTGGTCATGAATTTGATTATGTGGTCGCTATAAACGTCTGGACCGAACTTTCCGGCGTAGGTTTTGCTACCCTCTGGAGTATTGATATAAGGGTTGTAATAACGCTTGTCACTGGCTGCGTTACCAGTCTCACTGCCGGTCCACATCGCCCAGTCATCAAAACCGTGCTTCTTCATCGCCTGGGGTTCGATGCGAAAGTCATTGATCTGCCATTTACCTGCGGCACAAGTTTTGTAATCAAGATTCTTCATCAGTCGGGCAAAGGTGGTGTTTTCCTTCTGTTTCCAGTCAAAATAGGCGACTCCCCAGCGTGGGACGTCCCAGTGACTCACATAACCATTGCGCCAAGGGTATTTTCCGGTCAGCAACATCGTGCGTGAAGAGGTACATGAGGGCATGGAGTAGGCGTTGTTAAAAGTCATGCCATTCTTGGCTAGAGCGTCGATATTCGGGGTCTTGATATCTTCTGAGCCGTAGGAGCTGACCCACTCCTTTCCGAGGTCATCAACCATAATGAAAAGGATGTTGGGTTTAATGATTTTTTTGGCTGCTGGCTTCGCACTCTCAGCTGCAAAGGTCGTTCCGAGGCTTAAAAAAAGCATTGCCCCTGCCATCAAGCTTTTATTCATTAAAAATATTTTATTCATCATTGTTCCTTATAATATTGTACTTTTTCACAATAGGCTTGAGAGCTTATCACTCCGATTTCTTTGTGGGCAGCAGTTAAAATAGAGTTTGTTTATACTTACTTAAGTCTGTTAAACCAGAGTTTTTTAAGAGTGCTACTACTATTGACGAAGATAATTTAATGTTTTTTCATAAAAGATTAGACGCCGCTAATAAAAAAGGCCTTAATTGTAGAAATGTGTAAAAATCTGAGGCTTACCGTCCAAATTACCCTAATAAAAGCTATATAATTTGATTATACAGTAAAATATATATAATTATACAGTATCACTGTCGTTTTATATGGGTTTATTAGTTTAGATCAGATAAGATCAAATTAAATCCTGAGGTTGAGATGAGAACGATAATCGGCAAAAATAAAGAAACTCAAAAATTTAGTCAATCTTTTACTTTGATTGAAATCTTGGTGGTGGTGGCAATTATTGGAATTCTAGCAAGTCTACTCTTACCCGGTTTAAGTAAGGCTCGTGAAAAAGCTCGGCAAGCCGTGTGTAAGAGTCAGCTTAAACAGATCTATTCTGCAAAATATATGTTTACTGACGACAATAAAGGTGAATTGCCTGCCGTTCGAGGACGTGTAGCCGGCGGCCATTACAAGGCGTGGTTTTGGAGCGTGGCGCCATATTTAAAAATAGAGCAACAGGATACACTTCGACTTAAAATGTCTGACGCTGTTCGTGTCTTAAAATGCCCGAGTAATGACATTATATCAAGATATGGAACCCAGCACTACTGGACGGGTTATACCTACCCCATCTGGGCAGGTTGGTTGCAAAAAGGACCAGGCAATTATGAACAGGTTAATATCAACAGTATTTCGGCACCACATGAGGCCCTGTTATTAGGTGAATGGACAAGTTACACATATGATAGATCCTGGAGAGTAGGCCGCGGTGGTTTTCATAGTGGTAACGCTAATCGTTTGTTCATCGATGGCCATGTAGGCCAAGGTTTGCTAGACCAGAATTTCGCAGGAGCGAACAATTACTGGTACCAGTGGTCCTATGGCCAAGGACAATAAAGAGATTTTAAACAATTCTTGGGTATTTCATACTTGTCTTTTTTGAAGACTAAGCGCATCTTGCAGATTGTTGCGCGAAGCGCAAATATTTGTCGGGTCAAGAGCTGACAAGTTCCTGCCGGACGGGCAGATAAAAACTATTCGCCTCTACGGCGATCAGCTCGATCAGCGACGGATCTAATGGTAGGGAACTTAAGCACATGCCGAAGGTATGTAGTATGGTAGCCACCGGATTTATCCGGTGGGTATTGTTAAAAAATGATATCAATGCGGAAGGTATGAAGCTAAAGCTCTACAGCGTAGTTTCGGCACGCACGATGCTCTTATTCAAACACCACGGACTTAGGTCCATGGTTACATTCCTAAGCTCTTCGAGCTAAAATACCTATCAAATTCTCTTAAGTTCTCCACCATTACGGGGGCTCCCCGCTCAATGCTATTAAGTCCCTTTACTTATTCGAATGTAAGTCCTTATGATAAATGCGGGCGAGCCGCCCGCGCTCCCAGGCAAGATGCTTCTTGTGAACTTAATAGATATGGCCAAAAAGTAGCTTGTAGCTCCGCGACTTCCTCCTTAAGTTCCTCTTCATTTCAGACTCGAATCCAAATGATTAAAGTTTTTTTGAAGGGGGAGTTTGAGGGGGAAACAGGCAAAGCCTGATTTATAAATGCCGCTTTGCGGCTTTGTTCACAAAAAGTTACCCTCTCACGGTCTTGTTTTTGAAGAACTTAATAGCATCATCTCCCTGCTGCTTCATCCAGGTGGATATACCTGCTTTTAGCCCTTGTTGCTTAGACTTATGCGGAACTCGCAAGCACTTGTACAAAAGTCAAAAATATGACTAGCTTTGTGATCTTTATTTTTTGGTCTTGTTTTTATTGATTGCCTTCGTTTTTCTGGGATAGGGGAATTGATACTCATTATATTTAATGACGTTCATCCCTTCAGGATCTACATGGCCGTCATCTCCTTGATCTTTCATCCATTTTTTGATGTCCTTTTTGAATTTTGAAATCATGGCAGAATATTCGGGATTTTCTGCAAGGCTCTTAAGTTCATAGGGATCGTTTTGTAAATCATAGAGTTGATACTGTGGTCTGGATCGGATCCTATTGACCATTGCTTCGGCATGTTCATCCATCTTCATGCGATCAATCATGGATGCATATATGCGGCCATGATCTGTGGGTCGTACTCTCCCAGTTAAATCGGTGGAAGTGACATTGACCACGTAGAGGTTATCTGGGGTTAGATTCCAAATCAATTTATATTTGCCATTGGTAACGGCTCGTATGCTGAAATGGGGATCTCCTTTACTTTGGTGGACGCGGTTATTAAAGAGAAAAAAGGCTTGTTTGCGATGAGTTTTTGTTTCTCCTTTTATGAGAGGGAGTAAACTTTTACCATCTAGACTAGAGGGGGGCGTGCCTCCAGCGGCATCGATCAAAGTCGGCACGATATCACAGTACTGAGCGATGGCATCAGTCTCAAACTTAGCTTGCCACTTATCGGGGAATTTAATGACACAGGCTGAGCGAACTCCCCAGTCAAAGACCGTCCATTTACCTCCCACCATACCAGTGCCATTTTCATCCAGTACAATAATGATTGTGTTATCCAATTTCTTATTGTCTTTAAGGATTTTCAGGGTGTCGCCCACTTGACGGTCAAATTCTCTTACTTCGGCTAGGTAGCGCCAATAGGCGGATCTTGTCTGTGGCGTATCAACTAGGTTTGGCGGCAGGACGACGTCCTCTTCTTTCCAGTATTTGGTATCCCCGACAGTCCAGGGTGAATGGGCATGAATGGAGCCAATGACAAGACAAAAGGGCTGCTTGGGGTCGCGTTTGATAAAGCTTTGAACTCCGCGCCAGTCATCGGGCTTGGGCTTTGCTTCAGCAGCTTTACCACATATTCCAGGGATTGTTTCAAATGGGTATACTTTCTCCGGTGAGATGTGCTTTTTTCCTGCGAGGCCAACGCGATAACCAAGGTCGCTAAGGTAATGCACCACACTTTTAACATCGGGATTAGAGGCCTTGTGATTGCGAAAAGTCCCATTTCTCTGGGGCATTAGACCAGTGTATAGCTCTGCTCTTGCAGGGCCACACATGGCTTCGCTCACAAACATATTGGAGAATTTAATGCCATTTTGAGCCAAGTTGTCTATGTGGGGTGTTGTATGGGGATTAGGAGAACCATAACAGCCGATGCTATCTGAGCTTACGTCATCCGCTAGCAAGATGACAAAGTTGGGCTTTTGTTTGATGTCTTTGGCAAGTAGTGAGCCTGAGCTTAATAATCCTATGATTGCTAAGAGACGAGTTGCTGGTTTGAGGCTAGTTAAAAGAGATCTAAATTTCATTTGATTACCCTATTAATTTTTTGTTTTCTTAAGCTTCATGTCCCATGGGTTGGCAGCTCTTGGTGTGTATAAACGGTGGGCATCCTTATCGGGAAGCGAATCGACGATAGCCTGAAACTTCATCAGAGCTTCTTTGTGCGCGACAAGCTCGCTATTAAGAAGGTTTGTTTTCTCTAGAGGGTCTGCATTGAGGTCGTGCAGGCGAATGATCTGCTTATCTTCCGAGACCCAAACTTTGTGTTGTTTATCGCGAATGACGCGCTTGCCAAAGGTATCTTTGTTACGCACTCCGTCCTTAGTGATCAGACCGGCGCTTTCGCCGATGGACATGATCCACTCGCGGCCTGAATCCTGCGCTTTGCCTAGAATCAAGGGAGCAAACGATTTTCCGTCGATAACGAGGTCCTCGGGCATCTGACCGCCTGCGAGTTCTAGGAAGGTAGGGAGTAAGTCAGAGAAATCGGTGAGGGCGTCGGTTTGGATCCCAGCGGGAACGAGACCTGGACCGTTGACAATGAAGGGAGCGCAAACTCCTCGTTCCGACTTTCGTCCCTTTTCTCCCCTGACTGGAAGCCCGTTCACGGTGCCTGTGATACCAGGGATCGTGCCGTTATCTGTTGAGATGATGATGATGGTGCGATCACGGATTTTTAGCTCGTCAAGAGTATTAACTATCTGACCAACACACTTGTCCACGTAGCGCACCAAGGCCCTGTGCTTATCGAGTCGGGTCTTTAGCTTAGGCTCATCAGGGGTGGCAACCAGCGGAGGATGCGGAAGTGGCATCGGGTAATAGAGGCACATCGGTTCGTCTTTGTGCTGACGCATGTAATTGATCAGGTAGTCGGTGCATACGTCTGCAATAAACTTATTTTTGTATACCTTGCTGCCCTCTGCAGGCGTATTGATGTAAGGGTCATAATTGCGGCTCGCACTTACTTTTTCGTTACCGGTCTCACAGCCCGTCCACATCGCCCAGTCATCGAAGCCGTGCTTCTTCAGGACATGAGGTTCGAGGCGAAAGTCATTGATCTGCCATTTGCCTACCGCACAAGTGGAATAACCATTGGCTTTCATGAGGCTAGCAAAGGTAGTGTTTCCCTTTTTCTTCCAATCAAAGTAGGCGACTCCCCAGCGCGGAACATCCCAGTGACTCGTCCATCCGGTGCGCCACGGGTATTTCCCCGACAGGACGGTGGTACGCGAAGGGGTACAGGAGGGCATGGAGTAGGCATTATTAAAGATCATGCCACCAGCAGCTAGCGCATCAATGTTTGGGGTTTTGATGTCTTCAGCTCCATAGCATCCCACCCATTCCTTGCCGAGGTCATCTAGCATGATGAAGATGATATTGGGTTTATCCACGGATGATTCAGCAGCACGACCAGTGAATCCACCCATAGTCATTGCCCCCATAAAGATCATCGCGATAAAGGCTCCACGACAAGAATGCATTTGAGTTATTATTTTTCTAATCATGGGGGGGGATATCCTGTATTGGCTTAAGTTTTGGTGTATTAAAATTTATTTTGAGTCTCTAAGTCGATGCAGTTCACTCAGCATAAAATCGATGGTACGCTGGATGATTTTCTCACGCGATGGCTCGATGGGGGTGGAACCGTCGGCCTGCCGCCAATTGTGTCCGGCATTTTTGATAATCATGATTTCCACCGGTGCCTCGCAGGCCTTAGCCTTTTCTTGCATATAATAAGCATGCTTAAGGGGGATAGTCGTATCTCCATCACCCTGAATCATCAGTAGTGGAGGACTGCCTTTGCGAAGGTAATTAACTGGACTGACTTCGCGGTACAAGCGTAGTTTATCTTCGGGTGGAGTTCCAGCCTTGAGTACACGCGGCCCAAAGCGATCGCGGAATTTCGCGCGACCATCGTGGTTGAATAGCGCGGTCTTCTCGAAGTCACAAGGGCCATACCAGGAAACACCGGCAAGCATGGTGTAGCGCTGGCCGGCAAGCTCGGCAGCACCTGGAAAGTCAGTCGGCTGGGTCAGTAATAACATTTGAGCGAGTTGACCACCAGCAGAGTCGCCATAGCTAAAGACTCGGCTTGAATCGAGATGGAGTTCTTTGCTGTATTTGGCAAGATAGCGCACTGCATCCATGGAATCCGTCACACAATCGCGGATACTCGTTTTCCCATCTTTGCAGAGCCGGTATTGTACTGCGACCACACAAAAGCCTGCTTCAGTTAAGCCCCGCACAGTCCGGGCAATATTTGATCGCCCTTGAGCCTTATTCTTACTGCCCGCAGCCCAGCCTCCGCCATGAGTGTAGACCACCAGGGGGTAGAGACCGCTAAGTTCAGACGCTGGATAGAAGAGATCCAAGTGCAGCGCTCCTTCTGCACTTGTCTTGTAGACGATGTCCGCTTTCAGATTGATTGGCGTATGCTGCGAGGCTTGATTTGCCTGCAAAGCCATGGCACTTGCAAAAATCAAGGAAAGAATAATGAGTCTGAATATTTTCATCATCTGCTATTCAAACTGGATTTCGATTTTATCGAGCATCGGCTTGGATTTATTTTTTGTCGTATCTTGTAATTTGAGTTCAAAGCAGAAGCCGTAGCCCTCTGGGAGTCTGCTTAGGTCCATTGAAGCTGGGATGCGTTTGACCTGCTTGGAGAAGCCTTTGATGTAGTCGTATTGTTCCTTGACTTCTTGCCAATCGCTCCAGCTATCTACTTTACCGTCATTTGTCGTATCGACACCGACGCGGGCTTCTACTTTCTCGACCCATGGGCCGGGGCTGACGTAATCCTCATTCGTTTGGTTGATGAGATAGAATTTACCTTCGGCAAAACCAATATCGGGGTCTGGGTGACCCTCTCCGAGTTCGCCGATCAGTTCGAACTGCTGATCTAGGCTTGGCGAAGTGAATATTCCAATGCGAATCTTTTTGTGAGCGGGATGATAATCGCCTACGAGGTAATACTGGCCACCAATTGCAATGGAAGCCCAATCGCCGTAAGCATTCTGTGCGGGAGTGTGTATTTCGTATTTGGCAAAGGCTCGGGTGTCGCCCTTTTTGAGGCGATACTCGCGATTGGCTTCTTGCATCGTTTTTCCGGGGAAATTTTTGGGGTCCTCTTCGTGCCAGTGTGGGTGGGGGTATTCGGCAAACTTTCCCGTCGGTTCAGTACGATCATCCACTGCAGGGGCGAGGATTTTGAAATCGCCTTTACCATCTTCGCTGACCGCATGTCCTGCTAAGGGAGAATCCCAAGAATGCTTTCGCGCATTGATCGGGCTGAAATTCTCGTAAATGAGATGGAATTTACCCTCTAGGTCACGAATGATGCTACAATCTGAGCCATCGGAAGGATCTTTGAAGGCTAATCCCATATCCTTGCCTGGCTTGCCATCGGTGAGGTCATCGTCGATGTAAAGGTGGGGATCTTGGTCATTGGGGAAATCATAATAAATATAGGCTTTTCCGTCGACGAATTCTGCCGTTGTTGACCATTTTGCGTGTTTCGCAGTGACTGAGCCATGGTGCACCCAGTTAATCATATCATGGCTTTGCCAAGCGTTGTAGCCACCCTGGTTTTTCTGCGCAGCACCGGGAGCATCGAAGAGGTGGGGATGGGGAGTTGTTTTTAAAGGTATATCAAAGCCTTCTAAGCTTGCTGATTTGGATTTAAAGCCCTTAGCTTTTGCAGCCCTATTGCGGCCCATTATCCAATAATCATTAGGTCCTTTGACGAGAAAAATCGGTGCGTCACCAAGTGTGGGAGGTGTTATTTTTGCCTTTGTCGGTTCCCAATTTTCCCACTTGGTCGATGCGCTGATTTTCATTGTTTGAGCCGAGCGCTTTTCTTTAAAACGCTGAAGTTTGCTGTGATAGACACCCTCTTGATCGACTAAGCTGAGTAAATCGTCGTCAACTGTCAGTCCTTTGATTTCTTGGGTAGCGCCCTTCCAGTCCTCAGAGCTTGTAATTCGCCAGTTTTTATTGGACTGGGCATGCTTTGCTATATAGCCCTTATCATCGCTTATTTTTTCTTGTCCAAAAAGCGGCAATGCAAAAACAAGAACGAGATGAGCCCTTTTAAAAAATCTATTTTTACTAATCATTTTTCTAATTCCTCGATAGTCCATGGTGTTTTGCGTTTACGATACTTCTTACGGACTTGTCGGACATCATTATCTGTCAACATTCGACTAGAATTTCCCCATGAATTGCGAATATAAGTCAAAACTTCTGCCAAATATTTATTATCATGGCCCTTTAACGCCTCCATGGCCCCGGGATAAGTTTTGCCTTCTATCGGACCTGTTAAGCCGTGCAGAGCAATGCGGACAAGTTTATCTGGTGCTCCAAGAACTCTCTTGGATCCCTTCAAAGGCGCCGCCAACATCATATCGGTCCCCGCCATTTGCACCCCTGCTCCATCTAAACCGTGACAGGCAAAGCACAAAGATTTGTAATGTTTTTCTCCGGCTTGCATGGTCTTCTCAAATAGGGGCCCCTTGCCTTTGAGTGCATCCCTAAATTCCTGATATTTTCTTTTGGCTTCATCATCTCGAGCTTTTTGCGCTATATGCAAACTCAAGACAGGATCCAGAGCGTGTTTTTCTTCAAATTCACCTAAAAAGTTTTTAGCAATAGTTTCTGGACCAAAACTAATCATACTCCAATAAGCTTGAATCAAAATTTCTCTTCTCGTTTCATTTTTTAGAATACCTTCATAGACTTTCAGTGTTCCCTTATTCGCATTAGCTAAGGAAGGATCTGCTAACTGAAGTCCATGAGTTGCTAAACGCAGACCTGATTTATTTTTCAGGAATTTTAAAGAAAAGCTAGGACCGATGACGCCAAGGCCATCAAGGGTCCATAAAAGCTCGATTTTTTCTTGGGTATTCTCTGAACGATTTAAAGCCTGCCTTAAATCCGTATGCAAAGTCTTCTCATTTCTCAAAACGATGAGTTTACGTACCGTGCTTCTAATGGAACCATTTTTATGCCCTAAGTAAGGAATCAATTCTTTTGAACTCATTTCTAAAAATTGGGGATGGCTAAATTTTTCCTGATGATTTTTGGGCACTAAGCGATAGATCCGTCCCATTTTTTTATTTTTAGCCAAGCCATATTCATCGATCACACCACGTAAATAAGAACCTTTAGCCGTCCAATTGCCCTCTTGAATAATACCGCGATACATATCCACTATATAAAGCGCGCCATCGGGACCCGTTTTAAGGTTGACTGGACGGAAGTTAGCATCTGTCGCACGAATAAATTCACTCTTGGGATAAGGATTTTTAAGTTGACGATAACCCTCACTTGTGTCGATTTTTGCCATGCGAACTAAACGCCCCACCGGCTCACAGATGAGATAATTGCCGTAAAACTCAGGCATGAGCTCACCTCGATAAACAGCATGCCCACATGCAGCGGTCATGTGGTTTAATGTATTATCCTTGCGGATACGCGCAAGTCCTCCTTGTGAATCGGGGATATTATCAATAGGCCAAACTTCATTAAAGTCTTTTTCTAACTCATCGGGGAATTTAGCCCGCGTATATTTTGTCGGCACTTGAAAGTACTGAAAACTTTCTTCTCTTCCTGAAAATCCGCTAGAAAAATGGCCATCATCATCACAGCCCAAACCCCACTGAGTATTCACCGAACCACGCTCATCAGTAATCACTTCTCCATCAACAATTTTGAAACGTTTTGCTCCTTTGGTGATGTAAATCCAGTTATCTAAATTCCAGATTAAGCCACTCGACTGATGCTCTAAATTGCCCTGCTTGGGACCGCCCTTATACCAGATTTTTTTCTCATCGGCTTTACCATCATTATTTGTGTCACGATAGGCATAAATATCGAGCGTATTCGTTTCACAAATTAAAATCCTATCATCTAAGGGAAGAATCATTCGAGGTAGTAAAAGTCCATCAATAAAAACAGAAGATTTATCCATCTTGCCATCTCCGTCTGTATCAGACAACTTCATCACCCGGCTTGTACGATCAAATTGCCCAGTGGCATCTGCATCCTGCATGTAGGTACTCATTTCAATCACATAGAGATTGCCGTTGGCATCCCAGACACAATCGACGGGCTCCTGGATCATTGGTTCAGATGCGACAACTTGGAGCTCATAGCCTTCGGGAACTTGAATTGTCTTCAAGCTTTCTTCTGGGCTTAAGGCTTTGACTGAAGCATATTTATCCGCTGCGTTCCCATAAAAGGAAAAAATTATTAGCAATAGTAGATGAGTCCGTGTAAACTCAAAAGTTTTTTTGATTATTATCTTGTCGTTAAAGTTCATTAAATTTCTCTTCATTTATATTTTATCCTGAATCCGCGATCTGCTTTCAAATACCCAAGGATTTATCTTCTATGAGACTGATATTTTTTACTTGGGTCTCACCAAGAAATATACCATAATAGATACACAAATATGTTTTATCTATGATCCTCAAATCTTCCGTCACTTCAAACGTCAAAGTTTGTTTCGCCCATTCATCTGTCACTTCGATTGCTTTATTTAAACCCACGACTAAACGGAGTTTTTTATTTTTGGGATCACGTATTCTACGTGCTTGGAAATAAACCTTACCTTCGCCCTTCCCCCTGATTTCAAAACTGAGCGTATATTTACTTTTGGCTTTGAGTTCAATTGCCGTAGACAATGAAAGCAGACGCGCCTCTGAACTTTGAATCGTCTTTATACTAAAAATCCCGCGCTTAACATCGGCTTTTTTAATATAATTATACTCCGGAGCTTTGCGAAATATCCAATCTTTACCAATGTTTTTGAATTTCGTGTCATTAATGAGTTCTTTAGACATGAGAGTATAAGTGAGAAAAAAGCAGAGTATCAAAATCTTGTTCATAGGGCACCTTTTGAATTTATTATGGACTTAAATAATTTGGATATGCTTATACTAAACCCCTAACGAGCCCTTTTGTTACGGTATAAAACACATATATAGATGTAAAATCAAACTCTTCTTGTGATCAAGGACCATTAATCAGCATCACACCCTTAGTTGAAGACCTAATGTCAAGATTCAGCTAAGTATCTTTTAATGAAGCTATTTCAGTTTTCTATTTTTATACCTCGAGTTATATTTTAGCATTGTATATAAGCTTGAGCTTTTCATGGAAAAAAATTACCACACACGCCAAACACTGCTGTCAAAAATTGCGCGGGCCGATGATGATCGCTCTTGGGAGGATTTTGTTCAATACTACCAAGGCTACATCTATGCGGTCATTCGCAACCTTGGGGTTAAACAAGAATTTATTGAAGATCTACTACAAGACGTCTTAATTAAAGTCTGGAAGTCATTGCCCAAGTATGAATACCGTGAAGGCGAATGTACTTTTCGAACTTGGCTATGCCTTGTCATTCGAAGTACTGTTTATAATTATTTCCGAAAAAAATCGACAAAAAATGATGCTAAGAATACCGATTACGATGCAACTCTTCATGCACTCGATACCATTACAGAGCCCGAAATTAATATCATTGCCGAAAAAGAATGGAAAATTTATGTTTCCAATCTGGCTTGGAATAATGTCAAAGATGAATTTCCTAAGCGCTGCCGAGAAGTATTTGAAGCCTCGATTCACGAAGCGAGTTCCGACATCCTAGGAGAACGCTTTGGCATAAGTTCTAGTTCAGTTCGCGTTTATAAATCACGAGTCAGAAAAGTCTTACTGCGGGAAATGTCCCGCTTAAATCACGACCTCGGAGCTTAATCATTACTCCCATGGCTAAAGAAGGTGATTATTTCGATGAAAAACTCGCGGACTTCTTTGATGATCTCGATGATCTCGATAATCTACCACTTCTAGATACCATTGCCTCTATCACCGATCGTTACTGCGATTTCCAATACCTCGATGAAGGCGGCATTAAAATCATCCACCGTTGCCGAGACTTAAAAACGGGACGTGAAGTCGCCATGGCCAGTTTAAAAGAGTGCGCCAAGGATCCACAGAAAGAATTATTTTTCAAAGAAGCCCGTCTTACCGCAGCTCTGCAGCACCCCAATATCATTCCGTTACATGACCTCGGCCTCAAAGGAGAACAAGCCTGGTTTACCATGAAACTCATTTCTGGCGCATCGCTAGAACAAGTTTTACAGGATTTGAAAGACGGTCGCTCTCAGCAACTAAATACGCTTAGTGAGCGCCTCGATGTTTTTATAAAAGTTTGTGATGCGATGGCCTACGCCCATTCTAGAGGCGTGCTTCATCTCGACATTAAACCTGACAATATACAAATCAGTAATTATGGCGATGTCTTGCTCTGTGACTGGGGACTCGCGAAAGTTATGGCCTCAGTTTGTGACGAGGAACTTTTGGAGTGTTATACTTTTAACCCCAAAGAGCTAGACTTGACTATTGATGGCCTCGTCAAAGGAACGCCGGGTTATATGGCTCCCGAACAAACCCGTTTGGTCAAAGCTAAGAAAGGCATCGCTACTGACACCTTTTCTTTAGGCTGTGTTCTCTACAAGATTTTGACTTTAGAAAAACCTTTCAAGGGTGCTGACCTGATGGCTATAATGAATAATACGGTCAATGGTAGGTTCCCGAAACCTAGTGTCCTTAATCCTGATATTCCTTTATCCCTTGAAGCCGTTTGCTTAAAAGCCCTCGCCCCTGATCCACAAGATCGCTATGCGAGCGTCATCGATTTACAAAAAGAAATCTTGGATTATCGCCAAGGATTTGCGACCAACGCAGAAAATGCCACACTGCTGAAACTGACGCGCCTATGGTACAACAGGCACCGCACGCTCAGTATTGCTGGCATCATCATTCTATTAATCAGCTTCTCTACCGCCTTTTTTGCCATTAACAGTCTTAAACTCGAAAAAATCAACGCTTTACAAATGGCAGAAAAACTTCAACTCGAAAAGCTTAACGCCCTAGAAAGTTCCGCAAGATTAAAACTCGAAGCCGATAAGCTACAATTGGAAAATGAATTTCATAAAAAATTTAATAAAGGTGCCGCCCCACGCTTTTTGCAACGTGCCCAAATTGCCTTCGAGTCCTATAATTTTGACGATGCCGTAAACTTCTGCGATAGTGCGGTTGAACTCGACCCGAGTTTAAGTGATGCCTGGGCCTTAAAAGGCCTTCTCCACATAATTCACGAGCAATTTGGCGCGGCGCTAAATGCTTTAAATAAATGCAAGAAAAAGAATGCTTTAAAGCAACTGGCCAAAGACTTCTATCAAATCAAAAACGATGATAGCCAAAGACTCTCTTTAAGTCACTACCTCAAGCTATTTCAGCGATCCTTAACTACAGGTCAAGTAAAGCTAAGCGGAGGCTTAATTCACCACAAAGCCTACAGTGAAATGCCCCTCGACCAACGTATTGAATTTTGTAAAGGCATGATCGAAATCCACAATGAAAAAAGTTTACGAAGGTTCCGAGGCGGTAAAACCATTAATTTTTCCTATGATCCAAAAATTAAAAAACTCGATCTCTCGGGTAATCCGTGGATGCAATCCGCTCTGATTGTACAGAATTTCCCCGCTTATGCGGCAGATTTTTCTTACACAGGAATCAAAAACTTCATCTGCTTTAGAAAGCAGCCACTCAGGTCGCTCAATGTCAGCGGAACACCCATTATAGAACTTCACACTCTAGAGAATCACAACTTAATAGCCTTGAACATATCCCATACTTCCATTGGCAACCTCAGAAAACTAAAAGATTTTACCCTGCTTAAGACACTCAACATAAGTCATTCTGCCGTTAGGAGCAGCGCCATCTTAAAAGATTTGAATGGGCTTGAGACGCTGACTATTCACCAGGGACAACTCACTGAGAGTGACCTAAAAAGATTAAATCCTGCAACAAAAGTCCTTATCCATAAAAATTAGTCTTCAAGATATTTTCAATAAGTTGTATAGGGCAGGGAATTTAACATAATAATGCCCCCGGCGGATAAAGATGATTGGCCCGCACGACAGTACCTTAAGCGAGGTTTGGGGCGGAGCCCCAGTATAAATACCTCCGGTGGCCGAGGAGCCCTCGGGGCCCTACTAAAAAAGGTGGCAGCACGTATAAAACCCCTTAAGTTCCCAGCCATGACTCACACACACCGTGATTCACTGTATAAAACATCTGATAAGAATGTATAATCTATTGATAGATTGCTTCACGGCCCTATTTTAATTCATGGATTTTTATCACAATAGTCAATTTACTTATCTCAAGGGTTCTCAAGTTAACTTTGCTTCCACTTGGCAAAAAGCGCTTCATAGCTCCAGCTCACATCAGCTCTACTACTTGAGTGATGGTGAAGTTCTGCTCACGATGGATTCCAAAGTTTTGACACTCAAAAAAAATTCACTTTGCCTAATTCCCGCAGCTACGCCCATTGCCTTGCAAGGAAAATCCAAGGGTAAATTATTCAAGTGTAGCTTTGATGCCAAGGTCTATCAAAACTTAGATCTCTTTGACTTAATTCAGCTCCCCCACTTTCTTAAAGCTGAGAAGAGCTTATTAACTGAGCAACTCTTTAAACAACTTATCAATAAGAATCAGCAAGACGCTTTTGAGCGAGCTACAATAATCCAACTCCTGCTCTGTCCTTTTCTCAAACTCGCACAAAAAAAAGAAGGCGCCCAAGCTCTTAGCAGGCTAGTCCCCGTTTTCGACTATATCGAAGAGAATATAAAGTACTCGCCTCGACTAGACGATTTAGCCAAGCTCATTGATCTTGATAAAAATTATTTCAATAGCTTCTTCCGTAAAAGTATGGGTCTTTCTCCAGGTCAATATATTCAACAACGCAAGATAAAGGCCGCTTGTAATATGCTCGCTAATCACGTGAACGTATCGAAAATCACTCAAGAACTCGACTTCTATGATACTTCACATTTTTGTCGCATCTTCAAAAAAGAAATGAACGAGACCCCCAAAAGTTTTTTAAAGAGACTTAATCAAAATCCTAGCATCTGAAAGATGAGCTTAAGAGAGCTCTTATTTAGCGCTATAGCTTTGGCTGTAATGTTGAAAATTATTCTCATCAATAAAGAGGAAACAGTAAGCATCAATCCCCTTGGGAACCTGCGCTGAAAGTTCATACGAAGACTTTGTGAGCTTCGCAGGCCTTCTCATTCCGATCAAAGTACTTTTTGCTTCATGAGAATGTCTTTTAATGACCTTCTTAGGATCGTTAAGGTAGATGATAAAGGCTTTGTCTGCCGCGGGGCCTGAGCTTTTTAAAGTCAAAGTAGCTTTGCGGCTGGTGCTATCGAAGTGAGATTTTGCGATAAGCGCAAAGGCTTTTTCTCGGTGAGTATAGGCCGGATTTAAATGGATCGGTTCAGTATTATTGTCCTCTAAAAGTCGATCGAGTTCCGTGCTCAGCTCTTTGAGGACCGAAGCGTATTCAGCTTCATTGACTAAATCATTTTGCTCTTCAATGTCTTGGCGATTGCCATTCTTGTAGAGTTGATAGAGTTCATAGCTTTCGCTCATGTAATTTTTATAGAGCTTAAAATCACCTTGGCGAATGGCTGATTTCATCTTGCTACCATGGGGGTAATGCCAAAAAAGGTTTTTGCGCTCATTGCCTTTGGCATCCAAGATAGTTGAGCTCTCGCTTGAGAGCACTTGAGAAATATCAAGCCCGCTCAGCTCATCGAAATTCTTTTGACTGATTTTCGAATGAGTCAGTTTCAGAATAGTTGGAAAGTAATCCAGTTGATTGACGAGCCCATCAAATTGACTGCCCGCAGCAATACTTGGGCCGGCAGTTACCATCGGGACGCGAATCCCCCCCTCTTCTGGATTTGTTTTCCCATATTTGAGCGGTGCATTATCCGAAATGATTTCCTTAGCCTTCTTTTCAGCCCCTCCATTATCTGAACTAAAGAAAATATAGGTGGTCTCGATAAGTTTTTTCCCTTTGTTTCTAGGATCATCTGTTTCTTGCAGAAAACTCATAACGCGCCCTAGGCTCCAGTCAACAGATGTTACCATAGCCGCAAAGTAAGGATTATTTTGCCCCGGAAGCGTCATATCTCCTTTTTTTGGTGGAAAATCTTGACCCATTTTGTCGCAGTAATATTCTAATAATTCACCATTGCGGGTGACCACGGGCCAGTGAACCATCCAGTGACAGAGATTTAGAAAAAAAGGTTTATCTTTACTCTCTTTCATAAAGTCGAGTGCCGATTCAGTGAGCTGATCATAGGGATAAGAAATCCCCTGAGGCTTCTTCTCACTAAAAGGAGGATATTTCTTTTTACTCAGAGGATAGCTTTTATCATTAGCTTGAGCAAAATCTTTAGTTCGATCTTTAAGGCCTCGGTGAATCCCACGAGTTTGATCAACAAAATCAAAGCGGTAAGCCTCTGCACTCAGTCCCACGTGCCATTTACCGACGTGACCGCTGTAATAGCCATTTTCTTTCATCGCATCGGCAAGATTAAATAAATCTAAATTTAAATGAGTCTCTAAATAAGGGGCGACGACACGCTCACTTGGGCGTCCAAGCTTTCTAGCTCCTAATTCGACATGAGTGAGACCAATTTTAGCGGGATGCTGCCCCGTAAAAATCCCCGCACGAGACGGCGAACACGAGGGCGCCGGCGAATAAGCTTGTGTCAAATTCATCCCTGATTCAGCGAGTCTCATTAGGTTGGGCATTTCATAAGGACAGGGATCATCCAAATTATTGAGTGGCGTATCCTGCCAACCGAGATCATCCACATAGAAAATGATTATATTGGGTCGAAAATCCTTTTGCTTATCGGCATAAATCATTGAAGAACACAACAAGATCAGCCAAAATTGTAGGCTCAGTAAAGGTGCTTTTTGAAAGGGCATTTTATTTTTATCCTATGCTAGATTTCTGTTTTTTAGTTTCACAGGATCATAGTCGCTTCCATATCCAGCTAATAAGGCCTGACTTAATCCGCCATGGCTTAAATAATTTTCAGCCAATTCTATCTTGTCGCATCCCACAGAGTTCCGTTAACATTCCTAGTTGTTCCTCCAAAGGGCACATAAGTACTTGGGAATGTCAAACCCTCGACATGGCCGTCGACCATAAGGTAGTTCTGCTTATTACCACCATCATGTAGCATCGGATTCGAGTTGTTGTTGGCTCTAAGTTGATCGGCCGACCGAGCACTTAGATTTGCATGTCTACCCAGATTGTTACTACCATTACTGTATTCAAAAAGCATTATTGTTTGAGCAGCGCCCCCTATATGGCCAAGATTTTTTGAAATGCCATTAGTACTCCAGAGAATACCTATCTCACCACGACTAGGTCTGTCTGTGTCATAGCTTGGAATATAAGTACGACCTACCCTTCCACCCCACTTACCTGATATCTCATTTGGGCAGCGGTACAATTGACCATAATCATCGCCATATGTAGCTATAGCTAAGCCATTCTCGTTTCTTTGACCTGGCGTTAATGTATCACGACCATCGTAGCCAGCAAGTTGATCATCCCAAGTCCTTCTAGTAGGATTGATAGAATTTACTGGGAAATGGCCATCAGAATCAGTAGTATAAATGAATATGGCTACACCTAGTTGTTTTAGTTTGTTAACGCATTGGGCGTTTTTGGCTTTTTTTCTAGCTTTACCTAAAGTAGGCAGAAGTAGGGATGCCAAAATCCCAATAATCGCAATCACAACTAATAATTCAATCAAAGTGAAAGGCTTGTGCAAGCAACGAGGTCTTTTCGTTTTAAAGTCTGTTTTTTTCATATAAAGCTCCAAAATTAAATTCGATGTCTACTACTCTTGACTTACTAAACCCCTTAAGCTTTCACGGTGCTACTGTATAATTATTTTAATTTACTGTAAAATACTACTAAATATCAATAAAAGTCTTTTTTTAGGTACATTTTTGTGAAGCTAGTCCGCCCGCGGAGGCATTTAACAGGTAGTTAACGGATTTATCCGCTGCTTATTGTTAAAAAATGATGTTCATACCTAAGCTATGAAGGAAAAACTCTGCTGCGTAGCTTCGGCACGCCTCTTTCTTTTATTCTAATACCACCGACTTACGTCCATGTGACAAAAGCTGGGCGCTCCGCATTCCAATGCGGATGATGAAAATTAGTATCTGATTTTAATGCCTCCGTCGGGTGGACTTGCTTCGCAAAAAACCACCTAAAAACCTTTAAGTCCCCATCCATATGGTCCTGTCAAACAGGCGGATAAAAACTAAAATTTAAATTGATCAGTATCCTGTGCAAAATGGGGACAAGTGCAAAATGGGGACATCCATTTAGCCAAATTTGTCAAGTAGACAATAAATCTTTGTATCCGTTTTTTTGATTTTCAAAACGACTTGTGCTTAAAAATGTTTAGTTCAGCTCATCTTTGTTTCTTCTTTTCGGGTACGGGTCTTTCACTTAATGTGAAGTCCCTCCAGACATCCATATAAGGTCAAAGGCTTTAAAGGAGCCCTGTCGATCTATTCAGCTTTTCTTTTTAGCTGCTAACCGACGCCTTAGAAACTACTTGCGGTCAATCCCTCGCTGTCCTATTCAGGTGTAAATCAAGGCTCAATTCTATCATGTGGAATCGTCCAGTACATATCGGGCTCAGTAAGGGGTGAGTCATCATCTAAACTTCTTTTGATTTAAAGAAACCTTTTACAGCGATCTAATCAGGTGATAGAGGCTCAAAGTCCAAGTCCCCATTGACGGCTTCACTGCAAAAGATTCCAGATTTTTTAATTATTTAGTCTTTGTAAACGTTCATATTTTTGTCTTCCAAAAAAATCAATGGGATCAAATTTTTGTTTTCTCTGGAGCATGAAATAAATTGATCGACAAATCTTATGAGTGTAAATAGCTCTAGCTTTACGTTCGCCGTGTTGCCTTATTAGGTCATTTGAAAAAGCTTTCATCAAAGGGTTTCTTTTTGATAGTACGGCAGCCTGACTATAGGCCCATTTTAAAAATGGATTACCTATTTTTGCTCCACTATAACCATAACTTTTACCCGCACTTTCTTTTTTACATTTAATCACTCGACAATAACTTGAATACTTACCTGGGCTTTTAAACCTTTTGATGTCGTGAGTTTCATAGATAATGACCATACCAAGGGTATCGCCTACTCCAGGCATTGACTTTACTATTTCAAATTCTTCATTGTAGGCACTATTTAAAGTGAATTCTTTGAGATCTTTATCCACTGCGATCAACTCTTTTGTATAAGCCATCAATAGATTTGTGTTGAGCTGATAGTTCCGTTCCATCGCGATGCCACCTATCCCAGAAAAGTCCTGATGTTCTACTAGACTTTCTAGTTTATCTGGTTTTGACCTCATGTATAAAGTACTTTCTTTTAGCTCGTTTTGTTGCTCAAAAATATTCATGTAGACTGATATTCCAGACTTGGACTGCACTAACTTTATACGCCTTCGTAAGAGGTCTCTATGAGAGCGGTATTCTGCTGGGCAAGCATAGGCGTGAGGCAATAAATTCGTGCGTAATAAATCAGTGATTTTTTTGCTATCAATTTTATCGTTTTTAGCTTTTCCTCCGTGAATAGATTTCATATAGAGCGCATGACCAAGAGTGAATTCAATATTCTCTGAACGACAAAAATCTGCAAGAGGGTACCAATTATAAGTGCTCTCACAAGCAATAGTGAGGTCATCGACATAAGGCGCCAAGACCTTCTTCATATAGACAAAATTATTATCTCGGATGTTTTTATGCAGCATTATATTTCCTTCCTTGTCCATGACACAAATATGAGCAGATGACTTGTGAAGGTCAATTCCACAATGATATTTCGTTTTTGAGTTATACATTTCCATGAGGCAATTTCCTTTTTTTGTTTGTGTGAAACTTCAATAAAGGTCATTGCCTCGTTCTTTGCCAAATTTCCACGCTGATATTACTCAGTGCGGTACTTGGCTAAGCGTACTATCAGGCTAAATTAATACTCATGTAACTAAAACCATGCGGGATAAACATAAATAGTATCGTCTACTCCCCTTATAAATTGCCGAATAAGCTTCACTCTTGTATAGCTTTCTATAAGAGCCCTAGGCCTTGATTTTTTGCTGACTGCTCTAAGTCATAGATTTATTGAGGCAAGCAAGAATAGATAAAGCTTTCACTCTAGACTTTTATATTTTGATGGCAAACACCAACAAGCATGTTACTTTTAATTTAATTACCGACTAAGATGAGCCTTCTGATGGAAAAGCAATACAATACGAAACAAACTTTATTAGAGAAACTCATTCATTCTGAGGACGAACGTTCCTGGGATGAATTTGTAGCTTACTATGAGGGCTACATCTTCGTAATTATCAGAAGCTTTAATGTTGACAATGAAACCGCAGAAGACTTATTACAGGAAGTTCTAATCAAAGTTTGGAAATCCTTGCCTAAATTCGAGTATCGAAAAAATAATTGTACTTTTCGAACTTGGCTCTGCTTAGTTATAAAAAGCGTTGTCTTCAATCATTTGCGCAAAAACTCAACCAAAAATCAAAGTAAAAATATCAGTCACGACACCCTTATACTACAGGAAAATATTTCAGAACCCGAACTCAACGAAATTGCTGAATTAGAATGGAAGAGTTACATTTCTAATATGGCTTGGGAGAATGTCAAAGGTGAATTCACCGCAAATACCATCGAAGTTTTTGAACACTCTTTAGACGAAGAAAATAATGCGCTTATCGCAAAAAAATTCCAGCTTTCAGAACCCACTGTGCGCGTTTATAAATCTCGCGTCAGAAAAGTTTTATTAAGAGAGATTTCGCGCTTAGATAAAAACTTAGGCGGATAATATACGGGTAATCCAATGAGTAAACGACAACAAACATTCAGTCGAAAATTAGTCAGTTTTTTTGATGACGTAGACGAAACGAATGAGGCTCCCCTACTTGAATTAATCCCCAAGATTAAGGAGCGCTATTGTGATTTTGAATACATTGATGAAGGTGGTTTGAAACTCATCCAAACCTGCAGAGATCTCCAAACGGGCCGTACTGTCGCCATGGCCAGCCTCAAGAATAAAGCCCGCGACAATCAAAAAGAAGCTTTTTTGAAAGAAGCACGACTCACTGCAGCCTTACAGCACCCCAATATCATTCCACTCTACGATCTGGGTCTCAATGGCCAAAAACCATGGTTCACCATGAAGCTTATCTCTGGGACCTCTTTAGAAAATTTGATCTCGCAAGTCAAAGCAGGCGAGTCTCAACAAGCCGAGGATCTCAATACCCGACTAGATATTTTTATTAAAGTTTGCGATGCGGTCGCCTACGCTCATTCACGAGGTATCCTCCACCTCGACATAAAACCCGATAATATCCAAATCAGTGAATATGGCGACGTGCTTTTATGTGACTGGGGCTTAGCCAAAGTCATGGCCGCGGAATGCGATGAAGAACTTTTAGAATACTACTCCTTCAATCCAAAAGATATTGATTTAACCCTCGATGGCTTAGTTAAGGGAACGCCTTGCTATATGGCTCCTGAACAAACATCCCTATCAAAGTCCAAAAAGGGCATTTATACCGATATCTTTTCTTTGGGCTGCGTCTTATACCAAATCCTTACTTTTGAGAAGCCCTTTTGTGGAAGTAATATAACTGAAATTATGCAAAATACAGTGAGTGGTAACTACCGCAAAGCTTCCGAAATCAAACCCTCTATTCCTCCATCTCTCGAAGCCGTTTGCATAAAAGCAATGGAAGTTAATCCAGATGACCGATATAAGACTGTTCTTAACCTCCAAAAAGAAATTTTAAATTATCGCAATGGCTTTGCCACCAAAGCCGAAAATGCGCCCTTGATTAAAATTATAAAGCTCTGGTTAATACGCCACAAAACTTTAAGCTTTGCGGCGATTATAATCCTCGGCATTAGTCTTTTCACTTCTTGGTTTGCAGTCAGTAACCTCAAGCTCGAAAAGATTAATGCTCAGCAACATGCACAAAAACTAAAACTTGAGTCAGAAAAACTGAAACTTGAGTCAGAAAAACTGAAACTCGAAAATGAGTTCCACAAAAAATTCAATAAAGAGTCTGCCCCACGCTTTTTTCAAAGAGCTCAAAGTGCCTTCAGTTCTTATAACTTTGAGGATGCCCTCAATTTTGTCGATAGTGCGGTTCAACTCGACTCCACTTTAATAGATGCTTGGAAACTCAAGGGGCTTCTGCATATTATTCATGAGCAATTTGGCGCAGCTCTTAAATCCCTCGAGAAGAGTCAATCAAAAGAACTTTTATATCAATTAGCAAAGGATTACTATTTGATAAAAAAGGATGATACTCAAGCTCTAAGTCTTCCGGATTTCCTGCAATTATACCAACGTTCCTTAGATCAAAAAATCTACTATTTAACCGGCGGCATTGCGCATCACAAGTCAGAATCTAGTCTTGCTCTTAAAGAGCGGACTGACTTATGTAAGCAAGTTATCCTACTGCATAATAAAAAAAATATTGACCGGCGTTTCAAGGGAAGTGTGAAAATGAACTTTCATTATGATTCCACAAGTAAACATTTAGACTTATCAAATAACCCTTGGATACGGACCGCGCTTATCCTCCAGCACTTCCCTGCGCATAGTGCCGATTTCTCTAATACAGGCATCAAAAATTTTAGTTGCTTTAAAAAACAGCCTCTACGCTCTTTAAACGTCAGCTTCAGTAAAGTTATTGGACTTAATAGCTTACATAATCTTGGTCTAATTGAGCTTAATATTTCTCACACGGCCATTTCTAATTTACATAAATTAAGAGAGTTGTCACTACGTATTTTAGACATCAGTCATTCCGATGTAAGGACTACCCATATTTTAAAGGAGCTAACTACTCTGGAAAAAATCTTTATACATCAAGGTCAATTTTCTGATACCGAACTTCAAGAGCTGAAATCAAAGTTTGAAGTCATTATAAAACCCTAAGAAAATAACAAGCTCTTTATTTCCCTGTATCCCACATGTTATTGAGCTTTCTCTGATCTATTCCGCAGAGTTTTGGGGACAGGCTACTTTTTACTTAAACCCCGGAGCTTATCATATTAGCCGCCTACGACCAGATAAACAGAATCAATGCTACGTCCATCAAAGATTGCTGATCGTGTTGGCCCATTTTCGAGGACATCGCCAGATCTTATTTTCTCACCTCACTCGGAGAGGGATCAACGATCAAAACGCTTCCATATTTCATACATTCCATTGAAATCCGCATGGTGAATAGGCATATAGGACAAGGCATTGTTGGAATCTTTATAAAAACTGGCTGATCCATCTAAATAAGCTACATTATAACCGCTGTGATTATGTCCATTAAAAGCACCTCCTTGATATGCAAAGTGATCTGCAATTATTGCCGTATTTGCGGGATCACTAGCTGTTACTGTCCGGCCCCAGCGTGTACCTGTTTGATGATCAAAGTTAGCAAAATAAAAATATGAAGTAGCTGTCCAAGATGATGTAGCAATATTATCATAACCGTATTGACCACTTATATTAATTTTTTCTACAGCTTCTGATGGACAGTAAAAAATTTCTGGCGTGGAGAGATAGCCTTCGCCGATTAAAAACCCTAAGCCAATCCATCCAGCCGATTTCAAAACACCGTTTCCTTTTGCACTTAAATCACCACTGTGCGGAGTTCTATTGGGAGGGCCATAAGGCAGGATCCCATTGTTATCCTCAGAAAACATAATATTACCTACCATCATTTGCTTTTGGTTCGAGAGACAGGCTGCTTGTCGAGCTTTTTTACGTGCTCGTCCTAAGACGGGCAGTAAAAGGCTGGCTAAAATACCTATAATCGCGACTACAACCAAGACTTCAATTAGAGTAAATTTCTTTTTCATTTTTCTCGGCTCCAAATCTATAAATTTAATATAATACTTATAGATATAAAGAAAGAAATTTTTGACTTGTAACAAATAAGGCGAAAATATTTTATTATTCTTTATTCAAAGCCAAGGACTTCTCCAAGTAAGTAATCATTTTTTTACAATTAGTGACTGAGAGTGTGGTCTTGAAAAATGATTTCATGCACTATAGTAAAATCATTCCCCCCACCGTAAATCTAGAGGCCATGATGAGCAATCGAAAATATAAATTCTCCGCCATTTTTGACGAGGCCATTGTCGTAAATAGTGAATCATCACTTGCTACGAGCCCTTTATTAGAAGAATTAGAAAAATCAACCGATCGCTATACTGACCTCGAGTTTTATAAATGCGGTGGAAGCAAAATCATTTATCAAGCTAAAGACCAACGCACGGGTCGACTTGTTGCCCTTGCTCGTTTACCTGATGAAGCTGGAATGAGTGATATCGATGCTTTCTTGCGGGAAGCCCGTATAAACGCTCAACTTCAACACCCTAATATCGTCCCCATTTATGATATAGGTTTAATCAAGCAAGCCCCCTATTTTTGCATGAAGTTCATTGACGGTGAGTCACTAGAAGAGATTCTTCAAAAGCAAAAAGCTGAGCCTAGTTCTTTTTCTTCTACGACCTTTCTGGATATTTTTTTAAAACTTTGTGATGCCATCGCCTATGCCCATACTCAGGGTGTCTTGCATTTGGATTTAAAACCTGACAACATTCAAATCAACAATTTCGGAGACGTGCTTGTCTGTGATTGGGGCTTAGCGCGTATCCTCGATGAGCATGAAAATATTAACGATGATTTTGGGTCTTTGGATAATTACTCCTTGAGTAAAGTTGATCTCAACCATAAAACTCTCAATGGTTTTATCAAAGGAACTCCCGGTTATATGGCACCTGAACAAACGGGTCGCTACAAGGCCCATAAAGGGATTACCACGGATACTTATGGCTTGGGCTGTTTACTTTATTCACTGCTTTGTTATGAAAAGCCTTTCTCGGGAAATCTTGAACAGATTCTGGAAAAAACTGCAAGGGGTACCTTCCCTCCACCTTCACAAATTAAGCCCAAGTTGCCGGCTAGATTAGAAACTATATGCTTAAAGGCAATGAGCCTAGACCCCTCAGATCGCTATCAAACTGTACAGGAATTACATGAAGATATACTCGCATATCGCAATGGTTACGCCACGAGTGCAGAAGATGCCAGCTTCATTAAATTACTTGGTCTTTTTATTCAACGTAATAAAATCCTCGCTAGTGTTGTGTTCTTTTCGAGCTTAACTATGGTGATTTTAACCCTGGGCTTTATCAGAGGACTAGAAGAGTCACGCCAGCAAGCCTTGTTAGCTCAGTCAATTGCCGAAAAAGCAGAGGCTGAGGCGATAGATCTCAATCTACAATATCTTCATGAAAAGAAGGTAAACGATCAACGTGGTAAAGTCCTCTCGACTCAGTTTTTCAATAAGTATGTTAAGGCCTACTCGGTGTATAACATCCCCGACTCACTAGATTACCTTAACTCGGCGGTGAAGCTTGATCCCACTAATAAACTCGCCTGGCTCAATAAAGCACGATGCCACTGTATCAACTATGAGTTTGATAAATCACTACAGGCTTATGAAAAAGCGAAGAGTACTGATTCTCTTTATGATATAGCACTCAAGTATGTCAATGATCCGCGGATCATTGATGCTCAATTTAAAGTAGAAGTGATTGTTGAAACTATGAAGAAACATGGCCCTAATCGTCCTTCAAGTGATTTTGTCCATCATCAAGTATATTCGAATCTACCTTTAGATGAAAGACTTATATTTGTGCGTGAAGTCCTCAAACTCTTCAATCCTCCGCAAAAGCTACTGAACTTCTCTTTTGAGGAAGTCAGTCAGCACCTTGATATATCTGGAAATAAACAACTTAACTGGGCTTACGCACTACAAAATTTCCCCGCCAAAAGTATCAATATGTCTCATACAAATGTGCATAGTTTCCAAAATATTATGACTATCCCAGTACAAGAACTTAATGTCAGCTTTACAGCTATGCAAAACTTCAATGATCTTACGGTAGAAAATTTACGTAGCCTCAATATCTCTCACACTAACATCAAAGATCTTAAGCCTCTAAGCGCATCACCGCTACAGATTCTAGATATTAGTTTTTGCCCCATTACGTCTCTCCTTCCTATTAAAAATATGAAATTCCTACGCAATCTCACAATTCATAAAAATCAATTTAGTGCTGTTCAATTAGCCTTAATCCCCGCTCATGTTGGAATTACGATCGTGAAATAGAATTGTGCTTTCAGCATGCCTACGACTCACTTGCTCCGAGTATCCGATTTAATACTGTCGCAGAGCGACAAACTATATTAGCATGGGCTAAGGAGTAAACACGCATTAACTCTGTTGGAATTTATTTAACCCGCATCTAATTCATCATTGAGACGAATAATTTCTTTCATTAGAGAATTCCGCACTCGTTGACGATAAACGCGTACAGAGGCCTCGCTACATCCTATCTCACTAGCAACATCTTTATCCGGGCGCTCTTCGATTGATGCCTCAAAGACCAAAAGCATTTTATCTGTGAGGCGAGGACGGATATTATCGAAAGCTTTCTCGGCAATAAAATTTTTCCATTCGCTTTCGGCTATACGCTCTATTTCTGGTTCTGAAAATTGATCCAAGGCATGAATTGATTCCTCATATTCAGTCTCTTTAAGCATTTTACGTCCTGCTTTTGATTTGAGGTGATTTTTTACCACACTACAACAAACAATACTTAACCAAGTACGAAAACGACATTCTTGTGGTCGGTAATCAAACTGGGGAAGTGACTTCCAGAGTTGAACTAGAATATCTTGCAACATATCATCACACAGCTCATTGCTCAGCTTAAATTTGCGAATAATAACATAGATATAATTTTTGTAAGAGTCGACAAAATCTTCCCAGCAGCGTTCATCGCGATCGGCTTGGCGAACACGTTCTATAAGTGTGAGTCGGGTCGAAGAATTCATAGATTTATCTTAAAGGTTTATAATTATTTAATATAGTAAGACTTGCTGTTAAAAACATCTATTTTTATGGCTTTATTTTGTTACAACAATCAATTTTATTTCTTTATCCCTAACACAATTAAAAAAAAATAAGGATCAAATGAAAAAGTTATTACTTTGTTTTTCACTACTCTGTACGCAAACTTATGCTGCAGATTTCTACGTATCAACTAAAGGTAGCGACACTCATATTGGTAGTCAGGCAAAACCCTTTAAAACCCTTGAACAAGCACAAAAGGCTTTGCGTAAATCGCAAAATATTGGTCGTGAAACCTGTAATATTTACATTCGTGAAGGTATTTATTATCTAGATAACACTTTGATCTTCACCCCACAGGATTCAGGAACCAAGGATGCACCTGTCAATTATTTAGCTTATAAAGATGAGCAAGTAGTACTGAGTGGTGGCTCAAAACTAAAATTAACTTGGAAAGCCTATAAAGATGGCATCTTTCAATCAAAGACTCCCGAAGAGCTAAAAATCGATCAACTCTTTATTAATGGCAAGAGTCAACGCATGGCGCGTTATCCAAATTATGATGCTAGTAAAAAAACGGCTGCTTATCAGGGCTTTGCAGCTGACGCATTCTCCAAAGAGCGAGCCCTTGCTTGGGCGGATCCCGCGGGTGGTTATATTCATGCCATGCATACTCATCGATGGGGTGGTTATCATTACTTAATTACTGGCAAGGATGCCAAGGGCGAGGTCACCTATGAAGGCGGCTGGCAGAATAACCGTAAAATGGGCATGCATAAAAGTTTTCGCATGGTGGAAAACATTTTCGAGGAACTCGATGCCGCCGGAGAGTGGTATCATAATGCAAAAACTAATACACTTTATTATAAACCAGAAGCTAAGACAGAGCTAGATAAAGCTAGTGTTGAAGTTGTACGATTAGCACACTTGCTAGAGTTTCAAGGAAGTGAAAAAAAACCTGTTAAGCATATTTCATTCAAAGGCTTTATCGTTCGTCACGCCGCCCGTACTTTCATGGATTGTAAAGAACAATTGCTCCGCTCCGATTGGGCTATATATCGTGGTGGCTCCTTTATGTTGACAGGAACTGAGAATATCAGTATCCTCGATTGTGAATTTGATCAAGTTGGTGGCAATGCCATTTTCGTCAACAATTACAATAGGCGCACACTCATTAAAGGATGCCATATTCATAACGTCGGTGCTAGTGGTGTCTGCTTTGTAGGTGATCCCAATGCCGTACGCGATCCTTTATTTGAATATGGTGAAAAAAATGACCTCTCTAAAATAGATCGCACACCAGGTCCAAAAACAAACAATTACCCCGCTTTCGGAGTCGTTGAAGACTGTTTGATTCATGGGATTGGAATAGTAGAACGTCAGCCCGCAGGCGTAATGATGGACATGGCCTCGGAAATCACCATACGTGATTGTTCGATTTACGATTGTGCTCGCTCGGGAATTAATATTGGTGATGGTGCTTGGGGTGGTCACCTCATTGAACGTTGCGATGTTTTTGATACAGTCTTAGAAACCCATGATCATGGTTCTTTCAATTCATGGGGACGTGACCGTTTCTGGAGAAGTGATGTAAAACCAACTCAGAAGGCGGTTGATGAAGACCCGAGCTTGCCCTTCCTTGATGCTATCAAGACCACCACTATTCGCGATAGTCGCTGGCGCTGTGATCACGGTTGGGATATTGACCTTGATGATGGCTCAAGTAATTACGATATTTATAATAACCTACTCCTCGCACGTGGCTTAAAGCTTCGCGAGGGTTTCCGTCGTCGTGCTTGGAATAATATCACGGTCAATAATGGCTTACATCCCCACGTTTGGTATAATAATAGTGAAGATGAAGTCTTCTCAAATATCTTTATGGCACCCGCACGTGGGGCCCGTATGCCCAGCGCCGTTTCTAAAGGCAAACGAGTCGATAGTAATCTTTTTTTTAATGTACCAGAATCACAAGTTAGGCGCCATACACAATTTGGCTGGGATATAAACTCACTTATTGGGGATCCTTTATTTGTGGATCCAGCTAATGGTGACTTCCGGGTCAAAAAAGGCTCTCCAGCCTTTAAAATTGGTTTCAAAAACTTTCCCATGGATCAATTTGGCGTTAAAAAGCCATCGCTCAAGGCCATTGCTAGAACACCTATTATTCCAGCCTTAGCCGCTCCAGTAAAAAGTAAATCACACGCTAAAATAGCTCCCTTAAAAAACCTTGATTCAACTTATCTAGGTGCTACAATTCATTCCATTGTGGGAGAAGAGTTTTCTGCTTATGGCACACGTAAAGTTGATGGTGGTGTTGCTCTTACCCAAGTTCCAAACTCATCTTCCGCAGCAAAAACCGGCTTTGCACAAAATGACTTGATTCAAGCGGTAAATGGAAAAGCAGTTAAAGATATTGAACAATTCTTCAAGGCTTTATCTGAAAACCGCAAAACAAAAGTAATTCTTAAGGTCATTCGCAACCAAGAACCTACTGAAATAACTATAAAAGTTAATACTTTTGTTCAAATTGAGACCTCCTCAAAAATAAATGGTTTTCGCAACTTAAAAGTCCCTCGCAGCTCTACTTACTCCATCTCTACTAATACGAAGACGGGTAATGATAAAATTGAAATCCTTCTAGATGGTAAGTTAAAAGCAAGTTACGGCCCCATTTTTGCTAATGGAATACAAAATGGTGCTTATAAAATGGATTTAGGTCGTCCGCAAAACATCGCATCAATCACGAGCTGGTCCTATAATCAAGGCGGTAACCGTGGTGCTCAAAAGATCCAAGTTTATGCAAGTAATTCCAACACTGATCCCGCTTGGGACTTGAGTAAATTCACTTCTCTAGGACTTATCGATACGAGCTTAAATAAAAAAGCCCACTATACGGCGGCCTCACTTCGCTCCATTAATAGTGAATCACTCGGTAAATTTCGTTGGGTAATCTGGGCCGTTTCTCCAATAAGCAGTAATGATGGTGGAGAAAACACCGCTTTTCAAGAACTTGCCGTCGAAGTTGCAAAATACGAAACCGACTTTTAAACCGCCATCAAAAAAACCTCAAAATGCCTATTCCAGCAATAGGTGTTTTGACAATTCCAAGCGAGTGACCAAAGAGATGACTTCGTGAAAAAGCAACAATAATTCATTAGGACTAGAGACTCCACAATCAAGCCGTTATAAAAATTCTGCCTCAAAAACCATACAAGATTATCTCGCCCGCGGGAACTCCAGCTTTAAGGCCAATGAACTCAAAGATGGCGTCTTCATTAGTGGCCGTCAACAAGGACTTCAAGCCCATGGTTGCTTTACACTAGAGCGAAGATGTGGACATATCGATGAAGATACCCCTATTGCCAAAGCAAAATATAAATTACTGCAATTAATTAGCTTGGTAAAGAAAGCTCAAAAAGATCGTTACCCAATCTTAATCAACCTTGAGATGTACGAAGATGGCTCCGTCTCAACCGATTCCTACGAATTATTAAAAGATCTTAAAGCGGTCACTCGCAAATAATAAAAAATAACACTAAAGGGAACTCAGTGATGATAAACAACAATAAAGCTACCTCACTCATTATTAAAGTATGTGGAAGTATCGCATTGGCATCATGTGCCTACTCCAAAGGAGAAAATGAATCGTGGATAATTGATAGCCAGGTTGAGTGGAAGCAGAGTATCACCTCGAATGATCAGCTTGACTTAAAAGATGGAATGATTAGCCCAAAATCGAAACACGCAACTTTTAAAAGCACACTAAAAACTTTTAGTACGCAACGCTCCGCGAAGTCGATCACTCTAGCGCAATCACCCGTTTGGCATAATTGGGCACCCATCAAGGGAGTCAAACCCATCAATTTGGGTGATGCTCCGGTAATGCTCACCATGGGTCCGGGTAATTATTGGATGTTTGGCCGCTATAGGGCTCCACAAAAAAAAGACTTCAAGTCAGAAACTGCTGAATTAAAGGGCTTTGATATTCCTTTAAAGACCACTCCCTTTGCCAATCAATACGATGCACCTGGTGGTCTAAAAAAAGGCCTCGGTGGCTATCATGCCTGGCAGAGTAAAGATATGCTTAACTGGGTACACCACGGCCCAGTAACTGAGGGTTTCTCAAGTTGGGTTACCACCGCCGAGTATGTCGATGGCAAAGTTCACATCTATTATGATTTCCCAAATGATCAGGACCCCCATCTCTATATAGATGAAGATCTCACCGATGGTCTTCCTGGCAAGAATATGGGTATGGCCTTCAAAGATCCATCAGATGGTTCGGATTGTGCCTTTATTCGTGATCTAGAAGGAAACTTTCATGTGATCTATGAAGATTGGAGTCCGATTGATGCCAGTAAGCATTCATGGGATTCACCTTTAGCAGGGCACGCCATTAGTTCTGATGGTATAGGGAATTTTAAAATACTTCCACCTGCAGTTGATGAACGAACGACTCCCACAGGTAAATTTGCTGAATATGCCCATCCACACTGGTACAAAGCAGACCCAAAAAAATTTCCTGGCAAAGCTTCGCCCGTCGATGTCCCTATGCACAGAATAAAGAAAGGTGATGTCAAGGCTTTTGCGAAGTACGAAATTCATGATCCTGTACAAAACGCCTACGGTGACTGGGCCTCCATTAGTATTGGTGGTCAGTACTACCTCTTCGGGGATTATCACAAAGCAAATAGCGGAATTCGCGTCGGCTGGTTCACCTCTTCTAGTCTCGACAAGCCCTTTGCTTTTTGTGGTGAGATTGGCAAGGGTCACCCCGATCCTGATATTGCCTTTGCAGAAGGAAAATTTTATCTAACGACGCAGTTGAGAACTGACTTTGTCAGCCCGGGTCCTTGGGTCGAGACAGTCGAAGTTCGCGTTGGAGTCGACACCAATAAAGATGGTCAAATTAACAAATGGACTGATTGGCAAACTGTTAAAGAAAAATACGACTACATCACTGGTTTCGCCAAGCAAGTGGCAAAATCAGCTGCGGCACTCGATCTTTCATCTTTACCCAAAGGATACGTCTTTCAGTTTGAAGTCAAAATGACGGATACGACTGACAACAATTCAAAACCAATCTTAGACAAAATCACTCTATCTTTTAAGGAATAAGTCTTTAACTCTGTCAGCTATGTGAACAACTTAAGACGATTAACTGCGTAAGTTGATTTCGAAGCACTATAAGAATAAATAGCGGCTTATCTACATAGGGCCTACTGAATAATAAGTGTTTTGAATATCGTAAGTTGATAACTTACTTGCACCTGATTCGTGATTATACGGAATCTATCCGTAAAGGTAATGAACTTAATAGCTTACATAATCACGATCTAATTGAGCTTAATATTTCTCACACGGCCATTTCTAATTTACATAAATTAAGAGAGTTGTCACTACGTATTTTAGACATCAGTCATTCCGATGTAAGGACTACCCATATTTTAAAGGAGCTCACTACTCTGGAAAAAATCTTTATACATCAAGGTCAATTTTCTGATACCGAACTTCAAGAGCTGAAATCAAAGTTTGAAGTCATTATAAAACCCTAAGAAAATAACAAGCTCTTTATTTCCCTGTATCCCACATGTTATTGAGCTTTCTCTGATCTATTCCGAGTCTAAGGTAGAAAACAAGCTAGAGGGCAATCCTTCTTTATTGTATAAATTGGCATTCGCGGGATTTTGTTGCCAGGCATACCTAACGGCAAGAGGCTTATCAATGGATTGATGGGAGACTTCGACCTCGTTTTGGCTAATTATTTTGGCCTCTGCATAAGTCCAAACTTTATCCTCACCACATATCTCAAATCCTCCGAGAGGAACATTTAAGGGTTTAACCGGCTCGAGTAAATGTTTCTTGCCGATCATCAAACCGCTACCCGGGTAATCGAACTTAATTATAATCGACTTAGCTTTTTGCTCAGATGATTGATAAAGCGGACCACTAGCAACGATCTCTGTAAAGCCATAAGTCTTGTTTAAGGCCCACTTAGAAAGCCGTTTGCCGACATCTAACTTGTTCAAAGGATGAATATCTTTCACTTGTCCAATATCATTGAGCACAGCCATTCCGGTATTGGGAATCTTCATCGAGAGGCGCTGCTGATTGCTGATCGTGACCCAAGAGTTCTTTTTTGTCGCGGGCTTAGAACTCGAAGCAGTCAGATTTGCTATTTGACAGAAGTAAACAGGGAAATCTCCTTGCCCCCATTCGGCTCTCAAACCAGCAATGAGTTTCTTCAGCAGCCCCCCGTAAGTGGCCGGCTTGGAATGATTGTGAGATTCGCCCTGATACCACAACATACCGCGTATCGCATAGGGAACGAGTGGATGAGTCATGCCATTATAGATAGCCCCTGCTGTATTTGATGCCGAGTTGGGCGAGGGGCGCATCCGGGGTTGACTTAATCTTATCTCCCTAGCGCTTTTTCCCTCAGTTTTAAAGTTTGCCAAAGCCTTTTTTAATTTCGCCTGCTCGTCTTTGAGGTCATAATTTTCCACCTGCTTTTTAATAGTGGCAAGCATTTGATCATAGCCAGGGCTTTTCAACTGTGAAGGGGGGATGAAAGGATCAATGCGCTTGCCGCCCCATGAGCAATTGAGCAAGCCCACTGGACAATCTAAATGTTTGCGAATTTCTTTCGCAAAAAAATACCCAACCGCGGTGAATTCACTATTATTTTCGGGTGCAGAACTGATCCAATTCCCTGTGAAATTACGCTTACTTTCTAGTACCGACGCTACATTGGGCACTTTAATATGTCTCAGAAATTCATCCTTGGCAGTATCTTTTTCTTTCCTCATGTATTCAAGAACCGATTCATAGCCTTGGTCTTTAGTTTTATTAGATACCGCGCCTAGGGTATAGAGCATATTTGACTGCCCGCTGCAAAACCAGACCTCACCGACCAGGATATTCTTTAATTCCAGTGATTCAGCGCCCACTTTGATTAAGATAATATGTTTCTCGTAGGATGGCTTAATAGGCTTAAGTTTGACCATCCAGCTCCCATCTGGCTTGACTTCGCTTGTCTCACTTTGATTAGCAAAACTTACCGCTACCTTCTCACCAGCTTTTCCCCAACCCCAAATAGGTAGCTCCTTATCACATTGAAGCACCGCACCATCTGAAAATACTGCTGGCAGCTCGATAGCTCCCCAAGAAACTGACATAGTGGAGATGAAGATTATAATAGCGAGTAGCTGTTTCATTTATGTATTCCTAATTAGTTATGATATATGACTTTGTGAATTATCGAATGACTCAAGTAGACTTCATTTGAAGCTGCAGAATAGAGGGCATGATGCGACCCGTGCGAGAGGGGATCCTCCCCCTCGAGCTCCACTAGCAAGAACTGCCGTATGGGCAAATGCTTGTTATCCGCCTGCCTGGCAAGACCCTTGACCAGGCGACTAAGAGGCTTTGCCCCTTGTTATGGGTAATGGTGAATAATTATGTTTATCTTTGGAACTTGCCGTGCTAGGCGGACGCCTCTCTACACAGTCCTATCATAGCCCTGTTTCATAGGACCATTGATAATAATAGCCTCCTGGAATTGAAAAACCCTGATTTTGAAATCCCTGTCCTACATGACCATCTATAAACAAGCGATTATAAAGACCATTATGATAGAAACTGGACGTAAAGCCACTTTCACCTCCATTATAATAGTGATAATTGCTTTCTCCGAGAAACATGGCATCTGACGGCTTCGAAATATTTGTAAGTTTAACTGCTTCATAGCTTGATCCTACTCCGGGAGGATAGCCAGCAAAAATAGGCATAGTATATCCCGTAAAGCTCGAATCTTCACCATAATCTCGAATCATATCTAACGCTTATGATCTTATTAACTTCTCTACTTTATTGCTCATGCTTTTTGATTAACTCAATGGATTTTGCAGCGAAACGTTCGCCGAGTTTTTTGTAGCCTTCGACAGAATAATGAAGATTATTTTTTAGTTGTCTGCCATTTTTACCCTTTCCGTCATTCAAATCGTCTGTATTTACCCAAAGACTACGTGGATTAGCATCTGCAAGTTCTACTTGGATATCACGAATCATTGTCCAATGAGGGAAGTGTTTGTTGGCCATATCACAATCACTCAATCGTCCAATGACGACGTTGATTTCTTTGCGCCCTAGATCATTGCTAAGTTGTTCTATCAAACCGAGTAAACTCTTCTTATAAACTTTTCCATGCTTAGCTTGCGCATCAGCCTCTCCCTGCATCCAGATAAATGTCACAGAACTAAATTTATGCTTTTTTACAATCGGTGAGATCTTCCTCATCATACGTTTATAGAGTGTGCCAGTTGATGTGGGTTTTTCTCCATTTTCTGGTGTCCAGTTCTTATACCAACGACGTATTGGCTGACCACCTTGGGCATCATGTACCACAATGACATTGTCTTTCCCAAAAGCCTCTTCAACTGCTGGTATAAAAGAAATATTTGGATCCATATACTTCATATTCGACTGACCTGAAAGAATAAAAAGATGCTTCCCTTTCTCTGCAGCATTAACAGATGATAGACTTGTTAGTACGACTAAAATAGCTATACAGAGTAATTTCATTTTTTTGTACCTTTCATATTTTATTTCTCTAAAATTGTGATGTAATTAAATGGGGTATCACTTAAATTTAAATTGATCAATATCCTGAATTTTTAGACCAACTGAAATAATAAGGTGATTTTATTGCTACGGCAACAAAACCCTGGTTTTGAAATCCTTGACCCACATGACCATCAATGAATAAACGATTATTAAGACCGTCGTGATAAAGACTATTTAAAAAATTAGTATCACCTCCATTTAAATAATACTTAAGGTCAGTTTCACCGAGAAGCATGGCATGTGAAGGCTCCGAAACATTTGTGATTTTAATAGGGGCATACAGGGCACCTTTACCGCCCCAGCCGGCCCATTGAGGCATGGCATAACCAGTTATATTGGTACTGGTTCCATATACAGGAACATTAAGTGAATCATTACTGGGGCACTTAAATACATTACTACCCAGGCTGATCTCAACCTCTCGCATCGTCCCTGTTTCTTCACGGTCTATGCCTAAATAAGGTGCTAAAGTCCAATACCATGGTTGAGAGTGGGCGGGGGGATCAACTCTGACATAAGGTAAGTATTGATCATTATCGAGTTCATACATGGTCATAGCTAAGTGAATTTGTTTAAGCTGACTCTTGCAAACTGTTTGCTTAGCTTTTTTTCTCGCCTTGCCTAAAACGGGTAATAACAAGCTGGCCAAGATACCGATAATCGCGACTACAATGAGCAATTCAATCAAAGTGAAAGGCTTGTACAGGCTACGTGCTTTTTTATTTTTAAACTCTATTGTTCTCATAATAAGCTCCAAATACAATTAGTTATAATATATGTTAAAACAATAAACCCATGAATATTCGAACTGATACAGTATAGTTAAAATATTTACTGCATAAATATATTTATTATTACAAATCACCTATTCACTTAGTGCTTGTTAGCGCGTCGCCTTCGATTGCTCAAGTGCTTTCAAATGATTCGCCATCTGCTTGGCACGTTCTGAAAATTTATCATATAAATTGTTTTTTTGTTCGAGATCCGTCGCCAGCCCATCCACTAAAGGTGCTTCCACAATAGCTGCGATAGTCGCAAAAAGATCCGTCAAGCAGATAAGGGCATCAATCTCGCGACCGTCCATGATTCCCCCTTGTGGCCATGAGGTAATAAATGGGAGGAGACCTAAGCAAAGACAAGGCTAAAATTAAGCGCAGGAGCGCCACAACTAGCGCAGGGATTCTTAAGGGCACTCAAACTACGGGTGCAAATCCTTTACTCGTACGGCAAAACCTGGGCGCTCCGCATTCCTATGCGGATGATGAAAATTAGTATTTGATTTAAATGCCTCCGCGGGCGACTTGCTTCGCAAAAAACCTAAGTTCTCATCCATTAGGGCCCCCTAAATATTAAAACCTATAAATGCCTCCGGCGGGCGGAGGGCCTCTAATGAGTGGGAACTTAAGAACATGCCGAAGGTATGTAGTATGGTAGCCACCGGATTTATCCGGTGGGTATTGTTAAAAAAATGATATTCATGCCGAAGGTATGACGGTAAAGCGTTGGAGCGAAGCTCCGAGTGTAGGGATTCTTAAGGGGTGTTGCCACACAGGTGGATAAAAATTATTGGCCCGTACGGCAGAACCTTAAGTGAAGTTTGGGGAGGAGCCCCAGATATTTTTATCGGCTGTGTGGCAGCACCCTCCGGTGGCCGAGGAGCCCTCGGGGCCCTACTAAAAAAGTTAACCGCAGGTATAAATACCCTTAAGTCACCTCCCATTAAAGAGCCTTGACTAGGCAATCGGGGCTTTGCCCCGCTTTATGGCTAATCGTTCATTTTCGGGGAATATGAGTCAGGGAAATAGACTTGTTCTTTATAATACCCCAAAGCATAGGCTTTTCAGAAAAGCGATCCCAGGCGATGGCTTGACCGTAAAACCCTAAGTCCTTCTCTGTTCGTACATAAGTTAATTTATTGTCTTTAGCAATTTCTAAGACATAAGCACGGCCATGATCATGGCCGGTGGTGTATAGCTTTTGATCTGCATCCCAAGATCCGCCTGAGCAACTCCAGCGTCCCCATTGCGAAATGACTTGCTGAGGAAAAAAATAAGAATCAATTTCAATAAACTTATTATTTTCATAACGGTATTTCACGAGCTTTGTTTTATGATTGTTTTTGCCGTAAACGGCATAACACATCCACCAAAAGCCATCAGGGCTTTGATCAATCCAAGTTAAAGACCCATGTTTTCGGGGCATGGAAATCGAACGCTCATATACGAGTCTTTCTCCCTGAACATCCCATATTTCCACTGTGCAATCATTCGGATCCACTGCAAAGCGCGAATGAGCGCAATAGAGTTTACCATCAATCACTGTCCCGCTATTCATATGTTTGAAATGTTTAAACTTCTCACCTTTAGCTTGCCAAGTCGCGACAATTTTATTCGTGAGTTTATCATGCTTGCTAATACGGGTATTGCTGATGCCATAGAAATACTTCTCATCCACGGCCACACCCTGACTCACTTTGACTGGGATCGTTTTTAAAACTGTATTGAGCTTGGAGCTTGGCTGATCATCTCCTAAGAGACTTAGACTAAACAGAGTGATTAGCACTAACAAATGAGGCTTCGATGGGTCTAGAGTCTTTAAAAATCGCATCATGATTCACTCGCTATATTATGATATCTAGTTTTCATTTAGTTTATAGGATATATGGCAAAGCCATAATATATATATATATCAGCTTAGGATGTTAATCCTAAAATACATTTTATGTCTAGCCTTTGGATTTCCAAGGGTACGTCGGCACCCTTGTACTGTACTTCAAGGGATTTTAAAAGGATGAATTAAGTATGAATTGAATATAATACGGTACTCAGTTCAGCTAAGATTAAGCGTAGGAGCGTGCGACAAGCGTTGGGATTTTTAAGGGTGCTTCGGACCCTTAAACGGGGCCTGGGGCGGAGCCCCATATATACTAAAATCTATAAATGCCTCCGGCGGGCGGAGAGCCTACGCAGGCGGACTAGCTGCGCATACATCTTACAGTTTCAGGGCTTATTATTATTTCTTCTCGCCTAAGAGAAGTTCATAAATAAAGGCCTTCGGATCAGAATAAGCCTCTGATTTTTGATGCTTGCTAATATTAAGAAAAACTTTCTTATGATCCACTTGCTCCGATTTTTCTTTCATTTTGATACCAAACATGCCATGATGAATCCCACTTCCAAAAGACGCCGCGGGCACTTCCATGTGATCACCATAAGATAGGTAGAGTGGTGGATCATCCTGCGTTAGGTGATTAATAGGAGAGAATTCTTTGAAAAGCTTTTCATGCTGAGCATAGTTTTTAAACACTGCCTCAATATTTTGTTCCCCCACAGCCATAATAATCATGCCATGATAAACTTTCGGTCCAATCCACGGGCCCGCCTGCTTAGGATCAATCGATGTTTGACCACCTGCGACGACAATGCCAGAAACTCGAGTTGATTCACGCTCGACTGGATCACTTGATTCGGGATTAGCTAAATCATCATGGCAAGCAATCCACATGGCCGTACAGGCACCTGCACTACCACCAGCTAAGACAACTTTCTTTTTATCTATATTCCATTCTTGAGCTTTGGAGCGCACAAACTGCAGTGCTCTAGCGGCATCATGAACCGGAGCAGGAAGAATATCAGTCTTCGTTAAGCGATAATTAATCGACGCCACCGAAATCCCTTTATCTAAATAATCCTGTACGCGAAATACTCGACTTTTATCACCACCAAGCCAACCACCTCCATGAATATAAAAATAGAGTGGATGAGGTCCCTCTCCGGGAGCTTGCCAAAAATCTAAAACATTGCGTTCATCGCTGCCATAACTTACATCCGCAACACTAGCGGGAGGATTATAATATATATCCTTCTTTTGCTTAACTTGAGGCTTGCTACTTTTGTTTGTGTCTGCAAACGCTGAGCTTATCAAAAATAGGCTAAGCAAGGTAAATAAGATTGATTTCATAAAATGAGTTCTTTAATTTAAGGATTCATAAATATCCTTGAAATAAGCTTTTAAATCACGCACACTAAAGTGTGTACTACCTACAGAAAAAGGTACGTAGTTCAAACTTCAGTTTGTTGACTTTTCTCTTAATTCAATTGCATTAATAAACAAGGTATATCTATTTTTGATACAGGAATAAGAAATTCTGTTTCTAAACACATCGCAGAATACCCCTGTAGCTCTCTGCATCAATTTTCGTGTAGAATTATTTGTGATTAAGTAGACTCCACATTAAAGTACTTAGACTTGGAGAAATGGATGAAGAGAAAAGAATTTGAAGATGCACGTAATTGGCACCGTAGAGGCTTCATCCCTCACTATGATGCGAGTGATAAATATCAGATGGTCACCTATCGCTTAGCTGACAGTCTGCCCATTGATGCTTTAAAGCTGGGAGCACCGCATTCCAATGCGGATGAAATGACGAAAAAAAGAAAAGCCGACCTATCCCCGCTGGGAGCACCGCATTCCAATGCGGATGAAATGACGAAAAAAAGAAAATTGACTGAAAATTTTCTCGATCAATCACATGGCTCATGCCTTCTTCAAACTCCAAAAGTAGCCCAAAAACAAATTGAAGCTTGGGAATACTTTAATGGCGAACGCTATGAACTCATTGCCTATGTCGTCATGCCAAATCACGTTCATTTATTGATCAAAACGTACCCAAGTTGGCCTCTATCCCAGCTTGTTGCGTCGTGGAAAAAGCATGTCACTTACTTTGTCCAAAAAGACAAGGATTTATGGCAACAATACCGTGAGTCATACTTGCAGGATCGAAAAGCTTTTTTAAACTACAAATCAACTTTAGGTGAAAATGAATCCGACCTAAAGAACAGGACTAAACCATCCGCATTGGAATGCGGGGCGCCCAGCTCAAAAATATACCTATGGCAAAATGAATATTGGGATCGCTTTATCAGAAATGAAAACCATTTTCAAAATGCGATCCACTATATCCTGGAGAATCCCGTAAAAGCGGGATTGGTAAATTCTGAAGGTAAATGGCCTTGGAGTGCCGTACTGTAAAAGCTTCCGCATTGGAATGCGGGGCTCCCAGCACGATGCTCCCAGTAAGGAGAATGGATTTTATCCGTATGGAATGCGGGGCGCCCAGCAAGGGGCCCCTAATGGATGGGAACTTAAGGGTATTTATACGTGCTGCTACCTTTTTTAGCAGGGCCCCGAGGGCTCCTCGGCCACCGGAGGTATTTATACTGGGGCAGAGCCTCTAATGAGTAGAATTTAAGAGATATTTGAGCTCGAAGAGCTTAGGAATGTAGCCATGGACGTAAGTCCGTGGTGTTTGAATAACAGCATCGTGCGTGCCGAAGGTACGCTGCAGAGCGTTTCCTTCATACCTTCGGCATGAATATCATTTTTTTCTCATTAACCACCGGATAAATCCGGTGGCTACCATACTACATACCTTCGGCATGTGCTTAAGTTACCACCCATTAAAGGGGCCCCAGTCGGGAGCTCCCGGCTAATTTAAGATAACTGTTTTCCTTTGTGGAAGACTGCAGCTACGCTACCGGGGAAAGTTTCATTATGAAAAGGAGTCCAGCTCGAGCGGCTGCGAATTTCTTCATTTTTTGCTGTCCAGGGAGTATTGGGGTCTATCACAGTGAATGAACCCACATAACCTTCTGCCACTTTACCGAAAGGTGCATCGATAAACTGATCGAATTGATTAACGAATTGGCCTGGATTCCAAGCTGTGACTTTTGCGACATCCGCAGAAGTGAAGCCCTGCTCTTTCATCAACCAAGTTGTAAAAGCGCCATAAGTATCTAACTGCGAAGTACCGGAAACGCCGTCTATATCGGCTAAAGATGCAAAGCCTTCTTTGTCTTCTGCTTTCATTTTCTCGAAATTTTCTAAACAAATGCGATCGAGTTCGGTGATTTCATCTAAAGTAAGAGCCGCGAGATTGCCAATCTTTTTTCTGATTTCCATGGGTTGGTAACGGCCAAGCTTTTCACAAATTCTATGTGGAGCATGATCCGTGGCAATGAAGTCAACTGTGCCATCGAGCAAGCCTTCAAGAAGTCCTTTGCGATCAATTTCGTCACGGAAAGCTGGGTTCATTTGTAACCAAGGCTTATTATTCTCATCGAGTGAAGAAGTATCCCAATAAAGTTGCTGGGGGGTTGTTTCAACTGTCACAGTCACTCCGCGAGCCTTGGCTGCGCGAACGAGTTCCAAGCCATCGCCAGTAGAGAAATGACAGAGCTTGCCCTTGAGTTCGTATTTTTCGATGAGGTAAAGAGCAAACGCAGTTGCGGTGTTCGCCGCTCCACGTGGGCGTCGATCACTATGGGTATCATTATTCTTGGAGGTCTCCAAAATATAAGGATCTTCACAATGAAAACTCACATGACAGCCTTTGTAACGCACAATTGTCTCTTCTAATTCTTGTGGAGAATTAAAGAAGAGGTCACCAATAGAGGGCCCCATGAAAGCTTTGTAAGGAACTTTTTGTGAAAGCGGCGAAGTATCGGGACCAATACCCGCGTAAAGCGTGAAATGAACATCCGTATCTTTGCAGAGCTCGCATTTTTTTGCGTACTTCGCATCATCTACAGGTGCTTCAGGATTATTCGGCATATCGGCCACATGAACCACGCCACCGTGAATCGCTGCATCCGAAGCTGTTTTAAATGATTCTTTGTAGAGCTGAGAGCCTGATACATCTTCACGAGCATGGATATGAATATCGCCCATGCCAGGATAGATCATTAGCTTTTCATCAAATTTATAATCAGCCGTACCTAAATCTTTTCCCGTAGCTGCAATCACACCCTGTTCATTCACTTTTACCTGACCACAAAATTCACCGTCATGGTTACAAAATCTACCTTCGATAATCATCTTTATTCAACCCTTAATTTTTCACGATCACCCATAAAACGGGGCACCGCCCCTAATCGCCTGCTTAAGGATTGGCAAATCCTTACAGGGTGAGCTCGAGAGGGACAGCGTCCTTCTAGTATGCGAAGCATCATGCCCATTATTGTGGGTAATCGTGTGATTTTTTTTATTCTCAACTCTAGCTCATTCAAGCCCAGAGGCAAATGAAAAAGGCATTTAAGATTTTAGGCAAGGTCTTTTGTCATAGCAATCATAAGGACTCATGATACTTTCATTACAACCACGGATTAAACGAGCTATTGATGGACAAACAATACAATACCAAACAAACTTTATTAGAGAAACTCATTCATTCTAATGATGAAGGCTCCTGGGACGAATTCGTAAAGCACTACGATGGCTATATTTACGTAGTTATCAGGAAGTTTAATATTGATAATCAAACAGCCGAAGACCTACTACAGGAAGTACTGCTTAAAATATGGAAGTCCTTACCCAAGTATGAGTATCGAAAAAATGAATGTACTTTTAGGACTTGGCTATGCCTCGTAATCAAAAGCACTGTATCCAATCACTTTCGCAAGCGCTCGACAAAAAATCAAAGTAAAACTATCAGTCACGATGAGCTCAATGACTGGGTATCTATTTCAGAACCCGAACTCAATAAAATTGCCGAATTAGAATGGAAAAGTTATATCTCCAACATGGCATGGGATAATATCACAAGTGAATTTGCTCCGCGTACAATAGAAATTTTTGAACACTCATTAGATGAAGAGGATAATGAGCTTATCGCAGAAAAATTCCAAATTACCGAAGCCTCTGTACGAGTTTATAAATCTCGAGTTAAAAAAGTTTTATTGAGAGAGATTTCTCGTCTCAACGAAGAACTCGGCGGATAGAAGTTTGGCGAGCTGATGAGTAAAAGAAAAGAGCTATTCAGCCGAAAACTAGACGATTTTTTTGATGAAGTCGAAGCAACTGACGAAGTCCCCCTGCTCGAATTAATCCCCAAAATCAAAGATCGCTATTGTGAATTCAAACACCTTGATGAAGGTGGCTTAAAAGTCATTCAAAGCTGTAGAGATCTTCGAACAGGGCGTTTCCTTGCCATGGCCACACTAAAAAATAGTGTCAACGATAAACAAAAAGAAGCTTTTTTAAAAGAAGCACGACTCACCGCGGCATTGCAGCACCCCAATATTATTCCACTCTACGACCTGGGCCTCCATGATCAAAAACCATGGTTCACCATGAAGCTTATCTCGGGTGCCTCTTTAGAAAAATTGATCGCACAAGTCAAAGTAGGAGCATCTCAACAAGCCCATGATCTCAACACTCGCTTGGATATTTTTATTAAAGTTTGCGATGCGGTCGCCTACGCTCATTCACGAGGTGTACTGCACCTCGACATCAAACCCGATAACATTCAAATTAGCGAATATGGCGACGTACTTTTGTGTGACTGGGGGCTGGCAAAAGTCATGGCTACTGAATGTGATGAAGAACTCTTAGAGTGCTATTCCTTCAATCCAAAAGATGTTGATTTAACCCTCGATGGCTTAGTCAAGGGAACTCCTAGCTACATGGCCCCTGAACAAACACCCTTATTAAAGACTAAGAAGGGAATTCATACAGATATTTTTTCTTTAGGCTGCGTCTTATACAAAATTTTGACTTTTGAAAAGCCTTTCACCGGCAAAGATGTCTATGCAATTATGCAAAATACCGTGAGTGGCCATTTCCACAGAGCTTCCGAAATCAATCCCTCAATCCCCCCTTCTCTCGAAGCCGTCTGCATAAAAGCCATGGCCACGGATCCAGAAGATCGCTATAAATCGGTCCTGAATCTACAAAAAGAAATTTTAAATTATCGCAATGGCTTTGCTACTAAGGCCGAAAATGCGCCCTTGATTAAAATTATAAAGCTCTGGTTAATACGTCACAAAACTTTGAGTTTTGCCGCAATCATCATCTTCTGCATTAGCCTCTTCACCACTTGGTTGAGTTTTAATAATCTCAATTTAGAAAAAGTTAATGCCGTACAAAATGCCCAAAAATTACGCCTTGAGGCCGATAAACTCAAGCTCGAAAATGAATTTCATAAAAAATTTAATAAGGATGCCGCCCCGCGCTTTTTCAAAAGTGCTCAAATCGCCTTCAATGCTTTTAATTTTGACGATGCCATCAATTTTTCTTCTAGTGCAGTCGAACTCGATCCCAGCCTCAAACAAGCTTGGGCACTCAAAGGACAAATGCATCTCATTTATGAACAGTTTGGCCAAGCACTCGACTCATTAGAGAAGAGTCAATCTAATAGCCCTTTACACGCTATCGCACAAGATTTCTACCGAATTAAAGCGAATGATAAGCAAGCCTTATCGCTCGAACAATATTTGAAATTTTATCAACGCTCCTTGGATGAAAATACCTACAAACTCTCTGCAGGGCTCTCCCATCAAAAGGCTTATGCTGTGATGGATATTGAAAAACGCATCGCCTTGTGCAAAGCCATCATTATTCTCCAAAACAAAAAAAATCTGGAACGCAATTTCAAGGGCAACAAGATGCAGTTTCACTATGATCTCAAAAGCAAGTATTTAGATCTATCCAATAACCCCTGGATGGAGACCGCCCTTATCCTACAGAATTTCCCCGCTCGCAGTGCTGATTTTTCTCATACAGGCATCACAAACTTTATCTGTTTTAAAAAGCAAGAACTCCATTCTTTAAACGTGAGTCATACTCCCATCATTGAACTCAATCGCTTAGATAACCCGGAATTAATTTCTCTGAATATTTCTCACACTGCCATTTCTAATTTACATAGATTAAGGAACATGTCCTTGCGTATTTTAGATATCAGTCATTCCGCGGTAAGGAGCACAAATATCTTAAAAGACCTCACGACTCTCGAAAAACTCTCTATTCATCAAGGACAATTTTCCGACGCTGAACTTCAAAAACTCAATCCAAAACTTGAAGTCATTATCAAACCCTAAGTTTATTCTCCCGCATCCCACATGCTGCCCAAGCCGCTTATTCCACTAGGCATTGTTCCATCACTTTGTAGTCGAGTCGCTGTATAAGTGAGTTTTTTGACACTACCATCGGCCATTAAGTAATTAGCACCAAATAAACCATCATGAGGAATGGCATACGTACCATAGGAACCTGGAGGGACTGTGTTTAGGCCTATATGTCCCACGAGGTTGAGTGAATGTGATACTTCAGCCATGATTAAAGTATTCGATGGGGAATTGATATTTGTCATTTTTTGTGACAAACCACTTCCAGATATACCTGGAGCCCAACCTAATAGATTACCACTACCATTTATCCTTCTCTCTGAGAGAACATAAGTTCTAGTAAAAACAGCTGTACTCGCCCCCCACTTTCTTTGAAGCTCATCACTAGGGCATGCGTAAATCACTGGATTATAAGCATACCAAACCGGGACAGCCCCATTACGTTTTCGACCATCAGACATATTACGACCATCGTAATCTGAAAGCTTATCATCCCATGAAATCTGATTACCCCAGTCATAGTCGATGTAATAGCCATCATGGTCATCACTGTACATGAATATCCATGTGTTAATCTGCCTCATATTACTCTTACAAACCGCCATCTTGGCTTTTGCTCTTGCTTTGCCTAAACTTGGCAGCAGCAAAGAAGCGAGTATTCCGATAATGGCGACCACTACCAAGAGTTCAATCAACGTGAATTTTTTCATTCGAGTCCTATCATATATTAAAAAGATTGCTTTTAGTCACTAAAAAGTGATCTAAAAATTCTACTATTAAATAGGCTAAACCCCACTGATTTTCATTTGTAACAGCAAAACTCAATTATTAATAAATAACACGATTACCTGTAAAGCGGAGCAATGCCCCTAATCGCCTGGTTAAGGATTGGCAAATCCTTACAGGGAGAGCTCGAGAGGGATAGCGTCCTTCTCGTATGGGTCGCATCATAGCCTTTATTGTGGGTAATCGTGATCAATAATCTATTTCCAAGTAATCTTGGCTTCGTATTTATCCGTATCCACCCAAACACTCGCATGCTCAAACTCACGTGTGAATTCCCATTTATCTGCGTAAGTGCGTTTATATTTAGCTAAAGGTTTTCCTAAGGGTTTGTGAAGTTCTGGGTAATGTTCTAAGGGACCGGTACTTAAGTTCCAGCCCCAATTCCATTGAAAATATGAGTAGGGTTGAGCACCAATGAGATAAAACGATAAGTACAGCTCAATCTGCTTCTTCGAGAGCGCTGCGAATTCATCGTGTTTGGTACTTTTATTTTTCACTTCTGCCAAGGGAGAGCCTTTGTCAGGCGATGCGCCAAAACGATAGATACAAATTTTCCCGGCATCGGCAATCTTTTCCATCAGCGCCCAATCCCTGAGCAACTGCTCTTTGGAGTGAGTCACCTTGCGTTTGTAGTGCTCAAACATAAAAGCATCTGAAACAGCAAAAACTTTTTCGATATGAGCTCCATTATTAGCTAAGAGGATTTTATTCGGCCCAATTTTCGCTTTTAATTGTGCCATCATATCGGCAACGCCATCAACTACTTCAGATCGTTTTTCGCTTGGGTGCAACCAGGAGAAACCATGCATTTGATCGATGAATATACCATCCGCTCCACTTACACGAACCATATCTGCAGCTGAATCTGACCACCATTTACGCGTAGCTGGATTGAGCACATTATAGCCATAGAGACCACGCGTTCTCGCCAGTTCACCCGTTTTAGGATCTTTAACTAAGTAAGCCTTCATTTCTGGGTATTGCTCAATCTTTTCCGGCGTAAGCATTTTTGTATAACGCGTAAAAGGGTAAGTCAAGGCTCCGTTTAGATAACCCAAAACTACCGTACCCTCCTGCTCTTTTTTAAATACTTGACCTTCGTGCTTCAGTCCTAAAACCGCATCACCCAAAGTTGATAAGCCATGATTTTTTTCAATGCAAATAAAACCTGTTTCAGCAGAAATCTTCTTCACTTCAGAGCCTTTCAAGAGTCGATCATTATCCGCAAACATCATGTAAGTTGGTACCGTCTCCCACGAGAACTTTGGATAAAAATCTTTTGGGGTAAATACGACTCCATTTGTCGTTATTAAAGGCTCTGGTTTTCCATTTGTCTGACAAGAACTGATAAATAGCCCTAAGCACATAAAAATTGTCATTTGTATAAACTTCATTTTTCATCCTTTGATTTTTTAATATTACCTTACTAAACCCTTAAATATTGTATTTGTAACACGCAAAAAAAATCTTCTTCAAACATCTGTCAAATATTCAAGAGATTATAATCTCAAGTATCAATTTATCATTTACAGGAGAAAGCGCTATATATTTCATCCACTTTACTGGGTCGTGAAAGCTTAAAGATATTCATATTTTACAGAAATATTGCTATTTTTCTCTAACAAATAATAATCAGTGGGGTTTAGTATACATTATTTCCTGGTACTGAAAGCAATCTTTATATATATGAATGGACTCCAATGAAAAAATTTACTCTTATTGAACTCTTAGTCGTTATTGCCATTATCGGCATTCTTGCAAGCCTTCTCCTCCCCAGCCTATCAAGTGCTAGGGGAAAAGCAAAATCAGCGACCTGTAAATCTAATTTGAAACAGATTGGCACAACAGTCTTTATGTATACGGATGATTATGAAGGGTACATGCCAGGAGGAGCTTATGAATGGAACAATGGACCATCTCAGAATATTTCATGGGATGATTTTTTGAGTGATTATGATGGCCGCAACCTAAGTAATGCCCAAAAATTACTGGCCACTCTGACCACAAATGATGTAGCAGAGAACTCGGGGGCCATCTATCGTTGCCCTAGTATGGCGCAAACTACAGGCTCAGGTATTAATAGATCTTATGCTATGAATTTTTTGGCAACTAACGCAGAAGGGACGGTGTGGCCTTTTCTCAGGGGGGTTTCCGGTGAAATGGCCAAAGGTGATGTGTCTTATCGAAAAAATTTTAATTCTCGCAGAATTGAAGGTGTCACGAAGCCATCCCAAGTCATTAGTTTTCTAGAATGTCACGATGAAGGTAATAAACTCGGCAATAAAAAATACGGCGGCGTTGCGCCTTTGTTTATTACTCTTGAGCGTCAGGAAGCCGGATGGCTTGGACACGAAAATTCATCGAATTATCTTTTTGTCGATGGCCATGTTGAATTCATGAAGTTTGCTGCGACACTTCCATCTTACGATGCCCCCACCCTTAACACCATGTGGGATTCCCAAAGAAGCGATTAAGTGTTACATATTGATTTTATGAGGGTTTAACATATAGACCTCGTAAGAAATTCATTGAAATTTTACTGGTCTTCCTACTCCACTTTTGATCAAAAATTTTAAACCGGAAAATCAACATGCTAAAAAAATGGCGTGCGGAGCTAAATTGCCCCGTTCCAACTCAACTCAACCCGAAGTTCTCCCCACTTAAAATCAAAAAAAACACTGCTAAACTAAAGAGTCAGATATGAAAAAAACTCTTTCCATCACACTCTCTTTACTCGCTCTCGCTTGCCAAGCCCTAGCGGCCGATAAACCCAACGTGATCTATATTTTGGCGGATGATCTTGGCTATGGTGACCTCGCTTGCTATGGTCAAGAAAAACTCAAAACTCCCCATATTGATAGTATTGCGACTGAGGGTATGCAGTTTAGCGACCACTACTCCGGTAATACTGTCTGCTCACCTTCCCGCGCGGTTCTCATGACCGGCCAACATCCCGGGCATGTGCATTGTCGTGGCAATGGAGGTGAAAATAATTTTGCTCTCAATCCCGAAATGATTACTCTTCCACGCTTATTCAAAAATGCGGGTTACGCAACGGGTGCCTACGGAAAATGGGGACTGGGTCATACAAATTTGAAGGGAAATACAAATCCTCTCAGCCATGGTTTTGATCATTTTTCTGGCTGGAAAAATCAAGGTGTCGCCCATACCTACTACCCGACGAGCATCGTAAGAGATGGCGTAGAAGTTCCTTTGAAAAAGGGTACTTATATTCACGATCTTATTATGCAGGATGCCTTAGATTTCATTAAAGAAAATGCCGAATCCAAAACACCCTTTTTTGCTACATCCCCACCGCCATCCCTCATGCAGCGATGCATGCACCACCGGCGATGCACGAAAAGTGGCGCAAAGTCTATCCACAATTTGACCACGTCATCGCAAAGTATGGCGCTCCTAAAGGCGAGCCCTGCCCGCCCGTACAAAATCCCGTCGCTGGTTTTGCGGGGATGATGGAAAACTTCGATAATCAAATTGGTGCGCTATTCGCTATGCTCGATGAATTGGGCATCGATAAAAATACGATCATCATGTTTTCTAGTGATAATGGTGCGCATCGTGAAGGTGGACATAAACCGGACTTCTGGAATTCCAATGGCCCCCTTCGCGGCATCAAGCGCGATCTCTATGAAGGGGGCATCCGCACCCCCTTTATGGTGCGTTGGCCTGAAAAAATCGCTAAGGGAAGCAAAAGTGCCCATATTAGTGCCTTTTGGGATATTCTGCCCACTATGGCAGAAATTACTGGACAAGCTATTCCCCAACAATCCGATGGAATTTCTCTTTTGCCCACGCTTCTCGCTAAAGGAAAACAGCAAGAGCACAAATACCTTTATCATGAATTTATCGAAGCGGGTATGCGCTCTCGCTCATTCACAAAACGCTCCCTACGTTGTGGCGATTGGAAAGCGGTTCAAGTCAAAGACAAAAAAACTGGCTCTTTTAAGCACATGGAACTCTACAATCTGAAAAATGACCTCGGCGAAAGCAAGAACCTCGCCAAGCAATACCCTGAATTACTTTCCAAATTAGAGGGATACATGAAAGAAGCACATATCCCACTCAATAACAAAAAATAAGTAAAGCCTTGCGTTTACGCGCGAAGGCAAACATTAGTATAAATTAAAGAGATCAAGATAAGTCCCAATCTAGGAGCCATTAAGTCAGCTTCCCTAAGACGAAATAATTATTATTACTTTTTTTTGAATCTCCTGTTAAATCGGGGAATTATGCGGGTTTATTATCTTTAAGTAGTCGTCATTCATTGATAAAACTAGACCTAAATTTACCCCGCAATGGGCATAGGTATAAAAAGGATCGTATATGAAAAAATTCACTCTTATTGAACTCTTAGTCGTCATTGCCATTATTGGCATCTTAGCTTCCTTGATGTTACCCGCCCTAGGTAAAGCCAGAGAAAAATCAAGAATGGCCGTTTGCAAAAGCAACATGAAACAGATCGGCACGATGATTTATATGTATGGAGATGACAACGACAATTATTTCCCCCTCACTGACTGGGCTAATCATATCTCTTGGGATGATAGTGTCTCCGCCTACGATGGTCGAAATATGTCTTATGCACAAAAAAGCGCCGCGGCTGTCCCGAATGCTTACAATTCAGCGATATATGCATGCCCTAGTGATGAGCTTCAAAGAAGTCATACTAGAACTTATACTCCCTCAGAGTATAGGTTAGATAAAAGTTGGGCCCCAGGTATTGCCCAAAATCTTGATTCACTGAATATGGGAGATATCAATTCGCCATCTAATACTTTAATGATGGCCGAAGTATCAGATGCAGTCAACCTCATGGGATCTAGAGGTCTAGCTGCAGTCCCTGCAGGTAGCTATGTTAATTACCTTATTCCTCATGATGGTTTATTTGGTGCTAATTACTTAATGGCCGATGGTAGTGTCAAAAAACTAACTTACTCGGCGACTCGAGTACGAAGTGATGGAACAATGCCTAGTGGAGGTGACGCTTTAGACAGCATGTGGGACACTGGAAAGTAAAAACGACTGAGTTCGAAAACTTGAGAGTGGATTTGCTCTCAATTCTTTACCTAAACGACTGTTCCTTTCACTGGGCTTGTTTGCCTCCTTGGGCTTTACGAATCCCAAGGCTTCTGCCGCCAACCCCTATTTCAGCTTGCGCTTTTTGAGAATCGTCTTGGGGCTTTTTCTGCGGCATAAGTGCATGGGGACTAGCTTCGCAAACACTCTTAAGTTAAACCTTGCTCAAGCCACCTTTGTAGCCCGCAAATTCATCGGTTTCTACTCCGAGTCTTTGTAATACATTGACAAACAAATGGGCCAAAGGCTCCTCAGTAACTTTTGACTCACCCCGGAAAGTTGCATCTGAAGTTTGTCCTGCACCTGCTTGGTTATCTTCATTGCCAGTACCAAATTTGAGGTAACGGCCATTTTTAAAACCGAGGTTTTTGCCACCAGCAGAAATAATTGGATAATTACGCGATAAGTGAAAACTACTCGAAGCTGAACCCTGCATCGCAAAGGTATTATCGAGCATATTGCCCTCGCCAGTTGCCTCGGGGGTATCCTTCAATTTCTGCACGAAGCGACCAAACTCTTCGGCTTGAAAACGATTATAGGTCCCAAGATTTTTCCAGCCACCGGGACTTTTCACCGAGTGAGTCAAATTATGTGAACCATTAAAACCCACTGCCTGAGCTAATAAATCATGAATACCTTCGCCATTTTCACGGCCCATTTGATAGGTTGCCACACGCGTCGAATCAGATAAAAAAGCGAGGTAAATCAATTCGTACATAGTTTGTAAATAAAGACGAGGATCTTTTGGCTCAACATCAAGATTTAAATGCCCCGCATCAACGCTTGGCACCGCGGTATCAATCCATTTCTGCGCTTTTGTCAATTTCACTTCTGTATCACGTACTGAATCAAGATACTGCTGTAAAGTTTGCTGATCATGCTTGGAAAGTTTCCCCTTCAGTGAACGTGTGCTCGCAATAAGGTAATCAAGGGAACTTTTACTGCGCGCCAATTTATCGCGCGCATCTTTTCCTTGAGTCACAAAGAGCGTATCAAAAATTTGCTTCGGCTTATTCATCGCTGGAATGGCTCGTCCCTGCTGATTAAAAGATTGCGTTTGCGCACCACGGGGTGCACCGGTGCCACCATTCGTCGACATCACCAAAGAGCTATGACGGGTTTTTTCGCCTATGAAATTGGCGTAAACTTGATCAATCGAAATTGAGTTTTTGTAGGGCCCAAAGCCACCCACGGGTGCAGCGGTCAAGTACTGATCCGCATTTGAGTGGCCATGCACGGTTCTGGCTGAAGGATGTGAAAGCCCCGAGTAAATACTAATTTCATTGCGCAGAGGCTCCAGCACATCAAGAACTTTAGTCAGGCGAAAATCCTTTTCTCCGCCCTCAGGAAACCAAGCCCAATCTTTCCAAGCTGGATCGGCCTTCAGTGGCAAGCCCACTCCATCAGGATGATAAATACTTACAAAGCGCTTGGGTGCTTCATTTAAAGGACTAGCTTTTGCCGCAAAAGTTTCGAACCAAGGCATGGCTAAAGCCATGCCTGTACCGTGAATAAACGTTCTGCGATTTAATGAATAATTTTTTGTGCTCATAAAGGTCTCCGATTCTAGTTTTTGTGGAAGAGTTCACTATTAATAATGAGGGCAATTAAATCTCTGAGTCCATCGCCCTGTTTCCTGAATTCTACTGCCATTTCATCAATATCAGCGCGATCACTGAAGGACATCGGCCTACCTAAGGCATAAGAAGTCATTTTATGAATCATCGCTCGGGTAAACTGATCCTGACGATCCACAAGTAAATAACGCTTCAAACCTTCAATCCCCGATAACTCTTGTTTATTAAAAAGTTCTGAAGTCGCATCCACGGGCTTATTTTTCACTGTGTTTCGAAAAGCTCCCATGGCATCATAATTCTCAAAGGCGATGCCCCAGGGATCAATTTTTGCATGACAAGAACGACAAGCCGCTTGATTGCGGTGATCCTCAATACGCTCTTTCAAAGTCATTTTTAAAATCTCAGGATCCGTCAGGTCCACTTCGGGTACATTGGGTGGTGCCGGTGGTGGTGGATCATGTAAAATATTCTCCAAGAGCCAAATACCACGTTTCAAGGGATGCGAATCTTTGCCATCAGAATTCATCGTCAAAAGCCCTGATGAACTCAGGATTCCACCGCGGTGGCTGCTATCCTTGACCTGAACTTTACGAAAGGCCTCACCATACACTTCTGTAATTCCATAATGCTTTGCCAAGCGTTCGTTAACCACGATAAAATCAGAATGAATAAAATCCATAATGCTCTTATTTTCTTTCAATACTTGATTGAAATAGGCCACGGGCTCAAGCAGCATATCTTTTCTGAAATCTTCATTAAAGGAACTGAACAATTTTTTATCTAAATTGATATGCTTGAGGGCTTCTAAGCCTAACCATTCTTCCACAAAAACTTTTGAAAAGCGCTGTGCACGTGGGTCATTTAACATGCGTTCAATTTGAGCTTCTAGTATTTTTGGCTGACTCAATTGACCACTTTTCGCCAAAGTGAGTAATTCCGCATCTGGAATACTTGACCACAGAAAATAAGAAAGACGCGAGGCCAAGGCTAAATCACTTAGGCTTGTTTCTTGTGCTGAGGCTAACTTGGAGTTTTCGCTAGTAATATATAAAAACTCAGGAGATGCGAGAACCGTAGCTAAGACTTCGAGCATAGCATCATCAAAATTATCAAATTGCGGACGGTACTGATTAAACAAGACAATGAGCGGATCGAGATCCTGATCTTGGATCGGACGTCGCCAGGCACGGCCCGTAAATTTCGCTAGAATTTCTCGTGCATATTTCGGCTCATTCTTTTTATTCTTACTCTCAATAAAAATACTCGCATGGGATTTCGGGGGCCACTGCTCATAAACGGGAGAACTAATTTCGATATAATCAATCTCTATTGGTGGTGCTCCATTACTGACATGCTTGAGTGTGAGGACTTCCGATGGCGTGGGCGTACCTCCCAACTCTGAGCTCTTGCGAAAGGGGTTACGTGGCATTTCACTCAAAGGGATATCAAACTGCACAAACTGCGGACTTTCTGCTGATGCCTCGATGAGTAAATTTTCTTCAGTCGCCAATTTCTCGAAACTCGCATTATTACTTGTTTGCCCGCCAAAAATGAGCTGTAGACTCGAGTATTTGTTTGCTATCAACTCTCTTTTTCCTGTACGAATACGCACTCGCATGTCGCCTTTATCTGCGAGAAAATTCCCGAGGTCAAGTTTCATTGAATGACCATTGGGGATCACGGCTCGTAATTGCGATACTTTTGGCGTCGGGCTTTGCACCTCATCTGGTCTTAAGGCCCAACGAGCTTTTGCATAATTATAACTAGAGGCCCAACCCTTGCCCGTTTCCAAATCAATGAGATGCACTCCGCGTTTATCACCAATATTCTTGTCATCTATACCAACAAGCTCTTGCTGCATTAAGTCTTTGGCTTCTTTTTCCTTGCCCTCTTTCTTGAGTTTTTCAATTTTTTGGCTACGCTTTTTTTTGAGTCTTCCCGATAAGTTTTTTGCCGATAAGTCCAGCATTCTTTGCATCGGAATTTGATAAGTAATCACTGCTGGCCGCTCGCCTTTCACTATCACTTTCTGCAAAGCTTTAAGTCCCAATTCACGATAGGCCTGAAATTGCATGGCACTCATTGTTAAATGTTCAGAACTATTCGTAAAGCCATCTTCCGAAATCGTCTCCGTGGGTAAATCCTCGGCAAAGCTAAAGGCTTCTCCAAGCAGATCTTGCAAAGCATAATTATATTCATTTTTTGTCATCCGACGAAAGGAACTATGGGGCTGTTCATGGCGTTGAACTTGTGAGGCCTTATTCATTTCTTCCCCGAGCCATTCAACCACGCGGCTACGCTCTTTATCCGCTAAGTGATAATCGGGCTCATCCTCAGGTGGCATTTCTTCATTCGTCAAAACATCAAAGACTTCCAACCAATCATTGATATCTTTACCCTTTAATAAATTGGCGTCTAAAGTATCAACGCGAAAACGACCCTTTGCTTTTTTGGGACCGTGACAATCTATGCAATTGGCTTTTAGGATCGGCCCTATTTCCTTTTCGAAATCTGCTAGGTTCGCTTTGGGCTCGCCTACTTCAGCGGATTTCTTTTCAGTTTTTGTATGCAGCAAATTAGATTTTGCGCGCCCAAATTTTCTTGCTTCTGTTAAATTCAAGGACGCATCTGCTTTTGCGGCAAAGCTTTCACGAGTCCATAGACAAGTCAAAAGCAATGCCGTTGCCAAATTAAATAGTTTATTCATATATCTCAGTTCTCATCTAAAATTATTATTTAGTTTAGCCCCTAGGATTTATTTATATATAAGTATAAAGGCTCATAATATAATAAAATCGGCAGCTGCATCCCTCATGCACTTCATTCACAGTCTTAAACAATTTGTTTCTGGATTTGCTACAAAAAACTTAAAGTTTCACGATTAACCATCTTACGCCGCAAGGTGAGTACGAAGTACTCAATTCGCCGGGTTAAGGGCCGGCAGGTCCTTGCGGGGAGCTCGAGGGGCAGAGCTCCCTCGTGTGCGAAGCACCAGATAATAAATCTACGGCGTCATCTACCTAATCGTTTAAAGTTTCATCGAAAATCTCGGTGTCAAAGAACAGCTTGAGGACAATTCCCCATTAGAACTTATTCAATTTCATAATGAATTCAAACCTGAACATGAGTCTCGGAGAATAATCAAATACAGCGCCACACTTTTGTTCTCCTTGGCAAGCTTAGGTTTTTTCACAGCTGATGAAATCAATTTCAATCGCGATATCCGCCCTATTCTTTCGGATAAATGTTATTTCTGTCATGGTCACGATGCACAGGATATCAAAGGCAAGCTTCAAGTTCACAGTTTTGACCACCACCCTCGCTGCTTCACCACTTGGATTGCCGGTGCAGGGGTAAAAAAGGTATGGTCTATGGCCAAACAGATGAATTTAGTTATAACATTGTCAATAATCCCCTTCACGTCCGTGACCTCAACGCCACCATCCTCCACCTCATGGGCCTCGACCATCATACGCTCTCCTTTCCATCCAGTGGCCTCGACATGCGTCTCACCGTAGTCAAACCCACAAAAGTCATCAAGGATATTTTGGCTTAAGTATTTTTGAACTAAACACTAGAGATTTCAGGCCTTTGGAACACACTTCCAAAACGCTGTAAATACTTTATTCATAGTATTTAAAAAAAATAAATAGATTTTTTTTTCGAATCTTGTAACACTACGGCCTCACACTCTGTTAATAATTATTAACAGGGGCTTATAATTATACAGGGAACATGAATATGAAAAAATTTTCACTGATAGAACTTTTAGTTGTTGTCGCCATTATTGGGATCCTCTCATCTCTTCTACTTCCCACACTAGGAAAAGCTCGTGAAAAAGCAAAATCAGCTTCATGTAAAAGTACCATGAAGCAGTTAGGTATTGCCATCATCATGTATACAGGTGACAATGATAACTACATGCCTTTTTCAAATTATGGCTGGAATGGCCGTACTACTTGGGATGATCATTTAGCGGGCTATGATGGTCGCGACTCTTTATCAGCAGCTGAGTTGCAACTGCCAAGTTTCTCAAAAACGGCATATGGCGACAATTATGGCGCTGCTTATACCTGTGCTTCAGACCCTGGAATTAGATACTATGGCCCGGGGGAAACAAACACCTCAACACGTAGCTATTCGATGACAAACATGACCACAGGAGGGGGTATCGGTGAAACTCTTGGCTATCGAAAACACCTAGGCATGACAGGAATAACGAATACTGGTATTCCTCATTCACGAAAGTTAAGTGCCGTTGATAAAGCGCCTGGGACAATCTCTCTCGTGGAAAATCAATCCACGAGCAATCTCTTGGGCAATGGCTGGCAACCGACAATGACTGCTGAAAGTTATGAAGGCCGCTTTTCTACTGGACAGATCCCTCATAGTCAACAAAAATCAAATTATCTTATGGCTGATGGTCATGTTGAGGTATTCTCTTTTTATAAGACTTTGACGACAACGAGTGGCACCAGTGTTCTCTCCACTATTACCAGTGACGTATCAGATAGCTTCTGGGATGCCTCACGCTAGGACTATTACTTTGGCAATATATAGAGTAAAAAGTATTAGCTAATAATGCTGAAAGCATGAATTAATAAAGCCCAATAGCGTAAGCCTTGGGAAATATGATTGTCAATATATTATGAATACTATAAGCATGGATTAGTGCTTTGATCCCTTGCTTCAGAACTCAGTTATTCAAGTATTTCTCATCCCTAGCTCACACGAGGCTGTTTGACAAACAGTTTTAAAGGTACAAAGACCAGTATAAATCAGCGTGTGGCGTGAGCCGCACGAAAAGTGATTTGATGAAAATCAGGGCTCGCGGATGTGAGTCCGGCATAGAGTATCGGACCCAAGATTGGGCCCTAGATTAATTCCGAACCCATTTTCATGCCCCTGACGGAGCATGCTACTTTCTAGCGGACTCACACGTGAGCCCTGTCAATTTAGATCTTCAGAGTCATGCAGTTTTCATGTATGCTAAAAGTTGTAGGCCCTAATTCGTTTATTATTTATTTTTCACACAGCCTCTCACGAGCTAGGCTTGATTAAGCCATTGCTTCAGAATTCAAGAGCAAATCTAATTCATTACCAAAGTAATAGCTCCAAATAAAGCCCTCTATTGATGCGGCCCCCTAGTCATGTGCCTCGCGGAAGTCAAGGCTGCCAAAATACTCAAAGCCATTTAGATTTAGATTCCCTGGGCACGCTGAGCACTAGCTCGGCCCTACCCCAAACGGAAAGGTTATAAAATACTTATTTATAATGATTTACAATAAATAGATGTTTTTTTTCTGAATAGTGTAGCGATGCTAAAAAACCTGTTGTTATTTATTATATAACTTAAATAATCCTCGAGGAAAAACACACATGAAAAAATTCTCTCTTATCGAACTCCTTGTCGTTGTCGCCATTATTGGGATCCTCTCATCTCTTCTACTTCCCACACTAGGAAAAGCTCGTGAAAAAGCAAAAACGGCTGTATGTAAGAGTAATATGAAACAAATTTCTATTGCAATATTCATGTATAATGATGATAACGATGGCTACTACCCGATCAGCCAAGATGGCGGTTGGTCATGGTCCGATAATATATCACCTTACGATGGTCGCAATCTTACTGAAGATCAAAAAGACCAAAATGGTTTAACAGGTGACAATTCGGGTATTTATAAATGTCCTTCTGATGAAGTACAAAGAACTGATACTACTAAACAAGCGAGGACTTATGCACTCAATTTAGGTCGCATTGTTTGGGGATCTACAAATTGGCGGGGCTATTGTCGTGGTATTACCAGTTGGGGCATAGGAGAAATGCCTTCTAAAGGTTCATCTAAATCTTCTGAAATTAATAATGCTTCAGAAGTTATTGCCATGGCTGAATCTCCCGAAGTCGGTGACTATGTAGGAAATAGCTGGGGTCCTGAAAGTTTAACATGGCAAGGGCAACAGTATACTGTGCAAATCCCCCATAAAGGCTTAAACGGGTCTAACTATTTAATGGTCGATGGAAGCGTACAACACTTGAGTTTTTATGCCACCACAACAACTCCGAGTAGCGGCTTTGCCCTGCATCAGATTGCCAATACCATGTGGGATGCCCACAAAGGCGAATAAACTCTTTGTTCATCAGCAGCCATGCTTACGGGCCTTGACCATCATACACTCTGCTGGACCTCGACATGCGCCTCACGGATGTAGGCCCAGCCAAAGTCATTAAGGGTATTCTCGCCTAAGTATTTTTTGAAGAACAGCCTACAGTCCTGATCAGATTCCACAAAATATTGACGAATTTATTATAAATAATTGATGTTAATTAACTTATAATAAAAAAATAGCGTAAAAAAATATTAGCTAATAATGCTGAAAGCATGAATTAATAAAGCCCAATGGCTTAAGCCTTGGGAAACATGATTGTCAATATATTATGAATGCTGTAAGCATGGATTAGTGCTTTGATCCCTTGCTTCAGAACTCAGCTATGCAAGTATTTTTCACCCCTAGCTCTCACGAGGCTGTGTGAAAAACAGTTTTTAAAGGTACAAAGTACCGGTATAAATCAGCGTGTGGCGTGAGCCGCACGAAAAATGATTTGATAAAAATCAGGGCTCGCGGATGTGAGTCCGGCATAGAGTGTCGGACCCAAGATTGGGCCCTAGATTAATTCCGAACCCATTTTCATGCCCCTGACGGAGCATGCTACTTTCTAGCGGACTCACACGTGAGCCCTGTCAATTTAGATCTTCAGAGTCATGCAGTTTTCATGTATGCTAAAAGTTGTAGGCCCTAATTCGTTTATTATTTATTTTTCACACAGCCTCTCATGAGCTAGGCTTGATTAAGCCATTGCTTCAGAATTCAAGAGTAAATCTAATTCATTGCCAAAGTAATAGCTCCAAATAAAGCCCTCTATTGGTGCGGCCCGTACGAGAGAGAGAAAGAGAGAGAGATGCTGCCCCCCTCGAGCTCTCCCAGCAAGATATGGCCGTATGGGCAAATGCTTTTTATCCGCCTGTCTGGCAAGACCCTTGATCAGGCGATTAGGGGCTTTGCCCTGCTTTATGGGTAATCGTGTAAATAAAAACACCTTTTCCCTACACTTATATGCCTTGCCAGCAATCACAAATAACGCACACCGCCTATGTGACACATGGATAAATTGCGTATATTTAAAAGCATAAGATGTTAATAACAAGCATATTACAACTTTTATTTATTTTAGTGCACCAAGTTTTCTTAGTATTCTCCCAAGTCAGTTATTTTAAATAAGGAGAACCACCATGAAACAAAAAAGATTTTCACTCATCGAACTCTTAGTCGTGATTGCCATCATCGGAATTTTAGCTTCTATCATTCTTCCCACATTAGGGAAAGCACGCGAAAAAAGTAAAAAAGCTCTATGTAAGAGTAATTTGAAACAGCTAGGTCTTAGCATGATGATGTATGCAGATGACAATAATTATAAGGCCCCTTTTACAAGTCGCGCATGGGGTGGCCGACAAACTTATGACGATTTCTTATCTGGCTACGACGGGCGTGAAACTCTAAGCACAGCACAAGTAGCCGCTGCATTACTCAGCAGCAATAGCTTTGGGGAGGGCTCAACAAATATTTATCGTTGTGCCTCCGATGATTCAGCTTGGGCATACGGCAATAATACGACTGCACTCGGGAGAAGTTACTCAATAACAGAAATGAGAACCAATGATAATAACAAAAGATTTTTAGGTATGTCTCACGGCACTGTAACCCGAGGATTTAATGAACTCAATAAAGCCAGCCAGACTCTATTATTGGTAGAATTTCACAACTCAAGAAATTTATTAGGTAACGGTTGGAACGATAATAAACGAGCTCAATTGTATAATTCCAATGATCAACAAGGCAATACTCCGCATAATAGTGAAGGCAATTTTCTATTGACTGATGGTCATGTAGAGTCATTAAGCACAAATCAGACATTGATAAGGTCCAACGGTTCAATGGCGAGTACAAATAATATCTCAAATACCATGTGGGATGCTAGCGCTACGAGAGATTAACATGTATAAAAATATGAATTCCAATTATTTACAAAAATATAATACTGGTGTTTTTTTCTAACGAGTGTAGCGCCACCACATAACACACGGTTACTTATTATTGTAGTGTCATATAATTGTAACGGGAATATGAATATGAAAAAATTTTCTCTGATCGAACTTTTAGTCGTTATTGCCATTATCGGTATTCTTGCATCCTTTATTCTACCCTCGCTAGGTAAATCAAGGGAAAAAGCACAAGTAACTATATGTAAGAATAATCAAAAACAAATTGGTTTAGCCATCTACATGTATATGGATAGCAATAATGGAAAATTCCCGCTTCCTGGACAAATTACTGATATTAGTTGGGATGGTGCCTTAGGCGCCTATGATGGTCGAAACTTGTCCAGTGATGAAATGAAAAGTGGCAATCAGTGGACAGGTTTTGCTGCCGCCAGTGGACTTAACTCGAATATATACACTTGTCCTTTGGACACACGAACCACTGTCCCAGATGGCTACTTAAGGTCTTATGGACCAACGGATGGTAGTGGCTCTGGCACACATAATTCATTACAAGGTGTGGCTGGGTTTTCTGCTGATCCAGGCCCTGATGGCGAAGCTAGTTGGTATTATGGTTTCACTAGAAATATATCAGAGATAAATAATTTAAGCACTGCTGGCTTTATTGCTGAAACATATAACCCTGGGATTAATCCTCATCTAAGATTTGCACAAGGCGGCTCATATCACAACAGCCGAGTGAATGCTGCGTGGTTTCAAAATAACGAAGCCATCCATAAAGATTTGAAATTCAATTTCCTTTTGGGCGATGGCCACGTCGAGCCATTAACCTTTGTTCAATCAATGATTACGACTGATGGCTCTGTAGCCGCAACGAACGATGTTCGCGGTACTATATGGGATGTCACAAAATAAATCCTCTTTCAGAAACACGCTGATTTTACGTCATGTTTAAAAAAATCACCAATTAATGTGTCAAGTTATCTGTTGATGACAATTCCCTTATAATAAGACAATAAACATAAGGTATTGATTATGGACAGAAGACAATTTATTCGAATCATCGGTGGCACTTCAATTGTAAGTACCATCGCTCCTGCTTATGGCGCAAGTCAATCAAAATTTTCTAGCGATGGCATTCTCGTCGAAGCCTGCCAATTTCAAAAAACAGCTGGATGGGTTTTAGATACTCAGTTCTATCAACAGATGGGTGGTATACAACTTCTCGCTCATGGTATGGGCAAGCCAGTAGCTGACGCTTTGACAACAGTCAATATACCCAATGCAGGAAAATATCACCTTCACATCCGTACTCGTGATTGGTGCCCAGGTCAATGGGATGCTCCTGGACAATTTAAGGTCTCTGTCAACAATCAAAAGCTGTCCCCTACTTTTGGTACAGAAGCTGGCTGGGCGTGGCAGAAGGGTGGTTCAATAGAACTCAAAAAGGGGGCCAACAAAGTTCAGCTTCATGACCTCACAGGTTTTGAGGGCCGTATTGATGCCATCTACTTTTCGAAAGAAGCAAAACCTCAACTCCCAAATGATGCTGCAGAAGTTATTAACTGGAAAGACGAAGCCTCAGGCCGCAACAAACTCAAAGTCGAAGAAAAAGATTTTGACCTTGTCGTTGTAGGCGGTGGTATGTCGGGCTGTGGCGCTGCAATTGCCGCCAAGAAAGCTGGCCTCAAAGTAGCACTCATTCAAGACCGTCCCCTCTTTGGTGGCAATGCCAGTTCAGAAGTCCGTGTGCATACACTTGGCATCAAAGGAAAAAGCAAATCAATCATTGACCTCATCGACACAAAACACTGGCCTAATGGTGATGCCAAAGCTATTAAAGATCAGGCCAAACGTGAAAAAATATGGCCGAAAGTGGCGTTGAACTCTTCCCCAATCAAATCGCTATAGGTTTAAGTAAAACTGGCGACGCCATCAATTCTGTGGACGTACGCCACACTAAGACTGGTATCATCACCCGCTTTAATGCCCCCGTTTTTGTGGATGCTACGGGCGATGGCTGGCTCGGTTTTTGGGCCGGCGCAGAATTCCGCTATGGCCGTGAAGCCGCAAGTGAATTTAATGAAAGTTGGGAGAAACATGGAGACTTATGGAGCCCCAAAGTAGCTGACAACAAAGTTATGGGAACAAGCGTGCTTTGGAATTCACATAAAGGTAAAAATCCCTCCCGTTTCCCCTCTATACCTTGGGCGAAAGCTGTAGCTAAAAATTCTGATAAAATTCAAGGTGAGTGGTTCTGGGAATACTCAAATAATAATCTCAATCAAATTGATGACGCTGAACAAATCCGTGACCACATGTTTCGTGCCATTTACGGCAACTTCGCCAATGCTAAAAAACAGCCCAAGCACGCCTTACAAGAGCTCAAATTTGTGGCTCACATTGGAGGTCGGCGGGAATCTCGACGCCTCATGGGTGATCATATCTACAAGATGAGTGACGCCACAAGCGGCACTTATTTCGATGACACTGTGGTAGAGGAAAAACGAGAATTGGACACTCACTACCAGAAGAAGGAAAAAGGTCACTCTGCAGACTATCTCTCCACTGCACTCTTTCACCATGTAGACATGTACTATATCCCTTTCCGAAGCTTTTATTCCAAGGACATCTCTAATCTAATGATGGCAGGCCGTTGCTTCAGCTGCACTCATGTTGGCCTAACGGGTCCACGTGTTATGAATACTTGTGCGCAAATGGGTATTGCCACGGGTTATGCTGCTGCTCTCTGTAAAAAGCATAATTCTACTCCTCGCGAAGTTGGCAAAAGTCATATCAAAGAACTACGTTCACTAATCGGTTATAGCTAAGCTGGGAACGCCAAGCACCTGCTTGGCATACAAAAGGACATACAATCAAACTTCTTCCCCACATCAATCTGCCCGTTGAGGGAGGCATTCCTCACGGGGTTCGGGGCTGGCCCCGAGGTATCAACTAAAAATTATGCGCCATTTTGTTAATATTGCTTTACTGCTCTGCTTTGCGACCCTCGCAACTAGTGGCATCATGTCCTATGTCCTGCCCTTTGATATTGATACCGCACGCGTGCATATTATTTTTGGTTTAGCCACGCTCATACTCATTGGTCTGCACTTGATTGGCAAGGGCAAATATTTCAAAGCTGTCTTGTCTTCCAAATCAAAGATTTCGCTTCCCAAGAAAAACCTCGTCTTGATTGTTGTCATTTGGTTGGCACTGCTCATTGCTTCACTCATGAATGCGAGCCCCGCAAAACAAATTATCTCTCAGAGCTATGAATCTCGACGTGCACATGAAATTGTACGCACAAATCCACTGATGCAGTCACTCAATGAAAAAAATATTCACAATAGCACTCGCCTCAAAGAAAATACCGAGGATAAAGCTCTGGCGATCCATTTGAATTTCAATTCAGAACTAGAGTCCGCTCCCGCAATGGCCATTTGGGCCGAGTCCAAAGCGGGAACTATTATCGAAAATATCTATCTCAGCCCCGAGCTCGCTTATTCCGAAGAAGTTAGCTGGAATGGAAAAAAGACTCAACGTCACAAACTTCTTCCCATCTGGCGCCAGCGCTACACCCTACTCACAGGGATTGATCCCGATGGCGAACTCGACCTCATGAGTGGCGCCACTTCGAGCCACACTTTTTCTTTGGAAAAATATCTCAAGTCTGATGGTGATGAATACGTCGTCTTTGTCGAACTCAAAGAAGAAGGCTTTGATTCTGTCATTTATTCAACTTACGTCGATCATAGCGAGAAAAAGCAATTCCGTCTGCTGGAACTCACGGGTAGTAGTCTCCAAACTGAAGGCGCCCCCAAAGGCAGTCTCAACTACGATACTGAAAGTATTAAAAATGCCCCCCTTGATCTCGGCTTAGTTGAAAGCCAACAATAAGCTAAATAATAGAACTATTAATCCGGCAATAATTTAGAGTGAAAAAGTATTAGCTAATAATGCTGAAAGCATGAATTTAATAAAGCCCAATGGCGTAAGCCTTGGGAAATATGATTGTCAATATATTAAACGATTACCCATAAAGCGGGGCACCGCCCCTAATCGCCTGGTTAAGGATTGGCAAATCCTTACAGGGAGAGCTCGAGAGGGACAGCGTCCTTCTCGTATGCGAAGCATAATGCCCTTTATTGTGGGTGATCGTGATATATTATGAATGCTGTAAGCATGGATTAGGGCTTTGATCCCTTGCTTCAGAACTCAGTTATTCAAGTATTTATCACCCCTAGTTCTCACAACCTTGGCTTAGTTGAAAGCCAACAATAAGCTAAATCTCTGAGTTGATGTTAGATTTATGTTTTTGGAAACGTAGTGCTTATCACAAGTCACTCTTCCCAATAAATCAATTATTAGATTAACTCCAAGGCCTTCTATGAAATTAAACACCAAACAATCATGGCTCATACTCTTATCCTTTTTTTCATTAAGCCTACTAGCGGAAGCTGCTCCAGGTTTAGCTCAGGGTTCTGATGCTGAAAATCAAACGAGTAAAGAACAAAAATCAATCCCCGATTTAGCCAAGGCTTATGTTAGTACTTCCCCTACTGATCTCAAAGATGGCATAAGTGTGGGTGAATGGAACGCACCAGGTGCGAAGCAAGCTATCGAGGCTTTTATTGGCGATGACCAAGAAGGTAAATATCATAACTTGGATAGCCTGCTCATTCACAAAGATGGCAAACTCATTTTTGAAATGTATAACCGTCGTGGTCGCGTTGATGGCCCTCATTACACCATGTCAGTCACCAAAACCATGACTTCAGTTGTTTTAGCCAGAGCCATTCAATTGGGACTTCTTTCCATAAATGATCTCGATAAGCCCGTCATTGATTTTATGCCCGAAATTGATCGTAGTAAAATCCAAGCAGGCGTCGAAAGTATCACCCTTCGCGATGCCTTATACATGAAATCTGGCCTGCGTTTTAAAAATAAAAGCATCACTCGAAATAAGCTCCAAAAACAAGCCTATTTCCAAGCACTCTTTGAGAACACCGCAGCCATCACTTCTGAGAGCAAAGAATATAAGTATGCGGGCACTGATCCCTCGATGATCATGATGATCCTTGATATTAAATCCAATGGCAATGTCCAAAAATTCATCAAAGAAGAAGTCATCGCTAAGCTCGGCACCGTTTATTGCTGGAATGAACAAGACAGCGGAATCCCCTCCTGCGGTGCTGGCAGCAATTTCACTTCTCGTACTCTGGTAAAAGTTGGCACTTCAATTTTAAATGGGGGCAAACTCAATGGTGAGCCATGGCTCTCACCCGATTATGTAAAACTCATCATGGATACAAACAAGGGTGAAGGCTACTTTTATTACTTCCATAATCGCCGTAAATTCACCACAGAAGAAAAAGTAAACTTCATTAGTGGCATTGGTGCAGGCGGACAGTACATGAGTATCTACCCCGATCATAATATGGTCATCGTAGCGACCTCGCATAACAAGAAAAATATCGATTCGCCTTTAAAGGCTATCGGTGATCATTTTATTCAAATCTTAGATAAATAAGGACTCACATCATGAAATTCAGTACATTAATCATTTGTTTCTTCTCTCTGATCTCCACTTATGCCCAAGAAGGCAAGTACCTCTTTATCCTCTCTGGCCAGTCTAATATGCAGGGCATGAATCAAAAATTGACTTTCGAACCACGTGTTAACAAAGAGTACGGAAAAGATAATGTTCTCATTGTCAAAGAAGCCATTGGTGGGCGTCCCATTCGCATGTGGGTTCACGACTGGAAACCTGCTCCCAATTGGAAAATAGATCCTAATATCCCCAATACAAAAGAACCCAAATTAAAAGAAAATGGCATCATGTACAAAAGCATGATGAAGAAAATTACTAAAGCAACTCAAGGGCTTAAACCCAAGGCGATTGCTTTTTGCTGGATGCAGGGTGAACGGGATTCCCGCGAACGTCATTCAGCGGTCTATGAACGTAGCCTCAAAAGCCTCTTTGCTCAACTCAAAGCGGACTTTCCTGATACGCCGATCGTTTTTGTCATTGGTAAACTCAGTGACTATGGCAAAGGCAATAAAGAAGCCCTTTACCCGGAATGGGAAGAAATCATTGCTGCCCAAGAAAAAGTGGCTCGCGACACAGCCAATTGTAAGACTATCGAATGCCATGATCTCAATACCGGCGACTCAAACCCAAACTGGAAGACCAAGCAGGTTCGTAAATACGTAGATGATTTGCACATGAGTGCTGAAGGCTACAAGATTCTTGGCACTCGTTTCGCCGAAGCCGCAATAGACTTACTCAATAATAAATGAAGCCTGCGGACTCCATTGCTGTGAGGAGCCTCAGCTAAAAGATCCATTAGATCTCCTCCTACACAAGTGATTTTATCACTTTTTTCTATTCAGCTGTAATATTTATTCCCGTTTAGCAGTATTACTTAATACATTCTGTTAGAATGAATTTATCAAAAATATAAAAGGTCCAAAATGAAAAAGTTAATTACTATCCTACTTGTTTTACTCATTGCATCACCAATCATGGCAAAAGAAAAAAAAGCTAAAGCACTCAAAGGCAAAGTCGTTAGTATCACTGCCGAGGCCGCCACTTTTAAAATCAAAAAAGATGAAAAACAATATAAAGTCACTGCAGATACAAAAATTCTCGATAAAGATGGTGCTGCGGTTGCGCCTGCGGATGTAAAATTCAAAATGGCTTCAATTAAAACTGATCCTGCTGATGCAACGACTCTTATTGAAATCAAAGAACTCGCTAAAAAAGCCAAAGCTCCTAAGAAAAAGAAAGAAGAGTAAAATTTAAGTCTTTCCACAAAAAAATCCCGTGAATCACTTCACGGGATTTTTTTTGTTTAAATGAGGTGAATTTCCGCTCTCTTATATAAAGTAACTGGAGGCGCCCCTAATGAGTGGGAACTTAAGGGATGTTGACAGAAATTTGAGCTCGAAGAGCTTAGCAATGTAGCCATGGACCTAAGTCCGTGGTCTTTGAATAACAGCATCGTGCGTGCCGAAGGTACGCTGCAGAGATTTAGCTTCATACCTTCGGCATTAATATCATTTTTTAACAATACCCACCGGATAAATCCGGTGGCTACCCTACTACATACCTTCGGCATATTCTTAAGAGATGTTTGAGCTCATGTATACATTTTTTAGTATGGCTCCGAGGGCTCCTCGGCCGCCGGAGGCATTTATACCTGGGGCTCCGCCCCACACCCCGCTCAAGGGTGCTGGCACCCTTGATAATCCCAACACTCGGAGCTTCGCTCCAGTACCTACCTGAACAATCAGATAATGCGTATTGAGTATGGATTTCATCTTAAGAGATATTTGAGCTCGAAGAGCTTAGGAAGGTAGCCATGGACCTAAGTCCGTGGTCTTTGAATAACAGCATCGTGCGTGCCGAAGGTACGCTGCAGAAATTTAGCTTCATACCTTCGGCATTAATATCATTTATTTAACAATACCCACCGGATAAATCCGGTGGCTACCATACTACATACCTTCGGCATGTACTTAAGTTCTCAGTCATTAAAAGATCTCTCGTCGCCTGGTCAAGGGTGTTGCCACACAGGCGGATAAAAATATATGGGGCTCCGCACCAGTCGCCGGGTCAAGGGCTGGCAAGTCCTTGGTGGGAGTGTGAGGGACTCGTCCCTCATTTAGTCAAACTTGGGGCTCCGCCCCAGTATAAACACCTCCGGTGGCCGAGGAGCCCTCGGGGCCCTACTAAAAAAGGTAGCCGCACGTATGAAAATCCTTAAGTCCCCACCCATTAAATTAAAAGCCAAGTTGCTTCTTGCTAAATTTTCCCATCTTCGCTTTTGAAGGATCTATATCGTGAATAATTTTGCGAAGCTCGCGAACTTTATTCGGGTATTGTCCCGCCAAATTATTTTGTTCACTCGGGTCTTCAGAAAGGTGATATAAAAGTCCTGGTTCAAGTACCTCAGTTTTCTGAAAGCGACCAATACCCAAACGTTCCGTAATTGTGCCCGGCGGAATATATTTCCATTCACCCTTACGAATAGCCAGTTGTGTTAAGGCTTCTTGAATCACAAAGTCACGGCCCTTATCGGATTCCCCTAAGAGTGCAGGTAAAACATTCACCGAATCTTTTGCGCTGTTCGCGGGCACTTCTTCACCGAGCAAAGCTGCGAAGCTCGCAAATAAATCTGTTTGGCTAATCAGTGCATTACTAATCCCTGGTTTTACTTTCCCGGGCCAAGATACGATAAAAGGCATACGGGTACCACCTTCCCAACGTGAGTACTTACCGCCGCGCCAAGGACCATTAGATTGATGCGCCCCTTGATTCTCTATGGCGCCTTCCCAGTAACCATCAAAAAGTACGGGGCCATTATCTGAGGAAATGATGATGATGGTATTTTTATAGATTCCCTTAGCTTTAAGTTCTTCCACGACACGCCCTACACACCAGTCAAATAATGCTAAAGCATCTCCTCTTGGACCCAAGCTGGTTGAGCCTTTAAAACGTGGATGAATCACCCGTGGCACGTGATTCTCGTTGGGGGCATAATAAAGCATAAATGGATTGGATTTATTTTTATCGATAAAATCAATCGCTTTTCCTAAATAGGTATCCGCCATACTTTCATCTTTGAAACGAGCCTTGTTTCCGCCGGTCATAAAGCCGATGCGACTTATACCGTTAATAATGGTTCCGCTATGCTGTAAATCGGCCTGCATTCTCAACAAGTGTGGATGAGATACACCTGTGGGTTCATTGCCCACTTGTTTTTCATAATCAACTTGCACAGGGTCTTTGGGATCAAGGTTCACGATATGGCCATCTTCTATGTACACAGAAGGCACGCGGTCAGCAGTCGCTGCCATATAAAAAGAATAATCAAAACCTACTTCTTTGGGGCCGGGCTTGATCTCTTGATTCCAGTTCAAGGGCTCGCTTGATAAACCCAAGCCTAAATGCCATTTGCCTACAAGGCCAGTAGCGTAGCCCTTATCTCGCATAAACGCGGGCATATTTGTACGTTTAGTATCAATAATAAGTGGTGCATTTCCTGGAAGAATTTTTGCCTTTTTATTGCGGAAAGCATACTCACCGGTCATCAGCGAATAACGTGAAGGGGTACAAGTGGCCGCCGCCGCATACGCAGATAAAAAGCGTTGCCCATTTACGGCCAAGGTATCAATATTATAAGTATCCACTCCAGTGCCACCATAGCAGCTAAAGTCACCGTAACCAATGTCGTCACCATAGATAATAATTATATTGGGTTTCTCTGCCGCCGTTAGGCATAATCCTACACCGCAAATCATGCTACTCATTAAAGATCTAAACATCACTTCTCCTGATTTATAATTTTGAGCTCATACGCAAAGTCACGCAGCCTTTCTCAATCTCTCTATACTTAAGAAACGCTTCTCATCTGACAAAGTGACAAAATTAAATCAAGAGTTTTATATAAATCGTCGTATTTCCTAATCATCGCAAGGACAAAAAGCTCTCATAGCTTATGAAGCATGTAACCATTAAGCCGCTAAGGAAGGTAGCCACAGTACTAAGGAGGGAAAGAGGAAAATTAGGATCAAAACCAATACCTGGAGGATAATAAAAGGCAGAACTCCTTTATAAATATGTTTCAGCTCAATCTCTGGTGGCGTCACCCCCTTGAGGTAAAATAAGGCAAAGCCTACCGGTGGGGTAAGAAAAGAAGTTTGTAGTGTTACTGCCACCAAGATCGCAAACCAAATAAGCTCTGCTTGTTCCAGGCCATGCCCAGGCATATCCAAGGCCATTGCTGAAATAATAGGTGCCACAATGGGGATTATCACTAAAGTAATTTCGATCCAATCCAGGAAAAAACCTAAAAGGAATACCAAGGCTAAAATCGCTATAATAATTCCTGTAGAACCAAAAGGTAAGGCCATAATATTTTGACGAATGATATCATCTCCCTCCAATTCTTTTAGAGTCAAAGAAAAACAGGAGGCACCAATCAAAATGGCCATGATAAAACTTGTGGTTTTTCCCGTTTCTAAAACACTGCTACGCAGCTTTTTGAAATTGAGTTTCTTACTAATTAAAGCCAGTACAAAAGCGCCAAAAGCTCCCAAACCACTCGCCTCCGTTGGTGTGGCAATGCCAAAGAAGATCGAACCTAAAACCAAGAGCATTAGGGCCATTGGCGGGATGATTGCAAAAAAGAGTTGACTCAAATCTCCTTTCTCTAAAGCTTTCACTTGACTCTTATCAACTTTTTGAGCTTTGAAAAATATGTAGACTAAATAACTACCTGTAAGTAATAAGCCTGGAATCACTGCCGCGTGAAAGAGGTCTCCCACTGATATTCCCATTTGATCTGCTAATAAAATCAGCATGATGCTCGGGGGAATCAAAATCCCTAAACAACCCGCAGAGCATACGGTGCCACAGGCCAATTCCTTGGAATAACCATTGTTTAGCATGGTGGGAATCGACATCACTGCCAATAAAACAACTGATGCACCAATAATGCCCGTTGAAGCTGCCAGTAATAAGCCAATTAGCGTAACGGCAAGTGCCAAGCCCCCACGAACTGAACTGAAAATCTTTTGAAATGACTCCATTAAATTTTCTGCTATCCCAGATTTCTCCAGCATTATCCCCATAAAAATAAACATTGGCAAAGCCACCAAGAGACTACTCGACATCAGTGAATAAGTACGATTCACCAACAAGCCTAAATTATTAAAATCCGCAAAGAAATTCGTTTCAAAAAACTTATTGCATAAGACGCAAAGTGCCGTGGTCAGCATTCCTGTTCCCGCAATCGCAAAAGCAATGCGTACACCCAGAAAGATAAAAAGTAGTAAAATCCCAAACATGGCAAAAAGCATCAGTTCTTCAGGATACATTTTTGCCTCTCAAACTAGCTAGTGCTCGTAGTATTTTTGCGATGGCAGCAAATATGATTAGTAGGCAGGCCAAGGGGATAAGAGCTTTAATGAGCCAACGATGAGGTAGACCTCCGGGCGAACTCGACATCTCACTCACTGAATAAGATCGCTCCACAAAACTCAGGCCATAAAAGAAAATCAGAGAGAAAAATGGGATGACGCATAAGGCCATGGTCAATAACTCGACCACATCGCGCCATTTTTGAGTGAACTTATTAAATAAAATATCCGCTCGTACATGGCAACCCTCGACAATCGCATAAGCAACACCAGTAAACATCGCCACGGCAAAAAGATGCCATTGGAGCTCTTCTAATGAAGCCCAAGTAAAATCAAAAGCATAACGTGCCACCACCTGAAAAACGATGATAAAGATCAGTAAAAAATTTGCCCATAAACACAATTCACAAAACTTTTTAAGAAGGCCTTCAATCAGGTCTGCGACTCTCGTCATTTCCTCTTCCTAGGCAAATAAGCGTTATCTTCCCAGAGCGCATAATCTTTTCGGAACTTTGAGAGATCTTGCCATACTTCTTTAAAAAAGATATCTTTGGCCGATTCTTCTGCAACGACTTCAGCCCAGGCCTGCTCATATTTCTTGAGCATGTGCTCACTCCAGCGTTTAATTTTCACATCGTATTTATTGACGTTATCTTTCATGACCTGAAATTGACTTGCCTCACCACGCGCCAATGAATTCACAAGGCTTTCATTACAGGCCATCTCTATTAAAGCTTTTTGCGATTCGGGTAAGTTCTCCCAAGTATCTTTATGAATTATGAGTTCCAGTAAAGTTGATTGCTGATGCCAGCCAGGAAAATAATTATATTTCGCAATTTTATAGAGACCTATTTTCTGATCAATTGAAGGCATAGAAAATTCAGTCGCATCAATCACACCCTTCTCCATGGCCGGATAAATTTCACTGCCACCTAAAAGCATGGTGGAGACATCCATTTTCTCCATTACCCGTGCGCCTAAGCCAAAGAAACGCATCTTGAGTCCTTTCAAATCAGCTTCATCTTTAATTTCTTTTCTAAACCAACCCGAAGTCTCGGGAGGCAAGACCGTACATAGCAGAACTTTTACATTATAGCCCGCATCATCATACATTTGCTGATAGAGTTTGAGTCCATTACCATGCTTCATCCACGCTAAGTAAGGCCCCGCCTCTGGTCCAAATGGAACAGAAGAAAACAAAGGTGCAGCAGGCATCTTACCCGCCCAAAATCCTGCAGAACCATAACCTGCATCTATTTTACCTGAACTCACTGCCTCTAAGATTGCTTGTAAGCCACCGACGTCTTGTGGTTCCATAAGTCGTACCGTTACCGCACCATCACTCGATTTCTCTATTTTTTCAGCCATCGTCTTTACTGAGTCACCCAATATTGGCAAGGCGGTATTATAAGCTGAGGCAATCTTCAAGCGCGTTTTCACTCCACCATGGGCACTCGTTTTTTTGCGACGCACGCAAGAACTGCCTAATACTCCTAGCAATAAAAATATACATATAAACTTTTTCATCATCATCCCAAATTTCACATATCAACGATAAGGAAAATGCGTGAAATCGCACAATCTACAAGTCCTTGACTTCAAGAGCTGAAAAAAATCCGATAGACGTATTGCCAAATGAGATTTTTTTAAGTAAGTTCAATCCTATGGATAAACTAGATTTACATGAACTCACTGTCGATGAAGCCGTCAAATGCTTCATCCCCTACTACAATGCTCGCGTTGCTGATAAGCTGCCCTTCCTTCTTATACACGGTTATGGCTCTACGGGCATCGGCGGAAAAATCATGCGACGACTTAGATCTATACTTGAAGACAATAAAGATAAAATGAAGTTCACCTTTGGCGAAGAGATTGATGGCAACCCGGGCTACACGACGATTTACCCCTTAAAAAGTATGGCTATCTTTACTGATTTACTCGGCCAAGAAATTCTCGCTTTTTGTGAATCACCCAAAATCCAAGACAAAATCATAGGCAAATTCCGTAAGCAGGGACAACCACTCATTCTCAAAACACTTAAGCAACTAGAAAACCAAAAGTTGATTAAATCAGGTATTAAAGGCATATATAAAACCTGGCACGCCATTTAATCGTTTTAAAATTACCGCTAAAGGACTCGAAGGAAATTATGAAAAAACTTATTAGTGCACTCATTTTAATTGCCTGTACTTGGCAAATTTTCACCAATCCGAGTATCGCTAATTTCTTCAAAGCTGATAGTACCAGTCCCAAAAAAGAGCCTCACCCAGGCATTGTCAAAGTCATGCCTCAACAGCTAAAAGTAAGTGCTTCAAGTCATCACAAAGTTGATGATTATACAGTTAATGAATTACATAGTTTTCGCATTCGCGCCCGGATACTGTCCAAGAAAAATTACGCTACCGGTCGCGAAACGGATTTATCTACCACTGATCTTGCTTTGGGCTGGGGCAAAATGTCTGACTTGAAGGTTTTAGAAAAAATCACTATCTCGCAATCAGGTCGTTGGTACTTCTGGAATACTTCTAACTTCCCTATCCCCAGAAGAGAAATTGAAACGCTCAGTGCCAATATGCACCTCATCCCCGCTACGCCTGCAGTACAAACTCAAATAGACGCGACCCAAAAAGGTGACATCATCGAAATCACTGGTAGCCTAGTCAAGGTCTCATCTAACAAAGATAACTGGACTTGGAAGAGCTCTGAAACCCGTAACGACACTGGCAACGGAGCCTGTGAAGTCATCTGGGTCAAAGAACTCAAAATTGCTGGTAAGCCCACACAAGAAGTTCGCTAATTTAAATCACCTAGACACTAAAAAGCTCCGTCGCCTGAGGCCACGGAGCTTTTTTAATTGAAGCGAACTAAACTTAGAGTTTAGATGCTACAAGTGCGCCCATTTCAGAACATGAGAGACATTCTTTGCCGTCTTCCATGATATCTGCAGTGCGGTAGCCCTCAGCGAGAACTTTTGCTACTGTAGCTTCAATGAGGTCAGCTTCAGCATCGAGATCGAAGCTGTAACGGAGCATCATTGAAACAGAGAGGATAGTCGCGAGTGGGTTGGCTTTGCCAGTACCCGTGATATCCGGAGCAGAACCGTGAATTGGCTCGAAGAGTGATACTTTACCATCGCCAATTGACGCTGAAGGAAGCATACCAATTGAACCAGTGATCATAGAAGCTTCGTCGGAGATGATATCGCCGAAGAGGTTACCCGTCACGATTGTGTCGAATTGACCTGGATTACGAACGAGCTGCATTGCGCAGTTATCGACGTACATGGTGTGGTAATCAACATCGCTGTAATCTTTTGATACTTCTTCTGCAACTTCATTCCAAAGCTGAGAAACGTCAAGCACGTTAGCTTTCTCTACTGAGTGAAGCTTGCTACCACGTTTGCGAGCGATTTCGAAAGCGAGCTTTACGATACGCTTAACTTCTGACTCTTTGTAGACCATTGTATTGTAAGCATAACGCTCACCATTTTCGTCAACGCCTTCACCACGTGGCTCACCGAAGTAGATGCCACCGATAAGTTCGCGAACAACCATGATATCAAGGCCATCACCGATTACAGAATCTTTGAGGAATGAAGCATCTTTGAGCTCGTCCCAAAGTTTAGCAGGACGAAGGTTTGCGTAAAGACCGAGAGCCTTACGAATACCGAGAAGACCGCGCTCAGGACGGATTGATTTGTCAATCTTGTCCCATTTAGGTCCGCCGATAGCGCCCATGAGTACTGCGTCAGAAGCGAGACACTTATCGATAGTTGCTTGTGGAAGTGGCGTATTGTGAGCATCGATTGCGACGCCACCGATTTGAGCTTCGTCGAGTGAAAGCTTGTGACCAAACTTCTCACATACTTTTTCAAGAACGACAACAGCTTGTTCAATGATTTCGGGTCCGATTCCATCACCAGGTAATACACAGATATTTAAGTCCATAATTATTCTCCCATCTGCTTGGCGTATTTGAAGACGTCACCCGCTTCCAGAATGGCTTTGATATCGCCAAGTGGATTGAGATCGTATTCTTTACCTGAAGTCAGATTCTTTAGTTTATTATTTTCAAGATTGATTTCGAGTTCGTCGCCAGTGGCGATTTCTTCGTTGATTTTTACGGGCGTCTCAGAAGGAACGAGGTAGCCACCATTGACGCTATTACGAAAGTAAATACGTGCGAATGATTGCGCCACGACGATTTCAGCGCCGGCTTCTGCTAATGCGAGTGGTGCGTGTTCACGTGAGGAACCGCAGCCGAAGTTTTCGCCAGCAATAATGATTTTGTACTCAGAAGCATAACCTTCTGTAACGAAACGCTTGTCACCACTCGGGTAACCAGATTCACCTTCGGGCACACCGAAGAGAGCAAATTTACCGAAGTACTTTTTCTCTTCTGCGTTTGAAGGGTCGTAAGAAAGATATTTTGCGGGGATAATTTGGTCAGTATCGATATTATCGCCGAGAACAAATGCCTTACCTTTAATTGATGTATTCACGATTAATCCTCCAAGTAGGAATCAGGTTTGGTGATCACGCCCGTGAGCGCGCTTGCTGCGGCAACGTAAGGAGACGCCAAGAAAACTTTTGCTTGCATAGAACCCATGCGACCAGGGAAGTTACGATTTGTCGTAGAAACTACGATTTCTTGGCCATTTGCACGGCCGAAAGTATCTTCAGGTCCACCGAGGCAAGCCGCGCAACCCGGAGGTCCGATACGGCAGCCCGCTTCAAGAAAGATTTCCATATAGGTTTTATCTTTAAACTTGAGTGTATTCATATCTTTCTCTACGAAAGTTGTAGAAGGTACTACGAAAGTATCCATAGCCACTTTTTGGCCATACATGATTTCGGCAGCTGCGGCAAAATCTTCTGTTTTACCACCAGTACAAGAACCAATATAAGCACGTGTGAGCTTAGTACCTGCGATTTCGCTAACGCCTTTGCGTTTATCGGGAGCTGAAGGAATAGCTACAGTAGGCTCGAGTTCAGAGACGTTGATTTCGTAAACGTCTTTGTAGTGGGCATCGGCATCAGCTTTGAGCAGTGTGTACGGAACATTAGTACGTTCTTTCACATAGGCTTCGACTTTTGCGTCAGCCGCAATAACGCCATTTTTGCCACCAGCTTCAATCGCCATGTTACAGATAGTCATACGTTCTTCAATTGAAAGCTCGTCAATGACGGGACCTTCAAATTCCATCGCGCAGTAAGTCGCACCAGAGAAACCGATTTCACCAATCATGTGAAGGATGAGATCTTTGGCCATCATTGTTTTAGGAAGCTTACCATTGAGAACAAATTTAATTGTCTCAGGAATTTTGAGCCAAGTACGGCCAGTTCCCATTGTGAAAGCAGCATCAGTATTACCAATACCAGTAGCGAAAGCGCCGAGAGCACCATGCGTACAAGTATGTGAGTCAGTACCGAGGATGATCTCACCAGGACGAACATGACCTTTCTCTGGAAGAGTTACATGGCAAACGCCCATGTAGTTGTCAGTGCCAGGCTGATAGTAATGAGGAAGATCTTGCTCTTTTGCAAATTCAGTGAGGATATCGATATTGCGCATTGCACGTTTATCTTCAGTAAAGATGTAGTGATCTGGAATAATAACGACATTTTCTTTATCAAATACTTTGGCGTCTGCACCAAATTTATCTTTAAAAATGCCAATAGTACCAGGCCCACAAACGTCGTGAGTCATAAGAACATTGACGTCCAACCACACATTCTCGCCAGCTTTTACAGATTCACGCCCTGCAGCATTGGCAATAATTTTTTCTGTTAAGGTCATTCCCATGAGGAAGTCTCCATTAGTTTTTTTAATAAAAGTCTCTTATGCCTTTAAAATAATGAATCTTAAGTGACATAAATAATCGCCCATAGTTTTAGCACAAGCCGATAAAAAATCAACTCGAATTTGATGCTCTAAAAGCATATTGAACTCTCCTACAAAGACTTTTAAATCGACAGCCGAATCATAAAAGTTCTTCTCCCTAAATAAATCTTTGGTTAAAATCGCTGTTTGACACTAAAAAACAGCCTCCTTTTTTTGGTTTTGAAATTTTAGCCTTATAGCTTTAATCACAATAATGTGTGAGTAGGAGCATATATGAAAAATTATGATTGGTCAGAATTAGTAAGCGATATCATTTCGCATTTGCATATAACGCAGTCACAACTCGCGGAAAAATGCATGGTGACACAACAAACTATTTCCAATTGGAAAAATGGTTCTCGTAAGCCGGGAGTCTATGCTCAAGAAAAAGTTTTCAAGCTTTCTCAACAGGCAAATTTAACGCTTAGTAATTACGTAGAAATCAATAACTGGGAAGAACTTGACCCCAAAGATATGATTCGTTCCTGCCTCAAAGGCCTCACCCAAGAACAAAAAAAAATCTCTTTGCACATGCTGCTTACCCTAAGTGAAGATTTTCGTCAACAGAATTTAAACTCAGAAGCCTAAATACTTTATACATAGATTTTTGAAGAAAAACTTAAGAAAGCGCTCTTACTTGATGCTAAAAAGCTTCTTCTGATTAAGAAAAGCTTCTGAGCTCAAATTGACAAAGAAAAAGCTTCCGCCTATATTCCTGTATATTACTTGATTTATAAAAACACGGAAATGTCAATGGCCGCTAAGAAAGATCCTGCCGAGTACGACGAAAGCAAAATCCAAACACTTGATCCTTTGGAACACATCCGCAAAAGGCCGGGTATGTATATTGGACGCCTCGGCAATGGCACCAACCAAAACGACGGCATTTACGTCTTGCTCAAAGAAGTAGTCGATAACTGTATCGACGAATTCATTATGAATCACGGCTCAAAAATCGTCATCAAAATCGATACTGAAGACGGTACTTTTCACACTCGCGACTATGGCCGTGGTATTCCACTCGGCTCAGTGGTTGACTGTGTATCAAAAATGAATACTGGCGGAAAATACGAAGGTGATACTTTCGAATTCTCTGTAGGTCTAAATGGTGTCGGCACAAAGGCGGTCAATGCACTCTCAGCTTTTTTCCGGGTTAGATCTTTTCGCGACGGAAAATTCAAGGAGGCTTATTTTGAAGAAGGTATCCTCATTAGCGAAAACGATGGTGATACTGATGAAGAAAATGGTACCGAAGTTGAATTCTCTCCCTCCCGCGAGATTTTTCCGAAATTCAAAATTGATCTCGGTTTCATTGAGCGTCGCATGTGGGGTTATGCCTATCTTAACCGTGGCTTAAGTCTTCTTCTCAATGGTCAAAAATTCTACTCTCGCAATGGACTACGCGATTTCATTGAAAAAGAAATCAATGACGAAAAATTATATGAGGTTATCTATCACCGCGATGACAAAATAGAATTCGGCTTCTGTCATACACCTAACTACGGTGAAAACTACTATTCTTATGTCAATGGTCAGTACACCAATGATGGTGGAACTCACCAACAAGCTTTTCGTGAAGGTATCCTCAAAGGCGTTAATGATTATGCCGGCAAGAATTTTGATGGCTCCGATGTCCGTGATGGTCTCTTTGGTGCTGTCGCGGTAAAAGTCAAAGAACCTATTTTTGAATCACAGACCAAAAATAGACTAGGCAATACTGAGGTCCGCTCTGAAGTAGTCAATAAGGTGAAAACTTTCTTAACTGATTTTCTTCATAAAAACAAATCTATTGCTGATCGCCTACTCGAAAAAGTAACTCTCAATGAAAAGATGCGTAAAAACATCACCGACTTGAAGAAACTCGCTAAGGATAAGCAAAAGAAAACCTCGATCAAGATACCCAAACTTCGCGATTGCAAACACCACTTAAATAACAAAACCAAGCTCGGCGAAGACTCGATGATCTTCATTACCGAAGGAGATTCCGCCACTGGTTCAATGGTTAAATGCCGTGATGTACTCAGACAGGCCCTTTTCCCATTGCGTGGTAAGCCAAAGAATAGTCACAATACCAAGCGCGAATTCGTCTATAAAAATGAAGAACTCTACTTCCTCATGAAGGCGCTCAATATTGAAGATGATATCGAAGACCTCCGTTACTCAAAAGTCATCCTCGCAACCGATGCCGATCAAGATGGACTTCACATTCGCAACCTCTTGCTCACGTATTTTTTGACCTTCTTTGAGAATTTAGTCACCAATGGTCACCTCTACATTTTGGAAACTCCTATCTACCGTGTGCGCAACAAAAAAGAAACTCTCTACTGCTACGACGAGGAAGAAAAAGATGCCGCCATGGCCAAACTCAAGAATCACGAGATCACTCGTTTCAAAGGACTCGGAGAAATTTCACCAGATGAATTCGGTCAATTCATTGGCGATGACATGCGCATCATCCAAGTCAACATCGAAAAAATGAGCGAAGTCCCCCACGTACTCGACTTCTTCATGGGAAGTAACACCGGCGACCGCAAGCAATTTATTATGGATAATTTGGTTTAAGCTTTATGGATAACGATACCCCGCAAGATCCAGAGATGAATACGGACGAGCCCATTGCCGACATCATCCATTCAAATGCCGCTGAGTTTAATCCACTTCATTCCAAAATTGGTTTCAATCCCTTCGGTAATCATCTCAATCGTATGATGACCGGCTACTTCATGGATTACGCTTCTTACGTGATCAAAGACCGAGCGATTCCCGATATCGATGACGGGCTCAAACCCGTTCAACGTCGTATTCTACATACTCTCTTCAAGGCGAATGACGGCAAGTACCACAAAGTCGCCAATATCGTTGGTGATTGCATGAAGTATCACCCTCACGGTGACAGTTCAATCTATGGTGCACTCGTCAATATCGCAAACAAAGAATATTTCATCGACAAACAAGGTAATTTTGGTAACATCCTCACAGGCGATAACGCCTCCGCAGCTCGTTATATTGAATGTCGACTCACCCCACTCGCCCTCGAAGTTATGTTCAATCCCGAAACCACAAATTTCATCGATAGCTATGATGGTCGTAACCTAGAACCACTCTGCCTACCCGCCAAGGTCCCTTCACTCTTAATGAGTGGCACTGAGGGCATTGCCGTTGGTATGGCGACCAAGATCATGCCGCACAATTTCAACGAGTTGCTGAAAGCGCAAATTAAGATCCTTCGTGGTCAGCGCTTCGAAATCCTTCCTGATTTCCTCTCTGGCGGTATCATGGATGCCACTAATTATGATTTGGGCAATGGCAAACTCATCGTGCGCGCCAAAATCGAAGTACTCAATCACAAGACTCTCGTGATTAAAGAAGTTCCTCCTGGTACTACCACCGAATCACTCATGAGCTCAATTGAGGATGCCGCCAAAGCGGGCAAGATCAAAATCTCCTCTATCCAGGATTACACCGCCGAAAGCGTCGAGATCGAAATCAATCTTTCACGTGGTGTTCAAGCTGATTGGGCACTCGATGCTTTGTACGCTTTCACGCAATGCGAAGTATCACTAAGTCCCAATATCACGGTTATCAAAAACAATTGCCCTGTCGAAGTTCACGTTGGTGAAATCCTTTACCACAATACCCAAACCCTTGTCAATATACTGCGCTGGGAATTGCTCAATGAGCAAAACAAACTCAATGAAAAATATCACGACCGCACCCTGGAACGCATTTTTATTGAAGAGCGCATCTACAAACGCATTGAAGAGTGCACCAGTCAGCCCGAAGTATTAGCTGCCGTTCGCACAGGCCTAAACCCTTTCTTAGATCAACTCAGACGCGATATTTCAGAAGAAGATATCGATCGACTTCTCAGAATCCCTATTCGTCGCATCTCACTTTTCGATATTAGCAAAAACAACAAAGAACTTGAAGAAATTTTAAAGGCCTTGAAAGAAGTGGCCTTCAGTCTTGATAACCTCAAAGATCATACCATTAACTTTATCAAAAACCTCCTCGCAAAATACGGGAAGCTATATCCACGCCTCACTGAAATTAAGAGTATTGAAAAAGTTGACGCCAAAGAGATTGCTGTAGCAAATGTAAAACTCGGTTACGATAAAGTCGGTGGCTATATCGGCACACAAATCAATAATGGCAATCACATCAAATGTACCGAATTCGATCGCATCATCATCCTTACAAAGGATGGAAAATTCAAAGTCACTAATATCTCTGACAAGCTCTTCGTGGGTCGCTTCACCGAAATCTTCGTGGTCGATAAAGAACAAATTTATTCAGTCATTTATACCGATAAAAAATCGGGACTCTCCTACCACAAGCGCTGTAAAATTAACAAATTCATTCTCGATAAAGAGTACCTACTCTTCCCCAAGGGCAACAAGCTCGAACTCATCGACAGCCATTACGGCATTGTCCTAGATTGCCATCTGGAAGATACGTCGCGTTCAAAAGGTCTTACGGCTGAGCTTATTTTTGATGATGTCCCTATTCGTTCCGCTACAGCCAAAGGCTTTAAAACAGCTTCGCGCGCCATCACCAAGTTCCTCAAAAAGAAACGTGGTTCAGAAAGCAAAACGGAAATAGAAGCGGAGGCCAAGCAAGCTGAAACTGAGACCGAAGAAGAAGAAAAAAACAACAATACTTGGAAAGCTCCAAAAATTAACTTCACACAAAATGAAGTTGAAGAAGCCGCTGCAGAAGCCGCGAAAATCAAAGCAGAAGAACTTGAAGTTCTGGAAACTAAACGTCTTGCGGATAGCGTAAAATCTAACGAAAATCGCTCACCAATCATTGAAGAAAAAACCGCACCATCTAATGACGATGAAGTGAGTAATGATACCGAAGCGGAAGAAGTCACCCCTGAAGCCAAAGAACCTGAGTTGGAATTAATAAGCGAGACCGAAGTGGAAAAAAGCGATACTGATATCATGGGTGGTGGCACAACTACTTTTGTACGTAAAATCGACCCTGACTCTACCTTTTCACTGGAACCTTAATGTACCGCGAGTTAAACTTTCAGAAAACCCACTTAACTCTTCAGAGTCTCACACAGAGAATTTCTGAGCGTTTTCCAAAGTCAGGTTTAGTAGATGTGTGCACAGAACTCGAAGCACTCTCTTCCGAAACAGAAGAAAAAGCTAAACATATAGCAGAACCCAACATGGGTTTACGCACACTGATTGGCTTCACTATTGCCTCTGCTTTTATTCTCATTGGCATCAGTATAAGTATGATGGACTTCAACTTAAATAAGGTCGCCATACAAGATATGCTGCCCTTGATTGACGCCATCCTCAATGAACTTATTATTTTTGGCGCTGCGATCTTTTTTTTATTCACTCTTGAAACACGACTCAAACGATCTAAAGCGCTCAAAGCCTTACATGAGTTCCGTGCCCTGGCTCATGTCGTGGACATGCACCAACTCACAAAAGATAGCGAAAGTCAGGCACATAATACCGCATCATCCCCTTTGCGCAGTATGAGCAATCACGAACTGAGTCGTTACCTCGACTACTGTTCAGAGATGCTTTCTCATATCGGTAAACTTGCTGCTTTTTATGCACAAAATATGCCCGATTCAGAAGTGCTCTCTGCAGTCAATGACGTCGAGAACCTCTGCAATAGCCTCTCGCGTAAGATCTGGCAAAAAATCATGATTATTAAGCAAATCAGCTAAATTTTGCTACACCTTTCTAAAAGGTTTTACACAGAAGAAATAGTAACGCGCATTTCATTTACGGTCTACACTCCATTAGTGACATCTCATTTTATTAAATGAATAATACTGCTGATACTCCAAATCATTTATAGAATAGGTTTTGAGTATCACACCCCCTCTAAAAACATGTAGTTATCAGTGATTTTTCATGAAAAAAATTCTTCTTGTTTCGCAAGGCTTTAAAAATGGTTTATTAAAATAAGCACAGGTCCAATTTCATGAATAGCTTACGATTATACGAGTAAACAACGGATTCAGGATTGAATTTTATATAGTAAAAGAGCGCATGATGTAATGAATTAATATGTTACTTCTACTTTTTTGTCATAAGTAAAAAGCCCACGACGATTATAGCTTGTAGTTATTTACAGATATTTTTATTATAGCTCCAAGATTCCTCGATAAACTAAGGTACCTCTAAGAACATGAAGAACTAAGGAAAAAACTCCGATCTTAATTAATTGTCAAAAAAATCACTCCCAACTGTCTAATCCCATCTCCCTTCGGTGTATATAATACAGAAGCTGTCATCACTCAAACATTTAAGTCGTATTACTTTTAAATCAAAAATTTTAAGCAAGTACTATCATTATGCAAGAAGAAGAAATACATGAAGACCCATTTGGAATTCTTAGCCCAGAAGAACTCCAAGAGATTCACGCACAATACCGGAAAGAAAAATTAAAAGAAAATTTAATTGGTCCTGTAATCTCAACTTTTTGTCATGTCCTGCTCATATTAGCCGCATCACTTTTCAAAGGTGAAGCTAAAGAAAGCAATGCCAATGTCGAAGTCACACAAAAGATGGAAGAAATTGTGGAAGAACCACCACCACCTCCTCCGCCACCTCCTCCGCCACCAGAACCGCTTTTGGAAACTGAGGCCGAGACCATTAACCCCGACGTCACTGAGCAAATCGACATAAGCGAAGATCTCAGTACTGACGTCGAAGAAATTAGTGATGAACCTCCCGCGGCAGAGATTATGGATGATATGGAACTCGTCTCTGATGTTAAGCCTTCCACTTCTCCACTGCAGTCAGCAAAAATGTTTAGTGCTCGCTCACCTAATGCTAAGGCTACCGCCATTCGTAAGTACGGTGGTTCAGCGCAAGCGCAAAAAGCTCTAGGAAATGCTTTAGACTGGCTCGCGAAAAATCAAAACCCCGATGGTTCCTGGGGTCACGGGCATAAAGAAGCTATGACAAGTTTAGCTATTTTAACTTTCATGGCTCATGGTGAGACAGGTAAATCAAAGCGCTATGGTTCAATCGTCAGCAAAGGCATCCTACAACTCGCTAAATGGGGTAACTCCGGGAAGTTCCCTTTAGGAAAAAGTAAATCTCGTAACGTCTATGAGCACTCACTTGTTGCTTACGCTCTCTCTGAAGCTTATGCAATGACAGGAACTTATTCGCTACTTGCACCAATGAATAAAACCATAAAATTCATTTGTGATAATCAACATCAGAACGGCGCCTTTATGTATAGTTATGCAACTAAAGGCGATTCGAATTTCTCCAATGCTTGCTGGAATTGGCAAGCCATGAAAGCCGCAAAAGTGGCTGGATGTACCGTTGAGAGTCTACCAAGGGCTATTGAAAAATCCATTGCTCACATGAAGAAATTCTCAACTGCGACTGGCTTTTACTACCGTCTTGAAGCTGGAGGTAAACGAGACCCCTCTATGCGAGCTGTCGGCGTCCTCTGCCTACAACTACTCGGCGAAGGCAATGACCCTATTACCAAACGACTTGGTGACCTCATGGTCAAAGAAGATGTCAAACTTTTGAAGTGGGAGTACCATGGTAAACACGGTGCTCCAGCTGGTTTTTACCTTTATTGGATGTACTACGCTACACAGGCGATGTTTCAGCGCGGTGGGCGCGACTGGACTTCATGGAACAAGGCTTTTCAGAAGATTCTTTTGGAGAACCAACATCCCGATGGCTATTGGTTAAGTCCTGCTAAAGGAATTGAAACTGAACGTGAAGCAATGAAAGAAATTGATAATAAAATCTACTCTACCACACTCTGCGCCCTACAACTCACCGTTTACTATCGCTACCTGCCTTCTTCCGTCGGTTCGAAGTCCTCCAAAGCGAAAAAAGAGAAAGCCCCCAAAGCAAATACTGGCGAAGAGAGTATAGACATTTTCTAAACTAGAAATTCACTTACTCTATTTTTACTCCATAATTAATTAATAAGCATCTAAACATCCTTTTATCTTATTGCATGCAATAAATGACTTTCTTAGTAAAAAAATCCCTTGATTCATGCGCCGTGTCATACATAAGTTATTGACAAAGAGCGATTGACATTTAGAGTTGCTTGCGACTTTAGAAATACAATTTAATTAAGGAACTAGACCATGCGCATTACTGTAAATGGTTCCATGGGAAAAATGGGTGCGACAGTTGTCGAATTCGTTGAAGCGAAAGATGATTTAACGCTCGCTGGAAGTATTGATATCGGCACATCATTAGCTGAGTCTCTCGCTTCTAACCCTGCTGACGTGGTGGTTGATTTCACCCGCCCTGAAATCAGAATGGAAACAGTCAAAGCCATCTTATTTGGTGGTGCTGCTGCTGTTGTAGGAACCACTGGTTTCACTCCAACTGATTTAGATCAAATCCGGGAATGGGTCAAAGAAACTGGTAAAGGCTGTTTTATTGCTCCCAATTTCATAATTGGCAATGTCCTCATGCAACAATTTGCAAAAAAAGCTGCTGAGTACTACGACTACGCTGAAATCATTGAGTACCACCACGAAAACAAAGTGGATTTCCCTTCAGGAACCGCAGTCAAAACTGCTGAACTCATGTGTGAAAATAACAAGACTTTCAATCCCAAGACCAATGACCTCGTTGCCAATGTAGAAGGCGCACGTGGTGGTGATTTTGAAGGAATTAAACTTCACGCAGTTCGCATGCCCGGCTTTGTTGCCTCCCAAGAAGTTATTCTTGGAGCTCCCGGCCAATACTTGACCATTCGTCACGATAGCATCGAACGTACGAGCTATATGCCCGGCGTCTACATGGCCTCTAAGCACATCAAAGATCGTGCTGAACTCGTCTATGGCCTAGAACACATACTTTAAAATATAAACAGGAAATAAAAATGTCTAAAATTATCTACACGATAACTGATGAAGCTCCGGCACTCGCCACACATTCACTCCTCCCTATTATTCAAGCTTACACTGGTAAAGCTGGTGTTGAAGTAGAAACTCGTGATATCTCACTTTCTGCTCGCGTTCTTGCCAATTTCCCTGATAAGCTCACAGCTGATCAAAAAGTTAGCGATGCACTTGCTGAACTTGGCGACTTAGCAAAAACTCCAGAAGCTAACATTATCAAACTTCCTAATGTTTCTGCTTCTATCCCCCAGCTCAAAGCTACTATTGCTGAACTTCAAGGTCAGGGTTATGATATCCCTAACTACGACGAAAGCGCTGACTCAAAAACTCGTTATGCAAAAGTTCTCGGTTCTGCAGTAAACCCCGTTTTACGTGAAGGTAACTCAGATCGTCGTGCTCCTAAAGCCGTAAAAAACTACGCAAAAACTAATCCTCACCGCATGGGTGCTTGGGCCGCTGACTCCAAGTCACACGTTGCGAGCATGAGCGAAAAAGATTTCTACGGTAGCGAAACATCTATCACTATCCCTGCAGCAACTACTGCTAAGATCGTTTTCAATGGTGCTGATGGTTCTGAAACTGTCCTAAAAGACGGCCTCGCTTTACTCGAAAGCGAAATTCTCGATTCTTCAGTTCTCAACATGGCGGCTCTCCAAGCTTTCGTTGTAAAAGAAATCGAAGACGCAAAAGCACAAGGCGTTCTTTTCTCTCTTCACATGAAAGCTACGATGATGAAAGTTTCTGACCCGATCATTTTCGGTGCAGTTGTAGAAGTTTTCTACAAAGACGTTTTCGAAAAATATGGTGAGCTCTTTGCTCAACTCGCTGTAGATACTAAGAATGGTCTTGGTGATGTCTACGCAAAAATCGCTGATCACGCTCAAGAAGACGAAGTGAAAGCGGCTATCGAAGCTGTTTATGTTAATCGTCCTGCGCTTGCGATGGTTGACTCCGATCGCGGCATCACTAATCTTCACGTTCCTTCTGACGTTATCATCGATGCTTCTATGCCTGCTATGATCCGTACTTCGGGTCAAATGTGGAATGCCGAAGGCAAAGCACAAGATACTAAAGCACTTATTCCTGATCGTTGTTACGCTGGTGTTTACCAAGCAACTATCGAATTCTGTAAGAAAAATGGTGCGTTTGATCCTACTACAATGGGTAGTGTTCCTAATGTTGGTCTTATGGCTCAAAAAGCTGAAGAATACGGCTCACATGACAAGACTTTCCAAATGGCTGCTGCTGGTACTGTTTCAGCAATTGATGCTGATGGCACTGTTCTTCTCGAACAAACTGTCGAAGCTGGTGACATCTTCCGCATGTGCCAAGTTAAAGATGCTCCGATCCGCGACTGGGTAAAACTTGCTGTTAACCGTGCTCGCGCTACTGGTGTTCCGGCTATTTTCTGGCTCGACGAAAACCGTGCTCACGATGCTCAACTCATTCAAAAAGTTGAAGCTTACCTCGGCGAACACGATACTGATGGTTTAACTATCAAAATTCTCGAACCTATCGCTGCAACTGAGTACACACTCGAAAGAACTAAAAATGGCGAAGACACTATCTCTGTAACTGGTAACGTTCTCCGTGATTACCTCACTGACCTCTTCCCAATTCTCGAGCTTGGCACATCGGCAAAAATGCTCTCTATCGTTCCTCTTATGAATGGTGGCGGACTTTTCGAAACTGGTGCAGGCGGCTCGGCTCCTAAGCACGTTCAGCAGTTCGAAAAAGAAAATCACTTGCGCTGGGACTCACTTGGTGAATTCCTTGCGACTGCCGTTTCTCTCGAGCACCTTGCAGCTAATTTCAACAATCCAAAAGCTCAAGTTCTTGCTGAGACACTCGATGCGGCAACTTCTAAGTTCCTTCTCAACGATAAATCACCTTCACGAAAAGTGAATGAACTCGATAATCGTGGTAGTCACTTCTATCTCGCTCTTTACTGGGCACAAGAGCTTGCTGCACAAGATGGTGACTCTGAACTCAAGGCGCAGTTTGCGAACCTCGCAAATTCACTTTCTGAGAAAGAAGATGCAATCATCAGTGAACTCAATGGCGCTCAAGGTGTAGCAGTAAACCTCGAAGGTTACTACAAGCCGAACAATGCCAAAGCATCTGAAGCAATGCGCCCAAGCGCGACACTCAATGCTGCTTTAGCTAGCCTCTAAGCTTAAGTAGAGCCAACTTAAAAACCCCGTGGACTTTGTCCTCGGGGTTTTTTCATTTTTATCAAAATTCATATAAGCTCATTAGCCTTAATAATTACATCATATATATCTTAAAATAATAGCTTAATTAGTAGTAACTATTTTTCTTATAAAATAATTCGAATAGACTTAACAGAAAGTATAAGGATAATCAATGTGGATATCGCTTTAGAGAGCCTAAATTCATGGCTGATATGTTTACTTCCTATTCTCAGCCTATTTCTACTATTTCGTACAAGACGATCTTATCATAATTTAATCTCAGTCATTTGTGCTATAAATCTCGGCTTTGCGGGCTGGGTAGTTGGCAATATAATTACTTTAGGACACTGGTGCATACCCTGTATTTTGAGTGCTAGCACTGCTTTAGTAGGATTCTTTCTCAGCAAATTTTCCTTAAAATTTGCTAGTTTCATCTTTGCGGCTTCATTTGCTTACCTTTTTTTTCCATTATTTTGGACCTTACTTCCTGGTGTTCCAGAATTAACGCTTTTTACAATAACTAGCTTGTGGGCTCTCAGCCTGGGAATGCGCTCCCTGAAATGGAAAGACAATTATAATTCTATTATGATCAAAGCCTATGCAAGTGCTCTCTTTTTACAAAGTAGCATGTTGACTTTGAGTTATATGAAATTAATACATGAAGATACCATCATCTCTTATAACCATAACTATCATTTGGCCTGGTTCTTCAGCTTTACCTTTTTACTGCTTAGTTCTCTGATCATCAGTCTTTATCGCAAGAAAAAAAACCTCATCTCGATAAATTGATAATCACACTATATCACTCAATTTTTAAAAGAACTTTTCAGCCACTACAAGGCATGCGTAAAAGAATGGGTTTCGCTCTGCAGTTTTATCATTATTAATCAGTTATATAAATTACTGATGAGGGATTCGGTACTGAAACTTGCTTGCCTGTGTAAGTCAAGTGACCACTTTCTTGATCAATTTTAAAACTCACTAAGTTATTAGATTTATTATTTGAGCAATAAAGAAAATCGCCTTTTGCGGAAATCGCAAAACTCCAGGGCATTTCGCCCTCACTACTAAAACAACGATCAAAACGAATCATACCCGTTTTTATATCTCTTTGTAAAAGTGCGATACTATTATGTCCACGATTGGAGACATAGACAAATTTTCCCGAAGGATGAATTTTGATTTCGGCAATATGATTATTAATATCGAGCTGATCATCTGGCAGAGTCTGCACTTGATCCACTTCGAGTAAATTGCCTTCAGCATAAGTAAATACTGTTATAGTCTCACCCATTTGATTGACTAGATAGGCTCGCTTACCCTCTGAGTCAAAAGACATATGCCGTGGGCCATTAAAACTCTTTGATGCTATTGAATCGAGGTACTTAAGTTCACCACTTAATTTATCGAATTTTAAGCGACAAAGACGATTGCCCGCTATATCGGGAACAAATACGTAATCTCCATCTGGTGATACCACACAAGCATGGGGTGCAAAGCGTTTCGCTTTTGGAGGTACCTCAACTTTGCTTACTAAGGCACCTAAAGTCCCATCATCATTTATGCGAATACTGCAAACACTGCCATGGCGAATATTACTCACTAGCAGAAATTTCTGATCGTGACTTAATGCCAAGTAACAAGGACGCATATCATGACTCGAATAAGAGCCAATCAATTTCTGTGCCTTTAAATCATAGGCTTGAATAAGGCCTTTTTTTTCGCCCACTCCACAAGTATAAATAATCGAAGTATTAGACTTCGCAATCACTATACTTGTGCCTAGTCGATCAATAATTTCATGTACTTCCCCTAAATCTCCTGCCTTATGAAGATCTACAGAATACAGACCCTTTTCATTTTCTTTAAAATGAGTCCCAACAAGAACTTTATCCGCCAAGGCACTCCAAGCTAAGCAGAATAAACTCAGACACAAAAGTCTCCATACCGAGTATTTTTGCCTAAACATATTAATGCTCGTGACCACAAGCCCCTTGACTGCCACAAGAGGTTGCTTTTTTCTTCGTTGCGCAGGCATTAGTATCTTCAGTAATGGGCTTACCCATTTCTAACTCTAGTTCATTAGCTGAACGGAGTCCTACGACTACGACACTCCAATTCAAATCTTGACCGGCCAAAGGATAATTGGCATCCAAGGTGATTTTATCTTCAGAAATATCTGTGACTCTGACCATCTCTTCACCTTTCTGAAAACTCATACCCACTTTGATCTCAGTCCCTTCCTCAAAACTTTCTGGACTGACTTCAAAAACTAAACGGCTATCATAAGCCCCATAGAGTTCTTCACTTGCCAAGATCTGAAAATCAATCATATCATCAAGCTTCAAGCCTTCTAAATGCTTTTCGATTTGAATGGGCATTTGGCCATGACCAAATAAGAAATGCATTATTTGATCACGTGAAGAATCTAAAATAACACCTTGGGTATTGGATATCACGTACTCGATACTAAGCACATCGTCTTTCTTCACTAATTCCATTCCATAATCCTTTGTTTTTTGAGCAAGATAAAAGCTCACTTTATTTAAACAAGTGCAATCTCTTGCTTTACTGACTAAACAAAAAAAGCTCGGCAGAAGCCGAGCTTTTTTTTTAATGATACAATCTACTTAGATTAAGATCCGAAATCGTCAAATGCGATCATTTCTTTCTCTACGCCGAGATTAAAGAGCATGTCTTGAATCGCGTCATTCATCATTGGAGGTCCACAGAGATAGTATTCAATCTCTTCTGGAGCCTCATGATTATTGAGGTAATTCTCAAGAATAACTTGGTGAATGAAACCTGTGTAACCATCGGCTTCAGTATCTTCGAGGTTTTTCTTGATCTGCCAATTATCTTCAGCCTGAGGATCAGAGAGACCTACGTAGTACTTAAAGTTCGGGAAATCAGCTTCAATTTTCTTGAAGTGATCATCATAGAACATTTCACGCTTAGAACGTGCACCATACCAGAAAGTAGCTTTACGGCCAGATTTCTTAGTGTGGAACAAGTCGAAAATGTGTGAACGCATTGGAGCCATACCAGCACCACCACCGATGAACATGATCTCGCGATCACTATCTTTCATGAAGAACTCTCCGAATGGTCCAGAAATCGTTACCTTGTCACCTTTCTTACAATCAAAGATGTAAGAAGAAGCAATACCCGGGGGCACATTTGGTAAACGTGGGGGCGGAGATGCGATACGAACGTTAAGCATCAAGCGATTACCCTCTGCAGGATAAGACGCCATTGAGTAAGCACGTACAACTGGTTCTGGATTGTTAGCTACATTGTCAAAGATTTTGAAGTGATCCCAATCGCCACGGTACTGCTCTTCAATATCGAAATTTGAATACTTGAGGTCCTTGTAACCAGGAATCTCGATCTGAATATAACCACCTGCGCGGTAATCGATGGTCTCGCCTGGAGGGAGTTCAACAATAAATTCTTTAATGAAAGTGGCGACGTTTTCGTTTGAAACAACTTCGCATTCCCATTTTTTGATGGAGAAAATCTCTGGCTCAACTTCGATCTCAAGATCTTCTTTAACTTTAAGCTGACACGCGAGGCGAAGGCCTTCTTGCTGCTCTTTAAGTGAAAGGTGCGATTTCTCGGTAGGGAGCACATCGCCACCACCAGAGATCACTTTACAGACACACACGCCACAAGTACCACCACCACCACAAGCTGATGGGAGCTGAATACCTGCGTTAGAAAGTGTATCAAGTAATGTCGAACCACTCTCCACTTCTAGTGCTGCGTCTTGATCTTCGTTAATAAGGATTTTTACGTTACCCTTAGTAACAAGGAAGCCTTCAGCAATCATAAGAGCGATGGTAAGACCGATGATAATGATAAGGAACACGACAATACCTGCGCCTACTGTACCACCATCAATTGCGTTAATAAGTGTATTCATAATTATTTATCTCCTGCAACTGGAGCTTCAGGTGCTTTTTCAGCAGCAACTTCAACTTTAGTTGTTGTTTCAGTAGCTACTTTTTCAGCACTAAGTTCAACTGTTGCTGATTGCTCAATAACAACTTGCTCACTAGAGCTTGATTCAGAAACTTTCTTTTCTGGGAATTTGATACCCATGAAACCCATGAATGCCATAGCCATAAGACCACAAGTTAAAAAAGCAATACCAAGACCGCGCATGCCTTTAGGCACGTTTGAGTACTGCATTTTTTCACGAATCGCAGCAAAAACTACAATCGCCATGAGCCAGCCGAAGCCACCAGAGAAACCGAACATTGCCGCTTCAGGAAAAGTGAAGCCTTTATCATTCATCATTAGTGAACCACCAAGAATCGCACAGTTTACTGCGATCAAAGGAAGGAACACACCGAGTGAACCGTAAAGCTTAGCAGAGATTTTCTCAATGAACATTTCGAGGAACTGAACCATTGCGGCAATAAGTGCAATGTAAGAAACGAAAGTTAAGAACGTTAAGTCAAGATCAGGCTTATTGAATAAGCTACCAATAATATTTTGGGGACCAGGCTTAAGGAAGTATTCAGACACGAGCCATGACGCGGGGCAAGTTACTGTAGTAACGAACCAAACGGCACAACCCATACCAATTGAAGTGTCTACTTTCTTTGATACGGCTAAGTAAGAGCACATGCCAAGGAAAAGTGCGAAAATCATATTTTCGATGAAGATTGCTTTTAATGCTAATTCTAACATGATTAATCCTCGAACTTTTTAGTGTAATTATGGTGGATCCAAACAATCAAGGAAATAATCACAAAGGCACCAGTAGGAACTACCATCAGACCATTGTGTTTATACCAGCTGTCAGCACTTACTGTGATTAGACTGTTCTCACTTGTCGTAAGAATGTCGTAACCAAGAAGTTTACCCACACCGAATAGCTCACGGAAGAAAGCAACGATAACAAGAACTATACCATAACCGAGACCATTACCGATACCATCCATTAGTGCTGGTACTGGTGGGTTGTGAAGTGCATAAGCTTCTGCACGACCCATCACGATACAGTTTGTAATAATGAGACCAACAAAAACGGAGAGCTGACGAGAAATATCGTAAGCATAGGCTTTTAAGATTTGGTCAACAAGAATTACCAGTGTTGAAATAATCGTTAATTCGATAATGATACGAATCTTATTTGGAATCTGTTTTCTTAAAAGAGAAACAGTTAAATTAGAAAGGCCCATAACTGCTGTTACAGCAATTGCCATTGTAAAGGCGGGCTTGATCTGTGTCGTAACCGCTAGAGCTGAACAAATACCAAGTACTTGAACCGCAATCGGGTTATTAATGACAAAAGGATCTTTAAAAGCTTTCATGGTATCAGACATTATTTGTTACCTCCACGATAGTGTTCAATAACTTTCTTATAGTTCTTAAGTGTATCTACAAGACCTTTATCGATGCCGTCCATTGTGAAAGTCGCACCACTAACTGATATGTAGTGATGAGGACTATCTTTAGCTAGAGCAGCTTCTTTCGATGCTTTGGGAGCTAGAAGCTCACCCTTAGCATCAACAATTTTCTTGCCGATGAAGGAATCTTTCCAGAATTCTTGCTCAATCTCTGCACCAAGACCAGGAGTTTCTTTTTGGTCGTAGTAAACAATTCCTTTGATTGTAGTCGCATCAGACTCAAGTGATAAGTAACCATAACATACTGACCAAAGACCGAAGTCTTGCGTAGGAAGTACGATTGCGGAGGGCTTATCAGCTGCTTTATCTGCTGCTGATTCAAACATCAGGAAATAAGGATATCTGCGTTTTTCTACCGCAGTCTTTTCTTGCTTGTAGAGATCAAGAGCTTTGTATTCAAGCTCAGTCATGTCGACAACATTGCCTTTTGAATCTTTGATAATACGGACAATGAACTTGCCGTCTTTACCTACTTCAGAAAAGTAAGCTTCTACATCTTTATTAGTCTCAGCTGTTAAGCCGAAAACCTGAACAATGTTTTTAAGTTTGAATACTTTAGCATTAAGCTCTTGCTGAGGCTTAAGTGCCGTAGCAGTTGCTCCGAGGATGACTGCGCACACGACTGTAACAATCGTTGCGAAAGTCATGGTTTTTACATTAGACTCTGGCACGGTTCAATCTCCTTTTAATGCTGGCCTTAACCACGTAGTGATCGATGAGCGGAGCAAAGACATTCATCAGTAGAATGGCGAGCATCACACCCTCAGGGTAAGCTGGGTTGACAATACGGAAAAGCATAGACATTGCACCTGCACCAAAACCATAGATCCATTTACCTACGTTGGTATTTGCAGATGAAACCGGATCAGTTGCCATAAACACAAGACCGAAAGCGAAACCACCCATGCAAAGGTGCTTAACTGCGCCAAGTGCTGCGAGATCGTTTGGATTGGTGTTGTTGCCGAGGCTGATGAGCCATGCGAATAAGAAACCACCGACGAGCATGCCGATCATGGTTCTCCATGAAGCGACACCAGCGATGAGTAAAATGATCGCACCGATTAAACAGGCGATAACAGAGGTTTCACCAATTGAGCCTGGGATTAGACCTAGGAACATATTCATTGTTGAGTAAGCCTCTGGAAGCGCTTCACCTGAAGCAGCAACACCCATTGGAGTCGCTGTAGCCACAACTTCTTGAGCTTTGTCAAAACTTACCCATACTTTATCACCAGAAATCTGTGAAGGGAAGTTAAAGAAGAGGAATGCACGTGCAGTTAATGCAGGGTTAAGAATATTCATGCCAGTACCACCGAAACACTCTTTACCGATGAATACACCGAAAATAGTGGCAAGTGAAACCTGCCAAAGTGGAATACTTGCAGGAACTACCATGGCAATCAGAATACCTGTCACCAGGAAACCTTCATTAATTTCGTGCTTGCGAATTATCGCAAATATACCTTCAACAATACCACCAGTTATATACACTGTTAATATCACTGGGACTACCATGATCGCGCCGTAGACAATCATATCTACCATTCCTGGTAAAGCGTCTATTTGGCCATCATTAAGTAATGCCGTATAATGCTGGAAACCAGTATTATAAATACCAAAAAGAATACAGGGAACCATGGCCAAAACCACAGTAATCATCATTCTTTTTAAATCGATGTTATCACGAACGTGAGCACCGCGATCAGTACGTTTGTCTGTTACGAGGTGAAATGATTCACCTGCTTCGAAAAGGTAATAGAGTTTTTCGAACTTGCCGCCTTTTTCAAATAGCGGACGTACCTTGTGAATTTGATCTTCAACGAATTTCACAATTAGCACCCTTCTTTGCGGAAGAAATCAAGACCCTTACGGAGTAAATCTTGCACTTCGATTTTAGATACACAGATAAAGTCACAGAGAGCAAAGTCTTCTGGAGCTACTTCAAGTATGCCTAAGCCTTCCATCGCTTCCAAGTCACCTGCCATAATACACTTAATTAAGTGCACTGGGTAGATATCCATTGGAACTACAGATTCGTAAGCACCTGTTTGCACGAAGGCACGAACGCCACCGTGGTAACCTGTGTTATGAGAATATTTTTTATTCGGTGAGAGAAAAGATGGGAAAGTTCTAGAGAAAGATTCTTTCTCGCCACCTGGGAGAGCCCAGCCCATAAATTCCATTTTTTCGATCTCAGGAATCACAGTAACTTGTGATGCCGTAGTACCTAAAAAACCACCTGTAACAGTGCGTCCAGAAAGAACATCACCAGAGATATAACGTAAATCAGCATCAGCTTTAACGCGACCTTTGGCAACTTCAGCAATGGCTGCGCCCGTAATGACTTTTACGTGCTTGCGCTGATCAATTGATTCACCCGTTAAGGCAATCACTTTCTCTGAAACGACTTTACCTTGAAGGAAAAGATTACCAATGCTGATAACGGCTTGAGAACTCAAAGTCCAAAGCACTTCATCTTTATTGATTGGTGCAACGTGGTGAATCTGAATACCGACGTTACCCGCTGGGTGAGCACCATTAAATTGGTTCACTTTCGCATTAGCTGGATTCTTAAGTGCTTCTGAGAGATCTGCACGACCGCCTTCAATACCGAGGTTCACTGAACCTGAAGTCAATTTTGAAAGAGCGTTGATACCTGCTTGGAATGCAGCTTCGTTGCCTTCCAAGATAAGGTTGATCTCTGGTGCTAGAGGTGCAGTTAAGAATGCTGATACGAAAATATCGCGTGGTTCAACTGCCGGATCTGCGATAATCGCAAATGGACGAGCTAGAATCTGTGCGAATAAACCCGATTTGAGGATTTGTTCGAGAATAACTTCACGGCTGGTGTTAAGTAAGTCACCTGAACTGATAGTTTGAAATTCTTCAAACTCATCTTTCTCGTCTGCTTCTACAATAACTTCTTGTAGGACACGACGTGCTCCACGCTGAACTTCTTTTACTGTTCCGCTGACAGGGCTTGTGAAATAAAAATTCTCAGTCCCTTTCTGCAAAAAAAGCGGGGATCCGGCTTTGACCTTGTCTCCTGCTTTAACCATCATCTTCGGGCGTAGACCGTGAAATTCACGACCATCGAGCGCCACTTGGGTCGGTCGAGGTAGAGTCTCGAGAGTCGCTTCCGCTTCTCCTTTGATTCTCAGGTCATAGCCTTTTTTGAGTTTGTAACTGCTCATGGCTTGTTTGTTTTCCTTGCTTGTTTTCGAAAATAATGAGCTGTTATTTATTTAACAGCTCGATTTAAAAAAAATGTATTTAACTTGTTTCTTCGCTTTTTTTTGCTTCATCTAAAGGACTTCCATCACATCCGGAAGGATCCTCTTTCCCACATATAGAACAACCACCTTCATTCAAAAATTGATTGCGAGATGCGCAACTACCCTTGACTTCATCATCTTTTTTAGCGAGAAATTTGAGTCCCACACCGAAAAAGAGGCCGCCGAAAACGACTGCTGCTATCACTATATTTATTAAAGCATCCATAATTTATACACAAAGATCCATAGGTTAAAAAATCGCGTGACTATAGTGGATGTTTTATAAATTAAAACTAAAACACCCATTTTTTAAACATCTTATAACTTTGTACTAAGTCATTACTTAACAAAATAAAATAACACAAAGTCTTGATCTTAAGCGTTTAAAAAAGTTCCCATTTTCTCAATTGAGAAATCTTCTTGGTCACCGGTAAGTAAATTTTTCATTTGATCCGTACGATCTTCTTCCGGAATAACGATGAATTGTGCACCGCGCTTTTCCGCAAATTGAATCTGCTTCCCAAATTTTTTCACTGAGGGAGCTACTTCCACATTAATACCCGCTGCGCGCATTTCTGCGGCCATCGCATTTGCTTTCGGACGCTGACTCTCATCAAAGAGCACCACATAAGTTTGCACTGGCGTTGGCGCCAAGGCCGTCAAGCGTTCCGTCTCAAAAAGAACATAGAGTAAACGACTAATGCCAATAGAAAGACCCACACCAGGCAAGGTTTTCTTAGAGAATTTCTCAGCTAAATTATCATAACGACCACCAGAACAAACACTTCCGTAACTCTCTAAGCCATCAATCACACATTCGTAAACTGAACCGGTGTAATAATCCAAACCGCGAGCAATCGATAAATCAAAAATCACCGCACCATCAGGCAAGTGACTGAGATTACTAAAAATTGTTTCTAACTCATTTTGCGCTGCGGCTAAAAGTTCGTCACTGGTATCTAAATCTTTAATAAATTCCAAAGCTTGTGAAATCGAGAATTTCTTTCCTGCGAGTTCCGCACAAAAGACTGCCTGAGCTTCACTGAGGCCACTTTCAATCAAGAGGCGCACAACTTCGTCCTTGCCAATCTTATCAATTTTGTCAACGATAATCAAAGTCGCATTCATGTCGTCTACGCCTTGCTGACGATAGAGTCCCTCGAGGAGTTTGCGATTATTGATTTTAATGGTGAAGTCACCAATATTGATTTGGCTAAAAATATCGTAAATCACCTGCACGACTTCAGCTTCGTAATGCAAAGGCAATATCCCATCACCAATGATATCAATATCCGCCTGGTAGAATTCGCGGTAACGCCCCTTTTGTGGACGTTCACCACGCCATACTTTTTGAATCTGGTAACGCTTAAAAGGAAACTGGAGCTTCGCAAAGTTATCGGCTGTATAGCGCGCCATAGGTAAAGTCAGATCAAAGTGCAAACCAAATTCAGCTTTAATATCCTGGCCTTCACCCGCTAAGCGGTGAATACCAAAAATCTCTTTACTGACATCACCAGTCGTGGCCAAATTCTTGACTTTTTCCACTGCGGCCGTTTCTATTGGAGTAAATCCATAACTCTCATAAACTTTTGCTACAATATCGAGAATACGTTTTTCTTGTCTCTTTGCTGCGGGCAACCACTCGGGGAAACCACTCGTCATTTTTGCTAATACATCTGCCATTGTTCGGCCCCTTAGTCAAATTATTTAAAATCCGCGCATTATACACTGCTGAGCATCAAAATCCACTCACAGTCTCTCTCGGGAACTATTGATTTTTAGTCCTCCTCGGTTTACAATAAAATCTAATTAAACTAATTCGAAACCAAGCATGCTCAGAAGCCTTCTCACCTTCATCAAACTCCCCATGAAAATTAAACTTTTAGCACTAGAAGTTTTTTTGGAACTTTGCCTGGCTTGCATGCAGTTAAAAAGTCAAGAATTTAAAACTCTTGCGGGAAAATTCGGCGAGAAAGAATCCGAGTCTTCGAAAGCAAGCCGAGAAATAAGTCCTGAAATCAAAATGACCAAGCGACTCATCTTTCGCATTGCTGAACTTCTCCCCTGGAAATGTGTGTGTTTCCCACAGGCCATTGCCGGCCACAGGATTCTCAATAAAAAAAATCTTTCTTCCACCCTTTATCTTGGCCTACTCAAAGAAAAGGGAGAAATGAAAGCTCACGCCTGGTTGCGTCATCATCAATACATCGTCACTGGCGATAATGGCATCGAACAATACACCGTTATCAATAGCTTCACCCATGAGCCCCACGATGCGTAAACGACTAGAATTTTTCTTTAGCAAAAGCTTCCTCAATCAAATGAAAGCTTTCTTTGAGCAGATAGCTCCCTACAAAAAGATAATGAGCGGCTCACTACTGCTCTCGATAATTGCCAATGCCCTCGGCCTTATCCCCGCATTAATCAGCGGGAAAATTGTCGATCAATACCTCACGGGTGAAAATGCGCTTCCCGCACAAGAATGCGAAAATGCGATCCTGCTCTGGGCCGCCGCGCTTTTCGCTGCTTATACTTTGAGTGAAGTTCTCGGCATTATTCAAAAGCATATCCAACTTCGCTTTCGAACTTCCTTTAACCATAGCTTACAAGACAAGCTCTATCGCCACGTGCTTCACTTGCCCCTCAATTTTTTCAACAAAACCAAATCGGGTGAACTGATCTCACGCTTCACCAATGATATCAGCCAAATCACTTCTTTAGCGAATCAAATCATCCTCACCCCCGCTAATGCACTACTAAGACTTTTTATCATTCTCGCATATTGTTTTTATTTGAGCCCCATGATTTCACTTGGCATGATCCTCATTCTTGGCGTTTTGACAGTGCTCTGCATGTACCTCACCCGAAAAACTCGCCCCCTCTACCAAGAAATGCACGAGAAGCAAGCGGTCATCCATGGCTTCCTCAGCGAGATCTTCCAAGGTATTCGCACAGTCCGTTCCCATGCTAAAGAAGAACAAGAAATTGAGAATCACAGCCAGCGTCATCGCGACCTTAATAACACCAAGATCAAATCAAACCTGCAAATCCAAGGAATTCATAGCCTCTGGTCCTTTATGCACGCCATTGCTGCTTCACTCATCCTCGCGGGTGGCGCCATTATGATCATTCGTGGAAAAATGAGCCTAGGTGAATTAGTCGTGGTACAATTTTTTGCCGCTCAGCTGATGAGTCCTATCTTTAATATCCTTTCTTCTATTAGTGCGACTCAGTCGGGTCTCACCTGCCTTGAGCGCTATCACCTCATTTTAGAAGAAGATCTTGATAATCCTCCCGACTCAAACAAAGCCACGTTGAATTCAAAAATCGAAACGGTCGCAATCAAGGATTTATCCTTTGAATACATCAAAGACACTCCCACACTCAGCCATATTTCTTTCTCTATGGAAAGAGGAAAGACTTACGCTCTTGTGGGTTCTAGTGGCTCGGGGAAAAGTACTCTCGCCGATCTCATCTGTGGCTTCCAACAGCCCTCTTCAGGACAAATTCTCGTCAATAATAGCGACATCCAAGAACTCAACAAAGATGATTACATCAATCATCTCGCCATTGTTCATCAGAATAGCTTCGTCTTCGATGGCACAATTCGCGATAACATCCGTTATGCTGATGCAAACCTGAATGACGAACAATTGCTCAAGCTCTGTAAACGGGCTCAAATTTTTGATTTCATTCAAAGCCTCGAGCTGGGTCTCGATTCTTATGTGGGGGAAAATGGCATCAAACTCTCTGGCGGCCAAAAACAACGCCTCTGCCTTGCTCGTGCTTTTGCGGCCAATGCTGACCTCATTATCTTAGATGAAGCGACAAGCCATTTGGACGCCATCAATGAGTGCCTCATCCAAAAAGCCGTTTTCGAAAATAAAAAAGATATCATCACCCTCATCATTGCCCACAATCTCAGCACCATCAAAGACGCCGATCAAATCTTCGTCCTCGACCAAGGAAAAATAGTCGAATCCGGCTCCCACCAAGAATTAATTAAGGCAAGCGGTCCTTATTCATCCTTACTCAATTCAGAATGAGTCTCGACCTAAATCAAACATAAAATTTAGATTAAAAACATGACTAGACTGACAAAACTTCATATTGAAACCATAGCCCAGCCTGACGTGCTAACGGATACAATATTGACGCCGAACATCGAGAAATTGACTCAAGCTTTTCAAGATTTAAGAGATAATATCAATTTTTTAGTTCATCAAATAGCCATGTGTCAATACGGCCAAGAACTAAAATTCATTTCATACCTTCCCAAAGAAAATAAATATATCGAACGTAACCTAGAGCAAGAGCGCTGTAATAGAAGTGGCTTCGCTGCTACGGCACCTCATTCATCAGAGCTAACTCTTGTGAATAGCATTCTCGGGCAACTTTGAATGATGATAAATTTATCAAACATACCACGCTATCATCGTAATAATACAAAAAAACGCTCAAACTCGAAAGGTTTTAAATGAAAAAATCAATTTGGACACCTCCCAAACTTACAACTGTGAACACCCGATCAGGCACCTTAGGCGGAGCGGTACCAGGACATGTAGAAACATGGTTTAAACCTAATAAAACGGACAGTACTGATCCTAAAGATCGTGGAATTGGCTTAGCTAGCTAGATCCTCACCGTCAAATTTTCGAAGCTCTTAAAAACAATAGGCAGTGCAAATTCACTTCTAAAGAAGTGAACTACTCCTACCAATCAAGACGCTGTATGAAATTGCGTAACAACACCTCATTTACCAGAGGCGAATCTTTTAAAGATGAAGTTATATTCCGCAAGGTGGAAGGCAACTCTTATTATTTTAAATGAATCTCTGCCCATTTAACCAAAATAATGATCCGTGATCGCATTTTTATAATCAATAAGCAGTGTACTGACAAATATATTTATCCATAATTGGCGCCATCAAATCTGGTTTATATGAATTCTTAATAAGAATATTCTTTTTCACTAATACTGAACTATTGAGTGACTCATAGATGAGGAAAACCAATGACCTACAATCCATTTACGGCTTTGAATGCATCCAACCATTTAGCGTGAAACGCCCCGAATAGAAATCCGCGCCTTCCGATTTCAACTGAGTCACTTGATTCCAACAATCACTAGGGAAAAATAAAAGCATATTATTTTTGATTGCAATTCTCGTAAACTCATCACCACAAGCTCCTGTCTTTCTATTTGTATCAAAGAGCACTAAGTCTCCACCTTCAAAAGCTTTTGGCTCATTATAGAAATAATAAAGATAAGTGATTTCACGACTTCCAATATCACCTTCTGCTTTGCCTTTATCAGTATGACGTTTAAAGCCCACTCCTTTATGATAAACATTTAATTCAATTTCCTTTGGAGAAAGACTTGATGCCTTGCTACCAAAAAAGTTTTCGACTGATTCATAAGAATCACAGATTTTTTCTAGAAATACTTCTTTTATCCCACCCAAAGATTTCCCATAAAGACACTCGGAATCGCGAACTCCCTTATCCACAGCGCCTCCTTCTGTAGAATAAACTTCCGAATCACTAAAGGCGTCACGTTTATCTCTAAGTTCTTTCCATAAGGCATCCCTAAAATCCTGCTTGAATACATTTTCAAAGACTCGATAAGCAACGGGTGCTACCCCTCGGCTAGATTCACAAGGAAAGCTATCTCCTTATCCACAAATAGCTGGGTTACTTCAACAAAATCGTCCTGCATCTTTATTCCTAAAATTTTAATAAAAACTATATATCATCATCGACAAGGTAAAACAAGACCCTTTTTAATTTTACAATTTCACCTTCTATTAATAGCCCACATATTGAAACCTTTATTTTAAATATTACAATTAATTATATAGTAACCAAATTATAGAAAAAACATGAAATTGACTACTGATACAATCCTGGCTCGAAATCCGGAAATCATCTCAAGTAAAATTGACGATGAAATTGTGATGATGAGCATAGAAGAAGGCAAATATTTTGGACTTGACCCCATAGGATCCATCATTTGGGAACTGCTCGAAGAACCCGCTTCCTTAGGTCAACTAGTACCCCTGCTTCTTGAGCAGTTTGATGTACCAAAAGATCAATGTGAAAAAGATTGCATGAGCTTTATCCTCGATATGCTCGAGAAAAAAACTTTGATCACACAATAGTTAATGGCTATACCTGAAAACAAAGAACAAGAACTCTGCAAAAATTGTGGTTTTTGTTGCGATGGCACCCTATTTACAAGAGCAGTCTCTTTCAAAGATGAAATCTTACTCCCCAAAATGGAAACTGAGATCATCGATGACTCTTATTGGTTCAAGCAACCCTGTAGCTATTTTGATCAAAGCTGTACTGTTTACGAACAAAAACGCCCCGATATCTGTGGCGACTTTAAATGCCGCTTACTAAAAAAATTCACCAAAGGCCAGATTGACTTTGATGAGCTCGAAACATTAATTCATCAGCTCAAAGTACAAAAAACTCGACTGTATAAACTGATTCCCGACGTCAATCCTAATGACCGACTTCAGGATGCCTTCAATTCATTTCTTGAAAAGAATAAAACTCCGCTAGAATCAAAAGCTTTTAAAATTAAGCATAGCCAATTATTATTAGAATGGGCACTGTATCAAGAACGACTTAGTTCATTTCACCAATGACATAAAAAAACGACTAAAGGCATATCAACATGAATACGAAATCAAAATGGCAGCCTCCCTCCATAAGGGCTATAAACATCAAACTAACGGCAGGAGGGAAAAAGGCTAAGGACCATGAAGACGCCCCAGGCAAAAATGGGAAGCAGGGGAAGCACTACCTTCAATCATAAAACACATCTCTAATGACTTCTACTTGTGCCTACTTAGAGAACTCTACTGGATTTTCAAGTAAATGCGCTATAAATTCGGAGATTAGAATAAAGCTAAGTCCTCGCTGCATTTCAATGGCGGCTTTGCTTTCTAGATCTAGAACTCTTTAACATACTGAAATGAATCAAGTAATCAAAATATGTCTAAAGCTTGCCCCCAGGCCGCGTACTTCAAAGGCTCGCCGCCAAACTTAAGCTCTTCCCATCAGCTGACTTTTCCCAAAGCTAGTCAGAAAATGTATGCTTGCCTGAAGCTCAGTTCAAGTAAAGCGCTGCTAAAAATCGACGGCATCGCCGATTTCTTAGTTTCAAATGGCGAAACGATTCACTACGAACTGCACAATAAAAAACTCTCCTTTACAGGCTATCTCCATAGCTTTGTGACTGGGCTCTTACTCCTGCAGCGGGGACATTTACTTTTACATGGCAATAGCTGTATATGGCACAATAAACACATCGCTTTTTGTGGCGATTCGGGCTCAGGAAAATCCAGCCTGGCCGCGCAGTTTCATCAAGCGGGTGCGCTTTTTTTCTGTGATGAGATCATCTGCTTTGATAACAAGAACAATAATATTTTACCGGGCTTCCCCTTTCTTCGCTTATGGAAAAATGACTTAGACTTCAACCAATTTGATTCATTACTAACTTCTAAACTTTGGGATGATGAAGAAAAATACAAATTAGATACGAGCAATCAAAAATTTGATCAAGAATCTAAATTAGATTTCCTGATCTATCTAGAAACGGATGAGACCTTAGACTCTCCCCGCATCGAAGAAGTGAAAGGCCTCGAAAAAGTCAAAACATTCTGGGAGACTTATTATCATCGTCCCGTGATCGAAGCCATGGCTTTAGAGCAGCAGTTCAATCAACAGTCATTCACTATCTTGCAAGAGCTGCGAGTCTTTAAACTTTCTCGCCCAAGCCAATCAGAATCTCGCCTTGAATGCTTTGAACTCGTCAAAAAGGCTTTAAAGTAAAGAATTATCCTAAAGCCGGTCAAAACCCTAATCGCCTGGTCAAGGATTGGCAAATCCTTGCAAGGGGAGTTCGAGGGGACAGCATCCATCTCGTATGCGATGCATCGTGCCTCTGAATAATCATCTTAAAGTAGGTTTAATAAGCAACATATGAAACCCATGATTTCTCACTCCCAAATCAGCATCCAAGGCGATATCAGTTTAACCTGCGAACTCCCTCAGGCCTTCTGCAATCACGAAGAAAAATACATTTTAGACTTATACTCGCAGCATCAAGAAGACTGTGTCAAAAATTTCTATGGCGATTTCTCTTTTCTCATTCATAATCAAAAAACCAATGAGTACTTTGGCGCCCGTGATCATTTGGGGATTATCCCCTTTTTCTACAGCTTTCAAAATGGCAAAGTTTTCTATTCCACAAAACTCAAAAATTTAGTTAAGCACCCAGAATTCACTGCTCAAATCAATGATAATTGGGTCATACGCTATTTAAATGGTTGGGAAGAAGAGCAACACGAAACCGCTTATGAAAATATTTTTCGTTTGCCTCCTGCTCACATTTTGACAGTCAACAATGGTCAGCTAAAAATCAGCCCCTATTGGGAAATGACTAAACCAGAAACCATTGATATCTCACGAGAAGAGGCTTGTCGGATTTTTAGAGAAAAACTGACTCTCGCCGTTAAACAAAGACTTCCCAAAGATGGTACACCTCTAGCCTGTGAACTTACCGGCGGAGTTGACTCAAGCTCCATAACAGCAATCGCTTCACAAATAGGCGCACCCATTCAGGCTTTTACACATGCTGCGGAGAGTGGAGATGACGAGCGCCATTTAGTAAATAATTTCTTGAAGATGCACTCCAAGATAAGCCATCAACTAATCACAAAGAAAGGCGCTAATGTAGCCGATGACTGTCGCTGGGTCACGAAAGTACTTGCCCAGCCTCCCCGTGCAGGGGTTAATGAATACGCTCGCCAACTGATGCAAGCGGCAGGAAAGACAGGAGCTGAAATCATTTTCTCTGGCTTTGGTGGCGACGAAGGCGTCAGCCAACGCGCTACAAGCTGTGCGCATGCAGAATTTATCCAAAACCGTCAATGGGCCCACCTCTACCGCGAAGCCAAAAACTATCGCCCTAAGCTCTGGCCTTATACTTTCTGTCATATTATTTATAAATACTTCTTTAAGAGCAAGCCTACCTTCTTCGATAGTTCAGGCGACCAAGAATTCCTTAAACCAGGATTTCGCCTAGCTCCCCAAAAACAGGGTCTAGGCCTGCCCAGAAAAAGTACTTACGAATACACCAAATACTTGCTCCCTAACCGCACCCATACCGCTCAGCGCTTTGAAGAGTCTTATCAATTAGCTGCTGAATTCGGCCTGCAATACCGCTATCCGCTGATGGATATTCATCTTATAGATTTTTTTAATTCATTACCCACTCATTGCAAAATCTATCTCAACCAAAATCGCTACCTCTTTCGTAATGAATCCATGGCCGACCTTACTCCGGCGTCAATACGTTATAATTATGACAAGGGTATTGGTGGCAGTATCATCCCCGGACTCCAGGAAATTTGGGATACACTCGAAAATGAACGAAACAAAGACTTTAACTTCCCTTTCATAGATCAGGACTACCTCAAAAAAGCTCGTGAAGATGACAAGCTTTTCATCCCCGCATATTCACTTATTGCCTGTGAAGAACTCTATAAATCATCGGCAAAAAAAAACATAACTAAGCGCAAGGATTTTTAACTGAACTCCAGTAAGATATAATCGATCATATCTTCTACACAGTAATAATTACTGGATCGATCTAGGTAGTGACACTTAGCGACATTAGCGACCTTTGTGCGTCTCTTGAGCATTTCTTCATCTCGATAAATCAATTTTTCTAAAGTTTTTCGATAGCGCCCTTCTTCAAAAATATTTAATTTTTCCCAACCACTGACATTCCTTAAATTTGGCTTTGTGCATTCACTAGGATTTAAAATAAGTAGTTCATTTAATTCGATTACTTGCGTACAAAAATTAAACTTCTTTACATAATTTAATTTTGTGGGGAAATGATCAATAGCTTCAAATGCTTTAGCTTTCATTGAACTTTCATTCATGGTCTCTTCAGTAATCCGTAAACGGGGGAAACCGGGGTACATCATCAATTTCCCTTCTTCGATTTTCAAAGCGATCACATCATCGGAATAAACTGTATCACCTTGATTCATGAAGCCTAGAGCTAAGGTGGATTTTCCAACGCCTGAAGGCCCACAAAAACCCACCGCTTTATCACCAATTTTAACACAAGCACCATGAAGTAAAAAATAACCCCTTAACAAGAGGCACGCGCTCAAAACACGACTATAGAGAAAACTACGAAGCTGAAACATATCTTCGGTGAGGATTTCTAGACTTATTTTTTTTCCATCGCGAGATACCAAGGCTTTAATAACGTCTGTATAATAAAAAAGAAGCTCATCATCATTAGCTTGCCACCAACCACCATACCAATCTTGACCCGTGATTTGCTCGGGAACTTCAGCTAAAACGATCTCAAGAACAGCATCCTCAGAGAAATCTTTAGCAATGAGTTCATTAAGCTCGATTTCTGAGCTGATATTTAAGCCATAAGCAAAGTATTTATACACCTTAGCAGAGGCCCTTTAAATAAATCTTGCGTATTGCGCAAAATCATTCTGTATTATTTCGGATTCGTCTTCCGATAAAAAGGAAAAGTCGGCAAAATCGAAGCCGGGTGCTACTGTACAGCCTACAAGAGTGTAATCTCCGGTGCTTTCCGCTGCTTGCCAACGTCCACCGCGGATACAATGCTGATACTGACAGTTTGCTGGATCTAAAATAACTTCTTCAAAACTTTCCATATCACCATCAATCAGTCGCAAGGGGGCGCCCTCGAAGAAATGCCAAAACTCATCGTGAAGAACTTTGTGAAAGCGACTGACTTGTCCTTTGCATAAAAGAAAGTAAATCTCAGTCACTGCAGATCTTTCGGATTCTGCAGTGGGAGAAAACACATTTAGGTCCGACCGGCAGGTCTCTTTAAAAAAGCCCCCCTCGGGGTGCTCGCTTAATTCTAGCTTCTTGATTAATTCTAATGCTCGTGAATTCACTTTTATCCTCAAGGTAATTTCACTTACCTTAGTTCAAATGATTAAAAAAAAAGCTTCTTTAGCTCATGAATTAAAAAAAAAGTTAAAAAGAGCGGGCAATTTCGATTTAGGCGGGAGTATAATAGTAAAAAGAATCATCTGGATACAATTATGACTGATAAAGATAATTATGGATTATTTATTGCTGAGTACGGCAAAGCATTGCCCGCTTTGCGCGCCTTCTTGCGTCAACTTTTGCCCACTTGGTTTGATGTCGATGAAGTCATTCAAGAAACTAGTATGGTGCTTTGGAAGAAATTTGATCAGTTTGAGCCTGGCAGCAGTTTCTCAGCTTGGGCCAGTATGGTCGCACGCTTTGAAGTCCTAAAATATCGTCGTAAAAAAAGTCGTGATCGCCACGTCTTCTCCGATGCAACTCTAGAGCTACTTGCAGAAGAATGTTTAAACATGGAAGATCAACTCAGCGAACAACGCCTCTCCCTTAAAACTTGTGTGGCTAAACTTGAACAAAAGCAGCAGGATTTACTCATCCAGTCTTACTCTCGAGACCTTAGTATCAAAGAACTCGCCGAGAATGAAGGGCGCTCACCGGGATCTCTTTACAAAGTGCTTGACCGCCTTCGTATTAAGCTGATGCAATGCGTCAAAGAAAATGGAGCTCCTAGTCATGGATAAACGCGACAAACTTATTGCCTCCTACTGCGATGGCCTCATCAGCGATAAAGAATCCATTGAACTCGAGCAAATTCTTGCGGATTCCGCAGACGCTCGCCAAAAACTGATCGAGTATATAAATATTGATGCAGGCTTAAAAGAGATTGCCGATGCTGAAAATGATATCATTGCTTTTCCCCAATCAAAAGTAAAGAAGAAAGCCAATAAATGGATCTATGCTGCAGCAGCGCTTTTTATCATTAATCTTGCGCTCGTATTTCAGCCTAGCGAAAATCAAGAAGTACTTCTTGAAGAAAATAATATTCCTGAGTTAACGGAAGAAAAAACTCTTGACTTTAAACATAATGCTGTGGCTAAAATCACCAAGATGATCAATGTTGATTTTGGCAAGGATATTCAGAAAACTAAAGCCCTTAATCCTGGCTTGATAACACTCAAATCCGGTATTCTCCAAATCGAATTTTTCTCGGGTGCTACCATGGTTTTAGAAGGCCCCGCAGAAATCAATGTCAAGAGTGCCATGGAAGTTGCCTGCCTCTCGGGAAAAATGCACGTTAAAGTCCCTGAGACCGCTCAAGGCTTTATCGTAGACACGGGAAATATGCAAGTCCACGACCTCGGTACTGAATTTGCTATTGATATGAATAGCCCTTCCCCCGAAGTCCATGTTCTTGATGGCGAAGTTGAAATCCATCATGACAACAAAAAACTCAAAACTCTACTGAAAGACGACTCTATTTCTTGGGATAATCAGAATCAATTACTTTCGGAAATCGCATCACGTGATGACTTCATCTCCTACCGCCAAATTGGTAATTTAAAAGAAGATCATTTTCAAGCTCGCCAAGCTGAGTGGCAAAGCCATATAGAAGAACTCAAGAATCGCAATGACTTGGTCTTGCTCTATGATTTCCGCAAAGAAAATGATTGGCAACGAAGCCTACAAAACCAAGCTAGCCATGGAGAAATGGAAGGCGCTATCATTGGTGCTCAATGGTCTGAGGGACGCTGGAAAGGTAAATCATCACTCGATTTCAAATCCATTAACGATCGCATTCGCCTTCATATTCCTGGCCAATACGACGCTATGACCATGACTTGCTGGGTCAAAATAGATAGTTTTGATCGTTGGCTCAGTTCGCTCTTACTCACTGACGGATTCAAGGCGGGGGCACTGCATTGGCAATTGAGTGATTCTGGAGAAATGATCCTTGGTGCCAAACATTCAGCAAACCGCTCTGGCAACTATTATGATTCTGCTTACAACGTTTTTTCACCACAAGTCATAAAACTGGATGCCATGGGCGAATGGGCTCACTTAGCGATGGTTTATGATTCGAAGAATCAAGCAATACGTCAGTACCTCAATGGAGCATTAATTGACTCCGGTGAAATCATCAAATCCCAAACAATAAAATTGGGCAATAGCGAGATCGCTAACTGGAGTAATAATCCAAAGAACAATAAAGACATACGTAGCTTTAATGGACGCATGGATGAATTTATTATTTTTTCCTCCGCCCTCGCTTCAGAAGAAATTAAAAATCTCTACGAAAGTGGTAAACCTTAAAGTTTTTTCCTCGGCTCTCGATTCCGTCGTTAACTGTTTTATTGTTGCTTCGCACACGAGGCAGCGCTGCCCTTCGAGCTCCCCGTATTGGGTGGGAACTTAAGCACATGCCGAAGGTATGTAGTAGGGTAGCCACCGGATTTATCCGGTGGCTATTGTTAAAAAATGATATTCATGCCGAAGGTATGACGGTAAAGCCTTGGAGCGAAGCTCCGAGTGTAGGGATTCTTAAGGGGTGTTGCCACACAGGCGGATAAAAATTATTGGCCCGTACGGCAGAACCTTAAGTGAAGTTTGGGGCGGAGCCCCAGATATTTTTATCGCCTGTGTGGCAGCACCCTCCGGTGGCCGAGGAGCCCTCGGGGCCCTACTAAAAAAGTTAACCGCAGCTATAAATACCCTTGTACTGTACTTCAAGGGATTTTAAAAGGATGGATTAGAGCGCAGCGATAAATCTAATCCATGCTTTTAAAGAACGAAGAAGATAAAATAAAAATCCCTGTTTAAGGTAATGATCAGTGCGATCAACAGCATGAGCCGTTGAGCCTGAGAGTTAATAAACATCAAACAGGGAGAGTCCAATGAACTCTATTTACACTAACCGAAGTCAAGTTGTAACGCAAATTCTTAAAGAAGTAGATGCGGTGAAAATCTTATTGGTTCCACTCGATTTTGCAAAGGAAAAGCATGTCGTACGTATCTGTGATGCGACAGGAGATTACTTACATAAGAAATCCTTCGATGTGACTAATAACCAGGCTGGCTTAGACTATTTATGCCAGCGTATTGATTCTGCTTGCGGGCGTAAAGGTATTCAGAAAAAACATGTATTAATAGCAACTGAGAGCCCCCATAGTTATTGCCTCCATTTTATGCATGAGTTACAACATAAAGGATATATTGTCTTACGAGTCAATGCAGCAGAAGCCAAGAAATTTCGTAAGAATTCAATTGCATCCAGTGACACCATTGACTTGGATGGCATCGCAAATGCCGTGCTCAATCGTCGTGCAAGACCTTTAGGTGAAGAGCAACAGATCTACTCCAACCTTAAGCGTAGTTCACGTTATTATAAACGTTATAAAAAAGATTTTTCACGTCAGAAGAACCGTATAGGAAAACTGATTGACGAGGTATTTCCTGGGTTTTTGAATATTCGAAAAAGTGGTATAAAACCGTATAGCAGGTTTAGTATCGAGTTGATGAGCAAAGGTTGTTCAATCTATAAAATTCGCAATATGAAGCAAGCTACCTTAGTTGTGAAAATGAGGAAATATCACCCTGTTCAAAAAGCTATCAAACTACAAGCGCACGCGGCGGCTAGTATCGCACCGTCAAAACTAATTGTTGATTCATTAAGTCGGTCACTAGAACATGCTATCCAACTCTATAAAGCCTTGGAGGCTGTCTGTGATTCTGAATGGGAGCAACTGGCTATTAGCTTAGTTCAGACACCCTACAGCAGTATGCATTCCCTCCCAGGTGTCGGGGTTGTGCGAGCCACAACATGCGCCGCTGAATTTGGTCATCCAGATACTTGGAGTAGTTTGAACCAAATGTGTTCTTATGCTGGAATTGCACCTCGCACTATGCAAAGTGGCGGACCAGATAAACCAGCGATTGTACTAGGCTTGTCAAAGAAATGTAACCGTCGTCTCAAAGATGCATTACTCCAAGCCGCACATCAAACCGCACTTACCCCTCATACTGCGGGATCGCTATTGCCTCAACTTAAAGAGCATAAGCTTATGAGGCATTATAAAACAGTCAGCGCTCGCAATGGAAAGAGTGGTTTAAGTACTGCACGAATGATTATTCGTAAAATGAGAGGCATGGTCCGAGGAGAAACAATCTATTTACCCGCCAAGGAATTAAGTGTCTATGAACTTAAAATTTACGTAATGAGTACTTTTGAGAAAATGCATAATAACCTTAAAGGGATTGATCTTGATTCCATAAAACCCGAAAACAACTGCCTCACACAAATGGAAGTGGAATGGAAACACCTAATTGAGTCATTAGAACAAAAAGACTCAGACATCAATTTGTAATTTATCTTCTGCGCGTTTTAGACGTGAGTTGAACTAAAGGAAAACGTCTATTTGTACCCCTCGGCTTCGTACTGAAAATACGAATACTGATCACTTAAGAATACGGATTTCGAGTTTTGACTAAAATGCTCTGGAAGCTTCATTCCGGCTCAGAAGATAAGTTACTTTTAATAGCCGAGAATTCGTCATAAACCAACAAGGTCGCAGTTAAAACAATAGTGAAGTCACAGGTTTTCGATCTTCACTCATTTCTAAAACGATTATGATAAAAAACGAATCACCATCCTGAAATTTCAAAAAATTTAGATTTTGGGAGGCTAGTCTATTGTCGAATTCATATTTTTCCAAAAAGAGCTTGAAACTCAGGGAAGCTCTTAAGTTCCCACTCAGTAGAGCTCCCCGTAAGGACCTGCCGGCCCTTAACTCGGCGATTTGAGTGCTCGCATTCATCTTACGGCGTCAGCTGCTTAAACTTAAAGTTTTTTCAAAAAAGTGCGGGCAATCTGTAAGCGAGCGGGAGTATTACTGGTAATACATATAATAAACTTTTAAAAACAAGAGATTTTGCCTATGAAGTTATTTCCATCACTCCTTCTGTTCAGCGCCACTTTCTTAGCGGCAGAAGAAAAAGTATCCTTCAACCAAGAGATTCGTCCCATACTCTCCGAGAAATGCTATTTTTGTCACGGCCCTGACGCCGAAGACATCAAGGGCAAACTTCAGCTACACACTTTTGATCTTGCAACACAAGAACGCCTTCATAAGAGTCGTAGTGGCAAAATCAAGAAGCTCGATCCTGCGATCATTCCAGGCAATGCAGAAGATAGCTTACTCTGGGAACGTCTCACCACTGACGACCCCGACGAAATCATGCCACCGCCCAAGCGTCACAGCAAAGTCACTGAGAAAGAACTCGCGAGCATCAAGAAATGGATTGAGCAAGGAGCGGAATACGAAGAACTCTGGTCCCTCAAACCGCTACCTAAAGAAGTTGCGATCCCCGCACAGTCTGCGCCCTCCGCAAAAAATGCAATCGATCATTTTGTTGGTGCTGCTCTAAAAAAAGAAGGCCTTCACCCAGCAAAAGAAGCCGACCCCGAATTATTGCTCCGTCGTGTTTATTTAACTCTAACAGGATTGGTCCCTAGTCCAGAACAGATTTCGGAATTCAAAAATGACCAGAGTGGCAAAGCTTATGAGAACTTAGTCGATAAGCTTCTTAGCTCACAGCAATTTTCCGAACATTTAGCTGTTGACTGGATGGATGCCGCACGCTATGCGGATTCCTACGGATACCAGACTGATGGCAATCGCCATGTCTGGCCTTGGCGTGACTGGGTTTTGAATGCCTTTCAAAAAAACATGCCCTATGACGAATTCATTAAGCAGCAACTCGCAGGTGATTTATTGCCCAATAGCGATGATCAGATGAAATTGGCAACTGCTTTCAACCGCCTGCACATGCAGAAGAAAGAAGGAGGTTCAGTACCCGAAGAATTCCGTACTGAATATGTAGCTGACCGTTCGCAAACCGCAGCGACAGTTTTTCTTGGGCTAACCATGGAGTGCTGCCGTTGTCACGACCATAAATATGACCCCATTTCACAAGAAGATTACTTCAAGACTTTTGCTTTATTTAATAACATTGATGAAGCCGGACTTTATTCATTCTTTACGAGCTCAATCCCCAGTCCGAGCATGCCCATATTAAAGGATGACGAACGCAAGCTTTTGAAGACAAAAGAAAACACCCGGACCCATGCCTTAGCGAAACTTCATCAAATTAAAAAAGATGAAGCCAAAAATTTCACGACTTGGAAAAAAACCTGGAATCAAAAAGTTGGAATCAAGGGCCTTGTTGGTGATTTTAGTTTTGATGATGCCTTAAAGAATAAAATTCCTAACGCAGTAGATAAGACAAAAGCAGGTTCCTTTAATGCTTCTTATTCTAAAATTGTTGACGGCAAAAAAGGCAAAGCTATTTTATTAGATGGCGATAGTGAACTTAAGTTTGGCCCCATTGGCCCCTACGAACGCCATCGCGACTTCTCCTTTAGTCTTTGGATAAACACCCCCATAGAACACCAACGCGCAGTGATTTTACACCGATCACAAGCTTGGACAGATGCCGCTAGTCGTGGTTATGAACTCTTAGTCGACGAAGGAAAATTAAGTTTTGCTCTCGTTCACTATTCCCCAGGCAATGAAATTCGTATCCGTGCTAAAGAAAATTTAAAACTCGATGATTGGCAACAAGTGACCATGACTTATGATGGTTCATCTAAGGCTAAAGGACTGAAACTCTATATCGATGGTACTTTGCTCGAGACTGAAGTCATTAAAGATAACTTAACGAAAGAAATTTGGTATAAAAAACCACTTACTGAAAAGCAAATACTCGCACAAGCAAAAAAAGCTGAAGCCGACAAAAAAGACCCCAAGGCTAAAAAGAAGAAGAAAAATAATGGCAAGCAATTAGCTATTGGTGCACGTATGCGGGACATGGGTTTCAAAAACTCAAAAGTTGATGAACTGAAAATTTTTGATCGTCGCTTAACGAGTCTTGAAGTACGTGAAAATTTTCAAGCAGGAACTAAAGCCATCAACGATGACGAGCTCTATGAATACTACCTAAGTCAAGTGAACCAGAAGTATCAAGAAGCTTACAGTGATCTGATGGCTAAACGTGGTGATTACAACGAATATTATAGATCGCGTTTTCATATGATGGTTATGAAAGAGATGCCTGAGCGTCGTAAAACTTATGTCCTTAAGCGCGGGCTTTATAGTACACCGGATTTAGAAAGAGAAGTGGAACCAGGTCCACCGAGTAAAATTTTTCCTTTTGGTAAAGAGTATTCAAGAGATCGTTTGGGCTTTGCTCAATGGCTTACGCACCCCGAGCACCCGCTCACGGCTCGTGTGACTGTGAACCGTTATTGGCAAATGGTCTTTAGCCAAGGCTTAGTAACAACGACAAATGATTTTGGTTCACAAGGTGCTTTCCCAAGCCATCCACACTTACTCGACTATCTATCTCGTGATTTTATAGATACAGGATGGGATGTTCGTGCCTTATTCAAAAAAATGGTGATGTCCGCAACTTTCCGTCAGGATTCAAGTATGACTAAGGAACTTCACGAAAAAGATCCCGACAACAAACTCTTGGCACGCGGTCCCTCTTATTATATGACTGCTGAGATGTTGCGTGATAATGCACTCTATACCGCAGGTTTATTAAGCGATAAACTTGGTGGCGCTAGTGCAAAACCTTATAATCCTCAAAATAATAAATATCGTCGTAGTTTATATACCCAATGGAGACGTAGTGAACCATCACCTGAAATGTTGATTTTCGGTGCTCCGCGTCGTCAGATCTGTTCCGTGAAGCGTGAAAAAACATCGACGCCACTGCAACCCCTCGTACTCATGAATAGCCCACAAGTGATCGAGAGTGCACGGTCACTCGCTAGTCAGGTATTAAAAGAAGACGGTGATTCAAAAAGTAAACTCAAAAGTATGTACAAGCGCTTAACGGGTTCTGAGGTGAATAAAGAGCAACTTCAGATTTTGGAAAAATTACTCAATGAACAAGAGACTTATTTTCAGAATTCACCCGATGTTGCCAAGAACTTACGCAAAGTGGGCAAAAGTACTGTGAAAGATAAAGATGATATTACACTCGCCGCTTGGACCGTGATGGCCAATACTATTTTGAACCTCGATTCCTACTACATGTTGAGATAAGGAGATTATTATGGATAGAAGAAACTTTTTAAAAATGGCCGCCGCACTAGGCAGTTCCGCAGGCTTAAATTTAAGTGCTGCCGAAAATACATTTGATCCCTCAAAAGGCATTTTAGGTGCCCCTCATCATGCCGCTAAAGCAAAGCGTGTTATTTATCTCTTCATGGGTGGCGGACCTTCTCAATTTGAGACCTTTGATAATAAACCACTGATGAAAAAAATGCATGGTAAAGAATTGCCCAAGTCAATCATTGGTGAAACACGACTTACGGGTATGTCGGGCAATCAATCTTCCTTACCTGTAGCAGCTAGCCCCTACAAGTTCTCTCAACATGGTGAATGTGGAATGGAGCTCAGTGAACTACTTCCTCATACAGCTAAAATCGTGGATGATATTGCACTGGTAAAAACCATGTATACCGAGGCCATCAATCATGGTCCTGCTAAAACTTTTTTACAGACTGGTTCACAACTTGCGGGCCGACCATCTATGGGTGCTTGGTTAAATTATGGTTTGGGAACTGATAACCCTGATATGCCTCCCTTTGTTGTGATGCGGACTAAAGGCAAAGGTGGTCAACCACTATTTGCAGGACTTTGGGGCAATGGTTTCTTACCATCCGAGTATCAAGGTGTGATGTTTCGACCAGAAGATGATCCTGTCTTATATTTGAATAACCCCGGCGGAATTGCCCGTAATTCTCGACGTAGCGTGCTCGACTCTATTCAAGAATTAGAAGCCTTGAAAAAGAATAAGATTTTTGACCCTGCCATTGATTCGCGTTTAGCGCAATATGAAATGGCTTATCGCATGCAAAAGTCAGTCCCTAATGCTGTAGACATGAGTGATGAAGACGAAGAAACGCTGGCACTCTATGGTCCTGACGTCAAGAAACCCGGAAGCTTTGCAAACAACTGTCTTATGGCACGTCGCTTAGCAGAACGCGATGTGAAGTTCATTCAGCTCTACCATCAAGGCTGGGATGCTCATGGTGGTTGTCCTGGTGGAGTTAAAGGTCAATGTCGCGACACTGACCAAGCTGCGGCGGGTTTAGTAATGGATCTTAAGCAACGTGGTTTATTGGATGATACTCTTGTCATTTTTGGCGGTGAATTTGGTCGTACGGCTTACTCACAAGGCAAGATGACTGAGACGAATTATGGTCGTGACCATCACCCTGCTTGCTTCCCGACTTGGTTTGCTGGCGGAGGAATTAAAGGCGGAACTACTTTTGGTCAGACAGATGAGTTCTCCTATAACATCGTTGGCAATGACAAAATGCATGTCCATGATTTTCACGCTACCATCATGCATTTACTAGGCATTGATCACACGCGCCTCACCTATCGTTTTCAAGGACGTAACTTCCGACTCACGGACGTTCACGGCCACATCATTAAAAAAATATTAGCCTAATATCAGGATCAAAACATGAAAACCTTCACCTTTATCGCACTTAGTTCACTCTCAATCTTTGCACATGCCCCGAATGATGACCATAAACACAAAGCCGCGCCCGACCATCAACAAGTACAGCAAGATGAAATAATCGGTCATGGCTCACACCAGTACAAAGTTCACAAGGATTGGGGCAAGCTAGACAAAACTAAGTATCCGATCAAAAATTGCCATGCTATGATTCAACTCAAAGATGGAAATTTTGTAGCTCTCTGCGATGATAATAAACACAACTTCCTTAAGTACAGCCCCGAAGGAAAATTATTGAAGGCATGGATCAAAGAATACCCTGGTGCTCACGGCATCGAAGTTTTTGAAAAAGATGGAAAGGACCATTTTGTTGTGGTCGATAGTGGTTGGGCCGTACGAAATGGTAAGCAATACCGAGAAACGGGTCGCGTCGCTATTACTACCGCAGCAGGACAGCTAGTCTTTGCTCTCGGTCATCCGCAAACAGTCGGTGCCTATGAACCCGGACAAAAATACATGCCTTGTGATGCGGCAGTCGCTCCAAATGGCGATATTTATGTTGCTGACGGCTACGGCTCACAGTGGGTTTTACAGTATGATAAAAATGGTCGCTTCATCAGTAAATTTGGTGGCGCTAGTGATCCCGATAAAAATGCTATCTTACGTAACTCCCACGGTATCTCTATTGATTTGCGAGATCCGCAAAACCCGAAACTTTTAGTCAGTTCTCGTGGCGAAAATAAGATCAAAGTCTTCACTATGGACGGTAAATTCATCGAAAATATTGATCTCCCTGGCGCTTTTGGTGGCCAGGCCGTTGTCCATGGCGAAAATCTCTATGTCGGCGTTTGTTGGTCAAAAAAAGATGGTACAGGCAAAAAACTAAATGAATCAGGTTTTGTAGCGATTCTGGATAAAGATAACAAAGTCATTTCTTGTCCCGGTGGCAGCGAGCCTCAATATGTCGATGGTGAAATTCAACCTATGTATCAAACAACTAAGACTTTCTATCATGTGCACGACCTCTGTGTCGATACCCAAGGAAATATTTTTGTGGTGCAATGGAAGGCAAAAGGTGCTTACCCTATAAAATTGGAAATCATAAAAAAATGATTTTTTTGTAACGCGGCCAGATCAATGGGGTTTTATATAAGAAATCAACCATGGAGACTTTATGAAAAAATTATTACTTATCCTGACTTTCTTTTGTATTACCCTAAGTGCCGCAGAACTTATTAAAGACCCTACTTTTAAAAAGAAAAATAAATATTGGAAATTCACTGCTTTAGAAGAATACGAAAATGTTGAACCTAAATACAAAAGAAAAACTGTTGAATTTGATATCACACATACTTCCGAATTCGCCTATATTTCCTTTATCACTGAAGCTGATACAAAAGATGACAAAATCTATAAAGTTCAATTCAAATTCAAAGGTGATGGGCAAGGTGAAGTCATCATTAATCACATATCCTACCCCAATTTCTATAAAGGTAAGCCTTATGTTCAAGGAAGTCCATTAAGCAATATGGGACTTCATCAAAGGTTTGAGCCAAAGGCTGAATGGCAAACGGCAACATGTTATCTCAAATCTAACAACAATCCTGAAAAAAATTATATGAAATCACTCGTTTTCATGATGGGTTTATATCAAGGTAAACTTAGTATTAGTGAAGTTTCCGTAACTGAGGCAAAAGATAAGTCAGAGTCGGCTCTCCCCGCTCACGGAAGTATTGCCATATCTAAAAAATAAATATAAATTTTATCATTCACTGTCACTTTGAGGCACTCAGTACTATTATATTAACACAAACAAATTAGGAGTCTGAAATATGATAGTGCGTAGCCTTTTATTATTATTCTTTATCACTGCATCTGCCTTTGCGCAGAGAGAAATCCTCGAAGATCCTTCATTCAAGAAAGACGATAAGTATTGGTACCTTAGAAAAGGGAATGAGTATAATAAACTCAAAGCAGAGTTTAAAAAAGAAGTATTTTCATTAGATATCAGCCATACATCGGAAGTCTATTATCTTTCTCTTCTCACTCCCGCATCTTTAAAAGCAGGAAAAACTTACAAGCTCACCATGGAGTTTAAAGGTGAAGGTGAAGGCACTATCAAAGTCAATTATCGCAATCATAATAATGTATTCAAAAAGAAGAAAAACTCCAAGAACAACAAGTATAGCAACCTTGGACTTGCTCAAATATTAAAACCCTCCAGTGATTGGCAGAAAGCGACTCTTTACTTCGAATCCATCAAGAACCCTGTTTCTGATTTTGAAGAGTACATCATTATTATGATGGGTGAGTTTCAAGGGAAAATCAATTTACGAAAGCTCTCATTAAAGGAAGCGACTGATGCTCCCAAACCATTAGGTAAAGTAGGAAAAACAACTTCAGTTGAAAATGTAGACTAGAAGCAAGCCTTCAACTTTTAGCTAGAGTGTGTATCAAAAGCACTCTAGACTTCTGTCCCAAAAAATCTTCTTTAGATAAATGAAGCAAGTGAACTCATTCTGCTACTTGAAAATCATCCACTTCTAAGTAGAATGTGAATCGTGATTTTTAAGATTAAAGGATATAAAACATGTTCGATGGCGATTGGTATTGTCTCTATACCAAACCTAGACAAGAGAACCTCGCTGCACGGTCAGCTACAGATGAAGGCTTTCCCACTTTTAATCCACAGATTGAAACACGTAAAGTACTTCGCGGCAAAGCCTCGTATGTAAATATGCCATTATTCCCTTCTTATATTTTCATTCAAGCAGATGAAGATAGCTTAGACAAAGCGCGCTTTCTCAGAGGAGTCAACCGCATCATCGGTTTCGGAAGAGATGGCTCATCACTACCTATCCCTGCAATCATCTTAGAAACGCTATCGACTTTCCTCGATGACAATGTTTATAAACACGATATGCATGACCTCAAAAACGGCGATAAAGTCACCGTGCTTGATGGCCCTTTGAAAGGGATTGAAGCTATCTTTAAAAAAGGTCTCAAAGATGGTGAACGCGCTATTGTCTTATTTGAGCTCTTCTCAAACTACCAAGAAGCACAAGTGGAAATGGAAAACCTTATAAAATCAGACGATTAGCTTATTCAGGTTTACGACGGACTTTTAAGCCTTCTGAAATATCTTCTTTACTGGCTTCTACTGCCTCTTTATAAAAGAGATCTTGTGCATTATTTTTACCGCGATTACGCTTTGTATAGGTACCATCTTGCTGCAGGACATGAGCCTTGCGATTATCCCCCAACATCGTATCTAAAATATGCTTAATTCGTTCTTTGTGCTTATTTTCAAATACTGGAAACATCAATTCTACACGGCGGTTTAGATTACGTGTCATCCAATCTGCGGACGCTAAGTACATCTCCTCTTTACCACCGTTAGAGAAATAATAAATACGACTATGCTCCAAATATCGACCTATAACTGATACGACTGTAATATTGTCACTTAAACCTTCTAGACCTGGTTTTAGCATACAGATACCACGAATATTCAAACTGATTTTTACCCCCGCTTGCGATGCTTTATAAAGGGCTTCAATCATATCTGGATCCGAGAGTGAATTAAACTGGGCGCGAATGGCACCCTTTCCACCATTCTCAGCAATCTTGGTTTCGCGATTAACAAGCTGTAAAAACTTGGGTTTCATGGTCGTTGGTGCCATAAAGATATAGTCCATTTGTGGCAAGTCGGAATAACCCGTAATCGAATTAAAGAAAAGTGCCGCTTCATAAGTGAGTTCATCACGACTCGTCATGAAGCCCATATCTGTATACAGAGTGGCAGTCTTCTCATTGTAGTTACCCGTACCCAAATGAACGTAACGACGAACACCTGATTTTTCGCGACGAGTCACCATCAAAAATTTACAGTGGACTTTTAACTGTGCTAATCCATAAATTACCGTGGCACCCACTTTCTCAAGCTGTGTCGCCCAGCGAATATTTTGTTGCTCGTCAAACCTAGCTTTTAACTCGACTAGTGCAGTGACTTGCTTGCCATTTCGCGCAGCTCGCAAAAGTGCATCTGCCACTGGAGATTTTGAACCGGAAGTTCTATACAGCGTCATCTTGATGGATAAAACATCGGGATCATCCACGGCTTGATTTAACAATTCCAATACGGGATCAAAGGACTCATAAGGATGATGCATGAGTATATCCCTTTGACTTACGGCCTCAAAAATGTTTTCTCCCTGCTTTAAGTCTCTCGGGAATTTAGGCTTCCTCGTATCGTAGTGCAGGTGATCATAGCCACTTCTGAAACATATCTCCATCAAGCCTTTGAGATTCACAGGGCCATCCACCATGTAAACCCCCGCAGAATTGATCTGAAAAAGAGCTTTTAAACGCTCGCGTATATCTTCACTCTGGGTATCAATCTCTAAGCGAATCGGGAAACTTTGTCCACGTTGAACAATTAATTCTTCCATTGCGGTCAAGAGGTTCGTATCGTCATCTTCATCCACAGCCAAATCTGCATCTTTGGTAAGGCGGAAACAAGAACTTTCCACAACTCTAAAACCTGGAAATAAACGCTCCGCAAACATGCGAACTAAATCCTCTAAAAAGACAAACTTACGCTTCTTACCTGTAACACCAGGCAATTCCCACAGCCGTTTCAAACTTGAAGGCATGGGGATTACTGCAAATTCTCGTTCCACTTCCTCTGTTGATTTTTTATCTAAAGTAACCGCCAGGTACATCTGCAAATTCACAAAGTTGTGAATCGATTTATTGGTGTCGACGCGCAATGGAGTAAGAACTGAAAAGATTTCTTGCTCATAAACTTGATTGAGGTACTGCAATTCCGCCTCATCAAATTCTTTGACAAATTCTAGGCCTTCTTTTTTCAAAGCGGGCAGGATATCCCTGTTTAAAATCCTGTATTGTTCTTTACACATCTCGTGAGCTTTTTCATTAATGCCGTTCAATACATCAAAATAGGAAATTTGCGCGACGCTAGGTTTTAAGTTATCTCGCATAGCACGAATAGTTGTTGCCACACGAACCATAAAAAATTCATCAAAATTGGTACTCGTTATTCCTAAAAACAGGAGCCGCTCCAAAAGCGGAACGCTCTCGGTTTTTGCTTCATTTAAAACGCGATAATTGAACTCCATCCAAGAAAGTTCACGATTAAAATAATTTGACATCGACTAACTCCTTTCTGCGAATTCGATTTTTAATCCAAAGACATCCTGAAATATTTCTGAGGAATCTTCTAAACTTGCTATTTCTAAGGGACTTATACTGGCAATATTCATCTTTAATTGTAAACGATTGGCATCGGTTTCTACACCCTCTACTTTTAATCTTTGAACCAAACGTATATCCAAAGCTCGAGCGACACGTAAAATAGCTGATAATTTAAAGACCGTAAGACGATCACTCCTTCTTAAGGAAGAAAATTCACTATGTGTATGCTTGGGGAGAGTTTTTCCGTGATAACGCACAATTAAACCAACGATAATTCGATCGAGCTCATTTAAACCAAAAATCTCTGAATGCCGAATTAAGTATAAACCATGACGTTGACTATGATGGTGATGTATAAACAAGCCCACGTCCATCAATACTGCTGCCGACCTTAAATAGATTCTATGATCTTTATCCAAATTTCCAACTTTTGCCAAGGCATCAAATATCTTTAAGGCATTTAAGGCTACGTTATCTGAGTGTTTTTTATCCACACCAAATTTTGCCGCTAAGGAATAACAAGCCCCAGCAATTTCATCTTCTAAACTTGCCAGATTCGAAATGCGTTTACTCGCCTGTAAAACGCCCTCACGGATACTGACTTTGGGGACAATTACACTTATCGCTGCACATTGCTTAAAAAAAGCTCCATAGATTTGTAAGGTCGCAAAAAAGGCCCCCGATTCAGAAAATGGAACGCCGTATTCACTGGCGACTTCTACACTCTCCATCCCCGATATCTTCTCTAGCAACTCTAAGAAACTATCTTTTTGGATGAGATAATAGCCTTTTTTCTTTTCTCCAATTTGACCTGAAACACGGCGAATATCACTACCTAAAGCAATGAAATATTTGACTTTATTTAAAGGGAATTCCATTTCAAACTGGCGAGTCGCCACAAGTGTTTTCTGATCTAAAAGTTTTTCTAAATAATTACTCGTTCCCACACCTGACTTTAATTCTTTTTCAAAACGAATGGAACCTAAATTTAAAGAGTGGGCTCCTACCATCAAACCTTTGTTCAGCATCAGCACATTCGTGCCTCCACCAGAAGTCTCAACGATCAAAGCATTCGATTTTTTAATCCGTAAATGGCCACGTAAAGCGTGATCCACTGATCTATAAGTAAGTAAGTTGGCCTCCATGGCCTCCAGGACTTGAAAGACAAATCCTGTGTGTAATTCGACGCGCTCGATAAACATGTCGCGATTATGGGCTTCTCTTACTGCAGAGGTCGCAACACAACGGATACGCGAGGAAGGAATATTCCATGAATCAATATATTCGCGAAATAACCTTAAAATTTCAACGACTTGTTGAAAGGATTGCTCAGAAATCTCTTCACTATTAAAGACGTCTCTCCCAAGAGAACTTTTTTTCTCTAAGGTCTCTAAAGACTTCCATTTAGTTGCTCGTTTCTCTGCAATTAATAAACGAATGCCGCTAGAACCTAAATCTATCACGGCGGAAAGACTATTATTTTTTCTCATGCTTCACTCCTGATCCCACCGTTTGCCTACAAACTAAAAAACTCTGGATAAACTTATTTATTACAATAAGCTTTCCCAGAGTTTTTTGAAGACATTTGCTAAAAGATTTTACTAAATCTTATTAAGCTCCTGATGTCCATTCAGCTTCGTGCCATACCAAAGTATATTCAGTACGAAGGTGGATACCATTCATTGCATACATTTTTCTTTCGAGTTGTGCAAGTGCCCAAAGTAAAGTTTGGTAATAAGACACATCATCTAAAATACCTTGTGGAACTTCAGAAAGACCAATATGTGTTAAACCATCCGTAATTGCAGACTGTTGTAAGATTTTCAAAAACAACATCGCTTTAGTTGGTAACTTGCAGAGCTCTGCCATAAAAGCATTTTTGCGGTAGGAATCAAAATCTCCACCACCTAAACTAAGAGGATCTTCTGAGTATAATTTACATTGATCATAAAATTCTAATACGCGGAAGGGGTCGACGGATAAAACCTTCGATTTTGCGTCATACGACGTAGGTCGAACAAACTTGGGGTCATCTCCCGCTAAAGCTAATTTGAATTTTGATTGAGCAAAAGTATCAAATTCAGATAAAAGTACACGACCCAAATCGTTGATAATTGTCTGTACATCTTCTTTTGCTAGTAACTCATTAAGCTTATCTTCAGCTTGTGTTAGGCTTGTTTTATCATTTTTATACGACTGATAAAACTTCTCTACATTCTGCCAGATCGAATTAAGACTTCTTTTTGCCATTGCTTACCCCAAAAAATTCATTTTATATACATGTCCGCCAAATTAGTAGATAAGTTCAATTTTTCCAGTGCTCAACTTTGCGCAACAGCTAATCCGGACTATTTTTTGAGTTATATTAATTTTTACGGAATTTTTATGCAGTCTGATACACTAAAAAGCCTCAAACAAATCACCGAATCTCATACCTCATCCTTGGCCAAATGTAATGACCTTATCCAGGACACCCTGCATTCAAGCGCCCCCCAGACTAGTGATCTGTCTCATGCTTTAAAAAATTCACGCGGAAAGCAGCTTCGTCCCCTACTCGTTTTCACACTCTTAGATAAGCACGCTGAGGCTCCAATCCTTGCTGCCGTATGTGAAAGTATTCATTGTGCGAGCTTAGTTCACGATGACCTCATTGATGACTGCGCACTGCGACGTAATTTACCCACTATGAATGCCGTACATGGCAACTCCATTGCTTTACTTCTCGGCGACCTACTCTTCACCTCTATTTTTTCTTTATCTTCCCGATTGTCTTCTTGGGTTACGGCTGACGCTGCCTCTACTGTCAAAGAATTAATCGAAGGCGAACTGCTTCAACAAGCCTACAAAGGTAATATCGAAGTTACTAAGCAACAATACTTTACTGTTTTACAGAAAAAAACCGGCGCACTTCTAAGTCTATGCACCAAAGCAGCGTCTCGATTGGCTAATAAAACTCCAAATGATATCAAACTTGTTGGTGAATACGCCGATAGCTTCGGCCTTATCTTCCAAATTGCCGACGACTGGGCTGATTTCTGCAAAGCTGGCGAACAAGACAACAAAGATCGTGGGGCTGATATTGGCAATGGCTTTATTACTCTCCCTTGGATTTTAATGCTCGAGCACGCACCCCCTGAGCTAAAAATAAAACTTGTTGATTTAATCACGAGCCAACAACGCTGTGGTCTTAATCACCCCTTAGTTCAAGAAATCTTCACCCTCATCCAAGTCGATAAAAAAATGCAACTAGAAATTGATACGCTCGAAAGACAAGCACGCCAAGCACTTCAAAACATGAGTTCGTCGATGCCTATTGATGAACTCGAAGTTTACCTCAACACTGCCTTGAGTACTTTTCAAAAATGAGCCAAAAAACCTACATCCTTGCCATTAGTGGCGCCTCGGGCTCCTACTTTGCCAAAACTTGCCTGAAATCTATGGTCCAGACTGGAGCCAAAGTCTTTCTCGTCGCATCTCCTACTGCCAAGCAAATTTGGCTCGAAGAAATGAATGAAGGAAGCCTAGAAGACTTCATTAAAACTTTCTCCCCTGATGAACAAGCACTCATACAACATGAGAATATAAAAAACCTCAGTGCCGCTATTTCATCCGGGAGCTTTCGTCATGATGGCATGATTATCATGCCCTGCTCTGCAAAGTGTCTTGCGGCGATCGCAAATGGCTTTTCATCAAATCTCATTGAACGTGCGGCCGATGTCTGCCTCAAAGAACGCTTCCCCCTAGTGATCGGCTTACGCGAAACTCCTTTAAGTGCCATTCATCTAGAGAACGCCCTCAAGCTTTCACGAATTGGAGCACAAATCGTGCCTTGCATACCAGGTTTTTATCATGGCGACAACAGCTTTGAAGGCATGGTTAATTTTGTTGCGGGAAAAGCACTCGATCAAATTAATATAGACCACAAGCTCTTTAAACGCTGGAAAGAAGACGATCATGCTTAAACTGGGTTTAATCAATTATTTAAATGCCTTTCCATTTTCCTGGCCCATTACCCGAGACCAAAATCCGGCAAAAAACTGGCAGTTTATTTTAGCCCGCCCAGGAAAGCTCAACCAACTCCTTGCTCAAGGCGAACTGCAGATGAGTCTCGTCTCAGCCTTTGAGTACCTAAGAAATCAGCAAGATTATGTCATTGCTCCTGGTATTTCACTATCATCCAAAGGCTATGTAAACTCTGTGAAATTGGTCTCAAAAGTTCCTATTGATGAACTTGATGGCAAAACGATCCACACCACTTCCGCTTCGGCTACATCCATCTCTATACTTAGTATTCTTTTAGGCGAAAGAAATATTAAAGTAAAACAGCTCATTAATTATGACTGCCACCAAGGAGTCCCTCAGGACGCCATTGCCGCACTCACCATTGGCGACGAAGCCTTAACAGAAGATTTTTCCACTTTCACTCACTCATGGGATCTCGGTGCTGCTTGGCGAGAAAGTTTTAATCGCGACATTGTCTTTGCGCTTTGCGCCATTCGCAAAGACGCCCTAGTAGAGTACGCCTCTGAGATAGACTTACTGGTTAACAAACTTCAAAATGCACCCTCCGAATCCTTTGCCTGCGAAGAAACTTTCGCTAAGGCCTGCCGCAAAACTTACCCCGAAATTACGAAGCCTATGTCTTACTTACACAACCTCCATTTTGAATGTGGCGAAACGGAAATCTCTAACTTTAACTTCTACATCGAACTTTGTGCCAAACACAAACTCATTGATCACGTCTTCAAAGCTCAATACTACACGAATCAACCCGGATATCAGCATGGATAAACTTACACCAATCAACAAAAGCGATGCCGATAAATGGCGGAAAGATGTCGAAGATATGTTCCAGGAAATCGCTGATACTTATGAGAAAATCAATACTTTCATCTCTATGGGCATGGACAAAGGATGGCGCCTTAAACTTCTTAAACGTTTAAAGCATTACTACGACCCTAGTCACCCTGTCTTAGACATTGGCTGTGGCCCCGGCTCACTCTCTGCCTTAGCTAAAAAACACCTCCCTGAAGCTCGTTTCCTCAGCTCAGATATCTGCCCTAGGTTCTTAGAGATTGCTGCCAATTCAGGCAATGCTCAAGACGTACTCAGGCTTTCAGCCTCTGATTTACCTTTCAAAAATGAATGTACGAGTGCAGTGACTTCAGCTTTTGTTTTAAGAAATTTACCTGACTTGGAACGCTTTTATAAAGAATGCTACAGAATCCTTCGTCCAGGCGGAGTCATCGCCATGCTGGATTTAACTCAACCCAAGTTCAAACCAATTAGTTTTTTTCACTCGCTATACATGGCGCTTGCCCTTCCACTAGGAGCAAAAATCTACGGTTCTCGTATCGAAGCATACGAATACCTCGATCGCTCTATTAAAAACTGTTTAGCTCCCCAAGATATGAATGCCCTATTAGAAAAATGTGGCTTCACGGTCAAACATACCGATAGCTTGTGTCTTGGAACAGTAACGATTTACACTGCCGTAAAGGAATAAACATGCTTCTTGCAATTGATATCAAACTTGCCTTTATGCTTTTCGCAGGGCTCACACTTGTCGTCCATACGGCCTGTGCACTTGCCGTACTCTTTCACTTCATGAAAAACCCACCTAAATCGGGCCCTTCTATTGGAAAAAGATTTCTGCTAACACTTCTACTTGGCGCGATTGGCTTCGTCTATTTCATTTTCATGCTCAAAGAACCGGAGAATAAAAATGAACTCGAATCCTAAGCCTAACTACGACCTCATTGTTATTGGTGGCGGTGCCGCCGGACTCATGTGTACTAGCCTCGCCGCTAAACGTGGCAAAAAAGTCTTGCTCATTGACCACAACGCTAAACCGGGCCGCAAAATCATCATCTCGGGTGGCGGACGCTGCAATTTTACTAACTTAAATATTCAGCCCGATCGCTACATCTCACAAAACCCAAGATTCTGTATTTCTGCTCTTAAGCGCTACACTCAGCACGACTTCATCAAGCTAGTCAAAAGCCACGGACTTACTTATAACGAGAAAACTCTTGGCCAACTTTTTTGTGACCAGAAATCACCTGCAATACTTGCTATGCTTCAAGAAGAATGTCGCTCCGATGATGTCACCATGCAGTACCAATGCGAAATTAGCTATGTTCATAAGCTCTCTAGCGGTTTTGAAGTCAAGACCTCTAGCGGAACAGTCACAAGCTCAAAGATTGTCATTGCCAGTGGCGGCTTATCTATGCCCAAAATTGGCGCCACTAACTTTGCCTATAACATAGCTAAACAGTTTAATCTATCTCTCATCCCAACACAGCCCGGATTAGTGCCACTCACGCTCAGCGGGGACAAACTTGACCTTGCCATAAGCCTTGCGGGAACCGCATTAGACTGCAACGTTTTTCTCGACAAAAAAACTTCCTTTAGAGAAAACATGCTTTTCACTCACAGAGGTCTCTCTGGACCCGCCATCCTGCAAATCTCCTCCTATTGGCGCGAGAGCCAGGAAGTCTTTTTTAACTTTCTTCCGGATCAGAATCCCGAAACCTTCCTGCAAGATCTTCGCAAAAACAATCCGAAAGAGACCCTTGGACAAGTTCTAAAGCCTCTACTCCCGAAAAAATTTATTGCATTATTTTTGTGCCCTCCGGAAAAAGCTATTGCTCAACTCTCTAAAAAAGAACTTGCTCAAATCAATGATAGACTCTTTCGCTGCGCCATCATCCCATCGGGAACCGAAGGATATCGTACTGCCGAAGTTACTTTAGGCGGACTCGATACCAAAGAACTCTCTAGCAAAACTATGGAAGTTAAACAAGTCCCAGGACTCTACTTCATTGGCGAAGCCGTCGATGTTACTGGATGGTTAGGCGGCTACAACTTCCAATGGGCATGGAGTTCTGCCGCTGCTTGCGCTGAGAGCCTTTAAGCGGGGCAAAGTCCCTTAGTCGCCTGGTCAAGGGTCTTGCCAGACAGGCGGATAAAAAGCATCTGCCCATACGGCAGTATCTTCCGGGGAGAGCTCGAGAGGGATCGCGTCCCTAGAAACATAATGTCGGCTGGACTGGCATGTTCAAAGACCCATTCACAGGTCTTTACCACACTCACTACCGTGATTACGACCCCATTCACAACCGTTGGTTAAGTGAAGATCCATTCGGATACCAAGATGGTCAGAATCTATATGCTAACTACTCGGGAATGGATTGGAGAGATCCTACTGGTGCGGCAATTGAAACACCACCAAGAGGTACTTCTTTACAGATGGCAGGGGCAAATGGTAAAATTGGCAATTACATTATTGGTGGCAATGGGCATTTATGGCGAGAAGTTAATGGCCAAGGCTGGAGACGCTTAAAGAAAGCTAATGCAATTAATATTTTCAATAAAGCTAAATTCTTTAATTCATTAACTAAGAACTTTCCTAAAGTGACCGTCTCTAGCCCTCGTGTTCCTTGGGGTGAGAGTGTCTTTATTCGTAACAGTATAGGGAATGCATTTAATGGAACTGCGGGAGCTTTCTCATTATACCAAGTCTATCAGCAGAAAGACTATTATGCAGATAACTTAGTGAATGGATCTACTTATGGTAAAGTAACAACATCATTAGAATTAGGAGCGACTGCAGCGACAGTAAGTGGAATAGGCTTAGAACTTGTTGGTAATCAAATGGCAAAAAGAGCGAATCCAGTTGTGGGAGCAGTTTTCGGAGCAGTCGAAGTATTTAAACTTAATAGGGAATACTGGCACCTAAAGTCGGATGAGGAAACACTCGAAAAATCTAATATAAAATTAGCATCTGTATTTATAGATTTCCCCGACTGGCAATTAATGTCATATCCAGTGTTAGAGGCTAGAGAAGAACTTCGAAATAGAATATCACCAAGATTTGATAGGACTAGGCTAGAATATTTAACACATTGGAATAAACATAATGGTATAGCAACTGACTTTTATAATGGAATTATGGGTAATTATACAACAAAACAACGAAATGCATTTGGAAAAGTATTTCATGATAGAGTTTGGCAAACTTCTCAAAATATAGCAAGTCAAAAAGTCGGTAATCCTGTAGAACCACGTATAGCAGATTTTATGAATTTACATATATTCTCGTACAAAGATTATTTTACTAAGGAATAGCACATATGTACAAATTGCTATACGTATTTTGGAATCAGATTTCTATAAAAATTGCTTTTGGAGTAATGCTTGGAATTTGTATCGTGACATTACCGCTTTATTTAGATGGCGCTCCAAAAATATCTAATGGTTTTTTTATACAATCATATATATGTATTATTATTTTAGTCGTATTACAGATTTGGTTGTATAGGAAGTACCTTAGGTTAATTAATCATGGAAAGTATTTAGAAGGGAAATTTGATGCAAGTGGCATGAAGATCCTTGGAAATGTAGATTTATATGTAAGCTTTGAGTATGAAGGTAAAAGCTACACAGTAAATATCTCCAAAGATGATGATAAAGAAGAGTATGAAAAGGGCATATGCTACCTTGTTGTAGATAGGAAAGAGCCTGCATCAAAGTTTATGCACCTATCAGAAGAGAAGTGGAACAAGTGGGGGAAACATTAATTTCTGATTTCGCAATATCAATTTAGATAGCTCACCCGAATGCGTGGTGAGCTTTTTAGTTCATTCACATAAGATTACAAAGACCCATTCACAGGTCTTTACCACACACACTACAGGGATTACGACCCCATTCACAACCGTTGGCTCTCTGAAGATCCATTTGGTTACCAAGACGGTCAGAATCTATATGCTAACTATTCTGGGATGGATTGGAGAGATCCTACTGGGGCAAGTATAAAAAGTTGGTGGGATGATACAGGTACTGGTCTTGAGGTTGTAGGCGATGGGCTAGGGCTTTTTTGGGGACTAGGAAAATCTTTGATACGATCAGAAGTAGATACTACTGTTATGAAAGCTAAACAGAAAATATCTACCGTAACCGATGCAGTTGTCACAACTAGTGAGTACGTTAGCGCAATACCCCATGTAACGACTGGAGACATCTCGGATAGTCTTTCAAGTGGTAAATCTATTGATAGTCTAATGGGCTTTTATACATCACTTGGTGGTATGGATGACCGTGTTCCTTTATATGGTAATTATGAAGATTACCATAATGGTAAATATGTAGGTGTTGGTGCACAACAAGGCATGTTGTGGGCTATCTCTAAGAAGGGCGGTAACGTCAATATGACAATACCTAAGTGGCAAGTTCCAATGTTACCTGTACATGGACCTATGCCTGCGATGGCAATATCGGGGACAACTGTTTCTGCGAGTACAAGACCTCTTGGTATGATTGGTCTTGATGCTTCGTTTATGGATTGGGCCGATTTAACTGAAAAACATCATGGCTCAGCACCTCAAGGGATGATTCGTCCGCATGGCCACCATAAGGTCTTTAAGAAAGGTATTGGCAAGAAGATGCAAAGATATGCTAAAAAATCACAGGAAATTTTAGAGAAATATGGAATAGATTGGAAGAAAGGAAAAGATAATTTGATGTGGGCTTCTAATGTGAAAGGTGTGCATACAACGGATGTTGCTAAACAGGTATACGCTATTTTAAAGAGAGCTGATGCCACAGGTGGTAGATCGGCAGTTGTCAGAGCCTTAAACACAGAAGTGGAAGCTTTATTTATGTCATTAAGTAAATTTAAATAATAGTCTATTATGAGTAATGTTACAAAAGAATTACAGGAAATATGCTTAGATATCAGATCTCATTGGGAATCAGTATCAAGGCAACAAAAACTAATTGCATTAGCTTTGGTTGTAGATGAAGATTTTAGAACGCTAAGCGTATTCTTAAATACAAAATCTAATTTACAACAAAAAATTTCAGAGGATGTATTTGATGAAGAAGTTGATGAAGAAGATGATTGGGAAGCCGAAGATGAAGAATATTTCGAGTTTAATTGTCATGAATGGGCAATTGATCTTGAGGTAGAATCTATAGATAAATTCAATCAAGCTTTATCAGATAGTTCTTTAGATAAAGATCAATTATTTAAAAAATACTTGAAGCTGTTAAGTTCTCTCCGTAAAGTTGTTGGCAAAGAAGTTTTGTTAATGGTTTGTGTGACAGATGGAGATCTAGAAAAAGAAATGTCAGCATCAATAAAATACTTAAATAATCAATTAGAGTATCAACGATTTAATGACTGGGTTCAAACATGGGCGTGATTAATCACTAAGACAGAACCCTGCGTGTCAACGCTCATAAACTCACACAAGATTCTATAAAGACTCAATAAACTGTCGGTGTAGTGGCACTTCTAACCAAGCTCACCTTACAAAAAACTAATCTCTGATAGTCTGTACACCTAGAGCCTTTTAATGGCGATTAAGTAAAGAACTAAAAAGGCGGTGCTTAATGGCATCGCTTTTTTATTGTCTAGAAGACAGAACACTGCATTCAGTTCCGTATAATACATATCGATGAAAGTGAATAGGTGGGAGCATGTTTATATTTTTAATGAGTGTGATTAGTTTGATACTTGTGAGTGTGATTGTGGAATTGGTGAGAGGGTAGTACGGTTAGTTGGTAATGATAATTTAAAGAATTTGGGATTGACGGTAACTTTTGAAATAAATGTGAGAATCTTGTTTGGATTGGAAGTAGGTTTTGTTGATATGATTTTAAACATCAAGGAGATGCTTATGGATATGAAAATCGTTAAATCAAGTATTTGGTGCGGAGTGATGTTTCTGCGGAGCCTAGTGGGCACTTTCAATCCAAATGAGAGCAGAGCGCATTTATGAATGACTTTACCCGAACCAGAAGAAACAAGAAAGGTGCGATTCCTTTCCTCCGCACCATTTAAGATTGAAAGGAGCTATATTGTGGTTAAGACCGTAATATACACATTGGTTTGAGCGGATGATATGGGTCAAGTAAAGAACTAAAGAGGCGGTGCTTAATGGCATCGCTTTTTTATTGGTGTAGATTTGTACGGGATTAATAATACAATGGATTTTTTACATGTCACTACCTCAACAAAAATCAGAAATTAACCGATTGATAAAGGCGTTTGAAAAGGAAGCAGATAAGTTTCACGACTTGAAATTCAGCCTCAGCTTTATAGTTGAGGATAAAGCCCTAAATAATAGACGCTACCATAAAAAGAACCATACAATAATGCTTTGGCAGTACTACGGTAAAATCGGGACAGAGGAAAGCCGTGAACAATTAATTGAAGACTTGAGGAGTAGTGATTTAAAGTGGGGACTTCGTGGTGCAGAATCTTCATGTTTCGCAGTAGTTGAAGGCGAAGAAGTAGATTTGTTTATACGAATGGCGAGGCGAGCAGGTAGTCTTTTTAATGAAAAAGAATCTCGTAAAATACGAACCTTATTTGAGACTTCAATTCAACTTCCAGAGCCTCAAGGAAATGATGAAGGGGAAAAAGTAAAGACTGTGAAAGCATTAAATCACCATACGATTGCAGTGTGGCTACACTATTTGCTCTATCATCTGTCTTTAGTAAACCCCATAAGGGCGAAAGCTGAGTTTATTGAACCTGAACCGTTTACATTGTCATTATTAGCACTGGAAAATTTGTACAAAAATCCAACAATCAAAAAGGTAGATAAGTCATTGAATAAAATTGAAGATATTAAGTTCAAAGTAGCAATGTCATTTCCAGGTGAAAAAAGGCACTATGTTTCAAAGGTCATGGATTCATTGAGAGTAGCGCTTGGGAATGATCAGGTGTTTTATGACTATGACTACCAGTCTCAATTAGCAAAACCTGACTTGGATACGTTATTACAACAGATTTATAGAAATAATTCAGATCTTGTAGTTGTTTTTTTATGTGAGGAAGAAAGACAAAGGGCAGGCCTTACGGAAGAGACGATTTAAAAGATTCTCAAATCGAGGCTCTTTTTTGCGTTTTAAGGGGTCAAATTGTATGTAAAAATCCACTTTTTCTTTTAGCTGCTAATGGGAGAAGAAAACTGATCAAATTATTAGTCGACTGAGTACAACAGCGTCTAAAATAAAAATAAGATTATCAAGACGTCTGAAAAGTCGTCTTGATTAAATCTGATATATTGAAGGTTATTGTGTGGGTGATTTATCCCGATTTCCTACGAGGTTTGAGCGAATAAATATCATTCCATTCATCCTCAGTGTAGGGTTCATGAATCTTTTTCCATTTCATCTTAGCTGAGAATTTGACCAACTTCTCCCGAACGAAAGCCTCAGACCCAATCACAAGGCATTTAGTGAAGAATCGGCATTTATGAATAAAAAGATCATCCCAAGCGAGCTCCTCAGATAAATTCACTTCTCTGAAGAATTCCGCCAAAGTTTGTGAATCGGCGTTTTCATAACGCCTTAAGCCGAGCATATACGCCCTAAAAACCTCTCTGAAATTCTTTTGTTTATCTCTGATGTCATTAGCTTCGATCCCACGACAAAAGAGATCAAAGAACTCATCGTCTGATTTACCAATATCGCCGCCTGCCAAACGATCTGAATATCCACAGAAATGAAAGTTTTTTGGATCAGAAACAATTCCGGCTCGAACTGGATTCAAAGAGATATAAGCCATGACCCGAAGTAAAGAATCTGATTGAGCTGAAACTTCAATCATTTCCGAATCAAATCTCTGACCAAACAAACGCCCCCAGGAGCTATGCTCCTTATTGAACCACTGAACGAATCGCTGTTCAAAGTTTCCAATGACAAAAGAAATGTCATGGATTTGATCTCGAAAATCATCCTTCTGCGCTGAGTTAATAAAAGTGATTTCTTCATTTTGTTTATGAAGTCGAAAACGCTGTAAGAGCTCCACGTCATCCATCTGAGAAGTAGGAGGGATTTTGATCAATAAATGAAAATGATTATCCATGAAAACATAATCAATTAGCTGATAACTGAATCTTGCGCATCCCTTAAATAACAAATCTTTGAGCTTCTGTTTTTCCTGATCTCTGAATAACATTCGCCCGCCAGCAATGCGATTAGTTACAAGATAATAAACAGATTGATCTGAACAACTTTCTTTAACTCGATTATGAGCCATAATATTTCTCCTTTCCAAAGTACACAGAATATAAAACACCACATCATTAAAGGCAAAATATAAACGAAAGTAAATGCTATGACTTCATATGCGTTTTATTTCTTCTTCTTGGCTTCTTTTGCCTTTTTTTCAGCTTTTTTACGGCGCTTCTCTTCTTTACTTGGTGGTGCATCCTGAACCAAAACTTCTCCTGACTCCGCCAACCACTTTTTCGCTTTTTCTTTAAACATAGCGACTAGCTCGGGGTTTTGATCGGCAATATTCTTGATTTCATCGGGATCATTTGTTAGATCAAACAAGACAATCTTGCCATCTTTTTGATAATCAAAGGGAGCAATATATTTATATTTCTCCGTTACGATTGCGAAATATCCCGGTGATTCTCCTACTGCAAAATCTCTATTGAATTCACCTTGGCCAGTAAGCAAAGGCATTAAACTATCCCCATAAGGCTGAGCTTTATCCTCATCAGAGGCTCCAGCCCAATCGAGGGTGGTTTTAAGTAAATCTAACAATTGTACGGGAGCACTGACAACTTTAGCCTGCGATTGACGAGGATCATAAATAACTAACGCTGGATTAAGAACTTCTTTGTAAAGAGTACTTTTATGATGTAAACCATGTTCACCCACCAATATGCCATGATCACTAAAGAACACGATAATCGTATTATCTTTTTCTCCCGTAAGCTCTACAGCATTTAAAATAGCTTTAATTTGATCATCCATAAAAGCTATACTCGCACAATTCCCTTTCTGACTACTCTCTAATTTAGAAAAATCTTTTAATGGACTTGGCCGTAATAATGAAGGAATATTTTCACCTTTATCATCCATAGCATTTGGTTTTGGAATTTGAGTTTTTTCAAAACGGTCATGGTAAGCTTGTTTTACGTCGTAAGGACCATGGGGAACTGAGTAGTTCAACCACAAAAAATAGGGGTCTTCTTGCTCTGAAATGAACTTCTCGGAGAGCTTGGTAAACAAGCCATCCAAATATATATCATCAGGTAAAGTAGTGGCTTTACCTCGATCATTTTTCATCTGCTCAAAATAGCCTTCATCTATCAAGAAATCTACATAACTATCTACCCCCTTCTCGGGCTCCTTGCCACCCACAACTGCACGCCCCAAAGACTGCCATACATAATCAAAACCTAAGCGCCTATGGCCTTCCGTACGAATTTCTTCTTTCGTACCTGTTAAACCTTCCTTACTTGGATGAAGATGACTTTTTCCTATATGAGCCGTAGTATAGCCCGCTCGCTGTAGGGCTTTCGGCAAAGTCCAAATATCCGCACCCAAACCTTTGAAAGGGCCATTCTGGTACATCCCTATATTATGAGGATACACACCCGCCATGAGAGAATTCCTCGAGGGTCCACACATCGTGCCCTGGCACACTGCATTTGTAAATAATACACCTTGATCGGCGATTGTATCTAAAGTAGGTGTCTGAGCAAAATCAGCTCCCATGACCCCAACATAATGGGCAGGTAAATCATCGACTTCAATAAAAATAATATTCGGCTTCTCTTCAGAGAAAACTGCTCCACATATACAAAAAATTAATAGGCTGATAATTTTATTCATTTTGGCTCCGCTAAACTTTTTTCTTATATATGTTCATGAGAGCAGCTTTTTTGACAGCTTGAAGTCTTTATTTACTTGCGTTTATTGATTTTTATAAAGTCATGTACCGCTACACGGAAAATTTCGCGTTGCTCATTGGTAATAATAAGCTCTTCTTCATTATCAAAACAAATTGCCTCGCATTGCTTTGCGGAGATGGGCAAAAAATAAACATCACCCGAAAAAAAGTTATCTCCTTTAAAATTTTTAAATAGCCACACACTATTGTAAGTCAAAACTGCCAATTGACTTTCACTTTGAGACATATCTGCACTCGTTACTTGTCCACCAATATCAAAGGTATGTAATTTTTCAGGCTCTAGAATTTTACCTTCTATCAATTCATTAAAACGATAAAGTTTCGTTTTTGCATCATCTCGATGCTTAGTCAGTACGTATAATTTATTTTGAAAATGGAACATTGCTTCACAATCGAAATTTTTATGTTTCACGGGCTTCTGATAATCTGGGAAACGAAAACTATACTCTTTAGCATGACCAGTCTTGGACTTTTCAGAAATGACATAAAAGTGCAGGAATTTCCGTTTCTGACTATTGTTGCCCGTATCGCTAACATACAAATTCCCGTTAATATCTATGCTAATATCTTCCCAATCTTGATTCTTAACACCCTTTAAATCTAAAACTGCCTCAATACTTGATTGCGCATTATCTTCAAATCTAAGCGCATAAAGACGGGTTTTTCCCCCTGAATCATTATGCGTCCAGTATAAATTTGGATAGCTACGACTTTTCACCAATCCGGAAGATTCCGATATCTCTTTTTGAATAAAAGAAACAGGAGTTAAACTCACCGTCTGCATCTCGGGCAGATCAAAGAGCTTGGTCGAATTACTCGTACTGGTACAGGAAATACACCAAACAAAAACAACGAACAAAATTTTACACGTCATAAAACATCCTCTAAAGCTATAGAGATTATACTACACGCCTGCCCTATCCCCAATAGAACCCGCTATTTCCCTAAGCTTAAGTCATCGAATTTTAACAAAAAAAATGCGGACTTCGCAATTCGCGAACTCCGCATTTTTAAAATAATCGAGTGATTATTTAGCCAATCTGACGAATCAAACCTGCTAAAACGCGACCAGGGCCACATTCAACAAATTCTTCAACACCAAGATCTTTCATCAGCCTGATAGACTCCACCCAACGAACAGAACCCGCAATTTGACTACAGAGTAGATCAGAAATACGTGCGCTCTCATAAGGTGCCGCTTCAAAGTTTGAAATAACCGGAGTTTTAATCTCTGCGAAATTAAAAGACTCAACAAATTGACGAAATTCCTCACGTGGACCTTCCATGTAACGCGAGTGAAACGCTCCACTTACGGGCAAAACGACATAGCGTTTAGCTCCAGCATCTTTGAAGGCTTGCTCGGCGGCGACAATATCATCTTTCATACCAGACAATACCGTTTGACTTGGAGAATTAAAATTCGCCACATCAACACCTTCGACACCACTTTCAACAAGAGTTTCTTTGATCTTCTCGCCATCTAAGCCGAGTACGGCAGCCATACCACCGCCCTCAACTTTGCTCATAATTTCGCCACGTTTTTGAACGAGCTTAAGACCCGTTTCAAAATCATAGGCACCGGCCGCAAATAAAGCATTATACTCACCTAAGCTATGACCTGCTAAATAAGCTGGTGCCGTCTCTCCTGACTCAATCTTATCAAGATAAGTCAAAGCATTTACTACATAGAGCGCGGGTTGCGTAAACTGAGTTTTATTAAGCTCTTCACGTGGATCTTCAGTACAGAGTTCAACAATTGAATAACCCAAAACCTGATCTGCTATTGCAACTAAATCAGAGAATTTATCAAACAGTTCCGCACCCATACCTTTTTTCTGTGAACCTTGGCCAGGAAATATATAAGCAGTAGACATTTTCGTTCCTTAATTTACAAAAAAGCTAAGCGTATCTTCGTCTAAAGGCGCAACAGCTAAAATTTCAGCTTCACCACCATCAGGCATAGCTATTTTATCACCTGCTTGATGACCAAGCATTGATTTAGCTAAAGGAGTCTCGAATGAGAGCCAATTCTTATCTGGATCACCATCAAGCACACCCACAATAGAGTACTCAGCATCACCTTCAGAAGTTTTGATCATAACCTTTGATGCTGGGATTACACGAGTTTTAACTTTGAACTCAGAGAAATCTGTAGGGCCAATTTTATTCAACAAAGCATCGAGTTCACCAACGCGTAATTGAAGATATTTTTGACGATCTTTCGCAGCTCTAAATTCGAAGTTCTCACGTAAGTCACCGTGTTCACGGGCTGCCGCAATAGCTTTTGAATTTTCGGGGATATCAGTACTGATAAGTTTAGCATGCTCTTCTTGAAGAGTTTTGTAAGAACGCTGAGAAGTTACTTGTGGTAATTTACCCACTTTCACTTCAACTTTTCTTTCTTGTACTTGATTGAGTGCATCTGGCTTGATACGAACAATTTTAACTAATAAGCTTTGACGTTCGCCATTATCTAAACCGGGGAAAGTTTTTACTGTGCTCACTAAACTTTTAACATTCTCATCAGAACCTGTACCGAGTAAAAACTCGAGGTAGTCCTCGTTTGTCATAATAAGCTTACGTAGGTCTTTACCTGATTTATCTGCAGTCTCTGCATTAGCTAAAGCACGAAAAACTTGAATTGGCGTCGTAATAATCTCAGCTAGTTCAGCTGGTTTTTTACCCAATTTATTCCATAACCAACAAGCTACTGCAGCACTTAAGTTACCTAAGACAACTTCCGTTTTTGCTGAGGCCTCTAAAGCAATTGCATTTTTCTCGTCGCCAATTTTATCAATAGCATTGAGGAATTTGATTGGCATGTGCATTACATCTTTTGCAAAATATCCAATGCCTTTAGCTTCTAAAGTTACTGCAAACCAAGCGGCAATTGTTTTTACATTCATTGGAGTCGAAACTTTGACAAAGTCCGCTGTGTCTTTCCAAATCGAAGCCGTTTCTGCAAGCTCTTGAATCATGTCAACGAGGTATTCTTTCTCGTCGATAAGTTCCCAAATAACTGCTAGTGACTCTGCAAATATTTTATTTTGAGCTGGTCTAGCAGCAGCAAATCTAAATGCTTTAATTAAAGTATTTTTCTCTTCTTCACCAAAGCTCAATTCTTCTGTATCTCTCAAAGCAACTTTGAGCTCGTCCAAACTACGGCTCATTTCCCATGAGCGACCACTGGCTGATGTCGATTTTTTATTACTGTCGGCTAATACGCGACGACGGTACCATTCGTCAAAAGCTTTGGCTGTTTTGATATATGCTGGCATTACCAGTCTTGTAATCATTGCCTGACTAACTTTGAGACTCGGCACTGTTTCAGCTTCAATTTGGCTAACTAACTCTTTGGAGAGCACATTTTTAATAACCATTTTCTCACCCTTTACCAACTTGGAACCAAGTGTTCCAGGCAAAAGAATATGAGATTTTTTAGCAAAGAATTTTAATGGAACTTTCTGCACAACTTTGAATTTCACAGAAACTTGGCTAGTCACTTTATCTACTGACTCAACTTGACCAAAACCAAAATCTACGTGATAGACTGAAAGCTCAGAGAGCTTAATTTTACCAAAAGCTTTGACTGAACTGAAATCACCGAGGATAATGAGTAAAACCTGGAATCTATTAGCGAGTTCAGCTACTGTACCTTCGCCCAAGGCTTCTTGTACTGCACTCGGATCTGGGTATGCTGAGAAAACTTCGCGAGCTAAACTACCGTATGCTGCTGATAATTCCGCTACGGGTTTGAGGAGTCCCACTGCAATGACTAATTCAACACTATGTTGATCCGTTGCGCCATTAGCACAAAACAACTCAATGGCTTGTCCTACGCTTGTACGTTGGCTAGATGACAAATCATCTGCTTTGATTGCGCGTGCGCAAGCTACAACTTCTTCACTGGCTTTGCCTTCATCACTGGCGCTTGAAATTAATGATTCTAATTTGTCTACTGACATATGTACCTTCTTATTTCCTTACTAAAGCTTTATAATTTTTCTTAATCAAACTACAGACTTCATCTGCTTCTGCAGAGGTTAAATAACAATAAAATCTTACGGGACCCTTTTGAAAATAGGGATCAAATTTCATGAAACATTTAAATTCGTCGCCGACCATCATAACCGCGCGATAACCGGCATAATTAGCGCTCGCTATTCTCCATTTATTTTCACCCATACCACTGAGATTAACTTTGATAACCATCATATCATCATTGTTATCGTGATAACGAGTCTCTGCGTGGGCTAATTCAAGGTTAGTTAGCATGGGAATACGATTCACTTTAATCGGTCTGCCATTGGCTCCAGGAACGGTGCGAGTCAACTGACTATCAGGAGCGTTATCAGGTAATATCGCAAAGAGCTGTACCATTTCCTGCAGAGCATCATCTTTATCCCAGTCATGGCTTTCACATGAAGTGAAAAAGAATCCTAAACCTAAGATTAAAAGTACTTTAATCGTAGTCATAAACTTTTACCTGAGACCAATACTGTGCACATCCTGAAATAAATTTCTGATGAATATCGTGCGTTTGATAGACATCGTGTTCTTCAACACTATTGAAAACACAAGTCAATCCAAAATCATAGCTATCATCAATAACAGGACGTTTATTTGTGGCAGATGGAGTCCCTGTCATCACTGGACCTGAACAAGGGATTTCTTTCAAAGTTTCTAAGCCCGTAAAAAAAGCGGCTTTTTGCTCTTCATTTAAATCTTCTTTTAACCAGAAAAATACTGTATGGACTAACATCTTGTCACCTTATTATTTTTTAATAACTCCTATATTGCCTTAGTAAGTAAAAAAATCAACTAACGAAGAGGCTTGAGAGGCACTTATTTACGTCTGTTGCTAAGTTCTATTTTCAATTCAAAAATCTTCTCCCTAGACATCGACAAATATGCTGAATTCAAATCGAGAAGCCAGAACGATAAATAAATCCATTAGCGGACTCACAGCAATACCTACAAAATCAAAAATTTACCTGATTTAAAATCAAAAAAACATTTTCATCCTAAGAGTTTCGTGCCACATTAAAGAACTGTAAAACACTAAGCACCAGGTCTTTCATGAAACAAACATTCATTGCATTAACATTTTTCCTCCTAAGCTCCTGTCAAAGCCCACAGGAATTCAATCAACTCAGCCAAAATACTCAAAATCAGATACAGCAATGCAATAACTGTCACTCAAAGGGCCAGTCCGTCGGAGCCCCTAGTTTACTAGGATTAGAGGAAAAATATATAAATGCCCAAGTCAAAAAATATAAACTGGGAATTCGAGGAAATTCTAGCTCTTCAAAAGAAGCCATAGCTATGGGTAAAGCCATCCTCCATATTGATGAATATGAACTAAAGCAAATCAATAGATGGTTTGCTCACCAACAAGCTCTGAAATCGAGTGAGATAAAAGTTACCCACAAGGTGGGTCAAGAACTTTATGAGCAAAAATGTTATGGCTGCCACGAAGGTAGCATTGGGAAATTCTTTACTGGCAGCCCCTCGCTTCAGCACCTTGAGTCCTGGTATATCGTTAAGCAATGCCAAGACTTCATGGAAGGTCGACGCGGAAATCATCCAGATGACAAAAAAGGTCGAAAAATGGCTGAACGCATCAAGCAAGTTTCTATGGAAGAACTCAGAGAAATCGCCACATTCCTAGCCAACTAATGGGCTCTAAATAAACTCTCTAATACTACACAACCCTCAAATATATCTTTAATTGAGATTTAATCTTATTATTGAATTCATTCATTTCCTAATTAAAGTATTTTCAATTAATCTAGGGTTTACTTATGACTTACACTCTACCTAAAGACTTGACGCACTGTTATGCTTTACTCTTTACAGGAGAAGCAGAATATAAAGACGGCAAGCATCTACGGGCAATGCTCTGCTTTGAAGAATGCCGTATGCTTGCAGAACAAAAATTATCTACAATGAAATTTTTAACTACTCATTATTTCGTGCTGCTCGCAAAGAAGCGCAAATGTTAATTTTTCTCAATTGCCAAAAGCGTGCACATCGCATGCTAATAAAATTAATGCGCTCCGATTATCCGGGTGGCACGAGCCTTGATCGCTTATTCATCCATGCCCAAGTAGCTTCACTCAGTGAACAACTGAAACATACAATGAAGCGCATCATCAAAGCCACCTTACGGGATTTTTAAAATCGCAAAATTTAAGCGCTAGTATTAATACACAAAAAAGGCCCGTGTAAACACGAGCCTTTTTTTTTTAGATTTTAAATACTTCTATTCAAAATTAGCTGCATCAGGTCCTGACGTTCCCGCACGATAAAAGTGAACGTCTTTTTCACCCTTATCTATTTTTTTAAGTATCGGAGTAAATAGTTCCCAAGACTGAATCAGTTCTTCATAAGAAATAAATAAACTTTTATCACCATTAATTGCGTCAAGTAAAAGCCTTTCGTATGCGCCAGGCATTGCTACATCAAAGCCACTATTGTAAGTAAAGTCCATCTTAACATCTTTTAAGACCATGCCCTTACCTGGAACTTTATTAGTTATGTTGAAAATCATACCAGCTTCTGGCTGAACACGAATCACCAACTTATTGGGATGATGAGGTGAATTGGCAAAAATACTTCCAGCAACATCTTTGAATTGAATAGTGATTTCTGTCATGCTTTTCGTCATTGCCTTACCAGCTTTAACGATAAACGGTACTCCACTCCAACGCTGATTATTGATCTCACAACGAATCGCTGCAAAAGTATCACGTTTAGAATCTTTAGGGACACCTGGCTCATCTCTATAAGAATTAACCGAACGTCCCGAACATACCCCATCGGTATATTGACCTATGACCACATCTTCGTCCTTGAAAGGCTCCATTGCGCGAAGAACTCGATTTTTTTCATTGGCAATATCATCTGAAGTGAGTTCAGTTGGTTGCTCCATTGCCACAAGTGCAAGGATCTGTAATAAATGATTTTGAATAACATCTCGAATAATGCCCGCATCATCAAAATAGCCCCCGCGGTCTCCAATAGCTTTATCTTCTTCCCAGCTAATTGTTACTGACTCAACGTAGTTTCTATTCCAAACGGGCTCAAAAATAATATTCGCAAAACGCATTACCATCAGGTTCTGAATGGCTTCTTTACCCAAGTAATGGTCAATGCGACAGACTTGGCTCTCGTCAAAAGTTTTTCCAATCGTAGCATTTAACTCACGTGCCGAATCCGTGTCGTAACCAAAAGGTTTTTCTACAACAACAAAATGATCGAGGTTGCCTTTCTCTACTAATTGACTTTCGCGAAGTGAATTAATGACTGGCTCAAATACTGCCGGTGGAATAGATAGATAAAAGACGCGCTTAATATCCTCACCAAAATCAGCATTAATGTCGTCTAATTCAGCTTTAAGTTGTACAAAATCTTCTGCCGAATCATAATTCCCTGCATGATAATAAATCTTATCGAGGAAGTTTTTGACCAGAGCCTCTACTAATTGAGTTTCTTCAACACTATCCATGAGGTTTGCTTTTACTTTTGCACGAAATTCATCGTGACTCATCGCTGTACGAGCATAACCAGATATAGAAAACTGCGCAGGAAGGGCTCCTGAAGTAAATAGTGTATATAAACTTGGCAATAACTTAGTCAATGCTAAATTACCTGATGCACCCATTATCACTACCGAAACTGGCTTATTCATCTTTTTACCTTAAAATATTGTTAATTTTTGCTGAATCTAAAGCTAAGGACCGATATTTCAATTGTTATGTCTTGAATTGCTAAGCTTTTGCATTTTATTTCAAAATCTAAAAACACTAAACGATTCGCACACTGGGAAATACACATATGTCTACACGCAAACCTACTCAAGTTGATATTCAATTAGATCTGCCAAGATACCGTGGGAACAAGAAACAACGTTATGAGCAACTTATTGACCTCCGCGCTCAACTCGTTGATCAAGTCTCAATGCTTAATGGCGTCAACCTCCAAGTAGATAGAAATGCCGGCGAAGACGGTGGCGATGTTGGTTCAGATAACTTCATGCGCGAAATCAACCTCAATGTTATGAGTGACGAAGGCATTAAAGTCCAACTTGTTCAGCAAGCTATCGAAAGATTAGATCAAGGCAAATATGGTCGTTGCGTTGACTGCCGTGAAGATATTGCTGAAGCACGTCTCGATGCCCTTCCTTACGCTAAGCTTTGCGTAGGCTGCAAGAGTACTCGTGAATCTCAAGGTGTCGCTCACTTTACCAATAATACAATTGGCACGGATTTCACTGAGTAGAGATACTACACTGAATAAGCTTAAAAAAATATTCTTTGATCGATTCAAAGATTTGAAGGTCGACTTTATAGGTTGGCCTTCTCTTTTATGTGTTACTTTGATTGCTCTAGATCAAATCACTAAAGTGATGACCATACAAGCGACGCCCTACTCTCCTCGCTTGATCAAGGAAATCATCCCTGGTTTTTTCAATCTCGTTCACTACAGAAACAAAGGTGCTGCATGGGGCATAGGTAGTTCACATACCAATATCCTCGCCATTGTCTCTTTTGTCGCTTTCTTTGTCATCCTTTTTGAATTCCCTAAACTTTGCGAAAAGCGCAAAATAAACTTCCTAGCCATCTCAATGATGCTCGGCGGAATTATGGGAAATGGTATTGATCGCGCCTTTCGTCCTGCAGGCGTAGTCGATATGATTGAAGTCTTTATACCCTATGTAATAAAAGAAGGTTGGTATCGCTTTCCTGCTTTTAATATTGCGGATAGCGCAATCTGTGTATCCGTTTTCATTTATATCATTGCCTCTCTAAGAGCCCCCAAAACTAAGACCGATGAACAAAAAGCTGATTAGTATCCTTGGTCCTACTGCTAGTGGCAAGAGCTCCTTGGCCTTTGCTTTAGCAAAAAAACTCCAGTGCCCCATCATTTCTTGTGATTCAATGCAGAATTACCGCAAACTTGACATTGGCAGTGCTAAACCAAGCATCGACGAATTAAAACAAATTAAGCATCACATGGTTGATGAGTTAGATATTAATCAATCATGGACTGCTGCCGCCTTTTACGAACAAGCCGAGGAAATCAGACTTGAGCATCAAAAAAATGAACAAGCACTGATCATGGCAGGCGGCACCGGACTCTATGCAAAAATGTTTCTCTATGGCGCCGACACCCTGCCCAGCGATAAAACTTTGGCACAGGAAATTCGTGAGCGCTATGAACAAGAAGGATCTACCCACATTTTTGCTGAACTCGCAAAAATTGATCCGCTGAGTGCTGAAAAACTCAAAGATAACGATCGCCGTATGTTGCGCGCCTATGAAGCTGCGAAACTATTAAATGGCCCTTTACCGGAAAGAAGCTTTGCACAAGAGCCTCGCTTTGATTGTCGCCAGATCATCCTCATGCCTGCAGCTGAATTAAGCCGTGAACTCATTGCTAAACGCTGCATTAAAATGTTAAGTGAAGGATGGATAGAAGAGGCTCAAGAACTCATCCAACAAGGACTACTAGAAAGCCCAACGGCTTGCCAAGCACTCGGCTACAAAGAGATTCAACAGTTTCTTCTAGGTGCTTTAGACAGAAATGAACTTCAAGAACGACTCATCATTAAAACCTGTCAATACGCCAAACGCCAGCGCACTTGGTTTCGCAACCAACATCCTGGTGCCGAAGTCTTTACTTACCAAAACTCTGAAGAAAGAGAGCTAGTTTTTAAGACCATCCTCGACGAATTTTAATCGAGAATTAAAAGATACGACAAGCTTATGGACGTAATTTTTCCAGCACTTGTAAAGTTAGCTCACCCACAATTTGAAAACTCTTAGGCGATAATTTATCAATCGTATCTTTTTCTGTATGCCAATAAGAGTTCCCTGGACCATAACTAAAGTCGATTAGATCAATCGCAGGCACGCCCAATTCTACGAACGGTACGTGATCATCCAAAACCGAATTAGTTCCCTTAGAAAAATACTGCCCCCAATCATTTTTCTTGGCCACTTTCATAAGTAAATCTTTCAAGGGTTTGTCACCATTTGCGGGAATCGCAATGTGTAAATCTTTATCTCCTATCATATCGAGAAGAATCATCGCTTTACACTGTTTTACCGTATTAGCTAAAACTAGCTGAGTGGCGTAGCGCCGGCTTCCATGTAAACCATCATTATTCGAATAATTAACTTCACATTCTTCTCCATCAAAAAAAACGGCTCGAACGGCTATTTTATTTTTAGGAATATGTGACATCAATTCCAATAACAGAGCCGTACTTGAACCACCATCATTTGCACTTACAAAATTAGGCTTCCCTGAAATTGTTTTTGTGTCATAGTGTGAACCCAAGAGAATAAAATCATCACTCTCTCCTGCTAAGGTACATATTACATTGCGATAGGTATTCACTTTACCTCGGTGCTTTTCAGTCCATTCGTCTATAACGACACTCCAACCGTGTTTTTTCGCTTCTGCGGCAATCCATTCAGCCGTCTGCTTGGCTGCAGGTGAATTCAATAGACGTGGTCCAAAATCAATTTGTTTTTGGACCAAGGCAATACAGCGCTCCCCATTAATTCGTGATTTTATTTCTGCTTCACAACTACAGAAAAATATGACTGATACTAATAAAAATATTTTCACTTCTCTACCTTTATCCCTAGACGCTTATAAGTAGGGACTTTGAGCTTCGTCATCAGACCTGCGGTATTTTCATGCCTCAGAAACATGTGCATTAAATCTTCATCATAGCTCAATTTTTTCATGGTCTCACGAGGCGCTCTCGATGGCTTTGGCCTTGTTGCCTCAAGTTTATTTATCCGTATCAAAGCCACCCACAATTCAATATCTTCAGGTTCACTGAATCCTTCGCCATAAGCTCGTAAAAACTGACAATTTTCAGGACATGCTAATTCCACTGTAGTGCCCAAATCATGCAATACGTTTAGATCACCATGAGCAGAACCCATTCTCATATAGAGCAAGCCAACATCTGCTAAGTCTCTTGATTTCCCCAAGAGCTTTGAACTCCATAAATCCTCTACCGAATCATTGATCCTACGGCCCTTACCATGAGCAAAGTTAACAACGCCATAATCATCTTTTAGTAAATAACGCAAATCATTTAAATTGATTTTTACCGGTCCCATTTCTCGCAACATATCAACAAAAAAGCCGACACTCTGAGCAATCAATGATTTCATCTTTGTAAACGCTTCATCGAGACTAGAACTCATATCTGAAATTAAGACTTCATCATCCAGACAGAGTACCGCCGATTTATTTTCTACGAGCTTTTCAATGATTTTGTTCGCTCGATTTAGCTTCAGGTCCCCCTCTAAACGGTGAGGACGAATGAGTAGATAAATCACTTTCTTATGATTCAATTTTTTACTTAACTTCAGTAAATCTTCGCCTCGTTCCAAATTGTCTAAATCCGAGAGGACGACAATGCCACCTTCTGGGATCCATAGTTCGCGCCACGGCATACGCTCTTTTAAATTAATTGTCTTAATCTGACTCTCGCGCGAATAACGTTTCTGTTCACGAAGAGCAATAAGCTTTGCAAAATTATTCATCTTTGGTAGGTCACTAATTAAATCACCGGCCCGTTCCCCTAAACCAATGATCATCATTTCATTCATCTTATTGCCCGTCATTTGGTTTTCTATCCTTGCGATTGTAGATTCTACTAAATTAAGGGGAAAACGAGCTTATGCCATACATACATAGTGCTTTCATAATGATTTTCCTCAGTCTTTTTTGCCATGCTGAACAAAGCTTGCTCATCTTACAAAGTACTGATATCCATAGTAATGTTTTTGCCGAAGATTCTAATCATAAGGCAAACTGGCTTAGGATGTCTTCAAAAATCAATGAACTAAGAACTCAACAGGGAAGGAGCAATACTTTATTAATTGATTGTGGCGACACTATCCAAGGCAGTTTATCCGCTTCATTAACTCGAGGCGCCGCTGCTATAAAGATGCTCAATTACCAAGACTACGATGCCTGGATTCCTGGCAACCATGAACTCGATTTTGGCTCAGCTCGATTTCTTGAACTCTGCAAGCAAAGCACTATCCCCGTACTCAGTGCAAATTTTGAGTTCATCCCCAAAAAGGCCTTTCACTTCAAACCATACCTAACGTATAAGCGCGCCAATAAAAAAATCATTGTCATTGGCATGCAAGCTTCTTTTTTAGAATACTGGTCAACTGGATCACAATTCTCAAACTGCCGCGTTTGGAGTGCAAAAGAAGCCCTCGCTCAGATCATGCCAAATATCATCAAAGAAAAGGCCGACTTAATCATTTTAGCTCTTCATCAGGGGATCGCTTTTCGCGATGATCGCAAAGTTAATGAAGTTCTTGACATCGCTAAATTGTACCCCGAAATTAATTTAATCCTCGGAGGTCACACCCACCGAGAACACGCTGCTTACCTCAGCAGGAGTGGCGTTTTTTATACTCAAGCGGGGGCTCACACTGAACACCTAGCCAAGATCATTGTGAATTTCTCAAAAAAGAATCCCTTAAAAATCAGTTCAGAACTCATAAAAATTGATCATAACACTCCCATTGACGCAAAAGCACAAGAACTGATGAAGAATATTCATCAAGATCTCAAACAACATTTGGCTAAACCTATAACTACCCTTTCGAAAGACCTGCGGGCTGCGAAAATTGGCCTTAATTGTGAAATCACTCATCTCATTGGCCATGCCGTCATTAATGCTAGTGATGCAGATATTGCCATACACGGACGTTTAAGTAGCAAAAGCCTCAAGCAAGGACCCATAGGCGAGCGTGAACTCTTTGATATCATTCCATATGAAAATGATTTATTTACCGTAAAAGTCAGCCCTTCTGAATTACTACAAATCATGCAGGAACAAATGTCCTACTATAAATCATACAGCTTTAACGCACCCATCAACTTCACTTATGACCAGAAGAACGATACCATCATTCTAAAAACTAAAGATCTACATAAAGACAAACTAAGTCTATGTATTAATAGTCGAGTCGCGGCAAGTGGAGGGAATCGTTTCCCCGTTCTAAAAACTATTATTTCTCAAGCATCTGCTAAACTTACTGAGCTGCCTATCAAAACTCGAGATGCTGTACGAAATCAACTAAAAATGAAGCTACCTACCTTTGAAAAAACACTGATACTTAAATAAATCACTTGATTTATGTACTAGCGAAGTTAAAGTTGACTATAATAATCAAGTATAGTGAATTATATGAAACTTATCATCTCATCTCCATTCTCCGCAATCAAGCTTTTTAGCTTCACTCTTTTAGCTTTTTCACTTGTGAGCCCAAATTCTTCAAGGGCCAACGACCTCTATGAAACGGCACTCATTAATTATGAAAACCGTCAGGCGAACAATGATATTGAAACACTTAACAAAGCGCTTCTAGAAAAAAAAGTTAAGCTTGATTTCCACTCACGACGAGGCTTTTTAGATGCCCTACTTAAAGAATTAGATATACCTATTAATTCACAAACTCTCATTTTCTCTAAAACGAGCTTTCATCGTAAACAAATTTATCCGAGCAATCCGCGGGCACTCTACTTTAATGATGAAATCTACGTGGGCTGGGTACCTGGCACTAAACTTTTAGAGATTGCGATTTCAGATCCAGAATTAGGAGCGGTGTTCTATACTCTAGAACAAAAACAAAATGAGACCATACAATTTAAACGCGACGACTCTTGCCTCTCCTGCCATGTATCAAGTAGAACTTTAAATGAGCCAGGTTTTTTTATTCGCTCAGTCTTTCCCGACGAAAGTGGTGAGCCGATCAGTCGATTAGGTTCTGATACAATTGACCACAGTTCTGACATCGGCTCGCGCTGGGGAGGATGGTATGTCACGGGTAAAAAAACCGAAATACATCGCGGCAACACCATTTATACAAAAGATTCTAAACGAATTGCTCAACCACATAAAGCCCTAACAACTCATGACCTCAATAAATTTTTCAATCCGGATAAATATTTGGCGCAGAGTAGTGATATAGAAGCCCTCATGGTCCTTGAGCATCAAGTTCAAATGCATAATATTTTCACCCAGCGGAATTTCCAAGCCATCAAAATGATTGAAGCAGAAAAGTCGATCAATCGTGCGCTTGGAGAAAGTGGCCGTCGTCCACTCACTGAGAAAATCCTCCATAATGCGAGTGATCAAATCTTGGAATACATGTTATTTACTGATGAAATCCCCCTGCGAGCCATTGAAGGCAATGCCAACTTTAAGGAAGAATTTGCAAAGGATAAAATATCTGGAAAAAATGGCGATAGCTTGTATAAACTGAGCTTCAAAGAACGCATATCAGAGCTCCCTTGTTCTTGGCTCATCTATTCACAAGCTTTTAAAGGCTTACAACCTGACCTCAAAAAAATAGTCCTCAAGCAACTCGAACAAATATTGACTGCCGAGGATATCCCCATTAACTTCATTCACTTACGTAAAAGTCGATCCAGGATTCATCAGCTCCTATTAGAAACATTAGATGGATACCCTGCTTCATAACCCCCCATGCCTTCCAAGTACAGAGTTCAGCTCTTCAATAGTCGAATATTATACAAAGTAGATAAAAATCTGTTTTCATCTACTTAAAGTGTAAACTTGTAGCTTTCTGATAGGTACTGTTAGATAAGAACAAACCTTAATCTAATCAAAGGCAGGCTGAACATGGGCAAACACTTCATCAAAAAGTTAACATTATTTAGTACTTTATCGATGCTATTTTTAAGCGCAAATGATAAATTCGAACAAAGCTGGCCCATGTCTGGCGGCCCTCAAGGAAATTGGCAAGTGACTACAGACCAAGATGTGCCCACTGAATGGTCTGTGCGCACAGGTAAAAACATAAAATGGCGTACGGAACTTCCTGAAGGCGGGCAAAGTGGCATTGCGGTATGGGGCGATAAACTTTTTTTAACCATCAACCCAGAATTAGACACCCCCGCTTTTGCTCAAATAAAAACTCAACTAGGACTAGCCCAAAAAGCATACGACACTTATAAATCCAACGTAGTCAATACACTTAAAGATGACTCTACTTATATCGAAATGTCCAAGGCTTTGAATAATTCCCTAAAAACATGGAACGATTTTTTTACAAAACGCAGTAAAAAAATGCCCGCAAACCAAATTGAACGTAGCCGTAAACGCCTACTATCTTCAACTGACGAAGGGAAACACTTAAAAAAAGCTGAACATAACTTACGTGTTTTCATCCATAATTCAGATAAGAAACTCAAATCTTTAGATGCGGAACTTTCAAAATACTTGCGCTTATTTAAAACTACTGGCGCCAGCGCTGACATTGTTCTCGTCTGCCTCGATAGCAATAAGGGTGAAATTCTCTGGAAAAAAACAATCAAGGGCCTCATGTCTAGCGGCTATCACTATGGCTTTAGTGATTCTACCACTCCTTGCCCGGCGACTGATGGCACGTATGTGTGGGCAAACAACTCCAGTGGAGGAATGGCCTGCTTTGATTTTGAAGGTAAGGAAATTTGGTCACGTACTTGGATGCCTACAGGTGGCCGCCCCTTTAATAAACAGTTTGACTCTATCCTCTCAGGAGATTCTCTACTTAATGTCGAACCACCAGACAAAGATGATACAAGTCGCGACCAAGGATGGAACTACCTTCGTGCCATTGACAAAAACACTGGCAAAACCCAATGGGTATGTAAAGATGCGATCACTCACTATAACGCCCCTGTCTTAGGCCAAATGGCCGATGGCACGCCATCCGTCCTCATTGGACGTGGCGGACCTCATGGAGTCCCAGAGCGCCCTGTTGGACTGAGTATGATCAATCTACAAAAAGACAAGGCAGGAGAAATACTCTGGCGCTGGGAACCCAAGGACGACAATAAAACTTCTGGCAATGGTGCACTCTCGACGCAACATTGGGACAAAGAGAAAGCTTACTGGTTTAACGGCAGCGCACAACTTTCACATATATCCGTAGATTCCACGAATGGTAAACAAATCAATGAGCTCCCGCTCAATACAATGGACCGCTACCTTTACGACAAAGAAAGTAAGCAATATAAAACTGAACCCCAGTTTGAGATCAGAAGACAAGATCAATCCCGCCATTGTAACATCATCGTCGATGACCACCTCTTTTACCTCATGCGCTACTCTCCCTTTGTCGTACGTCACAACACAAAATCTGGTAAGACAGAAACTCTTGAACTACCCACTGAACTTATTCGTGGAAAAGATAAAGAAGATCAATGGCTTTACCAAACAAAAGAAACTAATGATGGCCTAAACTCAAAAGGTCAACGCCATGCCGGTGATTCAAGAACCCGCGGTGATGGCTTCCAAAAATGTTTCCTCGGCTCTCCCACTGCAGTGAATGGCAAAGTTTATTTCACGAGTGCACTTGGCCTGACTTATGTCTTAGATGCCAATGCAGCTATTTTTAACGAGAAAGCACTTATTGCGGTAAATGACCTAGGTGAACGCGGTAAAACTTGGACTGTAGGTTCACTCACCTACGCTAATGGTAAAATCTATCACCGTGATCTTAAAGCTGTTGTCTGCGTTGAATAAATTTCAATAAGTCTACGCTTTAACAGTACAAATCATTAATGCGAGGCTAAGGCCTCGCATTTTTTTGCGGATCCAATCAACCGTCACAAGCTATTGAATGAAACCGAAAAAAGCCTCAGAACGTAAGTTCTGAGGCTTTAAAAGTGGAGGCGCGAATCGGAGTCGAACCGATCTAGATGGTGTTGCAGACCACTGCCTAACCGCTTGGCTATCGCGCCTTATGGGATGGATAATACTCCGACTCTTTTTCTTATCCAGTAAGATTAAAGAAAAAGTCATAATTTTCTTGAAAAAACACAGTTCGCTCTAAGTTTGAAGTAATCAATTTTAGTTTTTACAGGCATAGTCAATTTATGAAATATAACTCTTACCTCAGTAGCAAAAACGAATACTCTTTGAGCAAGTATCATAACTTGGCCAATAAACTTCGCGACGAAGGACACCAAGTGATTAATTTAACGATTGGTGATCCCGTAGAAAGAACGTACCCCGAAGCTTACCTCGCTTTAGAAGAAAGCTTAAAAAACCGTCGTATTTCTCAGTACCCATCATTCAAAGGAAAAGTTAGCCTCCGCCAGAGTATTGCGGATTGGGCAAAAAGAAATCATGATATCGTTCTCGACAGCAATACACAAATCTGTTCTACTAATGGTTCAAAAGAGGCGGTCTTTCACTTAGCACTTTTATTCGATTGGTCGGAAGGCCAAGAAATATGGGCTCCGTCACTTTCTTATCCCGTTTATGCCTCGAGTGCAGGGCTCTTTGATATACCCTATCGCGAATTACCGGTTTCACGCGAAACAAATTTCCTCCCAGACCTCGACACTATTGCCGAAGAAGATTGGCATAAATGCCAAATGTTCTGGATCAACTCCCCTCATAATCCCACCAGTGCGATTGCTTCTAAAGCTTACTTAGCAAAACTCTTAGCTCTCGCCGAAAAGCACGATTTCTTAGTTTGTGCAGATGAATGCTACAACGATATCTTCTATGGTGAACTTCCCACTTCCATTCTCGACTTTCCAGAAAGTCAGCATTGGCTCTGTATTCGTTCTTTATCTAAGCGCTCGCACATGACTGGCTTTCGCTCTGGGGCCCTGCTTAGTCCCAATACTGAACTCATGAAAAAGATTTTACTTATGCGACCCGCGCTCGGGGTGGGCACCCCAGACTTCATTCAAGATGCCGCCATTGCTGCCTGGGAAGATGATCAACACCCCAAAGTATTTTCTGAAGAATACAAAGTTAAACAGAAAATTATTCGCGAGGCATTAAACGCAAAAGGTTTCGATATCTTTGGTGGAGATGCCAGTTTTTATCTTTGGTTTTCCCACCCTAAGTTCAACACTTCAGAAGAACTCATGCAAATATTCATCGAGCAACATTTAGTTCTCACTCCAGGAACGGCTTTTGGGCAAGATGGCGAAGGATTCATTCGCATGGTCTATTGTTCTACTCTCGATCAATGCGAAGAAATTGCTCATCGCATTAATTCACTCAACATTTAAGGTTCACTCATGATTAAATTACTTACTGAAATGCTTTCTATCCCTTCTCCCACTTTCCATGAACAGGAATTAACTGCCTTCATCAAGAAGTTTGCTTTGGATAATTTCCCAAATCCTGAAATCAGAGAATTCAAAGATTGTCTCATTATTGAACTAGGCAAGGAAAACATCGACTTGCCACACATCACTATGGTCGGCCACTCGGACGTGGTCCCTCAATGGTTCAAACCATATACTGAAGGCGATAAACTTTACGGCGCAGGGGGCTCGGACATGCTTGCCGCAGAAGCCGCCTTCTTTCGCATCACTGCAGATAATCACGAAGACATCCTCAAGCGCGCTCGCATAAGTATTGTCATCTACTCACGCGAAGAGGGCACCAAGATGGAAGACAACGGCCTCTATGACCTCATTGGCGAGTATCCAGATTTTTTCAAAAGTATCGATTTAGCTATCGTAGGTGAACCCACTGATAACACTATTCAAATTGGTTGCTGTGGCAGTTTACATGCCAGTGTCGTAAGTACTGGCATGGCCTGTCATTCGGCACGCCCTTGGAATGGTGAAAATGCATTTTACAAAGCTCTACCCTTCATTACGGCCATGGCTGAACTCGAACCCATAAAACACGAAGTTTTTGGCTGTGACTTTTTCGATGTGCTTTCCATTACTGAAGAAAACTGTACTCCAGGACGGACCTCCATCCCCGGAAAGTGGGAAGCGAATGTCAACTTCCGTTATGCTCCCGTGAGAACGGCTAAAGAAGCCGAAGATTATGTATTAAATTTTGTCAATGATTTAAAAGTCGATGGCTTAGAAATTCGTATTAAAGATAACGCCCCATCAGGTTCTGTACACGAAACTAAACTCTTTAGCAAAGCTTGTGACTTACTCGACTTCCCTGTCCAAGCTAAACAAGCTTGGACTGATGTAGCACAGTTAAGTGCTATGGGAGTCCCCTGCTTTAACTTTGGCCCGGGCCTCACATCACAAGCTCACAAAGATAATGAATACTGTCTTATTTCTTTAATTGAAAAATATGGCAAGAGTCTGAAAAATTTATTGGTGAATATTTAAAGTTCTTACAGTTCTACTAACTTCTTTTTATTTCTTTTTCTTAGGTCTCTGAACAAGCCTTAAGTCAAAGAATAAATCGGGACTTTTAGCGACAGGATGTACTTCTACTGCTACCACATTAACTCCTGCTTTCAGTTTGTTATGAGGTATTGTTTTCCAGCCTTTAAACTTATGCTCTGTATCGGTATTCTCTTTTTTCGCCAAACCACCCGGTTTTAGTTGCTTGGCATCCATATTAACCACGAAAAGTCTATTTCCATTAATCCATACAGCTCCACCATCATCCATCATATGTACGACACGGTAGTCTAAGTTCTTATCTACTTTCTGGAGGATGAATTTTCTTCGTAGATATAAAATACCTACACCATTTCTCGATTTAGTTAAAGACGTTTTTGCCTTATGCTTATTCGTTCCATAGGAAAGTGGCGCACTGCCTTTTTTCCATGATTTATCATTATAGTCCGTCTTCATCCAAGAGCTAGAAATCTTACTACTCGTATAGTTATACGTCCATAGAAAACCAGGGGCGATCAAATCAACTGGTTTTGATCGAGCCTTTGCTTGCTGCTCCGCTTTTTTGGTAAGTTCTGCTTTCTTTGCAGCCTCGGCAGCTTTTTTAGCTCGTTCTGCTTTTTTGGCCTGTGCTGCTTTTTTCGCTTTTTCAGCCTCTGCAATTTTCCTTGCATCTGCAGCTTTCTTTTTTTCTAATTGTTTTTCTTTATTTTTCGCCGTAATCTCGGCAATTTCCTGCTGCTGAAGTTTTAGTTTATCTTCCTCTGATAGAGTGGATACGCTGACAATTACTCTAATTATTATAAGCGCACCGAGGATAGCACCCATGATAATAAACTTTTTCTTTGAAGCTGCGGATTTTTTCTTAGGGGTAAAAGTGACTTCCTCTTGAGCTTCAGTATTTTCTTTTTTTTCTACTTTCGCTTGAGGAGCCTTTAAACCTTCAGGCTTTTTTAGACCTTGAGGAGGGGCTAAGGTCACAGGTGCTGCCGTTTTCCCTGCTCGTGCATCATGTAAGGCTTGAATCAATTCCTGAGCATTTTGATAACGATCATTGGGATCTTTTTCAAGAAGCTTTTTGATAACCAACCAAGAGCCCTCTGAAATATTCCGCCCAAACTCTGTCAAAGGCTTAGGATCACGTTCTAAATGACCTCGTAAAATCTCATTGTAGCCATTGCCATTAAAACAGAACTCCCCAGTCATCATGTGGTACATAGTCGCACCTAAACTGTAGAGATCTCCACGGATATCCATTTCAGACCCCATGATTTGCTCGGGACATATGTATTGTGGTGTGCCTGTGATAGTGTCCGATTCATTGGCACTTTCATTGTGTGTGCATGAAAGGCCCAAATCCATCAGTTTCACTACGCCCTCATCAGTGAGCATAATATTATCTGGTTTTATATCGCGGTGAATAATTTTTTTACGATCCCAAGCTTCCCGTAAAGCTTCTGCAATATTTAGTCCTATTGCAAGTGTGCTATCCTCATCGAGGATAGGCTCTTTGTCCATCAATTCTTTTACTGTCTGTCCTTCAACGTACTCCATACCAAAATAGTAGATATCTTCATATTTACCTACGGCATACGCTTGTACAATATGTGGGTGATTTAAACTAGCAGCACTCCTGGCTTCTTTCACAAAATCGTCAACAGCCTCTGGACCCATGTCTTCTGAGATTGTTAATATTTTAAGCGCAATCGTTCTATCCAATGAAATCTGGTGAGCACGATAAACCATGCCCATCCCACCTTTCCCTAAAAACTTCTCAATGATAAAATCATCGATTATTGCATTCTTTGAAAAAAGGGAGGCTGGCACTGCTATAGCATTTTCGCAATGGCCGCAAATTATTTCTTCTCCATAATCACAACCGGCAGAATCAACCATGCCGTCACACTGTTCACATTTAAATAACAAAATACACCCTCAAATTTTTTCTCATCTTATACCAAAAGTCCTCTAAGAACAAGTTCTTAAGTCGCATTTATTACGCAGATTCACTTGTGTAGTGTTTATAATACCGAGCTAAGCCTCTTTTTCTGACTCACAGATGATATTTATAAAAAAATCCTTCTATCACTTATATCTTTGTTCACCAGAAAAATTGTTTTTTATCTCACTCTCAAGTCAATTTCATTTGTAAGCCTGAACTTGAAAGGTCATTTTAAATCAAGGCACTTAGTACCCTTACCTCACTACATTTAAATCACTGGAAAATTGACAAAGGAGACGCAATGAACAAAATCTATATCCTAGACACTACCGTAATCCTCAATGACTCAAATGCTATTTTCGCTTTCCCTGAAGAGCATGTCATCATCCCTCTTAGTGTTATAGAAAAAGTGGATAAGTTTAAGCGAGAGATGAATGATCTGGGCAAGAACGCCCGTGAATTCAACCGCACAATGGATACACTCCGTAAAAAAGGAGCTCTCACTGAAGGCATTCAACTAGAAAACAAGGGTACCCTACAAATTCTTATCCGTGCATCAAAAAACCAAAATGCGGACAATATTGCTAGTGATAGCGTATTAACCATTGGTAAAAACATGCGGGATGATCAGCCAGAAAAAAAAATCATCATTGTATCGAAAGATCTTAACCTACGTTTAAAAGCCAATGCACTCGACCTTCGCGCCGAGGGCTATGAAAAAGATCGTTTTGAAGAAATTATGGATTATAAAGGCTGGCACACACTCTACATTTCCCAAGAAGAACTCGACGAATTTAATGCTATTGGTAGCTTCAACTACGAAGGTGATATTAAATTGCGTTCCAACGAATTCATTAACTTCAAACTTGAAGGAAAAGAAAAGACCCGTGCACTAGCCCGCGTCGCTAGCCACGCTCCCAATATAATTATCCCTCTAAGGTTTTCGTCTGAAGATATCTCAGGACTCCGCCCCCTCAACATGGAGCAAACTTTTGTCCTCGAAGCTCTGCTTGATGAAAATATTAAACTCGTGAGTTTACAGGGCGTTGCCGGCACAGGAAAAACCCTCCTGGCTGTCGCGGCAGGTTTAAGACAAGTACTACGTGATTTCACCTTTAACAAAATCCTTGTTTCGCGCCCTATCATGCCAATGGGAAAAGATATTGGCTATCTCCCAGGTGATATCGACGAGAAATTACGTCCATGGATGCAACCCATTTTTGATGCAGTAGAGCTGATCCGCTCTATTGACAGAAGAAGCTCGAAACCTATTTTACCTTCGAACCTAATGGATATGGAAGAATTACATATCGAACCGCTCACCTACATACGTGGTCGGAGTATCCCCAATCAGTACATGGTCATCGATGAAGCTCAAAATTTATCTCCTCTTGAGCTCAAGACTATCGTGACCCGCATGGGAAAAAATTCAAAAATTGTCCTGACTGGTGATGTCCAACAAATTGATCATCCCTATATGGATAGCTATTCAAATGGTTTAGCTTATGTTGCTGGTCGTTTCCGCGACAGTCCCTTGGCTGCACACATCAAACTTTCAAAAGGCGAAAGAAGCGAACTAGCTGAAGCCGCCGTCAATCTACTTTAGGAAAATAATGAAAATCATTGCCGCAACAAATAATAAACATAAACTTGTCGAACTAAGAGCAATCCTCAAGCAACTAGGAATTGAGGTTTTATCTGCCGCTGACGTAGGAGGAATACCCGATGTTGTAGAGGATGCCGATACTTTTGTCGGCAATGCCAGTAAAAAAGCCATCGAGTCTTCGACTTTTTTAGGCATGCCAGTCCTCTCTGATGACTCAGGTCTTTGCGTTGATTCACTAGATGGTCGCCCTGGTGTTTTCAGTGCTCGTTACGGTGGAGCTGGACTCAATGATACTGACCGCTGCCATAAGCTCTTGGGAGAATTAAAAGATTGCGACAAGCGCAAAGCTCACTTTGCTTGCGTCATTGCTTTAGCAGATGGTAAAGGAAATTTCCTCGGCTCCAGCATGGGTAAATGCCAAGGTCACATCGCCGAAAATATGACCGGTGACGAAGGCTTTGGATACGACCCTCTTTTTATTCCCGATGGCTATGAGCAGAGCTTTGCTGAACTTGGTGAAGAAACTAAAAACTCCTTGAGTCACCGTAAAAATGCCTTAGCAAATGCCATTGCTGACGGTCTTTTCGATAAACTTAAATAAACGCTCATGCCCGAAAATATCGAAACCCACCTAAGCTCAGCATTAGATTTAAGTACGTTCTGTTTTGCGCAACTCACTAGTGCAGGCAAAGATTATAAACATCCCTGGCGCTTAGTGAACCTCGCCCTTAGCAACGAACTTAATCAAGCCACTAATATGACCCTTGTTCTTCGTGACTTTGAAAATAAAGAAGCGACGATTTTTACCGATTCACGTAGCTCAAAAATTAAACTATTTGAGCAAAAACCTTTTGCTAGCCTATGTTTTTACGATCCAAAAATCGGCCTGCAACTACAGGCTCATTGCACTGTGAAAATCCATCATCAGGATTTAATCTGTGACGCTTATTGGAAACAAATCCGTGAGTCCAGCCGATTGTGCTACGCTGCAGGCCCCAGCCCAGGGACCGTACTAGAAAAACCCTTCTCATTCAGCACCCAAGGCTCCTGTGAACTGCCTTCAGAGAATTTCACTGTCCTAAAATTTCATATTTTAGATTTCGATATTCTATACCTCAATACCGAAGGTAATATTCGAGCTCAAGGCACATGCAATAAAAATAATATTACCACTAACTGGATCGCTCCTTAAATCACATAAAATAGATATCTATAATTCATAGACTAAGTAAGAGTTCAATATTTTACTTAATTCAGAAAAATTATTATTTTTGAATATTTTTATTGGAAATTTTGATAAATTTAATTAGATTGGATTTAATGAAGAACGTACAACAATGAATATCAATGAAATTAGCGAAATGAATTTTCAACAATTTAGATCACAATCTAAATTAATTGAAGAAACTAATGGATTCGAAAAAGTTTTTTTATACGAAAACAAATATATCATAAAAATTTTTCGCCATCGCAAACTCATTAGTACCTCAAGACTGAAAAATAAAGCTAAGCAGTTTCAGGATAATGCTCTAACCCTAGAAAAATGTAATATTGCTGCTGCGAAAGTCATTAAAAAATTCAAACTGAAATCTCCCGAAAAAAGATATGGCCTAGTCTATAATTATTTAGAGGGAGAAACTTTTTATGATACGTACAAAGAAGCTAGCAGAGATTCAAGAGATTCCCTTCTGAAAAACTTTTTTAACTTCTTCAAGCTCTTACACAAAAAAGGCATTTACTTTCGCTCGGCACATCTAGCAAATATTATTGTTCAAACAGATGGCTCATTCGCTTTGATTGACATTGACAACATCCAATTCTATAAACGAGCTCTTTCTATTGTGCAAATCTTTAGAAATTTCAAGGCTATCCTGCGCAGAAAAGAAGATTATGAGATCTTTAAAGAAATCGGATTAACAAAAATACTTCACTACTACTTTGGCAATGACGCGCCCCCTTCTTTTGGTTTATTAATCTGCCGATGGAAATCACATCCGCTACATCAACTAAGCAAAAACAAGAAATATTAGACTCCATCTAGTCACTCTCAGTCTTTTACTGAATAAAATCCTCTTTCTTATCCTACTGTAACCCGTGATAAAACACTATTATGGTGTTAAAATGATGGGAAATAACTTAGGAAGATCAAATCATGCAAGAAGACCCTGGAAAACAACTCGAATTCCCCTTAGATTGCCAATTTCGTATCATCTGTCGAGTTGATGCCAATAATATCAAAAATGATCTAGATGCTGTAACAGAAAAACACGCTCTCGGCAAGAACGCTGATAAAGGTTCTCTCTCCAAGAATGGCACCTTCCAAACATGGATTCTTTCATGCACCATTCAAACACTTGAATCACTACGTGCGGTAGGAGCTGATATATCAGCAGTTGACGGCGTAAAAATGGTACTCTAAATGTTTCCCTGGAAGCATGTTCATTTCATTGGTATTGGTGGCGCAGGACTCTCTGCAATGGCTTCCTTACTACATCAAGCCGGCGTCAAAGTTACCGGCTCAGACCTCACCCATAGTTTAAAAACGCGTAGCTTAGAAGACATGGGAATAGCCATTTCTTACCATCAAGAAGGCGAGCTCATCAATGCCGGCATAAGTCTCGTCGTTATGAGCACTGCTGTCCCAAGCGATAACCTAGAATTAGAGAACGCAAAAAACATCGGCCTAAAAGTAGTCTCACGACAAGTCTTACTAAAGGCGATCTGTGATTGTTATGAAAGCGTCATCGCTATCGGTGGTTCCCATGGAAAAACTACCGTAACATCTATGTGTGCTTGGTTATTCCAGCAAAGTGGCACCGCTGCGTCATGGATGATTGGTGGAGAACTTAATTCTATAGACTTCCCTTCAGCGAAATTTGATCCAACGGGACCTTTAATTATTGAAGCTGATGAATCAGATGGCACTATTGCAGCTCTACATGCTAGTACTGGCGTGCTCGTCAACACTGATGACGATCATTCCTGGAGCGTCGGCGGGGTTAATCAGCTCTATGATAATTTCAGAAAATTTAGTCGACAAAGTAAAACTATTTTTGCCGCAGATGAAAACTCATGCCGTACGGTTCTATCAGGTATTGATAGTATCAATTTCGTAAATACCGATGGAAGCTTACAACTCCCCCAGAAAGGCGACTTCATGCGCCTCAACGCTAGCTTGGCTATTGAAGCTTGTGTCAATGAAGGTCTAGACAAAGATCCGTGCAAAAAACACCTTGAAAGTTTCTGTGGTGTTCAACGGCGTTCACAAGTTCATTTTGAAACGGCTTTTCTCACTCTTTTCGAAGACTATGCTCATCATCCCAAAGAACTCAAAGCTCTTAACTCTGCCCTTGAGGAACAATATGACCCTTACTATAAAATAGCTGTTTTTCAGGTACACCGCTTTGAGCGACTCGAAAGCTATGTGAAGGAATTTGCTGCCGAGCTCAAAGAATTTGACAAAGTTTTCCTAGCTCCACCTTTCTCCGCATGGTCAAAAAGAAATGATTCCCCTTCACTTGAGCAATTACGAGTACTGCTAAGTCCCAAAGCAGAAATCTTCGAATGTGAGAATTGGGAATACAATGCTGAAAAAGTTTTAGCGCAAACCCCCACTACCGAACACTGTATCATTACCGTAATTGGCGCTGCCACAGTTAAAGACATTATTCCTTGGCTAAAGAATCAGTTAATCTCACATAGTCTTAGTGAGCGACTTCCTGATCTTGAAATTCTCCATGAACCCGAATGGTCTGAAATCACGACTCTTGGCGCAGGTATAAAACAACACGCCTGTTATGAACCACAATCACTTGAAGAGCTACAAGAACTCATAAAGTTTGCTAAGCGCTACTCACTCAAAACTCTCATTCTTGGTGCGGGCTCCAATATGGTAGGCAGCGATCAACTTTTTGATGGCATCATCATTCGCCTACGATTAGGTGATTTTGCTGCAATCACTATTGATGGATTAAACGCTCAAGTTGGTGCTGGAGTAAAATGGCTTCGCCTTATAAAGACTCTCCAAGAACATAATCTAGGCGGCATCGAAGCACTTGCTGCTGTACCCGGATCTATTGGCGGCGGGGTTCGTATGAACGCTGGTGCTCAAGGCCTTGAAACGGCAAGTTTTGTTCTTGAAGTTACCGGCCTCACGATGGACGCTAAAATCATATTCTTCAAAAGTGAAGATATTCAATGGTCTTATAGGTCATGTTCATTAGCTGATGATTTTATTGTAACGAGTATTAAAATGAAGTTTCAACGAGCGGTTCCACAACGCTCAAAAGCCATCGTTCAAAGTACTCGCGAATTTCGCAAAAAAACTCAACCGGGTGGGCGCAATCCTGGTTGCGCTTTCCGCAATCCCGGCTATCTAGCTGCTGGCTTACTCATCGAAAAATACGGTTTCAAATCTTTGAGTTTTCCACATTGCGCAGTTTCCGATATCCACGCCAATTTCTTTATCAACGAAGATAAATGTTCCGCGGATGAATACGCTAGACTTATGGAGTACGTACAAAGCGGAATCTATAATGCTTGCGGCATTCGACTCCAGCAAGAAGTCGTCTTTTCTGATCAAAGAAAAATTAATGCGGTGAAAGCTCTAAAAATCACAGTTCTCAAAGGAGGACCTTCGAGTGAACGTCCCATATCTTTAAAATCTGCAGAAGCCGTTGCTAAGGCTCTCAGAGATGGTGGCCATAAGGTAGAAGAAATTGATCTAAATGACTTTACCCTACCCCAAATCGCTAAAGATTGCGATTTGATTTTCCCGGTTTTACATGGCGAATTTGGCGAAGACGGACAAGTTCAAAAACTCATCGAAGAACAAGGCTTTCCCTATGTAGGTTGTGATATTAGTTCCAGTCAATTATGCATTGATAAAGACGCTACCGTTTGCGCACTCCGCAAAGCTGGACTTCCAGTCTGCGAATCCATCGTCCTACGTTCCAAAGAAGAGTTAATCCCCAGTAATATCAAGCTTCCTGTCGTCGTTAAACCCAATCGCCAGGGATCAAGTATCTGCTTGAGTCTCGTTGAAAAAGAAGAAGACTTAGAAAAAGCTATTCAACTGGCCTTTGAGAATGATGACACTGTCTTAGTAGAAAGTTTTTTCCAAGGCATAGAATGCACCGTCGGCATCATTGACGGCAAAGCCCTCAGCCTTGTAGAAATAATTCCCCCTGAAGGTTTCTTTGACTACGATGCTAAATATACCTACAGCAAAGGACAAACACAGTACAATTGCCCACCAAAGCAAATCCCTAGCGAAGTCTGTGAACGCCTCAAACAATGTGCTGAAGAAACTTTCAAAGTTCTAAAAGGAAGACAGCTCATGCGCGTTGATATGATTTGGAATCAGGAGAGCGATAAGTTCATTATTCTCGAAGCGAATACCATGCCTGGCTTCACTTCGAGTTCACTATTGCCTAAAGCCGCAAAGTACGATGGAGTTTCCTTCACAGAACTCTGTTGCTCGCTTGCCAAAAATGCACTATAACAATTTTAGTTTCAAGTAGCTCTATGCCTCTAATCAACTGAAGAGTTGACACCCCTGCTTCAGCACTCGTAGATAACTATAATCTACTTTAGCCTATGGAATCGACTTCCACCTTGGGCTGAAACTCGGTTTCTTGCAAGCAAGCGGCTTTACCTAGCTTAGCTGGGTAAACTAAAAAAAGCCCATGTCTTGCGACATGGGCTTCATAATCCTCTAAGAGAAACGAACATAAACAAATTCCACGTGTCACGCTCTCTTCATACTCCTCAGTAAAGTCTATATATTAAATACGAAGGCAAAAAGACTAATCTGTCGCGACTTTTAAACTTTTTTGAAAAATAATTAAAATAGTAAAATTCAAGTAATCAAAACTAGGTCATATAGATCTGACTTAGCTAGCTTATAGTAAGGTCTCTATGGTTCCTCTAGTGTCAGTTTCCAACCAAGCAGGTTTTACAGCTTTGCTGGGCAAACCAAAAAAAACGCGAAGCAATAGCTGCTTCGCGTTTTTAGAAATTTCATATGAAGAATTACTGAGAAGCCAAGTCCTCGTCGACAAACTCTTCTGATCCTGCGAAGTACTTATCTTCGTCAACAATAATACCTGATGGATTTCGTCCCATATCATCAATTCGCGTAGCTGCTGCTAGATCAGAACCGAGTGAAGGTTTAGAATAAACCACTGTAGAGCTTGGGTCTGCTACCTTTGCTGGCAGAGGCTGTACTTGATCATCTTTATGAACAACATCTTTATCAAAGTCTTCGAGTGTTTCTTCTACTTTGAACTTGGGTTTTCTGACCATAAAGAAATAAGCTAGTCCACCAATAATAACTAGAAGTACTGCTGCAACTATTGCTAAAATAGTCAATGTGGACATGCCTCCACCAGTGCTATACGTTTTTCCTTGGAAAGATTGTGCTTCGCCTAGATTAAAGACTTTCTTTTTCTTTGGGATTTTTTTAACTGCTCTTAGCTCACTTAATTCTGGTGCTTCAACTTGCACTCCCATATCCGGAGCATGTTCACCTGCTAAGTCATCGATGTACCCAGAATCATCAAAAGTCATCTCTGGATTTACATCTTGTGCAAAGGCTGCGCTAGTAATGAAGAAAATAAAAAATATTTTAAAAAGTGTTTTTGTCATAGATAACCGTAATTTTTACCCAATGTAATTGAAGATCATATAAAAACAATCATTTGCCTTCATAATCCCTCGTTTTTTAAACGGGAAAAAGAGAATCGCCATTCGATCAAATAAAATCCTGATCGTTCCACTCCTCTTTGTCCCCTTTTATGTGTTATTGAACTTAAGATTTTATCCTTATAAAATTCCTTTAGTAGTCGTCTCGAAAAATCATTCTCTAATTCCCTGACGCCGCAACTGTGAACTAAATCTACTTGCATCTCATCATTTTCTACAACAACACGCAACATAGAAACTTGCTTTATATCTTTCCCCTCGAGATTCTCAAATAATAACTTAAGCGATTCGTCGTCGTAGTAGGTATTTTCAACTGGCTCTTCATCAAGAAAAATCAACAAGTCCCCTAAGCCTTTTTTTAGTTCTAGCTCTGGCAAATCATCTTCTAATTCAGGTAGAGGCCAATCCGCACGAATCTGAGCCTCTAGATTTAAGCTCAGCGAATTTTGAGGAAGTGGAAAATCCTCTTCTAAATAAAATTCAGCTTCATCAATTTCCATATTCGGTAGCTCAAGTGATGGTAAATCAATTTCTTGCTTCATCCATGTTGAGAAACCTTCTGTGTGATCTGGCATGTATATAATACGAGGATCTTCATCTAATTCTTCAATACCAAGTTCACCTGGCGAAACCATAAATGTTTTTTCATCTTCAAAATTCTTATCCATAGTAGATGGCTCAAGGGATTCTTGAAAATCAAAGAAGAAAATAGGACTTATAAATAGCACTAAAACCAATGCACTAAAACCCAGTATCTTAAAAGAATTTATTGGATTACTCACTCTTTTGAACTTCTTCGCTCAAAGGACTGGTCACCAAATTCACCTCTATATTCATATGGCGAACTATATCTAGGACTGTGATCACATATTCATAAGGTACCGCTTTATCCGCTTTTAAGGATAATACTGGACGACGCTGAACTGAATGACCATTCTTTTCTGTCGTTAAAGTCTTCTCTTGTACGACCTCTACCAGCTCCTCTTCTAAGCGGTCCCAAGAGACCGGCTTATTATTAAAATAAGGCAAATACTTCCCCTCATGATCAACGATAACAACGGCAAGTTTATCTGTTGCCACCAACCCTGAGCTACTCGATTGTGGCATTGTTGCTTTAAGTCCCTGCTGAAAATCCAATGAAGTCGAAACTAGAAAACAAAACAGAATCAAGCTAAACACACTCAATAAACCCATTGTCGAAACAGGCTTACTTCTATATTCAAGCTTGGTCTCAAAGCGCATTAATTGAGCTCGCGATCATCGCTAATAAATTCCCCGCTACGAATGAAATACATCATTTCGTAAGCAGTCTTTTCCATATCCCGTAAGATTGAACGGATGCGGGATAAATAAATATTATAAATCATGTAGGCAACAAAAGACACCGTCATACCAGTTGCAGCTGCCACCAAGGCTCCGCCCACATAAGGTGCTAAATTACTTAAATTCACAAAACTACCTTCTTGACCGATTTGGCGAAAAGCTTCAATGAGTTTTGCTACCGTACCCAAGAGCCCTAACACACCACAGCCTTGAGCAAAAGTCGCTAATACATCCATTCGTTTTTCCAATAAAAACTGCTCATTCCTTGCCACTTCTTGAATTGCGCCTTCCAAAATCACTGGCTCATCTTTTCTATGAAGTATTGCCACACGAATAATTTGAGATATCGCTCCAGGTGTATCGTCACAATGACTTACGCATTCTATGACATTGCCTTTCTTTAAATTAGAGCAGATACCCTGCATAAAATCGGTACGATCAATATCGGTACTGTGAAAATAGTAAAAACGCTCCACCGCAAGTACAACAATTATAAGTGCCAAGACCATGATGAGCCAGACAAATGGTCCGCCCTGCTTAGTTAAATTTAAAACAAAATCTATCATTTATAGTATCCCAAAATTTATGCTTACAAAGTTTAACCTCGTGACTAGGCTTTTCAATCTACTTTGCCACCAGAGAGGGGAAATGCCCGAGTTCAAAACGACTTTTAAATTCTACTATAAAGAGATCTAAATATTCTTTATAGGTACAAGAGTTATGCGGAGTCAGTAAAACTTGCTCATGCGTATACAAATCCGAAGATAAGGGAGCAGGCTCTTCAAAAGCCACATCTAAACCCGCAAATGCAGTTGGGCACTCATCTAAATAATGAATTAATTCATCTTCATCAAGTACTGTACCGCGACCAAAATTATAAAAATTTGCCCCGCTTTTCATGACCTTAAAAAACTCATCTCCTAAGATTTTTTCATTCTCTTCACTTCCCGGCAATAAAGAAAGCACATGATCATAACTTCGTAAATCTTTCATGGCCTCATTCAAAGGTAGGCAAGGAAAGTTACCTTCTCCCACTCCTAGACGATTGGCACCACAAACCCGCATTCCAATTCTTGTGGCTAATTCACCACAGTGAAGGCCAATATTACCGCAGCCAAGAATCATTAAACTTTGATTTCTAAGTAGGCGACGACCTTCACAGGCATTGCGGTTCCAGAGCTGTCTTTTTTGGAAGACTACTTGCTTGGGGAACTGATTATTGAAATACGTGAGCATGCCTAAAAAGGATTCAGCAATCATCGGCCCATGAAAACTCGAAAACTCGACCTGGACTTGCTGACGAGGATCTTGTTCAATCCAATCACGACCCGCGGCTGGCGTCACCACTAGCGTCAAGTTCTTTGCCAAGTCATATAAGTCAGTAGAAAAACTCCAACAAATAAGGCATTCTGCTTGAGGTAAATGCTCTAAGAATTCTTCATTGCTCCGAGCAAACACACATTGATCTTCGCCAAAAAGGCTGAAGATTTCTTGAAAATGCTCAGCTTGTCCAGAGAATGAATGAACCGTGCTATATAAATTAACGAGTAGTTTCATCACTCATCTCATTGATTAAATATCTTTTCCTAGCAAATCATTAATAATGACGGCTGCGCCTCGTGCAATTAATTTGTTCGCGATTTCCGTACCACTTCCCTCTAAGTTTTTAAGCTCACCGGACATATCTTCACGATAATACTCTTTACCATCAGGGGAAGAAACAAAGGCTCGTAGTTGATACTTATCACCTTCAATTGTTGCATAACAACCTGCTGGCACCTGACAAGATCCACCAATGGCTAAATTAAATTCTCTCTCAACTCTTACTCGCGAGGAAGTCTCTTGATGATTTAGCTTGGCTAACAATGCACAAACTTGCTCATCGTCTTCTCTGCATTCAACACCTACCGCCCCCTGACCTGGACTAGGAATGAATTTATCTGGATCTAGACTCGAGGCTATTCTGTCGCCAAAATCTAAACGAATGAGCCCCGCTGCTGCCAAAATAATGGCATCATACTGTCCATCATCTAGCTTTGCTAAACGAGTGTTGACGTTGCCGCGTAAGAGCGCCGTTTTCACAGGATATTGTCTATAAAGCTGACTACCCCTTCGCAATGAGCTCGTTCCTACTACCGCACCATCGGGAAGTTCTTCTAAACTTTTATATTTATTTGAAACAAATGCATCTCTAGGATCTTCACGCTCTAAAATCGCCTGTAAAATAAGCCCTTCTGGTAACTCTGCAGGAACATCTTTCATGGAATGCACAGCTAAATCAGCTTCACCGTCCATCATTGCCTGCTCAATCTCTTTCACAAAGAGACCTTTGCCACCAATTTTCGCTAAAGATACATCCAGGATAATATCTCCCTGAGTCTTGATTATTTTTAGCTCAATTTCCAAGCTGGGATCCATTTCTAATAAACGACTTTTTACATGCTCAGCTTGCCATAAAGCTAGCTGTGATCCACGTGTTGCAATTCTCAATTTCAATTCGGACTCCAAATCTTATAAATTAAATAAATCTTTAAATACTTTCACTAAGCGTGATGGGTCATCTCGCTTTACTTCATCCCTTAGAGTGATAATTGGATCATGAAGTAATTTGTTCACAATTTGATGTAAACTTTTATTAATAGCCTCTTTATCAGAATCGCTCAAATGATTCAATTTTCGAAAAAGCTTAGCCTGCTCCTCATCTTTAATTCCATGTAGACGCTCACGGAAAGAATTAATTAAAGGGCCCACTGAGGAAAGTGCCTGCTCCTCTTTAAACTCTCGTAACTTCCCTTCTACAATCTCTTCTGCACGGCCAAAGGCACGACCGCGTTTCTTGCGGTTTTCTTCCGCAATCTTATTGAGGTCATCAATATTATAGACAAAAACATCCGTCAAATCATTAATCTTTGGATCAATATCTCGCGGAACTGCAATATCAATTAAAAACATTGGTTCACGACGTTTTGACATCACACCCTTGATTAAATCTTTTTCTAAAATGTAATCGGGTGAACCTGTGGAAGACAATATGATATCGGCTCCCCACACAGCGTCCTCTAACTGATCTAAGCCAAATGCTTTGCCCTTAAATTTCTTTGCCAAGGTTTCAGCACGCTCAACATTTCGATTAGCTACCATAATTTGATCAACGCCTGCATCAAAAAAATGAACCCCTGCTAATTCACACATTTCTCCTGCACCAATCAAAAGAACTTTTTTTCCTGATAAATGATCAAAAATATTTTTTGATAACTGCACCGCAATCGATGCTACCGATACAGAGCCCTTACCGATATCTGTATCGCGACGAACTTGGCGAGCACATTTTAGCATTTGTTGATAAATATGTGCAAAATTGGCCGTCGCATAATTCTGCTCAAAGCTCAATTCAAACGCACTCTTAACTTGCCCTAAAATCTGCACTTCGCCGACAACGAGAGAATCTAAACCTGAAGCAACTCGAAAAAGATGATCTAAGGCTTCGTAATCATTATAGCGATAAAAGAAATCCTCAAAATCACTCTCTTTAAATGAACCCACTTCCATGAGGTATTTTTCTAAAACCGCTTGTTCACCATTAAAAATAAACTCGGTTCGATTACAGGTAGAAATCAATACAAATTCACTAAGGCTATCACAGCAATAGCTTAAGATCTCTTTTAATTTATCGGCACCAAAAGCCAGCCTTTCACGTAACTCTACAGGGGCGCTCTTATGATTTAAACCAATAATAGAAATAAAAGGCAGCGTCATTTGACTACCTCAACATTTTGAACATGTGCTCTTGGTGCAAAGGTACTTATGCAACCATAAAAAATAATAAAGGCAATAAACAAAACGGTGACTGCACGAGCTAAATCTCGAGAGTTCATTTTTTTAGTATTATACAATGCAAAAAGCGCGGTATAAATCACCCACAAAACGGTACCCCATATCACCTTAAGCTCATTAAAACCTTCAGAATCTTTCTTAAAGTAATAAATCACCGCAAAAGCTATACCTACAGTCATGGCTGACCATCCTCGATTAAAGGATACACTAAAAACTTGCTGCAAACGGTCCAAAGAAGGAAGTTCTTGATCTAAAGCCATTTCTTTATGATTCTTCAATGCTCTTAATTTTATTAAGTAGGTGACACTCTGCGCAAAAGTAAAAAAGAAAATTGCGAAGGCCGCAATCAGTAAAGCCTGGTGCATAAAGAGGAAAAACTGCCCATCATAAGAAGTCTTCGTCAATAAACTAGTACCATCATTAAACACAACAAAAGTCATCAAGACGAGCACAATTGGCATAAATGCTGTCCCCAACAAACGATTCTTAGTCTTATAAGCCGTGTAATAATAAATCACCGCCATCAACCAATTTGTCAATAAAAGGTTATCCATTCCTGATGTAAAAACTTGTTGAATTAAAAGTCCCGTCAAACCCAAGAAACCCAAGAGCGAACTCAAAGTCCCAAAGATAAAGCTTTTTTTATCTCTCTTTAAGGCATGAGTACAAAAACCCGTGACAGAGAGCATAAATAGTGCGTACACACTAAAGAAAAGTATATTAGTCATATTTTGATCTCAAATAATTCTTGACTTGTTCAGCACAATTTTGCCCCGAAACTATACAGTCATTCATGGACACACCATACAGTGATGTCCCAGTAATAAAAATTGATTTTTCGCGTAGAGCATTTTCAATATATTCCACTTTTTTGTAGTGACCTAATTCATACATCGGAATTGCTTTCTTCCACGGAATCGTTTGAAAGAAATCCATAGGAACTGTCACACCTAACTTTTCTTTAAGTTCTGATGCAATAATCGCCTGTAATTCATCTTTATCCAAGTCGAGTAAACCAGGCTCACGAGCACCGCCATACATCACTCTAAATGTAGTTCCTTCACCGTGATTATCTGGGAAAATCTGCGAAGAAAACAACACCCCTAGGACCCTTGATTTTTCATGACTCGGCACTAAAAAACCAAAACCTCTTGGTATATCTAATGTTTCGCGAAAGCCGCAAACCGCCACTCCTACGGCTGTGTAAGGAACATTGACCAAATTCTCTGCTAGCCCAGGCATCGTAGCTGCCATCATTTCACTTGTCCTATCTGCGGGAGTCGCAAACACAACTGCATCAAACTCATGTTGTTGGCCGTCAAAGCATAAGACTGGTGTTTCATCCTCAACATTCAATGTCGTTACTTCTGTATTGTAACGTACTTTTACACGTTCCGACAAAGCTTTCGGCAAGGATTTCATCCCGCCACGTAGACTGCATAAACGACCGCGTTTGCGTTTCGCTGGTGCTAAACCTTGCTCTATCTTGCTTTTATAAGCGGCTTTCATTCCTTTGATAACTGAACCATGGGAACGCTGAGCATCAAAGACTGCGGGGAAGGCGGATCTCATAGAAAGTTTTTTTGGATCCGCGGCAAAGACTCCTGCCACGAAGGGATCGGCAATTTTCATTGCAAATTCTTCACTAAACTGCTGACTAACAAAATCATATAAGCTTTCATCATCTGCTGCTCGAGGTTTTTTCAGAATATCCCCGAAGAGGCTTAACTTAGTCTTGAGGCTCAATTCACCCCAGGTCATCATTGAGACGGGTCCTTCTGGAATTCTTTTTAGTTCTCCATCCATCCATAGATAACGCTTTGCTGCATCTTCATTAGCAAAAAGAATATCTAGCTCAAGCTCTTCACAGAGCTCAAAAATCTCACGACGACTCGAAAGAAAGCCATTGGGTCCTTTTTCATGGGGGAATTCCGCTTTTTGGTCACTAAGAATTTTCCCACCTGGCACAGCCTCTTCTTCAAAGACAGTGATTTCGACATCACTTAATTGTTTCCCTAAGAAATACGCAGTAGCAAGACCACTAAGTCCCGCTCCCACTACCGCTACTTTACGAGTCAATTGCGACATGCTTATTGCTCTTCTTCTACGAGGCCCTTGTGCAAGGCTTTTAGTGCTTTTTCATAATCTTGACGATCAATGACAAACTGCATATTAACTTGACGCATGCACTGATTAACCGCAAGAATATTGATTTGGCTTTGCGCTAAATCTTCGGCGGAACGTGAAAGAAAACCTGGCTTATTCATATTACTTCCAATCGCCGATACAATAGCGACTTCCTTCAGACTGACTTCTGCGCCTTTAAAATTGGTTTTTAAATCCAAGACAAACTGCTCTTTCACATCTTTCTCAGGCAAGAAATGTGTGATTGTATTAGCGTTCGTATTCTTTGCTATATAACTAACCTTATGATTAGCAAAGAGTTCCATTATTCTGTAATCATAGCCGCTTTCACCCACCATATCGGGATCATGGACTTCAATAGCTAATATATCATCACGCCCAGTAACCATCTCCACTCTCGGAAACTCACTGCGAAAACTCTTGTCAATCAAAGTCCCTGGATGCTCTGGCTCAAAAGCATTCGTCACGCGAATTGGAATATCTAAATTCTCCATTTCTTTCGAAGCTTTGGGATGGATAGCTTCCATTCCTAAATCAGCTAATTGATCCGCTACGTCAAAGTTTGTACGCCCAATGATCTCTACTTTATCAAGACCCATTAAATTTGGATCACCTGACGACAAGTGAAATTCTTTATGAATCACACCTTCACGTGCACCAGTAATACAGGCAATTTTTGAAAAAGTAATTTCACTGTAACCACGATCAAAAGTATGCATCAAGCCTTCTTTACACTTTGTGTAACCAGTTGCAATACAAATATTATTCGCATAATCCACACCAGCAAATTCGAGCTCAATCTTCTCGGCAAAAGGCTTGGCCTCATTATCTTTCCATCCGGTCAAATCAATAAGCAAAGCGTTTATCTTGCGATTATTGAGGATATTTACTGAATTCCATGCGGAGTGAGCCTCACCTACAGAACTGAGAAGTTCTCTTGCCGCCATCAAGAACTCATTTAAGTGGAAATGACCATAGGAACAGATGCGGCATATATCTTTTAGACAGTTGCGAATCCCTTCCACACGCTGATCTACATACTCATTTGCAGCTTTCAAATCTAAGCCCGCAGCCACCATTTCGGTGTTCACTTCTTTCATTTGTGCAGTAACTTTATCTAAAGCGCCTTCCCACTTTTGATCTCCATCTTTAAAGTACTGATACACACCTGACTCACCGGTCTTTTTATGCTCAAGCAATGCGTTGGTAATCCCACCATAAGCACTTACGACAAATACACGATTATAGATTTCGTCTTCTTTGCGATTCCCTAAAATGACATTATCCACAATCTCACCAAAGCGAGACATAGAAGTACCACCAATTTTTTCAACTGTATGTTTAGACATTAGATGAGTCCTTACTTAATATATTTTTAAATTTTTCGAGAACTTGGCTTATATCGCCAAGAACCTCACAACCCGTCGACTTCAAGCGCTCAATATTTTGGTGACCCCCTCCAATCAACAAGCATTGCATACCCGCTTCTTGAGCGACTTCATAGTCGTGCTTAGTATCGCCGATCAGCATACACTCATCGGCCTTCAAATTACTTAATTTCACTGCAGAAATGGCTAAATCGACTTTCCCGTGTGCCTTAAAGTCTTCGACTCCATGGACTGAATCAAAATGATCCCACAGCTTAAACTTTTTCACCAAGGTGCCAAGTAAATCTTTTTCGCATGCCGATAAAATCGACTGTTTATAACCCAAGTCATTTAAAGCTAAGAGTACTTCGCCTACTCCTTGATGAAGTTCCGCAAAGTCTCCAAATGATTGATTATATGCTCCAATCCAATCCAAGGCCATTTGCCCATAATCAGCATCGCGTAAATCAATTCCAATTTTTTTATAAAAATCAATGACTGGAAAACCAAATTCCCTTAAATACGTTTCACGATCCATTAACTTGCCATGGCGTTCACGTAGAAACTCTCCCGTTACATGGACACAAAGATCGACATCATTGAGCAATGTCCCATTCCAGTCCCAAAATATATGTTTAATTCGCTTCATAAAAGTTCTGTTTTCGCTTGATTACTTGATGAAAATTGGCAAAAAACTAATATGCCTTAATTACCAAATACTTAAAGTCGAATAAGTATATGTTGATTCACTTGCATCTCAAACCAAGCCTAGAGAATACTCAAAAAATCAAAAGTCATTGACAAATAAGATTTTACAGAGAGATTCAAAAGGAAAAACACAGCTTTAATTTTGAGAAAACTTTACAAATCAAGTCTAGCAACACATATTACCGCTTATTTTTGAAATTTTAACCACTATTTTGGAACGCACTTATGGACATACATTTTATTACAAACTGCGAAATCGAACCTGAAGTTGACTGCTTAATTATCCCTGCATGGGAAGGCGAGTTAGACGGCGCTATAAATAGTTCCTTAATTGCTTTAGAAGACCAAACATCTCTGAACTTAATCCATGAGCGCGGCAACATTTGCGGCAAAGACATGTTTTATCTCCCTACTCCTATGAGTGCTTATCGCGGCATCCTCATTTTGGGTCTTGGCAAAAAAGAGGGTGACCTCAGTCATAAATTCCGTAGCGCAACTGGTAAAGCCGTGAGCCTTCTTCAGAAGTACAAGAAGCACCACCTCTTACTTGAACTGGGCCATGTCCCAGAACTTCAAACTAGACATTTTGTTGCAGCCCTCAACCTCGGCCAATATGAGTATGATGCTTTCAAAACTAAAAAATCTGAAACCGTCAAAGTAGACAACCTCTGCGTTCACCTTTGCGCTAGTAAAGACATCACTATCGAACAAGGCAAAGCGAATCGCGCACAAATTTTTACTGAATGCGCTAACTACGCTCGCGACTTAGGCAATGCTCCAGGCAATGCCCTCACACCAAAAATCCTTGCTGATAAAGCGCGTAATCTTGCAAAAGAGACTGATTCAGAAATCGAAGTCCTCGGCGAAGCCGAAATGGGAAAACTCGGCATGGGTGCACTCTTATCAGTTTCGGCTGGCTCAGACGAAGAAGCACAACTCATCATTCTCAAGCACACTCACCCGAGCGCGACTAAAACTGTCGCTATTGTAGGCAAAGGCGTAACTTTTGATTCTGGCGGTATTAGCCTTAAGCCAGGCAAAGGCATGCAAGAGATGAAGTACGATATGTGCGGTGCAGCCGCTGTCCTTGGTGCTTTCAAAGCGATCTGTGAATGTAACGCCGCCATCAACGTCATTTGCGTTGTACCAAGTTCAGAAAACCTTATCAATGGCAAAGCTACTAAGCCAGGCGATATCGTCACTGCTTATAATGGTAAAACTATCGAGATCTACAATACAGACGCTGAAGGTCGACTACTCCTTTGCGATGCCATGGCCTATACCGCCGAAACATATAAGCCAGACATCATGATTGATGTAGCTACTCTAACCGGCGCATGCATCGTGGCTTTAGGCCATGAAATGTCGGCTATCATCAGTGAAGATGACGAGCTCCAAAAGGACCTCATTGAAGCAGGATCACAAGTGCATGAACGCTTGTGGCCCCTACCTCTAAACGACGATTATAAAAAGCTCCTACACGGCACTGATGCTGATCTTTGCAACATCGGCCCTCCGTATGCAGGCACAATCACTGCTGCTGGCTTCCTTTCCAACTTTGCTGGCGATACTCGCTGGGCTCACCTCGACATCGCAGGCACTGCATGGGGAATGAAAGGTTGCACATACATTAACGAAAAACTCGCCAGTGGCTTCGGAACTCGACTCCTCGCCAAATGGCTCATGAATATTGCAGAATGACCCAAAAACCAAATTTAGATACAAAAAAAGCTAGCGTATACACCCTCGGGTGCCGTCTCAACCAATCAGAATCATCCGTCATGGAGCAAGGTCTTAAAGAGCAAGGTTTTGAAATCGTTGATTTCAAAACAGACTCCAACCTTGCCATCGTCAATACATGTACCGTAACGGCACGTGCTGACTCAGATTGTCGCAATGTCATTCGCTCCTACATCCGTAGGAATCCGGATGCTTTTGTTGCCGTGGTCGGTTGTTATTCGCAAATGGGCTATAAAACTCTTTCGGAAATTGAAGGCGTTGACCTAATCATTGGCAATCAAGATAAAATGTCGGTACTCGATTACGTCAGTATGGGTAAAAATGAAAAACCTTTAATCATTAGAGATCGAATTGTCAAAGAAGATTTCACTATTGACACCATGGGCCAATCAGATTCAAAAACACGCGCCAATCTAAAGATCCAAGATGGCTGTGACTTCATGTGCACTTTCTGTATCATACCAATGGCAAGAGGACGCTCTCGCTCAAGAGAAATGGATAACCTTTTGGAAGAAGCTCGCGTACTTATTGCTCAAGGATTTCGTGAAATTGTCATTACTGGTGTCAACGTTGCCACCTATGAATCACAGGGACGAACTTTTCTCGATGTCATTGATCAACTTAATGAACTAGAAGGTATTGAAAGAATTCGTATTAGCTCAATCGAGCCCACCACTATTCCAGAAAAAATCTTTGATTATATGGCTGACCCCAATCACGCCTTAGTCCCTTATCTTCACATCCCTCTACAGAGTGGATCTGATAAAATCCTCAAAATCATGAAAAGGCGTTACGAACGTCAAGACTTTCTCGACTTTATCAAAAAAGCCTCTGAACGTGTCCCTGACTTATGTATTGGCACTGATGTCATGGTTGGCATGTGCGGCGAAGGCGATGCAGAATTTGAAGAAACCTGTGACTTCCTGATCAAATCACCCGTGAACTATTTCCACGTCTTCACTTTTTCTGAACGCGATGGAACTCCTGCAGTAAAAATGGAAGAGAAAGTTTCCCCAAAAGAGAAATCTCATCGTTCTTCAGTACTCAGAGCCATTAGTGAAAGAAAACGTCTTAAGTTCTACAGCGAGTATATCGGCCGTGAATTTGACGTGCTCTTTGAATCAGGCCATGATGGATTATGGACTGGATATACCGAGAACTTCATCCGTGTCTCAGTTGAATACTCTGGGAATTTAAGTCGTCATATTCGACGTGTAAAAATCACTCATACAGTTGCGGACTTCGCAATGGCTGAATTAGTAGATGAATAAGTCCCTCTCTGACAAACTCCTTCAAGTCAAACAAGAACTGCAAGAACTCGATAGCCTTGCCATTGCTTATTCCGGTGGTGTGGACTCAAGCTTACTCGCAGCTTTAGCCTACGAGTTCATGCCAAAAGAAAGCGTTGAGCTCATTATTGCCGACTCTCCTTCCATCCCTCGGTCGGAATTAAAAGAAGCCCAAGCATTGGCCTCTGAGAAAAACTGGCGACTCACGGTTCTCTATACCCATGAAATAGACAAAGCCGAATACCAAGCCAACTCGGGTAATCGTTGTTATTACTGTAAATCAGAACTCTTCTCTGAAATGTCTCAATATGCACATGAAAATAATATAAAAACCATGGCATACGGGGCTATTCTTGACGACCTTAGTGATCATAGACCTGGCGCCCAAGCTGCTGAGGAATATTCAGTTATTGCGCCATTGCAGATCCTTAGTAAAGAGGAAATTCGCGAACTCTCCAAAGAAAGAAACTTGCCGACAGCGTCCCGCGCATCATTTGCTTGCTTAGCCTCTCGCTTACCGCAAGGAGAAAAAGTTACCATTCAAAAACTCTCTCAAATCGAGATGGCTGAAGAAATACTCAAGAAATACAAATTTCATCAATACCGCGCCCGCCATCATGGTGAGCTCATACGAATTGAAGTTGAAGAAGAAGCGCTTGATCGTTTTTTTGACAAAGAATTTCGTCAACAAATTTTAAGTCAGCTCAAAAAAGTTGGCTATCGTCACATCACTTTAGATCTAGCCGGTTACCGGACTGGATCAACCCATTAACTAGGACCAAGGGAATATGAATCAACTCACTGGCAATCTCGATAAAATGAATACTCTATGCCCCACAAATGGTGGCTTAGTGGAATACTCCTTAAGCATGAATGGCAAGGGTGTTTTACCTTTAAATGCCCTTATTGGAAAAAAAGTTTCCTGGTCCTACCAAGGTCAAATTAACTGCATCCATTGCGGCGCAAGTATAAAGAAAGCCGTGGGTCAAGGCTCATGCTGGCCTTGTTTCAATAACTTAGCCTGCAATGACCTCTGTATCATGAAACCAGAAACTTGTCATTACGCTAAAGGCACTTGCCGTCAACCCAAATGGGCCGACACCCATTGCATGACTGATCAAGCACTCTACCTAGCACGTTCATCTGGAGTTAAAATTGGTATCACTCGCGGCGGAAACCACCTTACACGCTGGGCTGACCAAGGCGCCTCAGAAGCTTTAGTCATTGGACTCTTTCCAAATCGCCTCGATGTTGGTTTAGCCGAAAAAGCCATTAGCTCAAGTGGCATTTCAGATCGTACTAGCTGGCAGAAAATGCTTAAGCATGATCTTACTGACACCGCATTTGAACCGATTATGGAACAAGTAAAAGAAATTCTCAGTAAAGAGCAGCAACAATATTTACTCGATGAGCCAAAGACAATCAAACTCGAATACCCTCACATCGAATGGCCAAAGAAAGTCAAATCTTTAAAGTTAGATAAAGTGCCAATTTATACCGCCACACTCATGGCTATCAAAGGGCAATACCTCATTTTTGATACTAATGAAGTATTTAATGTTCGTGCTCACTCAGGCTACAACATTTCATTTTCTTGGGAAGACTAAAAAAAAGCTCGAGTCTTTGACTCGAGCTATACACAAAAAATTTGTCCCTAGACTTAATCTAACGGGTCTATTTTTGTGATGTAAACTATTTATTTACGATGCTTACCTTGCTTAACCTTCACAGTCATCTCGACTTCTTTATCGAGCAAAGCTTTGATTTTCTCATGTGAATTTTTGAGTACCATAAACTCCTCGCCTTTTTCATTGGTAAAGAGAGTACCATATGAGGTCTGTTTAAAAGTCCCACTCACGATTAATTTTTCTGCTTCAACTTTATTCACTTCATTAGCAGCAAAACTTACATAACATAAGCTCATTAAACATACGATTAATTTTTTCATCTATCATCCTTGTTATCTGTTTCCAACTCTTTTTTGAGTTCCATAATTCTAAATAGCTTTACTCAAAAATAAATTGACAGCTAAAATCATAAAAAGGGCTAAGGCTTTATTTTTTCAGCCGATTCGCTAAAAAATCTTCGTTTTTTAGCTTCAAAATATTTAGACGACTTATATTAGCTTGATTAAAAAACCCACTAAGATAGGACTCTTCATGAACTCAAATGATCGCGGAACTCAATCTGAAGTCATCCCTCATTTGCTTAATCATTTTGATGCAGCTTTCGATGAACCTGAACAAGATTACCTCCGCCTGCTCGAAGAATTAGAAATCGGTGATGAGCGCTATGATGTAAAGAGTACTGTTAACGAAGGTGGGATGAAATACATCGTAGAAACTTATGATGAACTCACCAAAAGAAGTATCGCTAAAGCCGTCATGAAAAATGCGGATGATCAAGAGACCGTAAAAAACTTTATTCGCGAAGCTCGCATTACTGCTTCTCTTGAACATCCTAATATAGTACCGGTCCATGACATAGGTATCGAAAATGAGGCCGAACCTTTCTTCACCATGAAATTATTGCATGGTGAAAACTTACAAGATATCCTCGACCAGCTCAAAGCAGAAAACCCCGAATATCAAAAGCGCTACCCAAAAAATGAGTTGCTAGGGATCTTTCTAAAAGTTTGTAATGCTGTTGCCTTTGCGCATTCCAAATTCGTCTTACACCTCGACCTTAAACCCGCTAATATTCAGGTTAATGAATTCGGTGAAGTGTTACTTTGTGACTGGGGGCTCGCTCGCCAATTAAGAGACAAAGACGATGAAATTGCCGAAGACATCGAAATACAATCCCTGCAAAGTGACTCCATAGAATTAACTCAAGATGGCGTTCTCAAAGGAAGTCCAGGTTACATGGCCCCCGAACAAATCACCTCTTCTTGTGGCTCACGCTCATACGCAACGGATATTTATTGTCTCGGTGCAATCCTCTACTCAATCCTCACCTTAGAACGTCCTTTCAGTGGAAATTTGAAAAGTATTGTTCAACAAACACTCAGTGGAGAAATCATCCCTCCCAACCAACGCAAACCTGATTTCACAATTAGTAATAGCCTCAACGCCGTAGTGGTCAAAGCGATGGCAACTAAAGTAAAAGATCGCTATTTAAATGTAGATGACCTAGCCGATGAAGTTAAAGCCTTTATCGAGGGCTTTGCCACTGAAGCTGAACATGCGGGATTTCTAACCCTATTAAACTTACTATTTAAACGTCATAAAGAAGCCTGCTTACTCATTTCAGCTTCCTTTCTGATCATTATTCTGATCACCGCCACCTTTATGGATAGCCTGCAAAATGAACGTGAAGCGGCCTTAGCGGCAGAAGCCCAAGCCCGACAATCACAAAAAATCGAAAAAGAAGCTCGGGAAAATGCCGAAAGCGCCAAAATCAAAGCCGAGAAAGCTGATGCACGCAGTATGCAAATCCGTAAACAAACGGCGGTACTCCTGCTCGATTTTGCTCGTAACGAATACCAAAAAACAAGTTATCAACACGCCTTAAAACTGGTACAAGAATCTCTCGTCTCCGACCCTAAGAACATGGAATCTCGCTATTATCACGCACTCTACCAATTTGGCTTCCACAATTTTCCTAAAGCAATAGAAGAAATCGATAAATATCAAGGAAAGCTAGCCACGGATTGGCTCAAAGAACTTTGCAAAATGAGTTTAGAGTATGATCATGAGGATTTTATCACTTCTGATACCTTCCCTAAAATATTACATAAACTTCATCAATTGAAAAAAAATCAAAAAACCTATCATCATTTTCTTTCTGTTGCCACCTACAAATACCCCCTCCATAAACGCTGGGAATTCGCTGAAAAACACCTTAAAGCCATGTGTGTTACTGATTTTACTTTTAAATTAAAGCAGAAAAAAGATCTTACTTATTCTCTTTCCATCGCAGGTAGCAAAGGTGTTCACGATCTCATTGCATTAAACAACCTACCCATTTCTGAACTCGATGCTTCCAATACCGATATTGACTCCATCCAAGCGATGGCAACTATGCCCCTCACACATTTAAACATTAGTAGAACTCACGTCTATTCACTTCTACCCCTTGAAGACAAAAAAATTAAGCATATCAATATCTGGAAAACTAATGTCCGTAATATTCGCTACCTCTCGAACGCTCCTTTAGAGACCATTTATTTAAATAATAAATGGTCCGATTTAACGTTCATCCAGAATATTCCAACACTGCGAAATATCTACATCTCACGTTTCACCTTCAGTGAAAGTAAACTAAACCAGCTCCCAAAACACATCAAAGTATCGTTCGTGGATTAGACTTGCTGTCAATTTAATCCGTGTTGCTGTTATCAATCGACCATACATTAATAAGCTAAGGAAAACCATGAAGTACATTATAACTCTGCTCTTTACTTGTAGCATCTCTATTTTCTCCGCCAGTAAACCCAATATCCTCTTCATCTTTTCAGATGATCACGCCACTCAATCCATAAGTTGTTATGGCTCAATTCTGAACTCAACACCGAATATTGATCGCATTGCCAAAGAAGGCATTCGCTTCGATCGCTGCTTAGTCACTAATGCTATCTGTGGTCCTAGTCGAGCCGCAATTCTCACAGGAAAATATTCTCATCTTAACGGCTTCTACAAAAATGACATGTATTTTGATGGTGCGCAGCTCACATTCCCTAAGCTTTTACAAAAAGCAGGCTATCAAACTGCCGTCATAGGCAAATGGCATTTGGCGTCACTCCCTACTGGCTTTGATCACTTTGAAGTCATTACTGGTTACGGTGGGCAAGGCAAGTATTATCATCCTCAAATGAACCGCAATGGTGAAACCACAAATTATCGCGGCTACACCACCGAGATCATCACTCAGTTAAATATGGATTGGTTAAAAAATCAACGCGATAAATCAAAACCTTTTATACTGATGATGCAACACAAAGCTCCTCATCGCGCTTGGTTGCCTTCTCCTAAATACATGGATGCTTTTAAAGATAAAAAATTCCCCGAACCCGAAAATCTTCATACCGATTATGCAGGCAAAACCTCTCATATCAAAAAACAGGACATGATGATCAAAGGCTCAATGAACCCAGGGGATCTCAAACTTACTCCACCTAAATACCTTGATGGTGAAGATCTCGCTAATTGGCACAAAGCCTATGATCAAGAAAATGCGGACTTCGCAAAGGCGAATCTCCAGGGAAAAGAATTACGCTCTTGGAACTACCAGCGTTATATACGTGATTATGTTCGTTGTGTTCAATCCATTGATGACTCTATAGGCGAAGTCCTCCAATACTTAGATGATCAAGGCTTGGCAGAGAATACCTTAGTTATCTATTCATCCGATCAAGGATTTTTCCTTGGTGAACATGGTTGGTTTGATAAACGCTTTATGTACGAAGAAGCCTTACGCACGCCATTGCTTATGCGCTGGCCTAAAACTATTAAAGGCGGTTCTGTAAATACAGAAATCGTTTCTAACTTAGACTTCGCTCAAACATTTTTAGAAATCGCAGGAACCCCTTCACCTAAAGAAATGCAAGGAGCCAGTCTCCTCCCCTTCATGAAAGGCTTAAAAGTAGATCAATGGCGAGAATCATTTTACTACCATTACTATGGCTACCCTGATTGGCATTTAGTTCAAAAGCATTGTGGCGTCACTGATGGACGTTATAAACTCATTCATTTCTACACCACGGACGAATGGGAACTTTACGATATGGAGAAAGATCCAGGGGAGAACCTTAATCGCGCCAAAGATCCCGAATTCAAAAGTATTTTAGATAACATGAAAAAGAAACTCAAGCAACAACAAGTTGAACTCGAAGTCCCCGATGACAAAGAAGTTATCTCACGCTTCAAACATTTAGAAAAAGAAAACTCCTACCTCAAATGGGGCGTGAAAAAGAAATAATTCATCTCTTTGATTACACATACCACGGTACTTGTGTATACTAATGCATTAATCCAATCTCTAAACTGAGGCTAAGCATGCATAGAAGAAATTTATTAAAAGCAAGTGGCTTGGGCTTAGCTCTAGCAGCAAACTCTTGTACGAGCACATCAAAACCTCAAACTAAGTCAAAGAAACAATTCCCTTTCAAGAAATCATTCTGCTATTGGCCATACAAGGATATGTGGTCCATTGATCAAATGATTAGCATCGCTAAAAAAATGGATTGCGATGGTATTGAACTCGTACCGCCAAAGTATTGGGGGAAACTCAAAGATGCTGGACTAGAATGTTCTCTAAGTACCTCTCACAGTTTTACCACGGGGATGAACGACCCAACTTTTCACCTCGCGAACATCTCTAAAATAAAAGAACGTATTGACTTATGTAAGCAATATAATTTCCCTTCCGTCATTACATTTGTTGGCTTCTCAGATAACACTGACCAAGGGGGAGCTAAAATCTCGGCTTCAGAAGGCATCAAAAACTGTATCCAAGCCTACGAGCAAGTGCTCCCCTATGCCGAGAAACAGGGTATCACCTTACAAATGGAAATACTTAATTCTCGGGTTTCTACCAGTATGAAAGGTCATCCTGGCTTTGCAGGTGATACCGTAGAATACTGTGGCGAAATCATTCGACATTTCAACTCCGATCATTTCAAACTTTTATTCGACATCTATCATGTACAGGTCATGCAAGGTGATCTCATTACTAGAATCAATGACAATATGGATATTATTGGCCATGTTCATACTGCTGGTTGCCCAGGAAGAAACGAACTCGATAATAGTCAAGAAATAAATTATCCCGCCGTCATCCAAGCCTTGAATAACAATGCCTACAAAGGCTACCTCACACATGAGTTTCTCCCTACTAAAAATGCCGAACTAGGTCTTTCAGAAGCCTTTGAAACCTGCTCTATCGAAGTTTGATTTCGACTTATAAGCCTACTGTATAAATTTCTTTAAGGCGATTTAAACCTGTATATCTAGCCGTAGGATTTGTTTAGAAATGTTGAATGAATAAAATATGCTCTCTTCCATATTTAAAACATTCATCAGTCCTTTTCCACGATTCACATTGTGAATTTATCATGACCGCACTACAAGCAACTTTAGTTTTACGAATGATTTTATCTCCATAAAAAGTTTGTATGGATAGCTAAATGGACTACGTTCTCGAAAAATGAATATTATTCGAAAAAGATTCAATTGGTTATTTCATGTACAATAAACAAGAAAAAATACTCGCAAGAGAAGAACTCATCCTCGAAGTCGCTAAGCAAAAAATATCGAGTGAAGGATTTTTTAATCTACGCATGTCCGATGTTGCCAAAGAAGCCAATATCTCCGTAGGGACACTTTACACACATTTTGTGAGTAAGGAAGACCTCATGGTCGGCGTTGCCGTCTGTTTATTAAAAAAGCGCGAACAAATTTTTCGTCGTGCAGGAGAGATATTCGAGGATCCGGTACATCGCATTATTGGCTTGATCATGGGTGATTACCTGATGAATCGTGCGCATGGTGAATTGGCGGAAGTGGAATCATTGACTTTGTTTCCCTCGGTATGGAAGAGAGCATCACAATTGCGTACCATGCAACAAAACCTACTTTGCGAAGGCATCGGCGAGTTAGTGCATGGCTTTATCATGGCGACTTTAAAAAATCGCGAGCTTTTTGATGAAGTGGTAGAAGAAGAGGCCCTTACTCAAACATTGAACCTCAGCTTGTGGGGCGTTTGCATAGGACTGCATCAAGTCTTCAATAGTTTTTGTATGAAAAACAAAACAATTTATCAAGATATTAACGAGGAAGAAATTTACCTACAATGCCTGAGTGCCTTACTCAAAGGATTTGGCTGTCGCCGCGACTTTTTTCCCGGCGAACTAAAGGACGTAAGCAATATCTTAAAAGATAAAACACAAGATTTAATTAAAGGTTAGAAGATGAGAAAATATTTTATAATCGGCGCTATTTTGAGTATGAGTTCATTATCGGCTCAACAAGCTTCACCCGTACGTGTCGCCACAGTGCAAGAAAGATCAGTTTTTGAGCAACAACGAGTCACGGGCTCTCTCCGAGCTGCACTAAGTTCAGATATTTCCTCACTCGAAGAAGGACGTTTAGATGAACTCTTGGTACGAGAAGGTGAACGAGTGGAAAAAGGGCAACTTTTGGCACGCTTGGATGATCGTCGTATTCGCCAGTCAATACTTTCTAAACAGGCTGAGTTAGCCGAGAATAGCGCAATACTCAAGCGCTATGGCAACGAACTCCTTATTTTACGCGAAGAATACGATTCATTGATCGAAGCAGAAGTGGATTATGCTGGGTCGGTCAGCAAGCAGGAAAAACGTAAAGCACGACTTCTAGTGGTGACTACTGAAGGTGACCTAGCTGTTGAAAAGGCACGTACAAAGACTCTAGCAGCGAGCTTAGAAACTTTACAAATCTCCTTGAGGGACATGGAAATCAAAGCCCCTTTCACAGGAGTAATCGTCGAACGTTTTGTTGAGCAAGGCAGTTGGTTGGGTGTCGGTAGCTCTTTATTGAAACTACGTAGTACTGATCAACTAGAAGCCTGGTTGCCAGTCCCAGAATCTCTGCCATTTACGAATTTAAAAATAGATAATATAAATTTGAGTGCGAGTGGCAAAAAATTGAAAATTGAAAAACTCCGCTTTATTCCTCAAGTTGATCAGCGTTCACGTAATTACCAGGTCATTATTAATATCGCGAAGGATGAGGCTCTAATTCACGGCATGTCAGTCGAGGCTATCTTACCCAAAACGAGTAAAGCCAAACATAAATTGGTGCCTAGCGATGCTATCTCGCGAAATGGTGCCGGCTATTATATATATTTAGCCACTCCCGGAAAAAAAGGTCACCTAGCCGTACCGATACCCGTAAAATTACTCTTTCGTTTGGGTCAAGAAAGTGCTATATCAAATCCAGATTTAGCCGTGGGGAGTTCCGTTATTATCGAAGGCAATGAACGACTCTTTCCGATGACACCTGTGCAGGTGATTAAGGAGCCCTAAATGAACCTTATTAAACTATCGACCAAGCAACCCATCAGTGTTGCCGTCGCCATACTTTTCTGTTTTTTAGCGGGAATCGTCGCCTTTCAAATCGTGCCAGTGCAGATGACACCAGAGGTCGACGATACAGTAATTGCGGTTACGACTCATTGGGAGAATGCTTCCCCACAAGAAATCGAATCGGAAGTTGTGGATGCACAAGAAGAAAAACTCCAAGGTTTAGCTAACCTTCGCAGCCTCAGTAGCGTCAGCTCACGTGGGCAAGGAGTGATACGTCTGGAATTTAATCAAGGCATCGATAAAGATGTGGCTCTGCGTGAAGTGAGCGATAAACTTAGAGAAGTGCCTTCCTATCCTAGCAATGTTGATGAACCCGTAATTGAAGCTAGTGACCCAGATAGTAAGGATTATATCGCTTGGTATGTTTTAGCTACCGAGGACGATGATTTTGATGTACGTCGTTTACAAGATTTTGCGGATGATCGTGTTAAGCCCTTACTCGAACGCGTATCGGGAATTTCCGAAGTCAATGTCCTCGGTGGAACCGAACAGGAAGTTCAAATTCATTTTGATCCCTTGCGTTTAGCGCAATTTAAAATGCCGATTAGCGAGTTAGTCGCGGCCTTACAAAGCAATAATCAAAATACCTCGGGTGGTTCACTCATTCAAGGTAAAAGCGATATCCGCATTCGTACCGTGGGCCGTTTTTCTTCACCCCAAGATATTGAATCCGTGGTGATTCGCAATGACGCGACGGGTGTAATCCGCGTTTCCGATGTGGCTACTGTAGAAGAAACTTATAAAGAAGCGACTGCTTTTGTACGCTCCAATGGGCGCCGTGCCCTCGCTTTAAATTTCCAACGTGAATTGGGAAGCAATGTGCTTGATATAATGGACGACTTACAGCAACGCATCGATAAACTCAATAGCGAAGGTGGCGTACTCGCTGCTGAATCAAAACGTTTAGGTTTAAAAAAACCACTACAACTTTTGGTATCTTATCAATCCACCAACTATGTCAACCAAGCCCTTAAACTCGTCCAAAGCAACATCTTCATGGGCGGTGCGCTTGCCGTTATCATTTTATTGATTTTCTTACGTTCGATTCGTTCAGTTGGTATCATTGCTTTATCCATCCCCGTTTCTATGGTGGGAACCGTTGTGATTATGGTTTTGATGGGGCGCTCCATAAATGTGGTTAGTTTAGCAGGCATGGCCTTTGCCGTCGGCATGGTGGTAGATAACTGTATCGTGGTTCTTGAAAATATTTATCGACATTTAGAAATGGGCAAAGGACGTAAAAGTGCCGCATATGAAGGCACACGAGAAGTGGCTGGTGCGGTGTTGGCTTCCACGCTTACTACCGTGGCAGTTTTCATTCCGATTTTACTCATCGAAGATCAAGTTGGGCAGCTCTTCAGAGATATTTGCTTATCAATTATTATCGCCGTGAGTTTTTCTTATTTGGTTTCGATTACAGTGATTCCCTCGGCAGGTGCACTCTTACTGCATAAAGATGGTATACAGAAACAGGGCAATGCTAAGCAAGCCAAGCTGCAGCGATTTATTTATTGGATCAATGGACGCACCAGCGTTCGTATCATTATTGTCCTTGTCTTTGTAAGCATTGCCTTATGGGGAACCAAAGTTTTGACCCCACCACTCGATTATTTACCGAAGGGTAATCGCAATATTACTTTTGGTATCATGATTCCACCTCCTGGTTACAACTTGGATAAATTGGAACAGATGGGTAAAGCTGTTGAAAAAACAATTCAGCCTTATTGGGAAGATACACCCAATCGAGAACCTGTACCCGTCCCCTATAGTCAAACAGGAGAAACGGTGAAGCCTCCGTCGTTAAAACGTTATTTCTTAGTTGCGAGGGGCGATGTCCTTTTCCACGGAGGAATTAGTTCTGACGCGACTCGTGCGGTAGATAATGTGGCTCTTTTTCAGCATGCGACGAATCCGAATGTTATACCCGGGACTTATGCCTTTGCCTTTCAGTTCCCCTTATTTAGAATTGGTGGCTCCACTGGATCTGCGATCAAAATCAATTTAACGGGAAATGATCTCGAGCAAATTTCTAGTGCTACGGGTGCACTATTTGGAACTATGATGAAAACTTATGGACCCGGGGCACTGCGACCAGACCCTGCCAACTTTAATGTTTATCCCAAAGAACTGCAGATCATTCCGAATCAACTTAAACTTGCGGAACTACTCATGACGAGTGCGGAGCTCTCTCAAGCTGTACAAGCTGCGAGCGATGGATTATTTTTGGGCGAGTATGACAAGAGCAATGATTTGATCGATCTTAAATTGATGGCTCAGGGTACAGCTGATCAAAATTACCTGAGCGAACTTAAGTCTTTCTCAGTAGTTACACCGTCTGGATCAGTAACGTACTTGGGTGAACTAGCTGAGTTTAGATGGATGGAAGCACCTGAGCAAATCAAGCGTGTTGGACGTCGTCGCGCCATTACACTAGAATTTACGCCACCTCAGGGAATCCCACTCGAAACTGCGATCAGTTCAACAGAAGAAATTATTGCACAGTTGCGACAAGGTGGCGCCATTGCTCCCGGGGTTGAAATTGAGATCGAAGGCACTGCAGGAAAACTCAAAAAAATCCGTGAGACACTCTTAGGTGATGGGACTTTTGTGGGGACTTTAGGAAGTTCCTTTTTCTTAGCCATTGCGGCAGTGTACCTACTCATGTGTGTTTTATTTCAGAGTTGGATTAAGCCTTTTATTATCCTTTTCTCGGTTCCATTAGCCACTTTAGGTGGCTTTGTCGGACTAGCAATTTTACACAAAGTGAGTCTGGCTGATCCCTACATGCCCGTTCAAAACTTAGATATGTTAACACTCTTAGGTTTTGTTATCTTGGTGGGAGTGGTCGTAAATAACGCTATTCTGATTGTTGCACAAACAGATCATTTGATGCATGGCTTGGGGATTGAAAACCCTGAACATAAATTAATGCCTGCACGTGAAGCTATTGCCCTTGCTGTTCAGAGCCGAGTACGCCCCATCTTTATGAGTATGCTGACTTCCGTTGGTGGTATGTTACCACTTGTGCTTATGCCCGGTTCGGGTTCTGAGCTGTACCGTGGCCTTGGCGCTGTCGTGGTCGGAGGAATGATTTGTTCAACGATATTCACACTCTTTTTGGTTCCGGTTCTACTCTCTTTATCCTTAAGTCTTTCGGAAAAATTTCACGCAAAAAAAATAGCCCTCGTAAGTCTCGTATTGTTCAGCTTATTGATTGTTTCCTGTGAGAGCCAAGAAACAGTGAAATTGTCTAAAGAAATTGTTCCGCCTAAGCAGTGGGTAAATACCACCGATGTTATTGAGGGTGATTTACAAACTTGGTGGACTCAGTTTGAAGATCCACTCTTGGTCTCATTGATTGAACGCGCACGTTTGCAAAACTTGGACCTAGCAATGGGCCTTGAACGCCTTCAACGATCACGAGCCAATTTAAGTCGCGAGAGTCGAAATAAGTATCCCACCACTAATATTGGAGGGGGCGCTAATCGAAGTCAATATAGTGAAAATCTTAAGAATAGTTTCCGTGGTTCCGAAGCAGAGACTGATTATAATATCTTTGCACAGGCGAGTTGGGAGATGGACTTCTTTGGACGCGTTCGCGAAAATACTCGTGTGGCGGAACGTGAGTATGAAGCGAGTCGCGAGGACCTTTATCACTTACACGTACTCATGAGTTCAGAATTAGCGCAGCTTTATTTTGCCTACCGCATTCAGCAGAAACTGGAATCAATCAGCCATCGAAACCTCAACTTGCAACAAGAAAACTTACGCTTCATCAAAGCGCGTTTCAAAGCAGGTTCATCGACACAACTCGATGTGAATGACGCCCTAGAACTCATTCACCGTAGTCAAGCTCATTTACGCCAACTCGAGAAACAACGTCAGCAATTCGCTAATCAAATATGTGTTTTACTTGGAGCCTTTCCAGGTACACTCAATAAAGAACTTGAAGGTGAAATCACAATAATAACACCAAACAAATCGATGACTCGTGGTGTGCCCGTAGATTTATTACGCCGTCGACCCGATATCAAGAAACAAGAGTATTTAGTGGAAGCCGAGGCTTCACGACTGAAAATTGCCAAGGCGGAATACTATCCGAAGTTTTATCTCAATGGAAGTATTGGCCTCAATGCTTCACATATTTCTAATGTTTCCAGCAGTGATAGTAAGCACTGGAGTTTTGGTCCCAACTTTGAATGGCGTATTCTCAATGCCATGCGTATCAAAGACGAAATCAAGATCCAAGAATCAACTCTGCGTGAACAAGTCTTGCAGTATAAAAAAGTGGTTTTACAGAGTGTGGAAGAAGTAGAATCAAGTTTACTAGGCTTCACCAAAGAACTCGAGCGCCAAAGCGAAATCCAAGCTGCCGTTCGCTATGCTGAGAGCTCAGTTAAATTAGCACGCGGCATGTACCTTAAAGGATTACGTGATTACAAATCAGTTATTTCAGCATTGCTCAATGCTCAGGTGGCGGAAGAACAGTTGGCCTTGAGTCGCTTAGAGTCGAACAAATCGCTGATACAACTGTATCAAGCACTCGGCGGTGGCTGGCAGGGTATAAATATCGAGTCACTGGAAGAAAATGAATAGAATAAGCTCTTTGAGATTCTCAATATTGAATATTAATCTCGACTAATCACCACAACCGCACTTCTTGCCTTAAGGTGATTGAAATCAGGAAAGCTCCCAGAAGGGTTTGTCGCAGGATGCTGAACAGATAAAAATAACTCTTTGCTATTTTTCAAAAAATAAGGCCCCGTAAACTCTGCTGCTTTCGGTGGTGTAGCAAAACGACGGGAGATGACCCGATCATCCTTTTTCTCACAATGCCAAAGTCCATCAGTAAAACCCGGGAAGCTATAACCATCTGAACATACCCATAATTCTCCGTCACGATCAAAGGCCCCATTGTCCGGATAGACAAAACACCCTGAAAGACTTGTTTCTTGAGTAAAAGTAGAGTTCACTGGGTCGCCAGAAAACTTCCCACAAATAACAAAGAAGTTCCACTTTCCCTGAGTTCCTTGATCATTAAGTTCAATAATATGCCCCGCACCCATCTCGATGGGGTTGGCTGAATTTAATTTATCACGTGAACGAGCTCTGTTTCCGGTCATGAAGAAAAAGATATTTCCTGTCTTGGGATCTATATCAATATCTTCGGGACGATCCATAGGAGTTGCCCCAAGTAAATCCGCTGCTTTACGAGAATCAATTTGCACGTCAGCTTGAGAATTGAAGCCATGCTCTTTGGTCAATTTTCCTTCTCCAAAAATCATTGGTAACCAAGCCATTTTTCCATCTTCCGCAAATTTTGCTACATGTAAAACACCCGCTTCTAATAAAGTTTTATTATGCTGACGATCTCCCTCTTTATATTTCTCTGCAGAAATAAATTTATAAATATATTCAAAGCCTTGATCATCACTTGTGTAGACTTCTATGTAGCCCTCTTTATTGACGCGTACTTTCGCGCATTCATGCCGACAGCGACCCAACATAGAATGTTTTTTGATCGGCTCATTTGGCTCTAGGGGATCTATTTCAACCACCATACCAAAGTGCAAGGCCGACTGATAACCGCTATTGAGATCAAAGCGAGGATCAAGCCTAGCAAAAAAGTTGCCATTATCGTTCATACCAAAGCGTTTAAAATTCTCTTCTTCTTTATGTCCTTTAATCTCACCTGAAAAATATTGCTGTACATTTTCTTCTGCAGTTAGATATGTTCCCCAAGGAGTATAACCTCCGGCACAATTGCCCAATGTTCCTGCTGTACGAATCCCATCTGGACTAGCTTTTGATTTCATTCTCTCATGACCTGCTGCCGGCCCTGTTATAAGAGCTTTACTAGACGGAGTCACGCGACGATTAAGCTGAGACAGGAAATCGATTTTCCACTCATCCCTGCCATCACGCTTGATTGCGGCTATGCTAACGCCCACACTATGATAAGCGGCTTGCTCTCTCTCAGCTCTATCTGGATGACCACCAAGTTCAGGGAACTCATTATTAAAACAAAGTATCGCCTTGTCATCACTTTGCTCAAATACATGAATAAAATCACAAGCCGCACCAAAACGTTTTTTTTGCTCTTCGCCACTCAAGCTCTTAGGATCATAAGCTTTCATCCCTGCGTGCAAAGGATCTCCAAAAGCACATAAAGTTTTATATTTAAAGCCTTCTGCTAATCTTAAACCCGATGCCTGCTGGATTGCCAATTCATTGAAAGGCAAAAAACCACTGCTCTCATTCTCTTTTGCGTAGCCGCTATGTGACGACAGCACACTCAATCCAGCCACCCCTACTTTTAAAAAGTGTCGCCTCGAGATTTCTTCTATTGATAATACATCGCTATTATTGACTATTTCTTCACTCATTCTGAACCTTAATTTTATCTCTACTTTCAAAAAGACTTACTAAAACCTATCCAAGTAAAAGCATAATAGCATATTAATTCCCTGCTCATTTTTAATAAAAACCACATATTTTCTCATATTTTTCATCAATGCGTGCAAGAATGAGTGAATATTATCCGAATAAGTAAGTAAGCACAATTTAAAATATAACCCCAACGGAGATACACAATGAAAAAACTACTTACAACAATCATCAGCATGAGCTTCCTTTTTTCACTTTCAGCTTTCGAAGCAGATCAAAAGCCTAGTAAAGAAGGGAAAGAGAAAAAAGCTAAATGCGAGAACTGCAAAAAAGGGAAAGGTGGTGAAAGAGGAGCGCGTGGTGGTGAGAAAGGCGAACGTGGCAAAGGTGATGATCACGAACAACGCCGTGAAGAAATGAAAGAAAAAATGAAAAATATGCCCGAAGAAGATCGTGAAGCCTTTAAAAAAGAAATGCGTGAAAAACATGAAGGTCGCAAAATGGAACATGAGGCCATGAAAGCTAAATGGGAAAGCATGTCTGAATCGGAGCGTACCGAAATGAAAACGAAAATGAAAGAGCGTCACGCTCAGCGTAAAGAACTCATGGATACTATGAGTGAAGAAGAACGTAAAACTGTACGTGAATCTTTTGAAGCTAAAAAGAATGCTGCCCGTGAAAAAATGAAAAACATGCCTGAAGAAGAGCGTCAAAGTTTTAAAGAAAATATGAAACAGCAACGTGATTCCTTCATGAAAGAAATGGAAGGCAAGAGCTTAGAAGAGAAAAAAGCCTACATCCTCGAGAAAGCTCAGGCATCGAAGTAAGCGTAATAACAATCATCCTCGGGCTCCTCGTCGTGACAGCGGCGGGGAGTTTTTTGTGTCCATTTATATAGCTATCCCATATAAGAAAAGTTGGGTTTCATACTCCCATCACATATATTTGCGTAAATCGCAATATATAGGAGATTTATCATGACTAATTATGCCCCTCAAGAACTCGAGAACTTCATGTCAGGTTTACGCAAGCGTAATCCGGGAGAATTAGAATTCCATCAAGCCGTAGAAGAAGTTGCCATGAGCCTCATGCCCTTTATTATCGACAACCCGAAATATATGCAAGCTCAATTACTTGAAAGGTTGACCGAACCAGATCGTGTCATCATCTTTCGTGTTTGCTGGCAAGATGATCAAGGTAATATAAGAACCAACCGTGGTTATCGAGTACAATTCAGTAATTGTATCGGTCCTTATAAAGGTGGGCTTCGTTTTCACCCTTCAGTAAGCCTTAGTATCCTCAAATTTCTCGGCTTCGAACAAATCTTCAAAAATAGCCTTACCACTCTTCCTCTAGGCGGTGGTAAAGGTGGTGCAAACTTTAATCCAAAAGGAAAATCTGATGGTGAAGTCATGCGCTTCTGCCAATCTTTCATGACCGAATTATCGCGCCACATTGGTGCCGATATTGATATCCCCGCAGGCGACATCGGCGTTGGAGCTCGTGAAATTGGTTTCCTTTATGGACAATTCAAACGCCTTAATAATCGACATACTGGTGCCATTACCGGGAAAGGCTTTAATTATGGTGGATCTCGCATGCGCCCTGAGGCCACCGGCTATGGCTGTGTTTATATGATGCGTGAAGTACTATCTCATGCTGGGGATGATCTAGATCGTAAAACTTGTCTTGTCTCAGGTTCTGGTAATGTTGCACAATTTTGTGCTGAAAAACTCATTCAGCTCGGTGCTAAAGTCCTTACCATGTCAGACTCTAGTGGTACTATTTATGACCCTGAGGGTATTAATGAGGATAAACTTGCTTGGATTAAAGATCTCAAAAATATCCGTAGAGGACGCATTGCGGAATACGCAAAGCAATATCCACTTGCTCAATTCTTGGAGGGCAAACGTCCTTGGTCAATACCAGCGGATTTGGCTTTTCCTTGTGCTACACAAAATGAAATTGAAGCCCCGGACGCAAAAGCCCTCATTGCGAATTCTTGTCACGCGATCTGTGAGGGTGCCAATATGCCTTCGACAAAAGAAGCGATTGACCTTCTCCAAGCCGCTAAAATCATTTTCGTCCCAGGTAAGGCGGCCAATGCTGGAGGAGTCGCCGTTTCGGGTTTAGAAATGACACAAAATTCCATGCGTATCCACTGGAGTGCTGAAGAAGTTGATCAACGCCTTCTTGGGATCATGCAAAATATCCATCAAAAATGTGTTCAGTACGGAACTGAAGATGATTATATTGACTATGTAAAAGGAGCCAATATTGCGGCATTTTCAAAAATTGCTGATACCATGCTCGCTTATGGGGTTGTTTAATTTTTTATAAAAAAGTCATTAACGGCTGTTGAGGTCTGTTTTCTTCTTCGTAGTTAAATGACGTACACAAAAAATTACTTAATCCTAAAGGAGCCATAATGAAAAAATTCATCCTCTTAACACTCGCACTTATGAGTATCTCTACTCTTGCCGATGCTAAAAAAATCCTCTATGTCACACATGAACCGGGCAAGTACCACAAGTACACTCCACAGAAAGAAGCTTTTATTAAAATGGCAAAAGAAGCTGGTTGGGAACTTACTGTATCGACTGGAATGCATGAACCTCAAATTGTTGCACTTCGTGATCCAAAACTCACGGAAGGTTACGATGCCGTAGTTTATAATTTCTGTTTTGCGTCATCCAAAGATCTAAAAGCCGTATCAAACGTTATTGCACAGACTCGTGAAAAAGGCACTCCTGCCATGGTCATCCATTGCTCTATGCATAGTTTCTGGGCTACCTTTAAAGGCAAAAATGGAAAAGTTACTATTAAAGACGGCCTGAAAGAGCAATGGGATAAAGAAAATCCTGGCAAAGCTTTCCCTGTTTGGGGTGATTTCACTGGTGTGGCATCTACAGGACACGGTCCTAAAGCTCCAATTACTATTGAAAAATGCTGTGAGCACGAAGCGACACAATCCCTTAAAAAGGAAGGCTACACAACTGCAAAAGTTTCAGAGCTTTATAATAACTACTATGTAACAAAAGATGTAAAACCCCTGCTTAATGGCACACAGAAAGGTAAAAAGGGGAAAACTGCAAAAGCTATTGTCATGTGGGAAGTTCCGCAGGGTAAAAGTAAAGTCATTGGATTATCTCTCGGTCACGACATGGGTGAATGGAGCCAGCCTGAATTCCAAGGTCTAGTAAAAGATGCAGTAAATTACTTAGCTAAGTAATTTACACTACAAAAAAGCCGACTTATTTTAGTCGGCTTTTTTGTGTCTAGAGTGCAAGATTTAATTAAATCTGCAAATACTCTACTTAGAAGAATACATATACCAAAAATAAAATTATCGTAATACTACAAGGACATCATGAAAATCTCCCTAAATTTCCTTCTCTGGACTACTTTTGTTAGTGAAGACCAATTCTACCTTTTCGAAGAACTCAAAAACATGGGTTATGATGGAGTCGAAATCCCCGTCATGGATGGGGATTATGAACACTATAGAAAAATGAAAGCCGAACTTGATCGCCTCGGCCTTATCGCTTCTGCGTCGACTTTCATTGCTCCCGATGAAGATCCTATGTCTAGTGACCCAAAAGTTCGAGCAAATGGACTTGCTAAACTGAAAGATAATATTGATAAAGCTGAAATCCTTGGATCCAAAACACTCATTGGCCCCGTCTATGCCGCACATAAACAATTTGAACTCGAAGATTCAATTGCAGAATCCTTTAAACGCTCTGCTGCTTTATTAAAAGAAGCTTGTCAGTATGCCGCTCCAAAAGGTATTCATATTGGAGTCGAATTCCTTAATCGTTTTGAAATCATCCTCCTTAACTGTGCAAAAGATTCCATGGATTACTGCAAATTAGTCGATGAAAAAAATATCGGCATTCTTTACGATACACATCATGCTCATATCGAAGAGTACTCTATTCAGGGCGCTTTTGATGAAAGTGGATCATTCTTCAATCACCTCCATTTATCCGAAAGTCATCGCGGTATCTTGGGTGAAGGTCTCGTCGATTGGAATGCTACCCGTAACGCTATTAAAAGCTTAAACAACTATCAGGGAAATATTGTCATCGAAGCTTTTTCTGACGATGTAGAAGGTCTACGAGAAGGTGCAAATCGTTGGCGTCCTCTTTTTGCTGACAAGCTTGACCTCGCCAAGAAGTCTCTCGACTTCGCCCGCGAAGTCATCAAATAATAGCTCCACAGAACTAAAAAAGGCTGAATCTTAAATGATTCAGCCTTTTTTTTGTGCTTCTAAAGAATCTTACTTCTTCGCGCAACATTCCTTAGTGCAATCTGCGGCACATGCTTTGTCTGCTGACTTTTCACAGCAGGCTTTAGCACAATCGCTCCCACATGATGAGCTACAGCTCGCCATCATTGCCGTAAGACCTAGCATCGAAATTGCCATGAGTGATGATGATAGAAAAATTTTCATTTTGACCTCTTATTGTTTTGGGGGATCACCAATTGTATTGGATTGAACAGTAAAAAGCAAACTTTCTTATTATACTCACTATAAATCCTTGTTTTCGATTCCGAGGAATCATAAGTTTAATCATCTATTAAGCAAGGAGTGCACAATGAACGTAAATTTGGATTTTAAACCCCGAAAAATCTATAGAAACCTTTCCTATGAAGCTCTACGTGAGCATGAAATTAATAATAATGAAGGCGAAGTCACCACTTTAGGCGCCTATACCGTGGACACTGGGAAATTTACGGGTCGTTCACCAAAGGATAAGTTTTTCACTCCCACTAAGGATTTATGGATTGGTCCAGTCAATCAAGAAGTCCCATTAAGTACCTGGGATACACTCAAGCAACGCGCACTCACACACTATGAGGGCAAAGATATTTACGTAAGTGATTGTTATGCAGGTGCCGTCGACAATGATAATCGTCTTCAAGTTCGAGTGATTTCTGAAATTGCTTGGCAATCACATTTTTGTAAAAACATGTTCATTCGCCCTGAAGAAAATGAGCTCGATGATTTCTCACCTGAATTCACTATTATTAATGCCTGTAAAATCAGTGCCGATGATTACAAAGATTTAGGATTGAACTCCCCAGTCTTTGTCATTTTTAATCTCGAAGAAAAAATGGCCATCATTGGTGGCACTTGGTATGGCGGTGAAATGAAAAAAGGTATTTTCTCTGTCATGCATTATCTCTTGCCACAAAAAGGTGTTCTGTCTATGCATTGCTCAGCAAACATGGATAGCGAGGGTCATACCGCACTCTTTTTCGGACTTTCAGGAACTGGAAAAACCACCCTATCCACTGACCCTAAACGCCAACTTATTGGCGACGATGAACATGGCTGGGATGACGAGGGCGTTTTCAACTTTGAAGGTGGTTGCTATGCAAAAACTATTAGTTTAAACCCTGAGTATGAACCCGACATATATGCAGCCATTCGTCCTAATGCCCTCTTAGAGAATGTCGTTTTAAATGATGATAAAAGTGTCAATTTTGACGATTCTTCTAAAACTAAAAATACCCGCGTCTCATATCCGATCGAACATATTGATAATCGTGTACGTCCTATAAGCCGAGGCAATCATCCTGAGGTTGTCATTTATTTATGCTGTGATGCCTTTGGTGTCGTTCCCCCTATTTCACGCCTGAATCGTGAACAAGCCATGGAGTACTTCATTGCGGGATATACGGCAAAAGTAGCGGGTACCGAATTGGGCATAAACGAACCCAAGCCCGATTTCTCCCCATGTTTCGGTGGCCCATTCTTAACACTGCACCCACGACGCTATGCTGATCTTTTAGGAAAAAAACTAGATCAACATGGCTCTCGAGTTTATTTAGTTAACACCGGCTGGGTTGGCGGGCCCTACGGCATAGGTGAACGTATTAGCCTTCCTCTCACTCGTAAAATAATCGATGCAATTCTAGATGGTTCAATAGAAAACAAGGGTTACTTTACTGACCAATCATTTGGTCTCGAAATCCCTAATGCGATTGCAGGAGTCCCCAATGAAATCATTCATCCCGAATTAGCTTGGGATAATGTTCAACACTATAGAGAAGAAGCAGCTAAATTAGCCAAACTATTTAAAGAGAATCATGATAAGTATTAAAAAAAGCCTAATCACACTTCAGAATGCACAGCTATACATCAATCAAAAACTTCTTCTCGATAAGTTTTCTTGGGAAATTAAAACTCAAGAAAACTGGACTATTATTGGCCCCAATGGGGCCGGAAAATCTCTACTAGCGGGCTTACTCACGCAACGATATAACTGTCCCCATATACATTTCTCACTAGCTCCTAGTCAAATACAAGAGGTCTCCTTTGCCGTCGTACAAGAAAGTCTTGATTATGAAGCATGGAATGACGATTCCGAATTTCTGGAAGGTGGAGTCGATAAAGGACGGTCCGTACATGAATTCATTTGCGAAGATACTTACTCACTCGACGCACAAGTCATAGAAAAATTTAAGCTCGATAATTTCCTCAACACAGGAATTAAATTTATTTCTAATGGCGAGATGCGCAAAGCCCATATTTTACGTGCTCTTGTGCGCAAACCGCAAATCCTGATTTTAGATGGAATTTATGAAGGCCTCGATCAAGATTCTAAGAAACAAATAACTGAACTTATTGAAGAATTAGCACAAAGTTGCCAGATTATTACTTGTGTCCAAGATAGTGAGCAAATCCCAAAAAACTGTACACACCTGCTTTGCTTGGATAAATGCAAAATTATTGCCGCTGGACCTCGAGCAAGAGTACAGCAATCTAGAGAATTTGAGCGACTTTTTAAATCGCCTCCCGCTATCCCCAGTTCTCTACCCTCCTCCTATGCTGCGCCTAAGCATATTGAGAAATCAAGCGAAATCATTCAGATGAAAGACTTATCCGTAGTCTATGGCGATAAAACTGTGATCAATAAGCTCACATGGTCGGTAAAAGCTGGTGATCATTGGTGTATCTCTGGGCCCAATGGCGCGGGCAAAACTACCTTGCTCTCACTTATTTCAGCGGATAATCCCCAGGGTTATGGAAAAGACTTCCATTTATTTGGACGCAAACGAGGAAGTGGTGAGTCCATCTGGGATATAAAAAAAAGAATTGGCATTGTCACCACGGAACTCCAGCTAGAATACCATCAGAATATTTTTGCCTTAGATGTCGTTGTTTCAGGTTTTTTTGATTCTATTGGCCTTTACCGCGAAGCTGATGCAAGCCACCTACAAATCGCACAAGATTGGATGCAAACTTTAGGTATCGGTGATTTAGCTAAGATATCTTTCGAAAACCTTTCCTATGGCGAGCGACGAATCGTATTACTTGCCAGAGCCATGGTCAAATCACCAAATATTTTAATTCTGGATGAACCTTGCCAAGGACTGGACAAAAGAAACCGTATGGCACTACTCAATACCGTAGATTTTTTGGCGACCAATACAGACATGACTATTTTATACGTTTCTCATAAGCCGGAAGTCCAAGTCAATTTCATTAAATCTCACTTGGAATTCATCCCAGAAGACAATAAGCCTTGTTCTTTTTCGATTCGTCCTTAAATTTAATGAGTATTCCTGCTATATTCTTAGCAGAAAAATGCTAGTTTTAATAAATTGAATCAGATTAAAGAAGACGAAATAGATATATATCATGAGTAATCTTAAAGAAGAACATAATTGGCGCACAGGCGAAATGCGTAAACTTGGCTGGAAAGAGCGTCAGCGTGAGCAATCACTCATCAACTTTTTCGGCTCAAAACTAGGTCCTGCTGAAGCCTCTCAACTCATCCGCAATGGCTCCGAACCCATTCAAGGTTCATTGAATTCAATTGTTAGTAAAATGGAAAAGAAACTTCATAATCCCGCACGCATTTTGCAAGAAGAATGGGACCAATATGTTTCGGGTCCTCTAGTAGAACATTCACGCCCTAAGTTTTTGCGACCTGATGGTGCCATGATTATTGAGGGTGACAACTCGACTTATACCTACTCTCTAAGAAGCTATTACTCACGCGAGTTACTTATGCGCCTTAAACAACGATTCCCTGGTCAAATTAAAAGCATTATTTTTGTAAATGCAAGAACCTAAAGGCAAATCTATGAGCAAGAAAAAACGTCCTTCCTGGGATCAATATTTTATGAATATTGCCCATGTGGCCTCAGAGCGCAGCAGTTGCTCACGTAGGCATGTCGCCGCCGTAATTGTTAAAGATAGGCGCGTTATCTCCACTGGCTACAATGGCACACCTCGTGGAGTCAAAAACTGCGATGAAGGTGGCTGTCCGCGCTGTAATTCAGATATCGCTTCTGGTCATGGCCTCGACCAATGCCTCTGTTGTCATGCCGAAGAAAATTCTATCGTTCAAGCGGCCTCCCATGGCATATCCATTAATGGCGCGTCCATCTACACCACCTACTCACCTTGCTTACTCTGTGCCAAGATGATTATCAATGCCGGTATCAAAGAAGTTATTTTTCATCAGCGCTACAGTATTGATTCCACTTCCTCTCAAATTTTAAAAGAAGCAGGACTTACCCTGCGTCCAGTCGAATAAATCTAGGACCCAAATAATGTCTTATAATATCCCCATCCGCCCACGCCGAAACCGAGTTAACTCCTCGATGAGAAAACTTGTTCAAGAAAACCACGTATGTGTCGATGACCTCATTATGCCACTCTTTGTTATTGAAGGTCAAAAGCATAAAATCGAAGTTGCCTCGATGCCGGGAGTTTATCGCTTTTCTTTAGATAAACTTGCTGACGAAATCTCTGAACTTTGGGATTTAGGCATTAAAGCAGTTGCACTTTTCCCCGCTATTGATGAATCCCTCAAAGATTCCTTAGCACGCGAGTCCCTCAACCCAGAAGGGCTCTTCCAAATGGCAATCAAAACTGTCAAAAATACTTGCCCCGATATGCTCACCATCTGTGATGTAGCGATGGATCCCTATAGTTCCGATGGTCACGATGGCTTTGTTGAAGAAGGCCAAATTATCAATGACAAAACTTTAGCTATCCTAGGTGACATGGCCGTTGCACAAGCTCAAGCAGGAGCCGATATCATTGCTCCTTCTGATATGATGGACGGCCGCGTTGCCGTCATTCGTCAAGCTCTTGATCAAGCTGGCTTTACAAACGTTGGCATCCTCGCGTATACCGCGAAATATGCCTCTGCTTTTTACGGTCCCTTCCGTGACGCCCTTGATTCTGCACCTAAAGATGGTGACAAGAAAACTTACCAAATGAACCCTGCAAACAGCCGCGAAGCTATGCGAGAAGCCCAACTCGATACCGAAGAAGGCGCTGATATGATTATGGTAAAACCTGGACTTGCTTATTTAGATATCGTTCGTTCCTTTGCTGAAACTTCCGATCTACCTGTAGCCGTTTATAATGTATCTGGTGAATATGCCATGTTACGAGCCGCTGCAGAAAAAGGCTGGCTTGACTACCGTAGTACAGTTTGCGAAACTCTCATGGCATTTAAACGTGCCGGTGCAGACATTATCCTAAGCTATCATGCAAAAGAATTTGCCCTTTGGCAGAAAAAAGCATAGCTTTCATTATCATAAGTATAAGTTTTAAGGTAAAGCCATGTCAGTCCCTATAAATGAACTCATCACCCGTTTTCAAAAAGAATTAGATGCGACCACCAAAAAAGGTCACCCTGAACCCACCGCCATGACTCTCTCTACGGTAAGTGAAGCGGGCGCTCCCACCTCTCGAGTGGTCTTACTCAAAGCTTTCGATCATCGTGGCTTTGTATTTTACACGAATCTCACCAGTAGAAAATCAAAAGAAATATCTTTAAACCCACAAGTCTGCATTAATTTCATGTGGCACAATATTTCTAAACAAATTCGTATTGAAGGCAGAGCACAACAAGTCAGCAATGAAGAAGCTGATGCTTATTTTGCTACACGTGCAAAGCAAAGCCAAATTGGAGCCTGGGCAAGTAAACAGTCTTCAGAGATAGAGGGCAAAATGGATTTTGAAAAACGCATTGCCAAATACACTTTGAAATTCGCTGCCAGCAAAGTCCCTCGACCAGAATTTTGGTCGGGTTTTAGAATTGTCCCAACAAAATTCGAATTCTGGCAAAAACGCGATTTTCGTCTTCATGAACGTCACGTATTCACTCCTACTGATGAACAAAATTGGCAAGAAGTTTGCCTTTACCCGTAATCAATTGGATTAATTATGTCTGATAACCCCCATTTATACATTTTAGAGCATCATAAATTTCAGCTCTTAAAAGTATTAAATGAGGGTGAATTTCACCTCGTTGCCTTAGTTAAAAATCTCGAAGGCATCAATCTTGAGCTGCAATTATACATCCGCTCAGATCATACAAGTGCCATGCTTGATCGCTTTGATGTAAAAGTCAAAAGACAATATAAGTTCAAAGAAAGGTTCACTTTACCCATTGCAGCTTACGCCTGCCATGACAAGTACACAATACTCTGTTATCGACAAGTCGATAGTTACGCCCTTATCCCTGGATTTGGTTTTCACGATCAAGAGTATGCTAGTGATGACTTCGAAGCGATCTTTAATGCTCTTGAACTCATAGAATCGGACTTAGAAAAAGAACCCTCTCTAACGCCCTTAATCCCTGGCTTAAGATTAATAAAAACTAAAAATGATTATTCGGTGAGATTGCGAATCCCTGGTGCAAGCCCCGTTCATCAATCTATCATCACACAGAATAAAGCTGACTTACTTGACTTATGCCCCTCAGATAAACTCACTCCTACTGAACAATTTTTTCTTTTCCGCAATCGTTTATTGCTCTATTTTATTTGCGGCAAAGCCAAACCAATAGAATTTCGTAGCCTTTATTCATTAAGCCCTGCCATGAAAAAACTCTTTCAGGCGATCAAAAAAAATCCGAAGAATTGTCAGCTAAGCCTTCACGAAATCTATGCTGATTTAATTCGTATTGAAAAGAGACGAAAATTAATCAAGATTGGGATCTCAACTTTTTTACTGCTCTTTATCCTTGCCTTCATTTTTAAAGACAGTTTCTTTCAATCGACTTGGTTGGGCGATATATACGATCCGCCCCTAGAAGAAAAAATTATACTTAAAACCAAGGAAAATTCGCCGAAGAAATTCAGTGAAACTGCACTAAGTAATGAACAGCAAGTCATCCAAAACCTAGTGGAACTTGGCTATGCACAAAAAGCTACACTGCGTCAACAACTCTCGCGCCCTTTCTACAAAAATGACGCCAACTTTCAAAGCTTTAGTTTTGAGATAGAAAATCTTATTAGTCAAAATTTTAGTCACTCCCTACAAGAAGCCAAACGAGCCATGGAAACTCAAGCATTCGATCGTGCTGAGCAAATTTTAGCCTCCATCAAGATTAATTACCCTAAGCACCCGAAACAACGAGAACTCGATAACCTAGCCGTCTCCATTCCTTTCAAACGTGCCCAGAGCCAACAACAGCAAGTCAAAAAGAAGATTCTTGTCGAACAAGACATCCCATCACTCGAAGCTGTGAAAAGTGCATATAAAAAACGCTTAATCAAGCCCTTGGAAAATTTAAAATCTATCTATGATTTAGCCAAATCCTATGAAGATGAAATAGAAAATAATGATCTCAGACACCTTTTGCGCTGTGAACGTCTGTATGCCAAAGCCGAGTATCAACTCTTCTATGATGCCATTAAAGAAAAGAACCTACAAGGAGCTACTGCCTTCTTAGCTCGCCATTTTCCACAATATAAAACAGTTAAAAAAATCACTCCCTACGGCTTTGATCTCGATGATGGTTCACAAGCTTCATTTACTTTTTTTAATGAAGAACAAATCGCTGACCTCTTTATGACAAATATTAGCAATAGCGAGAGAAAGAATATCAATATGGCGCTGTACTGCTATAAACATAAGCTTAATGAACTCTTTCAAGCATTTAGTGCTCAGGTGAAAGATCCAAAGAATCAAAAATTACTGGAATTTATTCTACGCAGCGTCAAAGTACGTGAATCACTTAAGCAGCAAAATATCGTGGAGAGTTAATGAGCGCCCATTTACTAATTATTGAAGGTCCCGAACCCGGAAAAACCATCCCCCTCAATGAAGGTATTCAATTTATTGGCCGCGACGCTAATACTGACATCTGTATTGACCATCCCTCCATTTCAAAAATCCACGCCTCTATCGATCTACGTAATGATTCATTAACACTTTCTGATTGTGATAGTACCAATGGTATTAAAGCTAATGGCGAAAAACATAAACAAGTCAAACTAGAAGACCAAGAAACTTTTCTGATTGGAGACATCCTCATACGTTTTATAAGTGGATCAGATATAAAAGAGACTCTTGCGGATTTCGCAAATCGCATCCCCATACTTCGTAGCGAAATAAAGAAAATTATCGTGGGACAAGATGATGTCGTCGGTCAAATCCTTGCCGGTATCTTTGGTGGAGGTCACTGTTTACTCACTGGCGTCCCAGGCTTAGCCAAAACCATTACAATTAATTCTATTTCGAAAGTCTTAAATCTCGATTTTAAGCGCATCCAATTCACACCCGACTTAATGCCTAGTGATATAACTGGGACAACTATCCTTGATGAGGATGAACAAGGCCGAAGATCTTTTAAGTTTGTGAAGGGCCCTATTTTCACTCAATTATTACTTGCTGATGAAATCAATAGAACCCCACCAAAAACTCAAGCAGCTTTGCTTGAAGCCATGCAGGAAAAACAAGTTACTGTGGGCGAAAAAACTATGCAACTCCCCTCTCCTTTTATTGTTATGGCAACGCGAAATCCTGTAGAACAAGAAGGTACCTATATTCTTCCTGAAGCACAATTGGACCGTTTTATGTTCAACATAAACATTGATTATCCTACTCAAAACGAAGAAGAAGAAATCTTACGACGTACCTGTACGCCTAATTCTTATCACCTAAAACAAATCTTTCAGGCACATGACATCATCCGCTTTAGAAATGCTATTGAGCGCATCGAAACCTCGCCTTTAGTTATATCGTATGTCACGTCTCTTGCGCGGGCCACACGTCCTGGCACAGATGACTGTCCCCCTGAATTAAGCGAATTAATTGAATATGGTGCCGGCCCCCGTGCAGGACAATACTTAATCCGTGGAGCTAAAGCTTTTGCTGCCATGGAAGGACGTAGTTTCACAACATGCGCCGACATCAAAAAATGTGCCGTACCTGTCTTACGCCATCGTATTTCCCTCAGTTTCAAAGCACAAGCTATACGTATAAATGAAGATGACCTCGTCCATAAACTTTTAGAGCTTATTCCCGAACCAGAGATTCCTCAATTTGTATAAAATAATCCTAAAATCAAGTATTAGATTCTTAATATTTTTTAGTACATTAAATATCTCATTGCTACCGGCCCAAGAAAAAACGATAGACTTAAAGGATCTCAACACATCCTTATTACCCGCTATCTGTGCCCATTATGATGGTAAGGATTATACAAAAACTGATTGTCTTAATATTCTTCGTCAGTACCTACTGTATTACTCAGGAGCCACCAGTGATGCCAACACGGTAGAAAAATTTACCCACTCAGCTCTTACACAGTACTTTTCCTTTCAAGCTCTTTTTGAATTGAGCCGAAATGCAGGCTTCTCTGCTGACATAGACGAAGCCAAGAAATTTTATGAAAACTACTCTAGTCGTCAGAATCCATCCAAACTTATCGAAGAATTAAGCTTACTCAAACTGAGTAAACAAGAAATCGTTCGCTCCATTTACGAAAAACAAACGATTCAAAATTACCGTAAAGAACTTTTTAAGTCTGAGCTCGTCGGCGAGGCCGAGGCTATGCTTTATTATTATGATAACCCACAAACATTCACCCAAGAACCAGGTATTACATGCCATGTATTTCAACTTGATAGCCCTCTCAGTACGCCCTCATTACAAAGGGTCAACCAGCTGATAAGGCAAGGCCTAGAAGCCTCCAAGGCACTCAAACAGCAAAACGGTAAGTTCAAAACCCTAGCAGATCAATTCGTAGGAGATATTAGCCATAAGAAATCGGAATTATCTACACTATCAAAGGCCCCACTTCAGCAGTTCTATTTAATAAAAAATCCTGCAGGACACTTGCTCTACTTTCCCTTCAAGAGAATTGAGCAATCGCAAATAGCTTTTGAGCTCCTCAAAGAAAAAATCATTAACTCAATAAAAAGCCATCGTGTGAATAAACATCTTAGCAAAGAAATTTCGCAACAACTAAATTTAAACTCCTACCAATTATTTATAGATCCATAATTGCTAGAAACGCAATTCCAGCTTCCTCAATTCTGCATCCGTTGCCCAAAGCAACTGATGCGGATCAAAATCTTGATAGATTGTTGGCTTTACAATTTCAAAATATGGCGAGACATCAAAATCTCTCGGAGCGAATAAACTATGATGACGAATATGATAAAGCTCACGATTCTCTTCATCTGACTCTCCATCTTCGCCAGCATTTAAACGCTCTGGTAAAATAGGGTATTTAACTGACTGAAATGCTAATGCTATTAAAGATGAACATATTGCTCGTGTAGGGTCACCACTCCCTAAAGCCAATAACTGGCGTCTCCATTTACTCGGAATGGGAGGAGGATGTAAAAAATAACGAGCTAAATCAAAAATATTCTTTAAATCATACTGATAACCTAGACGATCAATCAAAAATTGCTTTAAATCACTTAATTCATCGGGTGTAATCCCTACTGGCCGACAAATCCGCGTATGATAAGAAGTATACTGGCTAATAGGCACTGCTCGCACCCCTTCTACTACATCTGCTTCAATCAAAACAGCCTTTTCCTCTCCCTCTGCTTCTAAACCACAGTCTCCTACGTAAATAGCTGAATGTGACCATGTCGACTGGGTAATATATTTAATCGCCGAACTAAAACGGCTACTGCCTTCCACTAAGAGAACATCTCCTGGTTTTAGGGTTTCTTCTAAGAGCAGGGGATCACAGGTCGACAAGTGCCTGCCCCCTAGTCGTTCTTTGGCTAAATAGCCCGCGATCGACTCACCTATTTTCTGCATTAAACCCATTAAATTCACCCTTATAAATCTATCATATCATAATAAAGCTTGTGCATGAGTAATAAGCAAAAGAATATCTATTCGACATCGCATAATTATAAAAAAAACGAGCAGACTTAAATTAGCTTATCATAGCTGACCTAAATCTACTCGAATTGGAGCCCTTAAGCCGTACTTATTAGTCAGCTGATAAGAATATACCTTTAAGGTTCATCTGTAGTCCTTCAGGGTTATTCGCAAAGCCCAGAGCGGCTTCTTCAGTAATTTCACCCGAGTTCACTAATTGTAGCAAGCGCTGATCAAAGGTAAACATTCCATATTCACCACCTTTAGCAATGGCACCACTAATATGATCTACTTTATCATCGAGAATGAGTTTTTTGATGTAGGCAGTATTAATCATAACCTCATTACATGGAACCATTCCTCGACCAGAAGCGCGGGGAACAAGACGCTGACAGACAATAGCGGCTACATTTTCAGCAAGTGATTTCCTTAGAGCTGCGCGAGCTGCCGCAGGGAAAGTATCTAATAAGCGATTAATTGACTGTCCCGCATTAGCTGTATGCAGAGTAGAAATAACCATGTGACCCGTATCTGCTGCATGAAGAGCAGATTCAATTGATGTAACATCTCTCATTTCACCAACAACAATCACATCGGGGTCCTGACGAAGTGCATATTTTAAAGCGGCCTCGAAAGAAACCGTATCAATACCTACTTCTCTTTGTTCAAAGATACTATTTTTATCTTTAAAGTTGTACTCAATCGGGTCTTCTACAGTGATAATATGACGATTCATACTGGTGTTCATGTGCTCTAACATACAGGCCATCGTCGTAGACTTACCAGAGCCCGTTGTACCCGTCACTAAGATGATACCACGTTCATATTCAGCAATACGCAAAATGATTTCGGGTAAGCCTAGGGCTTCTAAAGGCGGCACTTCACTTTTCACATGACGAAAAGTCATGGAGAGTAATCCGCGTTGACTATGAATATTTGCACGGAAACGACCCGCATTATCTTCATCGAAGGCAAAGTCTGAGTCACCTGTCTCAAGATAAAGATCCAGAACTTTTTGTCCTGCAAGTTCTAGAATCGCGGTACTTAAGAATTCATAGTCCGGAATAAAACCATCTGAAATCTCAAAGAGACCTCCATTCACACGCAAGGCAATTGGACTGCCTTCTCTAATGTGCCAATCCGAGGCTCCTTCTTGGACTCCAGTAACTAATATTGAGTTGAGTTTTGACGTTGGCATGTTTGACACTCCCAGGTAATTAAACAAATAAAATTAATATCTATATGAAATTACCGCAAGCATCATGAGTTTAAAAACAAAAAAGCCGAATTTACGTAAGTAAACTCGGCTTTTTTAGGATAGATGAAGGACTTAGGCGTTAATACCAGTGATTTTCACTTCTGTAAACCACTGACGATGACCTTGAGTTTTCTTATATCTTTTACGACGTTTCTTTTTGAAAACGATAAGTTTCTTGCCTTTAGCTTCATTTACAATTTCAGCTATTACACTTGCGCCTTCTACAAGGGGTGTTCCAAATTTTGCGTCGTCTCCGCCTAGGGCGAGGACTTTATCGAAAGTGTATGCAGCGCCTGCAGTTTTGAGGCGTTCTACGCGAATGACATCACCTTCACGAACGGTATACTGCTTGCCGCCTGTCTCAATAATTGCGTACATGTTTAAAAATTCCTTAAAAATTATATTGGTCTCTAGTTAAATCGGGACTGTCTTCTGACAAAAGAGTGGTGACTATACCGCAAAGTCATATCCTTGCAAGTAGTATTAGAGCTTTATTACAGAAGAATCTATTCAAACTCAATTCCGCCCGATAATACTTATATTATCACTCAAGTGAAAGGAGGAATTATCAGCAACTCTCTGTTTAAGCTGCGGGATCATATCTACAGAAAAAGCAGACTCCAAAGTCACATCAACCCCACCTTCTGCATTCTTCATCCATTCCACTTTAATGTGACCATGAACAGTCTTAATACGAGCACGAGCCCAATCCATCTTATCTAGTAAAGGATTAAAATAGATCTGTTCGTAGCCCGGTGCTGCTGGACGAATCCCCGCAACTTCATTAATCAAAAACTGCGCTGCACCACAACCAATGCCATGACAAAGGCTTGTCGTCTCTTTTGAAAAAGCTACATCTGGGTCATAAAACTCTGGCCAAGTGCTCAACTCATCCTCAATCATTGCACCCCAATAATAACGAGTAAGATCAAAAGCCCAAGATCGTAAATTAATATTTGTCGCCGCCTGAACAACCATATCAAATAAGAAGGGAGACTTAGGATGTAGAAAGTCGAGCTTCAGATAAGGCGCCTCTGCAAGCGTTGCCTGATTCAAGAAATCATTTAGGGAATTTGTCGGAATAATCCCTGCGTTCATCGCTAAAAAATTACTCTCCACTGAATAACTACCGCACTGCTGACCACCCGAAGACCAATCTACAAACAGATTTCTCTCAGCATCCCAACATAAACTGCGAAGCTTTTTACTGATGCGCAACATTTTATCACGAGCACTCTGAGAATCTTCCTCCAAATCCAAAAAGGAGTAAACCCAAGATGATGCAGACAACATCCTTAAATATAGGCAATTAAAAGACGTGAAAATGGTATTTGGAGCCATAGGCGCATCATCCGGTATCATCGAAGACAAAATCGCAACGCTGCCAGTTAATAACTCATCCTCATTCTCAAAAAAAGAATAGTAGTTCACTACTTCTTTGAGAGTCGACAAAAGTATCTCTGCGGTCTCTAGATCATTGGTATGGAGCAAATATTGCTGAAGCCATATAACCCAATACATACTTGATTCACCAAGAGTATAAAAATATGAACTAGGATAGACAGAAGGAAGCTCACCTGTCTCATACTGACCCCGAGAAAACTCTATTAATGAATTTTTAGCTTGATCATATTGGCCCGTCGCAGTCATACTATAAATAGACTGAAGAGCCGCATCACGTAAAAATTGCGCACGCCTACCACTAGGAGAATCCATATAACTGTACTCTGAACAAGAGCTCAAAGTACTCAAACTACGTTGCCACGTAGAATTGAGAGTCATGTCTGGACATTCAAATTTCGTGCCACTAGACTCAGGCGTCTGAAGCGCTAGCAACTGCACGTCATTAATATTGATATCAAAATTAGCTGCCGACAAAATAAATACATAGCGAAGTCCTACTGGAAAGAAATCCTCCCAATTATTAGATCCCGCTTTTAATTTAATATGGATAGCTCGTCGACCATGAAGAGGATGCAATGAGCGTGGAATACCGTCATTAAAACTTTCTGCAAAAACCAAAAACACATCGCTATCTTGTGGCGTATCAACCGAAAGCCTCACACAACCAGAACGTATATCTTGCAGATCATAACAAAGATACTGATTCGGTGCTAATGTAATCGTCTTGCTTCCTTCCTCTACAAACTCTTCCGCCTTAAAACTACAGGCCTGAAGAAACATAGAAATATCTGCGTAAGGATTATGAGCCACGGGTACAAAATTTAATAAATTGAAATTCAAAGACCCAGCTAAATTAGGAAAAGGTATATTAAGTGGCCCGGCAAGGAGGTGCCCCTGATCCGAATCATCATCTCTTTGTATATAAGGGATCGCTTCATCACGTGATAGGCTAACAAAGTTCAAAGCTAACAGACGACTATGATCATCGGCATAAGACAAGACTCGAAGTGAATTCCAACCCTTCTTCAGCTTAACTGAGCACATAGGCTTTAAATCACCACGTTCCATTGCCGACATTTCTTTATGCCAACGAGGATCTGCATCATTAATAAAAGACTGGGAACCCTGCTCATTAATAAGGTAACCATTAACAAAAACTTTAAACGCACTATCTGAAAAAGTTAGAACCTCTGTGTGAACCTCATCTGCGACGTAAAAATAGGACGTGGCAACATAAGCACCGGGACCATCATAAATCGTGGAAAAGTCTATATGCATTGATGGTATGACTTGATCATATAGACCCAATGCGCGAATCTTTGGAAAAGGAGTCGATGCACTCTCAAAAAGAAGCTGACTGAAAGAATTAAACTGAGCAGCTTCAGCTTTCTTTAATACAACTGCCTGCTCATTAATCTGAGATTTCCCTGAGAAAAACTCTTGTAAGTGATGAGAGCGTAAATCAAAAGATTGCACTGAAAGGCAACCCGCTGAACGACGCGGTGCAGCATCAAGTATGTGAGTCGCAGGAGCTGCTTTCCAATCTGAACCTGTTGCAAAATGCTCATTTTCATCGATGAGTATTTGAGCCCAGAAACCTTTCGGCATCGTTGCACGACTATATAAAGAGAAATCAGGAGCTGCGACAAGTACAGTAATATTATTTTTGCCCGATTGAAGAAGAAAAGTAATATCAAGGTAATTGATACTAAAATTTCCATGTGAACTTGGGTGAGGGCCATAAGTGAGGTGCATACCATTAACATATACATGGGCAAACTCACCGACCGAAAACCAGAAATCCGCCGAAGAAGGTATTTGCGTGAGATAAAATTCATAACTTAATATACACTTATTTGATTTATCGGATCCCCAAATCCAACTGCCTTCGAATATATTCGGGTAAGGACTTTGCTTCATAAACACTCCAAATTTTAATATTTTATGGCTCAATATAAGCTTAGAGAAAAAATATAAACCCTTGAAAACAAAGATTTTTTATGAAAAACACTTGAACAACAGCCAAACTTATGTACTTTCCCCGACCTTTTGACCGGACGATCCAGTCTTAAGAGATCTTATAACCTTTAAACCCAACGAAGTTTAGCACCATCGAACTTCGAGATATCATATATGGAATTCATTAATATTGAAGACATGCCAAGCATGGAAGAATTGTTTGGCTCAGTAGAACTTAGCACTAGAAATTACCAAGAAGGTAAACTTATCAAAGGCGTAGTCGTTGATAAAAGAGACAACGGTGCATTAATTGACATTAATTATAAAGCTGAAGGTTTTGTTCCTTCAGATGAGTTTAAAGATTGGGACTCAGTAAAAATTGGTGACGAATTAGAGGTTTACCTCGAAGCTTTAGAAGACGAAAACAGCATGCCACAGATTTCTGTTGCACGTGCAGAACTCGAAAAAGCATGGTCAGGCCTCCTCAAGAACACTAACGAAGGCGACCTTATTAAAGGCCTCGTTAAGTATCGCGTAAAGGGTGGTTTAATTGTAGACGTTGGCGTTGAAGCCTTCCTCCCTGGATCACACATTGATATCGGTCCAGTACGTAACTTAGATGATTTCCTCAACCAGGAATACGAATTCAAAGTACTCAAAATCAATCAAGACAAGAACAACATCATCATTTCACGTCGTGAACTTCTCGAAGAAGCACGTGAAGAACAGAAAGATGCTCTTCTTAAAGTAATCAAAATTGGCGACATCCTTCCAGGTACAGTTAAGAACATCACCGACTTCGGTGCTTTCATTGACTTAAACGGAATGGACGGCCTCCTCCATATCACAGATATGAGCTGGGGACGTATTGCCCATCCATCAGAAATGCTTGCAATTAGTGACACAGTAGAAGTCATGATCCTCGACATTGACGAAGAAAAGAAACGTGTTTCTCTCGGACTCAAACAAAAGAGCGCAGATCCATGGAAAGCAATTGCTGGCCGCTACCCACTAGGTAAAAAGATCGCAGGTAAAGTTGTTAACATCATGCCATATGGTGCTTTCATCGAACTTGAAGACGGCATTGAAGGTCTTATTCACGTAAGTGAAATGAGCTGGACTAAGCGCATCACTCGCGCTAGTGACGTTCTTATGATCGGCGAAGAAGTTGAAGCCATCATCCTCGACATCCAAGAAGACACTAGAAAGATCTCACTCGGTCTTCGTCAGACTCAAGACAATCCTTGGGAAGTTATTGCAAAAGATTACCCAATTGGCTCAATCGTCAAAGGTAAAGTTCGCAACCTAACTACTTACGGTGCATTCGTTGAAATCAAAGATGATATCGACGGTATGATTCATATCTCTGATATGTCTTGGACTAAGAAAGTTAACAATCCTGCAGAAGTACTCAAAAAAGGTGACGAAGTCGAAGCGAAAGTTCTCGATATCGATCCTAACGAGCAACGCATCTCTCTCGGTATCAAGCAACTCAGCAATGATCCTTGGGATGACATCGAAGCAGTTTTCCAAATCAACTCAACTACTAAAGGTATCGTAACAAAAATTACTGCCTATGGTGCATTTGTTGAACTTGACAACCAAATCGACGGCCTCATTCACATTACTCAACTTAGCGATAGCAAAGTAGAAAAAGTGAAAGACGTTATCAACGTTGGTCAAGAAGTTGAAGCGAAAGTTATCAAAATCGACCAAGACGAGCGCCGTATCGGCTTAAGTCTTAGATCAAAACCAGTCAGAGTTCCAATCCAAAGCAACAACGAAGCTCAAGGTAGCTTTGGCGGCATTGGTGACATCTTTGACTCGGCCCTAGAAGGCCTTGATTCAGACAAATAAAATAAATTAATATAAATTGAGTGAACCATTTGTAAATATTTTGCAATAAAGTATTATTGGTTCGCTCAATAAGCCTTCGTAGCTCAGCTGGTAGAGCGCGTCCTTGGTAAGGACGAGGTCGGCGGTTCAAATCCGCTCGAAGGCTCCACTTGAAAACAACATTAGTAAGGAAAAACTATCATGGCTAAAGAAAACTTCGAAAGAACAAAGCCACACCTTAACATTGGTACAATTGGTCACGTTGACCATGGTAAAACAACTTTAACTGCCGCTATCTGCACTATCCTTGCTCACGCAGGCGGTGGTGAAGCTATGGACTACGCAGCAATTGACAACGCTCCAGAAGAGAAAGCTCGTGGTATCACTATCAACACTTCTCACGTAGAGTATGAAACTGAAACTCGCCACTACGCTCACGTAGATTGTCCTGGTCACGCTGATTATGTTAAAAACATGATTACTGGTGCTGCTCAAATGGACGGTGCTATCCTTGTAATCGCTGCTACTGATGGACCTATGGCCCAGACACGTGAGCACATCCTTCTTGCTCGCCAAGTTGGTGTTCCTTACATCGTAGTATTCGTTAACAAAGCTGATCAAGTTGACTACGACGAAGAAATGCTTGAACTCGTTGAAATGGAAGTTCGTGAACTTCTTTCTGAATACAAGTTCCCTGGTGACGATCTCCCAGTAATTCCTGGTTCTGCACTTAAAGCTCTTGAGTCTGCTGACTCAACTTCTGATGATGCAAAATGTATCATGGATCTTATGGCTGCAGTAGATAAATACATCTTAGAGCCAGAGCGTTCTGTAGATAAACCATTCCTTATGCCAATTGAAGATGTATTCTCAATTGAAGGTCGTGGTACTGTTGTTACTGGTCGTATCGAACGTGGTATCATCAAAGTAAATGATACAGCTGAAATTGTTGGTATTGTTGACACTGCTACTACTACTATCACTGGTGTTGAAATGTTCCGTAAGCTCCTCCAAGAAGGTCGTGCTGGCGAAAACGTTGGTGCACTCCTCCGTGGCGTGAAGAAAGAAGACGTTCAACGTGGACAGATTCTTTGTAAGCCTGGCTCAGTGACTCCTCACACGAAGTTCGAAGGTCAAGTCTATATCCTCTCTAAAGATGAGGGTGGCCGTCATAAGCCTTTCTTCGCTGGTTACCGTCCACAGTTCTACTTCAGAACGACTGATGTAACAGGCGTTATCCAACTCGAAGATGGTCGCGACATGGTTATGCCTGGTGATGACCTCACTATCACAGCAGAACTTATTCAGCCGATCGCTATGGAAGAAACACTTCGTTTCGCTATCCGTGAAGGTGGCAGAACAGTTGGTGCTGGCGCTGTAACTAAGATCATCGCGTAGGTCACTATAATGGCACGCGAAATTGTAACTCTTCAGTGTACTGAAACTGGCGAAAGAACTTATTCTACTACTAAAAACAAAACGAACACTCCAGGTCGTCTTGAGAAGAAAAAGTTTAATCCAAAAGTTCGCAGACACACACTGTACAGAGAGACCAAGTAAAAATTTAAAACTGCAGGGGAGTAGCTCAGCTGGTAGAGCATCGGTCTCCAAAACCGAGGGTCGCAGGTTCGAACCCTGTCTCCCTTGCCAGTTTTTTTTAAGTTAATCTGAGGAATAACATGTCTAATCCAGTTAGAAAAGTAAGTAAGTACACAATTGATGTCGTAGAAGAGCTTAAACGCTGTTCATGGCCAGGTAAGTCAGAGTTGGTTCAATCCAGCATTTTGGTTTTAATTACCTGTATTTTACTTGCTATATTTGTTCAGTTCGCTGATCAGATTCTTCAGACGCTTATAGAATTAATCTAAACCGTCTTTTTCATCGGTAACTTAGGTAATAAAGGAATCACATAAAAAATGGAAAAGCCCGGTCAATGGTACACGCTTCAATCTCTTTCAGGGAAAGAAAATAAGGCTCGCTTAGATTTAGAACGCCGCGTTGAACAAGATTCAATGCAAGAGTTCGTCTTAGAGGTTTTACTTCCTACCGAAAAAGTGACCACTGTGCGCCAGGGTAAGAAGATTACCCAAAACAGAAAGTTCTATCCCGGTTACCTTTTTGTCAATGTTGACCTAATTGATGAGAACGGGAATACTAGAGAAGATGTCTGGCATTTTGTTAAAGATACATACGGCATTATTAATTTCTTAGGTGGCGATCGCCCTGTACCTCTTTCTGATGAAGAGATACAAGAGATCAGGCGCAAGCTTGAAGTCACCGAAGATGTTGCTAAACCTAAAATTGAATATACCGTTGGCGAAATCATCAAAATCAAAGAAGGTCCTTTCGAAAGTTTCGAAGGCACTGTAACTGAAGTAGATGCAGATCGTGGTAAACTTCAAGTATCTGTTATAATCTTTGGTCGTTCAACTCCTGTGGATGTTGAATATGATCAAGTAGAAAAAAACGAATTCGACTAGGTCCTTAGTCAATTTAATTATCTGTTAAGGGAAGGATATGGCTAAAAAAGTAAAAGGATACATAAGACTTCAAATTCCAGCTGGCAAGGCGAACCCGGCTCCTCCAGTGGGACCTGCGCTTGGTGCTCAGGGTGTGAACATTATGGAATTCTGTAAAGCATTCAACGCTCAAACTCAGAGCGAAGCAGGAATGATTATTCCTGTTGTTATTACAGTATTTCAAGATCGTTCATTCACTTTCATCACCAAATCGCCGCCCGCACCTGTACTCATTAAAAAGTACGCTGGTTTAGCTTCCGGTTCACAAAAACCCGGCTCTGGATTTGTAGGAAAAATTTCAATTGATCAACTTAAAGAGATCTACGGAATTAAGAAAAACGATATGAAAGCTAACACAGAAGATGCCGCTCTAAGAATGCTTGCTGGTACAGCAAGAAGTATGGGCGTGGAGGTTGTAGGATGAAGCGTTCAAAACTTTATAATGCAAGACTCGAAAAAGTAGACGTCAACAAGGCTTACAGCTTTCAAGATGCTTTTGAAACTCTCAAAGCTCTACCTGCTGTAAAATTTGATGAATCTGTTGATGTAGCTTTTCAGTTAGGTATTGACACTAGACAACCAGAACAAAACGTTCGTGGAGCTCTTTCGCTTCCTAACGGTACTGGTAAGAATGTCACAGTTGTGGTTATCGCTGATGGTAATAGCGCAGACGAAGCGAAAGCTGCGGGTGCTGACTATGCTGGATACGATGAAATGATTGCAAAAATTAAAGATGGCTGGCTTGATTTTGATGTACTTATTGCGACTCCGTCTGCAATGTCAAAAGTACGTACTTTAGGTCGTGTTTTAGGACCACGTGGTTTAATGCCCAATCCTAAAACTGGCACAGTTACAGATGATGTAGCTGGAGCTGTAAAAGCTTCTAAAGGTGGTCGTGTTGAGTACCGTGCTGATAAAGGCGGCGCTACTCATGTACTCGTAGGAAAACTTTCCTTCGATGCTGACAAGCTCACACAAAATGTACAAGCAATTGTAGAAGCAATTCTCAAAGCTCGTCCATCATCTACTAAAGGCACTTACGTTGTCAACTGTACAGTAAGTAGCACAATGAGCCCTGGTCTGAAAATTGACCTTAAGGACTTGGTGTAATCATGAGACAAGAAAAAACTATTCTAGTGAATCACATCCAATCAATTTTGGATAATTCTAATAATTTCTTTCTTATCTCGTACATGGGACTTAATGTTTCACAACTCGAAGAACTCAAAAATGAGCTCAAAGGGCATGAAGCAACTTTACAAGTTCACAAAAATACGCTCATTAAGAAAGCCGCTGAAGGTAAACCTTACAGTGACCTTACTAACTTAGAACTTACTGGCGGCACAGCTATTGTATGTGGTTCAGGCGAACCAGCTGATGTAGCCAAAACTATCAAGAAATTTGCTAAAGAAAATGATGTTGTATCATTCAAAGCAGCTTTTGTAGATGGTGAAGTACTAGATGCAAACACATCCGCTACAGTCGCGGATATGCTCACTAAAGATCAAGCCCGCGCTCAATTGCTCGGACTACTCAATCAAGTGCCTACAAGCCTTGTTAGAGTTCTTAATGAGAAAGCAGCTACTATTGTATACGTTCTTAACGCAATTGTCGAAAAAAATAAATAAAGGATTAATAACATGTCTGAAGTTGTATTATCAGAAGCACACGAAGCACTCGTCAAATCTATCGAAGAAATGTCAGTACTTGAACTCACTACACTCGTAAAAGCTCTAGAAAATCGTCTCGGCGTATCAGCTGCTGCTCCAGTAGCTGTAGCTGCTGCCGGCGCTGCTGCTCCTGCAGAAGCTGCTGAAGAAAAGACAGAGTTTGATGTTATGCTTGCAGCATACCCTACTGACAAGAAAATTGCAGTAATTAAAGTTGTTCGTTCTGCAACTGGTCTTGGTCTTAAAGACGCAAAAGATCTTGTAGAAGCTGCTCCTAGCAAGATCAAAGAAGCTGCTCCGAAAGAAGAAGCTGAAAAAATCAAAAAAGATCTTGAAGACGCTGGTGCAACGGTTGAACTTAAGTAATTTAAGTTTAAACATAGCATAAAAAACTCACAGTAGGGACCGGTCCATCCGGTTCCTACTTTTCTTATTTTAAACCATTAAGCCCGTGCAAGGTTACAACTTATGGCAATTCGTCAAAACTTTGGAAAAATTGAAGAAGTTATCGATACTCCAGATTTGATTTCTGTTCAGCTTGAATCATTCAGAGAATTTTTACAGGAATCCACTAATCCGGATAACCGCGAACATAGAGGTCTCCAAGAGACGTTCAAAGAAATCTTCCCGATTAAGAGCTTCGATGAAAACTGTATTTTAAATTTCGTCAAATATGAAATCGGCATCCCAAATGTCGCCATGTATGACTGCCTCAAGGATGGCGAATCCTACCAAGCTGGTCTTCACGTTACTTTCGCCCTAGAAATCAAAGACGAAACAGGCAAATCCGAAGTTTTTGAAGAACGCGTATTCATGGGTGATATCCCAGTAATGACTCCGCGCGCAACATTCATCATCAATGGTGCAGAACGCGTAATCATCAGTCAGCTTCACAGAACTCCTGGTATCTGCTTCGAAGCAGGTAAATCCACTAGTAACAAAACACTTTTTTCTTTCAGAATTATTCCAGACCGTGGTTCATGGATGGAAGTCCAATATGACAACCATGACCTCATTTATATTTTCATGGATCGTCGTCGCAGACGTCGTAAATTTTTAATAAGTACTTTTTTACGCGCAGTTTATAGCGACAACAATTACGACCTACTCGATTGCGTCTATGGCGTACAAAACGTAAGTGTTGCTTCACTCGCAAAAGACGAAAGCACTTTAGCTCAAAAAATTCTTGTTGATGACATCGCTGACGAAAACGGTGCACTAATTGCTAAAACTTTAGAGCCTCTTTCATCTTCAATTCTCGACCTCGTAAAAGATGCTGGCGTGAAAAAGCTTGATATTGTTGATACTACCGAACTCGGTACAACTTTCATCACAAACTTAGAAAAAGATCCTACGACTAATCGCGAAGATGCTCTTAAGTACATCTACAAAAAAATGCGTCCTGGTGATCCAGCAAATATTGATAACGCTCAAGGCCTATTAAACCGCCTCTTCTTTGACCAAAAATCATACGATTTAGGTAAAGTTGGTCGTTACAAGATTCAACAGCGTTTACGTAATGCTTTTGATGGTGCACAATTCCAATCAAAAGAATTACCTTTACCAAGCGATGAACGTACTTTAACACCTTCAGACATGGTCGCAGCAACTATCACTCTTATGAAAATCAAAAATACTCATGGTAGAGTTGATGATATTGATCATTTGGGTAGTCGTCGTGTTCGTACCGTTGGTGAACTCGTTCAAAACCAATTCCGTTCAGGTCTAAGTCGTACAGAGCGTTTAATTCGCGAACGTATGACTCTTTATGATAAGAACAGCACTACAATCATGCCTTCAAAGCTTATCAACCCGAAAGCATTGCAGAGCGTAGTTCGTGACTTCTTCGGTCGTTCACAGCTTTCTCAATTCATGGATCAAACAAATCCTCTTTCCGAACTCACTGCAAAACGTCGTTTATCTGCTTTAGGACCAGGTGGTCTAAGTCGTGAACGTGCTGGTTTTGAAGTACGAGATGTTCACGCTTCTCACTACGGTAGAATTTGTCCTATTGAAACTCCAGAGGGACCAAATATTGGTCTTATCTCTTCACTTGCGTGTTACGCAAAAATCAATCCATACGGATTCATCGAAACACCTTACCGCAAAGTTATTGATGGTAAAGTGACTGAAGAAATCGAATACGTAACTGGTGATATTGAAGAAGATTTTGTTATCGCTCAGGCCAACACTAAACTGAATGACGACAATACTCTTGCAGAAGACTATGTTCTCTCACGTACTGAAGGCGATTCTCTAGAAGCTGAAAAAGATAGAATTACTCACATGGACGTCAGTCCAAAACAGTTGATCTCCCCTGCTACAGGATGTATCCCCTTTATTGAGCACGATGATGCAAACCGTGCACTCATGGGATCAAACATGCAGCGCCAAGCAGTTCCACTCTTAATACCTGATTCACCACTTGTTGGTACTGGCATGGAAGCACTCATTGCCAAAGGCTCTAGAGCTGTACTTACTGCAAGAGCTGACGGTATTGTTGCAAGTTCTGTTTCTGATAAGATTATCATCACTGCAGATGGTATCCTTAAAAACGAAGAAGATCTCAAACCTGAAAACATTTACCCTCTCTATAAGTTCATGAGATCAAACTCATCAACTTGTATGAATCAAAAACCAATTGTTAGAGCTGGTGATGTTGTTAAAGCTGGCGATGTTATTGCTGATGGTTTTGGTACTGATAATGGCGAACTCGCTTTAGGTCAAAATATTCTTGTGGCATTCATGCCTTGGTGTGGTTACAACTTTGAGGATGCGATCATTATCTCTGAGCGCATGGTTCAAGATGACGTCTTTACTTCGATTCATATTGCTGAAGCAAGTATCCAAGCTCGTGACACTAAACTCGGCCCAGAAGAAATTACTCGTGACACACCTAATGTTGGTGAAGAAGCACTTCGTAATCTCGGTCCAGAAGGTGTAATCCGTTTAGGTTCTGAAGTTGGTCCTGGTGATATCCTCGTAGGTAAAATCACTCCGAAATCTGAAACTGAATTAGCTCCAGAAGAACGTCTTCTACGTGCAATTTTCGGTGACAAAGCTGCAGATGTAAAAGATTCATCTCTTTATGTTGCATCAAGCACAAATGGTATCGTAATGGATATTCGCGTTGATCGCAAAATCGATCCAACTAAAGCTGCCGTTACTAAGAGTGACCTCAAACGCAAGCGTAAAGAAATTGATGCTGAATACAAAGTTCAATACAATGAATTCCTTGAAGATTTAGCTGAAAAGCTAGGTGCGATCTTACTCGGCTCTAAACTATCCAATGATATCGTATCAAAAGATGGCAAAGAAACCATTATCGTTCCTGCTAATCGTAAGATCACTAAAGTTCTTCTTAGAAAACTTTCTGCTCAGCACGACAACTACACAATGGTTGATTCACCTGCAAAATCTCAGATTGACGAAGTTATGGATAACTTCAAACCTCGTCTCAATGACATTCGTCTCCGTAACACAGAAAAAATCGATCAACTCGATGACGAAGATGGTCAAGAGCGCGGCGTCATCAAATCAGTTAAGGTTTACATCGCTTCTAAGCGGAAAATCTCAGTTGGTGATAAAATGGCTGGTCGTCACGGTAACAAAGGTATTGTTTCTAATATTGTCCCAAAATCTGACCTCCCTTTCATGAAAGATGGTACAGTTATCGACATTATTCTTAACCCACTCGGCGTACCTTCTCGTATGAATGTTGGTCAGATCCTTGAAACTCACTTGGGTATGGCTGCAAATCGCATGGGAATCAAGATTACTACACCAGTATTCGATGGTTGCCCAGAGTCAAAAATTAATGACATGCTTGAAGAAGTTGGTTATGATCGCGATGGTAAGGCTCGTCTCTATGATGGTCGCACTGGCGACAGCTTTGATCAGCGTATTACAGTTGGTATGATTTACATGCTTAAACTGGATCACCTTGTTGTTAATAAAATTCACGCACGTGCCGTTGGACCTTACTCACTCGTTACTCAGCAGCCTCTTGGCGGTAAAGCTCAGCACGGTGGTCAGCGTTTCGGTGAGATGGAAGTATGGGCACTCGAAGCTTACGGTGCCGCGTATACACTTCAGGAAATGCTCACAGTTAAGTCTGATGATGTGGAAGGTAGAACTCGTATATATGAGTCAATCGTTCGCGGTGACAACACTTTAGTAGCCGGCTTGCCGGAATCATTTAATGTATTAATGAAAGAGATGATGAGTCTCTGTCTTGATATTCGTCTTAGAAAGGAATAGGAACTAATATGGAAAACGACATTCGTAGAAAATTGTTCGCTGATGCCGGATCACGTGGCGGAACGAACTTCTCGCAAGTGACAATCAACCTGGCTAATCCCGACACCATTACTTCCTGGAGTAAGGGCGAAGTAAAAAACCCTGAGACAATTAACTACAGAACATTCAAACCTGAAAAGGGTGGTTTGTTCTGTGAGAAAATTTTTGGTCCAACTAAGGACTGGGAATGCTCATGTGGTAAATTCAAACGTATTAAACACAAAGGCATTATCTGTGACCGTTGTGGCGTTGAAGTAACTAAAGCTCGCGTTCGTCGTGAGCGTATGGGTCACATCGATCTCGCTGTGCCTGTTACTCACATTTGGTTCTTCAAATGTATGCCTTCACGTCTCGGTATGGTTCTTGATATGACTGCACGTAACCTCGAAAAAATTATTTATTACGAGGATTACATCGTCACTAACCCTGGTGACACACCACTTCTTCCAAAGCAGATTCTTACTGACGCGGAATACCGTGAAAGTAAAGAACTCTATGGTGATGATTTTGAAGCTTCTATGGGTGCATCTGCAGTCAAAGAACTCCTTTCACAAATCGTACCTGAAGATCTTTTAGAGCAACTCAAAGGTGAAATGGCTGCGACTCGTTCAAAAGCTAATCACAAGAAAATTGCTAAGCGTATGCGTTTAATGGAAGGTTTCATTGCCAATCACTCACGTCCTGAGTGGATGATTATCGAAACACTCCCAGTAATCCCACCAGATTTACGTCCATTAGTACCCCTCGATGGTGGTCGCTTCGCTACATCAGATCTGAATGACCTTTACCGTCGTGTTATTAACCGTAACAACCGTTTGAAGAATCTTCTTCACCTTCGTACTCCGGACGTTATCGTTCGTAACGAAAAACGTATGTTACAAGAAGCGGTTGACTCACTCTTAGATAATGGTCGTCATGGTCGTGCTGTAACAGGTGCATCTAATCGTCAGCTCAAATCTTTATCAGATATGCTTAAAGGTAAGCAAGGTCGTTTCCGTCAGAACTTACTCGGTAAACGTGTTGATTACTCTGGTCGTTCTGTAATTGTTGTTGGCCCTGAGCTTAAACTTCACCAGTGCGGTATTCCTAAGCAGATGGCTATGGTTTTATTCGAACCATTCATTATCCGTAAATTAAAAGATAATGGTGTAGCTCACACTGTACGCGCAGCTAAGAAAATGATTGAACGTGGTGCTCCTGAAGTATGGGACGTACTCGAGTCAGTGACTAAAGGTCACCCAGTCATGCTTAACCGTGCCCCTACTCTTCACAGACTTTCTATCCAGGCTTTTGACCCTGTATTGATTGAAGGTAAAGCACTTCGTATTCACCCACTCGTTTGTACTGCATACAATGCCGACTTCGATGGTGATCAGATGGCTGTACACGTACCGCTTTCAAACGAAGCTCAGTTAGAGTGTAAGCTCTTACTGCTTTCACCTAATAATATTCTTTCACCTGCCAATGGTAAGCCACTTTGTACGCCAACTCAAGATATGACTCTTGGTTGCTACTATGTAACTTATCTCTCTAAAGCTGCTGAAATGCGTGCAACGCATTTAAGATCTTTTGATGAGACGGCTAAAGCTTACTATTCAGCTCCAAAACACACTAAGAAAGAGAAAAGAATTTTTGACGAGTTCCTCGCAGATATGAGAACTGTTAAATGTTTCGAAAAATATAGTGATGTCCTATGGGCGCTTGAAAAAAAGAGCATCAAATTACAAGAGATTATCAAGTACAAGAATCCTAATTTCGGGCAAGACACTGCTTGGGGTGAAAAAGATCTTAAATTCATCATCACTACTGCTGGTCGTTGTATCTTTGATCAAACTTGGGATGATAGACTCGGTTTCCTCAATAAAACTTTCACCAAAAAGACTCTTTCTGACTCTATTAATGATGCTTTCGACATTATCGGTCGTGCTAAAACTGTTGAAGTTCTTGACGAACTCAAGAAAACTGGCTTTGCTTTTGCAACTAGATCAGGATTCTCAGTGGCAACTGATGATATGATTATCCCTCATGAAAAACAAGGTTTAGTTGACGAAGCAGAAATAGAAGTAGAAGAAGTACGTACTCAGTACAAAAAAGGTGTTATTACTAATAACGAACGTTATAACAAGATTATTGATATTTGGACTCACTGTAACTCACAAGTTGCTAAGAAACTTTTCCAAACAATCGAACTCAATAACGGTCAAGAAGAGATTAACTCTGTTTTCGCAATGATGGATTCAGGTGCTCGTGGTTCTAAAGACCAGATCCGTCAACTTGCAGGAATGCGTGGTCTTATGGCCAAACCTTCTGGCGAGATTATTGAACGTCCGATTCTTTCAAGTTTCCGTGAAGGTCTTACAGTACTCGAATACTTCATCTCTTCTCACGGTGCTCGTAAAGGTCTTGCCGATACTGCACTAAAAACTGCTGACTCAGGCTATATGACTCGTAAGCTTGTTGATGTGTCTCAAGATGTTGTTATCTCTGAACTGGATTGTGGTACTGCAAAAGGTATTCAAGTTGCAGCTATTCGCGTTGGTGATGAAGTTAAAGTTTCTCTTTTTGACCGTATCGTTGGCCGTGTTTCAGTTGATGATATTCATGACCCACTCGCTGAAGGCGACATGGACACTTACATGGTTCGCTCAGGTGGAGTTATAGATAAACACATTGCTAAAGATCTAGAAGATCGTGGTATTGAAGATGTGAAAATCCGCTCAGTACTAACTTGTGAATCAGATCGTGGTGTTTGCTCTAACTGCTATGGTATCCTGCTCGCAAGTGACCAAATCGCTTGTAAAGGTGATGCCGTTGGTATTATTGCTGCACAATCAATTGGTGAACCTGGTACACAGCTTACTATGCGTACTTTCCACGTTGGTGGTACAGCTTCAACTGCATACAAGCAACCAATGATTAAACCTAAATCTGTTGGTACAGTAACTTATATTGACGCACGTTTGATTGGCCAAGAAGATGGTAGCCAAGTTGTTGTCAATAAAAATGGTAAACTTGCTATTGTAAACGCTGATGGCGTTTATGAAGAAGAACACCAACTCGTTCCTGGTACTCAAGTCTTCAAGAAAGAAGGCGACACAGTTAAGATCGACGAAATGATTGCTCAGTGGGACCCGTACAATGTACCGATTATCACTGAGACTAAAGGACGTGTACACTTCCTTGACCTCGTTGATGGCGTAACTCTTAAGCGCGAAATTAACGCTGCTTCGGGCGAAGAAGAAAATGTTGTTCTTGAACACAGAGACGATCTTCACCCACAATTATCTATTGTTGACGCGGAAGGCAACATGCTTGCTCACTACTCAATGCCTAACGGCGCCCACATTATCGTTGAAGAAGGTTTTGACGTTGTAGCCGGTGAAGTACTTGCTAAAATCCCACGTCAATCTGCTAAAACGAAAGATATTACTGGTGGTTTACCACGTGTTGCGGAAATCTTTGAAGCTCGTCTTCCTAAGAACCCTGCAACTATCGCAACTATCGATGGTTACATCGAGTTCGGTCGCGTGACTAAAGGTAAGCAACAGATTAACATTAATGACCCAGAAAATAATCTTTCAGAATCTGTATTGATTCCAACTACTAAACGTATCATCGTTCACAATGGTGAATTTGTACGCAAAGGTTCAACTATCACTGATGGTTCCGTTGTACTACAAGATATGCTTGAAGTATGTGGTGCTCAAGAACTTCAGGAATACCTCGTTAACGAAGTTCAAGATGTATACCGTGCTCAAGGTGTTGAGATCAATGACAAACACGTTGAAATTGTCGTTCGTCAAATGCTTAGAAAAATCCGTATTGCCGACTCTGGTAGTACTGCTTTCCTCGCTGGCGAACAGGTTGATAAAAAAGCTTTCGAAAAAGAAAATGAAAGAGTTCTTGCCGAAGGTGGTCAACCTGCTGAAGGTGTACCGGTATTACTCGGTGTTACTAAATCATCTCTCGAAACCGATAGTTTCATCTCTGCAGCATCCTTCCAGGATACAACGCGTATCTTAACTGATGCAGCAACTCTCGGTAAGGTCGATACTCTCGAAGGCTTTAAAGAAAACGTTATCATGGGTCACCTCATTCCAGCTGGTACCGGAATTGAAGAAGCTCGCGACATCAAAGTCGTCAAAATTGGACACGTTGAAGTCGTGCCAGATATTGATGAAGATGACGAAGACGAATTCAGTCTTTTACAGTCAACAAACGAGATGCTCAGCTTAGATTAATAAATCATGGGTGTCGACTTGCAATAGTCGACACCTACACTAAACTAACGAACTTTTTTTTTAGAAATAAGTTTAAATACGAATTAAGGAATTGTTAATGCCTACTATTAACCAACTTGTAAGAAAAGGGCGCAAACGTAAAGTTACTAAAAGTACTTCACGCGCTCTTGACAACTGCCCTCAAAGAAGGGGAGTTTGCGTTCAGGTTATGACCAGAACACCTAAGAAGCCTAACTCTGCATTACGTAAAGTAGCTCGTGTACGCCTCACTAATGGCGAAGAAATTTCAGCATATATCGGCGGCGAAGGCCATAACCTCCAGGAACACAGTGTTGTACTTGTTCGCGGTGGTCGTGTTCGTGACCTTCCTGGTGTACGTTATCACGTTGTTCGTGGCGCTCTTGATTGTCTCGGTGTAGATGGTCGTGGTCGTGGTCGTTCTAAATACGGCACTAAGAAGCCGAAGAAAGGATAAGATCAATGAGAAAAAATCGCGCACCTAAGCGCCCTGTAACTCCTGACGCAAAATACAATAGTGAACTTCTTTCACGCCTCATCAACATGGTGATGGATGCTGGTAAGAAATCAACTGCTCAATGCGTTGTATACAAAGCTTTAGAAACTGTAACTGCAAAAGTAAAAGATACTGATGCAATTGAAGTTTTCTTCGGCGCTATCGAAAATATCAAGCCACAAGTAATGGTGAAAAGTCGTCGTGTCGGCGGTGCTAATTACCAAGTACCTGTAGAAGTTGGTCCTGATCGCCAAGTATCACTCGCTATGCGTTGGATGATCACATTTGCCCAAAAGAAAAAGGGTAAACCTATGGATCAAGCTCTTGCGTCTGAAATCATCGATGCCTTCAATAAAACAGGTAGTGCTGTTAAGAAGAAAGATGAAGTTCACCGCATGGCAGCAGCCAACAAGGCTTTTGCACACTACCGCTGGTAGTAGCTAGTCAATAGATCGAACCTTAGAATAGGGAGTTGCGTATGAGCGACACTAAGTCACCTAATATAAACTCTCTTTCCAAGGTTCGAAATATCGGCATCATGGCTCACATTGATGCTGGCAAGACGACCACCACGGAAAGAATACTTTTTTACACCGGTAAGAATTATAAAATCGGTGAAGTTCATGATGGCAACACCACCATGGACTGGATGCAGCAGGAACAAGAACGCGGAATTACGATTACCTCAGCCGCCACTACCTGCTTTTGGAAAGATCATAAGATCAACATCATTGATACCCCAGGGCACGTAGATTTCACTATTGAAGTCGAACGTGCTCTTCGTGTTTTAGACGGCGCTGTTGCTGTCTACTGCGCCGTAGGAGCTGTTCAGCCTCAGTCTGAAACGGTTTGGCGCCAAGCTCGTAAATATAACGTCCCCACAATTGCTTTCGTTAATAAAATGGATCGCGTCGGTGCAGATTTTAATAATGTTGTCAGCGACCTTCGCAATAAACTATCCGCCAATGCGGTACCCATTCAAATGCCCATCGGTGCAGAAGCTGAATTTTCTGGAGTCATCGACCTCATAAAAATGAAAAGCTTCACTTTTTCCGGCGCCAAAGGCGAAGAAATACTCGAATCCGCCATTCCTGAAGAACTTGCTGACGATGCAGAATTAGCCCGTGCGGAAATGATCGACTCACTTTCAGAGCTCAGCGATGAAATTGCTGATCTCTATTTAGAAGAAAAAGAAATCCCCGAAGAACTCATCATTGCAGTTTTACGTGAACACACAATTAAAAATGATTTAGTTCCGGTATTATGCGGCACTGCCTTCAAAAACAAAGGCGTTCAATGTCTTCTTGATGCCGTGCTTGCAATCCTGCCAGCTCCTAATGAACTTCCAGACAAACAAGGCCTCAACCCTAAAAATGATGAAGAGATATTACTCGCATCTAATCCCAAGGGCCCCATTGTTGCTTTAGTTTTCAAAATCATGACTGACCCATACGTTGGACGCATTACTTATGTGCGCATCTATTCTGGCTCAATTAAAAAGGGTGATAAAGTTGAAAACTTTCGCAATAAGAAAAATGAAAAAATTTCCCGCCTGCTACAAATGCACGCAAATTCTCAAGAAGACATAAAATCTGCACAAGCAGGTGACATAGTCGCAATTGTTGGCGCACGTTTTTGCACAACTGGTGATACTCTTTCCACAAATGACTTTCCTTGCGTACTAGAAGAAATGACTTTCCCAGACACAGTCATCTCCATGGTGATTGAACCTAAATCTAGTTCGGAAAAAGATAAGTTAGAAATTGCTCTCAAAGCACTTTCCGATGAAGATCCAACTTTCAATATTTCCTTTAACGAGGAAACCGCACAAACACTTATTTCTGGCATGGGTGAACTTCACCTAGAAATTATTGCCGATCGCCTAATTCGCGAATTCAAAGTAAACGCCAACACAGGTAGCCCACAAGTTTCTTACCGTGAAGCCATCCTTAAGACGGCAGAATTTACCGAGACTTTTGTTCGCGAAACTCCCAACGGTAATCTTTTCGCCGAAGTTTCACTCAAAGTCGAACCTCTCGAAAGAGGCAAAGGTTTCGTGCTCGACAATAGACTTTCTCCCGGTATTATTCCCGAATCATTTGAAAATTCTATAATCGAGGGTATAAACGAATCTTCTCGAACCGGTGTTGAACACGGTTACCCCTTGACGGACACGAAGGTTTCTATTGTTGGAGCAGCTCATCATTCGACTGATTCTAGCGATATTGCATTCAAAGCCGCAGCCTCAATTGCACTTCGCAATGCAGCTCTCAAGGCGCAACTTGTTAAACTCGAACCGATGATGAAACTGGAAATTGACACTCCTGAAGAAAATACAGGCGACGTCATTGGCGATATTTCATCTCGACGAGGTTCGGTACTCAATATGGAAAGTGTTGGAAATTTCTCGAAAATTTCTGCTCACGTTCCACTAGCAAAACTTTTCCGTTACACCACGGACTTGCGTTCGCTCACCAAAGGTCGCGCTTCTGCGTCGATTGAGCTTTCGCACTTCTCTGAAGTATCAGAAAAATAAATAATAATAACTTAACTTAATAAGTAAGGTAAAAACATATGGCTAAGCAAACCATTAGAATAAGATTGCAATCTTATGACCACGCCGTACTTGACACTTCTGCTTCAGATATTGTCAAGACTGTAAAACGTGCTGGTGCTCGTGTTGCAGGTCCTATTCCTCTGCCCACAAGAATTGAGCGTTTCACTGTAAACCGCTCACCTCACGTGAACAAGAAGGCTATGGATCAGTTCGAAATCAGAACACATAAGCGTCTCCTCGACATTATTGAACCCACACCTAAGTGCGTTGACGAGCTCAAAAAGCTTAATCTTCCTGCTGGTGTTGACATCGCTGTCAAAATTTAATAGGAGATACTTATGATTGGTATAATTGGTAAAAAATTGGGTATGACTCAGGTATACGACGACAAAGGTCTTCTTGTTCCTGTTACAGTCATTGAAGCTGGTCCTTGCCCAGTACTCGACCTTAAAACTAAGGAAAAAAATTCTTACTCTGCAATTCAAATCGGTTACGGTTCTAAGCGCGCTAAGAATGTCACTAAAGCTGTCCTCGGACACCTTGCTAAATCTAACAACCAAGAGAATCCTCCTGCTCTTATCAAAGAAATCCGCCTCGATGCAGATTCTGATAAAGAAGTCGGTTCAGTTCTCACTGTAGCAGAATTCAGCGATATTGCATACGTTGATGTTATCGGTACGACTAAGGGTCGCGGTTTCCAAGGCGTTGTAAAACGTTGGAACTTCGGTGGCGGTCGTGCATCTCACGGTGGTGACTGGGAACGTAAAGGTGGTTCCATTGGTATGTGTAACTGGCCTGGCCGTGTTTTCAAAGGCAAAAAGATGCCTGGTCACATGGGTAGTGTTCAGCGCACCTCACAAGGTTTAAAAGTTATTCAGGTTCGTCCTGAAGAAAACATCCTTATGGTGAAAGGTGCTGTTCCTGGTTTCAATGGCGGCTTTGTTGTCGTTAAGAAAGCAATTAAGAAGTAATCGGAGTATTGAATCATGACTAAAGTAAATACTGTAGACTCAAAGGGTCAAGCTTCCGGTGAATTAGAAATCAATTCCAAGTGGCTTGAATTCGAAAAAGGTGAGCAAGCTGTACACGAATCCGTTGTAGCTTTCCTCGCTAGCCTTCGTTCAGGTAGCGCTAATACTAAAACTCGTGCTGAAAAGCGCGGTGGTGGTAGAAAGCCTTGGCGTCAAAAAGGTACTGGTAACGCTCGTGCTGGCTCAACTCGCTCTCCCATCTGGACTGGTGGTGGTGTTGCGTTCGGTCCTAAGCCGCGTTCATACGCTAAGAACGTTAACAAAAAAGTTCGCCGTTTAGCTGTACGCCGTGCACTCGCAGAGCGTATCCAAGCGGAAGAACTTATCATTGTTGACGCATTCGCATTTGACAAACCTTCAACTAAAACTGCTATTGCTTTCCTCGAAAGCGTTAATGCAACAGATCGTCCAGTAATCATCCTCAGTGATGACCTTGCTGTAAACATTGAGAATCTTGAAAACACTGCAAAGTCTTTCAACAACGTTTCTCTTGTAATGACTGCATCTGAAGTTAATGCCTACGATATCCTCTCAGGTAAGAAAGTGATCATCTCCAAAGCTGCTCTCGAGCAACTTGGTGAACGTATTTCTGCGGAGGCTTAAGATGAGTAATTATAAAGTAATTAAAACTGTTGTTCTCACTGAGAAATCTTCTGCTGCAATGGAAGATCAAAACAAGTACACATTCAAAGTTGCTAAAAGCGCTAATAAGATTGAGATTGCTACTGCAATTCAACAAGTCTTTAATGTAAAAGTACAATCTGTCAACACTATGAACTACACTGGTAAGAAGAAGCGTCAGCGCACTGCCATGGCTGGTAAAAAAGCCAATTGGAAGAAAGCTATCGTGACTCTCAAATCTGGTGAGATTATTAACCTCTACTAGGAGACAGTGAAACATGGCTATTAAAACATACAAACCTACTACACCTTCTCTCCGTAATATGGTGACTGTAATTGACGAGACTATTACTCGCTCAAATTCAGAAAGATCACTTACTAAAGGTAAGAAAAGCACTGGCGGTCGTAATAACGCAGGTCGTATTACTACTCGTTTCCGTGGTGGTGGTGTCAAACGTAAGTACCGTACTATCGACTTCAAACGTAACAAAATTGGCATTCCTGCCAAAGTTGCTGAAATCGAGTACGATCCTAACCGTACTGCAAATATTGCTCTTCTTCACTATGCAGATGGTGAAAAGCGCTATATCCTCGCTCCTATTGGCCTTGAACAAGGCGACACAGTAATGAGTGGCGACAAAGCAGAATTTAAGCCTGGTAACGCGCTTAAAATTAAAGACATCCCCGTTGGTGTTATTATTCACAATCTTGAGCTTGAGCCTGGCAAAGGCGCTGTAATGGTTCGTTCTGCTGGTCAACAGGCCATCTTGCGTTCTAAAGAAGTTGACTTTGCTCAGATCAAACTTCCTTCTGGAGAAGTTCGTCTCGTTAACCTTGATTGTATGGCTACAATCGGAGTTGTTGGTAACGCAGACCACCGTAAAGCAAAAATTGGTAAAGCTGGTAAAAAGCGTTTCCAAGGCAAACGTCCACACGTTCGCGGTGTTGCAATGAATCCAGTCGATCACCCAATGGGTGGTGGTGAAGGTCGTACTTCTGGTGGTTCTCACCCGGTATCTCCTTGGGGTCAACTTTCGAAAGGTTTCAAAACTCGTAACCCTCGTAAGAACTCTTCTAAATTCATCATCGAAAAAAGGAAGAAATAAGCTATGCCACGTTCAATTAAAAAAGGTCCTTTTGTGGACTCTCATCTCGCAGCAAAAGTTGAAAAAGCTATTGCTTCAGGTGACCACAAAGCCATTAAAACTTGGTCACGCCGCTCTATGATTCTTCCTACTTTCGTAGGCTTGAATTTCGAAGTGCACAATGGTAAAGATTTCACAAGCGTTTTTGTTACTGACAATATGGTCGGTCACAAACTCGGTGAATTCTCTTTCACACGTGCTTTCAGAACTCACGGTGTTATGTCCGGTAAATAATCTGATCTTTTTCAGTTATTTATAAAAAAAGAGAGTCTTCGGACTCTCTTTTTTTTGCCCATAGCTATATAAATCAGCTTAGTAAAGGGCAATTTGAAACATATCCCAAAGGAGAGTAGTTGAATTAGACTCTTGGCTAAGCCCAGGAAATGCCTATACTAGAACATTCTAAAGACCGTAAGTTAAAACTTCATCCCCAATCCGTGAAGCTCCGCAAAGGCTTTAATGGATTGACTGCATTAAGTAATTTGGAAAAACTCTTTACATTCCTAAAATGTAATAAGTGACCTAATCTTTTCTTTCTAGTGAATCAAAGGATTATAATATTAGCACTTACTATGTTGCCTACAGGCACCCATAGGCTCGCCACAGCGAATTAAATGCATTTTACGCAACCAAGCTGATTAGCCTGTTTGTTGTTCTATGAACGGCGCCAAAGCATCAATTACGCTCGTCTGATCTAATGGTTTCAAAATAAAACTATCACTAGCCTCCAAAGCCTTAGCTCGTTGATACTCTTTAGTACTAAGAGCAATTATCTTAATATTCTTAACATGATCATCTTCTCTTAAGATACGAATAACTTCAAAGCCGTTCAATTTAGCGATCTCTAAATCTAAAAAGATTATATCAGGTAAAAAGGATCTAGATTTACGCAGAACTTCTACTCCAGTTTTTGCCTCTTCCACACTAAAGTGACAAGCTTCACAAACAGTCTTAATGATCATCCTATTCAAATCTTTATTATCTGCAATCAAAATTCGTTTATTTTCATATTCTTCATCTGCAATGGCACTTAAATCTCCTTGACATTCAAGTCCTAGCTCCACATTGGGAATTTTAAAAGTAAATACACTACCTTCATAAATGGTGCTATTCAGTCCCAAATGACCACCCATAAAGCCTAATAATTGTGTACAAAGAGCTAAACCTATACCCACACCAGTACTTTCATTAAAATCGCCATCTTGCTGCTGTTCAAACACCTTGAAAATTTGCTCTTGATGTCTTTTTTCAATACCCACACCAGTATCTTTTATCGAGATGAGTAAATCAATTCGTGCATCATCATCTATAGCTTGGGTTTTAATCTTTATTGTCACTCCGCCAGAAGCCGTGAATTTGATCGCATTATCTATAAGATGCACTAAGACTTGCTTTAACTTTAAACTATCCAAGAGCACGATATTTTCTATTGCTTCATCAAAGTCGAATTTCAAAAATAACTTTTTCTTAACACAAGTCCCTAGAAATAATAACTCAATATCCTTAAAAAATATCTTCAGATTAAGCAAGCTCACATTATCATCCATTTTACCTGATCCAGTTTTTGATAAAGCGAGTAAATCATTGAGCATTTTCAACAAAGTATTGCCTGCATTAATCACATTATCTAATAACTTTATCTTATTAAATTCAGTCTCTTTCTGCTTCAAGATCTGTGAAAAACCCAAAATAGCATTCATTGGAGTCCGAACTTCATGACTCATGTTTTTTAGAAATAAAGTCTTTGTCTTATTAGCCGCTTCAGCTTTATCTTTCGCATGAGCTAACTCTTCTGTCCTATCATTGACCAATTGCTCCATTTTATCTTGATACTGCTCAATCTGCCCAAGGATCTTATTAAAAGAGCTCCCCAATTGATCAATTTCCTCAGGAACTCCGTAGGACCCTTTTGTATTAACACGGTCCCCCTTAACGTAGTTGCGTACATTTTTTATCAAATCTTCTAAGGGTCTTGAAATTGTATATGAAAAGTATGTCCCTATTACCGTGACGACGACTAAGACAAGTATGCTATAGATAATTAGTTTCTTGAGGCTTTCATTAACGACTGCAAGTACCTCGTCATAACTTTGTGAAACCAACACTGTAAATCTACTATCGCTACAGGCACTCCCATGTCGAAGTCCATTTTGTTCGAAACGAAAACCATCACTCTCAGTTCTTAATTTCTCTTGCAGGTCTGCACTTACTGGCGTTAAAAGATCATCTTGACCGCCACTTGCAATAATCCTTCCATATTCATCAATTAACTGTGAAAAACCACTCTCACCAAAATTCAAATGAGTAATTAATGAGCTTAATTGAGATAAATTCAATTGTGCATAAATCACATATTTTAACTGGCCAGAATGATCAAGCACTGGATTGGTAAAAGAAAAAATTAAACTCTGCGGCTCTAGAGTGTAATAGGCTGGTGAGGTTTGCAGTGATTGCTCTTCAAGAGTTTTTTTAAAATAACTAGAGTACTTCACTCCACCTACATAGCCATAACTTGTTGTTGTAAGTAAATGGCCCTCTTTATCATAGAGTGATAAATTCTCAAAACTACCAATTAAATCTTTTAAGCGCTTGAGCTCTCTTCCCTTATATTCTATAGAGAAATCTTCGCCGACAAAAACTGGAGATTGAGCGATCAATCTCAAATCACGTTCTGCATTTGCGAACACTTGCTTAACATTAAAATGTATTTCGTGCGCTAGTAATTTGGAGCTTATTAAATCTTTTTCTAATAAAGATTTTTCTAGGAAGCGAATACCTCCTAAACTTAATGATGAAATGGCCGCCACACTAATTAACACAAAGTATAAAAGCACCCTATGTTTTAAACTTAAACGGCTATTTATACTCATCATTATCATCCTTATGAGAACCATTTACGAGATAGGTATAAAGTTCATTAATAATGGCATTATTTTCTTTGAACCTAACTATAACCTCACAAGTATCTGACAAGCTTTTGGGGATATTCACCAAAGGGTTAGTCATAGTCTCTCGGTCCATATATTTTTCAGCCCCTATTATCCCCGGAGAAGTCTTAAACTGGACGGCTATTTCTGCAGCCACTTGTGGGGTATTGATAAAGTCGAGAAAGCGATAAGCATTCTTTTTATTAGGAGCATTTATATTTAAACAAAGCATATCTCTCCATATGAATGGGCGATCCTGTGGGTAAACAAATTCTATATTACTATTCTCCTCTTGGTACATGAGCGCATCGCCACTGTAAGCCATCGCCATCCATATCTTTCCTTCATTCAAATCATCTAAACCTGAGTAGAGGTCCTGTATATGAGGCTCCATGCTGATGATTTTACTTGTAAACTGCCTTGCACGATCATGATCATCGCGATTGACGGAATTAACACTAGCTCCCACGCTATTCATCAATAAATAATAAATATCTGAGGGCTCATCTAATAAAGATATTTTGCCTTTGTATTGAGGGTCTGAAACCAAAAAACTAAAATCTTTGAAGGCCAAATCCACGTAACGCTTATCTACCGCAAAACCTAATAGTCCGGAACAGTAAGGAACTCCATAAGTTTCACTATTTTTAAAAAAATCATTATACTTATGATTCCCAGTAAGCTGATTTCTATCAATTTCCTCTATCAATTTTAAAGGTGTAAAAACCTGCTTAGCTTCAGTCACACCCACTATTGTTAAGTCACAAAAATCTGGCTCGGATTGCAACGTTGCAATCTGTTCATCCACTGTTTGAAATTCTTTTATAACAACTTTTATACCCGTCTCTTTCTCAAACTGTTCGATGATATTCGCAGGGGTATACTCTTCCCAATTATATAATATTAATTCATTTGACGAGTTTGTTAAAACTCCTTTTTCGATAACTGTTTCTTTACAGGAAATAGCAAACACAGCTATTAGAAGAAAGCATAATGAAACTTTTCTTTTCATTTTATTATTACACCTATTTAGAAAACATACCTGAATCATAAATTACAGCTCTTTATAATGTGATACAAACATCAACTTTCTTTACTTTTAAAGTAAGTTCCATTAAAAAATCGCTTTGATACAAATGAAGTGTGCAAAAAAAAGCCTCGTGAAAACGAGGCTTTTTGAAAGAATTTAAAGAAAGAACTTAGTCTTCTAGAGATTCAATGATTTCTGACCTTACTTTATCTTGGATAAGGTTACCTAAGTGGCCGCCATCAGGGAATACCGTAAGACGATCTCCAAAAGTAGATTTCATCCATGCAATACTACCTTCTTCATTTAAGAAATCATTTTGATTTGTGAAAACTCTTATTTTATCATTTTCTTTAAGTGCCTTGCTTACTGATCTCAAACTAACATCCTTAGCAATCTGCTCTTCAGTCAAACCGGTTTCCTTAAGCTTAGGCATCACAAACATTTTGTAGTACTCTTCCCAAGAGTACTGCCCTAAAGCCTTGTATATACCTTCTTTTGGCGTGGACTCATTATTAGCCATGATTTCTTCTTGGTAAGCACTAATAAAAAGCATATCACGTAGTGTCATACGGAAACTTAAACCAATGAGGTATTTGGCTTCTTGATCCGTAAAAGGCATTGCTTGATTATGTGTGATTTTTTCGCTATTAGCAAGAATTGCTGCAACTTTCGTTAATGTCCCTAGTACAAATCTTTCTCTCTCTTCCTCAGTCTCGAGACTGAGTGGTGAATTATAAGAGTTATCGAGTTGCTTAAGACCGTACATTAAATCCACTGGCGCATCAATTGCAATATATTTTTTGAACTTCAAAGCATCTTCTTCAGTTTCAGAAGCCGCTAAATTGAGCAGGTAATAAGCACCTAAAGAAATACCCATAACTGATCTATCGCCAAACTGACCTGAATGATTTTTCTCTAAGTCCGCATCAATTGCACCCATGAATTTTTTAATGTTTTTAATATCATTTGGTGTATAGCCTGGAAAAATGGCATCTTTAGATTTTAAAATCGGCTCAAAATTCATTAAGTTAGAAAAAGTCACTACATTATAACCTTTTAAATAAGCCATCTCAGCTAAGAACATTGGCTGACCAGAACTTCTATGAGAACCTAAGCCAGGAATAACATACATTAATGGAGCAGGCTTATCTTGTAACCAAAAGTTGTACTTAATTGTTTCACCCGTGCTTTTAACTAATAACTCGCCTTCCACTTTCCAGTTTTCAAAATCTTTTTCACGTGGCTGAAGGTATACGGCTCTGAGCGTTTGAGTTGCAGAAGTATCTTCACCTTGGAAACTAAGGGGATCAGCACTGTAACGACGAGTGACAGTATAAATCAAACGACGTAAATCATAGGGATCATAGTTAGTTTCAACTAAAGAACGATAGGCATCAGTGAAAAATGTTGCTTTGTTAAAGATCAAGAAATAATTAAGGATCTTAGTGTTGTCATTATAAATTAAAGGATTCATGAAATAATCACCAACTCTACCGACTAAATCACGATCAGAACTTGGTCCTAAGATTGGGATATAGAGGTAGAAATTATTTTCCCAACCCCACTTCGCAAAACTTTGGCCTGTATCTTGCTTAGCTGCTTTTATATTATAATGATCAGCCGCTACATCTCTAAAACCAAGAATACCAACGGTTGTATTGAGAATAAAGCGATCCGTCGTTCTCCCTAAACCATCCCAGTCAGCCTGAAATAAATTATTGAGGAAGTTTCTTGGGAAAAGAATATTTTCAAAGAAATTATCAATTCCAGTACGAGCACCTTTAGGTACAACATAGCGGTAGCCATCTGACGCTGGCTCAACAAGATAATTCATCAATTTATCATCGACGTAAAAACTCATTCTATTGGCTCTTTCAATTGGATCTGGGACCAACTCAACTCCGGGAACAATCTCGCCCTCAGGCAAAGGCTTTTCCCACTCACTATATTGCGATGTACAGGACTGCAGCAATACGAGTGCTAAACTAAATAGGGGTAATAATTTCTTCATTGACAAACTTCCTCTTATATATAAAATGTTATGTGAATTTAAGTCGCTAAATCTCGAAATCCATATTTCTGCGAAAAAAAACATGGACTTATCTCTAACTTTGAAGTGCAATCCTTAGGGAACAACGTCGTAAAGGCCCGTTGTTACTAAGTAAGCATACTTTAAAGGCCAGCGTTTCAACTCATGCCCACGACCCCAAGAATCAGAATACAAGATCTCATGTGTCTTTAAATTATATCCAATAATCATTCGCATATGCCCTCCCCAACTACCTTCACGAGCCCCCTTTTCTTCAAAGGCCCCCACCATCATTGACCAAGCTACCATACGACCACGATTAATACGCTTTATAATTTCTTTTTCAAACTTTGCCATATTGCGATCTTTTTCAGAAATCTTTTTAGCCATTGAGCGAATCGTTCCCGCACTTAAAAAATAAGGATTTTTATCATAAAAACTCACTTTTATATCGCGAATACTTAGTGCTATTCGACCTTTTTTTACTGCATCCATTGCTTTACGCGGACTCGTTCCTCCATCACTACTCGAATTCGCGACCATGGCTAGTTCGTGCATACTTACGTCCACTCCATAATGTTGGCCGATTCTCGTCAAAGTTGCGGGAACACAATAACCTTTATCTCCTTGATCAATCATAGGGATTTTAGTTATATAAACATCGCCCGTTTCAGTTTTTTTCAGAAACGCCTTTGTTTTAGACTCAGAATTAACCCTATCACTTGTGGCATAGTTACGCATGACTAAGCTAAGATAATTCGCTTCATTTTTCTTTTTATCATAACCAACTAAAAGACGAACTTCATGCTTCTGACTAATCATGAAACTATAGGCTAACCCACGCGTAGCACCATCTTTTGCAAATCTCTTGGGCTGCACACCGAAGTAGGAACTAAGTTTTTTTAGCACCTCTAGATACATTTTTTCAAAAGCATCTACACTCATTGTATCTTGATCGCCTTTATTGTACAGCCAACTATCTAAACGAACTAACTTACCGGTCGCTGTAAAGTAGGCCAATGATTCATACGCTGAAAAGCCCACTACGCTTGAATTCTTAGAGATCGCCACACGCGTATTCTCTCCTTCCCACTGGAAATCATTATATTTTTCTGCAAACTGGGATGCTGGTATATTTGTGGTTTCTTTACTTTTAAAAAGTGATTCAATTTCTGTAGCGTTTACAACGCTCAATAAGAATACACATAAACTTAAAATAATTTTCATTTCATACTCCTAGTTGATGTATAACTATTTCTGGTGGGCAATTAAAACGAATAGGGGAATTGGACGATCCTGTTCCTCGGTGAGTATAGCCCTGCATTTTTCCGTAGTTAAATTTCCCACTGGCAAACTTCCTTGCACATCGTGCACCCCAGTAAATCATCCCTACAAGCGGAAAACAAACCTGACCACCATGCGTATGCCCACACAAATAAAAATCTATTCTTCTGGCAGCTGCTTCTTCAATGATCTCTGGACTATGAGCTAAAAGCATAGTGAAATCATTTTCTTTTTTCTTTCGTAAAGCAAGTTTCAAATCATCTGTCCTATAGTAATGCGGATCATCGACTCCGGCAATAAAAAAACCCGCCCTGTACTCCAAACCACTATTGAGTAAAACTTCAATACCCAAGACTTCTAAACTTTCTAATGTTTGACTACAATCATGGTTCCCAGGTACCGCTAAAACACGGCTACGATTTTTTAAATACCTCGCCAATTGGTATGTGGGTTCAAGACAAAGCTCATCAAATACACCTTTATCATAACGAAAATCTCCGGTCCACACCACTAGATCAAACTCAAGACCATCAAGTTTCTCGATCAATTTGTCCACTAAACCTGGCACACCATCTAGATGTGTATCACTTAAATGCAAAAGGCGCATCCCAACTGCTTCTCGTGGAAGTGCTGGAAAGCGCCAATTGTAGTCGCGGACTTGAAGTTCTAAAGCATTTTTTAAACCTTTTGAGCCTAAGCCACTTAAATTTACCAAGCTCTTGATTAATCGTTTTTTAAGCGAGTCACCTTTTTTTGCTTGTTTAAGTTCGCGTAAGCTACGAGCTTCAAGACTGCTTTGATCCATTAAGCGTTTTTATTCACTTTGTAATCTTTGTCATCTTTTGAATCAACTTCAATTGAGAAGAAAACCTTTTCAGATGGTGGGATTGGATCCTGAGCTGAACCGACTGCTTCGAGTGCATCGATAACTTCTAGGCCTTCTACAACTTTACCGAAGACAGTATATCCACCATCGAGAAACGCAGTCTCACCAAAACAAACGAAGAACTGACTACCATTCGTATTAGGTCCGGCATTTGCCATAGAAAGAATACCACGAGCATCGTGCTTCGCTTCTGCATGGTGCTCATTATCAAAAGTATAACCGGGTCCACCAGTACCAGGAGATCCTGATTCTTTACCTTTTTTAGTATTTGGGCAACCGCCCTGAGCCATGAAGCCTTTTAAAATACGATGAAAACGCAAGTCTTTGTAAAAACCTGCTTCAGCTAATGTGATCATATTAGCGACTGTATTAGGAGCTTTATCTTCATAAAGTTCGGCAATCATTGTACCCTTATCGGTAATGATTTTTACACGAGGATTGGCCATAATCTATTCCTTAATTTTTAATTACTTTGTAGGGGTGATCATTTTTCTGAATGAGTGTGATCGAGAAGGTAACTTGCTCTTGTAAGGGCAAGCCATCTCTTCTAGCGCCTATAGTTTCGATCTTATCTAAAACATTTAGACCTTCTATAACACGGCCATAAACACTGTAGCCGCCATTCAAAAATTTCGATTCTTTAAAGAGAATAAAAAACTGGCTCCCATTTGTATTGGGCCCAGAATTTGCCATAGAAAGTATTCCTCTCTGATTATGGAGGAGCTGCGGGTGCATTTCGTTATTAATAGAATAACCTGGACCACCAGTTCCTGGCTGTCCACTATCAGTACCTGAACGAGAATGGGGACACCCTCCTTGAGCCATGAAGCCTTTAATAACCCGATGAAAATTCATATCTTTATAAAAACCACTTTCCACTAAAGTCACAAAGTTTGCCACCGTATTAGGTGCTTTATCTTCATAAAGCTCGGCAACCATGTCACCCTTTGATGTACTGATTTTTACCCGAGGATGCTCATAAGCTCCAATGGCTTTTTGAGTGCTATCACTTGATTCAACTTTTGTTGGGAGCGTAGCTTCTCCTTGTACTTCAATTTTTGCTTGTGACTCCGCTTTTGGCAAAATTAATTTTTCATCTCTCTCGCACGCCACAAATAAACTAAGTAAAATCAAAAATTTTATAATGCGCATATCGACTCCCCTGTGACGCTGTTATATAAATGATCATTTAATACTGCAGTCTTCATCATCGTGTATTTAAATTTTTCATCTGACACGCTAAAAAAATCTTTTCCGGAAGCTCGCAGATTTGCCATAATCAGTTATTTGAATTTTTAATTACTTTATAGGGATGATCATTTTTCTGAATGAGCGTAATCGAGAAAGTCACTCTTTCTTTTAATGGCAAGCCATCTTTTTTAGCGCCTATGGCTTCTATCTTATCTAAAACATCTAAGCCTTCTATAATTCGACCAAAAACATTATAGCTACCATTCAAAAAACTTGATTCCTTAAAAAGCATGAAAAATTGACTGCCATTTGTATGCGGGCCTGAATTTGCCATAGAAAGTATTCCTTTCTGAGTATGTCGTAATTGTGGATGTGTTTCGTTGTTAAACGAATAGCCAGGTCCACCAGTACCAGGGCGCTTACGGCTTTTATCATTAGTTCGGGAATAGGGACAACCTCCCTGAGCCATAAAGCCTTTGATCACACGATGAAAATGCATATCTTGATAGTAGCCACTCTCGACTAAACTCACAAAATTTGCTACCGTATTCGGCGCCTTATCTTCATAAAGTTCTGCAATCATGACACCTTTTGATGTGCTAATCTTGACTACTGGATGGGCATAGGTTTCGATCGCTTTCTTAGAAACTTTATCACTTCTCACTTCTTCTTTTGCTTCAGTTTTTTTATCATTACTACCACAAGCAACTAATAAACTAAAGAAAATCAATATCTTAATATATTTCATACTTACTCCCATGCGACTGGAATTCGAGGATAATCATTGACCAAGGATTCTACACCGTCTTCATCAATTAATTTCCCATTCCTACCAAAAACTATTAATGTTGGCGCAGTCATGATTTTGTATTCAGATCTTAAAGATTTAGCTCTTTTATCTGATACGATAAAAAAATCAGAACCGTACTTTTCAACCTGTTCTAAAAAATCTTCATAAGAAGGACCCACATTGACTACAACTACAGCCAAACGATAATCATACTTAATTACCATGTCACTGAGCAAACGCTCAAACTCAGGTGATTGAGGGTTATTGCTAGAGGTGAAATACAAGGCTAAAGCTTTATCTTGCAATAGTCGCAAATCAGCTTTTTCGTTATCTACATTACTAATTCCATCGGGAAACATATTTTGCATATGCGAAGACAATTTCATTTCTTCATAATTATGAATATCCGTCGAACAGGACATCAACAATAAAAACAGGGTGAAAATTAAAACTCTCATTCTCTATCCTTAAATAAAAACTGCCGCATTACTGCGGCAGTCAAATTATTTATAGCGTGTCAGCAACTTCTATGTAGTCAAATACTTCGATTTGATCACCAACTTCAAAGTCATTGAAGTTATCCAGAAGGACACCACATTCTACACCATTCGCAACTTCTTTTACATTGTCACGGAAACGACGTAAAGATTTGATCGTACCAGTATAAATGATATCTTCGCCACGATGTACACGACAGTGAGCATTGAGCTTCACTTTGCCATCACGAACTACTGAACCACAAATTTTACCTTGGTGAGCCACAAATACTTGGAGGATCTCTGCTTTACCAACGGCTTGCTCTTTGTGAGTCTTATCAAGTAAACCAGTCATCGCTTCACGAGCTTCGTCAATCAATTCGTAGATCAATGAATAAAGCTTGATTTCAACTTTTGCTTGCTTCGCAACTTTGTTGATACCAGGATTAACACGTGAATGGAAACCAATAATCTCAGCGCCAGCAGCAGAAGCTTGCTGAACATCTGTATTACTGATTGAACCTACAGCATTGGTAATAACTTCAAGGTTAATCTTCTCTGACTCAATTGTTCTCAATTCAGATTCGATTGCTTCACCAGTACCGCGCGTATCAGATTTGATAAGTACTTTGTAAATTTTCTTCTCTTCTTCATTAACTTGACTAAGCAAGTCTTCTAAAGAAGTAATACGTGGCTTCACGAGCTTTTCTTGACGCATTGCATGTATGCGTTCATCGGCAAACGTTTTCGCTTCACGCTCAGTCTTACAAGTAAAACCTTTAGCTCCAACTTCGGGAGGTCCATTTAAACCAAGAAGTTTAACCGCATCAGAAGGTCCAACCTTTTTGAGACGTTTACCCTTGCCATCAACTAAAGCTTTAACTTTACCATAAAACTCACCGCAAAGAACCATATCACCAGGCTTCAGAGTACCATTTTTGATAACCACATTTGCCGTTGCACCCATGCCTTGCTCTAGCTCGGATTCAACAACAACAAAGCTACCAGGTAAGCTCGGATTGCCTTGAAGCTCATTAACTTCTGATTCTAAATGAATACGCTCGATTAATTCATCGAGGCCATCACCAGTTTTTGCAGAAATCTTAACTACGCCATAATCACCACCCCATTCTTCTGTAAGAATACCGAGGTTTTGTAACTCAGTAAAAACGCGTTCTGGGTTGGCAGTAGGCAAGTCCATTTTATTGATCGCAATGATCATCGGACGGCCTGACTCCATAATGATTTTTAAAGCTTCTTTAGTCTGAGCATTAACGCCATCGTCTGCCGCTACGAGCAAAATACAAATATCCGTTACATCAGCACCACGCTTTCTCATTGCTGAGAAGGCCGAGTGACCAGGTGTATCGAGAAAAGTAACTTTCATGCCTTTGCGCTCGACCATACTTGCACCTGTATGCTGAGTGATCGCACCGGCTTCACTAGCTACAACGTTTGTATTTCTAAGTGCATCAAGCAAAGATGTTTTACCGTGATCAACGTGACCCATGATAGCAACAATTGGCGGACGTGCTAAGCGATCTTCTTCTTTGTCTTCAGGTTGCTCAGGATCCAAAAGCTTAACAACAGGCTTAGCCTCTTGTTGCTTCTCTCTCTTTTCTGCAACGAGCTTTAATCCACGTGATTTAAGTAAAGCTTCACATTTGTCTGCTGCAATAGATTGTGTAATAGAAGCAAAAACACGCATTTTCATGAGTTCGCTTACTACCACGTTTGGCTTTTCACCAATGGCTTCTGCAACGTCTTTTACGATGAATGGAGGCTTCATGTGAATCTCTTTCGGATCACGTGGCTCCATCTCATCTTTGTGCTCTTCTACAATTTCGATGTAATCATCTTCGAGGATTGACTCTAAAGTGAGGTCATCAAAACCCTGCTCACCAAGAAAGGCTAAAACGCCTTCAGGTGCCAAGTGCAAACGACGAGCGATTGCCAAAACACATTTTTTGTCTAAAATTACTTCTGTCTGCTTAAGTGTAATTCTGCCACCCTTCTTACGGGGGCTACCTTTACCACGACCGCCGCCAGGACGACCGCCTTGAGGTCTTTGTCTTTGATTTGCCATAATTATTTAATCTCCTATTGGAGTCTTGATTTAGCGTATTCTATAATTTCAGTGGCTTGGTCAGCGCTAATTCCTACTTCTACCAAGTCATCTGCTGAAGCTTCAGATACACCTTCTAGTGAAAGATAACCCGCATCAATCATTGTTCGTGCTTGAAATTCAGTCATATTTGGAAGCTTCATCATTGTTTGAAAAGCTTCTTGAACATGTTCATCGAAAGTGATTTCTGTGTTGTAGACATGCTTCTCTACTTCAATATCCCAATCCATCAATTCTTCAGTGAGACGGATATTTTCACCATCACGACCAACAATCGATCTGTAAGATTCTTCTGTAACCATAAGCTTGATCAAGCGACCATCGTCATCGATATCAACTTCTTCAATTGGATTCGGCTTAAAAGCTTCGCGAACGTACTGTTCTACATCTTCGCTATAACCAATAATATCGAGTTTCTCGTTATTGAGCTCTTGGCAAATTGTTTTTACACGTGAACCACGAAGACCAATACAAGCACCTACAGGATCTAATGAATCAGATGCTACAGCAATCTTTGTACGGAAACCAGCTTTACGTGCCACGCCTTTAATTTCTACAAGGCCATTAGTAATCTCGGTGACTTCACGCTCAAAAAGCTTCGTTACGAGCTTAGCATCAGTTCTTGAAAGAACGATACTTGGACCACTCTTGCGTGGGTCAATTTCTTTAAGGAGTGCAGTAATGTGATCACCGTTATCAAAACGCTCACGAGGTACGCGATCCATTTTACCTAGGCTACCCTGAGCACGACCGAAATCAACAATCAATTCATTTTTCTCGAAGTGACGCACTGTACCAGAAATAAGCTCACCAACCATGTCAGTATACTCTTCAACAACGCGCTCTTTCTCAAAAGTTCTAAGACGTTGCATAATTGCCTGACGCGTGTTCTGAGCAGCAATACGACTCATTTGATCTGGCTGAAGTGTCCACTTCACAACATCGTCAAGTGCGACTTCTTCGCCGTACTCTTTTTGTGCAGCGGCTAAATCAATCTCATTACGCTTATCAAGAACTTCGTCAACTACAGTAACATCTGCAATAATCGTCACATCACCTGTACGGCGATTGATTGTAACCTTGATTTCTGATTCTTCATCAACCTCTTTTTCGTAGACTGATGCCATTGCATCTTCAATGAGGTCAAAAAGTATCGCCTTATCGATGGCTTTTTCCTGCTCCAGGTATTCAACCATTGCAACAAGTTCACTATTCATATTCCATTCCTAACATTCAATATATTAAAATCTAAGCATACAAAAAGGGGGTTAAGAAACCCCCCTTGCGTAATACAGGTTTAAAAAACTAGTGATTAAGTTAATCTAAAAGGACTTTTTTGCAAACCCCTATACTATGTAAGGCAAACTCTTTTTAAAAGTAACTTTAATCTTTTTCGACATGATACTTCAAGACCAACAAATTCAGAATTTTTACGCTCCACACATTATCCTTTGGAAACTCAAAACTAAAGAGCTCCAAGGCTTTGCCGATGAGCTAAACAAAACAAGTCTCGAACAAGTCATTATTGGCTTTGATCGCTACACTTGGTCAGATATCAGTAGTGGACAAATGCCTTCACAGCTCATGCCGACTTACTGCGCCGATTTTATCACTATACTCAGCAGTCAATCAGACGCCATGAAAACCTTTGAAAAATACGCAGAAATCAGCTCATGTACTCCACTCTCGGAAGCTTCTATCAAAGACCTTAGTTCGGCAGAAGCTAGCAACACTAGTGAACCCGACTTCGATAACTCTGCGTACTTAATAATCGAAGGCGATGAAATCCACTGCACGACTCAGCCCTACGAGTTCGAAGGAAATATTGAGGGCTGTTTTTTCATTCCTTCAAAAGAACTATCTTGTGACCTCCACAACAGAGTCCGTGACAAAGAAAAAATCGATATCGAAACCGGCCCCAAAATCCGCTGCTAGGAACCCTCAATATGCCAAAATTAGCCCTCCTCCAAAGCCGTGACTATGGTTCCCCAGAAGCCAATAAAACTCAACACCTCGAACTTATTGCGAATGCCGTAAAACAAGGTGCCAATATCATTTGCAGCCAAGAGCTTTTCCTTAGCAACTACTTTTGTCGTGAACAAAACACAGATAATTTTCAATACGCTCAAAAAATTGATAAAAGCTTACTTGCAGATTACCAAATAATCGCCAAAGAATTTAACTGCGTCCTCGCACTTTCATTTTTTGAAGAGGCCTTAAATGGAGTTTACTACAATAGCGCCGTCGTGATTGATGCCGATGGTAGCTACTTAGGAAAATATCGCAAGATGCACATTCCTCAAGACCCCTATTTCGAAGAAAAATTCTACTTCAGCCCCGGCGATCTTGGCGTCCCTGTTTTCGAGACTAAATTTGGAAAAATTTCCGTCATTATCTGCTGGGATCAATGGTTTCCCGAAAGCTCACGCTTGGCCTGTCTCGCTGGTGCCGAAATCATCCTTGTCCCCACTGCTATTGGCTGGCTTCCCGACGAAAAAACCGAACTCGGCCGAGCCCAACAACACGCCTGGACCCAAGTCCAACTCGGCCAAGCGGTCGCCAACTCATGTTACTATGCAGCCGTGAATCGCGTCGGCATTGAAGATCCCATCGAATTTTGGGGACATTCATTCATCTCCGACTTTTACGGGCAGACTCTTGCACAAGCTAGTGATGACCAAGAAGAAATACTTTTCGCAGACCTCGACCTCAGCAAACTACGTGAACATCGCCAAATCTGGCCTTTCTTACGCGATCGACGCATAGATAGTTATTCAGATCTAAACAAACGTACGATCGAATCATGAGCATGCCTGCTGAATGGCATCCCCAATCCGCTATTTATTTGGCTTGGCCCTGTTCAGATAAAATATGGAGTCATTCGCGTCCGCAAATCTTAGAAGATTTCGCTAAACTCATTTCGGCCATTTCAGATTTCACCAAGGTAAAACTTCTTTGTGAGAAAAGCTTCCAAGAGCAAGCAAAACATCATATTGGTTCACTTAACAATATTGAACTTATCGACCTTGCCACCGACGATGTTTGGTGCCGCGATTTCGGCCCTATCTTTGTCAAAAATCCAAAGAAAGAAGTTCACATAATCAATTGGGATTTTAATGCCTGGGGCGGAAAATTTGCGGACTACGCAAAAGATAATGCCATCGCAAAACAAATTGCGACAATCAACGCTATTGATTGCATTAGCCCCGACTTCATTCTCGAGGGTGGAGCTATTGAAGTCAACGGCCAAGGTCTTGCCATCTCCACCGAGAGCGTCATCTACAATACAAATCGCAATCCAGCGCAATCAAGACCAGCACTCATCGACGCAATCAAGGAACATTTTGGTGTCAGCGAAATCATTATGCTAGAGGGCGGACTCGTCAACGACGACACTGATGGTCATATCGACAATATTACACGCTTCTTCAAAGAAGACGGAGTCTTAACTTGTACTTGTGATGACCGCAATCCCAACTTCGAAACCCTCCAAAAAAACCTTAAGCAACTACAAAATTTCGAATCAGCACATGAAAAATATCTAGAGATCGTAGAACTCCCTCTTCCTGACCCCATCTACCTAAACGGCGAGATCCTCCCCGCCTCTTACGCCAATTTTCTTATTTCTAATCAAGCAGTTTTCATACCTGAATTTGGACAGACCCGCAAGGATTTAGAGGCACAGGAAATTCTTCAACAATGCTTCCCAGATAAAAAAATTATCCCCATTGATTGTCGCCTTTTCGTCATCGAAGGCGGTGGCATACACTGCCTCAGCCAGCAAGAAATCACTCTTTAAAAAATCTCAAGCACTAGGCTTCCAATCCTCGCTATAAATAACTTGTATTTAGATGCACGCGCGTTACTTTCCACACTTTCTTAATTTTAACTTCTGGAACAACGACAATGGATAAAATCGGTGTCTTGGATTTTGGTGGACAATATGCCCACTTAATCGCCAACCGCGTTCGTCGAATGGGTGTTTACTCAGAAATCGTTTCCCCTACTGCAGAACTCAGTACACTAAGTTCTTATAAGGGTCTCATTTTTTCTGGTGGCCCTTCAAGTGTTTATGCAGCAAAATCTCCTTCTTTCAACAAGGACATACTCAATTTCAATGGCCCAATCTTAGGTATTTGCTACGGTCATCAACTCATCTGCCATATTTTAGGCGGAGAAGTAAAACCCGGAACCGTCAAAGAATACGGAATTGCACGCGTTGCAAAATCTTTTGACTCACCACTCTATAAGGGTCTTAGCGATTCCGAAGTCATGTGGATGAGTCACGGCGACTCTGTGGCACAAATCCCTGATGGTTTCGAAATCACGGCCTCCACTCCTGACTGTCCTGTGGCCTCTGTACAAAATCTTGAAAAGAAAATTTTCGGCCTCCAATTTCACCCAGAAGTTACCCACTCCAAGAGCGGCCTTGCCCTCATGAAAAACTTTCTCAAAGAATGTGGATGTACTTTCGATTGGGATATCAAAGCCTTCATGCAAGCGAGTATCGATAATATCCGTCACGAATTTGCTGGTAAAAAAGTTTTCTTACTCGTAAGTGGTGGCGTCGACTCAAATGTCGCATTTGCACTTCTCAACAAAGCTTTAGGCGATGAAAACGTGTATGGCCTTCATGTCGATAATGGCCTCATGCGTAAAGATGAATCCGCTTGGGTTAAAGAAGAACTCAAACTTGCTGGTTTCGAAAATTTCCACGTTGTTGATGCTGGTGAAACTTTCCTCAAAAATCTTGCCGGCGTAAGTGAGCCACAAGCTAAACGTATCATCATTGGTGATACTTTCCTCGATGTGAAATGTGAAGCTGTCGAAGAATCTCATTTAGTTGACGATACCTGGCTCCTTGGCCAAGGCACAATTTATCCTGATACAATTGAATCTGGTGGAACTGAAAACTCTCACCTCATCAAAACTCACCACAATCGTGTTGACCGTATCCAAGAACTCATTAATCAGGGTAAAGTTATTGAGCCACTTGCTGAACTTTATAAAGATGAAGTTCGCGAACTCGGCGAACTGCTTGGTCTTCCTCACAAACTCGTATGGCGTCACCCCTTCCCTGGTCCTGGCCTAGGTGTACGTATCCTCTGTTCTGATACTGAAGAAACTGATGATTACTCAGCTGCTGAAGCACGCATCAATACTTTCCTTGAGAAATTTAATGTTACTGGCCGCATCCTTCCGGTGAAAAGTGTTGGTGTCCAAGGCGACGCTAGAACTTATGCTCACCCCTGTGTTATCACTGGCGAAGCTGATTGGGAAGTGCTCGAAGAAATCTCGACGTCACTTACTAACCGCTTTCCAGAAGTCAACCGCGTTATTTATAACGTCGGTGGCGATGATTGGTCTGGCGATATCCTTCTTAAGAAATGTGATACGAGTAAAGACCGTCTTGATCGCCTACGTGAAGCCGATCAAGTCGTGACTGATTACCTTTTCGAGAAAGGTCTTTATGAAAGCATTTGGCAAATGCCTGTTGCGCTCATTCCAGTTGGACGTAATAAGGGTGGTGAATCTTTAGTACTTCGCCCCATTAACTCCACTGAAGCAATGACCGCTAGCTTCTCGCGCATTCCGCAAAATCAACTCCAAGAGATGATTAGCGAAATTCGCAAAAAAGCAGATTTTGATGGCATCTTCTATGATGTCACCAATAAGCCTCCTGGCACTATTGAATGGGAATAGATCCCCTTAGCTAGTCCACAAAAAAGCGAGCTGAATTCAGCTCGCTTTTTTTATGCTTATTCGAATAAAACTAAAGTCTCAGGTATTTATCTAAGCCCACCATAAAACGACGTAACAACTGGCTTTGGACTTCCATGTAATTACGATGCTTAGGAGTACGGAAAAATGCACTGAGTTCAGATTTGGAAATCTGCATCTCGGCTAACTCTAAAACTCTTAACATATCTGTATCACGCAATTCAAAGGCAATACGCAATTTACGCAAAATTATATTGTTATCCAAGACAACCTTGCCCTTAGCTTTAGGAGCACCATCACTAGGCCCTCGCTTCCAAATAATGAGGCCATCTAAAAAGGCGGATCCATCTTCGGCTGAACATTCTTCGTATTCTTCTTCATCTTCACGTTTTAAATATTGATCTAATTTTGCAGGAAGAAGCTCTTTGCCACCCTTTGCACAGAGGTCGATAATAGCTTCATTATTAATATGTAGCGTAAAGCGCAAACGACGTAAGACATCATTAAAAGTCATAAGTATATATCCATTTTATTTCTCTAAGGCTACGGCAGTTTAATTTATCGTCCACACCTAGTGAACTTATACTTGCTCAAAAATATTTATAATTTCATCTAAGTGCTCTAAGTCTTCCCTTTTATTCTCCAGCATAAGCTTAGTGAATTTTGACTGCCATTTAAACTTACTTATCTTCGCTGCCTCTGAACCAAAGACTGCTTTAAACTTATTTTTTGCCAAAACCATATTAGAGGGACAGGCCTTGCCTAATAATTGTAAGGGCAGAGCTTCAATCCCGGGCTTCAAAATGATCCCCGTTGTCCCTCTCGGCCATTGTACATCCACATCCTTGCACGCATCAATGATACAATAAATACGACTATAGCCTTTCGATTTTTTCGCTCGACAGAACACTGTATCTCCACTTCCACCTACATTTTCAATAGTAAATCGCCAATCATGATTACGATAACGATCCTTTAAAAAAGTCAAAAAGTGCTCATCGGCCTTACTTTCACAAATAATTAAACAGGTCTTCTTTTTTCTGCGCACAAGAGACATAATTTAAAGTTCCAAGGCGATTCCGCCGTAGGCTCCAGCATTATACAGGTCGCGAATATTATCCTGCCTACGAAGGCCTTTAAGATCCTTCAGTAAAAAAGCTTCCGTCACACAAAATTCATTTTTTTCACAAAGAATAATTTGCTCCTTCTCCAAGTAATTCATGATATAATCAGCATGACCAGACAAAATCAACTGAGCTCCATGAGGATTACTTTCGCTATCATTAAATAAGTCTAGGAATTCCTTAATCACATGAGCATGTAAATGTGCGTTAACCTCATCAATAATGACCGTGCCTCCACTTTCCAAGGCCCTGAAAATCTCAAAAAGCATCAGGTATAAATACTGGACACCTTTGGATTCTTGAGTCATCAAAAGCTCTTTTTCTTCGCCATTCACCCTATGGTAGACATAGGCACAGCTTCTTTTTTTGAGTTCACCCTGACACATTATTTCTTTATCTTTAAAACGCAGGTCACTAATACCTAAGCTTGCCCGTTTAAGAAAGTCTACAATTCGCTTTTTTAACTCAAGACGAGCTTTCACAATGGCATTCACTCGGAAAGTTTTATTGACTAAATCTTCATTTCCCACAGGGTTTATATTGGTCGATAAGTCTTCAAAAAAGTTGAGTACTGGCTCCAATTCAGGGTCCTGCAATTTATTTTTATAGCAAAAGGTCAAAACGGAAACGTCTTCGGCAATAAAGCCAATCAGCTTCTTCACCATTTTCAAACGACCACTTATTTTTTCCCCTTCACGCTTAAAATAAGTGCTTCGCTTTGTTTTGAGAACTTCTAGTAAAACTTCCGATTGATTGAGTTCGAGTATGTAGCTAAAAACTTCCTCACCAATACTAAATTCTAATTTAAACTTAGTGGACTGATCCGCACTCTCTTCATCAAAAAGGTAAGGTTCAAAGGGAGCGTTTCCTCCTTTATTCATCTCTACTGCACCCAAAGCAAAAAACTTCAGAAAAGATAGCGCTCTCAGAATGTTTGTTTTCCCCGCCGCATTGTGACCAAAAAATGCCAGTATTTTCGGATAGCGCTCACCCATTTCATTCTTATAAAAAGCCTCTAAATCAGGTACTCGTTTAGACAATTTAAAGTCCAACACGAGCTCATTTTTTATACTGAAAAAGTTTTCAATCGAAATCTTGCGAATCATTTCTTCCCCTATTTTGCTAACGAAGTCATAGATAATAAATTCAACGAAGACGCACTTTACTTGCCTTTCTTTCCTTAAGCTAGGCCAAGATCAGAAGTCACAAGATATATCCATCTTATTTCTCTAAGGCGATAACATTACATCTATCCTCAAGCTCAAGTGTATTTAAACTAAAAAAGAGATGACAAGTACACAATTTTATTGTACACTAAATCAAATGATCAACGTAGTAAGCTAAACGAGGTAAAAAATGAATGACGAAAACCCCAATTACATGACTCGTGCTACCCTGCTAGAGCGTGTGCGTTTACAGCACGATGAAAAATCTTGGGAAGAATTTGTCTTTTATTATCGTCACTTTATTTATATCATTGCGAGGCGACTCAATATTCGTCATCATGATGCTGAAGAAATTACCCAATCAGTCTTATTAAAACTTTGGAACAAGCTACCCGAATTTGACTACGATAAGACCTCACGCTTTCGTTCTTGGCTCTACTTAGTGACAAAAAACACAGTGCGGGATTTTTGTCGCAAACAAAGCCGCTCAGCTGAAATACAAGAGCAAGCAGGCAATACTGAAACTTGGGATCTCGGTAGTCAAATTACCGAACATCAGATTGAAGAAATCGCCGAAAACGAATGGGAGAACTACATCTTCAATATGGCTTTAACTAATATCACTCCCCATTTTTCTGAAAAAATCATTGAGATCTTCAAACGTTTGGCTACAGGAGCTTTGCCTAAGCAATTAAGTGAAGAAATTGACGTGCCCGCCAATACCATTGCAGTCTATAAAAAACGCGTCATGACGCGCCTCAAGGATGAAGTGAGTCGCCTCAAGCACGAGCTAAGCTAGACCTCTCTTCTTCATCTTCTCATTTCTATTTCAAATGGGTTTGATGCCATTGGTCATAAGTCTTTTTCAATGCTTGAACTTTTTCGGGCATCGCTTTAGCCAAGTCATTTTTTTCATAGGGATCTTGCTCAAGATTAAAAAGTTTGAGCTCAGCTCTTTTTATAAACTCTTTACTTGTCCCCTCTTGATCATTCCACGTTAATTTCCAATCACCTTGGCGCAGGGCAAAATCTTCTAAACCAGGATGACGATGCCAAAATAACTGCTCGTGGGGAATTTCCTTTTTCTCACCACTTATATAAGGCAGTAAATTAACTCCTGTAAATTGTTCATCGGAATACTCAATACCTGCTGCCGACAAGAAAGTCGGTGCCAAGTCATGAGCTATGACTGGGTGATCATATTGTTGTGAAGCTCGTAAAACTTTTGGCCATTTAATTGCCATCGGCACTCGTATTCCACCTTCATAAGTATCGCCTTTATAGCCACGAAAATTATTGGTTTTTGACATGCAAAACTGGCCCGAATTGGCTTTTTTATTACCAATCTTAGGACTGCCATTATCAGTCGTAAATACAATAATCGTATTATCTGCAATGCCTAAATCTTTTAGCTTAGCTTCAATTTCACCTATGCCATCATCCATTGCTAAGACCATTGCTAAAAATAAACGTCGATACTCAGGTACCGAATCAGGAATTCGTTTCAAATATGAATCAGGCACCTGCCAAGGCGAGTGAACTGAATTGTAAGCCACATACATAAAAAAGGGCTCCGATTTATTCTGCTCTATAAACGTCAAAGCATTCTCGGTGATTTTCTCAGTGAGGTAATCGCCCTCACGATAATTCACCACCTTTTTATTTAAATAAATGGGAGCATAGCCCTTTTTCTTCTTGTTGAGTTTCTTGTCTGCCCGGTAGTAATCATGAGCACCAAAATGAAAACCATAGAAAAAATCAAAACCACGATCATTGGGGAACTGCCCTTTCTTACTCCCCAAATGCCACTTACCAAACGCTGCAGTTTTGTAACCCGCAGGCTTAAGCAGTTCAGCCAGATTCTTCTGTCCCAAGGGAATTCCCTTATCTGCATCACCATTCATCACAACACCGAATAATTGCTGATAACGTCCAGTCAAAATTCCGGCTCGCGAGGGGCCACAAACTGAGGCGGCTGCATAGCCCTGACGAAACCAAACTCCCGCTTTTGCTATCGCATCAATGGCAGGCGTCTGTGCATCTTCTGCACCATGATAACCAACATCGCCCGAACCCATATCATCTGCTAAAATCAAGATGATATTTGGCTTTGAAGCCCCTGACAATAAATACGCGCCAGTGAAAATCAGTAGATAAAAGAGTTTTTTCATTTTTGCTTTTTCTTATTCGATTTTTTCTTCTTTTTCACTACTGGCGGCTTTTTGAAATCAGAGACTTTAGCCACTGGCAAAGTCATGGCTCTCAGCTCATGATAACTTGCCATCAAGCGACCACGAGCCATAATTCCTTGCTCATTCAAGTCTTCAACTTTGAGTGCCTGTTTTTCATCGGGATCATTTTTCATATCAAAGAAGCTACCATCATTATAGATTTTCCAACGTTGATCATGGATAGAATCTCTTGCGCCTTCGGCTCTACGTCCAAAATCCCAGTAGTGACAAAATACAAACTGACGATCATTTTTGCCTTCGCCACGTAAACGTGGTGCAAAGGAGATTCCATCCACTGGATAAGCCACTTTTGTATCCGCCAATTCTGTAATTGTGGCAAAAAAATCTGAAAAATCTATCAAGTCATCCCAGCTATGCCCCTGCTCATTATATTGCTCTCTATACTTCGGCCAATCCACAATCATCGGCACTCCCGTACCATCACGCAACATTGTGTCTTTTCGTCCAGGAACATCACCGTAGCTCGTACGAGTCACGGGCCCTTCCATATATTCTCCTTTGCCTGGCTTGGTGTTTTTTAGCTTCGGGCTCTTTTCTCCTGCTTCAGCAATCAGCTCTTCGTGCTTGTCTCCGTTCACTGAATAAAAACGTTTGGTTTCGGTGCTAGAATCATTACAGTATGCTGCATAACCCGTACCATTATCCCCGGTAAACATCACCACTGTATTTTCTCGCTGCCCACTTTCTTCCAAGGCCTTTAATACATTGCCCACTAAGTGATCGATGTATTCAATATTATCTTTAAAATAACGAACTTCGCAGATCTTTTTTCCGCTCTTATCTCCGCTTTCACTTAAAGGCGTTGGTGCCCATGGAGAATGTGGAAGAATCATCGGATAATAAAGAAAAAATGGTTTATCTTTTTGACGTTTAATAAAGTCACAGGCATATTCATTTACCATGTCCGGACCATATATTTCATCCGTTTCATAGTACTTCCCATTAGCAATGATTTTTGAATTATACCAATAACGTTCTTTCCCTTGGCGCAAGGGTTTCGCCTTAGGGTCTTTGGGCGTCACACCATTGCAGAGGCAATACTCATCCCAACCAAAGCCCAAAATCTGTTCATGCTTACCACCCAATTGCCACTTACCCACAACACATGTTTCATAACCAGCCTTTTGTAGCGCATGACCAAAAGTTTTTTCTCCTTGTGGCAAGCCACCAAAACCTTCGTAATTACGGAAGCTATACTTGCCCGTCATAATCTTGACACGAGAGGGGGTGCATAATGGTAGTGAGTAACAGTGATTAAACTTCATGCCTTCACCCGCCATTTTATCGAGGACTGGAGTTTTGTAATCTAATGCTCCATGAGCACCTACGGTTTCACGGCCCATATCATCGGCCATAATTAAAACGATATTGGGACGATCATCGGCGAAAGCACTGAGGCTTATTAAGCAGCATACTGTAAATAAAAACTTCATTTTATCTCCTAATTCATTCATAATAATTTCAATTTTATTCATTAATCCAAAGATAATCACCCACGGCACCTTTATCTCCAGGAATAACATATGTATTCGCCACATGTCCATCAGCAAATTGTAGTACCCAGCGGGTATCTCCCATATCTGTATGATTATAATATTGCCCTTTCGTCGCTCTATTTGTATTGGGAATAATCCAAATTCCTCCCAATTCCCCATATGTAACAAGCTTTGAGGGACTTATGATATCGGTAATCGTAAGCGAGGCTGAGTCACCATCTCCTGGATCATTCATCACGGCGTCTTTATTGCGATAATAGGATGAGCCCCATTTGACATATTCATCCATTTCATCTTTATCAGACGGACATTGTGCCACTGGCATTTCTCCATCTTCGCTCACTTTTTGTAAATACTGATTTAGCGGACGCATCACAACGGTGATTGATGCATTTTGCGTACCCTTTTTCCCTAGCCAATTACTCCCACGCTCTGTATTGCCTGCTGCATTAGGATCCTGAATTTTATTTGCAGGATAATATTGATTATTATCATCGAAAGACATAAACATCGCTATCGAGTGATTTTTCTGATTGTTAACGCACTGCACCCTGCGCGCACTTTCTCGTGCTTTGCTTAAACTCGGCATCATCAGTGAAACCAATATACCAATAATTGCCACGACTACTAGCAACTCTATCAAGGTAAACTTTTTCATTTATTGAATCCTCATGATTTCTTAATCTTATTAAGTCATACGAGAGTCAAGAAAACAGGATGACAGCTTTATTTAACTATTTCTAATTTAATATTTTCTGGTAATGAAGGCACATTATTTTTCATGCCCTTATTAATACGTATCATCTTAAGGCTTGGTATTTTAAACAGCGTCTTCCAATCACTAAAATTCGTTCTTGAAAGATCTATCATTACTAAAGGATTCTGCTCTAATTCATGGCCCTTAAGCTCATGATTACGGCTCAGATTCAAATGCGTTATGGGGATGTATTTCAGAGGCGTCAAATTTTTCAAAGCCTTATTATCCGCCAAGTCGACATGTAACTCTGTTGCTTTGATTTCATAGCTAAAATGAGTCAAATTTCGCCCACCATTTTTGATCTGCAAAAGCAGCTGACACAATTCAATTTGCTCTTCTAAAATGAAATTATTAATATTTGCGATAATCGCACTCACGACATCGTACTTAGAGTTAGGTCGCGACGCCAGTTTACGGAAATCTTTTAAATCTAAACTATCGGGCTTACTTTGATCGCGTCCTAACAAAAATACTTCTAGATCAATGACTCCATGATGCTGGGACTTTCCTGCTGACAAGGACAAAGAACGACGCGCTTCCGCTAAATCGCTATGGATGAAATCAATGCGTGCCTTGATAGCCCAAGCATATTCATGATGGGGGTCGGCCTCCACTGCCAAAGATATCATTTCACTCGCCGTCTCAAAATCATTAGTTTTCAAAGCTCGAGTCGCTAATCCCACCAAACGTGGCGAAGCCTCTTTACCAAATATTTCTTTTTGTTTTTGTTCCTTTGTATAAAGTTCTAAGGCCTCTACCGCCGTTTGCTTTTCTTGATTAATCCGATAGGTAAATATCCCGGCTAAGGACAAGAGTATGAGAGTGAAAAAACTCGCAAGCCTGTGCCTGAAAATAAATAACTTTAGACTGCCCAGAAAACCTAGCTCTTCTGCACTCGTCGCAAAACCTCCTAGCCATTTGAATAAATCATCACGAAAATCCTGTACATTCTGATAACGATCACTGCGCTCCAAAGCTAAAGCCTTTAAACTTATCGCCTCCAGACTCGCCGGAACAGATTTTTGGTGACACGAAGGACTTTTGCGATCCCCGCAAAGAGTCCGCTCCAAACTATCTAATACCGTACTCCCCTCATTGGGCACATGGAAACACAACAATTCATAGAGGATTGCTCCAAGTGCATAAACATCTGTACGTTGATCTTTTTGTCCTCGCTTGCGGTCGACTTGCTCAGGCGCCATATACCCCGGCGAACCCTTAAGCACACCATTGAGCGTTGCCGTATTAAAATTTTCTGGTAATAAGTCTTCATCAAGCTCATAATCTTCATCCCCAAGAGTTTTCGCTAAGCCCCAATCACAAATCAGAACTTCGCCAAAGTCACCTATACGAATATTATCTGGTTTAATGTCTAAATGAATCACCCCACGCGAATGCGCATAGGCAATGGCATCACAAATCTTGATCATCACATCGACGATTCTGGGAAGCAATGATTTATAGTTTTTCTCTTTAGAGAATTCGGTGATAAGCTCAGTTAAATTACGCCCACCCAGTTTTTTCATCGTGAAAAAGGCTTCACCTCCCTCGCTATAACCCATATCATACAATGGTACAATATTGGGGTGCTCAAGTCGAGCCGTTAAGCGCGCTTCTTTGAAAAAGCTCTCCATTAATTCAGGGGAATCATGGCCCTTGAGATGTGCCATGGCAACATGACGACCAGTAATTATATCCACCGAATCGGAGATACATTTCATCCCTCCCTGACCAATAGTAGAACCATTTTGATAGCGATTAGAATTCTCCGCAATCTCATCACACAAGGGAAACACATCGGGAATATTTTCATCCATTTCCATGATCCCCGCAGCCAAATCTGGAATCATTTCATCAAAAATAGTTTCGGAGTCTTCCATCGTATTGTACCCTTAAAATAAAAATGGCTAAGTTTGTGCTTAGCCAAGTTTAATCATTTTACATTGAGAATGCTACTTATTTCTTAGGCTTTTTCCTTTTTTCATCAGATTTACTTTTCGATGGTTTTTTCTTTGACTTATCTGCCTTCGCTTTCCCACTGCGAGAATAGATAGCCTGCTGCTTGCGCGCATTCGACTCTTTATCCACTTTATCCAAATGAGCCTGGATCGCCTCTTCATTCGCTCTATCCATAAACAAGTCATATAAAGGGTCACCACTTTGCTTCATGGCTTTGGCCAAAGTATTTCGCATCTCGGCCATTTTCGCGGCGTATTCAGGACTCGCACTCAAATCTTTAAGTGCATGAGCATCCAAATGATAATTATAGAGTTCCTCCGGCTGACGATGAGTATATAAATTAAGTCGCGCCTGCCAATGAGCATCGCCTTCTTTCGCTAAACGCTCCATTTCCTTATACGCAAGCGTCCCTCTTGTTGCCGAAGCAAATTTACGTTCACCATCTGACCAAAGGTTATAAATATAGCCGAAATCTTTAGTGATGATGGATCGTGTTGGCTGACGATTTCCTCCCACATTTTCTGCGTACATGGTCAACACATAATCGCGATCACTTTGGCTTTCACCCTTTAAAATTGACGCAAATGAACGTCCATCTAAATCCTTCTCTTGCTCAATACCAAGCATATCAAGTACGGATGGAAAAATATCGATCGCACCAATCATGTGTTCATTATCAATTGCACCTGCTTGGCTATGTTTTGGCCAACGCACCGTCAAAGGTGTATGTGAGCCATTATAATAATTGGTAGTTTTTCCAAAAGGCTCAGGCATCCCATGATCTGATAGGAAGATAATGATCGTACTATCATAAACACCCGTATCTTTCAGCGCTTGAATGATCTTGCCGATTGAATCATCCGCACGACGCACAGTAGAATAATAGGCGGCCATCTCCAAACGCACTTTATCCGTTTGTGGTAAAAATGGCGGAATCACAATTTCTTCAGTTTTGAAAATTCGACTTGGCGCGTTGTTTTTATCTTCCTTGTTCAAACCCACCGTAAGCTTCTTTTTTATCAAACCATAATAGGGCGTATGAGGATCATGGATATCCATCGAATAAAAGAAAGGCTTGCCAGCTTTTTTCGCCGCCTCCACACCCTTTTTTGTATAGTCATAAAAAGTTTTAGGCTGACGAATATTAAGTTTTTTCTCCTTGAGTTCATCATCAAAGATAATATCAAAAGCTCGCTTGTACGGGACATAAGGATAAGAGTGATGCGCCTTGCCACGAATCATCGTGAAATAACCATTGGCTTGAAGTACTTCCGGTAAAGTTCGAAAAGTAACCTGGTCTTTAGGCAACTGATAAAAACCTTCAAGTCCACTATTGTAGAGGTATTTTCCGCTACTAATAATATTGCGTGATGGTATACAGCTCGTCGCATGAACATGAGCATAATTAAAGCGCATTGCGTCTTCCGCAAAAGCATCAAATTGAGGGGAGGTCCCCTCGACTGGACAGCCAAAGGCTCCCAGTGAATCCGCATTCATGTCATCTACGGTAAGCAGTACTACATTCATCTTTTCTTGCGCTGATAGACTAAGAAACACATATAAAAAACTAATTATCCACTTCATCATTTTTTTCCTATTTAAATTAACTCAAGCTGGGAGCTCCGAATTCTATTCGGCATCTAATTCTATCTCTCACGCTAAAGCGTGAACTACATACTCTTATCTACACTGAGCTTAGCGAACGATCTAGCTACTTTCACTCGCGCCATTTTGGAATTGTCGCTTCCCACGCTTTGTAGTGCTTTATCATCTCTTGTAATTTTTCTGGATTAGCCTGTGCTAAATCTCTTTCTTCTTTTGGGTCCTTCTTCAGATTATAAAGTTCTGGCGTTAAATAGAGTTCATCTGCACGCTCTGCATAAGTCGCGCCTCGTCCCTTTACATGCGTAATCCCAAGCTTCTTCAATAAGGCCTTATGCTTCTTTTTGTCACCTAACCATAGCAATTTCCAGTCACCCACTCGTGCTGCACGTGCACCTCCATTCCTCCAAAAATGAGATTCACGACTATCCTTCGCATCCCCTGCTATAACTGCCAGTATATCCTGCCCGTCATATTGACGATCACTTGGCAAGGCAACCTTTGCGAGACTCACAAAAGTAGGCAACATATCCAATGTCGAAACAAGCCCGTCGTACTCCGTTCCTGGCTTGATTACTTTTGGCCATTTAATCGCAAACGGAACTCTCACACCGCCTTCATAAAAAGTTGCTTTGTTGCCTCTAAATATTGTCGAGTAGTCTTTTTTACCGCCATTATCATTACTAAAAACTACCACTGTATTTTCTTCTATTCCCGCGTCTTTGACAGCTTTTAAAATATGACCTACTGAAGCATCAAGGGCGGCAATCACACCATCATGTCCCGTCCCGCCTTTCGGGATATATTTACTGGGAACTATATCAGGTCCATGAACATTATAGGGTGCAAAATACATAAAGAAGGGGCCTTCTTTATTATCTTTAATCCATTTACTTGCTTCGTTTGTAAAGTGATCCGTTAAGTAGCCCTCTAAGCGAAGTGATTCTCCATTGCGAACAATATCTAAAATCGGCTTTTCATCTGCTGACACGGGACTTAAGTCTTTACCTTTCTTAGCGGCTAAATTCTGACTCTTGAATTGATAAAATCCACAGGATCCACGATAGCCAAACCAATGATCAAAACCTCGAGCATTCGGTTGAAATTCCTTACCTGAACCCACATGCCATTTTCCTATCGCACAGGTTTTATACCCTCCTTTTTTCATCAAGGCAGGAATCATAATTTCAGAAGTCTTCAGCCCATAGCCTACTTTTTTTCGCTCCTCAGTTCCTCCTGGAAGAGTCTCCAAATCAAAACGTGCCTGATATCGCCCTGTGAGTAAACCTGCACGACTAGGGGCACAAGTAGCGTGGCTCGCATAGCCATTAGGGAAACGTACCCCTTCATTAAAAATGCTGTCAATATGTGGTGTCTTGGCTTTTGTCTTAATCGACCCAGTTACACCTAGCGCGCCATAATGCATATCATCGGCAAAAATCATAATAATATTGGGCTTTTTTGCCGCGCTCGCAAAAGCTGAACAAAAAATAATGAGAATCAAAAAGCGTTTCATAAATATCCTTACTTAGTTTCTAAGTAATACGCAAGCTAAAAACACTCTATGACATCAAATCATTATTTTTTATAAATCCATTGAAATATTCAAAAATTTCTACCAAAAATTTATTTCATCACTTTAAAATAATATTCCCCATCACCATCAAGCCCCGCCATTAGAGATGCGGCTGACTTCTTCTCAACATGACCGTCCACCCATATTCCATTAGCTCCTAAAGTCGGCTCCATCGACATCCCTAACAAAGGCTAGACAATGCTCTTTAGACTCTATGGCCCACTCGATCCATGGTTCGATAAAACTTGGTACCCAGGTGAACCCACGCTCGTAAAGTAGCCCTTCTGCTTCATTAATAATCCGATTATTAATGAAGCACTTGCTTTTCAAGGTCTTCTTCTGTAGATTAGTTGAAACCAAGGAGATTCAGATGCAGTTAATTCACTCAAATGAAAGAATTGTTAAAAGAAGCAAAAATTCAAGCTTATTTGTCATCACTTTGTTATTGCTACTGATAATTAGTTTGTTACCGTTTTATTATTACCTGATGAAAGCTATAAACTAAAAAATCTTTATACCGCCCCTCTTAAATCAAGATGGGCTTTTTTATGTTTCGAACTTAATTTATTAAAGCCTTTGTAAAACCAATACATTTTTTACTGACTTCAAACTTTGAATAGGGCAATACTCGCCAAACATGTGCAGCACGAGAAAAACCTTCGACATCAGCTGCAAAATACTGTTCTAGCTGGATGCACTCCGACAGATCATTCTCAAGTGCTATTAAAAAATAGCTTAAAGTTATAATTTCCAATAAAAAATCCCACTTAATCGCCTATATTGTAGTAGCTTACACCGACAATAACAGCAAGTGGGACTTTCAATGTACGATACTCTTTTTCCCGAATATTTCATCGAGGAATTACGGCAAACTATAGGAATTTTATGCGGACCATTGAAGATTGCGGGGCAAATCATACTTCGTCCTGAATTTCAAGAGATCAAAAAGGCAATTGAAGATGATCAACTTCAGTTGAGTAAAGATAGAGCCGCCACTAGAAACCGCGAGTTTAAAAACAGCTCTACCCAAAAACACCCCCAGCTGAATTGGTGGTGGCGTTGTTCATAGCCCGTCACTTTTATGATAATTGTTACGGTGAACGAGGCTATAGTATGCTATGTGAGAATAGTTCCTTGCAGCAGTTTATTGGGCGCTTGGGCATAGGAAGCTTCCCTTCACGCAATACGATTCATGAACAAGTCTCTGCTCTTTCTGAGAAGACCCTTAATCTTTTTCATCAAGCTATTTTGAACTGCGTTAAGGAGTGTGGCCTGGATGATTTTTCAGCAGTGATTATTGATTCTACAGCCATTAAGGCCGATTCAGCGTGGCCTGTCGATAGTCAATTACTAAAGAACCTTAGTTGTAAAATGATGAAAAATATCAGTGACGTTCATGATCAGCTTCCCTGTGTTGAGCGCAGAAAGATCCCTCTCAAACGCCTGCAAAATTACTGTGATTATATGAGTAAACTGGATTTCGAGATCTCTATGCTTAAAGGAAAAAAAGGAGCAAGAAAAATGAGGCAAAAGTTTTATACGCAAGAACTTTTACCGAGGTGCCGAAAATTTATTATTCGCCTGGAGAAGACTCTTCCTCAAATTAAACAACACTGTGAAAGTGCCAAAGTTCTGATGATTGACGAATGTCTATCTCGCTTCATAGATAAAGTTTTGATGGTTGAACATCGCTTCAACATGGCTCCTAAGGACTACGATACGAAGACGGCACGGAAAATTTACAGCATGAGTGATAATGATGCAGCATTTATTAAAAAGGGTGGTCGAGAAACCGTATTTGGCTACCGACCAAATTTCGCCTTTAGTGCCAATGGTTTTCTGACATCATTCACCCTAGAATCTGGAAATACTAGTGACAGCAAGGCCTTCAGTAATTGCCTTGATGAAAATAAAAAGATGACGGGCGAGACCGCAATGATGATCAGTGTGGATGACGGATATAGCTCTGCCGCCAATTTAGATGATGCCATCGAAAAAGGGGCGACATTAGTCAGTGTTAGTGGCTCAAAGGGAAAGAAGCTCTTAGGAGAAGATATTTATGAGAGTGAAAACTACCAACTTGCGAGAAATATCCGATCAATTTCCGAAGCAGGTATTTCAAAGCTGAAGAACTATCACAACCTTGAGCGATTTACCGTTTGTGGCTTAAAGAGGGTTCGTCAAGAAACTCTCATAAGCGCCATAGGATTCAACTTGGAAAGGATCTGCCAGTTATTATGTCAAATAGAGATTGAGGTCGCCGCATAGAATGTCGGAGTGCATCTAGCTGTATTTTTAGTTCAAGCCAAAATGATAATTCATTTCTCCATTGGAACCACTAACTGGCTGAGTGAATTTATCTTGATCGCCAAAAGTCAGAACTTCACCTTTTTTGATGTTTAGTTCGAGTACATGTTTACCCGCTTCCGATTCTGTTTTCAATTTACCATGCTTTGAACTTTTCACTAAGATCGCCTTCTGAAAAAAGATCTTGAGCTCTCTATCCTGTGAGGCTATAAGCTTAAAGGCACTCAATTCACCTTGCTCTCTCCTCGCACTTAAACTGTAGCCTCCCTCTGCTCTTAACTTATCAAAACTCACATCACTCCAAGTAGATGGCACACCCGAAAAGAATTGGAAATTATCAGTAATGAAATCCAATGAACTGCATTGGAATAACATTTCATGTACTGAGGCCGCCGCAGAAATGGGGGTCTCAATTACGGGGCCCGATTCGATATACATCGTATTTGCCGTACCATAAGTTTTCAGGAAAATCTTCAGCTGCTCGTAGGCCTTATCACCCTGACCGAGCATCGCATACATTGATGCGGCTCCCGTACGACTATAACCCTTATAACTCCAGCTATTGAGAATAGGTAAATTAATCCAGTAATCCACCGCAGTTTGAGCTAGCTTAAATTGATCGGGGTCATTTAAATCCATTTGCTTTGTGGGGTAGAGCCCTACGAGGTGAGAATAATGGCGGTGAGCTACTTCTAGTTTCACCTCTTTGCCAATCATAATTCCGCTCTCGTCTTCCAAGAGTACAGGTGCGAGCTTGGCTAAAGCAGATTTATATTTGACAATTTGCGGATCTTGCAAATCGTATTGGCTCTCAATATGAATAATGGTACTCAAGGCCCAGCGAAGAAACTGCAGGTTGTAAGTCGTATCTTCGACTTTAGGAAAAATTTTATTTATGGAATATTCAGGAGAAATATCCTTAGGCGTATGCAATACGCCATTCTCATCTTCACGACAATTATGTAAAACAAAATTAGCGCCACGCTTGAGCATCGGGTAGAACTTAGTTTTCGTTCTTTCTGCATCCGGATGAACTTTTAAATAATGCCAGTAGTTGTGAAGTGTCCAAAGAAAGTTTCCATATTCCCAGCTAAAACCTCCGGGGGTATAAGGGCTAATGGCCCGTGCATGAGTCGCTGAATCACTTTTATATTTGTTTGCGGCTTCAATAAATAGCTCAGGTTTATTGTCGATTAATGCGAAAAGTGTGTCCGCGATCTCGGGCTGATTGGCAACCGCCATCGGCAAGTAAGTCAATTGCACATTAAGGTTTGCCCAGATTTTTGGCCAATTTGTAGCTCTAAACCAAGGCCCCATGAGATCAATAGGAAGTTTCCCCTTCCGAGTGGCTGATGCAACTTTATAAAGCTGCCATTTGTAGTAGGCCTCCAACTTTTTATCGGGAATAGACACGAAGGACTTTTCAAAGTACCCCTTCCACCATTTTGCATGCTTTGCAAAGTGCTGCTCATAAGTTTCCAGTAATGATTCTCTTAGTTTTACTCTCTTACTTGCTAGCCATTCTTTTTGTTGCTGAGTATTTAAGTTCTCACGAGTATAGTCAGTCCTCCAAGCTAAAAGATATTCTCTTTCTCCTGTTTTTTTCAAAGTCCAATTTAAGCCATAAGCTTTACCCTGTTTTAAAGGAACTAAACGGGAGTGTATGCCTTCGCTTTCAATACGAAATTCAGCTGCAGGCTTATATTTCTCTACAGTTTTGGCAATGGCTTCGGCATAGAGAAGATTACTATAATCAATAATTGTATGCGTCGCTTTACCCGTTACATCTTTGATGCCATTTCTGAGTTTGCCCGTATGAATCCCAGGCAAGGAGAAATGCTCTATGGCAATAGCTTCTGCACCCTCAAGTTTAAATTTGACTAAGTTGAGATTTTCTCCCGAGACCGACAGGGCACGAAAATGAATTTTTCCTTTATTTGTAACAATGACGCCGGAAGCCTCGGCTTCTTCCATGGAAAGTTTCATTGAAAAGTCTTGTCGCTTCCCTGCCGTTTTCAAAATAAATTTACCTATAGGCAAACGATTGGTTTCATCATAAATACGGGTATCACCGATATCAAAGTGAAGACTCTCTTCCGGGCGAGCCCAAATCATTGTCCCTTGCTCACCATTGCCTAAAATCGCACCCTCAACATAAGAGCTTGGCATTGTTGTCCATTTCATATCAAAATTTGAGTCCGCCAACACATAGTTGATCGACAGCAGTAATAAAACACAGAAGGTTTTTTTCATAATTCCCTTTTTAATTCATTTAGAGTTATTGATCTAATAACCGAAGGAAAATAAGAATTGATTGGGATTTGAAAATAATACTGAAACTTATTTTTCAGCTAACCAGTAATAAGTTTGATCACCACCTTGGCCGCCCAGTAAACTTAATTGAGTTTCACTTGAAACGTGTCCGTCTACCCACTGAATATTACTTTTATATTCATGCCTTCCCAATGATACATTATCTGCCCCCCACGGATTGTAAGGAGGAAGCAACATATTATCCACGTAAGTATAGCTAGTTGTTGAATCCCCCAACATCAAGGTATCTGTCGGACGACTAATCTCGGTCAATTTACGAGGTCTTAGCGTCCCATAAAAAGGAGCTCCGCCGAGTTCAATTGAGCTGTAGGCAATACCTTGTCGACTATTTTGCTGATCGGAATACTCTGGGCACGCAAATATATCGGTATACTTGTGATCCCACCACTGTGACGTACTGGCATCATCCACATACTGTGCTAATTGCCATTTCCAGCTATGCCACCCAGAGTGCATTCCTTGATAATGAACAAAGTAACCATCTGCATCATCTTGATAGAGAAACATTGCTGTCCCCAACTGCCTAGTATTGCTCTTGCATACCGCACTTTGACTCTTTTTTCGAGCTTTTCCCAATATCGGCAATAACAGAGAAGCTAGTATTCCAATAATAGCGACCACGACCAAAAGCTCTATCAAACTAAATTTAAATTTCTTCATTTTTTGTATCCGATTCACTTAACTTGTAGCTACTTATTGCCTCTTGATTATAAGACTTGACTGGATTTATCATTTTTTTTGTTGATCAAAACTCTTTGTGTTTTTAGTTCTTAGGTGTTAACATTGATCAGCATCTAATCGTAAACTTATGGGCCATGGATAAATATAATACCAGACATACACTGATAGCTAAAATCCGAGAACAGCATAATGAGCAATCCTGGGAAGAGTTTACGGCATTATACAAAGCTTATTTGTACAGTGTTGTCATTCGTATGGGCGCAAGCGAATCTGATCGTGATGATTTAGTTCAAAAGGCTCTTATTGAAATATGGAAGAGTTTGGAATCTTTCGAATACGTCCCTGGTGAAGGCAAATTCCGCAACTGGATTTATGGCGTCACAAAAAATGTCTGCCTCGGCCATTTCCGTAGTTCAAAACGTTACAATAATAAAATCCAACGTGCAGGTGAAGATACGGCTTTTCACCCTCTTGCTGATGAAAGCTCGAAAGATGAAATTGAAGAAAGCGAGTGGAAAAAACACATCTTCAAATTATCATGGCAGCGCATTGAAGGTGAGCTCTCAGAAAGCTACCGTCAAGTCTTCCTACTCTTTAGTCAAGGCAAAGATGTAAATGAAATTAGTACCGAACTCCAACTACAAAAAAATAGCGTTCACGTCTACCGCCAGCGAGTACTCAAACGCCTTAATCGAGAAATACGTTTTCTCGATGATGAGCTCTGCTAGAAGCTATGATTGACTTTGACGAGCAATTCATGAGCCATTCCTTTGACGATGCTTTTTGCGATGAGTCAAAGAACTTATTACAAAAAATCGGTTCCCAAAAGCGCTATACTGACGGCGAAGATATTGCCTGTGGGGGCATGAAAAGAATTGTCAATTGCTTTGATTCCTTTACCGATCGAGAACTTGCCAGAGCTTACCCACTAAACGACAAGACTAAACTAAATGATTTTCTCAACGAAATTCGACTTGCCTCCAAACTCGAGCACCCCAATATTGTCCCTCTTTATGATATGGGTGTCGAAGATGGACAAATCTATTTCATCATGAAAAAACTCAGTGGCAGTAATTTGCAAGACTTAATTAGCTCATCAACAAAAAACTCTGATATCCTGCCTCTTAATCAATGCCTAGAGATTTTCCTCAAACTCTGTGATGCCATCTCTTTTGCTCATTCAAAAAATATTCTTCATTTAGATATTAAGCCCGCTAATATCCAGGTTGATGACTACGGCCAAGTTTTGCTCTGTGACTGGGGCTTGGCTCGCGACCTGAGCGATTGCGATACAGTGAGTGAAGATCTATCCACACAAGATATGCACCCTGTGAACCTCGAGCTTAGTTACAATAATAAGATTAAAGGCACTCCTGGCTACATGGCACCAGAGCAAACTGCCAGACGCTTCGGTTCAAGGTCGTCTCGGACAGATATTTATAGTCTTGGCGGCGTACTTTACTTTCTTCTTAGCTTCAAAAAACCTCTTGAAGGTGAAACTCTTGAACAATTAATCAAAAAAACTCAAGAAGGTGATTTCATAAGTCCACGCCAACGTTGCCCCGACTTAATGATCCCCACTGCACTCAATTCCGTCGTGCTCAAAGCGATGGCGCTGAAGCCTGAAAATCGTTATTTAAATGTTGCGGAGCTCGCAAATGACATCCGCTCATATCTCAGTGGTTTTGCCACCTCCGCAGAAGATGCAAGCTTCTTAAAACAGCTCAAATTACTTATTAAACGAAACAAAACTCTCTTTACTCTAGGCTCAATCGCCCTGAGTTTCATTGTCCTACTCACAGCCTATTTCATTACTCAGCTCAAAGAAGAAAAACTCACGGCAGAAAGCGCAAAGTTCCATGCAGAAGAAATGGCACAAAAATCAATCATATCTGAGAGTGAAGCCCGACGTGCTCAAAAAGAATCTGAAGAATCTACTCTCCAGGCACTAGGACTCGTTGAAGATTTACAAACTGAAAAAAAATATAGCTCTACACTCAAAAACCAGGCTGCAGAAGAGCTCATGGAAAAAGCTTTCACTCCCTTCAGACATAATAAGAACTATTTCAAAGCTACCGAAACTATTAATTTAGTCCTTCAGCTTCAGCCTAATAATCAAGAAGCAATTTACCACTTAGCTTTGATGGAAATGGGAGCATTCAAATTTAAGCAAATTAAAGATTTACTAAAATCCTACCATGGAGAACAAGAGACTAGCTGGATCACAGAAGCGATCTCACCTTTTTTTGATAAAGCAGGTAGAATGAAGCCCTACACTTGGCAACAGCAACTCAATCTAGCGAACCAGCTTCTTGATAGTTCTTACAATGCTGATAAGCAATATGTTGCTTGGCATATCAACTCCAGTATTCATAATAAATTTGAAATGCCCGATTGTATCAAATATGCTCGTGCTTCCATGGCAAAAAGAAATAAAAGTAGCCACTTTCAATTCACCGCCGATAAACTATCCGACGCTAGCTACCGTGTATCTATTGCAAGAAGTCTTTGTGCACCTTACGAAGAAATCCGTCATTGGAAGATATCTGAATTAGATCTAAGCCATAGTAATTTCCGTAACCTCACTATCCTATGGAATAGTCCACTTAAAAAACTTAATATCGCTCACACCCCGGTTAACTCCTTAAATAAAATATGGACCCTGCCTTTGGAAGTACTGAATATAAAAGGTACTAAAATCAGTGACTATGAAGCCATCTATCAGTACCCTTTACAGGCGCTCACCATTAATGAATTCTGCTCTGACTTAAAAAGGCTGAATTCAATCAGCACCCTGCGTGAATTAATCCTTCCACAAGCAGTCTACTCACCGCAAGAAATCACTAAGCTTAGCAAAAACATAAAAGTCACCTTCTACAATTATGATCGTTAATTCACGCGATTGAATTTGTGAAGTTCTGGAAAACTTAGGTATCAAAAATACCACTGTCGTAAATTAACTGAGTGTTTAAACTGGCTCCATAGGCATCTACGATCGCCTGTAAACACTTCGAAATTTCCCCCTACTTGTCAAGTCTTAGCCTCGAATGGGTATTATTAATTATACTACAAAATAATTAAGGGTAACACATGAGATTTTTACTACTAGTTTTATTCATTCTGAGTTCAGCTCACGCCAAAGACAATTTGATTTCTGACCCTAGTTTCAAAAAGTATAAAACGGAATGGTGGATGGGTATTGCTCAAGAATACCGTGACTACAAGTATACCTTTAAACGCAAGGTATTTAAAACAGAGCTAAAGCACAGCTCTTCTCCTCACTATTTTTCTTTTGCCACTCTCGTCGAACCCGAAGTAGGCTCATGGTATAAATTCACCATAGATCTCAAATGCCAGGGTGAAGGTATGATTTATATGCATACGGTTAATACCGTACAGGGACTCGATAAAAAAACTCGGGCTGCGGAAATCGCAAAGCGCCAAAAGCAGCACAACCTAGGCTTGCGTTTCAAACTAGAGTCTTTTGAAAAAGATTGGGTACAATACACTTGCTACTTCAAAGCAAAGCAAAATCCCTACTCCGTTCAAAATGAGGCTTTCCATATTATGCTAGGTTCCTATATGGGCGAAATTGAGATCAAGAATCCATCCATTGAGAAGGTAGAAAAACTCCCCCAAGGAACAAAAGAAAGCATCGTTAGCATGATCGCAATTAAATAAAGCTATTAATTGAATCTATGAGTCAAATTAAAGGTCTAAAAATTATTATTTTTGAAAAAAGGGGGCATGATTTACACCCTCGAAGAGGGTGAATGTACTTAGCCTGGGGTGAAACCCTGGCTTTTATACACTTTTTTGAAGAGCTAATAATTCGAGGGAAAGGTCTATCCATTCACCAGTCAATTGTTTAAGTTTTTTATAGTTGTGAATTTGCTCTGAAACATTGTGTAGATCTGCTTCTTTTATGAACTGTGTATATCCTTTGCCTTTTCTCCTATAACTAAGCTTATGATATGGCCCATGCTTTTGGGGATCCTGCTTGTCTTTACACTTACAGCTGGGGTTTCCACACACATTATATTGTTGTGAAATACTTCCAGGTCGGAGTTCTCCTAGTTCAGAGATTTCCTGTTTTATTCTTTCGATTCGTGCTTTTATTTCCTGATCAGTTTTACTCATTATAAAGCCCCTTTTATTCGTTGAAATAATTACCGATATCACTATAGTGATATCGGTAATTATTTCAATATAAATCAATCGATGGAAGGTGATTAAAATGATAGCGGAAAAAGAACTGGAGCTATGGCATGAACTTGCTCAAAAAGTTGGGATGAAACATCTTTCTACGAAGAAGGCTTTTCTACGTCAGCTGGAGCTATATAGCAACTCACCTACGGGATCATCATGTCAAATAGCGGGTAGGTCCCCAAGTACTCTTCCTTGGAGTGAAGTTATTTCTACGTATCGTTTTATGGATAATGAAAATATTAGTTTAAAGGCTTTGCGTAGTTTTCGTCGTGAGCTCAGCTTAGCACATCACCCCAAAGGAAGTGATGTACTAGTCATGAACGATATTTCATTATTAGACTATTATCATCACACTACCAAGGAAGATCGACGAGCTATTGGTGACGGCAAAGGGAAAGGTTATGAGTATGTTTGTAACCTTGCGGTCAACCCAAGTGATGGAGGTGTCCTAGGCGTTCTTCACGATTGTCTAGTTAACTGTGATGGGCCTGACGATGTGGATATGGTGGATTATTCAGATTCGTATCTGAAGAAATATCTGAGCACAGATGATTTAGAAGAAATCAAAGAAAACCATAAACACCAAATGGTCTCTCATATTCGCGCTAGTGCAGAGCACTTGAAAGAGTGGAACCCAATTCATGTAGGAGATCGGGAGTTTGATGATATTTTTATCATGTTAGCCACGATGGATAAAAACCATGATTTTGTACTGCGAGCCAAGAGTATTCGGAATGTTCAAACACCAAATTTTGACGCGTTACCTTAATCCGCTCTTGTAAAAAAACAGGGTGGACATCCCATGAAAGATGGATATGTCTGTACAAAAATTAGTGAACTTATCAAGTATATCCCACTCAGTCCTTATAAGGAATTGCCCTTAGATGGACGCGGTCGAGTAACGGAGCAGATAAATGCTAAACGTAACGCGCAATTACATATAGGCAGTGTACCAATCAGCTTATATCGTCAGGCCAAACGAAATCATAAATATATAAAAACCCCGCAAGCAGTAGATGTCAATTTAGTTGTTATCAAAGAACTTAACCCTCCTGAAGGTGAAGAACCTTTGTTGTGGATTCTTTTTACAAACAGGGATGTAGATACCTTAGAAAAAATGACCTATATTGGAAAAATTTATGAATTGAGGTGGAAAATTGAGGAATTTTTTCGCCTCTTAAAGACCACTTATAAATTGGAGCAAGCACGCTATAATTCAGCTTCCAAAGTCGCCCGTTACCTAGTTTTAATAACTATTGCAGCTCAAATGACCATGAAACTCCGAAGTCTTGCGGGTATTAGTCAATCAGCTTCTCTCGACGATGAGGAATACCATAAAGTCAAAGAAGCCATGAAACACCCAAATGATGATAAGATCGACATCAATTTGAGACTCTTTGCTCTTATCGCTCGTAGAGGCGGTTGGTTAGGACGAAGGCGAGACCCCATTGGTTCAACAATTTTATCCAGGGGTATGATGGATGTCTTGACCGTATTGCAATTTCAACAAGAACACAAAGACTTGTTAAATGAACTGCAAAATAATCCTCAAAATATCTTTTAACCTAGCCCTTCAAAAAAGTGTATAAAAGCCAGGGTGAAACCCCAGGTGGAAAAATACATTATAAATCTCGTCCTCGACGAGGGCGAATTAATTGACCATCTTCGATGCTACTATTTTGGCGACAATATAGATTGAATCTATGAGTCAAATTAAAGGTCCTCATCTCAATCTAATTCATTTCCAAATTAATAGCTCATGGATTTAGCTTGGGTTTTAAATTATTTACATAACGCTATATTTTAGATTACATGATCAAAATATATACATAAGCCTAAATAAGTAATCCAATGAACACTCTCCTGCGCTATGGTATCCGAGCCAATGATAAGCCTTGTCTACATCCACTCATTGCCGTTCTCGGTATGCGTGAGATTACAAAGCTTATAGAGGATGCCATTAGCCCTCATAGCATGCCTTTTTATCAGTTGATTTATGTTGATGAAGGCGAATTGGATTGGTGGGTCAATGGTCAATTTTATCACCTGTCACCGGGTGATATGATTCTCGTCAAACCCTACGAAATCCAAACTTCTCTCAAGGGACAAATTGTTCCCGGCAAACGATTTTTCATGCAAATCAATCTTTATGAGCAGCATGAAAATGAAGGGCTGAGTTCTGAAGAACGTCTCAAGGTTAATCACCTCTTCAAAAACTTCATTCCTCGCGTCATTTCTACTGAAAAAAATATGCGCGATATTTTCCATAAGCTTTTAAATGCTCATGCACAAGATGGAGAATTGAATTCGATCTACGTTAAGAGTCAGTTATTAGAATTTTTTTATCTCTTAGATCTAAGTCAAAAGCAACAACTCAAGCAACGGCATATCAAACAAAGCGAAGCACTCAATATTATTCAAACCGTTGATACTTTTCTCAATGATAATCTTGATAAAGTCATCAGCATTCGAGAACTTGCTGACTTACTTACTTTAAGCGAGGTCCATTTTCGACGAAAATTCTCCGCCGCTCATGGCTTATCGCCATTGAAATATATCAATAACAAGAAATGTCATGAAGCGCGCCGCTTATTAAGTGAAAGTACGCTGAGTATTAGTGCCATTGCACAAAACTTGGCCTTCTCTAGCTCCCAACATTTAAGTACGAGCTTTTCTAAAACTTTCTCACTAAGTCCAAGTGAATATAGAAAAGAAGTTAAGAATGCCCATGAAAAACAACCCCTCAGCAAAGTTTCGGATGTTGCCGCTAGGATTGCCGCACAATTCAGTCCAAAGGCTTAAGCCTGGGCGCTAAGTACACGATTTACGCCAAATCCTCTAGAAATTTTTACTGATAATCTGAATAAGTCGCAATTAACAAACTTATTAAAACTACCTTTAAGGGACGACTGGATCTCCTACGCTATGCCAAGCTGTTGTCCCCGTATTACCACCCGTTTTTACCCCATTCCCCTTTTCGTTAAAACCAAGAACAATCTATGGGAGAAAAAACCATCCAATTCGTACTTTTTGCATGGCCATCCATATAAGCCAAGTTAACTCTATGCCTTGCATTAACCTGCCCTGCTCTCCGAGCTACATGAGTCGTCTCGCCAATATCTAAGACCGCCCCTAGATCGGATGCTGAAACAGAGAAAGCTGACATGCGCTTACCATCGTAAGCTCCAGAGAATCCATACGAGAATTGATATTGCTTTTTCTCGTCTTAATCGGTATGACTGGGACATCTTTGAGCATCTATTGAAGGCAAAACTTAATTTTGCCTGTAAGATTTTTCTCTTCACTTACGTATAGCAAGAAAAATGGAGCCCTTTAATATGACTCGTCTCTTTCTCATTTTCTTTCTTTCAGTCTTCCTGCCTTTAGTAAGCCCTGCTCAAAACAAAAAGACTCCCCCCGTCCCAAACCATATTCATAAGCTCACGAATCTCGCCTATGGCACTGAGAATAACCCACGACAATCCCTCGATCTCTACTTACCAAAGAAATTTAACTCTCCCGTCCCAGTTATTATGTGGATTCATGGTGGTGGCTGGAAAAACGGCAGCAAAGATCGCCTCAAAGGACTTTGGTTAATTGAGCACGGCTATGCTATTGCAAGTATTAATTACCGCCTCATCCCCGATCATCAATGGCCCGCACAAATTGATGATTGCCGCAGTGCTGTACGCTTTTTAAGAAAAAATGCCCTCAAATACAATCTTAATCCCAATCAAATCATTGCTTGGGGTGATTCTGCTGGCGGTCATCTTGCCGCCCTCTTAGGTACTCAATTTACGCCCACAAAAGAATCAGTCTCCAGTCGTGTCCAAGCGGTCATCGATTGGTATGGGCCCACCGATTTATTAACGATGCCACCCAACGTCGTCAGCGAAAAACGGAGCCTTGAAAAAGTTTCTCAGAGCAATGGTGCTAAGCTTTTAGGCCAGACAGTTCGCGATGTCCCTCATCTTGCAAAAGAGGCTTCCGCATTTTGGAATGTATCCAAAGATGATCCTCCTTTTCTCATTATGCATGGCGATAAAGATCCAGCTGTCCCCATCGAACAAAGCCTTCGCCTACACGAAAAACAAAAACAAGCAGGTGCACCCAGTCAGCTTTTCATTGTCAAAAATGCTGGCCACGGAGGAAAACTCTTTATGAGTCCAGAAGCCAATCAAGTTATCTTAGATTTTTTAGAAAAGAATTTTCGCTGAGAATTATAAATTCTCAAAAAGGCGGATAGCACTCTCAATTTCTTTTTCTGTGCTAAAGCGTCCCACGCCTAAGCGCAAGCTACGCAAAGCCATTTTCTCACTGAGGCCAATAGCTCGCAAGACATAACTCCCTTTATTTTGTCCCGCACTGCATGCTGAACTATTGGAGTAGGCAATCTCATCTAATTCCATCTCTAAATCATCGGGATCTATATTGGGGAAAGTTAGACTCAAATGACCCAAGAGGCGATTCTCTTTCGCTCCATTAAGCTGAACTTGAGGACAGGCTTTGCGAATTCCGCAAAGTAGCTTCTCGGTGAGTTCCGCAATTTCCTTGCGATGACTTTTATTCTTTGCGATCTCCGCAGCCGCGCCTAAACCGACAACGGCAGCAACATTCACCGTACCGGAGCGCAAGCCATTTTCTTGGCCACCACCGGGCATCAGCGTTTCTAATTTTACTTTGGCTCGAGTACAGCAGTACAAAGCTCCAGCACCCTTAGGGCCATAAAACTTGTGTGCAGAAAGCGATAGATAATCCACGAACTCTAAGTCTAAATCCATTTTTCCCACCGCTTGAGCTGCGTCACAATGAAATAAAACTGAATTTTCACGACAGAGGCGAGAGAGTCCTGCAATGGGATTGATCGTTCCTAACTCATTGTTCGCATACATAAGACTCACTAAGCGTGTCTCAGGTCGTAAAGCTTGCTCTAACTGAGCCACATTTATACCGCCCTCAGTATTCGCTTCTAAAATTGTAATCTGCGCCCCCAGCTGACGCGCTCGCTCAAAGGCTTCAAGCACACATTTGTGCTCCACGTTCGAGGTAATGATATGGCATTGATCAATTTCACCACGAAAAAGGCAATGCAGCACCACACCTTGAATCACCATGTGATTACTCTCGGTGGCGCCAGAAGTAAAAGTTATCTCATCAATTTTTACATTGAGCAATGACGAGACTTTGCCGCGCGCCCAAGTAATTGCATCTTTGGCCTTCCAGCCATAAGCATGATTACTCGCCGCATTTCCAAACTCTTCTTCGAAAAAAGGTTTCATTCGTTCTCTAACCCTAGGATCCAAAGGACTCGTCGCATTGTTATCGAGGTAAATCATCATTTTCCGCTTTCTAAGTTTTAAAATCCCTTTAACTTATGTCTAGTTCATTGCCACGCAAGGCAAAAATCAAATCATAAAGGATTTACCATGCACGAAAAGTGGATGCAACGCGCTATTGATAACGCCCTTAAAGCTTGGGGACACACTTCTCCCAATCCACACGTTGGTGCGGTAATCGTTAAAGATGATCAAGTCATTGCCGATGGCTGGCATAAAAAAGCCGGCACTCACCATGCCGAAAAAGATGCGATCACCAATGCCCGCGAGGCTGGCAAAGCGGATGACTTAGTCGGTGCTACTATCTACGTTACTTTAGAGCCTTGCTGTACTTATGGTCGTACTGAACCCTGTACTGAATGGATTATTGAATCCGGTATCTCCAAAGTGATTTATGGTTGTACCGATACCAACCCCGAACACGCTGGCCGTGGTTTTAATTATCTCTTGCAAGCAGGCGTCCAAGTAGAAGGCCCCATTCTCGAAGAAAAATGCCTATGGATCAATCGCTTCTTTTTTAAATGGATCAATGACAACAAGCCCTATGTCATTTTAAAGATGGCCCAAACTCTCGATGGTAAAATTGCTACTGAAAGTGGTCAGTCACAATGGATCACGGGCCCCGAAGCTCGACACCAAGTTCAACAATTGCGTCAGGGTTGCGATGCCATCATGGTGGGAGGCGAAACCCTTCGCCAAGATAATCCCTCACTCAATGTTCGCGAAATTGATCATCCCCGTCATCCCCAACGCTTCATTTGGAGTCGCAAAGAATTCACTGGTGACTACAAAGCTTTTACACAAGCAGGCGGTGCCACTTTTTGTCATGCTCAAAACAAAAGTGAATGGCAAGATTTCCTAACACAATTAGGGACTAATGAAGTTTCTTCCCTACTTCTTGAGGGCGGTGGATGGCTCGCTTCTTCCGCACTCAAAGCTCAAATCGTCGATGAAATTCAGTTTTTCGTCGCCCCAAAAATCCTCGGTGGCGAAGCAAGTCGCACCTCGGTTAGTGGTCTCAATCCTCTCTCACTCAACGAAGCTATTGATCTCGAATTCCTAGAAACAAAAACCTGTGGCAAAGATTTGCTCTTTATTGCTCGGCCAATATATTAATATATCAAAATACTAACGAGAATAAAAATATGAAAACATTGACAAAACGATTCCTTCTAACCTTAAGTCTGCTCAGTCTTGCAAGTTGCACTCAAACTGAAAGCCTATATTCTAGCGATAAATACACCACGGAGATTCCTGAGCAAATCATGACTCCAAATCTTGTCGAAACCAGAATTGGTCAACTCGAGTTTTACGATGGTATTCCCACCAAAGAAACTTTGAGTAAAGTTTACGATAATTTAGACTTTATCCGTGGTATTGACGTCTTTTTAAACTTTATCCCCGCCACCTCAGTAGAAGGCATTCGCTTGGGTATGAAATCTCTTGGATTAGACAATTCAAACGAGGTTTTAATTTTTGACGATCTCATGGATTCAAAACCACTCTTTTTAACCGGTAATACCGACACTGTTTACGCCCTTGCAATGCTAGATCTAGAAAAAGATGGAGTTACCGTAGTGGAGATCCCACCAGGAGCGGGCCCGGGTACAGTAAATGATGCCTTTTTCCGATTTGTAGTTGATATGGGTGCACCAGGGCCAGATGCGAAAAAAGGTGGTGCCTATGTAATTTTACCTCCTGATTACAAAGGCAAACTAAAACCAACCCTCAATGGCATGCAGGACCGCGCGAAAGACACCCGTACAACCGTGAAGATTGCAGGGCGAGATCAGAAAGTTTGGATCGCTCAATCAAGAAGTTATAATAACTGGCTCATCCTTCGTGGATTCTTGAAAGATGGTAAACCTGATCATGCTTCAAACATGTGGCGCACAGGACTGAAAATCTATCCCTTGGCACAATCATCAAAACCAAAACCCATGAAGTTTGTTAATGGTTCAGGAAAATATTTTAATACAGTACATGCCAATGACTATGCGTTTTACGAAGAACTCTGGCACGTACTACAAAAAGAACCTCTTTCTTTTATTGATCCTGAATTGCGTGGTCAAGCATCTGCAATTGGCATTCAAAAAGGCAAAGCATTTAAACCTGATGCACGCCTTAAAGCTATTTTAACCGACGCCGTGGCGGTGGGCAATGCGACTGCACGGAGTATTGCCTTTAAATCTAACGATAAAAATGCATACCTCTTTAAAGGGAAACAATGGTACACAGGTTTTGTAGGTCGTGATTACCAGTGGCTTAAAGACAAGGGCTTAGGTGGTCGAAATATGGATGCACGTACATTATTTTTCTATCTTGCTACAGTGAATACACCTGCAATGGCACTGCAAATCCCTGGTGTCGGTTCAAATTATGCATTGACCACTGGTGACAAAAATGGCGACATCCTCTACGGAGAAAAAACTTATCAAGTCACTTTACCAGCTAATGCACCTGCCAAAGATTTTTGGTCGATGGTGGCTTATGACCCTCAAACACGATCAGAATTACAAGTCCCGGGCGGTTCTGCTTACCCAAGTAAAAATAATAAGCGTGATCAGCTCGTCTATAATAAAGATGGTTCGGTCACTCTTTATTTTGGACCTAAGGCACCTCAAGGCAAACCATTAGACAACTGGACTCAAACGACTCCAGGCAAAGCATGGTTTGCTATGTTGCGCCTCTATGGCCCACTTCAAGCATGGTTTGATAAAACATGGTCTCCGAGTGATTTTGAACTCATCAATGAATAGTACTGGCTAGATGCACTCCGACATTCTATGCGGCGACCTCAATCTCTATTTGACATAATAACTGGCAGATCCTTTCCAAGTTGAATCCTATGGCGCTTATGAGAGTTTCTTGACGAACCCTCTTTAAGCCACAAACGGTAAATCGCTCAAGGTTGTGATAGTTCTTCAGCTTTGAAATACCTGCTTCGGAAATTGATCGGATATTTCTCGCAAGTTGGTAGTTTTCACTCTCATAAATATCTTCTCCTAAGAGCTTCTTTCCCTTTGAGCCACTAACACTGACTAATGTCGCCCCTTTTTCGATGGCATCATCTAAATTGGCGGCAGAGCTATATCCGTCATCCACACTGATCATCATTGCGGTCTCGCCCGTCATCTTTTTATTTTCATCAAGGCAATTACTGAAGGCCTTGCTGTCACTAGTATTTCCAGATTCTAGGGTGAATGATGTCAGAAAACCATTGGCACTAAAGGCGAAATTTGGTCGGTAGCCAAATACGGTTTCTCGACCACCCTTTTTAATAAATGCTGCATCATTATCACTCATGCTGTAAATTTTCCGTGCCGTCTTCGTATCGTAGTCCTTAGGAGCCATGTTGAAGCGATGTTCAACCATCAAAACTTTATCTATGAAGCGAGATAGACATTCGTCAATCATCAGAACTTTGGCACTTTCACAGTGTTGTTTAATTTGAGGAAGAGTCTTCTCCAGGCGAATAATAAATTTTCGGCACCTCGGTAAAAGTTCTTGCGTATAAAACTTTTGCCTCATTTTTCTTGCTCCTTTTTTTCCTTTAAGCATAGAGATCTCGAAATCCAGTTTACTCATATAATCACAGTAATTTTGCAGGCGTTTGAGAGGGATCTTTCTGCGCTCAACACAGGGAAGCTGATCATGAACGTCACTGATATTTTTCATCATTTTACAACTAAGGTTCTTTAGTAATTGACTATCGACAGGCCACGCTGAATCGGCCTTAATGGCTGTAGAATCAATAATCACTGCTGAAAAATCATCCAGGCCACACTCCTTAACGCAGTTCAAAATAGCTTGATGAAAAAGATTAAGGGTCTTCTCAGAAAGAGCAGAGACTTGTTCATGAATCGTATTGCGTGAAGGGAAGCTTCCTATGCCCAAGCGCCCAATAAACTGCTGCAAGGAACTATTCTCACATAGCATACTATAGCCTCGTTCACCGTAACAATTATCATAAAAGTGACGGGCTATGAACAACGCCACCACCAATTCAGCTGGGGGGTGTTTTTGGGTAGAGCTGTTTTTAAACTCGCGGTTTCTAGTGGCGGCTCTATCTTTACTCAACTGAAGTTGATCATCTTCAATTGCCTTTTTGATCTCTTGAAATTCAGGACGAAGTATGATTTGCCCCGCAATCTTCAATGGTCCGCATAAAATTCCTATAGTTTGCCGTAATTCCTCGATGAAATATTCGGGAAAAAGAGTATCGTACATTGAAAGTCCCACTTGCTGTTATTGTCGGTGTAAGCTACTACAATATAGGCGATTAAGTGGGATTTTTTATTGGAAATTATAACTTTAAGCTATTTTTTAATAGCACTTGAGAATGATCTGTCGGAGTGCATCTGGCTAAGATTTACTCTCTATTACTCATCTCAAATTTTGAAAATCACCGAGTTCTAGGGAGTGAAACTAAGATCACCCCTATTATCACAAAAAGGGCTCCGGCTAAGCGTTTCAAGTCGATCGGTCGTGCAGCGGCGCCAAAAACACCAAAGTGATCGAGTATGAGCGAGAGTACGATCTGACCACATAAAGCGGCCATTACTACATTAGCCACTCCCACTTTCGGGACACAGAGTATCACTGAAGTGACAAATACCGCCCCCAATAAACCTCCAATGAGAATCACTTTTGGCGCAGAGAAAATTTTAGCTGTCGTCGGCAAGCCTGTTTTCAGGCAGAGGCTCGCAATTAATAAGGCCACGAGTCCCAGTCCAAATGAAAAAATAGCCGCGTGTAAGGGGTGCTCTAAAAATTTTCCCAAAGCAGAATTCACTGATCCCTGCAAGGCAATTAGGCTACCGACAAAGAACATAAAGATAACAATGCTGATCTGATTCACATATATGCCTAGTTTAAAGTTTTCTCACACTACATGCCCCGCTCAACACATCAAGAGTACTGCCCTAGGGACGATTAATGTATTAGGGTTTATATTGATTTCAGTCTTCTTCTACATTTTTCAGTATGGCACCGAGGGCTCCTCTAATGAGTGGAAACTTAAGGGTATTTATACCTGCGGTTAACTTTTTTAGTAGGGCCCCGAGGGCTCCTCGGCCACCGGAGGTATTTATACTGGGGTTCCGCCCCAAACCTCGCTTAAGGTTCTGTTGTACGGACCAATGATTTTTACCCGCCTGTCTGGCAACACCCCTTAAGAATCCCTACACTCGGAGCTTCGCTCCAGCGCTTATTTTTAACATTCAGACATATCCTTGATTTACGAAACTCACCTTACTGTCCCTTAAATCCCCTACCATTGCGGAGCTTGTTAATCGTATTTACCTTAAACAATTATCATCTTTTTTTCTCTTTCGTGAAAGATTCTCTTCCACGGCAGCGATTTAGTTTGTAAGATTGACTAAATAACGGAGCCAACAATGAAAAAATTTCTAATCTTACTCATGATTTTCGGACTTACATTTAATATCACGGCAGGTAAAAAGGGCGGTAGCAAAAAAAGTAGTGGTGGTAAAAGCAGTTCAAAAAGCACTAAAACGGCTAAATCTTCTGGAAACAAACAAAAATCGACAAAAGAAAAAAGTACGAAAGAGAAATCAACAAAAGAAAAAAGTACGAAAGAGAAATCAACAAAAGAAAAAAGTACGAAAGAGAAAACGACGACAGAAAAATCGAGTGATAACACGACCAAGCACGCAGAGAAAACGGGTCATGAACACGATAAAGGCCATGGCTTAGCACATCACAACAAAAAGACCGGTCACGATCATGAAAAGGGTGCGCACCTCGAAAAAAATAATGCCAAAGCTGTTCACGATCATGAAGCTAAAGCTGAGGTCGCTGCTGGTGATGTGATCGGAGTTAAGAGTAAAAAAGACAAGCATGACCACCTCACTAAAGAAGAACGCCAAGCAAGACGTGAAGCCAAAAAAGAAGAGCGTTTAGAAGACGATAAATAGAACAAATATTAATGCACTAACAAAAAATGAATAAGCTGGGTACGCAGAGCACCAGCTCGGCCTTGCCTCAAAAACTAAGTCCGTTTATCTTTGCCTTTTACATGGAGGACTAATAGTCTAAACTGAACTAGCAAATTTTAAACAATTGAATGATAAAACCATTGAGGGCCAACTTTTTTGAAACGAGAATTTTCTCGATGCTCAAAAACTTGGCCTTCATTTGCGTAAGTCGCAAGGAATTCTACGCTTCCCTCAATATCGCCTTTTGCACCCTTCTTGCTGTCAAGAACTTTGAGTTCAAGCCATTGACAGTCCTGGAAAGTATCTAAAATTTCTTGACGATCATTGGCACTGGCTAAATCTTTGTGCTGAGTTCGCAACAAATATTCCACATCGTGTTTTACAAAGGCACAGTAACGCGAACGCATGAGCTGCTCGGCTGTTTCGGGAAAACTCCCACCATGATAAAGGGCACAACATTGGGGGTACTTTTTTCCACTTCCACAAGGACACATAATTCTCTCTCTTTTAATTTTTAACACGATTACCTAGAACCTAGTCGCCTGGTCAAGGGTCTTGCCAGACAGACGGATAAAAAGCATTCGCCTATACGGCAGTATCTTGCTGAGGGTGCTCGAGGGGGAAAGCTCCCTCTCTTATGCGAAGCATCATGCTCTCTATCCTAGCGGATAGAAATCCTCAATGACTCCTAACTTAAACGAATCTTAAATTTTCGCGAACTAAACAGGCCTTTTACTCGAGAATTCACAAAGTTCATCAGCGATTCACGTCATTTTCACATAAGTCACTTTTAGTAGATTTAACTTTAATAAATCTGAGGAAAAAATGATGAGTGATGAATCCCCCCTAAACTTTAAGCAGCGCGACTTTCTAAAGCAACTAAAAAATTCACTCATGGCCAAAATTGCAATGATCGCCATTATCATTGCTCTACTCTACATTCCAAAATCTTTGATTTTAGATCTCATTCATGAACGAGAAAATCGTAGTGCAGAAGTCCTCAAAGAAATTCAACATAAATGGGGTGGACCACAAAATATTTATGGGGCCATACTCTCTATCCCCCTCGCTTCAGATAAAGAGACTTTCATTCACCTTCATCCTGAGAAGCTCGATATTTTGGGTCAAATCCATCCTGAAGAACGAAAGAAATCCATTTTCAAAACCATCGTCTACAAAAGCGATCTCGATTATCAACTCGCTTTTAATTTCACCTCCATCACGCAACTTTACGGAAAGGAAAAACTACTCTGGGATCAAGCTATACTCAGCTTTGGCATTAGTGACCTCAAGGGTTTGAGCCGTCAAATCAACTTGAAGCATTGTGAGCAAAACATTAACGCTCGTCCAGGAATCCCTATTGATAATGGATTAAAAACAGGCTTTCATTTCCCTTTAAATTTAGATGCCAATGAACAACAAATCACTCTATCGACCCAGCTTCAAATTAATGGTAGTCAAGAACTAAGCTTCGTTCCGAGTGGTCGCCAAAGCATCATTCAAGTCCAATCCACTTGGCCCCATCCCGGCTTTGAAGGGAAGTATTTACCGACTAGCTATAATATATCTGATACAGGCTTTGATTCCCATTGGGAAATTCATGATCTCCAACGCGATTTTATAAGCTCATGGCGTGATCGCGAGCACGCACTGGAACAAGAAACTTGCAGTGTGCGCCTCATTCAATTTAATGGGAGCTATAGCCAAGTTCACCGCCTCGTAAAATACACCCTACTCTTTCTCTGTTTTACTTTTGCTGCGATCTTCATTTGCGAACGCCTCAGCGGACAAATCATTCATCCTCTGCAATACATCCTCTTTGGTTTTGCTTCCCTAATGTTTTATGTCCTCTTACTTTCCATTTCCGAACACCTAAGCTTTGCCCTTGCCTATTTAATCGCATCGGTCATTTGCTCAATTATGATGGCACTCTATTCCCGTAGCTTGCTCGCCAACTGGAAAAACTCATTAAGCATTGGCTTCACCACCGGAGGACTCTATGGCTACCTTTATGGGACCATACAATTAGAGGATTATGCCCTGCTCATGGGTAGCCTTGGATTAATCATCACTCTGGCTACCGTAATGTATTTCACAAGGGATTTAAGTCGATATAACACCAAGGAGATTAAGGCATGAATACATCATTTAATTTTACCGCAGAGGCGAAGCAAGGCCTCAATGATTTTATTAAAAATCATGAACTCTGCAGAAATGATCAACGCAAAGAAGAACTGCGTCAAATCATTGAATCTTTATTCGAGGATGGGGACAAAGAAATCGACCTACAAAAACTCGAGTCTATACTTACTAAAATATCTCAGCCCAAAGCGCTTTCATTGGATCTCAAATCGGGGGTGATGAAATATTCAAAATCCAAAAAATCAAAGCTCCCTGTGGGCAAAAACTCAAAACTGATCGCAGCCACTCCAGGTGATTTTGGTCCTTGGGAGAGTTTTTTCTACTTATTTTTCACCATGGTCCTGCCCGCCGCAGCAATAATCATTGAATTACTCTACCATCCTTTTGCTGATAGTTTTTTTGATCCCTTACCCGACTTTCCCCATATTATTCTTTGCTCGCTTCCTCCTCTATCTAATTTTATTAGCTATTGGCATTTGAAGCAAAACAAAGTCTTTAATCCAAAAATGATTTATCTGCAAAATGCGGCCTTGGCAGCTTCTTTTTATTACTGCCTCTACTTTGTTCCACTCTCTCCTCTGAGTGCACTGGCCATTATTTTCATGGGCATGGGTCTGCTCAGCCTCGCTCCCTTATTTGGCTTTGCAGGGGTCTATAATTTACGAAAACACTATTACCGCATGCACGAAATTAAAGCTTCTAAGCTCCTGCATTTCTTCAAGGCTCTTGGCTTACTCTTTGCTTTCTTACTGCTCAGCAAAATCCCAACTGCCATTACTGAGTACGGTATTCATAAATATGCGAAGGCAACAAGCCATCAAGAGAAATCCGCCGCCGCTTCGCTCATTCGCAATCTTGGTTCAACTGAACATATTCTCAAAAAAGCTCAGCGTGGCTTTGGTTCTGGCACTGCCGCAGTTGGTGATTTACCCGTCAATAATTCTGTTTCAGATAAGCTCCTCAATCAGCTTTACTTTCAAGTCACAGGGAAAAGCCCCAAAAAGATTGAACGTAAGAATGGTTCTGGCCTGCTTGGTCGCAGTCGCTTCAACTGGGACCCCGATGTCGGCGACCAGGAAATTGGCACCAAACAAGAACAACTTTTTCTCATTAGCTCACAGTTTGATAGTAAACTCGATGCGGATCCCGCAATTGCTTATAGCGAATGGATTATGGAATTCGAAAATTTACATGAACGACAAAGTCGTGAAGCTCGTATGGAAATCATCCTTCCCGATCAGGCTGTTATCAGTCGCCTCACGCTCTGGGTCAATGGCGAAGAACGCGAAGCGGCTTTCGCAAAAAGTTCTAAAGTCAAAAGTGCTTATCAAAAAATTGTCCGCCAAAGACGTGATCCCGTACTCGTGACCTGGAGTGCTAAAAATCGCATCTTTGTCCAATGCTTCCCTGTACTTGCTCAAAAACGCATGAAAATTCGCATCGGCATCACCAGCCCCATGCCCTTGAGTCAAGACAAAAAACATGCCTATTTTTATCCTCCACAAATCCTAGCTTCAAACTTTCATCTTGCACCGAATTTGGACCACCAAGTTTGGTTGGAGTCCAAGCAAAACATGACTAGTGCTCACCTCCCCGAATTAAAACTCGAAAAGTCAGCGAAAAACAGCTATTCCTTACGAGGAACTTTAAGTCAGGAACAAATGGCTCATCATTTCCGTATCGAACTCCCCAGGCGGGACATCAATGAGTTTTGGGGTCTAGATCATCATGACGAGAGCCGCCTCATTAGCTCAAAACTCAGCTATGGTTCACCCTTCAGTCGTGAAAAGTTCCTCGTTCTAATTGATGGTTCTCATAGTATGGCCAAAGAAAAAGAGGCTTTAGCTCCCACTATAAAAAAACTCATTGATCACAAGAATTTTGAAGTTTTCATTGCCGGAACCGAACTCACTAAGGTTCAGGCCCTCAGTGATTACGAAGATTATGATTTTGAGGGTGGTCGTGATAATCTCTACGCCCTGGATCAAATCATTGAACTCGCTACACATGAACATTCCATCATTTGGATCCATGGTCCACAACCCTATCTTTTAAGTAGCAGTAATAAACTCAATCAATATCAAAAACGTCGTGGTCTAGTTCCCATTCTCAATTTCCAATTTAATTCGGGAGCCAACAAGATTTTACAAGAAATTAAAAAATCTCCGCATTACTCAAATTTAGCCGCGAGCAATCGCGCTGAACTTATTGATTTATTTGAACTGATGCTAAACCCCAGCGAATGGCCGCAATTTAAACGTACTTTTATCGACGCCGACTCATTCACTAAAACTGATCATCAAGCCTCCTCACATCTCGCACGCTTAATGATTTCCGACGAAGTGTATAGTGCTTATTTTTCCGACGCCAAAAACTTGGATGTTGTGGCTCAAACTGCCGCTAAATACCAACTTGTCACACCACTCTCAGGTGCCGTTGTGCTCGAGACTCAGGCTCAGTATGACGCTGCCGGCCTTGAAGCCGTCGATCCTTCCTCGGTCCCCACTGTTCCAGAGCCAGAAACTTGGGCACTGATCATTATCTTATCCCTCTTTTTGATTTATTACTTAAGCAAAGAAAAACATAAGCTTCTGGCTAATAAATAAATGAAATTTTCTCTCGCCATAGTTTGCTGTTTACTCGCTAACTGGACCAGTCTCGTTTGGCTGGGGCACCGCTTTATTGCTAGTGATAGTCATTGCCTTGTTGCTTTATTTATCCTTGCTTTCTTTCTTTACAGGCAGGATTGGAAGAATACGAGAATCGATAAACAGGCACTCATACTTAGCTCTGGATTATCATTTTTGACCCTCATAGGACTTTTCTTGAATATCCCTGAGATTGCCCTCGCTTTTATCTTTGCCCTCAACCTCAACCTCCTCTGCTCTAAAGCTTTTGAGCGTAAATGGCTTTGGCCATCCTTTGCACTCTTGCTCTTGTCTTTACCCATCATCTCGAGTATTCAGTTTTTCCTTGGTTATCCCCTGCGTTTATTCTCCACTCAAGCATCTGCCATTTTGCTCAAAATCGGGGGTATCCATGTCCAAGCACATGGCACTGTCTTAGAATGGCAAGGGCGTCAGACCATTGTCGATGCTCCTTGTAGCGGCATCAATATGCTCTGGGCTGGCTTGCTCTTGATTGCGATCATCGCCATCCATGAAAAAATGAAAGCAAAAGCATTTTTCAAATTCTTTGGCCTCGGTTTCTGCTTGATTATTGCTTCCAATATTATCCGTAATACGGCTTTGTTTTATTTGGAGAACACTCCTTTAGAACTCCCCGAATTTTCTCATAGTGCTGTCGGACTCTTCATTTTTACCCTTTATATCTTTGCGATTCTCTTCATCCAAAAAAGGAGCTCTCATGCAAAAACTCTATGCTAGTCTCGCCATTTTAATTGCCCTTATGAGTTTCTTACCGTCTTCCAAAGAAATCTCTCCTGAAGTAGATATCCCTTGGCCAAGTTCACTTGAAGGCAAAAGCCTTTATCCACTTCCCATGGGTGAACAGGAAAAAGTATTTCTCCGCTATTTCCCTGGCAAAGTAGGTCGTTTTCATGATGGTGAAGATGAGTATATTTTGCGTTATGTCACCCGCCCGAGTCGCAAATTGCATTCCGCTTCTGTCTGCCTACAATCCAATGGTGCAAAAATCAACTACCTTCCCCTTTATAAAGATTCGAAAGGCCAGCTCTGGTCTCAATTTGAGGCTGATTGGAAACATAAAAATTACCTCGTCTCAGAAATCATTATTGATAAAGATAATAAATTCATTAGCGATGCCTCATCTTGGTACTGGAAAGCCTTATTCAAACAAAGTACGGGACCATGGTTATCTATTACCAAAATTCACACGATTTCCCTAAGGTGAGTACGAAGTACTCAATTCGCCGGGTTAAGGAACTTAAGATTTTTAAGCTTATTTCTACATTTTTCAGTATGGCCCCGAGGGCTCCTCGGCCGCCGGAGGCATTTATATCTTGGGCAGAACCCAATATCATCTTACAAGCTCTTGCGTTCCCACCCATTGCTAGGGAGCTCGAGGGGTAGCGCTCCCTCGTGTGCGAAGCACTAATTAAGAACTCCAAGAGTCATCTATCTATTTTTTGAACTTGGTAAAATTTTTATCACACTTACTTTCATATCTATACAGGAGTTTTTATGCCCAAAATTTTAATTGTTGAAGACGAGCCCTCCATTGCCGATAATATTCGCATCGCACTGGATTTAGAAGGCTTCGAAAATCTTTGGGCACCCACCCTTGCTCAAGCTCATGAATTTTTAGTGGATGAAGCCCCTGCACTCATTATTCTCGATATCGGCCTACCCGATGGTAGTGGCTTCGACTTTTGCCGTGAATTGCGCACTACGCAAAATATTCCCGTCATTATGCTCACTGCTCGTTCAGATGAAATAGATCGCATTGTTGGCTTGGAACTGGGCGCAGATGATTATGTCACCAAGCCCTTCAGCCCACGTGAATTGGCCGCCCGAGTGAAAAGTGTTTTGCGACGTACGCAAAATTCTTTTGAAGTCAAAACTGAATGCTCCCATAGTTCTAAGCTTCATATCAATTCACAGACTTTTGCCGCTTCTTATGGCGATTTTAAACTCAAACTCTCTGCCCATGAGTTTCACCTAATTGAAGCCTTAGCAGAACATCCTGGTCGTATCTTTAGTCGTCAGCAACTTCTAGAGCGGGCCTGGCAAGATCCCAATTCGGCAATGGAACGTACTGTGGATGCCCACGTTAAAAGCTTGCGTGCTAAGCTTAAAAAAACTATTGGCAAAGACCTCATTGTCACTCACCGTGGTTTTGGTTATTCTCTTGAGGATAATGAATGACTCGCCTCACCATTAAACAACGAATCATTTTAACCTTCGGTATTATCTCCGCTCTGGCCATTTATTTATTTACTGATTCACTCAATACTAATGCCCGCCGTCATTATCTAGAAGCCAGCGAAGAACTGATGTATGATCAAGTCTTCACCCTGCGCTCGCTCATTTACGCACTGCGTTCAGACTCTGATCCCATGGCGCTTGCTCCGCTGAAAAATACTTTTGATCAACATTCCCAAGAACCTAAGCTCACTCCTAAAGCACAAATCTATGCTCTCGAAAAATGGGGTAGCGATACCGAATTATACCTCACTGATGCCACCGGAAAAATCATTTTCCACTCTGCCAATAATCAGGAAATGGGCAATGATTTTAGTCATTGGCGAAATATCACTTTAGCCCTCGCCGGAGATTACGGAGCACGAGCAACCCGTGCAGACAAAGATCTTCCCTCGAGCTCCGTCTTGCATGTCAGCCTCCCCATTTACGACCACAATAAAAACATTTCTGGCACCATTACTTACGTCAAACCCGTCAAGCGCTTGAGCCTCTATCTAGATAGAGCTAGAGAAAAAATTATCCGCACCGCCTTACTGACTCTTGCACTACTTATTCTACTCTGTTTTTATTTCACGCGCCGTATTGTTCGTCCCATCGAAGCTCTCACTGATTACGCCAAATCCGTTGGTGAAGGCCAACGCCCACAACTTCCCGCTACTCCCTATGGTGAAATAAAAATATTGGCTCACACCATGGAAGAAATCCTCAAAAAACTCGATGGCAAAGCCTATGTTGAATCCTATATGCAAACCTTAAGTCATGAACTCAAAAGTCCCCTTGCGGCCATGCATGGGGCCTTGGAACTCTTGGATGAAGCGTCCCCGGAGCAAGCCGAAAAACTTTGCTCCAATCTTCGTAAAGAAACAACGCGAATGACGCAAATGGTGGAAAATATTCTCTTTCTCAGTCGCCTAGAGAATCAAGCTAAGCCAATGGAGATGCAAAAACTCGACTTAAAAAAACTCTGTCAAAAAATCCTCGACGAAAGCCGTGAGCGCTTTCCCCACTATCAATTTTCCTGGCAAAGCGAAGTCGACGAGTCTCCCATTGTAGGCAATGATTTTCTACTCCAATTAGCGATCAATAACCTCATCAAAAACGCCGTTGAATTCTCGCCTGAAGAGAGCACGATTGAAGTCAAAATGGAACGAGATGATAATTGCTATCACATCACTATTAACGATCAGGGCTCGGGCATCCCCGATTATGCCTTAGAAAAGATATTTGACCGCTTCTACTCTTTACCACGCCCCAATAACGGCCGCAAAAGCTCCGGCCTCGGTCTTGCCATCGTCCGCGAAATCCTCACTCATCATCAGTCCACAATCAAATTTCTTTCCCCTACAGACAAAAAAGGGACCCAAGTCAGAGTCAGTTTTCCGATTAATCTCTAAGTATCATATTAAGATTCACAATGGTATCGTCTACATACCAAAAGCTTCTGAATCTTTCACTTACGATGATGATGGAAATCTTGTATCTGATTCTCGTTAGTCGTATACTTGGAATGATAAAAATAGGCTTATAAAAATGACCAAATATTTAACGATGATTTTTTTATTTATAATATGTGGCTACTCAGTATATGGAAACAGTGTGAATAACTTTGTTTATGATGATGCAGATGACCAAAGTATCTTAAAGCTTAACAATAAGCTAAAATCACATTGTGTAAAAGTAGAATTCAAAAAATCACTAAAACTAGGTTCCTTAAACGATTTATTTTGTCGGCCGATAAAATTTAAATTCCTACGAGATAATACTTTTCGCTTAGAATTTTTAAATAACTTTACATCTAATCCTCAATTAGTAATGGATGGTGGAAAGACATTATTCAATGGTGAGATCATACAGAGTATGAAAAGTTTAAAAGAAAAAACATTGAGATGGTCCGCTTTAAATCCCCCAACGTATGATGTGTATGTGACGAAAAACACCACTATTGGAGATTTAAAAAAGTTATTAAGGTCTATTGATAATAACGAAGCATCATTATTGATGTCTAATATACCTCTCCCTTCTCCTCAGGTAATAATTAATACATCTAGACACCTTACCGTTAACGAAAATTTAAGTGATTACAAGCATTACAACTCTATATTTAACGCGGAGCACCATGGATATTCAGCTTATAAACTTACAAAACCTAAAAGTTTAAAAGGAGACGACCTAAATAAATATATAAGTTTATACGAAAGTCCGTTATATTTTAATTATATTAATAAGGCGACCCGCGAAATTTCAGCATCCATGTATCAGGATCGTCTAAAGAAATAAGTCATTCATATACTTTAGGCTGGTTTTACTTTAAACTAACTCAAGAATTGTTTTTGAAAATTAACAGATTGATCATTGGTCACGTAGATTAGATGAGTAAGCGAAGAAAAAATAAATGTGAGCCACTTAGTCACTTTCCTGTTTTCACTTGGTTTTCTTTTAAAAAGACAAGGAGATATATTTTGAAAAAGATTACACCTTTCACTCTTATTGAACTCTTGGTGGTAGTGGCCATTATAGGGATTTTGGCGAGTCTATTACTTCCTTCCTTAGGGAAGGCGCGAAAAAAGGCTCAACAGGCGATCTGTACAAATAAAATCAAGCAGCACTCAGTAGCAGTGGCTATGTATGCAGAAGATAATGAGAACTATGCTCCAGTGAGGTATGATGATGGCCTGAATTGGTTTAGGCAGCTAGCTTCAGGGAATTACTTGCCCAACTTTGAAGTAGATTTACGTGCCTGTCCCAATGGTTCACCGATTCAGGATACAGATAAATATTGGGCAAGCTCAATTGGGCTTAATGCGAAATTAGCCTATGATGATGGCGCATGGCAAATTCCAGTGCCCATGGATACGAGTCACGGATCAGATACCATGCTCTTGATGGATTCTTATAATATCATGCCGGTAGTTTGGGCAACGACTTTAACGGCGGATAAGGTATTAGATAGTGATCAAGAAAAGCGTATTGCGCGTCATGATAATAAAGCGAATGTGGGCTTTATTGATGGTCACGTAGCGGCTTTGGGAAGTACCTATTTACAAAGCAAGAATGATGCAACGGCAGATTTTTGGTTGCCTTAAATGTCCTTATTAATAATAAAAATGATCTTATATATATGAATTTCAAATTTAGTTTTTTAGTGGCCGCGCTATGTGGTTCAGTATGGGCCTCTGCGGCATCGATGGATAAAAAGCGACCCAATGTGGTCTTTATCATGTGCGATGATCTCAACGATTATATTTCGGGGATGAAGGGGCACGATCAAAGCCAGACTCCCGCCTTAGCCAGCTTTGCAGAATCTGCGGTGATGTTTAAAAGAGCCTATAGCAACAACCCGGTTTGTGCCCCATCACGTGCGAGCGTTTTCACGGGTATCTATCCTCATACCTCAAAGAACTTATTTTGGGGTAAGTGGTTTCAGAATGCAATACTTAAAAATTCTAAGACAATGATGGAGCATTTTGCCGATAATGGTTATTATGTCACTGGCTCGGGAAAGCTACTTCACCACTTTACAAAAAATGTTTGGCCGTATTACAATAAGCAGGCTGATTATGGCCCCTTTTATTCATTAAATGGAAAGGCATCGGTAGCCCACCCCGGCGTACCCGCACCCTTTAATTCAATAGGGGCGATTGATGGATCTTTTGGAGCTTTGGAAGCTATACCTAAAAATAGGGCTCAGGGGGAAGGTTGGCTTAGAGGATCGTGGAAAGTCAAAGATCGAAGTTTGAATTTTGATGATTCAGCAAGACGTGACATGACTCCAGATGAAGAGAATGCCGCTTGGGCCGCAGCGCAGATCAAATCATTTGAAAAAAATGGCCAGGATCAACCCTTCTTCTTGGGGGTGGGCTTTGTTCGTCCCCACACACCACTTCACGTACCGCAAAAATATTTTGACATGTTTCCCTTGGATAAAATACAGTTGCCGATAATCAAAAAAAATGATGCGAGCGATACTTTTTATACCGAGGTATTTGATGGTGATAAGAAAGGATTGAAATATTTTGAGTTGCTCAAGCAATCCTACCCCAATCAGGAAGCGGGAATTCGCGCTTTTACGCAGGCATACTTAGCGAGTATTGCGGCAGTAGATGATTGCATAGGGCAAGTGATAGATGCAGTAAATTCGAGCCCGCTCAAAGAGAAAAGGCAGGGCACTTGGCCGAGCATCCAGTTGCTTTGATTGACCTTTATCCAACTCTCGTAGATTTATGTAATCTCAAGGGGGATACACGTAAAAATGAACAAGGCGCGAAATTGGATGGCTTTAGTATGAAGCCGCTCTTGATTAATCCCCAGACTAATGATTGGCAGGGACCCAAGACCGCTTTAACTATGGTGTACGCCGGACCGCATACTAAGATGGATCCCGATCTTCAGCACTGGACGACTCGTAGCAAGGATTGGCGTTATATACGTTATAATAATGGTAAAGAAGAGCTATATAATCATCTTGAAGATCCCAATGAATGGACCAATCTCGCGTCGAATCCGGAGTACAAGTCGACTCTAGATAAAATGAGATCTGAATTAATTGAGCAGGCGAACTTAGATTTCAGCAAAGTGATCCCACCCGTCCGAAAAAAATGGGCTCCCATTACTCAGTAAAGGGTGCTCGCCGCACAGGCGGATGCGTTTAGTTTGCTTGTCTGGTAAGATTCTCGAACTCTCCGTAAGGAGTGGGAACTTAAGTATTTCACATGCCGTGGGCATCGTGCTATTTTAACCTGTGACAAGCGAAGCAGCGTCACAGGTAGTATCAATAGTAACATGATCGTGCTGAAGGTACGAGCCTATCATAACGACCGAGATTAGGGATTTCGAGCGAAGTGAAGAAATTCCTCTGCAGCTCATGGTTAGGTGTTGTTTTTAATAACCCTGAAATCTATCTTTGTTTTCATTTAGTTCTTTGGCAGCTTTCCGTTTTTGTCTATCGTCTTTCATATTGAAAGGATCTACAATAGCAGCTTGAATTGGTGTCGTGATAATGTCTAAAATTGAAGTAAAGTGGGGTAATGTAACTTCCCCCATGTCGGCATGGTTTTTTTTATAGAAACAGGAACCGATTCTATATTGATTATTTTCTAGCTTTCGCGTACTCAGGGTTAACTGCAGCGTCGGACCATTGTGATAAAACACCTTTCAAGAAAGGAACAGTTTCGTCGTACTGACCTTGGTCATCAGTGGCCTTAATCCATTTAGTAAGGATCACTTGGTGCTCTTTCAGCGTAGAAGCGTACTCGGAATCTTTTGCAAGGTTGTTGATCTCGTGCGGGTCTTTTTTGAGATCGTAGAGTTCTTCCGCAACGTGATGAGGTGCAAAGAGGAAAGCTTGCTTCTCGTTCATTTTACCGGCTTCATAGGACGAGTTAGTTTTTCAACTTAACCCTAGGGCTTGGCCTTTGAATTTAATCTTATTGGACAAAGGTAAGGTATATATGAATAATAAATATATATCTTACCCATGTAATTTTAAAAATGACTTTGTAATGGTGGAAGTCATTTATACTTCAAATACAACCGCAGATGAGCTATATAGCCTTCTTGAAACTTACTCTACTGCTCAATTATCTCTGTTATACATAGGAGATATGTCTATACAACAAGCGGCCAATAGGAGTTTTGCGATCGGCCAACAGTGTTCACCTCCACCTCCACCTCCACTGCCATGAAGAAAAAATGATACAAAAAATTGTTAAAATACTTTTGCTTATAGCTACTGTTTTTATTTTAAATTCTTGCACTTCTAAAAATGGCAATGATTTAAAATATTCTTATGAAATGATAGATGATTATACTTCAATTTTAAAAAAACAGACTCGTATTGCAAAATATGTATTAACTGAAGAAGCCACTGCTGATGGCATGTCTAGTACTGTTAAAGGTACATTAGCTGATGCCCATAACAAAATAGATAATTATAAATATTTTTTCGACGATGCGATTAAGTTTGATGATAATCAGCGATATATTTCGGAAACATTACTTGAACAGTATATAACAGATCTTCAGCATGAATTTGATAAGGTTTTAAATATTTTGTCATCGAAAAATTTTGATAGTGATAGTCAAAAAAAGCTTTTGGCACAACTAATACAATTCGAAGTTTTTCTTGATGATTACAAAAACACTTTCAAGGGTCTCTCAAATAAAAAATTTAAAAATAGTTTTTATCAAGATTTATACATCGTCAAAGATGAGAAGATTTTATTCGAACTAAAAATTAATTTTAAAAAAAGTGATTATCGAATTAAAGGTGAGTCACTTACTCAAAGAAACTTTAGTTTAGAGAGAAATTATGAAATAATATTTAGAAAAAATAACATTAATGATGTAGTGGCAGATATAAAGTCAAATGTTAAAATACAAAACAAGGCTGTTATTACAGCTAGCAAAGGCCCTCATGATTTCATATATATTAATTTATTTAATCAAATTAATGATTTTGATGTGACTATTCATTACTACTATGAAAATAATCAGTTTAAAGGCTGGGCATTTGCTGATTATCACGGTCGAAGCAAGTTAATTGGAGAGGTAAAGAAATAATGAAGTAAATCATAAATATCTTTATTGTTATTTTAAGCTTTCTCTCATCTTAAATTCTTTCCAAAGCCCTCCTTTATGAAGCACTGGTCCTTAGTTGTTGCCTTAGTCTACTGTTTGATTTTAGCGCTGTGTTTCCCTGCTCTTGAAGCTCTTGCGTTTCCTAATAAAAGGGGATTATTCCATTTCCCATTCAAGAATGATGAAATTTGGCTTTTTTTTCTTATCATCTTTGCATTTGGCATCGCCCAATTCACTATGCTTCGTCTTCCCGTTGCCATTAGTAAAAAACGACACATCCCCCAACGCTCTATTCATTTCACCATAATTTCTGCAGCATTCATGATGGCCTTACTCATTTTTGGTTTACTTATGGGTACTCTTTTTCTAATCGTATTCGTTAAGGATTTCTTTTTTGTAAGCACAGTATTGATCATAGTGATTTTTTGGGTTTTTTGGTCGTGGTACTTTTATCGGGTCACATCAAAAGTTAAGGCTCAAGATAAAGTCAAAAAAATTCAAACATACTTATGGTCTGGAAGTGCGCTAGAACTTATCATCGCACTTGGAGTTCATATCACTATTCGGGGTAGGAAAACCTGTTGTGCAGACTGGATGAATTTTATTGGTATTATCTGTGGCTTCGCAGTCATGGTTTTTGCGTTTGGTCCCTCGCTCTACTTTCTGATCATGGCACGTCTAAAACAAATACGCCCAGATTCTTTTGAGAATGATGAAGCTAATAGCCCCTCTATCGAAGTACTGGATGAAAATACCGTTTCTTTCATTTTTATTAATAAGGTGATTGCTAGGTCTAAAGATAAGATCAAAGCTCTTGGTAAGTATTTTATCAGCAAAGTTGTCCAAATTAAAAATCAACTTAAAGCCATCATCATTGATGGTGATTTTAGTCGGCTTATTCAGGGGATGCTTTTACTACCTCACTTTTTAAAACAAAGAAAAGTTTTTAGTACCTTATCATTTTCTATGATCATCAAAAGTTATTCTTTCTTCATGGCTTTGATTTGTCTTGTTATGAGCCACTCGATTCAATCAATAGTAAAAAAAACTCCCCCTTCTTTATTGTTGGATGTCCTCATTGCTTTTATTTCTTGGCTGATTTTCTTGATTGTATTTTACCATGTACTTAGACTGACAAAACATAAAATCGAAATCAATAAACTCTTATTCATACTATGGTTAGCAAGTCTTAGCGCAATCATTATATCCCTACTAGCTCATAATATCTCTAAAAGCCTTAGGCATGATTTTTGTCTTTCCCTAAGTTTTTTTATGGGCTTAGTAGTCCTGATTTTCATTTCTTCTAGAGTTATCTTTAGGAAAAAAACATAGACAAACTTTGATCAATCTCTATTTTTTGAGGCTTATAAACTTAGGAACATACTACCACTTAAGGTGGGAGAAGATGTCTGTCACTAAGCCACCGACACGTCGGAATTCTGCAATGAACTGACTAGCGATGGGCATGTTACCTTTACTTACACTCACTTCATAATCACGGGCACCAGAAACGAGCGTTCCAAGACAATTTGCCCAGAGTTCGGGTTCATCACGCATGTCGGGAAGTATGTATTGAGGCTCGTAGTGAGCTTTGCTTAAATTCAGTCCCATGACTTCGGGAATCAAACGTTCTAAAACTTGTAGCTTGGCGCCACCGCCAGTGATGAGCACGGCACTCACTGAGCTATCTTTTTTTGCATGACAGATATCGTGCCAAACAAATGCAAGCATTTCACCTAGACGGGCAACCACCACTTTTTCGACTGATTGTAGCGATACACGTCGTGGGGCAGTTCCTGGTAGACCTTTAAGTTCTATCATGCCATCTTCGCCTTCAGGCAAAGATCCATAGACTTCGATATAAGCTTTTAAAAGTTTTTCTGATTCTTTTGAATGAAGGTCGAAACATTCGGCGAGGTCCATACAAATATGATCCAAGCCAATAGGCAAAGTATTGAGGTATTGCTTATTGCCTTTATAAACTGAGTAATCCAGCGTTCCATAACCTAAGTTTAAGCACAGAGTTCCACGATCAGGATCTTGAGTATTTTGAAAAGCATGAGGAAGGACTCGGCTACTGGGCAATAAGCGCATGATATCGCGTCCCAAGTTTTCTTTAATGAGTCGACGTACACCACCGACATAATTTTGGTCGGCACTAACGATGACGCCATCACAAGAAAGTGCGACCGCCACTTGTCCTGTAGGATCGAGCACTTCTTTTTGATTATCAATGAAAAATTTACAAAACTCCACACAGAGTAATTCGCGGTTCGCTGGGATTTTGTGATCGTTTATCAAAATATCTAATTCACGTATGGCTTCTGCAGTAACGACGCCCTCAGTATCAGATATATAGACATTCGCATTGGCGAGATCGGTATGTAAGCCACTTCCAGAAATATTCACATAGACGTGATCAATATTCACATCATGGGCTAATTCTTCTGCGTGCTGAAGTGCCAAGAGAAGTTGTTCACCTACAACTTGTACGACTTGGATATCACCATTATTGATCTTAAGTGATGGGCGACTCGCACAAGAAAGCAAGCGCGGTTTTCCTTCGACGACTTCGGCTAAAATCACGCGAATATTCATAGAACCCAAATCGAGGGCACAGATTACTGGCGTTTTTTTTGATGACATGTGGGAAGCTTGCTCGCAGATAGTTTTTAAGTCTGCTTCATTGTAACTTTCGAGACTTATTTAATCAATTCAGTGACTCTAAAAAGATCAATGAAAATAACTTTATCCAGAGACTATTTTTTGTAATTCGTCACGGAGTTGCTGCGGACCAAAGAAATAAAGCCCTGCAAAGGCCAAAACAAAAATAATGAAACCAATCATAATAAAAGTGGCTGGCGCCTTTTTTGCCTCATTCTTAGTAGCTGCACGCTGAATTGTCTTATTGACTTTTGGGCTTGCTTTACTGGCTGCCTTAGTTTTCTTCGGCTCTTCTTTAGCTATTGCGCTAAGAACTTTTTTAATATTACTGGGAGTGGCAGAAAGCTTCTGTAATTCACTCACGAGTACTTTGCAATCTTTGGGGCGATCATTGGGATCCATCGCCATCATGCGCTCAAGCAAATTATTTAATTTTTCGTCTTTGATGCCCGGAAGTGGACGCATCTTTCTCTTCAGTCGACTATCCATGACTTGCACATATTCTGCTTTATTACTTAAAGCCTGGGGGTCGCGTTTACTTAGCAGACGATAAAAAATAACGCCTAAAGAATAAATATCAGCTCGGTGATCAAGTGATTTTTCCGCTTTTAATTGCTCCGGAGACATGTAGAGCAGTGTTCCCATGGCCGTACCTGTACGGGTCATATTATTGGCTAGTTCACGGGTAATGCCATAGTCCATAATTTTCAGTTCGCCGGCATGACTTAAAATTATGTTCTCTGGTTTTATATCACGGTGAACAAGGCCTTTGCCATGAAAACTATGCAGGGCATTGGCTAAGCTTGCGACCACCGCAATCGCTTGGGGAATTTCGAGCAAACGGTGCTCCAAAGTCTTACCCTCGACGAGCTGCATGAGAATGCACCAGGAATTATCGACTTTTTCCAAAGTCCGCATATTAACAAAATTATTGAAGTGAGCCATCTTTTGACCAATGGCAAATTCCTGCTTAAAGCGTTTAACAACTTTTTGTTCACGATTGAGGTGAGCGTGAAGAACTTTGAGAGCGGCATGCTGACCGCTACCATCGTCTACGCGGTATACAGTCGCCATACCACCGGTGCCCAGTGGGCGACCGATGATTTTATAGGGACCTATCTGTCTTTGAGCTGCGGCCACGTTTTAGTGGAAGTGCTGTCCGTAGAAAAGATTGACTGCATCGGCTACAATAGGAGAATGATAACGATTCTCTTTGCCGAATTTTTCGTCAAAGAAAGGGACAAACTTCTCTAAGAAGAGCTCACGAATTTCGTCCATCGTCTCGGAATTATAATCACGCTCAAGGAATTTTGGGTGACAAATCACAAAGAGCTGATGAGGAATATTGTGACGGAAGGCAGGACCTTCTACAATAAACTCAGAGAGCGCACGGAAGAGAGCTTCTATCGCTTCTTGACGATCGTGACCACGACCTAATAATTTCGCAAACATCGGGTCAAAACTGGTAAGAGTATTACCACTATTCACATAGCCATAATGACGCATACGATCCGTTCTTTTTGGAGGTAGGTAGCGCTCGATAGTTTTACCGCCCATGGGACCGTAAGTTTTGCTATACGGGTCAAGGTTGGTAATTCTTGCTTCAATTGAGTGACCGCGGAATTCCACATCTTCTTGTTTAAGAGTGATAGGTGCGCCAAAGCCGTAAAGGATTTGCGATCTTAGCAAGTCAATACCCGTAGCGAGGTTTGTCACTGGGTGCTCAACCTGAATACGCGTATTCATTTCGAGGAAATATAAGTTCTGAGATTCTTCATCGTAAATACATTCGAGTGTTGAAACAGAATCTAAGTCACATAAGCGAGCCAATTTAGGGGCAGCTAAAAGCATTTTTTCGACTTGCTTAGCGGCAATAGGATCGGTGTCCATTAAACTTTCTGGCGCTAAGAATTCTTCGATCTCTTTTTGCGATGAACGCATAAGCGTACATTCACGACCATAAAAAGTCAGGTCTTTGAAAAGTTGAATTTCGTAATGACGGGAAACTTCGATATTGAGTTCCATCACGAAATGAGAAGGCCAGCCAAGTGCGTAAGAAATATTCTGAACTTCTTCAAATTTTGCGGGCAATTCTTCTGCACCTTTAAAAATGATCTGACCACGACCACCACCACCTGCAACCGCTTTTAAGCGGAAGCGACGATCGGCGAGTTCGGGACTATCAGTAATCATTTTCTTGTGAGCTTTTAGCGCATCTTCTACGGTGCGAATATCACCCGCACCTGGAACAACTTGTAAGCCTGATTCAATCGCTAAATCACGGGCATTATCTTTCGGGCCCATCATTGCTTGAGTTTTTTCACCTGGACCAATGAAGATATAACCTTCATCAACAATCGCTTTAGCGAATTCAGGTTCTTCTGAAAGCATGCCATAACCAGGATGAACGCCAATTTTGAAACCGTCTTTGCCGAAGAGATCTTCGCCGATTTTGCGGACAATACCACAAGCCGTCAATAAAGTAGGGATATCCATGTAAGGAGTTTTTGCGCGACCCGCAGCAACTTGCTCGGGAGTGAAGTTATCTGGACCAATACAAATGTGGTACTCGGATTGCTCAACGTAAGGGTACTGAGCATCACCTGCAGTATGCAGTGTGGCTGTGAGTACATGGGGCTTCATGATTTCTTTGGCAGCACGTAAAGTATCGGCAGCAATTTCGCCGCGATTACATGAAATGACAAAACAAGGTTTATCTTCGGGAATATGGCCCGTAATGCGAATGGATTCACCGTGCACGGTATCGGCGTGATAGCTCATATCTTTTGTGTTCCTGTTAGACTTTAATAATTTTTTGATAATAAAGCTGATCTCGCCATTTATTCCACATCGGCAGGCCTAAAAATAGAAAAAGGCCGGCTTTTACGCCGACCTTTTAAACACTTTTCAAAGTGCGAAAGAAATTCTTATGCGAGGTAGTCGCGAACTTCTGTTGTAAGAGCATCCACAGTGTAACCGAAGAACTCTGCAACTTTACCACCCGGTCCACACTCACCGAAACGATCTAGGCAGTGGCTAGCACCTTGAAGTCCGATGTAACGGTACCAGCTGATTGAAGAACCGTAATCAATCGCAAAACGACTGCTTACTGCGCCAGGAAGGACGCTTTCTTTGTATTCAGCATTCTGCTCTTCGAAAAGAGTTGAAGAAGGCATACTCACAACGCGAACTGATTTACCATCAGCTTCGAGATTGTTAGCTGTTTGAACGGCTAGATCAACTTCTGAACCAGAAGCCATAAGGATAAGATCAATTGTAGCGCCACTTTCAGCTTTCACGACGTAAGCACCTTTAGCTACATCATTGTCAACTGTACCCGCAAGAGTCGTTAAGTTTTGACGAGACATAAGAAGCGCAGTAGGACCATCAGTTTTTCTGATAGCAACTTCCCAAGCAGCTTTAACTTCGTTAGCATCAGCAGGACGGAGAACTGTAAGGCCAGGAATACACTCGAGAGCCGCTTTGTGCTCTACTGGTTGGTGAGTCGGTCCATCTTCACCTACGAAGAAGGAATCGTGAGTGAAAATGTAAATTGCTGGAGTATTCATCAAAGCTGCCAAGCGGATCGTTGGACGCATGTAGTCAGCGAAAACAAGAAAAGTTGAACAGTAAACGCGCATGCCACCGAAGTTGATCATACCATTGACAATTCCGCCCATACCGTGCTCACGTACACCAAAGTGAAGGTTGCGACCATCGAACTTACCAGTATTGATATCGCCTTCAGCATCTAAACGAGTAAGGTTTGAGCAATCAAGGTCAGCAGATCCACCTAGGAGGTAAGGAACTTGTGCTGCGAGTGAGTTTAAAACCATGTGAGAAGATTTGCGTGAAGCAATTGATTCGCCGACAGGAAAGTCAGGGAAAGAGAATTCAGCAGGAAGCTCGTGGTTTTGGTAAGCGTTCCACTCTTTAAGAAGTTCAGGGTTAGCTTGTGACCAAGCAGCGAAATCCGCTTCCCAAACTTTTTGAGCTTCAGCACCAGCGGCAGCTGTTATTGCACAGAAATCTTTTACCGAATCACTTACGCCGAAAGCTTCGCCGCCAAGTAGTGTTGCACGAAGACCAGAAACTTCTTCAGCACCTAGTGGAGCACCGTGAACTTTATGAGTCCCAGCTTTCGTTGGTGAACCTTTACCAATGATAGTAGTCGCAACGATGATAACTGGCTTATCAGATTGCTTCGCAAGAGTTAAAGCCGAGTCAACCGCGTCGAGATCATTACCATTACATTCGATAACTTCCCAGTTATAAGCGCGGAAACGCATCGCTACATCTTCAGTGAAAGCAAGATCAGTTGAGCCTTCAATTGTGATGCTATTTGAATCGTACACGAGAACTAAGTTATCAAGACCAAGGTGACCAGCAGTAGATGCCGCTTCTGAAGAAACACCTTCCATAAGACAGCCGTCGCCACAGATAGCGTAGATATTTGAATCAACAATTGTGTGATCCGCTGTATTGAATTTTTCGCCTTGGACTTTAGCTGCAAGTGCCATACCAACTGCATTTGAAATGCCTGCGCCCAAAGGACCAGTCGTTGTTTCAACACCATCAGTGTGACCAAACTCTGGGTGACCAGGAGTTTTTGAACCTAGTTGACGGAAATCTTGAAGATCTTTTTTACTTACGTCGTAACCGAAAAGGTGTAAAAGCGAATAAATGAACATAGAACCATGACCAGCGGAAAGTACGAATCTATCGCGGTTGAACCAGTTTGAATCGGCTGGATTGTGTTTTAAATGCTTGCTCCAAAGTACGCTACCGATGTCTGAACATCCCATTGGCATACCTGGGTGACCTGAATTAGCGGCTTGAACACCCTCTGCACTGAGTACTGCGATGTGATCTGAAAGCTCTTTTAATTTTTCTTGACTCATATCAAATATTCCGTGTTATAATTTATGTTAATAAAGTTTATACGTCTATATATCGCTTTTAGCCCATAAATTTCAAGTACTTCTGAAGACTTTAAGACAAAGTTTAAATTTCTTACCATAGGAACTTAGTGATTGCGCACTTTTTTTAGAGAATTTTAAGTAAATTTGCCTAATATGATTACACGTACCAAAACTAAGAGTTATGCAGTACTTCAGGCACGAAGATGCTATCACAGGAGTAACAGGTGCCTTACTTTAGATAAAGCACTCTTAGCTTTTAGTGGTTGTTTCAATTAGTTGATATTTTTTTCTCTAACTGTTTCCAATTTCCTCAAGAACTTCAAGCCAAAGTGTAGTTGAGTCAACTCTGCCATTAAGACTTTGCGTAATGCTATTTCAATTTTATCTAGCTCATTGACTCCAGGCCTTAAAAACTCGAGAATGGTATTTAGACTTAACACACCTTTTTCGGCAACAATTACTTCTAAAACTCGCTCACTATTAGAAGAAATATTAAAATTAATTCTTTGCAGTATTTCCGAAGAAAAAGGCTCGTTAAAGTTAGACGAAATTAGCAATACCCATTCTTCGGAGTCAGATAGAGTACGTCCATTTTTATTCATTTTTTGTAGGATATATTTACGTAAATACTCTTCTTCAATTTCGAAAAACTTCGCAATTTCTTTAATTGGCATTCCCGATTTAAATTTATAGGTAATCAAATCTGCACTAGAGGGTAAATAAACCATTTCAGATGAGCTGTGGTGATACAGTTCTTCATGTTTATGATAGCTTGATTGAACAAGTTTATGAAGCTCTGACCAATTTTGAACATCTTCAGTAATAGCTTTTTGTATTTTTAAGATGACATCAAAAGCACATCGCAAACCTTGATATAAAGCATATAAGAAATCCGCCTTAGAATATTTGTCTAAAATCTCTTCTAATCGTTCACGATGTTTGATATCCCTCTTCTGACCACGAAGATCTTTCTTAGATTTGATTTCACCTTCTTTATCAATTTCTGGCGCTGCATGAAATAAATCTGACCCATAGATAGCCGTATCCAATAAATCAATTACTGAATATTCCTGCATCCAAAAAGCTAAATAATTATCACCCTCAATTTGTATGGTCGTCCCATCCCACTGAAGTTTTATGCATTGCCTGCGAAGACTGTCATCAGCAAATTTTGCGTGAACCGCAATAGCTTTTTTCAAGACTGCATCATTCTTTAATAGCATCCTGAAATAAGGTGCCACGACCAAAAAGTCCTCGAACTTAGCAAATTCATGCTCAACGCCATCAGCTGAACGCACATACTGACAAGGGCTTCTGTACCACAGACTATTCTTGATATGTTCACAAATATTATCAAAATGCTGAAAGAACTTTGAATAGTGCATACTCCAAGCACCATGATTCAGCATCTCTGACAAAGGACTATTTTCCATAGAAACAGGGCTTGGAAGTTTCTCCACATTTTCATGTCCAGAGAGAAGTCGGTTCAGTTGATAGTCGTTTAATGACGCCCCTTCAGTGTCTTCAAAGTAATCTTGAATATGAACACCAGCTCCCTTCACTATCTCTTCTTCAGGTGGATAAATTAACTCACACTTTTCTACAAAAAATCTTCTGAACTCAATAATTCCTCGCCAACCTCTGTCGGTAGCTCTTTGAATGATTTCCAGCAATGACAAGATATCTTTATCGTCAACTAAACCCCAATCTAATTGAAGGGGTTTGTGAATTAATGATAAATTATCACGATCAATGATAGTAAGCTTCCAAGTAACAAAAATCCTTTGAGCTAATTCACGAAGACTATAATTAGGCACATACCCCATAAACTATAGCTCAACTTGGTCTAAGATCAGCGTGGGAAAAAGCATACTACGCTGTGTTTTTAAATACACAACAGATCGTTTAAGGGGTTTCACCTGGTAAAAAACTGCTTCGGTAAATTTATCAAAAAAATGTAACCATTTTGAACATGATACTATTAATTTGTTACTGTATACAGACTTCATACTACGTCCGAGAACCGGCGCATTCCATAAACGCTGTTCCCACTCCTCCATATTCTTAAAATCCGACATCTCATTCCATCCAGTTAAAATTGCGGAGATCATAGCTCCTTAAATATTGTGCTTAAATTAAAGGGGACTTGGGTGCTATTAAACACGAAAATAAAGAAAGACTGCGCAAATCTTGCCAAGAATCGGCATTTAATCACAGGAAGATGACTAAGTGGTGAAATCCTTTCAAATAGAGCTCATTTTAACTCTGCCTTATTGCATCAGTTCATGAGGACGCTAGATTTGGAGACTTATTATCAATGAGAGCCTTATGAGTGTTAAATTAAAAAAAGTTTGCAAGAGCTTTGGCGAGTTGCAGGTACTCGAGGATATCTCTCTCGAAATTGTTCCTGGCGAAATCGTCTCGATTATTGGAGCTTCTGGCTGTGGTAAATCCACTTTGCTGCGTGTCATTGCGGGTCTAGAGGACAGCGATTCCGGTTCAGTTCTTATTGATCCCGAGCTAGAGCATTCCCGTAGTTTTGTTTTTCAGGATCCGCTACTGCTCGATTGGCGTAAACTAGAAGCCAATATTTCTCTACCGTTAGAAATTACCGCCCCTCAAGAAAAATCCAAAGAAACTCTGCTTCAGGAAGTTCTTGCACTCACAAATTTATGCGAACATCGCCAAAAGTATCCTCACGAACTCTCGGGCGGAATGCGCATGCGAGCGTCCTTAGCACGAGCACTCATCACTCAACCAAAACTCATTTTTCTGGATGAGCCCTTTGGCGCCTTAGATGAAATGACTCGCGAAAAACTGAATTTAGAGATTCAGCAAATTCATCAGCAAAAACCCTCCACCATTATTCTCGTCACTCACAATCTCAGCGAAGCTGTCTTCATGAGCCACCGGATTTTTGTTATGGGTCTGAATTCAGGTAGAATTGAAGCTGAGATCACTGTTGACCAAAATTTTCCTCGTGAGGCTAGCTTTTTCAATGAAAACTTATTCCAAGAAAAACTTTGCGAAGTCCGCCAAGTGCTTAGGGAGGCTGAGCGATGAAAAAACTAGCTCCCATAATTTTCTTTGGCCTCTTTTTACTTATTTGGGAAAGCAGCATTCACATCTTCAAGATCAATCCTTTTGTCTTGCCCTCTCCGATCACAGTACTAAAAACCTGCATCGAATATAAACAGGACTTATTTAGAGCAAGCTTTAATAGTGGCCTCGTCTCCTTATGTGGATTTTTGCTCTCTCTCATTGGAGGCTCCCTCATTGCTTTCTTTATGTCGCAATCCAAAGTCATCGAAAACAGCATTTATCCCTATGCTATTTTTTTACAATCAGTCCCGATTGTGGCAATCGCCCCCATTTTTATTCTTTGGTTTGGCGCCGGTACACCATCAATGATTTTGATCTCTTTTATCATTTCTCTTTTTCCCATCATTACTGCCGTCACTACTGGCCTCACCAGAATTGATAGCCAAGTACTGGAGCTCATGAATTTTTATAAAGCGAGCAAATGGCAAATCATGTGTAAAATCCGTATCCCTTCGGCCATCCCCAATCTGATTACTGGGGCAAAAACTTCCGCAGGTCTCGCAGTTGTCGGCGCCATTGTTGGAGAATATTTCACTGGCCTCAGCGGTGAATCTCGTGGGCTGGCCTACCTCATTCAAAGCAATCAGCAAAACGCCAACTACCCCTACCTCTTTGCTTCTAGCCTTTGTGCCGCACTGCTTGGCTGGATCATCTTTATTTCTGTCTCCATTTGTGGAGACTTCATTCTTAAACGCGCCCATTTTGATAGGAAAACACCATGAATAAACTTATGCTCCTCTTCAGTCTTCTGTTCCTCTATTCCTGTAAAGACGAGACTCCAAAAGAAAGCGAACTTACAAAAGTGAAAATTAAACTCAATTGGTTTCCCGAAGCAGAACATGGTGGTTATTTCCATGGTTTGAGTTCCGGTATCTATGAAAAGGCTGGCCTCGATGTAGAAATCGTTGATGGTGGTCCTGGCAATCCCGTTGAGACGGAAGTGGCGATTGGACGTTTTGAATTCGGCATTGCTAATGCGGATAAAATCCTTGCCGTTCGTGAAAATGGTCTGAAAGTTGTAGGCTTACTTGCCCCCTATCAAACTTCACCGCGCTGTCTCATTGCCCACGAAAACGAAAGCCTCGAAAGTTTTGCGGATATCGCAAAAGCGAATCGCCTGATCATCAACGATACCAAGCCCTTTTATAAATACTTGGTCCATAAACATCCAGAAATAAAAAAAGTTCAAACTGTCGCTTATAGCCAGGCACTTTTCCTCGGCGATTTACAAAGTATCATGCAAGGCTATATCAATAGTGAGCCCCTCATCATCCGCGACAAAAGCTTCCAAATCAAAACCCTCTCTCTTGCAGATCTAGGTTATAATCCCTATGCTTCGGTACTCATCTGCAGTGAACAAGTCATCCAAGAAAAGCCTGACTTAGTTAAAGCGATGGTGCAAGCCACTCAAAAAGCTTGGCTCGAATACTTGCAAGATCCTAGCTCGGCCAATAAAATCATCCTCGAACGCAACCCCGAACTTGGCGCTACGCTTAAGCGAAGTTCTGCACTGCTTCCAGGCATGATGAATGCTGACCCCTTTGGTCAAATGACTCCCGAACGTTGGAATACGCTTGCAAAACAGCTCCACGAATCTGGCGTGCTAAAATCTATTCCTACAGATCTCAAGCAAGCCTATAACAGTAGCTTTCTTAAATAGGGCTTGCTGAACGGGATGTTTTTACTTAACTATTAACATTTTGATAGATTTCACCTAAGGTCAGAGATAATGTTTTTGGGCTACTTTGCATAAGCGATCCCTATAAACCGTTTTATGGAAGGATAATTGCGCCTACGGCTCTTAAGTATGTCCATACAAATTCGCCTTGCCACAAAAGATCTTTCCTAAAAAACGCAATTATTCAGTAAGCCCTAAGTAGAATTAACCGCGGCGAAGTTTGCGTATGGTGAATTTAGCCGGATGTAAGTGACGGCGAAAATCTGCAGGAAAGAATGTTCGCCCATGGCAAATTTCTTCCACAAGCATACGAGCACAAAGCGGTGCAGTCGTAAAACCACGAGAACCAAAGCCACTGGCGACAAAGAGTCCTGGCATATATTTCGCTTCGGCTAAGCGAGAGGCTGCATGAGTCCTCTTATTGCCCCCATAAGTTTCTTGGAAATAAGCGAGATCCGGCATTGGCCCGACCACCGGAAGGTAATCTTTTGATTTACAGCGAAAAGCGGTACGACCACCGCAAAACTCTGGCTCGCCTTCAAAATCTGGTAGCAGCTTCTTCAAAGATTCTGCGAGCTCCGCAAAATCACTCTCTCGTAAGCTAGTATCTTCATCATCTTCTTGAAAAGTTGCACCAAGCAAAAAGTCATTCCCATCCTTAAGCAGGTATTTATCTCCATACATATTGGGCAAATCAGGAAAACCTGCCAAGTCCTTGCCTTTAATGTAAGCCAACTGACCACGGAGACTCGATAAATTAAGGATCGATTCGCCATAGATGCTTTCCACTAGATTCGCCGTGCTTGTCCCCGCCGCAATAATAAGCGTATCGGTTTCAAGAATTGAATTATCACTTAAATGTATCATCCAAAGATCTTGCTTGCTCTCAATTTTGATAACTTCAGCCTTGATTAATTCAGCTCCTGATTCATCAAAAAATCTTTGGCAGATAGCAAGGGGATCAATTACTGCGGATTGCTGCATACGCAAAGCTTGTTGTGCGTATGTACTCTGTTTATCCACTGAAATGTATTCACTGCCATGACGTGCCTCAGCATTTTTATAAAGCTCAGTATTTTCACCATCTTTATCCAACTCAAGTGCGCCCGTATCTACCGTAATATCCAGGTCTTTTAAAGTTTGTAAAGAATATTCAGCTCCGCACACAGTCAACATTTCCTGATGATTTCCATGCATGGTAAATAGAGGCATAATCATACCTCGGCGATTACCTGATGCTGCCGTGGCCACTTCACCTGCAGTGTCAATTATGATTGACTCTATATTTTTTCGCTTAAATTCCCTAGCAATACTCGTACCCGCAATTCCCGCACCAATAATGACGGGCTTATGCTTCGGTGTTTGCTTTTGATGGCTATACCAAGGCAATTCTAATTTGGCAAAACGTCTTGTCCCTGGCTCAAACTTTCCATCAAGTCGATGACGCTTGCCTCGAAAACCGGGTACTTTTTTCATCTCAAAACCTGCGTCTGCTAAACCTCTGCGTACAAAACCTGCTGCCGTAAAAGTCGCTAGGGTTGTACCCTCTTTTGAATGATTGGCCAAGAGACGAAACACATCTTCATTCCACATCTCAGGATTTCCTGAGGGGGCAAAACCATCCAAAAACCAAGCATCCGCTTTGAGTGAGCATTCTTTAAAAGTTTCTTTGACATCACCAAACATCAATAGCAGTTGAACCTGCCCTTCTTCAAAATCAATGAGGTGAAAGCCCTGCTTTGTTTTGGGAAGACGCTCCAAAAGTTTTTTGGCGAGTTCCGCAAGTTCACCATAGGGCTCTAGTGCTTTTTTGTGTAGACTCTTTTCAAGAGGGTAAAGTTCACAGGAAAAAAAGATAAGTCGGCAAGTCTTGGAAGATTGACGCCAAGCATCCCATGCCGCTAAAAAATTTAAGCCCGTGCCGAAACCCGTTTCGCCAACAATCAATTCTTCTGCAGTTTCGAGGCGTTCACTAAAATTATTACCTTCAAGAAAAATGCTGCGACTTTCTTCCAAGCCACATTCATCCATAAAGTAAGTATCCGCAAACTTCTCCGAATAGAGTGTTCCGCCTTCAGTAAAAGTCCAAGTATTATCTGCAGAATTCATCTTTGTTTCTCAAAATTATATAAGTTTCCTCAAACTAAAGCTCTCCTAGGCATTTTCACACCCTACTATTGAATTATTCGTCTCGCCTTGCTTGAGACTTATCCATGCAAGGAAGGACCTCATCGCCACATGGAGAACCAGAAAAAAGTATTCAATATCAATACCCTAATCTTTCGTTACTTTTAGCCATTTTGCTGCCGGAACAAGTGTGAGCCCCTGAATGAAAACCGATGTTAAGACAATGAAAAAAATCACATTAAAAATCATAGCTGCATCTTCTAGACCATACATAGCGGGTAGCGTCGCGAGCATAATTGGAACTGACCCACGAAGACCCACCCAAGAAATATATAGTTTCTCATTTTTTTTCATTTTGAAGGGACTTAAACAAAGAAAAACACTCAGAGGTCGTGCGACAAACATAAGAAACAGAGCGATTGTAATTGAGACCCCTGCTACAGGCAGTAACTGACTAGGATAAACCAGCAACCCCAGCATGATAAACATTACAATCTGCATCAGTGAGTCAAGACCATCATGAAAGCTCAAAATTTCAGTTTTGCGTTTTTTGATTCCGTTGCCCAAAACTAATCCTGCAATATAAACGGAAAGATAGCTGTTTCCACCACTCACATCAGACAAACCAAAAGCTAGACAACCAAAAGCTAGTGCCAAAATTGGATAGAGTCCATTTGCTGAAAGCGTCATTCTATTGATCAATTTCATACCAAGCCAACCAACTATTCCGCCGACGATTCCTCCAAACAGAATTTGTATCAATAAGCCCCCGATAATGCTCGGAACTGAACCGCTAGTCCCCATTATAACCCCTATAATTGTCGTCGTCAGTAATATGGCCATGGGGTCATTACTTCCGGATTCCAATTCCAGTATACTTCTTAAATGAGGCCGTGGCTGAATCTTACTTGTACGGAATACTGAGAATACTGCAGCGGCGTCTGTTGAAGAGACAATGGCCGCCAGTAAAAGAGCCTCCGTCCAGGATAAACCACCTGTTCCCAACTCAAAAGTAGTATAGGTCCCTAGCATGAACCAGGCGAAGGATGCAAGTAGTAACATCGGTACTAAAACACCAACAGTTGATAGAACGACTCCCTGAGCTAACACCGGCCGTACATTTTTCCAACTAGTCTCTAGTCCACCTGCAAACAGTATCACCATTAAAGCGGACGAACCAATTGCCTGCATTATTTGGGGACTATCGAACTCCACGCCCCCAATACCTTCTGATCCAGCAAGCATTCCCACCCCAAGAAAAAATAATAGTGCTGGAACACCGAAACGATCGGCCAATTTACTCGAAAAAACTGCCGCAAGTAACAGTATGCCTAGTATCAAAATACCAATTTCAACCGTCATTTATCACCTCCCTAGCTGATACAAAATGTATATACCATATAGTTTTTACCTGAAAATTAACTTTGTCTTTTCTAAACTAAAGCCATTCTAGGTATTCTCCCCCATTAATTCGTTGATTTCTTTGAATTATCCGGCCCCTCTTACTTGAGCCTTATCAATACAAAGTTAGATTCCATTCATGGATAAAACAATTTACACAAAAAATAAATATATCTGGCTACTCAGTAGTTTAGGGATCTTTCTGTTTCTTGCTCCTTTCAGAGCAACTGACTTTCCTGGCGCAGAATTCTTTTCCAGTATCGCCTATTCATGCATCTTGGGAACGGCCATTTTTACGTGTCGAAAAGAAAAACATTTATTGGCCATTTCTGCTGTCCTCAGTTTCCCCGCGGTGATATCTTATTGGGTTCACTCCAACCATCTCTATAGTTCACCCGAAATATTATTAATCTCTGGTTCACTTTTCTACACTTTTTATATTTTCATCATTACCCGTGAAGTTTTACGCATAGATCATTCACTCTACAACAAATTAGCGGCTAGTTTGTGTACCTATTTAATGATTGGCATTGCCTTTACCTATTTCTATACTTTGCTTGAATTAAAGCACCCGGGTTCTTTTTCGTTCCCCGAAACAAGGGTTTTAATGGAACTGAACAAGGAATCTGGACTCCCCCACATGTTCGATTTAATGTATCATAGCTTTGTGACTCTCTCCACTCTTGGTTATGGTGATATCCATCCACGCGATGGCCTCTCTCGTATGCTCTGTATCACCGAAGCCTTAATTGGTCAGATCTATCTCGTCGTCATTGTTGCTGGTATTATTAGTTCGGCTAGTAATAGCCATTTTCATTTAAAGGCTAAAAAGAATAAAGAATGAGTGCTATTATTTGGTTGGGTATTGCCTTCTTTTTTGGAACCCTTGCAAAAATCATTAAACTCCCACCACTCATAGGCTACTTAGCTGCAGGTTTTCTGTTACCAGTCATCGGCTTTGATGATCGTGATGCGCTCAATCAATTTGCCGATCTCGGCGTCACCCTACTACTCTTCACCATTGGCCTGAAACTCAAAGTTAGCAATCTACTAAAAGTACCTATTTGGGCTACAGGCTTAGGTCACATGGCTTTAATTACCGTCGCTATGTCAGGCTTAATATTTTTACTCTCTGCCACCGGCCTCAGCCACTTGAGTGGCCTAGACCTTAAGGCCATTGTGCTCATCGGCTTTGCCTTAAGTTTTTCGAGCACCGTTTTTGTCGTTAAGGTACTCGAAGAAAAAGGGGCGATGAATTCCTTTTACGGCACCCTGGCTGTTGGGATTTTAATTATCCAAGATGGTGCCGCTGTCATTTATCTAGCCGCATCGACGGGCGAGGTCCCTTCTCCCTGGGCCTTGGCACTCTTAGTTGGACTCTACCCCATTTATCTGCTCATGAAAAAGTTTTTAAACTTTATTCAACAGGGTGAACTCTTACTTTTATTCGGCTTACTCATTGCCCTTGGCGGGGCTGTTTTATTTGACTCCTTTGGCATCAAAGGAGATCTAGGAGCACTGATCCTTGGCATCATGCTTGCCAAACATAAATACGCTACTAACCTTGCCAAAGAACTCTTTAATTTTAAAGATCTCTTTCTCGTGGGATTCTTCCTTTCCATTGGCCTCAATGGCTTACCCGATTCAAATATCATTATTATTGCAATCATACTCTCATTAGTACTTCCATTGAAAGCCGGTCTCTTCTTCCTTCTACTCACCAAATTCAGGGTCACTAGCCGTACTGCAATCCTCTCATCTGCCTTGCTCTTTAATTATTCTGAGTTTGGACTCATTGTGGCTAAAGTCGGCGTCGACACCCAAGTTCTCTCGCCAGAATGGCTCACTATCATTGCCCTTTCTCTCGCCATCAGTTTTCTCTATGCCTCTCCTATTTCCGCTAATACTGAAAAATTAATTGCTTTTACCATCAGCAAAGCAAAAAAATTCGAGTCTAAAATACGCCTCCCCGAAGAAACAATTATCGATCCTGGAGATGTCAATATTATTATCATTGGGCTAGGTCGTCTTGGAACAGGTGCTTACGATGAATTCGTCAGTCAAGGCGTCGATAAAATAGTCGGCTTTGACAATGATTCCTCAGTAGTGAAGCGCCACTTGAAAAACAATCGACATGCTATATTGGCCAACTCAGTCGATCCCGATTTCTGGGAACGATTCTGTATTAATCACCCTTCCATCTACATGGTTTTACTCAGTATGCCACAGACCTCAAATAACCTATTTGCCGCTCAACAATTACGCTCAAATAAATTTAGTGGTAAAATTTTTGCCACTGTGAAATACAAAGAAGATGAACAGTTACTCAAAGAGAACGGCGTTGACTACATCTTCAATTTCTATACTTCTGCAGGCGCTGGCTTTGCGAGCGAATCACTTTCCGTTTTCCCAAAAAAGGAAGGCTCCATGGAGCTTTGTGCTGAAAACATCATCTAATTTCAAATAAGACTCTTTTTTTTACTGCTATTTTCGTTTATGCTTCGTTCAATTAATTATCTAAATCATTTAGGGACTTTCTTATGCCAAATACCGGTGCCAGTCATTCTATTACTCTACGTTTACAAATGAATCATCAGCCAGGCCTTTTTGCTCGTGCCACAGAAATTATTGGCACTACTGGAGGCAACATAGGCGCTATTGACATAGTCAAGATTAATAAAGGGAAAATCACTCGTGATGTGACGGTCGACACAAGTAGCGACGAACATAAACAAACGATTATAACCGCCCTAAGCAATGAACCCGGTATCAAAGTCGTTCATAGTTCTGACCGCGTCTTCCTCATGCACCTCGGCGGGAAAATTGAAGTCAATAGTCGCTTCCCGCTCAAATCTCGCGATGAATTATCGATGGCTTACACCCCTGGCGTTGCTCGTGTTTGCCAAGCTATTCATAAAGACCCTCAACTAGCTCATAACCTTACGATCAAAAAAAATACTGTTGCGATCGTCTCTGATGGCACTGCAGTACTTGGCCTTGGCGATATTGGCCCCGAAGCTGCCATGCCCGTCATGGAAGGCAAAGCTATGCTTTTTAAAGAATTCGGCGGTGTTGATGCCTTCCCTATCTGTTTAAATACCACTGATACGGAAGAAATCATTCGTACGGTGAAAGCTATTGCACCGGGTTTTGGAGGTATTAATTTAGAAGATATTTCCGCACCACGTTGCTTCGAGATTGAACGACGTTTACAAGAAGAACTCAATATTCCTGTCTTTCACGACGATCAGCACGGCACCGCTATTGTGCTCATTGCAGGCCTTATCAATGCTCTAAAATTTGTCAATAAAAAACCTAAAGATATTAAAGCTGTGGTTGCCGGCGTCGGCGCGGCGGGGACTGCCTGCACCAAAATGATGCTTGATTTAGGTCTCAAAAATATCATTGGTCTCGATCGCACTGGCATTCTATATCCTGGTCGAGATAATATGAATGAGGAAAAACAGGCCTATGCAGAAATGACGAATCCGCACAAAATTCAAGGATCCATGGATGAAGCGATTAAGGATGCCGATTTATTTGTTGGTTTATCTGGTCCTGGAGTACTTTCGCTTGAGCAAGTCAAAAAGATGGCCAAAGACCCGATCGTTTTTGCGATGTCTAATCCGACTCCAGAAATCATGCCCGAAATTGCCCTACCCCATGTAGCTGTCATGGCCACAGGACGGAGTGATTATCCTAATCAACTCAACAACGTTCTCTGTTTCCCTGGGATTTTTAAAGGCGCACTTAAATGTCGTGCGACATCCATTACTGAAAAAATGAAATTGGCTGCCGCTACTGCCATTGCGGACACAGTAAAAAGTAGTGAACTATGTGCTGAATATATTATTCCAGGCGTCTTTAATAAAGACGTAGCTCGTAAAGTGGCTCGTGCTGTAAAGAAAGCTGCCAAATAGATATAAGGGGTTTACTCAGTCTTCTTGTTCCAAGGAGTCTGAGGGCTACTTCTAAATCAAATGGCAAAAGAGTTTAGAACTTTCTAAACTTGTGCTAAGGCCTCAAGTACTTCATCAAGTTTCGCTACTTGACTATCGATACCTTCTTTAATGTCACTTAATTCATAGTCAGTGAAAGCATCGGTAATTACACCTAAGTTTTCAACGACAATTTCCATTTCATTAAGTATTTGACGAAGAAAATCACTATATTGATCTAGGTTAGCTTTGCCTACACCAGCAATTTCACGTGATAGCGCACGGGCAATCAAATCTCTAAGGAGACGTGTCGAGTAACTCAAATGCATTGGCAATTTTTTAGAAGCTAATTGCTTATCCATATAGAACACAGCTTTGAGTTCGTCGTCAATAAATACAGGTACGACGACAGCTGAACATATTTTGAAGTCTACGACTGTTTGTGATTTTTCTACTGCTTGATCCAAGGCATCTTCAATAATGATTTTTTTCTTCTCGATCGCCAACTTTATAAAGCTTCGGCTCAAGTTATAGGAAGCATCACCTGGCTTAGGTTGAACACGAGCACATTCACGTAAATCTTCTTCACCATTTTCGCCCGCATTGATAAAGGCAAAACCACGTTCTAAACCGGTCATTTCCATGTAGACACTAAGAGCTTTCTCCATGACATCATCAACCCCACCTTTTGGATTGAACATCTGTAAAAAACCCATAGCCATCATTAAGCGCGCCGCATCTGGACTCATCTTACCGTCTTCTTCTTTGGCGCCTCTTCTTTTCACGACCTAATTCCCCTTTATCATATTTTATTGCTTGGTTCCATGGAATAATAATGTTACATTATCGCTATGTCTATCGTAAAACTCACACAACTTTGTAACATTAACGACAAAATAATATTTTTATGCGCTTAAAAGACTCTTTAAAAGATAGCGGACAACACACGGTACTCATTGTTGATGATTTAGAAGATAATGTTTTCATTCTAAAATCTTTACTCACTTCACAAAACTATAAAGTACTTGGTGCCTATACAGGTAGGTCTGCTCTAGAAATCTGTTTTGAAGAAAAACCCGACCTCGTCTTACTCGACCTTTCTCTCCCCGATATCAACGGCGTTGAAGTACTTCAAGAAATCCGACAAGAGCCCAGCCTCATTCATACCGGGATTATTATTTTAACCGCCACAAGTTCAAGTGATGTACTCATCAAAGGCTTTATGTTGGGCGCCGATGATTTTATCAAAAAACCCTATCATCATTTAGAGATGCTTGCTCGTATGCAAGCCACTTTAAAACTTCGAGACACCTATGCTCAACTTCGCCATGTCAATGCACAATTAGATAGTCTCAACAAGGGCCTCGAAGTCACTGTAAAAGAGCAAGTGAATGAACTAGAGCAATCGAACCGTCTCAAACGTTTTATGGCGCCACAAGTTATCGATTCTTTGATGACTGAATCTAAAGATTTACTCACCATTAGCGAACGTCGCAAAATATCGGTACTCTTTTTAGACCTTAGGGGATTCACTGCCTATGCCAACTCTGCTAGCCCTGAAAGTTTAATGACCAGCCTCCAGCATTTTCATAAGACGATTGGCCCTGTGATTTTCAAACATCAGGCGACTATTGAACGTTTTACCGGCGATGGACTGATGTGCATTATCGGAGCGCCGAACACCATCCTTGATCATTCAACGGTAGCGCTTGATATGGCAAGAGAAATACGAACGGTATATGAGCAAGAAAAAATTGAACACGGTGAACTACTACCCTTAGATATGTCAATGGGAATTGCTACCGGTGAAGCCACGACAGGAACGATCGGCTTTGAAGGGCGACTCGATTACGCCGCTATTGGCCCTGTAACTAACATGGCTGCAAGACTCTGCGCCAAAGCTGGACCCAATGAAATTTTGATTTCTCACAATGTAAAACTACAAATTACATGCGATAAAGAAGTAAGTTTTGTTGAAGAGGCTGAGGTCAAGGGATTTGACTACAAAGTCAAATACTACAGAGCGTAAAAAACTCCACACCCTAAAAGTAAGGCAAAACTCCAAGGCCAGAATTTCTGCCATAAGTTCTTAGGTCTATTTTCACGTGCATAGGCCTTGATAAAGCGATCCGTTTCGAGTGGTGGCTCATTATCCATGAGGCTGATCCCAAGACTTCAATAAGTCACGTAGGCGTTTCACTGCGTAATGCATACGGCCAAGTGCGGTATTTAGACTCACGCCTTGGATGACTGCTATTTCTTTAAAAGGTATGTTTTCTTGGCGTAAATCCAGTACTTGGCGCTGCTCATTGGGCAACTTAGAGATGGCCCTTTTAAGCGCATCACTCAATTCACCAAAAACTAAACTCTCCCCTGGAACATGATCCGAACAGGACACATCCTCTGGTAATTCATCCATATAACGACGATTTTCTTTTCGAAAATGATCGATGAGTAAATTATGCGAGATGCGCATACTCCAAGCTAAAAAGGTCTGGCGATCTTCATAACGAGGCAAATAAGCGACGACCTTCATCCATGTTTTTTGAAAAAGATCATCCACGAGCTGACTTTGCCCTGGAGCAAGTCGGCTGAGGTAAGCATACAAGGGTAAACGATAACGACCATAAAGTTCGTCAAATGCGCTATCATCACCATTTAAGTATTTTTTTATAACTTGCTTATCACTCTGCATACTGCTTATCTCGATTTTTAGTTTCTTAGTCTTAAGACGTAAAACTTTATCACTTATTGTCCTAGCAATATAACTTTTCCTAACTTTTTTACAAAAGCCGTGCTTTTACTTATCAAATTTAAGCGTTTTTAATTGTGCCAAGAATTCTTCTTTACTAAGTTTTTTCAGCAAATCCTGAGGCCGGCAATGGTCAACCAAATCTGCCGGTAACTCACCTAAAAACTGCGAGGGCATACGTTGACTCATGCGTCGTCCAGCTTTGCGCATCTTTGCCCAAGTCAAAATCAAATCACTCTTGGCACGCGTTAGGGCAACATAAAAAAGTCGACGCTCCTCCGCCAAAGCCTTTAAACCCGATGACTTTTCATGAGGAAACAAATTTTTCTCCATTCCCGTTACATAAACACAAGGGAATTCTAAACCTTTAGAGGCATGTACCGTTAATAACATCACTGTATTAGGATCTTCATCTTTCTCTTGGCGACGACGATACTCTTCCATTAAACCCACTGCTTCTAAATACTCTTGTAAAGGGATGCAACGCTTTTCATCCTTTTCGCGAGCTTCAATAGTATGCACAATCTCTATCACATTCTTATAACGCTTTTCAGCATCTTCCCGCGGCTTATACATACGCCCTAAGCCTTCTATATAGCCTACGCCTTCAAAATAATCATCAACTAACTTGGCTAAGGAAGTCTGTTCTTGGAATTTCTCCCGAAACTCTGCGACACGATTATTGAATTTAACTACCGCATCACTAGAACGCCCAAAATTCTCCATGAATTCCTGATTACATACCAGATCATATACCGAGGTTTTGTGTTCTACTGCTTTCTCGCGCAAAGTTTTTATGGTTCGCGGCCCAATCCCACGAGGCGGTACATCTAAGACTCGTAAAAAGGAGAAATCGTCGCGGGGATTTTGAATTATCTTTAAAAATGCGAAGGCATCACGAACTTCTTTTCGTTCATAAAAAGAGGTGTCTCCAATGACTTTATAGGGAATGCGTCCTCGGCGCATCGCATCTTCTAACGCACGGCTCTGATGATTCGAGCGGTACAAGATAGCACAATCACCATAGGTATTTTCACGACCATTTACTTTATTTAAAATCGAATCAGCAATAGTTTTTGCTTCGCGCTCTTCACTTCCACAGGCCACTACTTTGAGTTTTTCTCCGCCTTCTTGTGCTGACCATAGGTTTTTAACATGCCGCTGCGAGTTAATACTAATCACTTTATTAGCCGCATTCAAAATCACATTGGTGGAGCGGTAATTTTGCTCCAGCTTGATTAAAGTCCCCCCGGGGAAGATCTCAGGAAAAGAAAGAATATTGGCTACTTCAGCACCACGCCAGCTATAGATAGATTGATCATCGTCACCCACGACACAAATATTGGGATTCTCTTTTGGTAGCAGAGCATGCAATAATTCCATCTGAATATGATTTGTATCCTGAAATTCATCTACCATCACGTATTTGAATTTTTGTTGCAGTAAACTGCGAACTTTTTCATCCTTTTGTAGTAAGCGCACGGTGAGCATCAACAAATCATCAAAGTCCATAATATTGAGTGCATGCAAGTATTCTTGATAATAACGATAGATAGATCCTACACGTTGCTCCCAAGCATCCCCCGATTCTTCCAAGTCCTCCGGTGTCTGATTTTTTGCTTTTGCCATACTGATTAAAGAAAGAAGTGCTTTGGGATCCTGACTCATCCCATCTTCAATTAACCCCAGTTCATTAAGTCCTTGCTTAACTAAACCAACCTGATCTCCATATTCCGCTAAGGTGAAATTGGGTGCATACCCGGCCTGATAGGCGTATTTACGCAAAATTTTCATCCCAAATGAGTGAAAAGTACTCACCCAAAGGTCTTTCACGGCTTTCTGGCCAATAAGCTTGCCCGCGCGCTCTTTCATCTCGTTCGCGGCTTTGTTGGTAAAGGTCACAGCAAGGATTTCGTCCGGTTCAGCGCGTCCGCTCTGCACAATAAAGGCAATACGGCTCGTCACCACCATAGTTTTGCCAGTTCCCGCCCCTGCCAGAATTAACAAAGGCTTTTCAGTAGTCATAACTGCTTGACGCTGTTCATCATTTAAACGATCTAGTAATACACTCATAAGGCTCTCAAATTTTTATATTAATACGCCGTAATTGCCCAGAGATCAAAAGCCCAAAGCATATTATTTACTTTTTTTTGATTTTTCTAAAAAATACGGTTTGCATAAATCTCTCTTTTGCGTATTGTTAGCACACAAATTTTTCAGGAACTCGAGTTGTTAGCTCAGTCGGTAGAGCAACGCCCTTTTAAGGCGTGGGTCCTGGGTTCGAGCCCCAGACAACTCACTTCCTCTTGTTTTAAAAATGATTATATTGAGAGAATAACGATGGCTAAAGAATGTCACTTTTGCGGAAAAAAACCACATGTTGGTGGAACAATTGTTCACCGTGGTATTGCGAAGAAAGCTGGTGGTATCGGTTTAAAACTTGTTAAAACTAACAAGCGTGTTTTTAAACCAAACATCCAGAAAGTTAAGGCCAAAATCAACGGCACTGCTTGCACTATTAATGTTTGCACAGCATGTATTCGTACAGGTCTTGTGGTAAAGTAATCCACGAAGATTGATTTTTTAAGCGCCGACTCGTTCGGCGCTTTTTTTTGTACAAATTTAAGGGTCTGCATACTATGGCTAATAAAGATAAAATCATAAGCCTTTCACAGTTCATTCAGTGGAAAGCTGAATTCCAAGGAAAAGTAGTGGCCACCAATGGTGTCTTTGACTTACTTCACCCTGGACATATGGAATATCTTGAAGAAGCCTCGGAACTTGGCAATGCTTTAGTGATCGCCCTTAATAGTGATGCTTCAGTAAAAGCCCTTAAAGATCCACGTCGCCCCATTATCAATGAAGAAGATCGCGCCTACATGCTCGCTTCACTCGATTGCGTTACTAAAGTTGTCATCTTTGACGACCTAGAAGCCCTTAATACTCTTTTAGAGATCCAGCCACATATTTACGTTAAAGGCGGAGATTATACCATCGACACCATTAATCAAAATGAACGTCGGGCACTTGAAGAAAGAGATATTGAAATCCAAATCCTCAAGTTTAAAGCTGGTTTTTCTACCACGCTCATGATCGAAAAGATCATTAAGGCTTACGGCTGAACCAAGCTCGAATCACTCTAAGAGTCTCTAGCCCTTTAATTAGTCTACTTATATAGCTCGGTTTTACGTCATATTAATTTTTTCACCTTTGGTTTCCAAAGACTTAGGACATAGTTTATCCAGCATTCAAAATACTGGAGACACTATGAAAAATCTCGATTCTGCCCGCTTACAAACGGGAACAAGTCCTACTTTCCGCGACCGCGAACAACTTATCCAATACCTCAACCTACGCTTATCCTTGCTTGGGGAACCTACCACTCTTGATAACGATGATATCGGCATTGGCCAAAATATCATCAATAATATCCTCGCACGCAAGCGCTTTTCAAAAACTGATCTCTCACCAGTCGACACCAGAATACAGGCCTATATTGATTCTCTCTTTGGCGAAAACAAAGTCTCCCTTCCTGCTACGACATACTCCTTAGATATCTACGGTATGGCACGCGAACTTTCTTTGCCTCCCGATGCCAAAGAATATAAAACGCCTTACGTTAATTCTGTACGCATCAAACAAGGTGTTTTACACAACCCAAAAAATGATCGTCGTACGACTAAAGGCGTTTTTCATATTGTCGCGGGTGAAATTCCTGTAGCTTTTGACAAAAAAGAAGTCCCCCTCGCAATCTTTGAAAAAATGCTTCATCATTCATTCAGCGATGTTCCCGAAGAACTCATGCGCATTCCTTTCACTAGTGAACTCAAAACTCCTGCCCATGCTTTCACCTCCTTATTACTACGCCCACTCGTTGTACCAGATATTCCTGGCTTCACTTCAGCCAAGTCATTAGAAATCCGCTTCATTGCCCCTGCAGGTCTCGTCTCAAGTCTGGATTTTGTTGAATCAATTTTCGGCAATGGTGGCGATCCCTATCAAGCTGCCAATGATGCTGCCTTGGATCCTGAAACTTGGACGGGTCACACTGGCTGTGTGATCCTCGCTCCACAATTACTCACTCTACGTAAAAAAGAACTAGGTCTACCTCCTATTGCTCAAGCGACGGAACGTCAAAAACACGATGGTATGTGCTGGGCCAATGAAGACGAACTCTATAATGATGGCCAACCTTTCAAAATTTGCTCACGCAACAAAGAAGGCCAAGTCATTACTATCATTACTGATAATTATTTCGGCTACTGTAAAAAAGAAGTTAAAACTCAGATTTCCTATTCCGCCAATCTCTTTGGCTTAGCTGAAGAAGAACACGCGGGTGGTGCTCTTGCCCTCCCTCGTTATCACCTTGCAAGTAAAATATCTGCTGAGACACTCAATAAAGATCCTGAAGCCACATTCAAAAAAATGTTGGCAAGCCTAGGGGACAGTGTGAAAACTCACCCAGAGGGTTATGCCTCAGATCAAAACTACGAAAATATTTTCTACCTGCCCAACGATGCTTATTTCGATCTATCCACACAGCGAGTCAGCTGGGGTGACGAACTGAGTATTGCCATTGCGGAAGATGCACACTATGTCCTGCCCAATGGCTACAAAGTCTCCTTAGAGAAACATCCTTATACCGATTCTTGGCGTCTCGTGGGCACTGAAGCCGAAGGCACCCTCTGCCACAAACCTTGTACCGTCTCTGGCGGCGGAAAATCCGAAATCTCAAAATCCCTCTCCAACGCTACTTTTGCGGGTCCTGTTTTTGTCAGTAAATTCTCTGATGATATGAAACTCGTCGAAGAAATTATTGGTCGTAATTACCGTGGACGTTTCAAAGATGCCGGTTCTTCAGATCCTATAAGTCGTGATATTTTAAGCTCAGAGAGAAGTTTAGGTTCTGTTATTAAACTACTCACTCCACTTTCAAAATATAGCGAATCCTATAATACCTGGCTACGCTCTATCCCCGGATACATCAAAGCTATCGTCTTTATGGTGAAACGCTTTTACCGCGAAGAATGGGCCGAAGAATGGCAAAGCCATTTCTCCGTTGATGAAGTTAATGGCGAAGATGGGCACGAACTCAAATGCGACAATCGCAAACTCACGGGGATTTATTTGCGTGTTGCGCAAAATACCGATGCCAGCTGGCGTACTTTCAAGCTGCGTCAAGACTTCCTCCCGAGCTATAAAATCCAATGGGAAGATGATATCTCCGCATCCGCAGTCGTTCCTAGTGAAGCCTTAAAAGGTCTCAACCCCGATTATAATAATCCTAGCGTGAAAATCACCGAAAACTGTGAGTACCGCTTCTTCCAACGCCCAGATGATGCCATCATCCGTGGCTTTGACTTAGAAGCTGAAGCTGATCTAGCGAGTGATGACTTATTTGTCTGTAATTTTGAAGCTCTCCCAGCCGAAAGTGCCAAAGAAATGCTTGAGCACAGCATTTTACTTTCTGAGTATACAGAAGCTATGCAAGATAATATAAAACAAGCTGCCGCAGGTGATGATTACTTCGTGGCGTCTGATGCTCCGCGCATTGTCAACGGCGCCCCTTCCAAAAATCCTCGCTACCTCCAAACCCGCGGTGATTTACTTTGCCAGGAACCTCATTATTTAGCTGAAGTGAGTGCACGTATCAGTCGTCAACTTACTCCTGAACAAGCGCTCTATAACCCTGTGAATGCTGTTCTCCCTGGGCGACGTAATAATCCGGCTGAACCAGGTATTAGACCCCTCGCGGTTTATAGCCCACTTCACTACCAAGATCTCCCTGAACTTTTCATGGATTTCATCTGTAGTTTAACTGGCAAGTCTCCTTCCACGACTGGCGCAGGTTCTGAAGGCGCACTTACTAAAGGCCCATTCAATTGCCTTCCTGCAACCGCGGATCTCAACAATGCCCTACTCTCTTATATCTTAACCGATTACCAAGGCTTTTCTTCCGCTGCGGGTTACATTGGCACACGCTATAAATTGGATCACGATATAAGCCTTATCATCCCAGAAATTTGGTCTCGCCTCACACCACAAGAACGCAGTGCTGAATACCTACTCAAAAATCGCTTCCTTGAAAAAATTGAGGATTTTGAACATCAAGGTGAATCAGTAAAAGCTAGTCGCTTGGGCTATCGCATCACGAAAGAATTCACTACTCGTTTCATGGGAAAAATCTTCGATAACCCTCATACTATTTTCCCCGATGACATGCTCAAACCCGAACTACAGTCCATAGAAAATTTTGTTGATGGCATCAATAATATTGTTGAGAATCAAACTCTCATTGCGAGACGCTTTATTGATGAAGGTTCAGACTTAAGTGCCATCCCACCTTTAAAAGCTCTTGTCCACATAATGGCTTATGGTGAGTACGAAGGCATGATCGTTACTGATCAAGCTTTTCGTGATCTCTTTTCACGCCAAGAAGTCATTAGTAGCGAATGGTACCAAGCAAGACTTGAACTCAAAGTATCTAAAGATGAACAATATCGTTTAGCGAGTATTGCTTACCTCAACAAAAAATTACAAAAACCTAATGTCAAAGAAGAACTTAAAAAAACTTTGGAAGACAGACTCAAAGTCTTGAACAAGCCATTAGCTAAAGCTAAGCAAATCACAAAGCTTACAGGTACTTTAGGAGCCGACCCGATCTGCCCTTAATAACTAGCTAGTTAAATGAACATATCCTTGGAAATATCCAAGGATATGTTTTTTTGTACCTAGAGAAATCTAATAATCTACAAGAATGTGCCGTATTCATACAATATATATAGCCTTTAGGCGGTTTATTAACATAAAATATAACATTTATTTGCGTTTGCTGTTTCGACTTAATTATTTTTAGCGTATACATACTCTAACTAGCACAAGGATTTAATATGAATAAATTTCGTCAACACTTACTGATTTTCACAGTAAGCCTCTTCTATGCCGCCTCTCTCTATGCGGCTCCCAATAAAGGAAAAGAGATCTACACCAAATCATGCGTCGTCTGCCATACACCCAATGGCGCTGGTTTAGCTGGTCCCGCTGGGGCTCCAAACTTAACAATCCTCAAAAAAGTTTACGCCAAAGAACAAATGGCCGCTATTTTGAGCGGGAAAAGAAAAAGTGTCGGTAGTACCACAATGAAAGCGGTTCTTGCTTCCATGGCACTCACGCCCGTAGAACTCAATGCCGCACTTGATTATGCCCTAAAGCTTCCGGAAGCCCCCTCACATAATTTTTATGAGGGCAATGCTATCAAGGGTAAAAAAGCCTACGAAAAATGTATTCATTGCCATGGCACAGATGCCATGGGTTACCACAACGCGGGCTTACCGGCACCTCGACTCCTTGGCCAATCTAACTACTACATATTTGAACAACTCAAGCACTTCAAACAAAATATCCGCGGTACTGAAACTGCGGGTGCCTTACAGATGCAGGCCCTCATGAAAGATATGAGTGAAGATGAGTACAAAGATATCGCTGCTTACATATGCTCACTTGATGATAGCCCCACTAAAATTCAGGATCTCACTTTCAAGGTCTACAAAGGCAAGTGGTCCAAACTTCCAAATTTTGCAGAGATAACTCCTGTAAAAAGCGGGAAACTTTCTGATGGTTTATTAGATCTTCAAGTTTCTGAACAAAAAAATGGCTTCGGCATGGCTTTTGAAGGCTACCTCGAAGTTCCCACTGATGGCGAATACAAATTCACCCTACGCTCTGACGATGGCTCGAAACTTTACTTGAATGATCGCTCTAATTTAATTATAAATAATGATGGCATTCACGGCGCCAATGATAAAACAAGTAAGTACATTCAGTTAAAAAAGGGTCGTACTAAAATTTTAGTTGACTACTTCGATGGTGCCGGGCAAAAGGAACTCGTTCTTAGTTGGAGTCTCAAAAACCACTTTACAAATCGCTACCTATCTGCGACTACATCCGCTAGCAAGAAAGGTAAGGGACCTAAGCTCCCTCCTAAGATTCTCGCTGCTCAAGATGGCAAAGCTCTACTGATGCGCAACTTCCTCAATAATAAAAATGCCCGCTCCATTGGCGTTGCCTACCCGGGGAAGATGAATTTAATCTTTGATGCGACAAACATGAGTTTTGTTTCCTTCTGGAATGGCCAGTTCTTTGATATTGCACCCATGTGGCATCGCCGTGGCACTAGCCACCTTATCCCCCTCAGTGATGAACTCATCAACTATGGCACGGATTTACAATTTGCTGAGCTCGCAAATAAAAATTCTAAATGGCCACTGGAACTCAACCGTAATTCAAATGTTCGCCGGACTCATAATTTACGTTTCCGTGGCTACTCTTTAGATAAAAATCGCTATCCAACTTTTGAATATAGCTTAGGCGAAACTCAATTTCATGACTTCTTTACTCCGAATAAAACAAAAACTGGCTTCATTCGCACCATAAAAATTAAGGGCAGTTCTAAAAACTTGTGGTTCCGTGTCGCCATGGATAAGATTTCACAAAATGGTGATTCATACACCCTCTCAAAAAGTGTCATTCAGCTTAAAGGTGCTCAACTCCGCGCTATCGGCAATGCCCAAGAATTACTTGTACCCGTAAAATTCACTAATGGTGAAGCCACTCTTACCCTCCAATATACCTTTAAAGGAGTACTCTAATGTTTAAGCAATTTTTCCTGACTTTTCTAATCACTTGTTCATTCATTCTAAGTGCTGCCAATGAAAATGATTATTACACCATAACTGACATCCCTGTACCAGAAGGTTTTGAAGTTACTTGTATCGAAGTTTTACCCAATAAAAAAATCGCTGTGGGTTCGCGTCGAGGTGATATTTATATCATTGAAAATGCTTATGATAATGACCCCAAGAATGATAAATGGACGCTCTTTGCTACAGGCATTCACGAGCCTCTCGGTCTCTCCTATTACAAGGGCTGGCTGTGGTGCACACAACGCCCAGAAGTTACCCGTATGAAAGATGTTGATGGCGATGGTTTCGCCGACAAATATGAATGTATCAGCGATGATTGGGGTATTAATGGTAATTACCACGAATACGCATTTGGCACCAAGCACGATAAAGAGGGTAATATATGGGTTGTCTTATGCCTTACAGGCTCTGGCGGGGCAGCAAGCGATTTCCGTGGCTGGTGTGTGCGCATAAATGAAAATGGCGATCTCATCCCTACTGCTTCGGGCATTCGTTCCCCTGGGGGAATGGGCATCAATCATTTAGGTGATGTTTTTTACTCCGATAATCAAGGTTTATGGAATGGCACCAGTTCAGTCAAGCACCTTAAGATCGGCTCTTTCCAAGGCAACCCTACTGGCAATAAATTCTACAGTTTAACCGATGAAATAGGCCCAAAGACTCCAGATCCAAAGTCCGGTGGTCGCATCGTCACTGAAAGAGAAACAATCAAAGACTTTGTTCCTCCTGCGGCTAATTTACCTCACCAAAAATTAGGTACGTCGACAAGCGGTATTGCTTGCGATACCACAAATGGCAAATTTGGTCCCTTTCAAAATCAACTTTTTGCCAACGATCAAGGACAATCGCTCATCTCTCGCCTCGCACTTGAACAAGTCAATGGCGTTTACCAAGGCATGGCAATTAAATTCAGAGAGGGATTTGGCTCGGGCAATGTACCCGCAGTGATGTCTCCCGATGGCGCCTTATTTATCGGTGGTACAAATCGAGGATGGAATAGTACAGGCCGTAAACCCGGTGCTTTAGAACGTGTTAACTGGACGGGAAAAACGCCTTTTGAAGTTCATCACATGCAAATCACCAAAACTGGATTTAATCTTGTCTTTACAGAAAAAATTGACCCGGCTTCTTTGACGTCAGAAAGCATTAAGGCTAACGCTAACACATGGATTTACCAAAGTGGTTATGGCAGCCCTGAAGTTGATATCATTGATCTAAAAATCACTGATGTGAAATTTGCTAATGATGCCATGTCGGCCCACATCACTTTAGATAAAATCTATAAAGGTCACACTCATAATTTTGATTTCGGATCCATTAAATCTGCCAAAGGTAATCCTCTGCTTCATAGCAACGCTTACTACACGGTGAATGAAGTCTTGGGCGAAGTCCACATTGTTCCCGCAGTAAACCCCGCTCCCAAAAAGAAAAAGAAGGTCGTCAAGAAAAAGAAATAATTCTTAACTCATCACAATCAAAAAAGCGCAGTTTACACTGCGTTTTTTTTGTGCCTGTATAAATCTCTCTAAGAATTCACTCATCATAAATTAACATGATTAAGTATCTAAGGTGAGTACGAAGCAACCCTACTATGATCTTTTTTTATGAACGTTCTTGTTGAATGAACGTTCTTTTGTTGTATACTAATATAAACTAAGGATGAAGATGCAGTTTAAAGACAAGGAGACCGCCAAAGTTGCTCAAGGTCAAATGAGTCGCAAGCTTCCTCAACAAATCCAAGCCAAAGCGCTGAGACTTATTCAGAGACTTGATGCAGCTACTTGTCCTGAAGATATGATGAACCCTCCGGGCAATCGTTGGGAAATCTTGAAGGGCGATCGCCAAGGTGATTACTCCGTGCGAATCAATAATCAATGGCGAATTTGTTGGGCTTGGGAAAAAGGCCCCGTGAGAGTTGAGATAACAGACTACCATTGATGAATGGAGGCTAAAACACCACTCTGCTCTTTGCTTTAAAATGTATGAAAATTAAAAAAGGACAAGAAAATGAAAACGAATTTAACAAACAAAGATATGTGCGATTGGCTGAAGGATAACGGCTATCCCCTAATGGCTCACCCCGGTGAGCATGTGAAGGAATTTTTAGAGGACATGAACATATCCGCTTATAAATTGGCTCAAGACCTAAACATCCCCCGTTCGGGTATCAGTGGGATTATTAACGGGGATCGCAAAATCACTATTGCTATTGGAGTTAAGCTCTCTCATTACTTTAGCCAATCTTTTCCTTTTTGGGTGAATCTACAAAATAACTTTGAAGTTAATTATATAGAAAAATCACAGCTTGAAGAAATCGAAAAACTTCCACTTGCGGTAGCACAGTAGAGGGCTATAACATAATTATAGCCTTTTTTATATCACGCTTGGCAGATGATATATATTCTATTAACTTATATCATCACTTTGTCTTCAATCTTATATGTTATCTCCAGTGTGTGAGTTTCTTTGAATCAACATTACTTTTTACATACTCACACAACTCTGGGAAAAACATGAGAAAATCAGATTCTAGCTCTGATTCAATTTTACAAACTTTTTCAAAATAGCTACAGGTACTTTCTCTGGCTAATAGTTTAGGTGATAAGCGAGAGTCGATTCTTTCAAAAGCGTTTTTCAATTGATCTAATGTGTTATATTTATCCAGTCGATTTCCCTCAATGAGGTTTTTGACTAAAGTTTTTGGTTTATCAGGATAATTAAGAATATCCGCTCTCGCATTATGACTAAATTCCAACAGGAAATCTACTTTTGAAAGTCCTACATATTTATCCCAATTCTTGCTTAAAAAATAATCGTAAACAACATCAATGACAACTGATTTCAATAAACCTTTTTCCCGTAATCTCGCTTTACTTCTAGAAACTATTTGATGACTATCGGTATACACATCTATTAAAATATGTGTTTTCATTCCTTTAATCAGATCATCGCTTGCTGACGCCCATGCTTTTCCTTTCAAGGGATCCGCCAAAAAGTTTCCGATTTGAAACTCCGAATTATGCTCTGATAAGAATACGTGTGCTAACCAATTCATTTCCGCACCACCTCAGAGTTCAATACTGTTCTTAAAATCAAGGAATTTCTGCTGTATCTCAATAGATAGTTTTTCTTTACTCGAACAAGCTAATAATTGTCTTTTTTCGGCTGAGTTATCATATAAAGTCCAGGTATGCGCTTTATGCCTATAGTCCTCCCAAAAATGCATTCGGCTTTCACTTAAACGATAATTGATATCTTGATCAGCTAATTGATGACCGCCTTCTGCTACTCTTTTAATAATACGTTGATTAGCCTTTTGAGTAGATGATATATTCATATATACGAGATGTATATCAAACTTCTCTTGCTCTGCCCAGCTTATCAATTTATCAACAAATGATCCCGACATGACATGCTCAAAAACAAATGATTTATTTTCATTTAAATAACTCTTCGCTCTTTTTACAATTAATCTAAAAACTTGATTTTTTGTCAACTCTCTCTGCTCTTTTAGTATTTCTTGAGGAGTTAAATATGGCCATTTTAAAATATCTTGAAGTTCTCTACATAGCGTTGATTTACCCGCACCATGAGTGCCTCCAACAATGATCAATGCACCTTTAGATTTGAACTGCACTTTATTTAATAAAGACCTAGACACTCATCCATCCCTAACATTATATTAATATTCTGTAGTGCGGTTCCTGCCGCACCTTTGAGTAAATTACTCATACGAACTGAGATAACACAATCCTCTTCCCTATTAATGTATATCTCTATATCATTCTTAAGATAGACAGGAGACAGATTATTTACTGTATTATCATAGAGTATTATTAACTTTTCATTTAAATATTTTTCTCTATACAGTTTTAGTAATTCACTTCTCTTACTGTTGATCAAGGGCAACGTTAAAACTAAACCTTCTTTATGAGCTCCTACACTTGGTATGAAATTTGGCCTTTGATTTAAACCACAAAATCTCATCATTTCTGGAATATGCTTGTGGCTTTGATTTAGGTTATGAATTTGTCCTTTACTACGTCCACTTTCATAATGCTTAATCATTCGTTGACCTCCAGCGGAATAACCATTTACTGCAAATACTGAAACTAAACTGCTGGAACTAATATAATCCGAATCAATTAAAGGTTTAACCAGTAAAATAAACGCTAAAGCAAAACACCCTGGATTAGCCACATACTTAGCATCACGAATAGTTTTTCTTTGCTTCTCTCCCAACTCAGGTAAACCATAAATCCACTTAGGGTCGGAACGTAAACTGACGCCGCAATCTATCACTCTTTTATGCTTAGGGATTAATGTTAATGTTTTCTGTACTTCATTATCGGGTAGGCATAAAACGACTAAATCCGCTTCCGTAAAGCATTGTACCCTCAATTTTTCATCACGCCGTTTATTTGCTGATATAGTAATACATTTTAAAAGGGGGTGATTCTCTACTAATGAATGTAAAATCAATCCACTCGTGCCGTATTGACCATCTATATAAACTTTAAGCATCTGTAATTATTGTATTCCCATTATTAAACAGCTCACTGAAGATACACATTCGTCTACACTAAGTAAAAGTGTAATGGAGAGATTTATTCTATGTCTTCACAAGATATATTGAGAGAACGCACTGTTCTATTAGGACTCTCTAATCCATGAAACACAAGATCGGCTTTTAAGCCCTGCCCCTAACTTTTTTTTCTGGATCTGATGACAGACATAACCATGTTAAAATCACAAAATAAATAAGCCGTTTTTCTTATTCATTAATAATGTCCTCTACATGAAGCAATTTCTAATAACTGTGGTGTTTTTCCACTCACTCTATAAACTAATCTATCCTTGTGATTAATTCGTCTACTCCACCAGCCTTTGAGCTTATGCTTCAAAGGTTCGGGTTTGCCTATTCCAGTAAAAGGATTTTTTTCAATTTCAGCAATCAACTCTTTCAATTTCTTATAACTCTCTACATCCTTGGAGTGTAAATACTGGGCATCTTTGATAGCTTTTTTAGTCCACTTAACTTCCATACTAAGGCATCACCCAAGCTTCAGTATTACCGTTTTCAGCATCTTCAATGGATGCTACCACATCTGGGTTAGTAATTTCGTCTGCATCCATCAACACACATAAGACATCATGCATCTCATTTATTTCATTAGGACTCTTAGTCATAAAGAGATCAAAAAGTTTTGCTTTCAATGTTGCTTGGTAATTCTTTAATTTCTCTAACTCTTCTTCTTTTACTAAAGCAACTTTTGCATGACCTCTACGTGCAATAGTTATGCTTTCGCCTTGCTCTGCATTATCGAGATATGTAGAGAAATGTGCTCTTGCTTCTCTTGTGGTGATTTCCATTATTAAAGTCCTCATGTATTAAATATTTCACTAAATATACACATTTGTGTACACAAAGTAAAGGTACACTTGAAAGATTTATTTTATGCCTTCACAATACTCAGAATAATTCCTGCTGATTGAGTACCGCCACTTGCCAAGAAAAATCATAGTGTTGTGCTAAGCTTTTCACGATCGGCTGAATTTGTTTATCAATATAGTGCTGATAATCAAGCGGACTCGAGAGGATTTGTTTAGCTTCAGGACCAGCAATCGTCATGTAATAAAAAATGACCCGTGGGACTACGCTAAGCTGGCGGGCAGCTTTAACGTGTGGAGGAGTGGTACTGGTATATGAATCCAGGGATTTTGTTAGAGATTTTCGGTAGATGAGTTGCTTATCTAAGGCACCCGATTTTACTGAACTAATCAATTCTTGGACATGGGTTTCCAGTTCTTGCCCAGGAACTTGATTGAACATTTTTTTCAGTAAGTCACGCTGCAGTTCACGAGCCACCTCAGTCCAGTCGCGACGTACTGCTTCTAAGCCCACAATTTCGAGTTCAGTTCCTGAACTAGTGGACTTTAAAGCGGCATAACTTTTGGCTCGTCCCTTAGCATCATCTCCGCGCATGGAAGGCTGAAAAAAAGCGGGATAAAACTTTTCAAATTCTAAGTCGAGGCAGGATTCGAGGCCAAAGTCCTCTTTTAAATGTTCTCGCAAAGCAAGGTTGAGCTCTTGATGCAGCTTATTACCCATTTCATGTGCCTCAGCATGACTTAAATCATCCTTAATCTTGAGATCAACAAAGAGTGAATCCGTATCGCCATAAAGCACTTTATAATGACGCTTTTCCAAAACCGCTTTCATCCAACGTAAGAGGTAATGACTCGTTTGAGATACCGATGAAACCACCGCTCCCTGAGCAAAGCGGCAGCCCGGTGTTCCAAGAACACCAAAGAAAGAATTCATCAAAATTTTACAGACAAAAGACGCTAGTTCATCCTTATCATTTTTTGCGGCTTCACGGCTAGCAAAAAAACTTTCGAGGGTCTTTGGTAAAATACCCTTATCACGATGAAAACTCACTTTGTTGGGTAGTGTGACAATAGCGCTAGCATCGTCCGATCCCACAACTTTGGAGTAGGCAAGAGGATCAATATTAAAACTCCGGATAATAGATGGATAAAGGCTCTTGAAATCGAAGACAAAAATGTTTTTGTGAATCCCTGCATGAGGCGACATTACTAATCCCCCTGGATTTGAGTCTCGCAATTCCTGATCCACCCCAAGAGTTGGGGCCACAAAGTCTTTCTTATGGAGTTCAAGTAAGTAAAGAAATTCAAAGCTCGCAATACTACCCCAACAGCGTTCTAGCTGCAGTCCGGTAAGTAAGCTCCGACGCAAACTGAGTGCGACGAGGTTTTTATGCTCAACTAAGCGTGTAAGTTCAAGTGCTCGTGCATCCGTATTTTCAGCATTCTTCTCTGCTAAATCAGTATCAAAAACTTCTTTGATAATACACTCGGGAGTCGATTCGTCGTAGCGTTCCCAGGTGTGACTCATGAGTTGTTCAATATCGAGTAATTGACGTCCCTGAAGTACCGCTAAGTCACGGCCTCGATACTTACGCTCAATAAACCAATAATCTTCGCGACTCCGGCCTAAATCGAAAGCTAGACCATGCCAATGAAAGCGTTTCTGTAGTGGCAGAAAAACTTGCTCTTGGACCGACCAAGCGCAAATCACATCCGGATCAATATCTTTTAATGATTGTTTTAAATGAAGGAGTAAGGTGATTTCGTCATCGCTTTGTTTTTTAACTAAAGTCTTTTGTTCTTCAAGATCTATTATCGAGAATGATGTCAGTACCTCATCATCAAAAAAAGTCTCGATAATAACTGTCCTGAGTTTTAAATCCTGCTGCTTAATTTGAGTTGGCAGAAGCGTAGTTTTAGAATAAATACGATCAACCCCGCGCCCTTTCGTCCATTTTCCTGAAAGCTGACAGACACTCTCTACACCAAGCTCTATGAGGTACTGGGTCTCAACTTTTAAATCGGCTTCATAAGTACGAATTTTGTTTGTTTTGAGTGAACGCGCCAATTTATCGAGCAAGGTTTTATTAGCATGAGTCACTACCTGCGTGGCTTCGTCATCCATGCATTTTCGCGGACTCGCTTTAAACCGCAAGCCTAATTCACGAGCATACTTTTGAGCACTGCCTTGATCGCTCTCACGGATATGGAAAAAAGGCTCGAAACTATTGTTGATATAGCCAAATGTTTCGCCATTTTCGAGACGTCCAATCAGATAAATACAGCAGTTCCCCTGATGGTAACGGGAAAAGCAGTGCACTATGTAGGCAGAAATGGGCATAATAAGTCTCGAGAATTTAAGTACTGCAGTGTAGGTGAGATCCCCATGACTTCAATGAGTGGAATCTTAAGCTTTTTTTATGCTCATATATATATTTTTTAGTATGGCTCCGAGGGCTCCTCGGCCACCGGAGGTATTTATATCTAGGGCGCAGCCCTCAACACGCCCGCCTCACTCCAGCGGGGAGGACTTGCCAGTCAGGCGGATAAGCTTTAGGCAGGCATTCGAGTAAGATCAGCTAAAAGAAAAAAAGTATAGCTATTTTTAACCCTCAGAATTTAGCCTGTTCCCGTTTTTCCTTAAACTAAAAAAGCGCAGTTTTGGCTGCGCTTTTTTATACTTGTGAAACCTTGATCATGAACTTTAAAAGTATTCAAATATTCTCTCGATTAACCACCATCTAAGGCCGGAAAGAATTATATTGGTGCTGTGCACACGAGAGGACTCAGTCCCCTCGAGCTCCCCCGCAGGGAAATGCCTTTCCTTGACCAGGCATATAAAAAAGCTCTATCATGAACTTTAAAGGTATATAAAGTTCTTATTAAAGAAATCTCTTTTAGCCGTAAACCTTTACTTCAATAAGTAATTCACTGCGTCTTTAATGAGCAACTGAAATTCTTTTTGCTGCCATTCTTCTGTTGAGTGACCCGTTGTGAGACCCACCACTTCAGATTTACCTTGAGGAACTTGCCACATAATGATCGCTTCGTCGTCAACTTTATAAGTTTTTTTATTCTTGCCACGGCCTTTTGTTCCCATACCTTTTTGCACACCGCGCAAAAGCGGCTGTACGCCATCAACGAGATAATAATTGTTATAGAGCTCTGCATTCACTGTTGTGTAACCACCTTTAGCCAAAGATTTGGTAGCTTCGTGCTCGCAGCATTTCTCAACTTTCATTGGAATTTTTGGACCATGGCCAGTGGATGCAATACCGGTGAAATCACCCCAAACTGGAAACTCGCGATCTGGGTATGTCGCTTTCCATTTTTTCACTTCTTCAGCATCAGCTTTTGCCTGCCCTTTATAATCACTGCCCAAAGCCTTGGGGTCTCCATTTTTGAATGTTGCCCAGAAACTGTGCATCGAACAGTGAATCACCATCGCCGGTGTTCCCTTTTCACGAGTCTGCTTAATGAGGTTTTCAGTGGTCAATAAATCTTTTGAATTCGCAAAACAGAAGTTATAAATAACGGCATCATAGCCTTTGGTTAAATCAGAATCAGCGAGCTGCTTAAGTTGTTCATAATGCTCATTGCTATGCACTGTATAATCCCACCCGGCTTCTAGAGCCACTTTCTCAAAAATTAAACGCTGTGCGGTATAGTCGTGATGCTTACCTGGCTCGGTCGTTACATATAAAACTTTTTGTGTCTTGGACACACTCGAACAGCCTACTAATACACCAAGCATTATTAACATTAAATATTTCAAAACACTCTCCTTTAATTATCTTTTTAAACTTACTTAGTCTTTAGATACTAATCTCAACAGAGAGATGCTTGAAAATTACATATTAAAACTAAGAAAGATTTAATCTGGAATTTACATTAACCCCATGCATTTTCCAAACGGCGTACTTCGGCAATTAAATGATCTTTTACTCGTTTAAAATAGACATAAACTGAGCTCTCAGAAAGTCCGAGTTCTTGTGCGACCTCCGCAACTTTTTGGCCTCCATTAATCTTTTCAAAACAGCTCGTCGCATTTCCACGGAACTTATTCTGAATATTATCCCAAGCACTTGTGGTCACGTGAGCCTTCCATTCCGATTCCGCCAAAGCATCTACTTGTGGTTGAGTCATCTGTGCTGCTTTTTGATAATAGTTTTCAACTCTCTTACTCTCAGCATTCATTTTACGCACATAATCAATGACCTGATTGCGGCAAATTTTCGATAACCAGGTACGAAAGCGTGAATGTTCTGGACTATAATCATAAGCCGCAATATTTTCATAAACTTTAATCAATACATTCTGCGTTAAATCTTCCGCATCATGATGATCCATCTTCATGCCACGAATGACTAGATAAATATATCTTTCATATGCCTCACAGAATTCTTTCCAAGAAAACTGATCTCGCTTATTTTGCAGACGCAGCAGCAGACTTTCACGGGTGTGTTGGATATCCGACATTTATTTCCAGGAATAAGTTTAAGAAATGATTTCCTTTATGATATGTGATTCTTCTACGCCAGTCAAGCGCTGATCCAAGCCCTTGAACTTGTAGCTAACTTTTTTGTGGTCCAAGCCCATGAGCTTCATTATCGTCGCATGTAGATCTCGAACATGAGTTTTTTTATCGACGACTCCATAACCTAATTCATCTGTAGCACCATAAGACATACCACCTTTAACGCCTCCACCTGCCATCCAAACCGTAAAAGCTTCTTTATGGTGATCTCTACCACCATTTTCAGGCTTACCTCCGCGGAGCTCACGTAAAGGCGTCCTACCGAACTCTCCACCCCAAACCACAAGGGTGTCAGCAAGCAGTCCACGCTGCTTCAGATCCATAATTAAGGCGGTTTGTGCTTGATCAATTTCTGCACAGCTGGCATTAAGACGCTTGTTTAAGTTCAAATGATGATCCCAATCAGCGTTAAATAATTCCACAAAGCGGACGCCTTTCTCCACAAGTCGACGTGCAAGTAAGCAATGTCTTCCAAACTGGGTGTCACCATACATTTTGCGAATATGTTCTGGCTCGGTACTTAAATCGTTGATTTCAGGAACTGAACTTTGCATCCGTTGCGCAAGCTCGTACTGAGCCATGCGAGTTGAGATCTCAGGATCTCTCACACTATTAAACTTCTGCTGATTCAGGCTATTAATCTTTGTGATAATTCGACTTCTTTGCGCTCGAGTCATTCCTTTCGGGTTATTTAAAAATAAAATCGGGTCCCCTTTTGAACGTAGCTCAACACCTTGATGAACACTTGGTAAAAAGGCATTATTCCACAAAGCTGAACCTGCACCTGGCATTTGGCCCGAAACCATAACCACATAAGGAGGCAAGTTTTTATTGGCACTGCCAAGTCCATAACTCATCCACGAACCTAAACCAGGGTTACCATTGCGATTTAGGCCGGTATGAAAAGCCAATTGAGCAGGAGCGTGATTAAAATCTTCTGTATGCATGCTTTTCACAAAACACAGTTCATCTGCCACCGTTTTTAAATGAGGCATACGATCTGAAATCCATTGCCCACTTTGACCGCATTGCTCAAATTTATAAGGACTCGCCATAAGTTTCGGGTGGCCCGTAATAAAAGCTAAACGCTTGCCCTTAAACATATGATCCGGTGCTAGCTTGTCGTCATACTTTTTTAATTCTGGTTTATGGTCAAATAAATCCAGCTGAGAGGGACCTCCCACCATATGCATAAAAATTACGCTTTTTGCTTTGGCTGGAAAATGTGTGCCAGCAGTAAATGATGTATCTGCCGCTTTAATTTTGTTTAAAGCTAGGGCGCCAAGTGACATGGCACTCGTATTTAAAAAATTTCTTCGATTCATCATATTAGTCCCTGTTTATTGTTTCGTGAAGATTGAGTAAGACCGAGGCTAAGGTAAACCATTTGTCATAGCCTACATCACTTTTTTCCTGATCGAGAATCTCTAACATAATCTGCTGCTCTTCCTTGCTGGCTTGACGAGAGGTACACAGTCGAAAGGCTTGCGTCACTCGCTCTTGATCATTAGTCCCCAAGAGTATGATTCGTTTTCCTAGCTTTTGAGCTAGATCGACATAGACAGGATCATTCATCAAAGTCAGTGCCTGCATCGGTGTATTGCTTCTTGAGCGCTTCACTGTACAAGCCGAACGATTCGGAGCGTCAAAATTTGCAAAAGAGGGGTAATGAGAGCTTCTCCGCCACACGGTATATAAGCCTCTACGATAAGTATCTTCACCTTTTGATTGACGATAATTATTATCAACATCTCCAGCTACGCGCCAAATATTATCGGGTTGATAAGGACGAGCAGTTGGGCCAAACATTTTTGCTGAAAGCGCACCACTTAACTTCAAAGCATTATCTCGTATAGCTTCTGCATTTAAACGAAAAGAAGGACCACGAGCATAAAGTCGATTAAACGGATCTTCCCCCCGTTTTTCATCTGAGCATGTAGATTGTTGCTGATAAGTTGCTGACATCACAATATTCTTCATCAATTTTTTCATCGACCAATCATTTTCCATGAAGTCCACTGCTAAGGCATCTAAGAGGTCGGGGTTAAGCGGCACTTCTCCCTGCTTGCCAATATCCTCTAAACTTTCATATATTCCCGTACCCATAAATTCTCGCCAAAAACGATTCACCGCCGCTCTTGCGGTGAGTGGATTATCTTTTGAGATGAGCCAATAAGCCAACCCAAGTCGATTTTTCGGTGCATCCGCGGGCATAGAATTTAGAAAATTGGGGACCTCCATCTCGACTCTTTTATCAGGATCCAAAAAATTCCCCTTACGCAAAATACGAGTTTCTCGCGGCTGGTCCATTTCTTTCATCACTTCAGTAATAATGGGTTTATGCTTAGCAAGCGATTTTTTATTTTTTGCTAGATCAGCCCAGATCTTATTGATCTTATCATTAGCTTTAAATTTTTTCTGGTGAATTTGACGAGCCGTTTTTAAGTTTAATTTTTTCTTTCCTTGAGCAAGGCTCTGTAGCTCGGTGAGATAGTCTTTCTCTAGTTTTTTTACTAAGACTTGACTCTGTTTATGAATTTTTGGATTCACTCCTTCCAAAGCGATCATCAAACCATTTCCGCTATACTTCAAACTAGCACTTTTTGCATTACTTTTTTCTCCTTCAATAGGAGTATTATTAAAAAAGGCATAGAACTGATAATACTGCTTTATTGTAAAGGGATCGTATTTGTGATTGTGACACTGAGCGCAACTCACTGAACTCCCTAACCACACAGTCCCCATAGTATTAACTCTTTCCATTACCTGCTTAACTCGGTCTTCTTCAACGTCAGTTCCGGCCTCTAGATTAAGTGTATTACAGCGATTAAAACCAGTTGCTACCCGCTGACTTTGACTCGGTTCAGGCAAAAGATCTCCAGCAAGTTGTTCGACTGTAAATTGATCATAGGGCATATCTTGATTAAAAGCTTTGATCACCCAATCTCGATAGGGCCATAAAGTCTGAAAGCCATCACGTTGATAACCATTAGAATCTGCGTAACGTGCAAGATCTAACCAATGACGCGCCCAATTCTCCCCAAAAGCAGTTTGAGCCAATAATTCATCCACGAGCTGTTCATAGTTCTCTTGCTTCAAATTTGAGCTGTACTTATCCAATAAGTCGAGACTCGGTGGCAAGCCAGTAAGATCGAAACTCAAACGTCTAATCAAAGTTTCCGCGGAGGCTCTTGCTTCTGGTTTGAGTCCTTCTTCCTCAATTTTCTGTATAACAAAATAATCAATGAAATTCTGCGCCCATTCTTTATCTTTAACTTTGGGCAAAGATTTACTTTCGGGTTTTATATAAGCCCAATGAACTTTCTCTTCTTCAGCCTTACCGGTAGATGGCCACACGGCGCCCTCTTTAATCCATTGCTTCAGTAGGCTGATTTCATTTTTGTCGAGTGCTTTTTTGGGAGGCATACGAAAATCTTCGTCTTCTTCCTGAATCACCTCAAGTAAAATACTTTCCATATCATGTGGAATAATGACCGCTTCACCGCCATCGGCTTCTTGAAAAGCCAAATGTTTTTCATGGAGGGCAACCCCGCCTTTCTGCTTTTTTTCACCATGGCATTTATAACAGTTTTTCTCAAAGATAGGACGAATATCTTTCGTGAAATCTATCCCCGCATTAGCGCTGAACGCAAATAATAAAGTCATCAAGTATCGCATCAAAAAACCTTTTTCTGATACAAACGGAGACCTTTTTAGCTTTCTTACACTTTTTTAATAAAAAAAGACTCTCACAGATTTCGGAACGATAGTTAAATCGATTGTAGACTTAAATTCACTGGGTAAATATAACTCTTCTAAATCTTCACATTTTTGAATGGTGATAAAGTGTTCGCCTGGATTAGAACGTGGCCAAACTAATTTCCTCAGGGGTAAACCTTTAATCGCAATAACATTGCTTTTGATTTTTGAGTGTCTCATATCCAATTCTGTAATACCTGTTTTATAAAGTGCATTTATATCGGTAAGATTTTCCCAATCACAGATAAGTTCAGTAGCTTCAAAATTAATGACTTTTAACTTAGGACTTTGTAATTTCAAAACGACCTTTGCATAAACCCTTCTCTGATTAAGAGATAAAAAATCCAGTTTAGGGCTAAAGGTATGCTCATTGAGCATTTGATTCATCTCGGTAGAAGCATAATATTCTGCCATCCAGATTATTTCTTCGAAATCTAAATTCTTACGATCGCCAAATTTCTCTATAAAAATCCCACAGGCTTTTACCGCTTTGTGATCTTGTACTTTACCTGATTTATCAAAAGATCTTAGAGCTGACTTAAATTCAAATAAACTTAATTGTAAGTAGCCCATTATTGCATGCGCTTGATTCAAATTCTCATCGAGTTCTAATGCTGTATTTGCGAGGTCCACACCCTTTTCAAAGTCATAAGTATGCAGTGCATCTTGAGCTAAATGCATCACTTTATTCATAGATTCTCCAGCAATAAGCTGCTTCAAACCCTCCGATTTCTGCCACTTCTCTAAGTGATTTTTTGCTTCAGCTTCAGATTTCCGGGCTGATTCTTCTGCTTCACGTGCCTGATTTTCGCTTTCTTTTAAAGACCACAAAAATATTAGTCCCGCTATCAAAAGGACTGTACTAAAAAAACTAATGAGTGTAAAGCTCATCTTATTGCGCTTAACTAGCAGTTTTATTTGACCACTAAAACCAATGGTTTCGGCACTAGTGGAAAACCCATGCAGATAAGACAGCATATCTTTTTTAAGGCTTTCCACATCTTCATAACGATCCTCTATTTTTAGATTCATCGCTTTACAGCAAATAGCTTTCAGAGCAGAGGCCACTGATTTTTTTATTTTGCCCGAACTTAAAATATCTCCTGATATAGTTTGCTCTAAGACCTCTTCAACGGTTCCAGTCCCTGGACTCTCTAAAGTCAAAATAGAATATAAAAGCGCGCCCATTGAGTAAACATCGGAATGCTTACCACTTCGAGAAATTGCACCCTCGGCTTGCTCTGGTGACATGTAACCTGGCGTACCTCTTACTACGCCATCCATTGTAACAAAAGATCCTAAAAGCTCATCTGTCTTTAAATATTCATCTTGTACTTCATCTTTGACTTTTAGGTTTCTAGCTAAACCCCAATCACAAACCAATACTTCCCCAAATTGACTAATCTGAATGTTTTCTGGTTTCAAATCCATATGGACTATATCCAATGAATGAGCGTAGGAAATGGCATCACAAATTTTGACAAAGATGTCTAATAAAGCATTAAGATCTAAAAAACTATTACCAGCTTTTATGTCATTTAGGATTTCCTTCAAATTTTTACCGTGAATAACTTTCATGGTGAAATATGCATCGCCATTTTCATCTATACCCACATCGTGAATGGGAACAATATTGGGATGCTCAAGCATCGCATGGATTCGCGCTTCCCGCAAAAATCGCTCAATTGCTTGACTATCGGCATTCTTTTTCAAAAGAGCTTTGGCTACTTGACGACCTGTGAGCTTATCCTGAACGAGAATAATTTTCTTCATTCCTCCTTCGCCGAGATCATTTGAAAATTCATAGCGTGTTTCACAAGTACTAAGCTGCTTATATAGCTCTCCTTGATGGGGCTCCAATGCCTCATCAAAAAAGTCTACTAAATCACGCTTAACTTTCAACTTGTCTGACATCAATAATCTCCGCTATAAACCTTTAATACATTTTTAAAGCTAATCTAGAGCTTAACAATATTTTCCTAAACCTACGAGTCTTCTCACAATAAAAAAGCGCTTCCCTAAAGGGAAACGCTTTTTTTGAAACTTACTAATGCTAAGTCAGCTTTACTTAACTGCCTTAGGGAACTTACCGAGCTTTGCACTTGGAGTGGCATCAGCTTCGATATCGCCCGCTGCATACTGAATACCCGTGAGGATATGTTGCATCGCTACTGGATTCATAAAAGTTGCATCATTATGACCGAGGTTAGTATAAAAGACTTTTGATCCCGTAAAAGATCTCAACCATGAAACAGCGTAATCATTATCTTTGCGCTTCATTTTCTTCTTATTCTTCATCATATTAGGGCCAGATAAATCAAGGCTTAAAAGAACGCGCATTTTATCACGAGTGAAATACTTGTCATCTTTATATTGGTAGATCTCGTCTTGGATCACAAAACCTTGTGGTACCATTTTTGCACAAACATGATCGGGATCTTCATTGTAAATTGTGACTTTATCGCCTCCGCCCCAAGGGTGACCATCAAAAATACCGCCCATGGCTTCGAGGTAATTAGGCCAATCTTTATGACAATCAGTCGCAGCGTGAATGCCCACTAAACCTTTATCCGAAGCCATGAATTTCTCAAAAGCTGCACGTGCTTTAGGACTCGCAATCGGATTCCTTGTTGTGCTCAGCATAAGAATAACATCATATTTTGCGAGTTCCGCATCATTAAACATTGCTTCGTCTTCTGTATGTACGGACGTATAAGCACCCGTTTTATCACCGAGTTGTTGCAGTAGGACCGCACCCATTTCGATTGAGCCATGACGGAAACCAGTTGTTCGCGAATAAATTAAAACTTTTCTAGGAGACTTTGATTTAACGACATCAAAAGCAGAAAACATTTTATTGAGCTCAGCTTCTTTCTCAATGACTTTTTTATTCGCTTTTAGTAAACTGATTTTCTGCTTGGTCGCCTTGGATGGTTTTTTCTTAGCCTTTGATCCTTCTTGTAAAGTTTGGATCTCTTGATTAATCTGTTTAATTTTGGCGTTTTTGTCTTCATTTGCGAAAGTCGCAACACTAGCCAGTGCCAAAGCTGAAAAAATAAAGTTTTTTAATCTCATGGTATCTCCTAATAAATTGTAAGTCAGTAAGCTATAGGCTCATCAGAATATGTACACGTAAGATGACAGCCTTTCGAAACATAAATATAACATATTTTATAACTTTTATTATGGATCACAACATTTTTGTATTAGAATAAAACAAGAGTGTAGGCGCCGAAACTCTAGTTTTGGGTTTTATCATGTCTCAACAAATGTGTGGTGTCACGATTATGCTGACACGAACTAAAGACTCGGCCCCTAGCACTCTTAGATATCAATACGCCATTGCCCGTGTCGATCTGACGAGTAATTCACCTTAAGTAATAAATACTTTACATTTTTTCGTTCTTATTGTCAAAAAACAAGATTTGATCTGCGTACCTCAGTTTATAAATATAGATAAAGGACCATTTTATCATGAAAAAGCCGCACTTTACACTCATTGAACTTCTCGTCGTCATTGCGATCATTGGTATCTTAGCTTCGCTACTACTTCCCGTCTTAGGGAAAGCACGAACTAAAGCAAAAGAAGCAGGTTGTACCAACAATTTAAAAATGTTAGGGATTGCCACCATGAATTATGCCGATAATGCACATAATTTACTGCCACCTAATCATCCCACTGGTTCAGCGGGAAATGGCTCAATCTGGACAGGTACGCATCAATGGTATGGACTCGGACATTTATACGAGGAATCGTACATAACTTCGGGTGAAATCTACTATTGCCCGACAGAAGATTCCTCTGATATTGACATCGATGCCACACGTGGCTTCAATAATCTTAACGGTTGGGTTGACATGTCTTATTATTACCGTCGTAGTTACGGTGCTAATGGCTCTTCCAATGGAGATCCCCCCCAATCTACTGACTCAGGTACTTTAAGTATTGCAGCAGATCACTTCACACCTCCTTGGTCGGGTCCTTATAATCACAAAGGTCTGCGCTACAATGTGCTCTATCTTGACGGCTCGGTGAGTTTCAAAACTAACACGGTAGTACAAAGCACTACACTCAATCATTATCGATGGCCTGACCAAGAGACTTATGGCTGGTTACTTTTCGATCGCTAAAATATTCAAACACACATAAGGAAATATATAAATTGAAAAACTTAACATGCTTTCAAATTTTAAGCTGTCTGCTGTTCGCTACAACGAATATGAGTCATGCTCAAAACCAAATCACTCTACAGCCAGAGCAAAGCCAGGTCGGAAATCCTAACAATGGTCCCTTGGGAATTGCAAAGGGTACTGATGAAAACCATTTTGCGTATTGGTCTAAGGCCGATTCTTGGGCCTCGTGGAAGTTTTTGGCTGACGAAGCAGGACTTTACGAAGTGTGGTCTGAAGTCGCTTCTATTGCTAAACACTCAGGCTTGTACCTCAATTATAATGACGACAAAGTCATGGTCCATTTAAAGGGCACAGGCTCATACGATAAGTTTACACCCACTAAATTGGCTGTCATTCAACTTAAACAGGGACTTAATACACTTTCTTTAAACCCTCATCGTAATCAATGGGAAGCCCTTAATATTCGCGCACTCAAGCTGAAGCGTATTGGCGATATCCCAAAAGAGATTCAAAAAACTTTTTTAGCTCCCAGTAGCACTCCTGCTTATATCCTAAATAGTGAGCACGCTGCCAATTGGACTTCTGGCCCATTTAAAGGCACTGAATACAAAGATCACTGGCGGGACGCCTACCCCATTGGCAGTGGCCAGTTAGGCGGAATGGTTTACGGCGATGTTCAAGAAGCTCGTTTCATGTTGCAAGATGCCCGTCACTGGCGTCATCAGAATAGCCCAAAAAACTTCCCCGATGTTTCAGCACAACTACAAAAAGTTCGTTCATTACAGGCTAGTGGAAATTTTGTTGACGCCAATCAGATTTATCGCCAAATGATTAAAGACTCAAAATATAAAGGACGCGTGGGTTCCCCCTTAGCTATTGGCGATTTGGTCTTAAGTACTGATGCTCCTGATTACAAAAATTATAAGCGTAGCCTCGATCTAGAGCGCTCTGAGACCCTTACACAATGGTCCAATGAGGGCGTCAATTATAGTCGTAAAGCATTCATTTCACGTGTCGGAGAAAGTAAAGATATACTTTTTGTTAAACTTGAAGCAGATAAAAAAGGCCGCTTAAACTTCGGCGTTCACCTTGGCTTACACAATCCAAAAAATGCTCAAGGTAGCAATTCAAAGGAGTTTAAACCACAAATCAATATTGATTTTGCAGGGCACGTCCAATACACCGCTCATAATGCCCACACGACTTCGGCTTTAAAAGATTTTGGTGCGGTTGCACGAGTCATTTCCCATGATGGCCAAGTCGTTCAAAAACTGGATCATATTAGAATCGAAAATGCGACTCATGCTTTAGTCGCAGTAAAAACTTTCCATTCAGTCGATGGCAAAGAAGCTATTGACCGCATCACTAGAGATCTCTATAAGTTAAAGGGAGATTATAATTCTTTCATCACACCTCACTTACTCGCTCATCAAGGGCTCTTTAATTCGGCCTCTTTAAACCTACATGCATCTCAGTCAGAAAGGGCACTAAGTAACGAAGCCTTAATTGCGGAGGCTCGTGAACTCAAACTTGAAAAAGCTCTAGTTGAACGCATGTGGGCCATGGGCCGCTACTTATCCATTGTAGGCTCTAGAAAAGGCGGTCTACCCGTTCATTTAACGGGCTTGTGGAGTGGTGATTATAGTCCAATGTGGGCCATTCATTTGATGAATATCAATATGCCGATGATTCACTGGCACCTTATGGACGGCAATTTGTCCGAGCTCATGCTCCCATTTTTTGATTTGTTTGATCGCCATCGGCCCGCTTCACGGGTGAATGCCAAAAATCTTTATGGAATGAAAGGCATTTATATTAATCCTTTATTCGGTAATAATGAAGATGGTTTAGTTAAGGTCAACTCACCTCACCTACTGCATATGATTGGTAACAATGCTTGGGTAGCGCAGCATTACTGGGATTATTACACCTTCACAATGGATAAAAAGTTTCTAGCTGAACGCGCGGTTCCGCTCATGGAAGAATCCGCCTTATTTTACGAAGACTTCTTGGTCGAAAATAAAGATGGCTTTTATGATATCTCACCATCTAACTCACCAGAAAACTCTCCTCATAATGCCCAGGGAACTCGCTTATTCCCCAATCGCCATATTGATACACACAAAAACTCAACTTGGGAATATGCCGCCATTCGCGAAATGTTTACAAACTTAGTCGAAGCCTCGCAAATCTTAAATATCAATAGCCAGCAAATTCCTAAGTGGGAAAAAATGATTAGTAAATTACGCCCTTATGAAATCAATGCTCAAGGCGGCGTACGTGAGTGGCTTACTGATGGTTTCTACGATAACCCCGCTCACCGTCATTTAACTCACCTTTATCCTATTATGCCTGGTTATGAAATTAACAAAGAAGATACCGACCCGAAACTCTTCAATGCTTTCGTTCAAAGTTCACACAATCGTCTCGACGCCGGTCTTGAATCACAATCTGCGTGGTCACTTTTACATAATGCCAATGTGCTTGCACGTGGTGGCGATGCCGACAAAGCCTATCAAGCCCTGAAATGGTTAGCGGCTAGTTCTATTTTAGAAAACTTATTAACCACTCATAATGACTGGCGAGAAAGTGGCTACACTATGAATCAAGCTCCGATTTTCCAGATAGAATCCAATATGGGCTGGGTCTCGGCCGTCCAAGAAATGATTTTCACTTCTAGACCAGGAGTCCTCAAGCTACTTCCTGCACTTCCTAGCGATTGGAGCGAAGGCGAAATCAAAGGTATGCGTGGCCGTGGCGCCATAGATATTGATCAGCTCTCTTGGTCTAAAGAAGGTAGCAAAATCACACTTAAATTGCAAAGTCCACATGCACAAGAACTTTCGATTATCCTACCTAAGAAAATCAGCTCTTTAAAACTCCAAGGGAAAATTCACTCCTTTGCGGACAAAAGAATTTCTATCAATCTAGAAGCCGGACAAGTATATTCATTTGAAATCACCTTATGATAAATTTACTTGCTTAAGCAAAAAACTTTCTCACGATTAAGCATAATAAAGGGCATGATGCTTTACCTTGTCAAAAACTGTTTATTCACAAGTGTATCCTTCTATGATTAACAATAAATATCGGAGACTTTTAGTATCAAACTTTTTAAGCTCATAATAATTTTAAGTCTTAGCTCGCTTTGGTCTAATCAAAAACCAAATATCATTCTTATCCTTGCCGATGACTTGGGCTATGGAGATTTGGGATATCTAGGTGCTAAAGATATTCGCACACCTCACATCGATGCTTTGGCAGAATCAGGTATGAGTTTTAGCCAAGGCTACCAATCGGCCTCAGTCTGTGGCCCAGCTCGTGCAGGCCTGTTGACTGGGCGCCATCAACAACTTTTTGGCTGTGGTGAAAACCCTCCAGAAACGGGTCCTCTCGCCAAACAATTTCCGGATGCAGGTGTTCCTTTAAATGAGCAAATGATTTTTGAGCTCTTGAAACCAGCAGGATATACCACGGGAGTTATTGGAAAATGGCACATGGGGCTGAGTCATAATCAACGCCCCAGCCAGCGCTCGGTTGATTATTTTTATGGTTTCCTCAATGGTGCCCATTCTTACCGTGAAGCCAAAATGGATATGTCTGGAGCTCCCATGACATGGCCTATTTTTCGCAATAACGAGCCCGTCCCTTTTTCCGGCTACACCACTGAAGTTTTCAATGACGAGGGTGTTAACTTCATCAAGCGTAATAAAGATAAACCTTTTTTCCTCTACATGTCATATAATTCCGTCCACGGCCCCTGGGAAGCTCAGGAAAAAGACCTTCAACGTTCAGCCCACATCAAGAAGAAGTGGCGTAGAATCTATAGTGCCATGCTGATTTCTATGGACGATGGCTTAGGCAGGATCGTAAAAAATCTCAAAGATGAAGGTATCTACGATAAGACCATCGTCATTTTCATGAGTGATAATGGTGCTCCCAACAAATTAAACGAAGCCACTAGAGAAAACGATTACTTGGCGTCAAACGGCTCTCTACATGGCCGTAAAGGCGATACTTATGAAGGTGGCATCCGTGTCCCATTTATCATCTCTTGGCCAAATCACATCCAAGCTGCCTCTACTTATAAATACCCAGTTAGTGGCTTAGATGTCGTACCTACGCTGATGAGTATTAGTCAGGCTCCAAATTCCAAAAAACACTTAAGTGGCGTCAACCTTATGCCCTACATCCATGGAACGAATAAAACGCGCCCACACGATACTCTGTATTGGCGTCGTGATGATGATTATGCTATTCGTAAAAAAGATTGGAAACTTACTTGGAATGATTACAATGGCCCCCGTGTTCCCATGCTTTTCAATTTAGCCGATGATCCCAAGGAAGAAAGAAACCTCATTCAACAATATCCCGAAATTGCTGAGGACCTACAACACAAATTTGATCACTGGGATAGCCGTTTACCTGACAATAAATGGTGGGGTGGCCCTAGTAACAGGAAGCGCTAAGGATCTACAATGATTAATTCTGTCAAAAATGCATCTTCCCCCCTTCCGCTTAGAACTTTAAGAGTTTAAAATCATAGCAAGTCGAACTTGATTTAGATAATAAACTCTATTGAGCTTAAGTATATGCCAAAAAAAATTAGTAATGAAGAATTTTATCAGGACTTAATCGAAGTAGATGATTTCATTAAAAATGACAATTCTTCAGATCAACTTTGTCCGATCTTAGAAAGTATACACTCCTGCACACAGCGCTATGAGAATAACCAAAGCATTGATTGTGGTGGTTCCAAAAAAATCAGTAGTGTACTCGATAATATGACTTCCCGGCAGATTGCTTTAGCCGAACTCATCAACACCGATGATCCCGAATTATCTGAAAGGTTTTTTAGCGAAATTTTCCTGACCTCTTCTCTCGAACATCCCAATATCATTCCCGTCTATGATGCCGGGCTTAATGAAGAGCGAAAACCTTTTTTTACGATGAAACTCGTGGAAGGGGAGAATCTAGAACAGCTCATGAAAAAACATCCAGAAGATTTTTCTCTTCAGCAAGCGATTGATATTTTTCTTAAAATTTGTGATGCTATTGAATACGCCCATTCAAAAAATATCATTCACCTCGACATTAAACCTGCCAATATTCGCATGGGTAAATACGGTGAAGTTCTGGTCTGCGATTGGGGCATAGCAAAAATACTCACTGACGACGATGAGCACGAGCAGGATCCTTCTTCACTCGATCCCAACATTATCAACGACGTCACCCTAGATGGTTTTATCAAAGGCTCTCCCGGTTACCTCGCTCCCGAACAAATTGATTCCAGCCTCGGCAACAAGGATTTTCAAAGTGATATTTATGCTCTCGGTGGCATTCTTTATTTCCTACTCTCTTTTCATCCACCTCACGCTCATGACGATGTCAATGAATGTCTCCAACAAACCCTCAATGAGCCCGTAACTGAACTTAGCGAAGTCCGCAATCCACAATTCAGAATTCCTCCCAGTCTTGCTGCTGTTGCCATGAAAGCACTCAACAAAAATAAAGCGCTACGTTACGAGTCTGTGAAAGAACTTCGCCGTGAAATCCTGAAATGGCGCGAGGGCTTTGCCACGGGAGCTGAAAATGCCAGCTTTTTGATACTCACAAGCTTACTCTTCAAACGGCATAAAGTTTTGACTAGCCTTTCACTCTCGTTTCTATTTATATGCCTCATTTTCATTTACCAACTCAAGCTCAGTGAAGGGAATGCCCTCGAGCAAAAAATACTCGCCGAATCCAATGCTCTACTCGCCATGAAAAATGAAGAAAAAGCCATAGAGGCTTTAAGGCTTTATAAACAGGAGAAAATAGTCGCTTCCATGGCCAGTATTGAAGCCGCTCCAGCGCTTTATGAAAAAGCCCTAAGCCTGATGAGAACTGGTGAATTTAATAAATCCCATGAACAAATTTTGCTTACAATTAAACGAGATAAAAATTATACTCCCGCAAAAGTGCTACTTGCGGAACTCTATTTTATTAGGCAAGAATACAAAAAAGCCTATGACTATATAAAACTGGAAAACTTGCAGCCCTATACGAGTCACTTTTTTAAAACTCTCGAGAAATTTAAAGATAGCTCTGCTCTCAATGAAAAAAGTCTATTTGAGCTCACCGACGACCTGAATTATATTGAGCTTGAGCAAATGCTCTGCCTTTATTTTATTCAAAACTCAGATTCTAATGAACTCAAAAAAATTATCTTAAAAAGGCTGATTAAGCGCTCCAATAGACTCATTAATGAAAGTGAAATATCAATTAATTACGATGGTAGTAAGTTAAATATCGATCTTTCAAAAACTCAAAAAACCCGTTATCTGATTGCTTTAAATGGCCTTGAAATTAATAAGCTCAATCTCAACAACACCAATATCCTTCACTCTAGTGAGTTTAAGTATATCAGGGCAAGAGAAATCAATTTAGAAAACACCAATATCGACTTATTTCACGATATCTTATACCTGCCCAAGCTTAAAAAAGTCACTATCTCAAAGGGCGCTTACAACTATTTAAATTACGCAGACTTCCCTCATTTAATCATTGAATTTAAATAGAGCTTACTGCACTTGCACTTCATTTCCAAATAAAATGCTAGCTTAATTCCTGGCTTAAACGACTCACTTCTTCTTTGATTTTAGCCATCATCCGCTTTTGATAAACATAGACAGAGTTGAGTGGCATCTCCATTTCTTCGCAAATCTGCTTGTGAAGTTTCCCCTTTTGTAACTCTAGAAAAACATTAAACATTTTTTCAGAAACTTTATTCTTCAAATTCTGTAAAGCCATATTTACTAAGTAATTTTCCCATTCCTTTTCGGCAAGAGCCTCAAATTCTGGCAAACTATCTTCTCGGTAATAGGCCCAGTGCTCACTATCATAAGCCTTTTCAAGCCTTTTTTCACGACGTTGTATGACCCGAAAATGATCCATCACCGTGTTTCTAGTCACCTGGCATAACCAGCTGCGGAAACGCTTGTTTACATCCAGTTTAAACTCGGGGAGTTTCGTCCACAATTTCACCATGACCTGTTGTACAAGTTCTTGCGCTTCAAGATGATTCAAATTAGTTCGACGGCAGATGAGATAGATATATTTTTCGTAATAATAAACAAAATCTTCCCAGGCTTTATCATCGTGACGATCACAAATTTTCTGCAGTAAAGTATGACGCGTATGAAGTGATTCCTGGCCCATAAAATTTCCTTGCTTATTTTCAAAACCCTAAAACCAATACACTCTTTTGTCAAACCAATAAAATTTTAGATATATATCTCACTCTTGTCAAAAAAAGAACTCAGCTCGACGTACCATTGGTAAAATCAATAATGAGAAAAACATGAAACACACACTTCTTTTTTTAATACTCATCCTTTCCGTTTCGATCAAAGGACAAAATTCTGCGGACAATGAATTTTTAACTCAACTTGCTACTGATACTTGGCACTGCCTCGATGCTATGATTGATGAGACTACCGGCTTTCCTCAAGACACACAATCCCCAGGAGGGCATACCAACACCACTAATATCGGCCTTTATCTGGCCTCGCTCTGTGTCGCCACAAAAACCGGACTCAGCTCAGATCAACACGCTTATGCACGCGCCGAAAAAATACTGACTTCGCTCGAAAGTTTTGATCGTATGCATGGCTTTATGCCACATATCATTGATGTACAATTAAAGTCGCGTAAAGCTCACGGTATTGTCGCCATATCAGATTTCAATAAACTTGTCGTAGGGCTCATTATGGTTCGCCAAGTGTGGCCACAACTTCAAACACGGATTGATACGTTTATTGGGGCGATAGAATGGCATCGTCTCTATAATAAGGATACTGGCCAAGTGAGCTGGGGTTATGACTTTGATAATGACACCGTCACCGGATGGGGTTCTTTATGGCTAGCTGCCGATACTCGATCCGCTGCATTTCTCATGATTGCAAACGATGCGGCCCCCGCAAATATATGGCCGAAAATGGAGAAAAACCTCAAGCGCACGGCTTACGGCAATATCTTAACTGGCTATGGTATGGGCGGCCTTTTCATGATGGCCATGGATAGTATTTTTTTACCTGAGATCACTACTGAAATCGGAGAATCTTCAGGCAATTTAGCTTGGCAGCAAATTCGATTTTCAAAAAAACGCGGCTACCCATTTTGGGGTTGGTCAAACTCATATATGCCTGGTAGTGGCTATACTGAAGGTGGTCATCTCTCAGAAAATGTGATTACTCCTCATGCGATTGCACTCATGATTGAACATTACCCAAAACATGCGATTTCTGCACTACGGGGCTTAGTCGATACCGGTGGCACACAAGGCCCTAAAGGTTATGAAAATAAAAATTGGGGCTTACGTGATGCCTACGACATGAAGAAAAAACAGTGGGATGATCACTACTTATCACTGGATCAAGGCATGTTATTTTTAGCCATCTCCAATTATCTTCATCAAGGCCTCGTTAGAAATATATACGCAGCTGATCCACTCGTACAAAAAGGTTTAGACTTAGTCAGTCCTTATATGAAAGAAGACCCTAGCCTGCTCGACTTGTGGGCTAAGCGTGACTCAACTCAAGATCAGCCTATTCTTCTCCAAGAGAAAGGCGATAATATCGAAATACCTCTTAATCAAATAAATTTTCGGGCTAAACCTTTTATCCAAGTTAGCGCAAAAAATATTAATAAGACGCCCCAAATCAATGTTGATACTCAAGCTAACGATCAGCCCATTGCCATTAACTTTAAACTCCCCAAAGTAAACCTACGAGGCTTAAAAGCACTGGAAATAGATATTGATGTCCTTCAAGCTAGCCAGAAAAATATTGGCTCTCTACGCCTACTCATAATCGATCAACATGATCAAAAACGCTATGCTCATTTTGAATTGAAGAAGGATCAAAAAACATACCGTATTGATAGTGATCAGCTCTTGGGTATCCATATCCAAGAAGAAAATATAAAATCACTGGAACTCATTTTCTGGACGAATCCATGGTATTATCAAGAGCATAAATTAAAAGCTAAGCAGCTAAGTCTACAGCTAAGTAAGGTCCGTTTCTGGACTGACTTTGACAAAAAAATGAATATCCTAGAAGCCACTGAAATAAACCATGCACACTTACTCACACAATAATTAAGCGCTCCAATCGAGCCTTCTCTCAACTCTATGCAATCATCTTTAAATAAAAGGTTTTTATGAAAATAAAATTCACCATATTTTTTATACTTAGTTTAAGTAGCTTCATTCATGCAACAGATCGTCCCAATATACTTTTCATTTTAGCCGATGATCAATCTCCTTTTGATTTAAAAATTTATGATCCAAAATCACCACTCGATACTCCCGCTTTAGACAAACTCGCAAAAGAAGGCGTCGTCTTTGATGCGGCTCATCACATGGGCTCAAATCAAGGTGCCGTCTGTAATCCTTCTCGTCACATGATTATGTCTGGTCGCACCGTTTGGCATCTTCCTCATGGCAGTATTAAAAAATTAGCCCCTAATTCAAGCCAAGCAGAAAAAGATGCCATGTGCCCTTCTGATTTAGCAAACTTCACCATGGCCGCAGTCTTTAATAAGGCCGGCTACGATACCATGCGAACCTGTAAGAATGGTAATAGCTATCCTCAAGCTAATGAAAAGTTTACCGTCCGCCATGATGCCACCAAACGTGGCGCTACTGATTTAACTGGCAGTGCCTGGCATGGGCAGCAAGTTTTAAATTACTTAAATCAAAGGGAGAAAACTAAGGACCAAGATCCTTTCTTGATCTATTATGGCTTTTCTCACCCGCATGATAATCGCGAAGGTAAGCCTGAGCTACTCCGTAAATATGGGGCTACTAATCAACTAAGTAAAGATCATCCACCACAACTTAATCCCGAAATCCCTACGCCTAAATTACAGAGCAATTACTTAGCTCGACATCCCTTCCCCCATGGCCATCCAGGTCTCCGTGACGAAGTACACGCACCCGGCATCTGGGAACGTCGTGATGAAGCTACCATTCGCAATGAACTTGGTCGTGAATATGCCTGTAGCGAAAATATAGACATCCAAATTGGACGCGTACTCGAAAAGCTTGAAGCCATGGGCGAACTCGACAATACTTACATCATTTATACCTCAGATCATGGCATCGCTATTGGACGCCACGGTCTACAAGGAAAACAAAACCTCTATGAACATACTTTTCGCGTGCCTTTTATCGTGAAAGGCCCTGGCATCCCCGCAGGAAAGCGCGTTAAAGGCAATATATATTTACTCGATGTCTTGAGCACTCTATGTGACTTGGCAAATGTCCCGATTCCAAAAACTAATGAAGGCCTGTCCTTTAAAGATGTGCTCATAGGAAAGAAAGAAACTGTTCGAGATTCCTTATATGGCGTTTATGCCGGTGGTACCAAGCCCGGCATGCGTTGTGTAAAAAAAGGAGATTGGAAATTAATTAAATACGATACCTTAGATGGCACAGTTCGAAAAACACAACTTTTTAACTTAAAAGAAAATCCCGATGAACTTCTTCTCGATCACCACCAGCAGCCAATCATTAGTTTAACTGGAAATACTCCCAAGCCAACACAAATCAACCTTGCGAAAAACCCTCTATACTCTCGTAAATTAGCTGAAATGGAGCAAGCTTTACTCATGCATATGCGTGATTTTGATGACCCTTACCGCCTTTGGAATCAAGCTGATGAAGGCTTAGTAAAAAAGACCCATTAGAAAACTTAACCGGCTTAAACCTGATGCTTTTAAAGCTCTACCCAAATGTCTTAATAGGCTTCTTTTTAAATAGATTAACACAATTAAATAAGCTTAATGTTTTTATAAATATGCAAAATAATACAATTTTGATTTGACAATCTAGGCAATTATCCTATATCTTAAGGAAAATATAATTTATCCTGGAGATCCTTGTGAGCCCTGATCCACAAAATAAGTCTATCATTACCAAACTCTCAATAATGATGTTTTTGCAATTCTTTATTTGGGGAGCTTGGTACGTTACAGCACCAAATTTTTTGGTGACAATTGGTTTTGGCGCTGAAGATTTTGGTTGGACTTATTCAGTAGGCCCGATTGCAGGAATGATCACTCCCTTATTTGTAGGAATGATTGCCGATCGGTTTTTCCCAGCTCAAATCGTCATGGGTGTCATGCACCTACTTGGGGCAACATTTATGTTCTTAGCTACCGGATATATGGACGGAAATGCCTCTGCAACGACTATTAACTGGTTTTTCTTCGGACACATGTTGAGTTTTTACCCAACTCTCGCACTCACCAATACAATTGCCATGAAAAATATGACCAATTCGGAAAAGCAGTTTCCTATTGTTCGTGTTTTTGGAACAGCAGGTTGGATTGTCGCAGGCCTTTCATTGAGCTGGTTCGCTTTTGATAACAGCATAAATATGTTTAAAATCTCAGCTTCGGCGGCTGCTATACTCGGTGTTTTCAGTTTTATGCTCCCCAATACTCCACCAGTTAAATCTGATAAAAAAATCACTGCAGGAGAACTACTCGGACTCAACGCGCTCGCTCTTTTAAAAGATCGCTCCTACCTTATCTTCATGATCAGCTCAATTCTCATTTGTATCCCACTTGCTTTTTACTATCAAATGACTAGTCGTATCGTTCAACTTGTGGGCCTCCCCATTGGCCAAACTATGTCTTACGGTCAAATGTCAGAAGTGCTTTTCATGCTTGTAATGCCGCTATTTTTTGCCCGTCTAGGAATTAAAAAGATGTTATTCCTCGGAATGCTTTGCTGGGTTATTCGTTACGCTTTATTTGCTATTGGTACACCACAGCAAATTTCCTGGATGATTATTGTAGGTATTATTATTCACGGTATTTGTTATGATTTCTTTTTTGTTACTGGACAAATTTATACAGACAGAGTCGCACCTGAAAAATTAAAGGGGCAAGCTCAAGGCTTATTAGTACTTTTAACTCTTGGCGTAGGAATGTTTATCGGCGCTCAAGTAGCTAGTAAAGTCGAAGCGAAATATACTCCTCCAGTTGTCGCTGAAAATGGTAAAATGATACAAGAATTGGCCATTGAAATAAAATCCCTGACGGAATCTACTTCTACATTACAAGGAGCTGAATTAGAAAATATCGAAAAAGAAATCGCTACTCTAAGTAAGCAACAAGGTGATTTGGCAATGAGCAATTTAAAAGCTCTTAACTGGAAAATGATTTGGGGCATCCCTGCAGTCATGGCTCTGATCGTACTGATTTTCTTCACTCTCTTTTTCAAAGAACCGCAAAATGCGGATGATCCACAAGCTGAACTCACTCATTAATCTTAGGTAATCCTTATGTCAAATATTAAAATACTTGTTGTCGGCTGTGGTAATATGGGCCGTTCCCATGCTCTCGCCTACCACCAATTAGATGGCTTTGAAATCTGTGGCATCGTCTCACGTGGCGATAGCAAAGAAACTCTCAATAAAGAACTCGGTGGAGGCTATCCACTCTTTAGCGATTACTCACTCGCACTCAAAGAAACCAAAGCTGATGCGGTCTGTATCTCGACTTACCCCGATACCCACGAAGCTTATGCGGTCGAAGCTTTTGAAGCCGGCGCTCACGTATTTCTTGAAAAGCCTGTTGCCCCCACTGTTGAAGGTTGCGAACGCGTAGTTGCCGCCGCCACTAAAGCCAATAAGAAACTTGTTGTGGGTTACATTTTACGCCACCACCCTTCGTGGATTAAATTTATCGATCTCGCTCAAGATCTCGGTAAACCACTCGTCATGCGCATGAACCTCAATCAACAGTCACATGGCAAAATGTGGGATACACATAAAAACCTGATGAATTCTATGTCTCCCATCGTGGATTGTGGGGTTCATTATATTGACGTCATGTGCCAAATGACCAAAGCAAAACCGATTCGCGTCAGTGCCATTGGTGCACGTTTGAGTGAAGAGCTCAATCCTGGCATGTACAATTATGGTCAGCTACAGGTAAGTTTCGATGACGGCTCAGTGGGTTGGTACGAAGCTGGTTGGGGCCCCATGGCCTCTACCAAGGCCTTTTTTATTAAAGATGTTTGGGGACCAAAAGGTAGTGCTACTATTACTGCCCAAAATGCCTCTAGTGAAGATCAATCCGACAATGTCGATGCCCATACAAAAACTGAGCAAATCCGCCTTCATCATGCGGAGATTGATTCCAATAACGAATTTACTAAACCAGACGAATGGATTTCTACCGAAGATGAACCCGATCACGATGGCCTTTGCAAACGTGAACAAAAGTACTTCCTCGAAGCCATTCAAAATAATACCGATCTTACTGATCACATGCAAGATGCTATCAACTCCCTCAAAATCGTTTTAGCGGCTGACGAAGCCTTTAAAACGGGTCTCACAATTCAACTCTAATTAAAGGACGACAACAATGAATTTATTAAAAACCTGCAGTGCATTACTCTTTATTCTTATCAGCACTTCCTATGCGAGCACAAATAATCAAGACCTAAAATTCACCACGCTCTTTGAAAAAGGCGCTGATCTCGAGCAAAACTGGATTGGTAATTTTCCTGGTTATAAAGTTGTTGATGATACCTTAGTGATTCAAAATAGAGGTGGTAATATTTACACCAAGAAAGCTTATCAAGACTATGTTTTCCAATTTGAATTCAAACTCGAAGCTGGAGCCAATAACGGAGTTGGTATTCGTGCCCCCCACCCACAAGACAGAACCATTAAGCGTCACGATCCCGCTTACTCAACAGTAGAGATTCAAATCCTAGATAATACCGCTCCCAAATATGCTAAACTGAAAGATTATCAATTTCATGGTTCCGCCTATGGTATTGCTGCAGCCAAAAAAGGTGCAGAAAAAGCTTTAGGTGAATGGAACCAGCAAGAGATTCGTCTGCAGGGCAATCACCTGATCGTCACCCTCAATAATCAAGTCATTCTCGATACCGATATCTCCGAAGGCGATGCCGGTAAATACGCTCTTGGTCGCAATCGTGCTAGTGGTCATATCTGTTTTGCTGGACATGGTCCTGGCGTTGCTATTCGCAATGTAAAAGTCGCAGAATTAGATAATTCTTTCACGCTCGCTAAAGAAGATAATATCGCACCAGAAGCTTTCACGGCTCTTTTCGATGGCAAGTCTTTTACTAACTGGAAAGGTTTGCTCGAACGTCCTTTCGATAAACCCCACAAGCGCAGAGGCCTGGCTCCAGAGAAATTAAAAGCACTTCAGGCTAAAGCAGACGAGTCTATGAATCAGCATTGGCACCTTCAAGACGGCGTTCTCTTCTTTGATGGTGGAAAAGGCGGCCACAGCCTCGTTACAGCTAAAAAATACGGAAATTTTGAGTTTCATTGTTCATGGAAAATTGCCCCAAATAGTGATTCAGGTCTTTATCTACGTGGCTTACCACAAGTACAAATTTGGGATCCTGCCGACGTTAAAGCTCATAAACATGGTTCAGACAAAGGCTCTGGTGGTCTTTGGAATAACAAAAAACTTGGCAGATGGCCTCTAGTTGTGGCGGATAAGCCCGCTGGTGAATGGAATCACTTTTTCATTCGCATGATCGGTGATCGTGTCACTATCTGGCTCAATTCTAAACTTATTGTGAATGATGCTCCTCTCGAGAATCTCTGGGAAAAAGGTAAGCCGATTCCAGTCATGGAACAAATCGAACTTCAGTGCCATGGCGATCCCGTTTGGTTCAAAAATATCTCCATTCGCGAACTCTAGACTCAAACAAAGGTAGCCATCATGAAATTAATTAATTGTCTCACACTTACTTTTCTCACAGTCCTATTCACTTGTTCATCAAGCGCCTCTACGACTGATGATGGCTTTACTAAAATCTTCAACGGCGAAAACTTTGATGGTTGGACAATTTTAAAACATCCTCATAAACGCTATCAAAAAATAGTTCAGGATGAAAATTTTGGTCACCTTATCAAAAATGGAGCCATTGTTACCCAAGCAGCTCCAGGTAATCTCTATACGACCAAGCAGTACAGTGATTATATACTACGCTTTGAATTTAAACTGGAGGCCGCCGCTAATAATGGCTTAGCTTTAAGAGCCCCTTTGAAAGGTATCCCCGCTTACGCCAATTTTGAACTTCAGATCCTCGATAACAGTTCTAAAAAATATGCGAAACTCAAACCCTACCAGTACCACGGTTCTCTTTATGGCCAAAAGGCTGCTAAACGCGGCTTCCTAAAGCCTTTAGGCGAATGGAACTCACAAGAAGTCAGTATTATTGGCACAGAAGTTAAAGTTATCCTCAATGGCACCGTGATTTTAGAAGCCAATTTAAAAGATTATAAAAAAGCTACTTTTCAACGACCAAAAGGACATCTGTGTTTTGCTGGGCACGGAGCAGGTGTTAGCTTACGTGAGATCTATATAAAAGACCTCACTCAATAATACTTACAAATCACTAATCCCTCAGGAATTATCATGAAAAATACACACCTCTTATTACTTGCCATGATCTCGACCCTCGCTCTTAATGCTGCCCCTGAGAAAGTCGATAAAGTTAAATTAAAAATTGAATACCCCGAGCCTCTCGTGAAGGGCACGGAAATCCCCAAAGGCCAAAAGAATCTAGAAAAATCACGCGCTAAAGGCAGTGCGCCTGCACCTTTTATGATCCCCAAGGGCTGCAGCAATTTAGCGGAAGAAAAGTATGTAACTGCCTCAGACGAAGATCCTAGTGAAGGTGACCTCGATATGATTGTCGATGGTGACGCCGATGGCAATGAGTACGTGCAATTAAAATCTGGACTGCAATGGGTTCAAATTGACTTAGAAGAAATCGCCCAACTCTACGCTATACAGCTCTGGCATTACCATGCCGAAGCACGCGTTTATTACGACATCATTATTCAAGTATCCGATGATCCCGATTTCCTTGAGGGTGTCACCACTATTTTTAATAATGACCACGATAACTCCTCTGGTTTAGGCAAAGGCACTGACAAAAACTACATCGAAGAATTCTATGGCAAAACTATTGATGCCAAAGGTGTAAAAGGACAGCATGTCCGTTTTTACTCCAAGGGTTCATCAGGCGACAAAGCCAACCACTATATTGAAATACAAATTCATGGCAAAGAGGTGAAAAAATGAAATTCAACCGTCGTAAACTCTTAAGTGCGGCTACAGCTGCTAGTGTTTTTCAAATCGTTCCCCGTCGCCTACTCGGCGGAGAGGGTTACACCGCTCCAAGTAACGAACTTACCCGCGGTATCATTGGCTGTGGTGGCATGGGAAATGGCCATATGAGGTATCGAGGATCACGAGTCCTCGCCTTATCCGATGTCAAACAAGGTTCCTTAAATGCAGGCATTAATAAATTTAAAGCCAAAAAGCAACACGTCGATGGCTATGCTGATTTCAGAGATATGCTCGCGCGTCCCGATATTGATATCATCTCGGTTGTAACTCCTCCCCACTGGCATGGCACTATGGCCATCTTAGCTGCAGAAGCGGGTAAAGATGTCTGGTGCGAAAAACCCATGACAAGAACTATTGGCGAAGGACAACGCTTAGTTGATGCCTGCCGTCGCAATGGCACCATTCTGCGCATCAATACTTGGTTCCGAATGACCGGTAATTTTTATGGCATGGGCGCACCTGTCAAACAAGTCAAAAAAGCTGTTGATAGCGGCATGCTTGGCTGGCCGCTCACAGTAACGGTCGGCAGTGGTCAGGGCTTTGCATGGAAACATAACTGGAAAGGCAAGCCTCTACAAGAAGCACAAGAGATACCAGGCCATACTGATTATGATATGTGGTTAGGTCCTGCTCCTTTAAAACCTTTTACCCATGACCGCACAAGCCCTAACTTTCGTGGCTACTGGGATTATGATGGTGGTGGCCTTGGTGATATGGCAATGCATTATTTAGATCCCGTTCAACACTTCCTCGGTAAAGATAAAACAAGTCCTATCAAAGTTGAAGTCATGACCGATGATCAACACCCTGATGCTGTTGGCCCCTGGAAACGAGTCACGTTAACTTATGCGGATGGCTGTAAAATTGTTCTTGATGGTGATGGCTCACTCAAAAACGATCCCTACATCCAAGGATCTAAAGGCAAAATCGATCGTGGTTTTCAGTCAGATATCCCCGATTTCCATCGTAAGCTTGCGGCGATTCCTGATCCAGTAGATCTCAATAGTGATTTCCATGTAAACGTCAAAAATCGTCAAAAGTTCCCCCTCAATGAAGTGAATGGACATCGTTCCTGTACGCTTGTAAATCTCTCCAAAATCGGACTTCGCCTTAATCGAACTCTTCACTATGATCCGATTAAAGAAGTTTTTATCAAGGATGATGCCGCCAATAGATACATTCACCAGCCCATGCGTGCGCCATGGAACTTAATTTAAAGGTATAAGCAGATGAAAAAACTTTTATTTATTAGCTTGTTTATAACAAGTACACTTACGATCGCTCAGTCGAGTCAAGAACTGTATCAAGACCTCAGCAAAAACATGTACGATGTCAAAGCTCAAACAAGCTTTAATATGCGTTCTTATAATTTCGATAAGTTAAACGCTGCTGAGCAAGCAGCACATTATCAGGCTATAGCTCTTGGCCTCGATGCTAAAAACTCTACTCAGTTAAGAAATTATATGCTGACAGCACTGCAGATTTGCGGCCAGCAAAAAAATATTCCGCAGCTTGCTGCTTTGTTAAAGGATAAAGAAGTTGTTGGCAAGGCCTCCACTGCTTTAGCGACTCTTTCTGATTTGAGCGCTGACAATCATAAACAAGTTTCTGCTGTTGCGATTGCCGCACTTCCCAAAGCTACTGCAGAAACCGTTGTTCATCTCATTAAACTTTGTTCCAATCTCAAAATTCAGGATCAAAAAACTTTAGCGCTGATCATGAAGCTTTCAGCGAACCCCAAAACACAGCAAAGTAGTTTTGAAGCTTTAGCGAACTGTGGTCATGAAGCCAGTGCAGGGAAACTGCTTGGCAGTATTGCTGAGAAGGGGTATTTGCGTTCACGTAACCTCAAGTTAACTTTGCTTCTCGCGCAAAATATCTCAGCTTCTAAAGGGGTTATTTTAACAAAGAAAGTCATGCAAATAATCAAACCAGACGAAGTCGCTTTTTATCTTCAGGCACAGAGCGTGCTCTTGGACCTTGGTCAAAAGCAAGAAAGCGTACTGCTCTCTGATCTCAATAAGCCCAGTATCCGTCGTGCTTATGGCGCCGCTAACCTGCTCTTAGTCAGTCAAGATCAAAGTCTTCAAAAAGACGCTTTACTGAAGCGCTTCCAAGATTCTCCGAACGCCGCTTTATTGTACCTCATCTATAAGCGCTATCCGACGAGTACGGAACTCAGTCCTCTTATTGCTCAGTCACTTAACTCTCAAGACAGCTTTCTCCAGAAGCAAGCTTTAGCCCTTGTCTCAAAGTTACCTGCTGAACAAATGATACGTCCGCTCTTGAACAGATTATTTGCCTCTCCAAAAAATAAAACCTTGATCTCGACCATTGTAAGCTTAAATATCTCCATATCAAAAAACTTACACGATGCCTGGAAGCTGGCCCCAAGTGATGCCAGTAAGGTCGACTTAATCACTATTTTTAGTGAGCGCCGCGATACCGCAAGTGCAGTCTTCTTTTTTGACGCTATTGCATCGAAAGATAAAAAACTCCGTATTAGTGCTATTAAAGAATTAAAAAACGTTGTCCAGGATGATACAAATCAAATTCTCGACCTCATTAAAACAGCCTCTAGAAGCGAGCAACGTTATTTGATCAATGCCTTGGCGACTGATCTAAAACTCGATGATAATAATATTGCCCTTGTGCAAAAAAGACTCGCTCTCAAGCAGAGTGAGGCCTCACTCATTACGGCTTTAGGTCAATGCGATAATAGCAAAACTCTAGCACTCTTAGCTCCCTATCTAAAAAACGAGAATATTGATTTACGTAGTGCTTGCGTCAAATCATTGGGCTCCATGACAAGCCTTGATGCCGGAAAACTACTGCTGCAAGCCTGCCAAGATAAAGACTCGAAAATTGCGATCCTCGCAACGCGTGCTGCACTTACGCTAGTCGTAAACTCTACTGCGAACAATGAGCTTAAAATTGATTTCTTGCAGCAATTGAAGCTGAAGGCTCCTGCTACTGAAACTCAGAAAGTGGATGACTTGCTCAAAAAACTAAGTACTCCGAGCAAGAAAAAGAAACGTAGATAAACTTCATCTCCTACGGGCAATAAGCTTTTTTGCCCGTACGACAGCAGCTTGAGTAGGGTCAGGGACAAACTCCCTATATATTAAAACAATGTATGCCGCTGGCGGGCGGAATGCCTCCGCGATCTTACTAGCTTCGCTAATAATAAATTTTAATCATATAGCCCACGCTTCCCACTATGTATTTTAAAATCATCTTCATTGCCATCTTCTGCTTAGCTATTTTTAGCCGAGTTCATAATATAGATGTTCGCCCAATGCATGGTGATGAAGCGAATCAGGCTTACCGCTTTCAATTACTCCACGAAAAATCTATTCCGATTTATGATGCACGGGATTACCATGGCCCCACGCTCTATTACGCGATGCGTCCCCTCGCATGGCTTTCGGGAAAAGATTACCGCGAGCTCGACAAATCTGATTACCGCCTACTCACCACAATCTTCTCCTTGTTAAGTATTTTACTCTGCCTCGCATTTAAAGATGCCCTCGGATCTATCCCCACTTTGGCCCTCGCCTTTTTCATGGCGATCTCACCCGCCAATGTATTTTATAGCACGTATTTTATCCAAGAGAGCTTACTCATTTGCTTCACCCTCGCTTTTTTCGCTTGCGCTTGGCATTTCAGACAAAGCCTCATCCAAAAAAATCAAAAGAATTCACGGCTTTATACCATTGGCATCGGCTTAGCCATTGGTCTCATGATTGCCACTAAAGAAACTTCCGTTTTTGTTTTCATGGCTTTTGGCATCGCCTTATTCTTCTTCCAATTTAAAAGCAAAATCCCCCTGAAAAAAATCAAGGAACAACAGAGAAACCTGATTTACGCCGCTCTTGCAATGATCTTTGTTTATACACTTTTTTACTCTTCTTTTGGCTCAAATCCCAAAGGAGTCATCGAGCCATTCAAGGCGATAAGCACTCATATCCAGCGCGGTCTTGGCTCAAGTGATTTACCCAAAAACACCACCGCAGGTGCTGCCCATACAAAACCATTTAACTACTACGCATACTTACTCATTGGTTCGTGGACTAAGTCTTTTAATGAATTAGCTGAAACTGATATTAATCAGCGCAGCCGTTCACCGCAAAAGATCATTAAGTCAATCTGGCGTAATCAGCCGAGTCGCCCCATAAACGAGCTATTTCTTTGCGCACTCGCACTTTTAGGCAGCCTTTTTATTCTTCTCAAAAAAGAAGATTCCCCACTCTCCTTATTCTGTCTTATTTATACTCTTTCAATCTTCTTGATTTATAGCCTCATCCCCTATAAAACCCCTTGGTGTGTGCTTTCCATTTTATTGGGTTTATACTTCCTTGCCGCCTATGCCATAAAAGTTTTGCTCGTCAAATTTAGCTCTGTAAAATCCCAAGTCATCATATTTTCGCTCCTTGCTTTGTGTTCGATTGATCTCATCAGGCAAAATATTTTATTAAGTGATCTCATATCCACAAAAAACCCCTATGCTTATGCCCACCCTGTTTTTAATATCGAAGACCTCAATCAACAAGTCGATGACATTGCCTTTTCTTCCGATTTAAATTATAATTTACCTATACATTTTATCACTCATGATTACTGGCCCCTGCCTTGGTACTTAAGAAAATATAATAAGGTAGCTTACTGGGATCATTCACGACCATCTACTCAACTAAGCGAGCTGCCCATTATCATTTATTCCACTGAGAACCAAGCCTTAAGCGATGAGCTAGCTTCTACTCATACGTCTAGCCTCTATGGACTCAGAACGGCCACTCACCTCAATTTAGCTTGCCGAAATGACCTGTGGCAGCAATTACTCAAACAACGTGAAAATCTCGGACCTCATCTATGAAATCTCATCACTCTAACCCATGCGACTCCTACGTAAAAAAAGGCTTCTTTTCCTTTACTATTCTCGCCCTATTACTTTTACTTGGGGGCTCACTTTTTGCGCTCGACAATAAACACCTCGAAATGAATTATGGGCCCCTTATTTCAAGTTCCATTGACGCCCCTTACCCTGAGGGCAATGTCACTAAAAAGGGACTTGTTATACGTTTGGATAATAAGATTTTTCCCGCCACCGGCACCCCCGTCGGTAAGGGCCGTGCGATTCGTGCCTCACGTAAATTAACGAACCCCGATTTACCGCCACTCTATAAATACCAACGCGAACGTTCTGTGGGTTATTTAATCACTGTGCCCAAAGGTGAGTACGCGATCACTTTACATTTTGCCGAAATTAAGCGCAAAGCCTCTGGTGAGCGCGTTTTTGATATTAAGCTACAGGATCAAGTCATGGAAACAGACTTCGATGTATTGGCTCGTGCAGGCTTTGAAATACCCTTGGATTTAGTTTATAAAAATATTGCTTGCCCCGATGGCCACATCAAACTCGACTTCGTCCAAAAATCGACGCGCTCTACCCCCGCAATTGCCGGCATTAGTATTGTCGGCAAAGACTTTACTAAAAAAATCAATTGTGGAGGCAAAAAATTTGATGATTTCGAAGCTGACTGGAGCACCAAAGAATACCTCGAGGACCCCTACACTTCTGGCATGCTTTTTGATACCGAATTATTGCGTTATTCCGCCGCTTGGTCCTATGGTCTGATGAAATTTCGCGGAACGGTCTATGATGGTTCTCATGGTAGCTATCCCGAAATTTCCGGTGATCAAGCTTTCGGGACTTCGGTCATTCCTGGATGGATTCCCGCAAATCAAAAACTTGCCTTTGACCCACGAGATCAAGCTAGTGGCCCTCTGCCCCAAGCATGGGCTCGTTTTAAAGGCTTCTATGCCTTCGGTCAGCAAACTCTACTTACTTATGATTTAAATGGCAGTGCCGTTTTTGACCTGCCTTCCACTGAAAAAATATCTGACTTGAGCCAAACCTTTGTTCGCGATATGCAAGTCACTGCCTTAAAGCAGCCTTACCGCCAAGTCTTATTAGAGAGTATTTTACCGGCTCAAATCAAGGGTTCAATTGCCACCATCACCGCAGATGATCAAACTTTGCTCGTCGGTATCAAAGCTTCAAGTACAGTCAAACTCAGCAGCGTCAAACTCGATTCCGGTCGCTATGCCCTACTTGTCTCGCTCCCTGCTCACACCGCGCTCAACTATAAAATCATGTTCTCGCTTTCTAGTGAGCATGAGCCATTCAAAACACAGCTCGAGAAATCTATTCTCAAGCAAGCTAGCGACTTTGAAAAAATGACTCTCGGTGGAGAAAAACGCTGGGATCAGAGCATTAGTACTCAAGGGCTGATCAATAAAGATAGCACGCAAACTTTTGCGGTAGACGAAATTACCTTGCCCGTAGAGAACCCTTGGCAATCTTGGATGCGCCCCGCCGCTTTCGATTTCTTTGACGATGGCAAAAGCCTCGCCCTATCTACTTGGAGTGGTGATATCTGGATTGCCAAAAACCTCAACGAAAAACTGGATAATATTATTTGGACTCGTTATGCCACGGGACTCTTCCATCCCCTCGGTATTAAAGTCATTGATGGCCTCGTTTACGTCCAAGGACGAGATCAAATCACGCGCCTCCATGATATCAACAAGGATGGTGAAGCAGATTTCTACGAATGCTTCAATAACGATGTCAAAATCTCGACCAACTTCCACGAATTTAGTTTTGAACTGCATCAAGATCCACAAAAAAATCTTTACTTCGTCAAAGGCGCTCCCGTAAAAGCAGGTGGTGAAGGTTTTGATACTTTAACAAAACATCATGGCTCGCTCATGCGAGTCTCGCCTGACGGCAAAAAATTAGATGTCATTGCTACCGGTTTTCGTGCTCCAAATGGCATGGGTATGAGCTCCAGTGGACAAATTACCGTTTCTGATAACGAAGGGAACTGGGTTCCTGCGACTCCCATTAACTGGATAAGTGAAGGCGGATTTTATGGCGTCATCCCCACTGCACAAGCAAAGATCTCTCCCAAAAAACGCGATCAAGTTATCTGCTATATTCCCCATAGTGTCGATAACTCAGCGGGTGGCCAAGCCTGGATTCCCAAAGGCAGCTGGGGTCCTTATGGAGGTGAATTGATTCATCTTTCCTATGGCAAAGCCAAAGTCTTTCACGTACTCAAAGAAGAAGTCAATGGCAAAATCCAAGGCGGCGTGGTCGCTTTTGATCCCGCGGGTGGTTTCGATGCCGGCATCATGCGCGCTCGTTTTAATAAGCACGATCAAGCACTCTACGTATGTGGCCTCAAGGGTTGGCAAACTAATGGCGTTAAAGACGGCGGTTTGTATCGTATGCGCTATACGCAAAAAGCTCTTTGTCGTCCCATTGCTTTAGCTGCGGGAAAAAATGGTTTACGTCTCACGTTTTCTCAAGCACTCGACGAAGTTTCCGCACTCGATTCAGGGAATTACGCCATTGAACAATGGGTTTACCAAGTCTCAGAAAAATATGGTTCCAAGCACTACCGTGTGCCCAATAAAAAGCCTTGGAATTTTGAATCTTCATGGCTTCCACTAGATGAAGACCTCCTCACTCAATTCAATCAGCAAGAATTCACAAGTGAAGATAAGAGAAAAGCCGCACTCGAAACTCTTCTCGAGCAAGCTCAAGGTCAGGATCAAGTCAAAATTAAATCCATTTCAATCTCAGACGACAAGAAATCGGTCTTCCTCGAGATCCCCGCTATTGCACCCGTGATGCAAATGAAAATTGCCTTTAAGCTAAACGATAGCCAAGGCCAAGAAGTCAAGCATGAGATCTACAATACTATCCACCAGCTTGGCACTTGGAGTGGAACTCCTGGCAAAGCGCAAAAGACTCAACAACTGCTAGACGAACAAGCAGGTATTCTCGTCAAATTTAAGCACCTCGGACAAAAAACTACTGATCTCCGCATTCAGCGACTGCTAGCCCTCTATGTCAAAGAAAAAAGCGATATCACTCCCTTCCTTGATCACGGCCCGTTCGAAGCTCATTTCGATGGCTATATAAAAGTGGATCAAAATAAATCCGTGGAATTCAAACTCGTCGGCAAAGGCGAAGTGAAACTCAGCATCAATGGCATTACTCTTGCTGATTATCTGCCCATTGATCCAAATAAGTCTTATCCTGCCACTTTAAATAAAGGCTTAAATAAAGTTCTTTTACAATATAAATCTCCCTCTGAAGGTGATTCTCAGCTACGCCTGCTCTGGAAATCTGATGACTGGCCTCTTGAGCCGATTCCTCCTAGCTCACTTGTTTATGAAGCTGCCAAAAACACGGCTTTAAAAACCGCTCAGCAGCTTCGTACCGGACGTCAAATCTTTGCTGAAAACAACTGTATTCAGTGCCATAGTTCCACCACCATTAATAGCTTAAAAATGACTCGACTAAAACTTGCCCCTCCTCAGTTTGAAAGCTCAATTTCACATCTCAAAGCCGACTGGATGCGTTTATGGATTAGTAATCCCCACAAACTCAAGCCCTCGAGCACCATGCCTCATCTACTTTCTCAACTAAGCGAAAGCGAAGCGACGCAAACGGCTGCGGATATAGCGGCTTATTTGAGTCCTAAACCAAGTCCCACGGTGACTTCAGCGCCAAGCTATCAAACAAGTAGTGATCATGGACAGGAGCTTTTTGCTGATCTCGGCTGTGCTTCCTGCCATGACTTCAAGCAAGAGGTCGAAGCCAATCAAATCTCATTATTTTATGTTGATCAAAAGTTTGCTCCGAATTCACTGCGTGATTACCTAATCGAACCAGGTAAATATAAGCCTGCGGGAACGATGCCTGACTTTAATCTCAGCTCAGAAGAAGCCACTTCGCTTGCAAGCTATTTACGTAGTCAGGCTTCACACAAGGTGATCCCACAAATCCAGGGTGATGCTGCCAAGGGTAAACTCGCCTATGAAAAGTTCGCTTGTAGTAAATGCCATAATAACGCGGCTGATCACTCAGGAACAACTCTTTTCTCCACAGAGTTGGATTTTGAAAAAGCTCACCCGAATCAACAGTTCGCACTCAGTACTAGTGAAACTCAAGCTCTTCATAATTTCCTCGCCAGTGATGGTCGTTCACTCAATCGTCACTCATCAATCGAATTTGCCCAAGATCAAGTCCAGCAATTAAATTGCCTCCATTGTCATGGTCGTGATGATTCCCCGAGTCAGTGGAAATCTCCTCACCTCGATCCCAAAGATTTGCCACCACATATTTCTTTCATTGGTGAAAAACTCAAGCCTTCGCATTTAAAAGATATCTTCAAAGGTGAAAGCACGAAAATGCGTCCTTGGATGAAAGCCCGCATGCCCGCTTTTAAATCTCGCGCCGATGCACTTGCCGAGGGCCTTGCTCATGAGCATGGCTTCTCAGACCTAGAGCCCCAAACTGAAATTCCCGAATCAAAATTCGGACTCAAACTTCTGGGTATGAATGGCGGCTTTTCCTGTATCGTTTGTCACGATGTCGGTTCCACCAAGGCTATTGCTCCCTTCGGTGCCCCAGGTGTCGATCTCAAATACTCGGCTCAACGCTTGCGCTATAATTATTACCTGCGCTGGATGCTCAATCCTCAGCGCTTGGTGAAATCTACTCCCATGACGCGTTTTAGTAATGATAACAAGACCACCTTTTTGAAAGACATTCACTCAGGCGATGCTAAAAAGCAATTCGATGATATCTGGAATTATTTACAGGGGCTAACAGAAAAATGATTTCCATTATCCTACCCACTTATAAAGAGGCCGAAAACCTAAGGGTTTTACTGCCTCAGATTCATCAAGTTCTCCAATCCGAGCGCCATGAAATCATCGTGGTCGATGATAACTCAAAAGATGGTAGCGAAGAACTCTGTAAGCAGCTCGCTCGTGAGCTGCCACTACGCTTTATCAAACGTCGTACTGAACGTGGCTTGGCCACTGCGGTCCTCGCAGGTTTTGATCAGGCCAAAGGTGACTACTTATTTTGTATGGATGCCGACTTATCCCATCCTCCCGAAGTCTTACTTAAACTTCATCATGAACTCAAAAAAGGCGTACAATTTGCTTTGGCTTCCCGTTATATTTCAGGTGCTTCCATTCAAGAGGGCTGGGGATTCTTACGGCACATCAATTCACTTCTTCCCACTTACTTAACAAAGTCACTCACAAGTATCAAAGATCCCATGTCCGGATTTTTCGGCCTGCCTCGCGAAACTTACCTCAAGCAACGCTCTAGCTATAAGCCACTCGGTTATAAAATTGCTCTCGAACTCATTGTGAAACTGCAAATCAAAGTCATTGAAATCCCCTTTACTTTCCAACATCGCTTTAAAGGTTCTAGCAAATTGAACATGAAACAACGCCTCCTCTTTTTAATTCATTTGAGTCAACTCTATCGCCATCACCTGAACTTAAAACCCAGTAATAAGTTACACTTTTCTAAAGCCCATCCACATAAATAATTTGCACTAGAGTTAATGAGCTCATGGCCTTCGAGTCATGCAAAAAATATAATAAACTATACTCAGGACGAATACCCATGATTCGACATTTCTTTTTAACGACACCCTTATTTTTGATGATCTACTTATGCGGATTTTCTTACATTGCAAAAGCGGCCAGCCAATCTGATAAGCCCAATATTATTCTTGTCATGTCTGATGATCAAGGATGGGGTGATACCGCGTATAATGGTCACCCATTTGTACTAACGCCAGAACTTGATGCCATGGCTAAAAACTCTTTCGTACTTGATCTCTTTTATGCTGGTGCACCTGTGTGCTCTCCAACTCGCGCCAGTGTGATGACCGGTCGAACTCCGATACGAACAAAAGTCACCAATCATGGACGCTACATGCGCCCTCAGGAAATAACGATTGCCCATACTTTGAAAAAAGCTGGTTATATCAATGGCATCTTTGGTAAGGTTCACATGGGCTCTGGACAAGTCAATTCACCCTGCAATCCTTCTGGCATGGGCTTTGATGAATGGATTATTGGTCTCAACTTTTTTGATAATAATCCCTACTTAAGTCACAAGGGAATTATCAAACAACGCAAGGGCAAAGGCTCCGTTATCATTATGGATGATGCCATTTCCTTCCTAAACAAAAATAAAGATAAGGGTCAGCCTCTATTCACGGTCATCTGGTTTCCATCTCCTCACGATCCGCACGTCGAGCTACCTGAAGGGCCCAGCCTCTACGATAATCAACATAAAAAACATCGCGGTTATTATAGAGAAATCACTTTAGTCGATCAACAGCTAGGTCGTCTACGCACTGAACTCAAAAATATGGGCATTGCCAAAAATACTATCCTTTGGTACTGCAGTGATAATGGAGGACTCAATGAAAAAACTTCTGGTGGGCGTAAGAAGAAAGGCAGTATTTACGAAGGTGGCTTACGCGTGCCGAGCATTATTGAATGGCCTGCACATAAAATCAAGGGCCGCTCATCAGTAGCGATGTCAACTTGTGATATGTATCCAACTCTATTGGCTATGGCGGGAATAGAATTAAGTCCCCTACATCCATTAGATGGAATTGATGTCAGCGGTATTATTATGGGCACAGAAGACGAACGTAAAAAGCCCATAGGTTTTTGGCATAACTTTCAGTCGGGTCAAGGCACCTGGAGCGACAAGATTCTAAAAGCGATCATGAAAAAACAAAAAGCCCATAGCCCACTCCCACACGATGCTTTGCGAATCAATAAAGATGTCTATGACTTCCCACAATTCCCTGAAGACTCCGTAACAGGTCACGCCGCGTGGAACGACTGGCCATGGAAACTCCATCGCATTAATGGCACGAAATTTGAACTCTATAATTTACAAGATGATCCCATGGAGACTAGAGATTTATCTCGAAATGATCAACATAAGCAGCGCCTTGCAAGTATGAAAAAAGAGCTAGACTTGTGGATGCGTTCCGTCATCAGAAGCCTCAATGGCAAGGATTATAAATAAGGTCATCTGTCCGGCAAGATAAATTCCTCCTACGCTGTGTAAGGAATCATTTCCTTTATCTAATTTGAATGCTTTATTCGTAGTGAACCTGTTAGGTGATTTTGGCGTGGTAACTTAAATTACTATAAACCAACAGGCTTACTCATTTTTAGATTCAGATCACGGATTCAGCACCTTACTCAATCACGTTTTTCAATAAAAAAGTTCATTTATTTACATATATGCTGTCTAGTTTCATACTTCCTCATAGTCTAGTTCATGTATACCTAGTAATTATTTGAACTTATAATGACGGATTGTACGATGAAATATCTTAATTTTGTACTCAAATTCACTAAAATAGAAGCTTTGAATTTCACCTGCTCGAATCAACAAAATATTCACATCTGTAGTACCCCTCCTTATAAATCACGAATGGAGGGTATTTGATGAAATCACTAGATTCACGCATTATGACTCCAAGGTTTTCTCAGTGTTTTAGCTTAATTGAGCTCCTCGTTGTACTTTCGATCATTAGCATACTTTCTTCATTGCTTTTACCTAGCTTAGGTAAATCTAGGAAGTCTGCTCAAGCGGCGGTATGTATTTCTAATTTGAAAAACTTATCTCTTGCGATGAATATGTACATCAATGATAATGATGGTTACCTTCTTACTTCGAGGCGACTTACATCAAATCAACATTTGTGGTGGAAAGCGCAAATGTTGATGCAACTGAGACCCAATGAACGGGTCGAAGCCTTTGATAATGGGTCAAATTTTATTTCCGATGCTGTAACACAAGATGAATTTAAATGCCCATTGGTAGACAATGGAGTCACAGACTTATATGCTGGAGGCTATGGCTATAATACATTATTAGGTTCGTCATCAGACGATCAACTCAGTATTAACGATTTAACAAATCCTTCACAAACTTATGCTATGGGTGATGGATCTGATGAGCAAAGCTTGCCCTCTTGGAAATTGGGTTTGCTCCGGCGCGCCTCTCTAGGGGTCACGGAAGTGGGCAATCGGCATAAAAATGGCATCAATATTGTGCACGCAGATGGCAGTGTTATTTATAAAAAGCAAGTCAGTGTCTTAAGTGGAGCAAATGGCGATGTAAATTGGTACTATAAGGTTGATAAGTAAAAATCCCTGATTAGATTAAATATACTAATATAGATATAGTATATTTTTAACTACTGCATGCCGAGTTTTTTATGAAATTTCTCCTTCTTCTTTTATTGTCAAATAGCATTTTTTCAAATGAGAGTGTGTTTCGTTGCAATTTAGATAATCATCCCCGAGTTCTTGTGTTTCAATCAAATGATCGTGCTTGTGCATACGATACAAATACAGGGCAATTCTGGAAAGCCTGGAAAGCACCTACAAATAAAATCATTAACTTCACGGGAGCCGTTTACGATGGACGACATGGGCCACAGCCAAATACAATTGGGGTGAAATTACTTGAAAATAGCCAAGGTCTTCACTGGCGTGTGAAACAAAAAAGAGCTCGCTATTACTCTTATTCACCAATTAGAAAAACAATCACTTTAAGAATCTATAGGCAAGATAAGACTTATATTGCGATAATAGAACAGCCGATTTTTACAGCTGATACAATTTATCGTTCTGTGACTATTGAGGGTTTGAAAAATAATGAAATCCTCACTCTTGGAGATCAAGAATTCACTGAAAATTCTACGTATAAACTGGAGGATAAATAAATGAAATACTTCTTTATCTATCTCCTCTTTTCTTTGAATATTATTGCAAATAGCATCCTAAATGCTGAACAAGCAGTCATCATAAGCGACTCACAAGCTCATGTTACAGAAGCCAAGGCCATTGAATACTGGAGTACTAAGGATTCTTGGATTTTTTATAAAATAAAAATAGTGAATCCCGGCATACTCAACTGTGTAATAGAATATGCCACTCAACATCAACACGGTGCTATTGTAGAACTTTCTTTAGCAAATCAAAAGATTAAATATGAGATTAAAAATACCAAGGGCTGGCAGACTTATATCCAAGAAAATATAGGTTCGATCAATATCCCGAAAGCAGGTGAGTATACGCTCACTATAAAGCCGCTCACAATTCCTAGGGGCTGTGTAATGAATTATAAAGCGCTCCATTTTACGGGCACTGCTTCTAAGAACATAAAAATCATGAATCGTCCTTTTACCGGTAGTATGTTTGACTATAAGAATCGTTCCAATGAATATGCACGACAAGCGGGTTTTGGCGATAAATTGAAATCGATGAACCCCTCAATATCCTATAGCGACATAAGCCCCGATTTAAAACAATTTAGAGTATCGGGATTAGATTTTTTTAGCGATGGACGCTTGGCCATATCATCTTGGGATTCCGCAGGAAGAGTCTATATTTTAGAAAATCCAAATGCCCCTAAAGAGGAACATAAATACACTGTGTTTGCAGAAGGATTACAAGAGGTGCTTGGGCTAAAAATCGTCGATGATAAAGTTTATGTTGTGCAAAAGAGTGAATTAACTTTACTCGAGGATCAAGATAATGATGGCTGTGCAGATGAATATATCTGTATTTCTAATAAATGGCCAGTTAGCTCCAATTTTCATGAGTTTTCCTTTGGACCTCTTTTTAAAGACGGTAAGTTTTATATTTCATTAGCAATAGCAGTCAACCCTGGAGGAGCCACAACGAACCCTCAGATGAAAGACCGTGGGACAATTATTGAAATTGATCCAATAACAGGGGATTATAAAGTGGTGACCGCGGGTTTACGTACTCCCAATGGATTAATGATGAATACAGAAGGTGAAATGTTTGTTGCAGATAACCAAGGTGATTATTTGCCCGCCTCAAAAATCATGCATATAAAGCAGGGAGCTTTTTATAATCATACTTATAAGCCGGCTCACCCTTATACAAAAAAAACTGTCACACAGCCTGCGATTTGGCTCCAACAGGGAGAAATTGGCAACTCACCAACTCAAGGAGTATTTGTTCCTCATGGTCTTTATAAAGGGCATTTACTCATTGGGGATATCCATCATGGCGGCTTGAAACGCGTTGTTTTTGAAAAGGTAAACGATCAATACCAAGGCAGTCTTTTTCGATTTACGCAAGGCCTAAGAGCCGGGGTAAATCGCATGGCTTTCGATTCAAATAATACGCTCTACCTTGGTGGGGCAGGCGTCAGTGGCAATTGGAAAACAAATAATCAAAAGAATGATGGGCTCATGAAAGTTGAGCTTTATAAAACTAAACCTTTCGAAATGCTTAAAATAGAAGCCTACTCAGACGGCCTAACGATTCATTTTTCGAAAAGAATAAAACCTGAACTCGCATGGAATATTCAACATTATCAAGTGACTCAATGGGCTTATAAGCCCACTCATCAATATGGAGGACCTAAAATTGATCCTCAAAAGTTAAAAATAACCGCAGTTTCGATTTCACCTGATGGCAAAAAAGCTTCCCTGAAAATGAATGGAATGAAAGCAAACAAAGTCCTCTATCTTCGTTTAAGTAATAGTTTCCAAGCTAATACAGGCGAAAAATTATTTGTAGGAGATGCGTACTACACTCTAAACCAAATCCCCCATAACAAAAGTTTGAGGCTCAACAAAAAGCCTGTGAGTATTACTTTAGCGAAAATAACACAAGTTGAAGAGAAGTCCCATCCAGGTGAGGCACTCTATCGCACGATGTGTATGTCGTGTCATAGTCTTGATGGCAGTAAACTGGTTGGGCCTAGCTTCAAAAATATGCTGGGGCGTAAGCAGACAGTAATCGAAAATGGACAGGAAAAAGAAATCGTATTTAATCGTCATTATATTACTCAGTCGATCAACAATCCAAGCGCTCAAGTCTCTAAAGGCTATCAAGCCTAACTTTGCGGCTAATCTTAACAAGCTCCAATTAAAAAATCTGATTGATTATATTGAAGCTCGAAGTCACTAAATAGCTCTGAATACTGAAAATATTGATGTGTCTCTTACTACCAAGAAGGGGAAGTTGAGACGTAGAATATATGTTAAGAATTTAGAAAATGATTTAAAAATTCGCAATATTCATAGTGCTACAGAGCTTAAGAATGGCCATACCATCATTGCTGCTTACCATAGTGATAAACCATTATTTGAAGTGAGTAAGGATAAAAACCCTCTGGTCAGTTGATCGTGACAAAGAGAGTGGTGTCTACAAACCGACTCAAGTACAAGTCATCAATGAATATGAGTTAGCCTATCACAGTGTAAGACCTTAATTCGAGCTTTACAGAAAGTCAATTTTGTGTCTTTGTTATAGTGAATTTTTTAATCTTTAGAGGGTTTAATTCCCCGACCCTTGGCTCGATCTCAACTATGCCATCCTTATGAAGATACTTCGCTTCGCAATGCGAAGGATCGCCAAGGCGATAGGGCTTGCCCCGATGAGTGTCATGGTTATTTATTTATTTTAAATAAATTAATAAAACATCTGTCTAAAGTAAATAAATATCACAGTCTTTAGGATTATACAAGGATAAGATATCTGAAAATTAAGTATGGGATTGTCATATGAAACATAGTAGATTTAGTTTAATTGAGCTCATGGTAGTATTGGCAATTCTTGCTATTATAGCCTCTTTGTTTTTGCCAGGATTAGCTCGTTCAAGATACATCGCAAAAAGTACAGCCTGCCTAAGTCAGCAACGTCAACAAGTTGAAATTTTTATTACTTACGCGGTAGATAATAAGAAAAATCTCCCCAATCATTCACCCCAAATGGGGGGCAATATTTGGCAGGGTCCTGAGTCAATATACAATGACTGGGGTAATCCTACTGGCATAGGTATTTGCCGCGATGAAGGATACAACATACCCATCGATTTTGTGTTCTGCCCAGCAAATGACGATCCAGATTGGGGAAAGGACGGGCCAAAAGGTTGGGATTTCACCCAAAACAAGCAAAAAGGTCAGTGGTTAAGAACATCTTATTATTATCGTGCAACAATAGACAGAGATAAACCGGGCAACAATGGCAGAGTCTTAAAGTTGACTGACCCAGGGAGCACATCAGTAACTGCAGACCATTTTTCGAATAATCATCCCTGGACACATAATAAATATAAGCCGGGTTTTAATGTTGCGTATTTAGATGGTAGCGCAAGTCTTTTTCAAACTTCTGTAATTCATAGCCAAGTCACAACTAATGCTTTTCATGGTTATGACGAAATGGAAATATATGGGTGGATGACATTCGATGAAAAATAATAATTCATATAAATTTACGTTAATTGAACTATTAGTGGTATTTGCAATTATAGGTATTTTATCTTCCTTTCTTTTACCAAGCCTAGCTCAAGCACGTAAAAAGGCTCAGGGCAGTACTTGTATATCGAATCTAAGAAATTTTGGTACCGCAACATTACTCTATAGTGATGATAATGATGGCACACTCCCCTATTCAAAAAGACAAAATGGGGCACAACACCTATGGTGGCGTAATCAACTAGCTGCCTACTTGATACCAGATGATTATATCACGGAAACAGCCTTTAATTACCCCGACTCTTTTGCTGAAGGCGTCTTTGCTTGCCCACTTACTGACAATGGCATTAATGATTATAGTGGAGGTGGCTACGGCTGGAATCAAGATTATTTGGGAAATGCAATAGATCAAACAACGATAAATATTAATGAGGTCGAAAAACCTACAGAAACCTATGCTAGTGGTGACTCAGCTGACTCTCCACTCTCTAATTGGCGTAAATTTGTATTCAGCAAAGCTTCCAAGGGCCTAGAAGAGATTGGCGACAGGCATCAAGTCGGAGTTAATCATGTCAATGTTGATGGCAGTGCGAAAAGGACAAGCTCTTTACAAATAGTATCCGGCTTAAATGGAGATATCGACTATTATTTTCGTCCAAGGAAATAAAATATGAAATCTCTCTTAATCATTATCAATAAGCACAACTGCAAATATGATCTTAACAAGGTCAAGTTTAACTTTAAGGTTTTGCAGGTCAATAAAAGTTAGTAAAAAAACTAATTTTACTCTGTCTAGCTTTCTCACCACTAATGAATTATTACGGATAGAACTAAATGAGTATTAAATATAAAATAAAAACTCTTGCACTCTACATTTATATCAGCCTATTAATGAACTTGGGTGCCCAAGAACTCGATTTCCGAAAGGCTGATGGAACTCCATATGATGCAAGTCAAGTTCCGAACATGATTGTTACTGAACACCTTAAACAACAAGCGAAGTTAATTAAAAAGGGTCAAATTAGTAAGCGTTTTTCTTCTTATGGAAAATGTCAAGAAGCGTGGCAAACGCCTTCGTCCACTATCGTCTGTGGTAGCTTAGGGATTTGGAAATATGACCAGACTAACACTCGGGAGATTTATTTTGAACCACAATTGCGCACATTAGAAATTCATTCTTGTGAACCCCTAAGTAATGGTGATATGGTGGTCGCTGTCAATAAATATATTTTGGAACTATCGCCAAGTGGGAAAATTAAAAAAAGCATTAAACTTAATTTTTTGAGAGAGGAATCTCGACTTCAGATTAAGTCGATCAAAAAATTAGCTGATGGGGGCTATCTTATTTCATCCTGTGGACCAAATAAAATCTATCGACTCGATAAAAGAGGCGTCGTAAAAAGAATCATTGAATTAAACCTAATTAAAGCCACTGTGAAAACTGACCGAATTCACGATGTCGAACTTCTGAAAAATGGACGAATCATGGTTTCTACTGGCTATGGTGCTAGTCTAATTGAAGTCAATGAGAAGAATGAAATAAGCTGGTCTCTAAGACCGAAAGATCAACATGATCTAGGCTTAGTATATCTCGGTGGATTTATTGTAAGAGACAATGGTAATATTATTGCCACTGCCTATAAGAGCACATATCCAATGTTTGAAATCACTCGTGAAAAAACTCTTGTCTGGAAACTACCTCGTAATAAAGACACTGGTCTAGATAAACCCAGTAGTTTAAATCTTGTCACGGCTAATTCATATCCATCTATAGAGTGATAAAATCCTTTGACTAAGCCAGCTAAAGATCTATTTCGCAGTAAAAAATTTTGACCTCAGCGGGTCTATTCAATCAGCTTCTTGAGTAGGCTCATACTTTATTCACACACGAGGTTATTTAGCTCAATTTCCCACACTTAGAGTCATAAACCCCTGTTAATCAACAAAACTTATTTTTCCAGTACTACATTTTGCTGAAAATACCATATCCTTGAGCGGGTTTTTAATAGCTAGGTGGGAATAGATATCCATATGAACTAGCTCCGGAAGTGTGCTGATTTTTTTGAAGAAAGTAGATCCAGACTCATCCTGCCATTGCAGGGTGGAGCGTCGGTGACTCTGAAGGCTCATGCGTAGTTTATACCATTTCTGCCAATAAAAGGCGGTGCTCAATATTCGCTAATAAATGATAAGCAAGAATGGAGAGGAACAAGTGAGCCTTGGTGCGTTCAGCGCCTTGATGATAAACGGGACGAGTCCCTAGATCAGTTTTCATTGAGCAAAAGGCACTCTCGACCTGAGTGAGTGTCGTGTAAGTTCTCCAAATGAGTTCTTCATTGCCTTCTATTCCATCAAATTCGATGATGTAGCAGCCTGTCAAATGAGTTTCTGCCGGCTTAACCGTATAAGTGAGGCTTGAGTGATCTTCGGCTAGATGGAACGCAAAAAGTTTATTGAAGCCACTGTATGTTTTTTTTGATTCGTCCTAAACGCTCATGGATTGTCATTGATTCTTCACTCGCCCTGAGCTAATTGATTTAAGCAGTGCATTAAGTCTTTGCTTGCGCGCTTAATTTTTTGCTCACGCATAGCTTTTTCTTTCTCTTCACACGCTTCACTGCGGCAAAGAACTTGATTGCCGATTTTTTGAGGTGGATCGTCTGACCCTTGGCATCGCTAATCTGCTTAAAGCCATCCAGCTGAGTGAATTCATCTTTAAATTTGGGCGTTTTATTGGCTCGTTGAATGACGGTATAGGGAAAATGTAATTCTTTTATGAGAACGATATTCTCCTTGGTGGCGATGCCACGATCCATAGCTGAAATGGGTCGAAATGGCAATTCATCCTGCTTTTCTTCGAGCAGCCCGCAGCTGGAGAGAATCTCTTTTAAGGTACTCGGCTCACCTACATTACCCTCAAAAACCTCGCTTTTCACAGGGAAGCCGTGCTCATCAACGATAAGAACTAAACTTACGAGAGCATTTTGATTGCGGTTCCTCGAGTTCTTATTATTTACGTATGGCGTTTCATTAGGTTTTACTACATCCGCGATGCCTTAGACAACTAGTTGTTTTCATATTTTTTTAAAACTTGTTTAAGTTGTTGACGTATTTTCTTTTCCTCTGGACTCAACTTGTCGTATTTCAATCGGTTTTTTTCTAGGATATCTTTCTGCAAGTTAAAAAAAGGGCCCGACGCATAGAGTTTATAGTCTTTATTCATGGCAAATTGTATGACCTTACTCGCATCGGTACGTTTCTGATACCAGCAATACACCCACTCTCGAACTTGACTTTTCTGACCCTTTAATTGCGGTAAAAAGCTTAAACCATCTAAGTCATCCAACTCTTCCGTGGGTATACTTATATCAGTGGCTTCACAAATTGTTGGTAAAATATCACTAAAGTCAATAAGGTTACTGTTTTTCACCCCTTTTAAGACGTATGACGGTCCGTTTACAATTAAAGGAACGTGAGTACCCGCATCACTTGTTAGGCCTTTACCTCCCTGAATTTCCTTTCCTTGACAACGTGAAGTAATTCCACGAGTTGTACCATTATCGCCAGTAAAAATAATTAAAGTATTTTCGCGTAGACCTAAACGTTCTAGAGTAGCAACTAAACGACCTACTTGTTTATCCATATAAGACATCATATCAGAAAAATATTTAGTGTTATCTTTTCCTTTAAAGCCATCTTTTAAATTATCCAAGCCGATAGCTTCTGGATCCCAATCTTCTGAATCTGGGGTGGGCTCAAAGGGATTGTGCACTAAAAGCATTGAGTAATATAACATAAAGGCCTCGTCTTTATTATCTTCAATAAATTTTAAGGCAAATTGATTCATGCGGTCGGGTCCATACTCCCCGTTTTGATAGTTTTTGAATTTGCCATTTTCCACAATGCCAGGATTAGGGTAGCGACTTTGATTATCATTTTTCATGATTCTCCACAACGAATATTGATCAAAACCAAAATGATAAGGTTGGTCAACACCCCCAGCTAACTGCCACTTACCGACCATACATGTTTTATAACCAGCATCTTTAAAATAGTTCGCAAATGTTTTTTCATTAGGATCTAAATACGCAAATTTTTTATAATTTTTCACATTGTATTTACCAGTCATAATTTGAACTCTAGAGGGAGTGCAAATAGGCTGAGAATGCGCATTCAAAAAGGTCATTCCCCCTTCACTTAACCTGTCGAGATGGGGTGTTTTATATGATTCGCCTCCATAAGAATTTAAGCATTCATAACCCAAGTCATCTGCCATAATTAAAATGACATTCATCCGCTTTGCTTGTGCGAGGGCAATAAAAGTTAATAGCGTAGTAATAAAAAATACTTTTTTCATTTGAATGAAATCCTATTGCTCTAAGCCCATTTCACTAAATGGGAGATCTTTAATATTATTTAATGGTGATTTGATAATTAATTTATTATCTTTAATAGTTATTAGATCAGAATTAGCTTCCACAATATTGTCCTGAAAGGAAAACCATTCTTCTTTCTTTTGATTGATAAATCGGCGCCAAGTAGAGCAAGTAAAAACATTATTTTTAATGACATTACCGATAGGTGCTAAAGGATCTTGCTCTAACATAACTGATAAATTAGGATATTTATCCTGATATATTTTTGATTGATAAGCCGTTTTTTCTAATCTCCCAAACATATCCCAAGAGCCCTGGGCCTTCATTATAAGTTTGCCTGACCAGCCTTTACCTCTAGCATCCAAATGCAAGGCTTCTTTAGCACAATTCAAAAAGAAATTATTGATGATTTGATTATCGCGTCCGCCTCCAAGTAATATGCCTCTTTGAACATTGTTGATCACATTTCCATGAATAATTTGACCTGATGCTAAGTCATCTAAGTAGATTGCGTTTGAACCATGTCTTGCGTGCCCACCACCAATATCATGAATATAATTGTAGCGAATAACAGTCCCCCTCGCAGCCCACTCACGTCCTGTATATATAGCGCCCACATCATCTGCATCATCACCAACATTATGAATTTCATTATATTCTATAAGGTGATCATTGCCACCGTATAAAATCCCTGTATGAGGAGCGTGATGAATGAGATTATGATTTACAGTACTACCTACACCTTGCAGATATATACCTACCTTATAGGTTCTAAACCATTGCCCAAAATGATGAATTTTACAGTTTTTTATTAAATGATTTGATGGTGTTAATGTTTTTAAGTCCCCACTGATAATAGAGATGCCACCACCGCCAATTTCTTTAACTTGAGTATTAAGTACTTGGTGATTCAGCCCTCCTCTAATAAAAACCCCGGAATTACCAATATTTTCTACTACACAATTTTTGATGTGTACATTTGTTCCATTTTGAATAAAAACACCCGTATCTCGAGTATGGGCAATAGTAAAACCATCAAAAATAATATTGCTTGCATTATTAAAATGAATTAGAGACTTATTAAGGATGGATACGTAAACTTTACTATTCTTTATATCTTGATAAGGATACACATACAAAAGTCCGTTTAAACGATCTATATAGTATTCTCCAGGCCTATCTAGCTCCTCTAAAATATTAAGAAAATGATAACGTTTTCCCTTTTTGTAAGCGTACTTACTTTGAGGGGCAGCTATAACTATTTGTTGCTTGTCTTTTTGAATATTTTTTATTTTTAAATATTGATCTGCCCACTCTTCTGACCAGTAACCATGCATCCAGATATCATCTGACTCAGCCCAGGTATTAGGGCGCTGGTGATCATATGTAAAACGGTCAGTAGCAATCCCACGGACTTTACCGGACTCATCAACTTTGGCTTCTTTATTGCCCACATCGGCCACTTTAAGCCAACCTTCATTTGGCCACCGGGCTAAGTGCATTTTTTTACCATCAATAAAAACTTGCATATGAGATAACTTATTGCGCAGGCCAAAGCCGGTCGATTTTATTGTCCCATAATCGGTAATACCTAAGTCTGTGAGATCAGCACAATACACTTTCCCATGAGTACTTGCTGCTAAACGGTCAAGGATCTCTAGATCTGTCACAAGCTTAAAGTTATTGACTTGAGATCCGCCACTTAAAAGTACATTTCCCTGAGCAATGTAATGGATCGGGTTCGCTTCTGTACCAGATGACTCTTCTCCTAAAAATAAGGAACGATTAAAAAAGTATTCTCCTTCAGCAACATTAATTATAATGTTGTGATCCTTGATCAAACTATTATTTTTCAATTGTTGGACTTTCTTGCGCGCTCTAGCTAAGCTAGAAAAAGGCCCCTCCTTGCTTCCGGGCTTATGATCTTTTATCTCTCCAGTCCATTGATCATTTCCTATTGGAGAAACATATATATGATAAGGTTCCCCAGCGAGAATGGTAATAAATCCTGAAACGATGAGCAATAGGTACTTCAACATTATTGTATCCCTAGTTAATTTAAAAATTGGTATATCCTAAATGACTAAAATATAAAAACTTTATAGACAGCTACGCATGAAAATCATGGCTTATTTTATATATCTATACAAATAATGCCTTTGCCGGCGTCTAATTATAACAATAAATCACTTATAGCTGTATAAAGAAAAACCTTTCCATAGACTTAAGTATTAATCACTTTTAACCGATTCTAATACACGAGAGGAAATTTATGCGTTTATTAAGCACCCTTATTATCAGTACTATTACAAGTTTTGCGTGGAGCCAGGGAGCAAATCTTGCCCCCGGTTTATACGATAAAGTTAAGCCGCTTACTCCAAGTCAAAGTATAAAAACCATACAGGTCCCAAAAGGCTATAAAATCCAACTAGTTGCTTCAGAGCCCATGATCAAAGAACCTGTTGATTGTGTTTGGGACGCTAATGGAGATATGTATGTTATCGAAATGTCTACTTATATGCAAGATGCAGATGCAAAAGGTGAATTCAATAAATCCAGTCGTGTCATTAAATTGACCGATGTAAACGGTGATGGTAAAATGGATAAATCATCTGTATTTATTGATAATTTACTTCTGCCACGCATGATATTACCTTTGGACGACAGAATTTTAGTATGCGAAACTAATAACTTAAATATTTACTCATATAGAGATACCAATAAAGATGGGAAAGCCGATGAAAAAACAATTTGGTATCAAGGTGGAGCTCGTAAAGGGAATCTTGAACATCAAGCTAGTGGACTAATTTGGAATTTAGATAACTGGATTTACATAACTAAAGGGCGTGAACGCTTTAAAATCCAAAACGGCCAAGTCATTGTTGAAAAACACCCAGCGATAAAATCACAATGGGGCTTAGCAGCCGATGACGCAGGACATTTTTCTTCTGCTCAATCAGGTGCAGAAGAAAGCTTTCAGTTTTTCCAGACGCCCACAATTTACTCTCAGAGCACCTTCCCGAAGGAACTCGAAGAAGGCTTTAATACCGTTTGGCCAATTGACGACATACCAGATACGCAAGGGGGACTTTTGCGTTTAAGAACTAACAATACTCTTAATCATTTTACTGCCGCTTGTGGTCATGGAGTATACCGTGGAGCATTGATGCCTGAATTTTATGGCAACTATTTAGTCTGTGAGCCAGTTGGGAGGCTCATTCGCATGGCAGAATTTAACCCAAGTACGGTGTTTAAACAGTTAAAAAACTCCTTCCCCAAAAGCGAATTTATCCGTTCTAGTGACGCCAACTTTCGACCTGTAAATGTTAAGACAGGGCCTGATGGAGCTATTTACATAGTTGATATGTATCGCGGTGTTATTCAAGAGGCAAACTGGACGACTCAAGGGACTTATTTAAGGCATATAATTGATAAATATGGCTTGGCTAATAACATACAACGAGGGCGAATTTATCGTTTAGTCCCAGAAAATCATAATTCTAAATATCAGGCGCCTCAACTTTTGAATCTAAGTTCTCAAGAACTCCTCCCTTTACTCGCTTCAAAGAATGGATGGATGCGAACGACAGTGAGAAAAATATTAGTTTTGCGATATCAGCAAAACTTAAAAAACATATACCTTGAAGCTTTTTATAAATCTCATAACACTCAAGAAAAGATTGAGATTTTATGGACTTTAGATGGTATTGATAGCATTGATTTTGAGCTCATCAAAAATCTTATTTTTGGAGACAATCAACAAATAGCCCTTCAAGCACTACGCATTAGTGACCGTTGGTTAAAAAACGATTCTCGAATACACGGAATCTATGAAAAAATTTATCAAGATTCAGCCACTAGTGAAATATTAGCACAAGTATTTTTAAGTCTTAACAAATTTGGCTCCCGTGATTTTTCCTCACCATATTTAGATAAATTCATTGAAAAATATGGATCAGACCCCCTCGTCAAACTCAACGTAGGGCAAAAAGAAAAAGATCTAGATGACAACAGAAAACATGCAGAATTTCTAAAAGCCCTAGAGGGCAAAGGACCCTTTTTTCAACAAGTCATGAAAAATGGTGAAAAACATTATAATTCTTTATGTTTTGCATGCCATGGCAAAGATGGACAGGGCGTAGCAATGGCAGGAACAAGCATCACTCTAGCACCAGCTTTAAAAGGCTCTAAAAGAGTTCTTGGCCCACATGATGCTTTAATTAAAATAGCTTTACACGGCTTAATTGGACCAGTCGATGGTAAAACATATCCTGGCGCGATGGAATCTTTAGCCTCTCATGATAACCAATACATCGCAGATGTACTTACCTACATCAGCAATTCGTGGGGAAACAAATCTAAAATCGTCACTTGGCAAGATGTTCGCCGTATAAGAGGACGATTTAGTAACCGAAAAAAACCATGGTCATTACTAGAAATAGAAAAAGTCAGTAAATAAAGGAAGTCACAAGTAGGAGATCCCCGTAAAAATTCCACTAACTGATGTATTATTACGGTGATTAATTATAAGACTATTAAAAGGCATGTTTAACAGCTGGATGACAGAAATACTTTGCCACTTTGTTTGACTGATTTTGAAGTTTTCTCATAAAGCTAAGTGTGTTAGATTTCAGCTCTTTCTGGTTATGAGGGATTTTATACTTCTTGAATTCACAGTCTTTGGATGAATTAATTCCATTAGAGAAAATAAAGACCGATAAGAGCCTCGACACTTCTATTAAAGAGCATTATTTTTGTTTCGTAATGCTATGGGGATCCGTATAATTTTTGATTGTATTAATAAGATGATCTGGAACTTGATTCAATTTACTGTTTTGATCCAAAGGATGTTTAGTTTTCAAAAAGGGGATAGGACCTCCAAAAACTAAAAAATCATTTTGATCTTTCATCCATTTGGCTAATTTATCTTTCAATTGTGTAATAACTGCCTGGTAATCAGGGTCTGTTGCTAAATTTTTCAGTTCGTGAGGGTCTTTGTTTATATCAAATAACTGAAGCTCTGGAATATCCTTATATTGTAATGCACCAATAAGCAGGAATGGATGAGTATTTTGTCCATTTACCGCCTTGTCTTTATTTAATTTGTCGAGTGTATTAAAGCTGACTATTAACTTATACTTTTCAGTTCTAATACTTCTTTGAGGAAATACTTTACACTTCCAGATCCCTTGATTAGTTGCCACCCCAAATACTGCTTTATTATGTTTTTGAGCCTTATTAAACAGTACCTTTTTAAAACTACTTCCATCTAAACCTGTAACGGCTTTCCCTCCCGCTATATCAATAAACGTAGGCAACACATCAACAAAGCTAATCATCGCATCAGTTCTAGCGGGCTTAATATGACCTGGCCAACGAACTAAGAAGGGCACATTCAAACCCGCATCATAAACTGTGTATTTAGCTCGATTACCATTGCCGTGATCCGTAGAATAAATAAACACAGTATTGTTTTTAAGCTTATATTTTTCTATTAGCGCCAAGACTTTGGATAACTCTTGGTTTTTATTGTCAATATTATCAAAATATCCAAGAGTAGATTTTATTCTTTTGTTTTGTTGAAATGGATGAACTGTGATATCATCGAAAGAGTACTTAGAGTCCTTAGGGTAAGGCCCGTGGGGTAGGCTGGAAGTAATAAATAAACAAAAATTTTTGTTAGCTACATTTTTTAAATACTGATCAATCTCTTCAATAGGTATCGTTGAACCTGAATTGTCATTATTTTTAACTGAATTAAATTCGTAATTCCATTTTATCATATTACGAGGACTTACATGCTCTTTGCCAGCGCGGATTAATTCATACCCCAAGGGCGCTAAAAATTCTACAATAGTCTTTGTCCCTTTGCGAATTTCTGTATGATTAATAAACAAACCATTTCTTATCGGATAAAGACCTGTGAACAAAGATGCTCGGCTGGGAGCACAAATAGCTTGTGTTGTAAAAGCGTTGTCAAAAACAAGACTCTCTTCCGCTAGTTTAGCAATGGTCGTATCTTGAATTGTCTTGTTACCATAAATTGAATAATCTAATTTGAGTTGATCATCGCTTAAAAAAAAATAAAATTAGGTCTATCTGAAGCTAAACAAAAATTACTTATCAAGAGGAATATCAGTAACTTCATTTAAGTCCCCATTGTTGATTTATCATTTCATGTAATTCAGCCTGAACTATCTTTACCTCTTCTTTCTTTGCAATGTTTCGTGATTGCAAAGGATCGTTTACTTGGTCATATAGTTCTTTAAAAATAACTTTATTATTTTTTACAAGACGCCATTCAGTGTATCTAAAATAAGCAGTTCGTACAGAGTAACCCATTATTTTAGAACCACGATTATACTGTGAGAAAGCGGCTTTTTTCCAAGGTGTATTTGGCTTCTTTAGTAAGGGCGCAAAAGATGTGCCTTCGAGAAAAGTAGGCACTGTAAAACCACTCAGGTCTACTAAGCTAGGATATATATCTACCAGTTCTACTAAAGCATTAGTTCGCACACCTTTTACCTTCATCCAAGGTGAAGATATAATAAGTGGTACTCGAGCATCGATTTCCATATTTGAATGTTTAACCCATGAATCGTATTCACCTAACTTAAAACCGTGGTCACTCCATAAAATAACAATCGTATTTTTGTCTAAACCAGTATCTTTTAAACTTTGTAAAAACTTACCAATTAGCGCATCTATATACGATACTGACGCATAATAACCATGCTTAAGTTTCGAGCTCATTTCAGCGCCTAAAGAGCCTTCTTTTACAACGCCATGATAAGATCTAACTTCGCCCGATTTAGTTAGGGTCAAACGTGGATGAGAGTCAAGGGGTCGATGAGATATTGCTGGAGGATCCAATTTATCCTCCTCGTATAGGTCCCAGTATTTTTTTGGTGCATTAAAGGGGAGGTGTGGTTTTGAGAAGCCCAAAGCTAAAAAAAAGGGCTGCTTCTTTTGAACAAAGCCCTTGAGTGCCTTTATGGCTAATTTTGTATTTTCTCCATCGGGGTAAGCCTCATCGGGTACATCCGCAGATTCATATGCAGGGCCCATAGTTGCAAAACGAAATTCATGACCTTTAAGTTTTTTTTCTTTTGCAGCTTTGACCTGGTTCTTGATTAGTTGCTGATTTTCCGCTCTTTGATAGAGTGAATTTTTAGACATAAAATGCTTTATGCTCCAAGATCTAGGATCATCTAAACTATTGTGATATATCTTCCCAAATCCTTGAGTAATATATCCTTTTTGTTTAAAGAACTGCCCCAGTGTTATAACATCTGGCACGGTATCTCGGAAGTGAGTTGTTAAATCAAATACTTTTGTAGATTGTGGTCGAAGTCCAGTTAATACACTTGTTCGCGATGGAGAACAAATTGCAATCTGACAATAAGCATTATCAAAAATCAGACCGTGTTTAGCTAAGTTATCGATATGGGGAGTCTTGATTTTATCGACACCATAGCAAGCCAGTTCATTACGCAAGTCATCTATAGCAATAAAAATGATATTTGGTTTATCATTTCCAAAAATAGTTAATGTGAAAATTATACTTAATAAATACTTCATTCAATGGACCTAGAATTAAAGTTAATGCCCATCAGGGTTAGTTATTTTTTTTTGTGCCTCTTGACTAAGATTTTTAGCTTGATCAAGATTTAAGGTGTCATCCATATCGAGCATTAATTTTTTTAGCTTTTTCGTCAGTTTTTTGACTTTGTTAGCATATTCAGGGTTCTTGGCCAAGTCAATCATTTCGAATGGGTCTTTCGCTGTATTGAATAAACGATATACCTGTGCATTTGGGTACACGATTAACTTATAATCACCATCTTGAATCATGCGTTGAGTATGAGTGTATTTCCCGTAAATAAGAGGGTATTGTTGTTTGCGCTTTTTATTAATTAAAGGCATGACGCTATTAAACTGAACATGCTTTGGTTTATTGATACCTGCTAAATCTAAAGTGGTTGCCATGGCATCTTGCAAATATATAGGCATATCAAATTGCTGTTTGGCTTTGATTTGCGGGCCCGCAATAAAAAAGGGAACTTGCATACTATGGTCGTACATACATTGCTTCCCCACTAAACCATGACGACCAACCGCTAAACCATGATCTGCAGTAAAAATTATGTAAGTGTTATCTGCCATACCACTATCATCTAAAGCTTTCAGAATTCGCCCTATTTGCTCATCCATATGTGTCGCAAGGGCAAAATATTCTTGACGGTGAACTTTTACCGCATATTCAGTTCTAGGCATGGGCATAAGGTATTCATCTCGTAATGAATGTGGAACTCCCATAGGCTCTGCATAGGGGTATGAACTAAGAAAGTTTTCTGGGATTTTTATTGAATCAAGGGGGTACATATCGATGTACTCTTTTGGTGCCTGCCTTGGATCGTGAGTAGCATTGAAGGCAATATACATGAAAAATGGCTTATCATCATTTTTTGCCATCTCAATAAAATCGACACCATGATTAGCGACGACTTCTGACCAATGAGTTCCCCCTTCCCAAAAACCACCTTTGGTCTTATCCCACGGTTTCCATCCTTTTGCATAATGCTCTGGTGACTTAGGCCTATTATAAGCTTCCGGTTGATTGTGGGGAAAGGTATTGGGCATACCTGGTCTTGCATCCCGCACAACATCAAAGCGAGGTTTACCAGGCACATGCCATTTCCCTGTCATGTATGTAGTATAACCATTATCACGCATGATTTCAGACCAATGAGGGTACTTATTTATTCCTTCTTGAGCGCGATTAACAAAGAGCCCTGAATTTAACATAGAGCGACTAGCCATACATACAGCGCCATTCCAAGCACCCATGTTATAGCTTCGATTAAAGCTGGCACCAGAAGCCATAAGTTTATCTAAATTAGGCGTTTTGCAGACATCTCGTTGCATTGCACCAATTGTATCTAAGCTCATGTCATCGGCAAAAATGAACAAAAAATTGGGGTGTTTATTTTCTTTTGCTTGGAGAGTCCCAAACATTAACAAACAGGGAATTAAGAGGTATTTAATCATTTTAGCGCCTATGAATTGGAATTCGATTTTTGTAATAAACTTAGATTTGTACTTTTTTGTGAGTTGCTAATTTTGCTTTGCGAGTGAGCGCCATTTGTTGCTCAAAAGCCGGGCTCAGTTTAGCTAAAATAAGTAGTTGTTGCTGATAGCCATCTTCTCGTTGCTTCCATAGTGCCACAAATTCTTTATTTGATTTTATGAGTTCTTTAGTGTATTTATTGAATTCTGTCCATTTTTGAGACTTTGCTAAAGAAGCAAATTCTGGATGAGCGCTATCAATGATGGCAAAGATCTTGATGTGGAGTTCTGATAACTGACTATTAACAGCCTTTAGTTCTTCATTGTTATCTTTATGTTCATTTAATAATGAGGTTCTCATTTTATTTTGTTTTGTTTGTTCTTGTTTGTAAGTTTCTTGAACTCCCGCAAAAGAGGTAATGCTTAGGGTTAAGAACAATAGAATAAGTTGCTTCATCAGATACCTTGATTTAATTAATTATAGTAATAAATATACTTGCTGTATAATACAGACCTTCATAACAGTCTTTTTTAGACAAGGGGATAAAGATTTTTTGAAAACTTTTATATTTCGAGTTTTCACTATCGGTTAACAGATTTTTCAAAATGAGAATATGTACTAAAATTATGGATGATATATATAAAACGCGCCTTACGCTTTTAAAAAAAATTCAAGATAAGAATGATGAAGCTGCTTGGGAAGAATTTATAGAAATTTATAAAAATTATATTTATGCCATCATTCGTAAAGTGGGCGTCCCTCAAGACGATATTGAAGATATCATGCAACGTATCATGATAAAAATTTGGACCCAGCTTCCGAAAATGGATACCGATGAAATCCGTCGTTTTAGAAGTTACCTAGGTAAAATTTGCCAAAATGCTATTTTTGATTTTATTAAGATTAAAACAACACAAGCTCAACGGATGGAAAATATTGCATCGAACCCCGAGGCCTCCAGTTTGAAAACTATGGACCTTCCCGAAATCAATGAAATCGCACAACAAGAATGGGAACAGCACCTGAGCAACTTAGCATTTGAAAATATCAGTACGCAATTTTCCGGTCACGCAATTGAAGCTTTTAAAATGTCTATGGAGGGGCTTAGTTCAGAAGATATTGCAGAAAAACTCGGTATAAAATCACATTCCGTTTACCGCTTGCGAAGCCGAGTAAAAGAACGATTAATTCAAGAAGTTCGTCGTCTAAGGCAAGAACTTGAATAATGGCTAATCCCGCCAAACTCAATGCTGAACAAGATCTAGATATCAATGCTTTAGAACAAGGTTGGCAAGCGAAAATTAATTTAGCCTCATTTTACTCTTCGGATAAAAGTGATTTGAACGATCAAGAAAAACGTTTTATTTCTCCCATTTATCACTCTTTAATAGAGCCAAAAACGCATTACTCCAAAGAAACTTTTCTCGCCGAAGGTGGGGAAAAACGAATCTATAAAGTCTACGATTCAGCGGCCGACCGTTGTGTCGCCATGGCAAAAGCTCCAAAATCATCCTTAGATAGTGAAAAAGAACATTTTTTACGAGAAGCTAGATTAACCGCGGCCCTTCAGCACCCCAACATTATCAGTATTTATGATATGGGCATAGATTCCAATAATGACGTCTATTTTATTATGGCGCTACTACAGGGACAGACTTTAAAAGAATTAATTAATGAACTTAAAGTCTCTAGTTCAACAAGTAAGTATTCACGACTCGAACTCTTGCAAATATTTATGAAAGTTTGCGACGCTATTGCATACGCTCATTCTAGAAAGGTTGTTCATCTTGATTTAAAACCAGAGAATATAAGTATCGGCTATTTTGGGGATGTCACAGTCTTCGATTGGGGCCTCGCGCAAGTCATAGATAGATCATGTTCTAGCTCAGAAATCAAAGTTGATAATGAGCTTACGCTAGATGCCGAAACCTTGAATGACTTTACTATAAAAGGTAAACTAAAAGGGACACCGGGATTTATGTCCCCTAATCAAGCTGAAGGAGGCTCTGCTACCTTTAGTGATGATATATATTCGCTCGGAGTTATGCTGTATATTATACTAGTACATGAATTGCCATTACAGACGAATTGTTCAGATTTAAAAACAATTATAGCCCAGACATTAAAGGGTAAGATCACCCCTATTAACGAATATGACAATAAACTTCCAATTGGCTTATGCGCAGTTGTTCACAAGGCATTGAGCTTAGATTCTAATGACCGATATAAAGCTGTCTCTGAATTAAGACAAGACTTACAAAACTACCTAGATGGCTTCGCAACTGCAGCGGAAAATGCGAGTTTCATCAAACAAATTAAATTATTAATCAAGCGTAATCAGCGCCTGTCTCTTCTCATGGCTTTATTCCTTATCCTGATAAATTTAATCATTTACACAGCATTTCAAAAACTTGATAAGGAACAAAAACAAACACTCAACAATTTTAAACTCTACAAAAAACAGGTAGCAAGTACACATAAACTAAGCAATGAAATTAGAGGTATTATTCATCAGAGTGGATGGATCCAAGAAGTAGACACTATTCAGTTGATGATTGGTAAGCTGGATGAAGCTCTCCTCTTAGAAAATTCCCCCCAGGAACTAAAGAAGTTGTGGCAAAAAAAGGGAGAATTCCACTTCAGTCTAGAAGAATTTAATCAAGCATATCATTGCTTAGAAAAATCTGGCGATACAGCTCTTTCTCAAGTAGCTCAGCGCTTTGGTAAAATAAAACCCAATGACAATATACTTTTAACTGGGAATCAACTAAGTCTACTATTCGCGCAAAATACTGTGCAGCTTGGCAAAATGCTTTACTACAAAGTTTTCTACTTTCACACTAAAAGAATGAAGCAGATTTATCCTGAACACTATGTCTCTGCCGTAAAAAATCTCTTGGACTTATTGAATAATGTAAGTCACGAGGATGTGGATTCATTACGTTTCACGATAGGAAATACTTTTAATCACTTGTCTCTTCAGGGGACTCCATACTCAAACTTTATGTTGCCTCTTCCAACTGATAAGTCCCTTAATGTTTTATCTGTCTTAAATTTAAATTCAATCGATATTTCTAAATCAAAAGTTGATGATTTAGAAGCGCTTCTTGGCCTCAAGCTACCTTATGTACAATCTGTTGATCATTACTTTGGCTATAAAATCAAGGTTTTTAGTGATCTCATTGGCGTTAAAGAAATTACTTTAAACCCCAAGCTTTTTAGTAAAAGTGATCTTGCTTACTTTCGTACTAAATTCAAAATTAAAGAAGTCGCTTCAACTGAATATTTTAAGCGGCATAAATAAAACTATCCTTTTTTTTCTGGTGCTTGTCTAAAGCCACTCTGATGTTTAGTCATTAAGAATAAACAAACACTTTATTACAGAGAGAGCTCTATGAAATCATCCCCTACGCTACTTATTTACATTGCTTTTTTCACCAGCCTCATAAGTCAAGCAGAAACAAGCAAGCCAAATATCTTGTTCATCATGTCAGATGACCATACCAGTCAAGCCATTGGCGTTTATTCCAGCCACTTAGCCAAGCTCAACCCCACTCCTAATATAGATAAATTAGCTCGTGAAGGCGCCATTTTAAGCAACACTTTCTGTACTAATTCGATCTGTAGTCCTAGCCGAGCGAGTATTATGACGGGCCAATATAGCGCTGTAAATGGAGTGTCCATTCTAGCTCAGCCATTGCCCCTAGAGAAGCAATTCTTGGCAAGTGAAATGAAAAGTGCTGGCTATCAAACTGCCGTCATCGGCAAGTGGCATTTAAAATCACGCCCAGAGGCCTTCGACTATTATAAAGTACTCAAGGGCCAAGGCGATTATTTCAATCCATCATTTTTTCTTAAAGGACAGAAAGAGATGGTGAAGATGCAAGGGCACAGTTCTGACTGTATTACTGATTCCGTATTAGACTACTTAAAGGTAAGGGACAAAACCAAACCATTCTTCTTGAAATATCACTTTAAAGCACCCCATGACATGTTTGAGAATGCCCCGCGTTACGATACGTATTTAGAGGATGTAGACATCCCAGAACCGGAGAGCTTATGGGAACAAGGTAATCACGGATCAATTGCGACACGTGGGCACAATGATGAACTAAAAGCAAAAATCGGCACATCTGTTGGCAAGCGCAATCCGCGCCGCAATATGGGCTTAGATTTAAACAATACCTTTCCTGATGAACAAATTGATTCTAATTTATCTGACAAAGAATATAAACGTCAAGCCTATCAAAAATATCTTAAAAAATACCTCCGCTGTGTCAAAGGCGTGGACGATAATATTAAACGTGTAGTCGATTATTTAAAGCATGAAGGCCTCTACGATAATACCGTGATTATTTACACCGGTGATCAAGGCTTTATGCTTGGCGAACACGATTACATTGACAAGCGATGGGCCTATGAAGAAAGTATGCGCATGCCATTTATAATCCGTTATCCAAAAAGCATTAAACCGGGCAGTACATTTGATTTTATGACTGAAAATGTCGATTTTGCTCCCACTATGTTGGATTTTGCAGGTGTAGCGACACCCACATATATGCAAGGGACCAGTTTCAAAGACGAACTAGAGACTGGGAAAGAAAATGAAAATTCAAAGCAAGCGGCTTATTATCACTATTGGATGAGCATGTTTCATCATGACAACCCAGCCCATATTGCCATTCGTACAAAAACACACAAACTGATTTTGTTTTATGGCTCTGCTTGGTCTAACGATCCACTCACGCCTCCAGCGTGGGAGCTCTACGATTTAATTAATGATCCTAAAGAAATGAATAACATCTATAATAAACCGAGTAATATCGAGCTTATTCAAGACTTGAAAATTCAGCTTAAAGCGATGCGTAAAAAGTATAAAGAAGACGATCAAAAATACCCCTTCAATGAGATTATTGAAGATTACTGGGATTACGATAAAGAAGATCAACTTAAGGCAATTCAAATATCAAATAACTACGCTAAACAGACAGCCAGACCTCGCTACGAAGCTAATTGGGACTCGTTGAATTCACGCCAAGCACCCCAATGGTATAGTGATGCAAAGTTTGGGATATTTATCCATTGGGGCCTTTATTCAGTTCCTTCTTATGCGCCAAAAGGTCATTATGCTGAATGGTATTGGTATGATCTTATTTCTACACCACCAGAGGGTGTTAAGCACAAGATTTATCGCCATCAAGAAGTTAATAAGTTCCATGATCGCGTCTATGGCAAAGGCTTCCCTTACAAAAACTTTCGTGATCAATTTAATTGCGAAATGTTCGAGCCCGATCAATGGGCGAACATTTTCAAAAAATCCGGTGCAAAATACATTGTTTTAACTTCAAAGCACCATGATGGTTATACCCTTTGGCCAAATAAGCAGGCGAGTAAATCATTTGGCATGCCATGGAACTCTGTCGATTCAGGTCCAGGACGTGATCTCTGTCAAGAGTTAGCTGATTCAGTTCGCTCCGTTGGAGGTGTGAAAATGGGTTATTATTATTCACTCTGGGATTGGTTTAATCCCTACAATGATAACATGAAAGAAATTCGCTCTGGAAATAACAATCGTTACAAGAAATATATAAAAGAAGTTTTTTATCCTCAGTTCCGCGAACTCGTGGAAAAATATAAACCTGCCTTACTTTTCTCCGATGGGGATTGGTTAGCCGATGATAATTATTGGGAAACCAAGCCTCTTCTCGCACAGCTCTATAATAGTGCAATCAATCGTGATGAAGTCATCATTAATGACCGATGGGGTAAGGGTCGTGGTAAAAATGGGGGCTACTTCACCACGGAATATGGCTCTGGCTTTGAAAACGTAGATAAACCTTGGGAAGAAAATCGCGGCATGGGCCATTCTTTTGGATTCAATAGAAATGAGGATTTTACTCAATATAACAGTACCAAAGAATTAGTGTTCATGCTCGTTGACTTAGTCAGTCGCGGAGGGAACTTATTGTTGAATATTGGACCTACTGCTGATGGTCGCATACCTGTTTTTATGCAAAATCGCCTTATTGAAATAGGCCACTGGTTAGACGTCAATGGCGAAGCAATCTATGGGACTAAAACCTGGGAAAAATCTTGCCAATGGAGTGTAGGAAAAATACCTAAATTCAGTACGTCAAATTATAAATCAGGCTTCCCTATTTTCGAAGTAACTCTCAACCCAAAACCAGGTAACGCTCATAAACAACTCTACTTCACACAAAAGGATCAGACTCTTTATGGCTTAATGCCAGTATGGCCAAGTAGTGGAAAAATAGAAATTCGTGACCTCGAAGTAAGTTCTAATTCAAAAGTAACCCTGCTGGGCGTAGAAGGTGATCTACAATACACTAAGACTGCAAAAGGAGTAGAGATCACCCTACCTCAACTCAACCCGACGCGTCTACCATGCAAAGATATTTTTACACTTAAAATTACACAAATTAAATAAAAGTATCATTCTAGCTATAGCCATCTTCCTATAGGTATTTATGAAGGTGGCTTACGCGTGCCGAGCATTATTGAATGGCCTGCGCATAAAATCAAGGGCCGCTCATCAGTAGCGATGTCAGCGGTATTATTATGGGCACAGAAGACGAACGTAAAAAGCCCATAGGTTTTTGGCATAACTTTCAGTCGGGTCAAGGCACCTGGAGCGACAAGATTCTAAAAGCGATCATGAAAAAACAAAAAGCCAATAGTCCACTCCCACACGATGCTTTGCGAATCAATAAAGATGTCTATGACTTCCCACAATTCCCTGAAGACTCCGTAACAGGTCACGCTGCATGGAATGACTGGCCATGGAAACTCCATCGCATTAATGGCACGAAATTTGAACTCTATAATTTACAAGATGATCCCATGGAGACTAGAGATTTATCTCGAAATGATCAACATAAGCAGCGCCTTGCAAGCATGAAAAAAGAGCTAGACTTGTGGATGCGTTCCGTCATCAGGAGCCTCAATGGTCAAGACTACGCCACTCCCATTAAATAGCATTTTTAACTATTAATTTGGCGACAATATAGATGGAATATATGAGTCAAATTAAAGGTCGTCATCATATATCTAATTCAATGTCTGATTAATAGCTTAAAGGACTAAAATTTCTTGTTTTTGAAAAAAAGGGGGCATGATTTACACCCTCGAAGAGGGTGAATGTACTTAGCTCACAGCACTATTCCCATTGCTTCTCTAAAGCCTTTTACCTCAGTCCTCGCGAATACCGCAAAGAGGTTCTCTCTGCCTTTAAAAAAGCCCCACTTAAAAAAGCCTCTCAAGTCTCCGCAGAAATTGCCTGGGGTTTCACTAGGATTGATGAAAACAAATCTCTCTGAACAAGCTTTTAAATAATAAACCTCATAAAAAACACTAAAAAAAATTAGATAGTTGACTTCATGAACGTTAAGTAATATCTTTTGAGATGTAATGTTTAAATTAATGTAACAATGCCATTTGATTGTTGTATATAAACGATAACATCACAGAAATTATGGAGATAAATGATGTATGGATTGATAGGTATTGCTGTAAAAAAATTAGTAGAAACAGAAATGGGTGCTCAAGCATGGGTAGAAATATGTGATAAAGCTGAATTTCCTGAGAGAGATTTCATAAAAACTGATTATTATGACGATAAATTAATATTTGAATTGGTTCAGCAAGTTAGTGATAAATTAAACACAAGCACTGACGAAGTACTAAAAAAATTTGGTCATTATTGGATAGATTTTGCTATATCAGAGGGATATGGTGAAGCATATAAAATTGGAGGAAATTCATTTATAGATTTCCTTAAGAACCTAAATAAATTACACCTTTATGTTGCTACCTCATTTTCAAATTTACAGCCTCCACACTTTCAGGTAGTTAATGAAAGTGAACAGGATTTTGATCTGATTTATAGATCAACGAGAGACGGGTTAGAGTTTATGGTTATTGGTTTAGTTGAAGCTCTAGCTACGAAATTCAACAAAACTATCAGTATTACTGACGTGATCAAGGATTCAGAAAAGGTATTACTAAAAGTTAAATATATTTAGTATGATACACCGAGATGATTATGTGAAAAAATTTGGAATTAGTTATGATTGGTTAAACAAAATTTTTCCCTTTTATTTACTAATTTCTGATGAAAATAAGGTTTTAGACAAGGGCCCTGGTTTTAGTTGGTTAGATGTAAAATTTGAACTTGATGATTATATATCAGATACGTTTACTCCCTTTTATTTTTTTAAAGAATTAACATATGATTTTATTAAAAATGATTCAGACGAAGAGGTCGTTTTTAAAGATCATCAAAACTCTATAACTATAAAAGGGAAAGCCTATTTTTTTTCAGATGTAAATTCAATGCTTTTACTAACAAGTATATCAATACACAATCCAGACATTACTAATAAGATACAATCAAAAAACTTTGAGCCTTATAATCAAACTCTTGATATGTTTTTTTTGAAAGCAATGCAAGAAGCAGAGTCTAAAAAAAGCTTAAATCTCATTAGAAAACTTGAAAAAAGGGCTAGAGATTTAGTAGAAGAAAATAAAAAAATATCTTCAGGGCGAGTCTTTGTTAATGGTGAGAAAATAAAACAAATCAGGCAGTCAAAGTTAATGAGTGTAGATAATTTTGTCAATCAAAGTATTAATCGTAAATGCCCTCTTTCATTATCTACCATCAAAAGAGCCGAAGCTGGAGCCAAAGTTTATTTTAAAACTGCTCTAGACATTGCCAATGTTCTCGATGTAAACATTCAAGAAATCCTACAATGATTATTCACCCTCTTTTACAAACTTTAATACGATGAGATTTTTTAGGTAAAAATCATTAATGAATTGCATTATTCCCTTAATAAAATAAGTCATTACATAATATGCTCTTCCTTCAATTGGCCAAAACAGCCGCAGGTGCAGAATGAAATTTGATAGTTTCTGGAGCCTTAAATAAATCTATACGCTATCTCAATGCTTAATCAAATAAATTATAGTATTTCACTCCATGAGCGTGGTTTTACGAATTAAACCCTTGAGTAAAATCACTATAGACTTCATTATCAACTTTCTAAGGAGTAATTCATCCTTTTATCACCCCAGAAAGTACAAAATCCATTTAAAGGATTTCTGCCCATCGGCAGCCATTTATTAGTCCCCGGACGCGGGTGTAAAACCTTCCACTTTAGTGGAAGGCTTTATCATAAAAAAGCGCGGAATTTGAGGTATGCTACTTAGATAAAAAGAGCAAGAAATGGACATCATACAGTTACCAAGTTAAGTGTACACATAGTTTGGGTTACCAAATATAGATATAAGGTTTTGACAGGCGATCTCAAGCTTAGGTGTAGAGAGTTGCTGAGACAAGGCTGTGGAGCACTTGATGTTCGTATTTTGAAAGGAGCCGTTAGCACAGACCATATGCACATTGAGTATCCACCGAATGTAAGTGTGAGCGATATAGTGAAAATGTTGAAAGGTCGGAGTTCACGTTTGCTCCAAAAAGAATTTCCGCATTTGAAAAAACAATATTGGGGTCCGCACTTTTTGGCAACAGGCTAGATGCATGGAGTACAGGTGACTTGACCGAAGAATTAGTTAATGCGTACTTAGAACACCACGGTAAACCAGATGATGCTAGCGATGATAATTTTATTGTTGAATGACAATACCCCGGACTTCCAGTCCGGAACCCCTGTACTTTAGTGCAGGGTCGTTGAGTTCTACTAATTGATCTCTATGAATTAGTAGCCAAGAATGAGTTTGAGTAGTGAAGAATGCGAACAGGTCAAACAACTCTTTTCACAATTTATTCCTCGGCTCATTTCTCTTGACACCGCGGAATATCGCAAAGAACTTCTCAATGTCCCCCCTTAAGAAAACCTCACAAGTCGCCTCTGCAATTGTCTCGCGTTTTACGAAAATTTTCAAACTCCATTAGGCCTTATTTTATACTTCCTTTTGGTATTTATAGTCTGAGACGCTTGAGATTTGCTTGAATGTGCTTATCAATCATTTGGATCTCTTTAGCTTCAATTTCGTATTCTTTTGCTAAGCTCGAAAATTGATTAAGTGATTCAGAGACTTCTTCAATTGTGCTTTTTACTTTTTTGACTGAAATCCCAGATTTCTCCGCCAGTTTGACTAAGCCTTGCCCCCTGGGATTTTTGCCTTCTCCGCAAATACTCATACTATGCTCACCACCTGGACCACTATTAAAAGTTAAATCATAGGACGGTGCTGCTGACCACTCTTTGTCATAGATGAAGGAAAAATTCTTCACATGGTCATCGCGATTATGACTAGCAATATTAAATACCGCCTGCCTAAAGACTTGTTCCACATCTTCTTGATTTTTTGTTAAGACTCGAGTGACTTTAAGTAGATCTAAATAATCACTTGAAGGAATACGATAATTGGAATGAATTAAGTTCCCAAAAGTATGAATATGGACCCGCTTGCCTGCTTTACGATCAAAGCGTTTAATCCCAAAGTAATAAGATTTATCAGCACTTTTATAGAGTCTCGTCTCAGGCATTCTTAACGCTGCTTTTCGCGCCATTAGTGAGTAAATATACTCAAGCTTCCCGGAATCGTTGTGCTCATTAGGCGCAATAAACTTTAAAATCCACGCTTCAAAGCCATCCGGTAAAATATCTGCCGTGATGATTTCATCACCCTTAATTCCTGCTAAAACTTTGGGCCGTGCGCCCCCAGGACTGCCTCCATGGTGGAGCAATTGAGGCAATACATCGCTAAGTGAACCTTGCCAGACTTTCTCTACTTCACCAGTCATGACTTGTAAATCTAGCACTTCTTGCAATACATCTTCGGACTGCGAGCAAGGGCGATAGCTTAAGGCACCCATCGTTCGTGAACCCAAATAAGCCAAGCGATCCAGTATCGACAAGTGATTAGGATTAAGCCCCTGTTTACGAAACATACGATCCATTAAAAGAAGTCCCCAGCCATCCGGTAAAGAATCATCAAATAGACCAAAAACTTGTCCAAAATCATAATCTTTAAATTCATAAAGACCCGATTTAGGAGCTAATTTAAAAGGAGATAACCACAAGGGCTCAGATAAAAAGTCACTTGCGTACTCAAAGTAAATTTTTCTATCCTGTTCAGCTAAAGTTCCAATGAGTTGTGAATCACTTTCACTTTGCTGATAATAAACCTCTAACTTTTTCATAAGCGCCCCCGCTGCGGTTTATCTTCACGAACTTCCAAATCTTTCAGACTCTGTGCTAAAGGAGCTTTAAATATATTCTCGAAATCATCTAAGTGATCGAGAGCAAAGGCTAGCTTCAATAACGACTCAAGAGAAATAAGACCACTTTTCTCAAAACGACGCAAGGACGCCAAACTCACTCCAGAGCGTTCAGCTAAGGTTTGCTGCTTCCAAGCCAGAGCTAAGCGCCTAGATTTCATTCTCTGAGCTAAATTCAAAGCCACTTCATCTGGAGTATCTAATCTATACATAATATATTATCAATTAGTGGTTAAAAATTCACATAAACGTTAATATATTACTACTTATTAGGATTGTTTTCAAGTTTCTAGGCTCATTTATAAGCCTTTTCGAAGTATCTAGATCTTTGCGAAAAGCGCAAAACTTATCGTTTTTTACCTATTTTTTGCGAGTTTTCTCCTATTCAATTTATTGTGGCGGTGGCCTATTAAAGCATCGTAAATCCTTATGGAGATAATCTTATGTATAAAGTAATAATAATTTTAATGGTCGTCATTATGAGCTCATGTTCCACTCTAGAAAATCAAGCGAAGCCGCAAGTTCAACATATTGTCATGTGCTGGTTAAAGCCCGGTGCCTCACAGACCGAATTTATCCAAGCAGTCAAAGGTCTTAAAAAAATTGAAGAAGTACAAAATGTTTCTATTGGTACAAAATTAGAGAGTGTGGAACCCGTCGCTGACAATACTTTCGATATCTCCTTCATCGTCACTTTCAAAAATAACGACGATCTAAAAGTCTACCTCGATCATCCCAAGCACGTCGAAGCCGTGAAGACTACACTAAAACCTGCCCTCGCCAAAGTCGTCGTCTACGACTTCCAGGAATTATAAGGTTTCACCTAAATCCGTGAGCTACATTAAGTTAATCTCGAAGGGATTCAGGTTTTAGACTTACTTCGCACGATAAATCGTGGACTACATACATAAGGGTATGTAGTTCAAACTTTAGTTTGCTAGTTTTACCACACGCTACCGACCGCAATAAACATTGGGAATGGGAAGCGAAGTGTACAAGATATAAGGCTTACTCAACATTGGGTGATTCTCCCATCTGTTTGATTGCTTTGTTATATTTGTGTGAGATTAATTCTAAGGATTAAAGGGCTTATTAGTCTTAATAAGGATTGAAAATAATCTGATCCCACGTAATTCAGTGCAAGGACTCATTTTTTCACGATTACCTACGATAAGTAACAAAAACCTAGATACTTGACCTAAGCTCTTGCCATAGAGGTGTTATCCAGACGGCAGTATCTTGCTGAAGGGAGCTCTCATCTGTGTAATCATGTTCTTTTTACAGTCCTCAATCTGAATAATAAATAATTAAAGCGAGCTGAAAATGAAACTTTTTAAACCACAAATCTTTACTTTGGGTGCTTGCCTATTTGCAAGTTTGCTCTTTAGCACAAAAACTCATGCACAAGCACTGGAAAATAGCCATTTTAAGGCGGGAATTACGGCTTATCAAGCCAATGACCTACCACTCGCTCACAAGGAATTTCTCATCGCCGCCAAAGATGGTCACGTCGACTCTCAATTCAATTTGGGCTTAATGTTTGAAAATGGTATTGGCGTCAGCAAAGATATGGCGAAAGCCCTTACTTGGTATGAAAAAGCCGCTACTCAGGGCAATGCTGCCGCGCAATACAATCTTGGTGTACTCTACGAAAATGGTCGTGGAACTAAAGTTGACTTTGCCAAAGCCAATGAATGGTATCGTAAAGCCTCCGTCCAAGGGGATGCTTGGGCCATCGGCAATCTAGGCATGCTGTATATTCGTGGTGATGGTGTGAAAGAAAACAAAGTTGCCGGTGTCGCCTTACTTTTACAGTCCGTCACACTGGATTCTTCACCTCAAAACCAAGCGAAAACAAATATAAGTACGACCCGCGGCCTCTCGGTCGATATGATCAAAGGAGCCCAAGCCCTCTCCGATGAATTTTCTGAAGCGAAAAATCTACTCGTACCACTCGATAAATATTTACAGCAATCAATCAAAAGCCCAAAGAAATAATTAAATTCACCCATAGCTAAACGTTATACTCATTCTTAGCCCCTCCTAATAGGAGGTCTTTTTATACAGCTTCAAAAGCAAGTCACTCTCTTTTAAATAACTTATTCGAAATTAACAGTGAATCACTGCTGACTCATTGAACCCGAGTTATACACACAAAGCGTGGACGGATGAGTATGAAATACGGAATTTTATACTTGCCTTATTATTTATAGACTAGCAATACTTTCGACCTTAAGTTAACTTGAGCGATTTAGCTAAGGTAGTATTGATGAATTCGGATGACGTAGATTTAAGCATAAGTGATATGCCTACTATGGGCGATGTTAACCCACGACTAGAGCAAGATGTGAGCTTAGGTGATCTGCCCACCATGGGGCGACCTGTTAGCTCTCCTTCCTTTACTGATCAAGATGTGAGCTTAGGTGATCTGCTCACACAAGGGGAGGAAACACAGCAGCTTTTGGCTGTTATTGATCGCTATGAAATCATTCAGGAATTAGGCAGGGGTGGTTTTGGCGCTGTTTATTTGGCGAAAGATACCGTTGCAAATTCATTAGTTGCACTCAAAACCTTACCGAGTGAATTGAATCACTCCGATGATGACATGGAGGCGATTCGCGACAATTTCAATTTAGTCTCAAATTTAACTCACCCCAATATTGCTCAGTTAAAATACCTCCACCGCGCTAAGCAGGTTCGTTCTGGTCAAGTACATGTTCAAGCGGGTGATTATGTATTGGTCATGGAGTATGTCGAAGGTATAACACTAAAACAATGGACAAAACAATTTCCACAGCGACAGGTTCCTTTTTCTGAAGCTTTGAAAGTATGTAAAAAGCTCGCCTCCGCTTTAGATTTTGCGCATATCAAGAATGTCATTCACCGAGATATCAAACCGGGGAATATTATGATGAGTTTAGAAGGCGACGTCAAATTACTTGATTTTGGTTTAGCCAGCGAAGTCCGAGCAAGTTTAAGCCAATTGACTACTGATAAAGGTTCCACCTCTGGCACACGTCCTTATATGCCTCCAGAGCAATTATTAGGTAAGGCACAAACTAGTAGCGCCGACCAATATTCCTTAGCCGTTGTATTTTACGAGTTAATTAACGGAAAGGTCCCATTCAGCAGTGTGTTTGCAACGGGTGATAGTGGACTCATTTGTCAGGTAGTCGCCAATAATGACGTTGAAGATTTAAATGCTTTAAATACCGCAGCGAATCGAGCTCTGAAACGCGCATTAGGAAAAACCCGTGAGCAGCGATTTGGGAATTGCACAGATTTTTTAGCTGCTTTGGCAGGTGATCATTCATTTGAAACAAAAAAAGTTAATGAAAGTCAATTAGACGAACTACCGCCAATAAGTAAATTTGAGCTATTAAAAGCGAACCCATTAGTTCGACTAGCCTGCATTATTTTTCTTGGTTTTTTCACCTGGGTGGGTATTCGAGTTTATCAGCAATCGCAATGGGGTGAAAATAGCATTAGTGAAAACTTGATGGTCGAGCTAGGCTTACCAAAATCCTTAGCCAATAATAGTGAAGTTGCTGCGGCTATTGCAGCTAGTCAGCAAAGTCGTATAAAAAATCAACTAAAAAATGTCGCCTCTCATATTAATAATTATTTTTATGCTGGACGAGGACCCGTCCCCAAAAAGATGGATGAAATGCTGGGCGATTTATCTTTATTTACAACATTAAATAACCCTAAACCCAGTTGGGAAGAGGTACTAGCGAATAAGTCCGATTTTGTCATCCACTTAAAACCCGGACAGACTTATGAATCTAATGCTGACATGGACACCATCATCATTAGTACAAAACCTGGTTTGATTGGAGGAGATAAAATTTTTGCCTTATATGGCCAAGGTTGGGTAGAAGAAGTATCCCATATGAAAACGGCGGAAGATGTCGAACAATGGATCAAATCGCGAAAATAAAATATTATTGAGTCGTAAGAGGGTGGGAATGATGGATGTTAGTATAGGGGAACTTAATACACTTGATGAAGCTATTGCTTTAGCCAGTTTTGATCACTTTCTTTTGAAAGATCGGATTGCAGGTGAACATCAACTTTATAGAGGATATGATACAGAATCATTTTCTGATATTATTATAAAAATTGTCCTTCCTCATACTCAACAAAACCAAGAGAAAATTCAAAATCTACAAGAAAACTTTAAATTATTTTCCACTTTAGCTCATCCCTATTTGGCGTCCCTTAAATATTTACACCGTATAGAAACGCTGAATTTCAATGCTCAAAATGAACCCATTGAGTATGGCGATTATTGCGTATTATTGGATGATTTTGAAGGTATCAATCTCACGCAATGGTTGAATACCTTAAATAAAAAGTTGGATTTGACCTTAGCTTTGAATTTATGTGATCAACTTAGCCAAGTCTTAGATTATCTTCATTCACGTTCTGTCGTCTATCCCCAACTTAGCATGGATGACATCTTCATGACCAGTGGCGGGGAACTTAAGTTGCTAGCGACTAAATTTTTAAATAAACAGACGATTACTTCCGTATCAGTAGGTGGTTCTGAATCAGTTAAAGAACTGATTAATGTGTACAGAAGTATTGCGTATGAGTTATTGACGGGGGAAAAACTAAGTCAAGCATTAGACTTGGGAGAAATGCAATTTGATCGTAAACAGCGTAAGCTTTTAAAAAAATTATTTAAGCTCCATAAAACTTCAAATCATACCTCATGCATTGATTTTTATAAAGAGCTTTGCACCGCCTACAAAAAAATGATCCCGGTAGGACAGCCGTGTGACAATATCCCACAAATAGACTTAGAGCCTCTTGCCGATTTACCTTATAAGAAACTTAAACAACTTTATGATAAATCTTTGAGTGTATGGGCACTAAGTGAACTGCTTATTTTCATGAGTTTATTTTTACTCTTGAATCTAACTAGGGGTGAAATGAATTATAACTCAATCGCATTTGGAGGTATCACGCTCATTATTAATAGCTTAGCTATTGTGTTTTTATTTAAGCGTGTGCCGCTCGGTCGATATCTGGGAATAATCGCTTACAGTCTATTATTTACTTCAATATTCACCGCCGTTCTAGGTGCATTAGGAGTATTGACTTTTTTGACCGCTTCAAAAGCATTTGGTCCACATCGTTACGATCACAAAGAAATGAAAAAAGAATTACGTTATCGAAAACATCACAAACTGTTTACGTGAAGGTTAATTTACTTGCTTCTCCATGGCTTTCTTATCTGACCTATATCACGTAGGTAATTAGTGCTTATCCGAAAATATATAATAGCTTGTGAAAACAAGATACTTTAAATAAACTGTCAAGCGACTGCTAGTTTTGAAAGCGGCGACTGTAGGATTACTACAAAAAAAATTATTCTGTTTAACTAAAATTGGTCACATCAATTTACAGAAACAACGGGATTCTATCCTTTTTCGAAATCAATGTAAATATCGAGTTGTTTATTCTCTGCTGAGAATTCTATGTTTTTGATATACCAAGGCGCATTTAGATTTAAGGCTTTTTCAAAGATTTGATTATTCATTCATATCACTTTTTTTGAAATCTAGTATAACACAAAAACCTTTGGTTTTCTGCCCGATGGCGATGAATTACGTTAGTAAATCAACTGAAGATCAAGAACTCTTCCATGTAAATAGCGGAGCGGCTTTATACTGGGAGAGGACTTGAACGAAGGCGATATAAATTATATAAGACGTGCTAAATACGACGGCGCCTGTACTGAATATTGATAACAAGTGGTTTGCTATAAACGTTTAAAAATTTAGTTGTCTTCCTCTGGCATCATATTCAAAAATTGTTCTTACTGTGCCCGAACTAACCTCTCGTAACTGCCAAATCATGATTAGGCTTATAAAGTTATAAGCCTCAGAAGGATTATTGATTAATCCTCCCGTTAGAGTTATAAAACCATCTTTCGCATTTAATTTTATAGGTTTGCTTGTTATTAATCTATTTTCCTGAGAATTTTTATTATCAATATGAATTGCTGTTTCACCATTTACTTTAATATGACATCCTTTGAAAGCTTTGTTTAAAACATTACCGGATCGGACGACCACATAATAGTCTTTATTTTTTTCGACTTGGATTTTCCAAGAGGAATGTTTCTCATTTGAACTTAGTGATACACAAGAAAAATCTGTAATTCTTGATCCCAATAAATCATTTTGTTTATTAATATTAATGATTTTAGGTTTTAATTTTTTATTCCATCCATATGTCCCTTTAAAACTACCATGTTCAGTCATGTAAGTTTTACCGTAAGAATCACCTAGGTCTCCAAACATTCCTCTATAACCAAACTGCTTACCAAAATTTACTGTAATCCAATCTTCTGCGGAAGTGAAATTGCCAGAGTTGATAGCTCCCCCTCTCATCCTTAATAGTTTAATAGGAGCTATAGAAGCATGATTTTGATTTCGTGTGTCCCTCTTTTCTATAATCAATCTATTGCCGGCAACGATTTGTGCAGCTCTTTTAAAAAAATGAAATTTCGGTTTATCTGCATCAGGTACTCTAAATGGTTTAAGTTTAAGTTTAAGTTTTTTATCCGCTCTTAAGACCGTTATATAAACTATCGATTTTTCTTTTAGGAAACGTAGATTTTTTTTAATTCTGATTCAGTGGATAGATTTTTTTTATTAAATGTAATGAGCTTATCGCCTCTTTTCATTCCTCCCTGATCTGCGGGGCTATATTTAGAGACAGACGTCACTACTAATGAATGAGCACTATTTCCTGGTTCGTTTATTAACTGATAGTCAAAGCCTAACTTTACTTTAGACGCAGTAGATTTGAAATCCCCAGATATACGATATTTTTTTCGACATAGCTTTATCAAGTTATCCCAATTTGATAATGAGAAGTGAGAAAAATCACTTTCACTAACCTTGTATAAATTACATTTATATACCTTGTCAAATATTGCTGTAGCTACCATTACCCCTTTTTTATTCTTAATTGCTTCTAATAAAGTATACTTCATTTCCGCTTCGCTTTTTCTTATTTCTAAGGGGAGTTCAGAATGGATTTTAATAAATTTCATCCCTGCGTCATTAATTGTATAGTAATCGCCATATAAACTTTGTCGCCCAGAGTCATTTTGTTTAGAATAAATCTTATAATAGATAGGTTGTTCTTTAAACCATCTTCCAACCCAAATGCCCTCAAGTGAACTACTGTGTACATTAAAAGAAAAAACAACAAGCAAAATTAAACGTATATAAAACATTATATCCCCACATATTTTTATTGAAGTGAAAACATAATTCAACCGAATAATTCTTACAAATCTCGATTGTGTAATAGCACTGTTTATATTCAGAAATTATTTAAATAACCCTGTGTGAATATTACTCTCTCTTGTATTCTTATAATAAGTGCAACACTTCTGTTAATTGCTTATAACATAAACATCTATTGAGAATGTCAAACGACTGTTTGATTTGAAAGTGGCGACTGTAGTAAATGCCATAATAACGCGGCTCATCACTCAGGAAAAACTCTTTTCTCCACAGAGTTAGATTTTAAACGGGGACAGGTAAAATCTTGAAGAGTTTCCCGAAGCTTTTTCAGGTACACAAGCTTAAGTGGGATATCCTATATCAGATATGCTTTTAGCCCTTATTTGGAGCTATATCGGCTTTATATCTCTTAAAGAAACACAAACATGATATTAGAGACTTTTAAAAAGGAATGTTGGAGGCATAGATGTGTTTGTTGTAGTATCACCGACGCTGCGTCGTAATTGCATAGGATGATCTGTGAATTCTGGTTCTGTATACTTATGATAGCCTTTATATTTTTCATTTTTAAATAATACAGAGTATTCTTTTCTATAATCATCATTGTTCACATTTGGAAAAGATCTCTCCGTGCCCATCGATACACCTATACTGCAGTCTGTTGTTGGATAATATGGAAGAATTGTTTTTCCATCAGAATTAATGACAAATGACCTCTCTTCACGATTGAAGTTATAATACCACTTATAATCAATTTGATACTTATTAGAATAATTTTGCACATCATTATACCCTGGTTCCACCTCAAAATCCTCATTAATAAAGGAATTATGGCCCATATAATTATATCTTAGAACTCCATCTTCTTCATCGCATGTTATTGATTCATAATCTAACAAATTTAGGCTTTTTTTAGTTGTTATATTTATTAGTTGCTCTTTTGAATCCATCCTCAATTCAAAGACATCTTTTTTTAGGTATTTTATGTATTTATATTTGGGTTCAATTAGAATCTCTCCATTAATCTTCATAACCCCAAATAATGAATCAAAATCTATATACAGAGTTTTATTGTCTTTAGATGTCCATTCTCCCTTTTTTCTCATATACTTACCACCTATATTATCAGTTACATGAGTGGCAAAGACTGATACACCGTGTTTAAATTTAAACGGGTACTTCTCAGTTTTTAAAAATGTTCCATCTTTTTGTTCAACCGCGCCATACTTATCAATTAATGGGCGCCCTAAGTAATGTCTAAATTCAGCTGCTGTAGAAGGTGTATCTTCCTTACCTAGCCTAACATATTCAACAACATTAAATTTTGAAATTTTAAGAAATGGAACAATAATTTGCCCATTGTTTTTTAAAATTGCGAATTTCCCTTGCTCATCAGTTAAAATAATTCGAAATTTTTCATCTTTTTTCCCGGAGAAATTTGAAGGATTTTCGAATGATTGTTCAACCGTTTTTACAAAGGGTCCTTTATAGATGAATTTTCCATCTGTATTAAACAAACAGTAAGTATTTTTGTACCAAAATCCAATTAAATCATAATAATAAGTCATACTGTTGTCAATCATAAGACCAGACATAATTGGTTTCACAAGCCACTTTCCATCTAAGGTATTTAGAACGCCATATTTACCTTTATATTTTAGCCCAAGTAAGTTATCTTTATGTAATTTTGATAAACAAAAAACCTCTTCAAAGGTATATTTATTTAAAAACCCTCCAGTATCTTTAACTATCCTATAATAAGGCTTACCTTTTTTATCCTTATACGTAACAACAGCGCGTCCATTAATAAAATCGCTGATTTTGCTATAGTTACTGCATAATTTTTTATTTTTATTGCTATAAAAAGTCTTAGTATTATTTTTAGGATTTTTGGAATCTTTGAAGTCAATAATAAAACCATCTTTTACTAAATCTATAGATGTCCAAGTATATTTCTTTTTTTGGAAACGCAGAAAAACTTTACCATTATCATCCATAAATTGTATATCATTATCAGTGGAAAAATAGACCATATTTTCCCCTTGCGTTGCCGTTGCCATATTCCCCTTAGGTAATCTAACGATCTTTCCGTTATCAAAATACACATCTACTCTACCTTCAGCAGTAACACCTTTATCAATACTTCCAATACTGGCGTATTTGTACTTAGCAGGTACTATAAGCTTACCTTTGTTTAAATCATATATACCTTTAAGCCCATTTTTATGAAGTATCATTTCTCCATTACTACCCGATGCTTCTAGTTTATCGTAGATGGGCTTGAGTGCGAATTTACCCGAAGGATATTTAAGGCCCCATTTACCTTTTTGAACACAAGGAAAAATTCTATTGAGTTGCATATAATATCGAAAACCCTTGAAAAATGGAGTTAAAAACTCGTTTTGTTCGTTTATATAACTTATTCCATCATCACAAAAAATTTTTGCAATTCCCTTTTCAAATGCATGCATTGATATTCTTCCATACTCTTTAAAGAGTCGGTTTCCTGAAAAATCAATAATGGCATTATATTTAAGGAATTTTCGATCACTGTCCACATGAGTAATTGTCTGTCGTCTATTAGGAGTAATTATGGTAGTACGGCCAACGACATCTTTACCTTTATTTAAATCATTTGTAGAGATAGCTATATGATTTGGTCCCATCACTTCCATAGCACGATATTGTTCACCTAGTTGATTTTGTCTTTTTGCATCATAAAGAAAAAAACTATAGTCATCGTCATCATCACTCTTTTTAACTTTACATATATATTTATGAGGTGCTACGCAAAAAATTTCTCGAGCTCTAATGAGCACATCACATTTACTATCTATAAAAACATAATCTTTATATGAACCTTCCTCTTTAATAATCGCATATCCTTCTTGGAAGAATTTAGTTGCTAATTCAAATGATTTTGGTTTTAAAACCCATTCATCGTTGATTTTATAACCATATGTTAAATACCCCTTAACTTTAAACAGAACAGGTAATTCCTGTGAATAAGCCAATCCACATATAAATATCAATATCCACCGCATAAAAAACCCTCCTAATAATTTGTATGTAGAAAATAGTACAACGGGAGTATTGAACTACAATAGATTTCTTTTTAAATGTATTTTTTTTATCGAGGTAGGACAGCCGGTCTCCCGACTACCCACTCACAGATCCCAGCGTGCGGTACTACCGCACTGGACTCCTCATAACAGCTCACTTCCGCACGAGCCTAAAGGTCATTATCAAAGGGAAGCATTAGTTGTTGAATATTCTCAGTTACACACGGCGTGGGAATAGTGAAGTATGTGATCAATTCAATTTGGGCTTAATGTTTGAAAATGGTCGTGGTACTAAAGTTGACTTTGCCAAAGCCAATGAATGGTATCGTAAAGCCTCCGTGCAAGGGGATGCTTGGGCTATCGGCAATCTAGGTATGCTCTATATCCGTGGTGATGGTGTGAAAGAAAATAAAATTGCTGGGCTCGCCTTACTTTTACAGTCCGTCACCCTCGATTCTTCACCTCAAAACCAAGCGAAAACAAATATAAGTACGACCCGCGGCCTCTCGGTCGATATGATCAAAGGAGCCCAAGCCCTCTCAGATGAATTTTCTGAAGCGAAAAATCTACTCGTACCACTCGATAAATATTTACAGCAATCAATCAAAAGCCCGAAGAAATAATTCAACGATCATGTGCCTGATAAGGCACTCCCTTACTTACTTCTCAATTAGCTTAAGAATTGCACGTGAGGGTACTGTATTCTTTACGGTCATCTGATGGTTTAGCCCCAGTATTACTGGGCGACCATTATACATTGCCTGCTTTTTATCATTTCCACTCTTCATTGCCAAGGATTTAGTTTCACCATCAGTGACCAACGGTACATTGGTATACGCAATTGAAAAGGTACTCGAAACGAGACCGATCAGATCACCACGATTATTGAAAACAGGACCTCCACTGGAACCTTTTGCATAATCCGCGGTGATATTCATTATGCAACGCTTATCCTTTCCCACATGGTACCGTGATACATAGCCTTGAGTCAGGGTGTAAAACTTCCCCATAGGATGAGTAATAAGTGTAACAGAATTACCCACAGGCTCATCACGGGAAATCGGTACTGCCGTTAAATCCGATGCGGCTTTAAGTTTAAGGATCGCAATATCATTTACTTTGTCTGCCGCTAAGACCTCATCTACAAGGAAAGCGTGACCATCAGCAGTCATTACACCCATGCCTTTGAGATTAGTTTGTTTACTATCTACCACATGATAATTGGTGACGACGATACCATCTTCATGAATAATAACGCCAGAAGCAATACTACTGTGGATCTTTTTGCATGTCTTACTTTTACAATTGTAGAGGACTCCCACCATCACCGTACTTTTAACACGATGCTGATAAATTTCTGCTGGAGTAAGATTTAATATCCCTGCCGACGGCAGTTCCAATTTACACGTTTTTCGAGAAAGCTCTTGCTGAAGTTTTTCATGTGTGCTAGGCGTACCCTCTTTGAAGAGCGTAGTCATTTTCTTTTCAAATTCACCACGCAATTTGATATCGTCAATAATCAATACCGGCTCATTAAGTACAGTGCTTGTATGCGAATCCTGGTTTTCACTAAGGCTTGTACATGCGGATAATAATACGAAAATGAAGAGGGTAAATATGAATTTCACGTCTGAGCTCCTGTTTAATTAAACCATCATATCATAAACAGTAAGAACATCAATTTATTGATTTTAAACGCAAGATCTATAAAAATCTGCGAACGCTTTTTATATGAACTGTATAGATCTTTGTAATACTCAACGTTTAGATACGTATCTTAATTCAGTTTCTAATCCTCATTAAAGGTGATTTTTCATGTACAAGTTTTTATTGTTAAGCAGTTTTCTCTTTTCTTCACTCATGGCGAGCGAGCGTCCCAATATTTTATTCGCGATTGCGGATGATATGTCCCATGCTGCTTGCTTTGGTGATACTTGGGTGAAAACACCTCATCTCGATCGTCTCGCAAAAGAAGGAATCCTCTTTCAAAATGCTTTTGTGAGCAATCCTAAGTGTGGGCCCTCTCGAGCTTCAACTCTCGGCGGACGTAACTTTTGGGAAATGCAGGAGGCAGCGATTCACTGGAGTCAGTGGCCCAAGAACATAATTCCCTATACAGATCTTCTAGAAGTAAGTGGCTATCATGTGGGCTATACTGGCAAAGGCTGGGGGCCCGGACGCTATAATAATGTTCGCAAAAATAATCCTGCGGGTCAGGCTTGGAATAAAATTAAAAATGTCGGCCCTACAAAAGCTATCAGCAATATTGATTACACGGCCAATTTCAAAGATTTTCTCAAGGTTAAAAAAGCCGATCAGCCCTTTTGTTTCTGGTATGGTGCCAAAGAACCGCATCGCGGCTACACAAAAAATTCAGGTGCTCAATCTGGCTTGGATCCCGCTTCAGTTAAAGTCCCTGCTTATTACCCCGACCATGCTGATGTGCGCAATGATCTTCTTGACTACGCCTTAGAAATCAATTGGTACGACCATCACCTCGGACAAATCATCCAACACTTAGAAGAGATCGGTGAATTGGATAATACCCTCATTATCGCTTTTTCAGATAATGGCGCTCCTTTCCCGCGCATCAAAGGCCAAATCTACGATGATGATATTCACTTACCCATGGTAGCACGCTGGGGCAAAGTCCACAAAGGTGGCGCCGTGGTCAAAGACTTCGTCAGTAATATTGATCTAGCCCCCACTTTCCTCGAAGCCGCAGGAATTGCGATTCCCAAAGAAATGAGTGGCAAAAGTTTCCTCGATATTTTCCACGCTAATAAGAGTGGCTTCATTAAACCCGAAAGAAACTTTGTTTGCGTCGGTCGCGAAAATCATGACCTCGGACGCGAAGGTGACAAAGGCTATCCCGTTCGTGCTATCCGCACCGAGAAATTCCTTTATATTCACAACTTCGCCGAAGATCGCTGGCCCTCGGGAAATCCTGAAACTGGCTATACCAATATCGATAGCTCACCCACGAAAAGTCTCATTTTAGAACTTCATAATCAAGGCAAAGATAAATTTTATAACTTCGTCATGGCCAAACGCGCCAAAGAGGAACTCTATCGTATTGACCAAGATTCCGAGTGCATCCATAACCTCGCTTCAAACCCGGAGTATGCCTCAATCAAAAATAAACTATGGAATCAGCTAAGTAAGAAACTCAAGGCGACCAATGACCCGCGCATGGGCTCCAATCCCGATATTTTTGATGAATATGAATACGTGGGTAAAAGCCGAGCCAAGCATTCTTGGGAAGCCTACGAAAAAAAGACCTTCAAAAAACAGGCCTATTAAACTCTACTTGATTAACTTTACATACTTTTGAATAAGTCTACGCAAGATTTAACTCAACCCTGCAAATACCTTTATGTAGATAAAAAATCCATTCTTTTGTAAGGATTTTCATTTGACATGCGTTTTTTATAGTGAACTTAAAATAATACACGATTAACCAGCATAAAGGTCATGATGCTCTGCATACGAGTGGGATGCTGTCCCCCTCGAGCTCCCCCAGCAAGGAATTGCCATTCCTTGACCAGGCGATTAGGGGCTTTGCCCCACTTTATTGGTAATCGTAAAATAATAAGGAAAAATATGAACTTTAAAATGTCCCTGCTCGGCTTAAGCCTGAGCTTATTGAGCTCCGTCAATTTATCCGCCTCTAGTATAGATTATAATCCCTTGCCTTTTGGTGACTCCGCTAGAGCAAAAGTCCTCGAAACTCTTACCACGGGTAAATGGTGGGAAAAGAAAGCGAATAACATCCATCAAAAGTTCATTGCTGAACGCGAACGCTCCAAAGCCATTGGCTTTGCTTTTTATGCTCAGGATCACGGCGTTCTCAAACTCACGTTACAATGCTTTCCACTCTTACCCGAAGAACCCAAATCAATCACTTTAGAAATTAAAGAAAAGGGTCAGTGGAAAAAACTGGCTACTCAGCCCGTTCTCTACCCCGGCTGGGACTCGCACTTCCGCATCGAAAATTGGGATAGTTCAAAAACTGTTGATTACCGCGTTAAACTTGGTGAGCTCTCTACTTTCGAAGGAACTTTCCGCAGCGACCCCAAAGATAAAAAAGAAATTACCGTGGCTTCCATGTCCTGTAATTCTCCCCATGATGAAACTCCCTATCAGCGCGCCGAATACATCAAAAACCTAAAAGTTCACAATCCCGACCTACTCTTTTTTGCTGGGGATCAAAGCTATAACCATAAAGAACATACTTATGCCTTCCTGCAATTTGGTGTGCAGTTTGCCGAAATCATGAAAGATCGCCCCACTATTATGATTCCTGATGATCACGATATTGGCCAAGCCAATTTTTGGGGCAATGGCGGTACGGTAGCCGATCATACTGATGGTAGTTCTGGTGGATATTACTATCCAAGCTCATACGTTAAAATGGTGGAACGTCAACAAACTTTTAATCTTCCCGATGCCTATGATCCTACACCAATCAAACATGGTATTGGCGTTTACTATACCGATCTCAATGTAGGTGGTATCGATTTTGCCATTATTGAAGACCGTAAATTTAAAACGGGTCCCAAAGGCACCATTCCAAAAATGGGTCCCCGTCCAGATCACATCAATGATCCAAGTTACGATCGCGAAGCCGTGGACTTACCAGGCTTGAAACTATTAGGTGACCGTCAGCTTAAATTTCTTAATCAATGGAGTCAAGACTGGACGGGAGCTCAAATGAAAGCTGTCCTTTCTCAAACGGCTTTCACGGGTGCAGTTCACAAGCACGGTAAACTCAAAAATCGCTTGCTAGCTGACCTAGATTCTAATGCTTGGCCACAAACGGGCCGTAATAATGCCCTCCGCGAAATTCGCCGTGGTCTAGCGACTCACCTCTGTGGAGATCAACATCTCGGTGTTTCTGTACAACATGGTATCGACAACTTCCGCGATGGTCCCTACGCCTTCACTAACCCGGCTCTCGTCAATACAATTTATGGTCGCTGGTGGTGGCCGGAAAATGAACAAGCAGGTAGTGGCGAAAAGATCGATGGTCCCCTCCCCTGGACAGGTGATTACCTCGATGGTCTTGGAAACAAAGTCACCATGCTTGCTTATGCCAATCCCAAGTACGCTACTATGCGTGAACTGCGCAACAACAGAACTTCTCGCGCCGATGGTTATGGTCTCGTTCGTTTCAATAAATCTAATAACAAGGTTACCTTTGAATGCTGGCCACGTTTTTGCGATGTTCGCAAAGGTGATTCCGTACAATTCCCCGGCTGGCCCATTTCTTTCCAAATGGAAGAAAATGATGGTCGTAAAATCGTCGGTCATTTACCTACGCTAAGTTTTAATATCGAGAACCCCGTGGTCCAAGTGATTGAAGAAGCTACTGGTGAGATCCTCTATACCCGCCGTATTCAAGGCAAAGAATTTTCTGCTCCCGTATATGCCCAAGGAAAATACACCATCAAAGCGGGGCTTGGCAAAGCCGACCAATGGTCACAGAAATCTCTTCAAACCAATTCTTCACAAACTATTGCGGTCGAATTAAAATAAACTCAAGAATTCTTTAAAAGAGCCGAGAAATATCATGTTCCGGCTCTTTTGAGTTTAATCAAATATACTCTAGTACTAAATTGTCTTATCCCTTATATTTAGGCCTTATAAGGAGCTTGCTTTAATGGGCGATTCGATCACAGTGCATAGCTCATTCATTGGTTTACGTTTAGATTTTGCCACTTTAAAATTGTCTTGTAAATGACCAATGGCAATCATCATAATGATTGAATGTGAATGGGAAATTCCCGAAGCATCTTTTAATGCGCAATCTCTTTTGGGCTCAACACTCCAGTTAAGAGGACAGCAACCTAGGCCAAGAGAATGTAAGGCATACATTAGACTCATTGCATAGAGCCCTCCATCAATCCAAGCTTGATTGCGCTCAGTAGCTGAGAAAAAACAGGATAAATCCGCTGTCACTGTAATCACAGAATCGACCTGTTCTCCAAAACCCCGATTTCCCAACTGATAAGAAAGAACACTCTGAGCTTTTTCACGGCCTTGAAATATGAAAGCATGGTAGGACTGGCGATTGCATACACTAGGAGTTTTCGCTGCTAATTGTACAGCTTTCTTTAAGAGCGCCATGGATACTTCTTCATCCGAAAATTGACGAATGGAATAACGCCCCATAAAAAAGTTCTCAAGGTCTTTTTTACTATTTTGATGGTAGTCTTTTTTACTAAATTCAATGAGCCCCGCAGCCTTGTGATCGAGCATTTTAAGCTCTGTAATTTCTTCTTCAATTTGTAGAATAAGTTGCTCCAGATCTTCATCCAGACTTTGCTGTTTTTTATTGAAATCAATATATTTAAGAAGTGTACTATACGCTATTTCTAGACGTGAATTAAAGTTAAAACGGTGGTAGTACTCAAGCATGTTTTTTCTAAGGCGTTTTACCACTGCCACGCCAAATCCTGGACGTGGATTTGTAATGGCTAAAGCCTTTTCAATTTTATGTGCATCTGCTTGAACCAAGGCAGAAAGTTGTTCCGCAGTTTTAACGCGACCGTTGGATTGCAGAAAAAAAATAGACATGCTATAAGATGAGTATTTCTTAAAACGGTGCCAATCATAAAGTACCTGCCTGTATAAGGCTAGATATGTTGGTACAAAATTCAGATAGAATTTAATCGTAGATTTTAAACTTGCTGTCATTGCTCTACCCTCCTAGATACTGGCTAAACATTTTTCATAAGAGCTCACCACATTCTGGGCCGTATTTTCCCAGCGGAAAGTCTTTGCATATGCAAGATTTTTATTAATATCTTGATTAAAATCTTGCTTGCCTATAGTATCTCTCATACAAGTGTAAATTTCATCCACATTATAAGGATCAAAGTTGGGAACTCGATCAATTGAGATTTCACGTAAAGAACTCGTATTCGAACAAATAACGGGAGCTCCGCAGGCCATAGCTTCGATAACAGGAAAACCAAAACCTTCAAATAATGACGGATAGACACAGAGTTCTGCGGCCGAATAAATTATGGGTAGCATTTCATTCGCAATAAAGCCAGTAAAAACCACATCATCTTTAACGGGAGAGTCCGCAACGCGTCTATGAAATGCTTCGGCTCCATTCCAATCAGATCCTACGAGTAAAAGTTTGTAATCACTCGGATGTCTTTTCTTGAATTTTTCAAAGGCCTCTAAGAGTCGAAAATGGTTTTTCCCCTTGGGTTCAATCCGAGAAACATAAGTGAAAAAAGGTGCTTCAAAGCCATATTCTTTAGCGATTATTGCTTTTGCGTGATCTTTATTTCGAGGATAAAAAAGTTGGTGATCTATCCCTGAATAGATGACATCTATTTTATCGGCATCGTAACCAATGAATTTCACAATATCATTCTTTGAAAATTCACTTACTGTGATCAGACGATCACAACGTCTAATAAGACTTGGGACTATCTTACGATTATAGAACATTCTCATTTTATCATACTTGCCATCAATATTAAACGTGGCTAAGTCATGGACAGTTGCAATGAGAGGACATTTTTTTACAAAGGGAATTCGTCTGTAGCTAGGCACATGCAAGAGATCAACTGAATTGAGTAGATTAGACATCGGTAAATAGGTGTTGTGCCATAAAATATTCAATACTGGATTAGCTACACAAGCTTTTGAAATATTAAAAGATAAATTGCTATCACGTTCAATGAGGTGACTATCATTTTCAGGAAGCAATAACTTTATGTTTTCCAAATTATTGACCCCATTCATGGCTTTCACCAAGTCTATTATGTAGCGAGCAACCCCGCTTTTACCTTGTTGAAGTACAAAAGATGATAAGGCTATATTCATTTGAGACCTCCCTTAGCGGCAATCAGTATTTGATAAAGATTCTGTAGTTCCGAAACCACATGAGACCAACTATAATTTTGGACCTCTAGAGTGGCTGCTACTTGAATATTATTTTTAAAAGATTCATCATCTAGACTATTCATTTTAAGGAGAAGATCAGCTGAATCTTCACTCTCAAAATGTACGATATTTTCCTTGTCAGAACTGAAGGCCTCTATACCAGGTAGTCTTGAAGCAATTACTGGTGTTCCTGAAGCCCACGCTTCTAAAATTACGATACCAAAGGGTTCATGACGAGAGGGCAGAACAAAAAAATCAGCTCCTGCATAGGCTTCTGCAAGCATCGGGTCGTTAGGCTCAAATCCTGGTATGATGATGACTTTATCTTCGAGATTATAATCCCTTATATCCTGCAGAATTTTATGGTGATAATCTTCTACTGTAATGGGACCCACAATAAGTAGTTTATGCTTTGTATGGTTTTTGCTGTATTCTGCGAAAGCTTTAATCAAAAGTCGCTGATTTTTCTGAAAATCAATACGTGATAAACAGAGTATATACTCTTCGTCACTCTTTAAATTGATTTTATCTTTAAAGGCTTGGCCCGTATGCCCTGCAAATTTTTCAATTTCCACTCCATTGGGCATATAAACAATATGCTTGTGCGGATAAAGTTCTGTTAGTTTATCATATTCATTGCGATCAACACAGATAACGGCATCGGCATCAGAGACTGTTTTTCGCGCGCCAAAGATAAAGCCAAAAACTTTTCCCCATTCAAGTTTCCCTTTAAAGGGCTTCATCATTTTTGTCGCTTCTGATTGCGGTAGGGTCAAATAATTACCATGAAGGCTCACTACATAGGGGATTTTTTTTAATTTCGCTACTGTTCTCGCAATACCACCTAAACGATGTTGTACATGTGTATGTATGATCGAGGGACTCTTCCCAAATAAGAGTCGGAAAAACATCGGCATACAGAGCGGGCTACCACCCTTGAGTTTAAGTTTTTCTTTCGCTTCTTTACTCAGAAAGAGCCAGGGAAAAACATAAGAAAAACGACTAATACGAACACCATTTATATTCTCATCTGCTGTATCACAAAAATATTTGTGGTGAAAACTTGATTAGTGATTCCTCTCTTATTTAATTCACTGCAATAGTTATAAACTACCGCTTCGGTTCCGCCCCATTTATCGAGGACAAAACGACGGGCTATGTGATAAACACTGTTAAGCTGTACAGGCATGGATATTCTCCTTTATTTCATGTAAAACATGATGAAGCATATCCAGTGCCACTTTTTGATTATTTAACATTTGCGCACGAACTTTCTTACTTTTGAGCTTAAACTCTAAAGGATTATTAAAGAATTTCTTAAGTTCAGTATCTATCTTTGCTAAGTCTACAGCTTCTACAGATCCACACGATTGGAGACCAAAACGTTTCAAAAAGGTGTCAACTTTACTACCACGACTAATTCCAATTAGTGGAACGTGATTAATTGACGCAAGAATGAGTAGATGTAAACGGCTACTAATCACTGTATCCATGCGAGCACTGAGTGCTACAACTTCTCGGGGCTGAAGACATGCTTTTACCAAGGTGCAATTTTGCTTATTTCTTAATTGCTTTCTAATCGTCTCCATAAGTGCCGCATCTGTTATTGGATTCATCGCAATTAAAAATACATTGGCTTCATATTTTACGATCCATTCATCCACTCTAGCGGCAAATTCATCAAGATTATTAAGCTGACGTTGAGCCGAAATACAAAGACCAATTTTTTTCCTATCTTGCCCTAAGAGTTCTTGGGTGTGTTTATCCAAACGCTCAAACACACTCTCATCACTATCCAGTACCAAAGCAAGGTCTACACCTAATTGTGATTTTATTCCGGGGCAATGAGTCTTCAAGTTTTGTTGACTATCTTCATTTCTCAATGCTATGAGACGCGGATAAGCTAAATTGGCTTTCATTGTTGCTAGCATTGTGGCAAGCTTTCTTTTTTCATAGATGTACGAGAAATCGACTGTACCAAAAGTAAGCTGACTTAACTTCCTAAAGAGATCTTTTTTTCGCCCTGCCTGCAGCTGAAATTTTGCAGGGTTTAATTCGCTATTCATCCCCGTTCCAAAAATAACTACTGGTGTATTTACTTTGCGACAAATACTGACTAAAGTCATGGCATCATCGGGGTAATCCGAGAGCCCCGTTGCGCCACTCCAAATAAAGAGGTCCTGTTGCTGAATAATGCTTTCTGCTTCTTCTCTTGAATAATCGACATGACTAAAACCTAGGAGTGGACAGGTCTCTACATTTAGGACATCACGCGTCTCCTTTTGCATGTCTGTGCTAACACATATTTCGACAGCGGGCTCTATAGACCTAAGCATGGTGACCATGCCCTCTAAAATGGCTTCATCTCCAATATTGTTTCTGCCAAACGGAACTCCTGCTAATAATATCTTCATTTACTTTCTCCTAGTTATTTTGATAATTATCGTCGATTGCATTAGCTGCTGCCGATGATGCTACTGTTTGTACAAAGGCTCTGATTGCCACTTTCACCAAGCGCTGTAAATCAGCGCTTGAATCTTCTGGAACAAAAACAATGTCTCCAGGTTTAAGAAGCACATCGGCTGTCTTACCATGAAGGATATCATTCATGTTAAAAATCAATTTTTCTGGATTGCTGAGAGAGCCTCTAATGATCACTACATTAGGCGAAGCATATTCCTTGATCCCTCTCGATTCTGTAATTGCTTGAAGTAGAGTTAAACGATTGAGATACATAATTTGTCTAGGGTAATTGACTTCGCCAAGGGTATAAACTTTTTTGGAAAGAGCACTAGGAATATGCAGATAATCACCATTGCGCAGCTTTATATCATATTTCGTTTTGCCCTCTAGGACTAAGGCCGTGAAATCAACCTCTAACTGCTTACCTTCACGCATTAGGAAGGCATGCTGTAAATCCGCTAAATCCACTGTAGAGTTACGAAATTCGCCACTCTTAAAACCTCCAGCATCGGCAATTGCTTGAAGAATACTCACATTGCCATTCAGTACTTTTTTTCCTGGAAATTTTATTTGCCCACCAATCGTGTAACTCTGACTATTAAATGAAATAGGGACGACGCTTATAATGATATGTTTACGTTTTTTACGAATGATAAGTTCAATTTCTTCGCGTAGAGAATTGATCGATTTACCGCTAGCTTTCACTGGACCAGTAAGTAAAAATGAAATGTAGCCATGAGAATTAATGATGAGAGTTCTTTCGGCTCGAAAAATCCCGTAAATACTCACCTTGATAACATCACCATTTCCGAGGAGGTATTCTTTTACAGGTTTTTCATTAAGTGCCTTAACTTCATTATTTTCTTTAGATGCTTGAGTAGTTTCAAGCCCTGTAGTCGCCTCATTAGCAGAGATACTACTTGTTAAAATGAACATTATGATAAATAAGATTTTCATTACTCTGCCTCCAAGCCTAATACATCTTCAGAAAAATCTCGCCCAAGACGACGACCAAAAGATGAGGCAAATACATTGCAGGCTAATTCAGTGAGCTCCGCAAGAAACTTGTACGGTTTTTCTGGTACAAAAATGATATCCCCAGGCTGTAAATATATATCATGCTCATCGCCATTTAATACCGCGGCAAGATCAATCTGATAAACCACGGGATCCTGTAGATCACCACGTAAAATCAAAACCTGCTTGATATAAGCTGATTTTTTCAAACCACTACCATTTGAAGCTAGGAGACTGATGATGGTCATTTCATCATTATAAGCGGCAGGATACGCAGATGTCACTGCACCCATTATATAGACTTCTTGAGATAAACCGGAAGCAATATAAATATAATCACCTGGATGAATAAACACATTTTGACTCGCGTCACCTTTTTCAATAAGAGCATGAAAATTTACTGGAATTTTCTTCTCATCACGTATAATGAAAGATTTTTTTAATGAGGCTACTTTCACTGTAGTCCCTCGAAAAACGCCATCGGTCAATCCACCCGCCTGATTAATCGCTTGACGAAGTGTGAGCGAGCTTAAAAGCTTGTATTGCCCTGGAGCTCGTATCTTACCGATGATTGAAAAATTACTACTGTGTACTTTCTGTGGTAAGATCGAAACCTCAGGATTATTAAACAGCTTATTAAGCTTAATTTTAATGGAGTCTGCTATCTCTTCTATAAATAAACCCGCACCTTGAACAGTTACACCATAAAGGTAGTAAACTTTGCCATCGGGAGCCACGGTGACAGAACTGAGAGTATTATCTTGGCCAAAGACAGAGATCTCTAATTCATCGCCAACATCCACGCGACTTCTTTCTAATTTATAAGGAGAAAAGTACTTGGGGTCAATAATTTTTTGAGGAGCTTTGGCTTGCTGTTCGAGTTTGGGATAGCCAGTCAATTTAATAGGCTTCCTGTGAGTCGTACAAGAACTGAGGAATACGAGAATTGCTATAATTAAAAATTTCATTTTTATACCTGTATAAGTGAAGAATTAACTTTATCGAGGATAAAACCCTCTGGACAAACACCTTTAAATTCGAAATCTTTTAGACGATTCACCAAAGTTTTTCTTTTGGCTTTACGGGCATCTACTACACAAAAAAACCAATCTGCAAAATTAATAAGATCTATCTCAGCTTTGCCGCATTCTGTTGTAGGGATATCAATAATCACGCGATCATAATGAAAACTTAATTGCTGTAGCGTGTCTATCAGTTCTTTTGGAATCGCATTATCTTGTGCACAGAAACAAACTTGATCAAAATCCCCTTCTTGAACAAAGTTATCTAGTTGATCTTCACCGGCATGATAATCATTTAACAAATGAGCTTTACTTTCTTGATCAGTACTAAGATCCTGATAGGTGCAAAAAAGTACTTTCTGGCCACGTTCTGCAAAATATTTTGCTGCATGAGAGGCTGTATGTGTACCTTCTTTAGATTGGATGCTCACAATCTTTTTTAGCTGCAGATGAGTATTGCTATCCAGTGTTTTTTCGAGACCTTTAAAAATATCTTCATCAAAATCTTCACCTGATTCCAGCTGCATGATACAAGGGATTGTGAAGTTAATACTTATTTGTTTTTTGGTGTTTATCGACTGATCAAAAACACAACTGTAAGTCAAGTATACGAGTGCTAAGCCGATTGTAAAAATCAGTACTAAAGGAGGCACGGCTAAGAGTTTCATCGGTTTAATCAATCTAGCACTATCCGCAAATTCATAGGGCACCAAATCTTTAATTTCACTCCGCATCATGATTTCTACATCTTGTTGTTTTTTACGAAGATTATCTAAAAGTTCTGAAAGAGCTTCTTTTTTGCGTAAGCTATCATCGAGTTTCATTTCTTTATCAGGGACTTGATAGAGTTTTTGTTGTCCTTCTTTTATATTGAGCTGAATTGATTCGATGCGATTCTTTGCAGATTCGAGTGCACCATCAGCTTGTGCAATCTGCATATAAATTTCCTTCTTACGCACATTAGGCATATAAACTTTTTGCAAAGTTGATTGTATATCCTGAGATGCGAGTTGAGTTTTTAGACCAGAAATTTTTTCTTTAATTGCCTGTACATTAGGATTGCCTTCTCCATAAATTGATTGAGCACTGAGCAAAGCCATTTTTGTGTTTGTCAATTGAGCTTTTAAGGGATTATCTTCATAGGAGTTACGTACAACTTCATCAGGCATTTTTGCGTATTCACTTTTTAATACCTTGAGCTCTACATTGCGTTTGCTGTAGTCAATCTCAGCCTCAAGTAAGTTACGTTCCTGAAGACTAATGGATTCCATTAAAATTCTATATTGCTCGCGAATATTTAAAGCCCCCGTTTTTTTCATAGCATCAGCAATCAACTTATCTTGAACGGCCATCTTTTGTTCAGTCATTAAAACTTGACTTGAGAGATTGCTAAACTTCTCTAGAAAGTAATCATAATAAAACTTTTTGTTGGCTTCCACTGCCAATTGACCTAGAAGATTACTGGCTTCTATGGCTAGTTCTTTATCGCTATGAGTAAATTCCACACGAACCATTTTATTTTTATTATCAAATTGAATATCAACTGCAGCTTTGAGCTCATCTAGCGTTTGAACTGTAGGCAGTAAGTCCAAGGCTTTATTCAAGGTCTCTTTATGCTCTATCATGGTGAGACTTGTACTCGTTGGGAGGATTTGTTTATTTTGAAATTTAACCTCTTTGTATAAAAGCTTATGGCTGGCAAAAAAGCGCTGTTTTTCATTCCACATCTCATGGGTAAAGTAAGTCGCTACAGAGGTGCACAAAACAATTAAAAGCAGTAAATAAGGAAGACGTTTTCGTGAGTCATGAGCGATTTTTTTCCAATCAAAATTCGCTAGTATATCTTTTTTATTAAAAGCTCTCACTACTTTCTCTGTAAAAGGATGCTTACTGTGCATTTCTAATTTTGACGTTTGGCTAGGCTCCACAACAGATTTGAAGTTTGAGATCACCTCAGATTCAATTTGATCTGTAGAGTTAGGATCAACAAAATTAGAAATTACAGAACTTGCGTTCTTAAAGCTTCTGAAACTCAAGGTTTTTTCTTGCTCCAGATTCTTTTTATTTATGTGATTCGATGGATTCATTTCAGATATTCCTTTTACATAACACGTGTAATCAATGACTTGGTTTTTCTTCTTAACCATTGTCTTGGTTTTTGATGCTCTCTGTGCTTCTTAGCCTGGATCAGTTCAACGCCGTAGATACGACAGATTTTTCGAAGTTTCCACAAGCTATGTCCCTCTGCTAATGTTAAGTCACTGAGAGCTACCGTGGTGAATTTACACTCATTAAATAATTGATAAATATTCTCCACCATTTTATCATTTAAGCGACCCATAACTCGAATCGAGCCATCCAATACTTCTTGACCTTTCTGTAAATCGAAGAGATGATAACCTAAAAATTTTAGGATATTCAAGCGCCCATGAATCATAAAAGAAATTAAAAGCAGAATCTGACTGAAGTAACGCTTCCATAATTTTCCCGGTTCTTTACAAAGACGATAAGCCCACTCCATCCCGATATTCTGGAGCAATTTCGGTGCTCGCAAAACACGACCACTTATAAAATTATAACTTCCACCGATACCTATGCTCACAGGGATTTTTAAGTCTTTTTTATAACGACGAAAAAACATCTCTTGTTTGGGGTTTCCCAATCCAAGTAATAGAATCTTTGCCCCTGAATTATTAATTTTTTCAATGAGGCCAACATCATCTAAAATCTCTCCCACATCAGAGACCATTGGACTCGCAAAGCCCGCCGCGTTAAGTCGGGGATATTGCTCTTTTAATGCTACATGGGCTCTTTTACAAAGTTTTTTACTCTCACCAATATAAAATATTTTATGTCCCAAAAGAGCCGAATATTTCGCAATATCAAAGACGAGATCTGCACCTGTCACACGCTCTTTCATTGAGGCATTTTTCATTTTTCCTAAACAAACAATCGGCATCCCATCTGCTGTTACGAGATCTGCTGTTTGGAGTGTCTCATAGAGTTCTTGATTCTTAACTTTAAGACTGAAGGTGTGGAAACAGTTCGCAAGAAAGTCCATATTGAGTGTCGCAACGTATTGAGCTTTGGCTTCTCTTTCATAACGTCTAACTAATTCATGTATCGCATTAATAGTTTCAGTTTTATTTAAGGTCGATACGGGGATTTTGAAAATATCTGTATTTGTAATGATCATTGTTTCATTCCTTATTTTTCAAAGAATGTTATCATAGCTCATGCTAGAGATGGTGATTAAACCATAATATACTTGAAACAAAGGACTTAAGAATATTAAAAACCATTAATCCCCATTGGTTTATCATTTTTCACACAGTGATACACTTATTTGTTACACCAAAGGACTTATGCGTATTAATGATTTTTTTTACTTAGAAATTCTAGAAAAGTTTGAGTACTTCCTGTAATATGTAGGACTCCCGCACATGAGGCTAGGTAGAGTATAGCCAGCGATAAATCACCTAATAGAGTATTTGATTGGGGGATAAAACTGAAAGGAATCGCTAATAATAAACAACTCGCTATAATTTTTAGAAAAAACTTAGCTGGAAACCAAATACCACCTATCAGACGACGAATAACTAATAAACGAATGGGGATGGTTAGAGAAAAAGTTAAAATCACGGCCGCTATAGCTCCACTTAAGCCATAGTTTGGAATCAAAATAATATCTAAAGCAATGTTGATTGTGACCTGTAGGATCAGTAAGCCGACGGTTTTTGAATTTTTTTCAAGCGTGGTCACCGCCATCGAGAGTGGCATTGATATAAGAGGTAAAATATGTATAAGACTAAAATATTTAGCTACATAGCCTGCACTACTCATATCTTCACCATAAATTTTTGCTACCAGCTGCTCTGAAAAAAGAAAACCTGTAAAAGCCAAAGGAATGGAAAGGAGAATCAAAACTTTGAACATTGATCTAACCATCTTCGGAAGCAAAGTCTTATCTCGCTGATAAGCTTCCGCAAAAGCGGAAGAAAAAAGTGTCTGCAATGCCATGGGAATAAAGGTGATCGCCAATAGAGGTAAACTGTATCCTAATTCATAAAATCCGGCAATCTCTGGTAAAAAACAATAAGCTAAAATAAACACTTCAGTATACTGAAGCATGAGTGATCTTAACAGCCCATTAAACCATACAGGAGTGGCCAAAGCAAGCACTCTCTGCACGGGAAGGTTATTCTCAGTACTTTTCTCACAAACGGGCTCTGCTAAACGCTTTCTCAATCGCATGAATCCAATCATAGAAGTAAAAGCTAAAGCAAAGAGTTCTACACCAAGAATATATTCAATTTTCACATCATTTGAGCATACCCACCAAACCGCAAAATATATCATAATTGATTGTATCAGGGCAATAAATGCCACTGTTTTCACTTCAAATAAAGCAGTCAAACTATCGGTTACGGTATTTTTTACTACCCAAGCTAATATCCATAAAAAAATGAATTCTAACAATAAAGGAGAATCCGTTGTTAGATACTCAAAGATATATACCTTAACAAGGTATAGTACACCAATACAGAGTAACCAACTTAAAAACTGACACCCCAAGCTTCGAATAAGAAAGCTTTTAATTCCTAGATAATCCCTTTTAACTTCAATTTCTGGGACATAACGTAAAATGCAGGTATTGAGGCCTAAGGCACACACTATCACCATGTATTGTCCAAAGTTTTTTGACAAAGCCAAAATTCCATAATCTTCCGGACTCAGAGCCTTGACCACCATCACCGATACAAAAAAGTATACCACAAACGTTACCAGCTTAGCTGATAGCAAGTAAGGAACAGAGCGTAAAGCTTTAGGTGTGAAGGCTACGGACATCTTATTTCATGAGCCAGTGCATTTGATCCATCATAACCTTATAGATATCTTTAATAGATTTAAGGTCATCACGAGGCTCACTATTACCGCAAATCTGAGCATAGGAATCTGCATCTGAAGGGTGATAGCCATGAAGTCCTGGAGTGAATTTCTCGCCCATATAACTTGGACAGATTTGCTCGCCAGAATTCATCATAAAGATCTCTTCACCAAACTTACGATCTTCAAAATACACCCCAAGATCTTTTAATTCATCATCGCTCAAGGTACGACCATGAGCTGAATCTTGGAGAAAGCTTTGTATGGTTTCTTTACCTTTCTGATTTAAATACCAAAAACGCGCCATAGTCGAATCATAGACTGCTACATAATCCTCATTGTATATTAAATCCAATTTAGCGATTTCAGCTTGCAGATCGTATGTAGATTTCGTGTCGTGCATACCATGATCTGTAAAAACGTGAAACTTAACATCTTCATAATTCTGTTCTGCTAATTCCAGAGTTTCACGTAAGCGTTGATCATACCAGCGCACCTTCTTTTCGACTTTTTCATCTTGCGTGCCAACGCTATGCATCAGTGAATCGAGTCCTCCCATCGAGACATAAGCGAAGTCAATATTTTTCGACTTGATTTTTTCTTCTAATTTCGAAATTTTGACTTCATCACTCTGACCATAGTGATGAGTATGAAAACTCAGATTGTTTTTTGAAAGTTGATCGAAAATATTTTCACCTTGATTTAGGCCACCTGGTTCCCAGATGCGATTTTTTTCTGCATAATCGAAAAGAGGTAAATATTTAAAAGGCACATTATAAAGCATGAAATAACCAGTGAAGCCATGAATTTTTTTAATCCAAGAACTGAGTTTTGAACGTACTCTATGGTGATTCATGATTTTTTCAGGCATGAAGCGCAAATACTTTAACCACTTATATGGACAAGTTTTGGGTGCATAATAAAAAGAGTTCCAATGACCGTGTTCACTTGGACTACGACCCGATATTATAGATGGATCACAGGCACTAGAATAGCCAAAGACGGTTTCTAGTTTTTGTTTCGATTTCAATTTATCCGCTAAAAAAAACGAATGCTTCTTAAGGATTTCCCAGCCGAAGGCATCAATAAATAAAAACAAGGCTAATTTTTCTTTTTTCACAGGTACTTCTCCCTTAATTGATAAAAAGTTTGTAGACAATTTTCCACATTATGAGTACAGCCCTCTAGACGACTCACTAAGCGACATTCACTCACACTTAATTGTGTTTTAAATAAGAGGGGGAATATTGTAAAAAGACGTTCTCTGGGGTGTCTCCCTAGCCAATGGGTATTGAGTAGTTCACTCAGTCCAAATCCACGTATATTTAAATAAACATTCTTGATTTTACTAGTCAATGGGAGCTTGAAGCAAGGGATTAGCATTTCAGAATAATAACTATTATATTCCGAGATTTCTTTACTCAGACGGATGCCCTCAAACTCAAAATAGAACTTGATAAAATGCTCTTTTATTTGATCGAAGCTGGCTTCCATATCTTCATGTAAGAGCTCTCGATCACCAATAAATTTAAAGGCCACCGCACGCTGATACTCATCGATGATCCATGAGCGGTTTTTGAAAGAATTTATTTCTTCAATCTGATCTCTTTTGTTTTTGTAATAAATGCTGTTGATTCCCGATGCCATAAGCGCCGCATCACCCATGGCGAGAATGACTTTGTTTAAATATTTTTATATAAGAGTAATTCGTTCTCTGTGAAAGAGTTCACACTTCTTAAGCGAGTCGAAATATCAAGTAATAATTTTCCTCTATTAAGAAGTAATCTTGTCGCTTCTGAGAGATCAACAGATTTATAGTTGGGCATCAGCTCCAATATTCGCGGATCTCCATAGACAACTTTGTGGCCATATTTCATCTCGTAATTCATTAAACTTGCATCCGCACGCTTTAGACTATTTTCGGTATGAAGAAATAAGTCCACCGTGATTTCTAAATCTTTTGTGAGTTCTCGTTCAAGTTGATGAAATACTTTTTGAACTTTCCGGCGTTTCCATTCGTTCATGGATTTTCCTACGACGACTAAATCGTAATCATTAAAAGGTCTTAAACCACGTTCAGTCTGAAAAGCAGTGCCTTCTCCACGACCATAGGATCCCATAAGAACAATCGCTTTAATACTTGCTGCATATTTTGAGGTTAAACAAAGATTTATAATGGCGGCTAAATCACGATCAACTAATAAATCGAATTTATTTCCTGCATTTACGGTATACTTACTCATAGCTCTGTCTCCTTTCTGCTTGCGGCCAATTTCACACCACGGTAAATCGCCATGTGTATCGTCATTCGATATAAAATGTTATAAGGAATCTCTGCTAATTTGAGTCCTTTAATTGCTTTAAGAGCATCGCGTGTCAATTCTCGTGAACAGATATAAGCTTGCCATAAAAGTGATGGTTTAAGCATCTGTAAACGATAATAAACGATCCCATGTCGGAATTTTTTTCTGAATAAACCCTTGATGGTATAATTGTGAGAATGCTGAACCACGGCTTCATGGACATATTTAAAATGGAAGCCTTGGCGTTGGCACTGAATGGCCCATACTAAATCTTCCGCATAACCATCGTCATAGAACTTGACTGCATCCCATAGTTTTCTTTTAAATGCACACGCGACTGCTGAAAATTTTTTATAGTCCTGTGAAGAATCGCTCTCATTGATATAGGTCCTCGAATAGTCATCTTTCACAATGAAGAAAGCATCTTTTCTAGCGAGTTGGCGACTAAAAGTCGCATCCGCTCTATTATTTAAAATGGGTTCTAATAAATTTTTTAACCAGTCAACACTTTGTGGAATTGCATCGGCATTTAAGAATACGATCACGTCTTCTTCACAAGCTTCAATCATATCGTTTAGGACTGTTCCAGGGATATAATTTTCTGGGGCAATGCATTTTACAGACTCACTAAAAGCTTTCACCACTTGTAATGTGCCATCATCAGATCCTGAATCAACATTATATAGTTTATAAGAGTTATAGGTCTGAGCTAAGAGATTCTCGAGCGCTTCCCTAACGTAGGGTTGCTCATTTTTAGATCTCATAATAATAGCGATTTTGTTAATAGTCATATCTTTTACTCCAGATTGTTTGGCGAAGTATCAGCAAACAATAGGCATAGACTCATCATAAAATCATAAAGACTTAATAAACAAGAATTTAAAACTTTATTTCACTGCTAGTTTTGTGTCAAAATAAATCTTGTCACCATATTTACCCATTGTAATACACCTTTTCTACCCCATCACAATAATAGTCAAATATAGCTATTTTCGACTAATGATAAAGGGTGATAAAAGTAACAATATATACAACAAACAACGCACAAATATGTAATATTAAAATAATAAATAAAATATTAAATACTTATTATAAAATACTTATGACTATGTCGGATAAAAAAGGATCACTAATTGCTTTATACTTGCAATCTAAAAAACGTAAGGTAAACCAAAATGAAAACATTCATCACCCTATTACTACTGAGCAACATTCAACTACAAGCTGAAATCATCATAGATAGCTTTGATAACATCGACAATCTCGTAAACTCACTTATAGATGAACAAGCCTACATCGATCCAGGAGTTCAGGTTTCTAATATATCTTACAATGGAGACAGTCGAGCTCTAGGCTACTTCAGCAATGGTCTGGATGCTGGTTTAGGCATGGACAGCGGTATTGTTCTTTCGACTGGCTATGTCAATACTATTGACTCTGTTAATTCATCCAGTCGTACATCAGGCAGATTAAATACCGGCGGTGATAGTGATTTAAATTCCCTTATCCCGGGTTATAGCACATACGATGCCACCAGTATTGAAATGGATTTCACCACTCAAGGAGATAGTGCCTACTTTAATTATGCCTTTGCATCAGAGGAGTACACTGAGTGGGTGGGCAGTTCTTATAATGATACTTTTGGTTTTTTTATCAATGGTGAGAACTATGCTCTAGTTCCCGGCGAAGATGATATTGTCGCAATTAATAGTATCAATCATAATACTAATGAAGATTTTTTTAATAATAATGACTCTCATCATGATCCAAATAACAATCAAGATTTTGATTTTTCTTTCGATGGTTTCACTAATACTTTTACCGCCAAACTTACCGGATTGAATGCAGGGGAAACGTATCATCTAAAATTAGCCATTGCTGACGCAGGTGATACCTTGTGGGATTCCGCTGTTTTCCTTGAAGCAGGATCTTTTTCAAAGGTCCCCATCGCTCCAGCAGGGGCACCTGAGCCAGAGTTTTATTTACTGATTATTATTGCAGGATTTATTCTCTACAAAAAATTACAGCAAGAAAAATCAAACGTGTTTGTAGGTTAAATTATGCGTATTCTTATTATTACTTTTCTACTACTCAGTTCTGGAGGCGGATTATTATTCATGATGAATGATAAACCCATAGAGAAAAAGTTACCCAAAGTAAATAAGTCAAACTTGAAAGCTATTGACTATCTAGATCATATTAATGATAAGGAACTCAACCTTAGTGCCACAAAAGAAATCTTTAATAAAATGAATGAAAACATCAACTCAAGAAAAAGACTTAAGGCTATTTATGTTCTCAGTGACTTAGTCTCCAAAACTAAAATAACTGATGCTTCCTTAAACTATATCGACTCATTACCTCAAAGGATTTTTCCTCAATTTAAATTGGGTATGATTTATTTCGATATGGGTAAAAAAAGTAAAGCTCGCGAATGCTGGAGAAAAAGTTCACATGAACTTAGTGAACTGTATATAGCGAGGAGCTATATCAGTGAATTTAAATACGACAAAGCTCTGAAATTTTTATTGCAGCAAGACTTGAATCAAATGAATTTTCAATCTCTAAATTTATTGTATTCGCTGCACTTTATTAAAGCTGATAAAACTTCACTTAAGACAATTCTTGAGCACGTATCTCAGCGCTTTCCTGAAAATAAAGAATGGCAACTTAAAGTCGCACTTATGAACTTTATTGGTGGTGACTATCATAAAGTACAAGAAATCATCGCGCCCATGATCTTTAGTAAAGAGCTTGAAGTTAGCGAGCTGGCCTGTGCTTACAATGCACGTATGTATTTATTTATTTCTCGATTAATCTCACAGCCCAAGAATACTTATATTGATGATATCCTTATGGCGGCAAAACAAGATTGTCAAGCTATTTTTGATATCTCCGGCCGTAGTCAATACTTTCGCCTTTTTATTGACCAAAAAACTATCGAAAAAGAAATCGTATTTTATCAGAATTTTATCTCAAGTCAAAAAGATTCTAATACTCTATTCCCAACACCCTCATCATCTCACCTCGTAAGTCGCTACCTAAGTAGCCGTTACTACATAAGTAAAAAACAATTTAGTGCCGCGTCAAATTCTATTAAAGCCGCGGAGTTTAATAGACACATTGAACAAATAGAAGGTCTACATCTGGGTTTTCTTAATTCGCCTCTATACCTTTTTAATAATGCTCAAATTTTAACTCTTGAAGGGCAACACCTCAGTGCCTTAAAAGTCATCGAACAACTTCATCAAAATTCTATCAGCGATGCCTCTATAAATTTATATCAATTCAATCGTCAAGAACTGGGGAAACCAAGCTCGACTTCATTAACAACTCTATTCACCAAAAATAATTCGCTAACACCAATGCTTCATTTAAATAAGAAATTTGAAGAAGCAATTAATGATGGGAACATCCACAGTGCTTTAGAAATCATTCAAAAAGCAAGTATTTCTAAACAAGAAAAGGAATTTATTTCCGCTTGTCTCATCCGCAAAAATGATCCTACTAAAGCCAAGCAAGTTTTCACCCGACTTGGAGCGGCAGGACTTCCACAAGCTTTGATTGAACTGGCACTTATCGATTATGAACAAGGCCAAATTAATACTTCTAAAAATTCACTAAAAAAAGCTTTGTTGTTTTCATCCACAAGAAAGAGTGCCTTACTGCTTTTAGCACGACTTGCCGCTGAGAATAAAGAGTTTAAGAAAATGGAGGAAATACTAATTCCCTTAAGGAAAGAAAAAGATCTGCAGGCCTTACTCATTTTGGCAAGTAAAGCTTTGGAACTAAAACTTTTCCCTCAAGCACTAAAATACTCCCAGGAGGTCATCATGAGTTATGGTAATCGTAAGGCTCCACTACTCATCAAAGCGGCTGCGGTTATGGATATTTATAGTAAATTGCCTACGAGTGAAAATAAAGCTCTGCTCCGACAAACTGTACAGCAAATAGAGAAACTCCAAATCGCTCGAGACCAGGCTATTCACCGTGCTTTAACTGAACTTTATTTTCACTTAAATGACTTAAAGCAAGCTCAAGAATATATGGTAAAAGTTGATGACCCTCAATTACATAAAAAAATCATTAGTTCTCAACTCAAGCAAAATATGGCTGCCAGCCAAATCGAGTCTTGGCAAAAATTACTCACGCTGCATGGAGATAAATTTACTGATCTCGAATTACTTAGATTCGAAAGCCTAAGACTTATTAAAAATAATAAATATTCTGAGGCTCTGCAAAAAATAAACCACTTAACTGATCGAAAGACACTGACCTATAAAATAATTTGTCTTCATCAAATGAAAGATTTTGATAAAAGAAATCAACTTATAAGTCAATGTGACCAAGCTCTACAAAACTGGAGAATATTAGGAGATATCTCTTTTCGTGAACAGCAGTATGATCAAGCTGCAGAATGCTATAAACAAGCTCTCGCACTTCAACCTTCAAACATAATCATCTCTAATAATTATATATCTGCTATTTTAGAACTCCCTAATGCACAATTCTCCACTGTATTAATACATGCCGAAAGTAACTATCAAAAACTTCCTCAAACTCAAACTCTAGACACACTCATAAAAGTACTCAGTCGTTTAGAAAAATGGGAGAAACTACAAAAATTACTTGAGCAGCAAGATTCTCTATCCATTTCAAACCAGCTTATGCTCGCAAAAATTTATGAGTCTTCCTCTCTCAAAAAAACTGAAGAAATTCTAACACGACTACTCACTGACCGTACTTTAGTTTGGCACAATAATCAAAAAGATGAGGTTCTCCAATGGCTCAGACATTGTTCACAAAATCATTAGTGCATAAGACTGTACTTATCTCTAGTTGCCTCCTTATTGTTTTATATTTTGGAGAAGTATTTGATCAACTATGGGGAACTCAGTTAAGGCTTATTTCTGCTATTTTTTCTGAATATTTCCTCTCTTATTTGGGAATGGATATCGAACGTCAATTTACGATTCTTGAAGTGGGAAATATGTCATTCGATATCATTCCCGCATGCAATGGATCAAAGAGTATAAAGATTAGTTTAATCTCTTCATGTATACTGGCTATTGCGAGTAAAAAATTAACGGGATTGAGTAAGTTTATATTTATCATGCTTAGTATTCCTCTGGCCGTATTCGTTAATAGCATCCGCGTCTCTGCCTTAGTTGGACTCAGTTATCTAAGCGGTTCTATTATTCATGCAGACACCCTACTTCATACCATTATTGGGCTAGTTTTTTTTGCGATCAATATATATATGCTTACAAAAATTTTAGAACTCATGATATCGCTTAAGCAAGCTACATTTAAAATAAACTTATTGTACCCTGCCATACTAATGACATGCCTAGTTATGCTTCCATTTTTCACTGCTTGCATACGCGATTGGAAGGGAACCATTTATAACCAAAATGACACCGCTTCATTTCTTTTTTTCATCTGGGGCATTGGTATTTATGCCTTTTTGGCTTTTAAAAGCTCGAAAAATCATAGTGACTATCTTAGTGGCATTCTAATGATGATCTTTATTCTTGCCATCACCAGTCTTATTCAATTATTCAGCATGAATAATTATATTCTAGGCTTTTGTTTTTTAGTCAGTCTTCATAGCTTTAATACTATTGAATACGGTTTTCAAAATAGTTTAAAAAAGACTCCTTTACTGTTCATAATTTTCATGGCTTACCCAAAAACTAATGAACAAGTAATGGAAATGTTTAACTTAAGTCTAGATCATGTCCTTATTAGTAAATTTATCATCGCAGTTCTACTCAGTTCATTTGTATTGAGTAGAACTAAAACCATTAAATATACATGTACACGCCCCTTACCATTTATTTGCTACAAGTACATTCTTGTTGCTACTTGTTTTCTTTTTGGAATTCAACTCTACAGCTCACGTAAATCTCCTGTGCCATTAGTGACTCAATCCTTTTACTACCCTTACATATTAAATAATTGGGAAGGTTTTGACCTAGAAGTAAATGACCAGGAACTCATAAAAAGAATCTATACCAAAGGTTCCGAAAGTGCCGGACTCATGATTATTTCATCCGAAGGTGATTCTAAAAATATACACACTCCTGAATACTGCCAATTTGGTATCGGTTGGGAGGTAAGTTCACGCCAACAAATTCAGTATAGTAATACGAAATTTTCAGATTTAAACGTCACTAAACTTAAACTTAAGCAAGAAGGATTAAGTCGTGAATTCATCTATTGGTTCCAAAGCGATGACTTCACATGCGCTACTTACAGTGAATTTATCGCTCATAATACGATGGCTCAACTTCAAGGGAAACAGCTTCCTTGGTTACTTTATATTACTTGGTCTGATAACTGTACCCAGCTAGAAAAAGATTTTATTCCAATCCTTCCAGAAATCCAAGTCAATACAGACTAAACATCCAGATGGAAATTCACATAATCATGTAACAATTTTGTTACATGATTACAAGAAACTCGCTCATTAATATTCATAAATATTCATAAATATATACAAACAAGCTATTTACATAAATACTTTTATCCTTGGCATCATATAAGCATTTGATTAAATCAAAAAAAGGGAAGTTTTATGAAAATACTTATTGGCATGCTCATTCATAATGAAGAAGATATCATAGCTGATACACTAAAAACTGTTTTCACACAAGATATTTTTAATCATACACAAGATAAAATTGAAATGATCATAGTTGCGAATGCTTGTAGCGATAACAGTGCGGCAATTGCTGAATTCCTGCTGCGGGAGTTTAAACGACTTCATTTGAATTTTACCTATAGAGTTGTAAGCAAAGAAGAGCCTGGAAAAATTGCTGCGTGGAATGATCTCATCCATCTCTACTCCGATCCTGATTACGACTATATCATCTGTATGGATGGCGATATCATTATTCAACAAAACCATAATTTTTCAACTTTAATTGACGCACTCGAACGTAACTCTGAAGCCTTAATTTCTAGTGACCTACCCATCAAAGATATCAGTCTTAAAGCGCACAAGGGTTTACGTAATTTTACTTCTCTAGCCTTTTCAAAAATAACCCAAAAAGGGACATCACAACTTTGTGGTCAACTTTACTGTGCACGCGCAGATTTCCTCAAACAAATTTATATCCCACCAGAAGTTTTGATCGATGACACCTATATTAAATTCATGGCGTGTACAGGTGGCTTGAAGCACTCAGTAGATGATTCAAAAATCATTAGCCTGCGCCACATCAGTCATATTTTTGAAGCTTACACTGGTGTGAAAGATTACTTCAATAATCAAGTGCGCCAAACTGTAGGTTTTTCTTTATGGAGAATTTTTAAAGAAATCATTAAAAATGATCTCATTAATGATAATGCCATTCAAGCTGTAAAAAAACGTGCCTTAGAAAATCCTGAATGGCTCAAAGAAGAGATGCTTATTTATTTTGCCCAAGGCAAAAAATGGTACATTTACTCTGGTGCCCTATCAGTTCGATTTAAAAGACTCACACGATTATCTTTTAAGGGAAAATTAAAAATGATCATCCCCGTGATTTGTGCATGGTTGGTCGATATTGCTGTGGTTTTCGTGAGTAATCAAAAAATTAAAAATAGTCATTTACAATCACTTTGGTCCGATACCAAAAGTAAAAAAATTGCTCAAGATTTAAATGCTATGAAACTTCGTGAAACGCGCTTTCACCTCTAATAAACTAGGAGAACAATCTTATGAAATCTATACTTTTAGTCAATGAACGATTCGGCCGTTATTCAGGTGCTGAACAACATATATATGTAACCCTCCCCTACATCGCAAAAAAAATGGCAGTCAGCTTCCTCTATAACGAAGATACCGGTAAAGATAGCCAAGAGCTTGAAAGTGTTATCAAAGAAAAGATCCAGTATGATTTCGAAGAAAAAGCTCATCGTGCCTATAGTGAAACTTGGAAAATACTCCAACAAATCCAACCTCAAATGATCTACGTACATAAATGTATGAATATTGGTATGCTACAGGCTTTTCGTGATTTTGGTTGCCCTCTTATACGTATGCAGCACGATCACGATATGTACTGTATGAGAAGTTATAAATATAATCCAATTAGTAGAAAAATTTGCACTAAAAAAGCCGGTATAGCCTGTCTGATTCCCTGTGGCGCTTCTCTGAATAGAGAAAGACAAGGAGAATCTAGTCGACTTGTCTGGCGCAGCTACAGCAAACAAATGCAACAAATCAAAATTAATAAATCCTTCGATGAAGTATTTGTCGTCAGTGAGTATATGAAACAAGAATTAATAACACAGGGCTTCCACAAAAGTAAAATTAAGATTTTCCCTCCTGTACCTCTCCCCAAAAATGATCTTCCCATAAATTCATATAGTGATGAAAATATCATTATCTTTGCTACTCAAATTATTCGTGGAAAAGGCCTCGATTGCCTCATCAATGCTCTTGCTCTTGTGAAAACAAATTTTAAACTCTATGTATTTGGTAGCGGCTCTCATAAGCAATACTGTCAAGAACTTGTACGTAGCTTAAAAATGGAAGATAAAATCATCTTTAAGGGCTTTGTGAGCCAAGAAGAATTATCGGCTATTTATGGTTCAGCTCTTTTTGGTGCTGTACCATCAGTTTGGCCTGAACCTATTGCCACTGTTGGCTTAGAATTTCTTCGCCATGGTTTACCTGTCATTGGTTTCGATGCAGGTGGAATTAAAGATTGGCTCATTAATGATCAAAGTGGATACTTAATTCCCTGGATGAATATTGAGAAAATGGCCGAAAAAATTGAGCTCATGCTTAATAACAAAAAGCTTGTGAGGAAATTAGGCGCATCTGGTCGGGAATTTGTAAATACAAAATACAATTTCGATAATTATATCGAGCGACTCGTAAACCATTTACTAGACAAAGCAGAAAGCTTTGTGAGCCATCAAAACCTAGCGGTTTAAGAGAGTCCTAATTGTCGGAATATAAATACATAATTTTCTTCTTTATTCTTTTCGCAGGAGTTCCGATTGGAGTCTTTCTTTGTCAAGTCCACAAACTTATACCAAAGCTATACTTCATGCTCCTGATATGGTCGAGTTGTGAACCTGATAAATTTGGTATAAATTTCTTTTCTCGTGAATTCTATCGAGCTTCGACTCGTGGCTTTGAACTAAGTTTAATTGATATTTGTGCTCTAACTCTTGCAGGAAATTTACTTATAAATTGGAAGGAAAATAAACGTATATTGCTTCCCGCACTTACTTGTCCCTACCTATTTTATCTTTTAATTGCGCTAATTTCCTGGGCTCTTAATTGTCAAAATTTACCTGTACCAGATCCCGTAGTCACTAATAAATATACTATATATCCACCTCCTTATGCTCAATTCGAATTATGGCTTTATCCACTTTTTGAGATAAGTAAAATTCTTCGAGGTCTCTTTCTCTTTTGGATATTAGTTAACTACCTCCAGAACCCAGAGTATATCAAAATTATTTATATGGGTTTGCTATTAACTGTTATTTATCTCACCCTTTTAGCTCTCAGGGATCGCTATATTTTTGGATTCCACCGCATTAAAACAAATTTGGGTCATGCCAATTCGTTTTCCACTTACATGGCCATGCTAGGCACTCTATTTTTCCCTTTAATACTTTATGCTAAGTCGTGGTTATCATCTTTTGTTTATTCATTTCTTGTCGCGTGCTGTGGACTGTGTGTCATTTTAACGGTTTCTCGTGGTGGACTAGTGGCAATGGCCCTTGGTATAGCCTGCTGTTTATTCTTTCTTTGTCGCCGAATATTTAGCCTAAAAAATATTATCCTGCTCTCTATAGGCCTCTTCTTTACAGCGATCATTTTATTTATATCTTCCGACACCCTTATCAATCGTTTCTTCAACAAACAGGATGCGAGCGAAGACATGACTTATCGGGGGAAATACAATAAAAAAGCTAAACTCATGGCCGCAGAAAATGTTTTTGGTGTAGGTATAGGAAATTTTTCAGCATGGTCATGGTTAAAATATGCACGACAAGTCGATGAACAACTGCCTCCCGGAACTCCTCCCCATAATCTTTGGTTCATTAACCTAGGTGAATTGGGTTACCCTGGTTTAATCGCTTTTGCCATTATATGGATAAGACTTTATTGGATGGCATTTTTAAATCTAATAAAAACTCGTAAAGATAAATACCTCTATACAGTGAGTACTGCATGTCTTGGTGCAAGTTTAGTACTCCATTTTCAAAGCATGCTTCAATTAGGCTATCGCCAAAGTCCACAATATTTTTTAATGATCATAATATGCTCAATCATCGTTGCCATTCATCACATTAAAAAAGAACCTTTAAGTACTACTGCTACAACTACTTAAGAAATACTTTAGTAAGTTGGCATTGCGTATTCTAGATTAACTATCAAATATTGATAATGAGATAATAATGAAACCATTTATGCACAAAAAAAATTGCGCTTTCGAAACCGACCCTACGCCCTCTTGTTTTTTTGAAAGCCCCCAACATGCCGAAGCTATTTCGCGCCTGCAGTATATCTGTACTGATCGAGGTATTAATATTGGTGTCATTACGGGAAAAATCGGTTCCGGGAAAACCTTACTCTGTAAGACCCTTGGGCAAATGATTGATTATTCTTATAAATTAGTCTATATCCCCAGTTCAAATATTTCCTTTGAGGCCATTTTAGATACCATTATTTTTCAGTTAAGCGGCGTGCATAAGACTATTGAACTTAAGATGGATCGTTATCTGCTTTTGAGTGAATTCGAAAAAATCATGCATGAGACAATCATTGCTACAGGACGTCACCTGATCATCATGCTTGATGAGTGCCAAATGATTTCAGTTGACTGCCTTAGGAACCTTAAATGTCTTACTAATAGCACTCAAAATTCATCTGGTGTATCGCTCATTCTATGTGGCCAACCAGAATTCAATCAAACTCTCATGCAATGTCCTACAGTAGCTCAACGTGTCGGTTTAATGTATTTCCTACCTTACCTAGAGGCTGATCAAATCGAATCCTATATTCGCTTTAGGATGAATAAAATAAATAAGGAAGTCAGTATCGATCAAGAATCTGTAGACATGATTTATGGTTTTTCCTTAGGATGTCCAAGAGAAATAAATAAAGTTTGTAAGATTGCATTTGAACATGTTGATGAGCAAGATGCTGTGCATTTCTCCCATGATACCATTTCACTCGTAATTAACGATATTCAACAACAAAAACTTTGCCTCTCAATGCCTAGTTTCTAAGACAGTGTATAAGGCAGTAGGATTATAAAGCTACAACCAAGTCCCGGATTTGAGTCAAAACTTATACTTCCTCCATGTTTACCAACTATAAGGTCATGAGACAACGCCAAGCCCTGACCGGTTCCCACTCCTACTTCTTTAGTTGTGAAAAAGGGATCGAAAATTTTCGTCCGAATACTATCTTTAACCCCAATTCCTGTATCCGAAATTTTAATCATGACGTTTCGCTTCTTCATGGTCGTTCTAATTGTAATCACACCCAATGTTTCAAAAGTTTGAGTTTTAATTTGCTCTTCGATTGCTTGAGCTGCATTCACAATAATATTAATAAAGGTCTGTGAAAGTAAGCCTGGATAACACATGACCTCATGAATATTTTCGTCTAAAATATATTTGATTTCTGCAAATTGTTTCCACTGATTTCTAGAAAGAATAACAGCTTCTTTTAATAAAGTATTTATATCGTAACTGACTTTTTCACTTTTAGAAGGATGAGACATGACCTTCATGGATTTGACAATGACACTGACTTTCCCTAAACCCTCTTCACTACCTTTAAGCGCTTTCGGTATTTCCTCCATTAAAAAATCGAGCTCGATGTCTTCTTCTAATTTTTTCAGTACTTGACTTGTGGGATGTTCTTGAGTCATTTTAACATATTTCGCTAAATCATTGAAGGCATCTTGCAAGAAAATACAATAATTTCGAATGTACTGAGTAGGGGTATTAATCTCATGCGCAATACCAGCAGCCAAAGTCCCCACAGATTCCATTTTTTGGGCTTGAAGAATTTGTTGCTGCATCCGTTCTCGTTCGCGTATATCTCTGATAACTAAGGTGAAATACATCACTTCTTCGTATGTAAAATGACTTACTGAAAGCTCAATAGGTATATCTTCACCATTGGTGTTTTTGAGGACAGTTTGTTCAACACTTACAAATGTTTCCATTATATCTTCGCTATAATCTGACAATCTAAAATTCGGTAAAAAAAATTCACAACGCAATTCGCCTGGATAATCATCCGTCAAGAACGTTAAACGTCGAAATGATGCGTTCATTTGAATAATATCACCCGAAGAACTTGTACAAATAATGGCATCCGCAGCCGTTTCCATAATATTACTCATTCGAGCATTAGCATACTCGTTTTGTCGCATTTCTTGCCAAGCTTGATCTTTCACCTCAATGAGTTCGCGTATATACTCGTTTAAGCTATCCACTAAGTGATCGACTTCTACTGGTTTTTTATAGGAAAACTTTTCTTGACTAATCTCTCCTTTGCGTGCCAATTCAGTGAGGTCTTTAATCGGTTGTACTACTGTTCGATTGGCCCACTTTAGCATAATTAATGAAAATGCGATAAAGAGTGTGGGGCATACATAAACAGTGAGTGAAAACTGTTTCTGTAAGGAACTAATATAAAGCCTTTTTTCATTTATCTGAGTCCGTAATTTTTTTTGCAAAGCTTGAACACTTCCTTCTAGATCTAGTGTTAATTTTCCACTTGCTATACTTAAAATTTTCCATTCTGCATCAGTACTCATTTTTTTGGAGCATAGGTGCATGACCTGTTCAATTCGTGCACTTACTAAACGAATATTATCGCTTCCCACATACTGCTGGTTTATATATTTAATGGCATTCACCTGCTCCTTTAAACTCTTGTGTAAATAGGGCTCATGTTTCATTAAATATAAATCTAGAGTGCGCTTCCATTGATTAATAAAGATTAACGCTTCATCTGTTTGAACTTTGTCTTGTTGGAGTAACTGCAGCTTCTGCTGCTGAACATGGATTAACTCCCCTCTAAAAAAAACAATGCCCACGGCCGTGAAACCCACACACATGCAGGATAATACTAGCATGGTCGTATAAAAACTTATTTTCATTACCTAGACTCTCCCCTCACATTAACGTTCTTTTGTACTCGACTATTTTTAATAAATAAAAATTAATAGTTTTACTCAAAGTAAAGAAATATAATTCCTCAATAAATTTTTCAGCTAATTGATTATTCAATAAGGCACTTCATTTCTCTAAAACATAAATAAAACTCGATAAAATCATCTAAAACTTCATAAATATATCATTCCGCCTCTTTTTTTGTGTGATTTTTCGCATAAATAATTGTTTCAATAAGGTGAAGCTTTTACTATAATGTGAGCCAATCAAGTAGGAGTACACACGTGAGTAAGGAAATCTATTTTGTAGACGACGATAAAAACTTTTTACATGCGATGAAATTAATCATGCGCAAAACCACTTTTAAAATTAAAACTTTTTCTGAACCCCTCGAAATGCTAGCTGAGATCCAAGCTGGTTGGCAAGGAATTATTGTTACCGACCTCCATATGCCGCTCATCGATGGCTTTGAAGTTCTGGATAGAGTAAAAAAAATAGATGAGGGGATTCCGGTCATTGTTCTTACCGGTAATGGTGAAGTTGAAAATGTTCTTAAAGCGCTACGTTCAGGTGCTTATGATTTCCTGGAAAAACCCCTCTCTAAAGAATATCTCATAAGCTCTGCCAATAGAGCTTTAGAGAAACGCCAATTAAGTATCGAAAATAAAACTCTACGTCTACAAATTAAGAAAAAATCTGGCGCTAAAGAATTTATTGCTCAAGCATCTTCTATGCTACGCTTAAAAGACACCTTAAAGACTATTGCTCTCTCAGATGCTAATATTATGCTTATTGGAGAAACGGGTGCAGGGAAGGAAGTTATATCTAATTATATTCATGATTCATCTGCACGTAAAGACAACAAATTCACCGCTATAAATTGTGGTGCTATCCCTGAAAACCTTATGGATTCAGAGCTTTTTGGTCACGAAGCGGGGGCCTTTACTGGGGCGGTATCTTCACGTAAAGGAAAATTTGAAGAGTGTCATGGTGGAACTCTTTTTTTAGACGAAGTCAATTCAATGCCCATGAGCATGCAAGTAAAGCTTTTGCGTTTTCTTGAAGAACGAGTGATTGAAAAAGTCGGAAGTAATAAACTTATTTCGGTCGATGTCAGGGTTATTGCTGCTTCACAAGTCCCACTCAAACAGGTCGTTGACAAAGGGGGATTTCGTGAAGATTTATATTATCGCCTCAATGTCATTCCTATAAAAATCCCCTCGCTCAAAGATCGTCCAGAAGATATCCCTCTACTTTTCAAACATTTCCTCTTTCAATTTTGCACCCAGTATCAACGAGAGCTTATCGACGTATCTCAAGATATTCTCAATAAGCTAATTGCTTATGATTGGCCTGGTAACGTTAGAGAATTACGTAATACGGCTGAACGCTATGTGATAACAGGTATGCTTAGCGAAGACCTACAAGTAGAGCAAAATAACACTGACAGCACGTATATAAGTAGTTTTTCTAGTCCTGAAACCTCCAGCATTGCCGATAAAGTAGGCCTCTATGAGAAACACCTTATCGAAAATGAATTAACTGCGCAAGGTGGTTCTGTTGTGAATACTTGTGCCTCCTTAGATGTTCCACGTAAAACTCTCTATGACAAAATGAAAAAATACGATATTAAACCTGCTGATTTTAAAAAATGATCATTTATCCGCACACTTTAATGTAACTTAATCCGCATCTTATGGCTAATTATTAATCATTCCTTAATATTAATATTTTTATAAAGTACTTAGCATAAATAGCTTAAGGATTAATGCAGATTATCTTCACTATCTTTTGTTATTAATCTCCAAACAATCAACGGAGATTAACATGCAATTAACAAAAGTTATTTTTGACCATCATGACCATCATGACCATCATGACCATCGCAATAATATTAAACAGACTACTTATTCAATTATCAAACGATTGATAGATATAGTTTTTTCTACTCTTGCGATTTTAATACTGAGCCCAGTACTTATTGGAACTGCCTTAATTATAAAGCTCACTTCGTCTGGGGCAATTCTTTTCTGGCAAAAACGTGCTGGCTTAAAGGGTAAAACCATGATGTTTCCAAAGTTCAGATCTATGTATGCTGATGCAGAAGAACGCAAAGCAGCACTGATGGACCAAAATGATCATGGTGATTCCATCACCTTCAAAATGAAAAAAGACCCGCGTATCACACCCATTGGTCGCTATATTCGCAAACTCAGTATCGATGAACTTCCTCAATTCTTTCTCGTTCTCAAAGGTGACTTAAGTCTTGTAGGTCCACGTCCTGCTACACTTGATGAAGTCGCTCAGTATTCTTTTTTTGAAAATAGACGTTTAAGTGTAAAGCCTGGTCTCACCTGTATATGGCAAGTGAGCGGTCGAGGCGATATTCCTTTTAAAGAACAAGTCTTTATGGATTATACCTATATAGCAGAGTGTAATATATTTCTGGACATCAAACTAATGGCTCTGACTATTCCGGCGGTTTTGTCCTGCAAAGGCGCCTATTAAAAGTACAAATAATAGACACCACAGTTTTTTAGTTTTTGAAGAGTCACTCAATTGCTTAATAGAAGTTCATTAGCTATAATGAAGTATCTTGATTTAATCAGTTCGTCTCTTCTATGAAAAAAATTCTCTTCGTTCTTTTGCTTCCGCTCTTTATAAGTGTGGCTTTGGCCGCACTCATCAAAGTGAAATCACCCGATGCTTATGCTCTCGATATCAAAAGTATTGACTTAAATAATTACCTCATTATTGATGCTCGAAGTCTCGAAGAATATAAGCAAGCACATATTGATCATGCTCAGCACGCTAATGTCTTGCCAAAGGTCCAAGAGCATATTAACAATCATGCGCTCAAGCGTCCTCTCATTTTAGTCTACTGTAATAAGCGCTGTAGCTTTAGTCGTCATTTCTCAAAACGCATTCGCGAAGAACTGAATTATGAGAATACTTTCTACCTGAAGGATGGTTACCAAGCTTGGTTTGATTTCAATGAGCTGGGGCCAAGTCATGAGAATTGAGCTTATCATTCGGACTCTCCTTATTTTGGTTTTTGCCTTCTCCGCAATCACTAAGCTCAATGATATTGAAGCCGTCTACCTCCACGTAAATGAAGTCATGCCTTTTATTAAAGTGAATGCCCTGATCGAGATTGTGAGCTTCTATATTCCCCTCTTAGAACTCAGTATTTGCCTTGCCCTCGCCTTCAAAACTTTCCGCCGCACAGGCTATTTCATTAGCTTGATACTCTCCACTGGCTTCCTGATTTTTATTCTCTTTTTGGATTCACAACAAAGTTGTGGCTGCTTTGGCAGTGCATTAAAAATATCCCATACTCAAAGTATTATCCTAGATATAATTCTGATCGGCTTATCCATCCTCGGACTAAAATTCTCCAAAGAGAAAACGGCACTCATAAAGCCTGTAGAACTTCCCGCTGATCAGAACGCCTAATCAGTGGTTTTGGTCTCAACCCCAGCTATTCACCGATAATTCTCCTGCTTTTCACAAAGCCTCTAATGGCTCGCCTTCATAAAAATGTATAATAGCCTTAACAAAGGAGATTTTATGAAACGCTTTTTTACTCGCACTGATTTATTGGTCATCATTGCTTCTTTTTGTGTTTTGGGAATTCTAATGGCTGCCGTTATCCCTGCTCTAGGACCGCGAATGCATACGCTTTCAGATACTAAAAGATGTACTAATAATCTCAAGCAAATTGGCACCGCCATGATAATGTATTTCTCCGATGGTTCAGAAACTAGAATGCCGAGCAATACAGGACATCGATATTTACAAAGTTCGGACCCCATCAGCCGACTCTTTGAACTAGAACCCGAGATCCTTAGCTGCCCTGCCAAACGCAAATGTCCTCAATACAAAAAAGTCTATATTACCCCAAGCGCTATCAATAGCGCTTTATTCGCAGATATTGAAAGCCCCGCGTCCCGCATTGCCATGGATGGCGACCAATTTGGCGATACCCAAGTTCACAAAAGCGGAGAAAAACTCAACGCCCTCTTCGGCGACGGCCACGTAGAAGCCCTTGCACCATGAGCTAATCTAAAATGCCTGACTATAGATTATGGGATTAAGAGGACTATTGGCAATTTGTCCAACTTCGATGCCAGGTAAGAAGCAACGACGATCATTTTCCTGATTGGGATTTTCTGGCTCTTTGAGTTTCATCGCCTCATCCATATAAATAATGGTCATCACTCCACGAGTTTCATTTGTTTTATTGGCTGGTGCTCGATGATACATCCAGCCACTATGAAAACTAATTTCTCCAATGTCAAAAGCTGCACATTCGATTGGATAGTCATTCATGGCTTTTTGGATGACCATTTCTGAGTCATCGGAAATGGCGAGGTCACGATAAGTCTGATCATGCTGTGAGCCCGCGGCAAAACTCAAGGGTCCCATGTCGAGACTCACTGCCTGTAGAGGTATCCATGCGGTAATGGTTTTATGACTCGAGAGCGGCCAATACTGCTGATCAGCATGCCAAGGTGTAAAGCCACCACTAGCTTCTTTGAAAAGGGCTTGATCGTGATAAAGGCGCACACCTGAAACCTGCATAAGCTCACTCGCGATTCTCGCTAAAGTTTTACCCAAAACAAATTCTTTGACGCGATCATTTTCTTGCCATAGATTAATCACTTGAATAAAGGCCTTGTCATAGGTACTGCGCTCTTCCATCGCAAGGGTATTAGTATTGAGCGCCAAAGTCTTATCCCAAATGATCTGGCGATAATGTGCGAGAGTTTCCGGACTCAGGACATTCTTCAGCTTAATAAACTCATTTTCTTGATAGAAAGAAATTTGCTCTTGCGTCAACTGATAGTGGCTATCTATATCTATGTTTTTCTTTATCGTCTTACTCATTATTATTTTCCCTTGATTTTGCAGAATTGATTGAAAAATTTCAGTGTGCCAGGCAAATGATTTTGCCAATAATCCCACTCGTGGGCACCACCAAACTCCTCATAAGTATGAGCGACTTTGAGCTCGTTTAATTGTTTATGAAAAAGGCGATTGCCCTCGATTAATTGATCACTTAGCCCGCAATCAAAGCGTAAATGAGGATGAATCTTACCTTCCTTGGAAAATTCACTAATAATATCCAGTTCTTCACTCTCATCCCAAGATTTGTGCAAAGAGTTTAAATCTTCTTCGATAAATAAAGCCATTTCAGAAAAGCAGGTGATTGCGGAATGGGCTGAAATTGCTGTAAAAATTTGCGGGTGACGCAAACCCAAACGAAGAGCTCCATAGCCCCCCATGGAAAGGCCGCTGATAAACTTTGGCGACTGCTCATTGACCAGAGGGCTGGCTTCGCAAGCTGCTTTGACAACGTCTTCCACAATCCACTTCTCAAAGTCGCGCTCGTTATGGCTTGTATAGGATGAACCATCACCCCATAAACCATCTGAAGGCATCACCAAAACCATCGGTTCAATTTCTCCAGAATTTATCATATTTGCGGCAGTTTTATGGGCATTACCACTAAACGCCCAGGCCCAGTGACTGCCGTAAACGCCGTGTAGTAAAATGACTAAAGGCAGAGGCTCGCTAAAATCTCCCTGTGGTTCAAAAAGAGTAATATCGCCACGCCCTTTTAAATGGGCCGATTTCACCGTGAGAAACTTCAATCCGTCGGGAACATCACTTGAGATTTCTATGGTGCGGAAAGAACTCATTCAGGTGCCTCGTCATCAAAAATAATAACGCCCTTGGCATTGCGCCCGGCCAGTAAGTCTTCAAAGGCCTGGCCTAATTCGTCAAGAGTGTAAGTACACGTCACTAATTCGTCGAGAAGCAACTCGCCCTGCTTATAGAGTTCCTGTAAACGGGGAAAGTCACGCTGCGGTTTACACTGACCATAAAGTGGATTGATGTAAATTTTGTCCCATTCAAAAAGCTCGCAGTCAAAGTTAATTTTCTGTTCTATACCACTGGCCTGAACGGCCATTCCGCTATTGCGAATGAGCGCCAAAGGAGCATCTCCGAGAGCCGGAACCGCGGTGCATTCAAAGGCGTAATCGGCCCCGCGCCCTTCTGTTAAAGCCCGTACTTGTTGACGTACTTTAACAAAATCGACATCGTTTTTATCTGCTTTGATAACATGAGTAGCACCGAACTTTTTAGCCTCTTGCAGACGATCTTCACTGAGATCGATAGCGATGATTTTCAAAGCCCCGGAAATGCGACAGCCCTGGATGACATTTAAACCAACACCACCACAACCGATAACCGCACAAGTACTGCCTGCTTTTACAGCGGCGGCATTGACTGCCGAACCATAACCAGTCATCACTCCACAACCCACTATTGCGGCCGAGGAAAATGGCATGACGCTTGTCATCTTGACCACGGCGGCTTCCTTGACCACCGTTGCCTGCGCCATAGTCCCGAGATGAAAAGAACTGCCGATAACTTGGTCATTCACATAAGCCGACGTCGTAGCGCCGCCACCTTTACCGGTCACCATGGAGTTCTCTTCGCAGATGTGCTGTCGTCCATCACTGCAGGTATAACATGTTCCGCAAGGGATCGCCCAGTTGAGCATGACGGCATCTCCCGGCTTGACCGAACTTACTCCCTCACCTATTTGTTCCACTATACCGGCACCTTCATGACCCATGATCAATGGTCTGTCCCATGTCATAGAATCGTAATCCGTATGGCAAATACCGGAGGCCTTTATTTTAACCAAAACTTCGCCTAGTCCAGGAGGATGTAGATCTATCGTTTCAATAGAAAAACCGCCTTGGCTATCACTAATTGCTGCCCGTATCTTCATCTTGAGTCCTTGATTAATTTAGCTTTAAAATAAATTATATTTATTCTAATTCTCCGCTAAGACAATCATAAAATAATACTATTCAGTCATTACTTATTGATTATAAAAGTAATTATGATTTATTCATATTAATAATTAAGTGAGACTATCCCATGCTAGCGAATAAAGAAATCATTGTTCTAGCCGCCGAGAGTCGACTCAAAAGCCTCTATCGCGAAGATGATTCATTTAACTTTAATTGGCATTTTCATAGGGAGTTTGAGATCACTCTGATTCTCAATGGTCAGGGCAGTCGACTCATTGGGGAAAATATGGCTTCCTACCAAGATCTAGATCTAGTTTTTATTCCTCCCAATATGGCTCATAGCTGGACTTCTGATCCTAGTAAAGAAAAACAAAAAGCTCTCGTTCTACAATTTAACCGCGATTGCTTTGGCGCTGATTTCTTTAGCTCCGTGGAACTGAGTTCTTTGAGCGACTTATTGAGTCATGCCTGGGCTTATCCCTTTGCAGCTGCGGAAAAAGCTAAAGTCCTCATGTTCCAAATTCATCATTCTCAAGGAGTCCAACGCATGATTCATTTTTTGCGACTCCTCGATTTGCTCCAGTCAAGTGAAGGCTCAAAAATCAGCTTGCTCACCAATCAATCTCAAAGCGATAGCCGCGTTCAAGAACAATTTAATTTGATTGTCGATCGGCTCGTAAATGACAAAGACATTAAGGTTCCTCAGCTCGCTACTGAGCTGGCGATGAGTGAAAGCACTTTTCGTCGCTTTTTTAAAAAACACTGCGGACATTCAGTGATAGATTTCTACAATGAGCTTCGCATTAATAAGGCTTGCTTGCTCTTACAAAACAAAAAACACGATAGCATCACCTTCATTGCAGAAGAAGCCGGTTTCAACAATATCTCCCACTTCAACCGACAATTCAAAAAACTCAAAGGCGGTAAACCTAGCGACTACCGCAAAGGCTATAATCCATAAGACGAGATATGTAGTAAAAAGGGCTGGGTTCTATACATAATGGTTCGTCTTCATGAAAATGTATATATCACTCCCGCCATTATCAATGGCGCTTTATTCGCAGATATCGAAAGCCCCGCTTCCCGCATTGCCATGGATGGCGACGAATTTGGCGATACCCAAATTCACAAAAACGGCGAAAAACTCAACATCCTCTTCGGCGACGGCCACGTAGAAGCTATTGCTCCCTAAGTCAGAGGGGGTTGATTTTCATGTCGAATGATCCCTGTAAACAAATACGTAAGAGGGAATTTCAGCCTTCTTGTTCAGTGAAAAGTTTTTTAACCATTTTATTGCCAAGCAAATCACTGTAAATGCGATAATCTCTAAATTCACGACGTAAGCGTCCTGCTGGAATTGCGGGGTTAATTCTCATTTCCCGAGAAAAAAACTGAATTTGAGCTTTACTCGCACCATGATCTAAGCCCGCAGTTCTCCATATTTCATGAGGGATCAGAGACTCGGCTGCCCAAGCATCAGCTTCTTTTTCGATAATATCCTCTGTAGAAGACTCCAAATCATCAAAGTAGTAAGATTCTTTATCTCCCCCGAAATGAAGTGCAATATGAGCAAGTTCGTGAAACAAGGTGAACCAAAAGTTGTCCAAGCGATCATAGCGTAAAGTTAAAGCTATCAATGGTTCACAATTAGCTAAAAACATACTGGCACCATCAAGATGTGTTTTGGGAAGATGAGCTAAAACAATAAGATGAATCCCATTTTTATTGAGAAACTCTTTTGCTAATAAAGGCCCTTGATCTAGATAACTGAGTTTTGCTAACTCACGACGAAAGTCATCTGTAATGGATCCTTCTTCATATTTCTCCAATAACTTTGTCTGTGTGGCCTCTGAAATCGCCTTCAAGCGCCAAGCAGTCATTGCATAAGAACAAAAGTCTTTGGAGGCTCTTAATTGCTGGCGATTTAAAATAGGTTGGAGTAAATTATCCTCTAAACCCGCAGCCATTTTACGCATGAGTTCCTCAGCGTGATCCCTCAACTGGCGAGTCGAGCCATCGAACTTAAACCAAGCTCTCTTGTGCATTTCATTGATCGGAAATTTTGACCACTCAATACTAACGGGTTCTGGAAGCGAGGCATTTTTTTCCTGTAAAAGAACTTCTGCAGGTATGCCTAGTCCTTCATGCAAGCGACGCATCATTGTCAGGCTTAAAGGGCGCTTGCCATTCATCACTTCAGAAACTCGGCTCTTATTGCCTAGGTACGGTTCGAGATCTTTCCTTTTGAGTCCTTCTTGGCTCATACGAAATTTGATTGCTTCAACTGGGTCAGGTAAATCAATGGGAAAATGATCTTCTTCGTAGGCTTCCGCGAGAAAAGCCAAGACTTCAAGTTCATCTTCCTGATCCTGAGACATTGAATCCAAATCCATCAGAAGCTCAATACGCTCAAGAGCTTGATCATATTCACTTACTGTTTTTATCAGTTTGATTTTCATTAGATTGTCTCCGCATCAATTTTATCATATTCAGCATGGCTACCAATAAAGCGTATAAAAACTATTCCCGGTTTATAAGCTATCTTCACGATTAAACGATAGTTATTACCACCAATATTAAAAACTACCCGATTGCCCGCGATGAAAGATGCACTGCTATACTTGGCCTTAATATTTGTCGTATCTATCCATTTAGCTTTGCTAGCTTCGGCAAACCACGCTTCTAAGGGTCCTTTGGCATTGGCATGCTTTAACCAAAAGTCTTCCAAGGTTTTTCGTTTTAGTATCCTCATAGTTACACTTTATTTATGCCTTTGTCAAACTACAGTTCCCAAATTGGGAACATTTTGAAAATCTATCTATCCTAAACATAAAGTCTCTCTCTATCAGAAGCCATATATTTGTATAAAATTGCCATTATGATTCCATTTTTTTGTGGGCTATGACATGACAGTTTGGGCAGAGTAAACGAAAGTCATCTTCTGATACTAATTCACCTTCAGGGGATAGCTCTGAGTGCATCTTACTATCATGGTGTGCTTCTATATAATCAAAACCTTGCTCATCAAAAGAATGAGCACAATCATCACAGGCTAATTTGCCCGTCTCGGCCAAACGCTTTTCTTTAATCTTCTTAACTAAACTTGCATTGCGTTCTTTCTTGATGTGTTCTTTGAGAGTGATCTTTTCTCTCCCCTCAATTGCTTGAAGTTTTTCGTCTATCCCAAGGAAATGTGGCCAATTCCATTTAGTGTTATACTGATTTTTATATGCCTTGATCGGATTACTTGGAAGTTGAGGATCTTCTTTATAGCGCTTTTCTTTTGTATACTCATTCCCAGATTTGATATTTAACCTTTGAGTACTAATACTAGCTTCTTTTATAGTGCCATAAGTATTAGAGATTGTTTTCCCAAGAAATTTTGGCCATGTCCAATTTTCTTTATCCCACTGTATGCAATATGTTTTATCTGGATTTGATGGTAACCTTGAGTCTTCTTTGTATCGTTTTACATATTCAGTAGAGCTCATCATTCCTAACTTCTGTACAGCTTGACTAGCCTCTTTTATTGAAGAATATAATTTATTTTTCCCATTTTTGAGAAACCTGTTCCAGCTGAATTTACCATCATATTGTCCTTGATAGGCTTTCTCAGGATTGAAAGGAAGTTTTTTATCTTCTTTATATATTTTTTTTATTTGGTAGTCATGCCTACCTTTAATACCTAGCTCTACACTAGCAAAACTAGCTTCCTTTAACGTTAAATAGTGTCTACTCTTTTCCTCTAACCCTAGATATTTCTCCCAAGACCAATTCTCTTTCACCCACTCATTTTTATATATTTTATCAGGGTTCGGAGTTAATTTTGGATCTAATTTGTACCCACCATTGTTTTGATAGTCACCTCGTTTATTTAATTCAAGATTTTTCGCTGCTAAAGAAGCTTCCTTCAGCGTAGCATATAATTCATCACCTCCTAGGAATTTCTTCCAAGACCAGCACCCTTCATTCCACTCATTTTGATATGTTTTATCAGGGTTATATCTTAGTCTAGGATCTTCTCTATAACGGTGCTTTTTTGTATATTCAGAAATACCTTTAATTCCTAATCTCTGTGCAGCCTGACTAGCTTCTATTATAGTAGCGTAGGGTTCTACGCTTTTTTCTAGCCCCAAAAATCTATTCCAGTCCCATATACCTGTATACTGATTTTTATATTTATCCATCGGTTTACTTGGAAGATAAGGGTCCTCCTTATATCGCTTCTCTTTAGTATACTCATTACCAGACTTTATATTTATACTCTGCGCAGCCTGACTAGCTTCTTTTAAGGTAGCGTATGGCTCTACTCTTTTTTCTAGCCCCAAAAATCTATTCCAGTCCCACTCCCCTATATATTGATCTTTATAAACACTATCGAGGCTGTAACAAAGTCTAGGGTCCTCTTTATAGCGACCTCTTTTATATTGACTGCCGCTTTTAATTCTTAACTCTTGAGTTGCCTTACTAGCTTCTTTTAAAGTAGGGTAGAAGTCACTCATACCAAGAAACTTGTTCCACGACCATTGATCTGTGATTTATATTTAAGCCTTGGCTCAGCAGGTAATCTAGTATCTTTTTTGTAAATTTTATCTTTGATATATTCCCTAGAAGATTTAATACCTAGTTTTTTAACTGCTGTATGAGCCTCTTGTAATGTAGGGTATATCTCGGTCTGATTAAGGAATTTATTCCAGTTGAATTTATCTCTATATTGACCATCATAACATCTCCAGGGTGAAGATGGTAATTTAGGATCTTCTTTATAGCGATTTATATATTCAGTAGAGCTCCTTATTCCTAGTTTTTGCACTGCTAATAGTGCCTCATGAAGGGTGGGGTATGGATTTACTTTCTCTTCGTTCCCAAGGAATTTCTCCCAAGTCCAATTTTCTTTGTCCCATTGATTTTTATATACTCTATCGGGATTGGCAGTTAATCTTAGGTCTTCTTTGTATCGACCTGCTTTTTGATATTCAACTCGTCCTTTAATCTCTAACTTCTGAACTGCTGTTGAAGCCTCTTCTAAAGTCTCGTAAAAATCATTTGCTAATGACGTTCTTAAAGACTCAAAGCCTTCTAACCCCATGCCTTTGGCCAATACTGCTACCGCCTGACTTACATGAGAAACATCGTCAATAACAGCAAAGTCTATATCATCAACATTGATCGTGCCTGCAAATTCTAGACTGAGATCTTTCTTTATGACTTCACTACGTAGGTGGCGACATAGTTTCAAGGCACGTTCAAACTGAGCTACTTCATCTTCAGAAAATTGAGCTTGTTCAGTTCTGATGATATTCAAAATAGCTTCTTTGATTTCACTGCTATTACCCAATTGAATACTGGTCGGCAAGTTTCTCATGGCTTCGCCGATACGTGCGTTAATAGCAGGGTCTTCTATTGCTTCTTTGACTGCAGGGAGAATGTTTTCCTGTTCACCATTTTCTTTGGGGATGCGCTTTAAGTTAAAAAGCTTTGCTGGAATCATAATGTCTTCTAGCAACTGAGCGCAATAAACCGTCTTCAGAAAACGAGCAGTCTGCTCACGAACTTCTTCACTTTCTACATCAGCGATTTGAGCGAGAATGCGAACATAGCAAGTTTCTTTAGCTTCATAATCACGAACACCACGGCCGATCATTTGCAAGGTATCAGAAAGACTTCCACGAGCACCGATAATCACCACCTGTTCAATACAGGGATAATCCCAGCCTTCTTTCGCTTTACTCATAGAGAGGACAATATCACATTCGCCTGTCTTTCTGGTATCATCCAATGCAGCCTGTTGTGGACCCTCATCATTCACCAAGTCCGCAACTCTAAGTAAGCGTCCTTTCCGTTCAAGTAAATAAAAGCCAAACTCGTCTCTACCTTTTGGGATTCCGATTTTTTCCATCACGGAGCTAATATGGTTTTCTTTCGAGTTCTTATCGAAGACGTCACGAGATTCATAGGAACCCGTTACAGGTATATAGATCGCCGTTTTACGACTGAAATCTATTTCATTAATTCGATCCAAATAGGAATCGCATTCATGAAGGTCAAATTCTGTATTAATTCCACGAAGGTGCTTACAGCTAGAGAGGAATTCTGTGATGCTGAAGAAGCTAGAAGCATAGTCGAAGCCTGATGGCACGATCGAGGCTGCATCACTACGAAAAGGTGTTGCCGTCATCAATACTGTATGCCCTTTTGATGACATACAGTTGTTCACGGATATACCCAAGTGATTCATTAAATCTTCTGACGCAGAAACATGGTGAGCTTCATCAATAACGAGTAAACAGTCATCAAACTGATCTACATTAACTTGTGCTGATACTAAAGATGCATGTGTACAGATACATATCCCCGTACCCGATTTGAAAAATTGTTTGAGTCGAGACGTGGTGTCGGTCCCATCAATAAGATCGAGGGATACATGGTACTTTTCCGCATGCTCAAAGGCTTTGACAGGGTATTCACGAAAGTTCACACCTATGGATTTCTGTGGAACAGCGATAATGACTCTCTTGACCTGTTCTTCAGCAAGCTTGTATAAGGCGATCGTTTGAGAGCAAATAGATTTACCGGCGCCAGTCATGGCATTGATGACAATTATTTTCTCATCACGATGTTCGTAAACCTGATTCTGAAATGGTCTTAAGCCATTTGATTCAAGTTTACTAAGCTTCTTGTCTTCAGAAATTCTAATATGCATATAATTACTCCCACCCTATACGGTCATCTACCTTATATAAACTGACTTAATAGACTGAAATATTCAAATAAGATAGCTAGGAATACCGCAACAAAAGCCATTATATTTATGTATAAAGAAATGCCATTCAGTATACATGTTATGAGCATATGTATAGAAAAGGGCTGTTTTGTATACATGTTATGAGCATATGTAGTGAAAAGTGCTGTTTTGTATACACCTTATGAGGATATGTATAGATAAGTGCTGTTTTGTATACACCTTAGGGATCTAGTCCCTATTTATTAATATCTATGAATGCCTCCGCAGGCGGGTGAGCCTCTAATGAGTGGGAACTTAAGCTTTTTTTATTTAATTATATATGGGGCTCTGCCCCAAACCCTGCAAGGAGCTGCCACTCCTTGACCAGGCGGATGAATTGAATACAGCACTCTGTTCAACTAAAATTAAGCATAGGAGCGCAGCGACTAGCGTTGGGATTCTTAAGGGTACAAGTACCCTTGAGCGGGGCTGGGGCAGAGCCCCTCTATATTAAAACCTATAAATGCCTCCGGCGGGCGGAGAGCCTCCGCAGGCGGAATAGCTTCGCGGAAATGCAGATGAAAATAAAATCTTACCGGCAAAAATACAGATGAAAATAAATCTAAGGAACTAGCTTCGCAAAAATGTAGATGAAAAGTTACATCCGCCCGTACGGCAGCACTACTTTTCGATGACTCCGCGGCCGAGGCAGATGAGATCGTCGTAAAAGATACAGGATTGACCTGGGGCAATGCCCTTATCTTTTTCTGCGAGCTTAATGAAAATGCGATTATCGCCGAGATCCATAATGCGGGCATCGACCATTTGTGGGCCATGACGCAATTTAACTTTGAGATCGGTCTTTTCAGGGAGTTTACCGGAAGTCCAGTGAACAGTATTCACAGTCACTTCATTACGCAGCTGATCCTCGAGACCATTTTTGTGAGAAATATAAACGATATTAGTAGCCAAATCTTTTTTAACCACATACCAAGGACCGCCTGAGAGGCCAAGGCCTGAGCGTTGACCAATGGTATGAAACCATACGCCTTTGTGTTCACCCTTCTTTTCATCAGTCTCGATTTCAACGATCTTGCCCTTCTTTTCACCCAAGTGGAAACGAACAAAATCGGGATAAGAAATTTTACCGAGGAAACAAATCCCCTGTGAGTCCTTACGGATTTTATTGGGGAGGTCATATTCTTCGGCTAATTCACGTACGCGACTCTTCAATAAAGAACCAATGGGGAAAAGCGCACGAGAGAGCTGAGCCTGACTGAGTGAGGATAAAAAGTAAGTTTGATCTTTGACTGGATCGGGAGCACGAAGTAGCTCAAAAAGACCTTCTTCATTCTCGCGAACTTGCGCATAGTGACCCGTAGCGACTTTGTCGTAGGATTCATCAATGGCATCAAAAAAGGCGCCAAATTTTATGCGTTCATTGCAAAGAATATCTGGACTCGGGGTTCTGCCCTGCTTCAGCTCGGCCAAAACATAGGAAACCACGCGCTCCATGTATTCTTTCTGAAGTGGCACCACTTGCAGAGGAATATCGAGTTCCTCGCAAACGGCACGCACGTATTGCATGTCTTCTTCCCAAGGGCATTCACCCAGAAAAGCGAGTTCATCTTCAAGCCAAATCTTGAGGTAGAAAGCCGTGATCTCGTGGCCGCCTTGCTCTTTGAGGAGGCGAAGTGCCACGGAGCTATCGACTCCGCCGGAAAGAAGCATTGCAATTTTCATGTCTTAGCCCTGCATTTTTGGCTTAGGCTTAGGTAGATTAAGCTTGAGGTGAAGCTCTTTCAGTTGATCTTGCGATACTGGAGAAGGAGCATTCATCAATAAATCCTGTGCGGAACCATTCAGTGGGAAAGCAATAATTTCGCGAATACTTGGCTCACCAAGAATAAGCATAACCATGCGGTCAACACCAGGAGCAATACCTGCGTGAGGAGGTGCGCCATGACGGAAAGCATTGATCATTCCAGAGAAGCTAGATTCAACTTCTTCAGCTGAGTAACCGGCAATTCCAAAAGCTTTGAGCATGATATCAGGACGGTGATTACGAACCGCGCCAGAAGAGAGTTCAATACCATTACAAACGAGGTCATACTGCCACGCCAAAATCTCGAGTGGATCCATTGTTTCCAAGGCTTCCATCTCACCCTGAGGCATTGAGAAAGGATTGTGACTGAATTCAACTTTTTTAGTATCATCGTTGTATTCAAACATGGGGTAATCCACGATCCAACAGAATTTGAATTCTTTTTCGTCGAGTAGTTTTAAACGTAAGCCCAACTCATCACGAACGGCTGCACAAATACGGCAAGCACTCTTTTCTTTGTCCGCAACAAAGTAGACCACATCACCATCTTCGACGTCACATGCGTCTTTGATTGATTGAATAGTTTCTTCAGAAAGGAATTTTGCGATCGGGCTGCGAAGTTCACCATTTTCAAAAATGAGGTAACCGAGGCCTTTTGAGCCCACGCTTTGAGCGAATTTAATCATCTTGTCATGGAACTTACGTGAGGCACCGGAGTGACCCGCAACTTTCATGGCACGAACAACTCCACCGTTTTTAACAACGGAAGCAAAGGCAGTGAATTCTGAATCGACGAAAGCGGAAGAGATATCACTAATGATAATCGGATTGCGCAAATCTGGCTTATCAGAACCATATTTGAGCATTGATTCTTTGTAAGGAATACGGACGAATTCTGTTTCAGTCGTCGTCCACTGAGTGAAGTCCTGGAAAGTTCCAATGATCACATCTTCGATAATTTTGAATACGTCATCCTGCGTGGCAAAAGACATTTCCATATCAAGCTGATAGAATTCACCTGGCGAACGATCTGCACGTGCATCTTCATCACGGAAACAAGGAGCAATTTGGAAATATTTATCAAAGCCAGAAACCATGAGCAATTGCTTGAACTGCTGAGGTGCTTGTGGAAGAGCGTAGAATTTACCTGGATTCAAACGTGACGGTACGAGGAAGTCACGTGCACCCTCAGGTGAACTAGCGGTTAAAATCGGAGTTTGGAACTCATTAAAGCCGAGCTTAGTCATGCGTTGACGAAGGCCCGCAATGATTTTTGCACGAGTAATAATGTTGTGGTGCATGCGCGAAGTACGCAAATCGAGGTAACGGTGCTCAAGGCGCATCGCCTCAGGCATTTCCATTTCTAGAGCGACATTGAAAGGCATGCTCTCAACGAGACTCTCCATTTTCAATTCTTTCGCCGTAAGTTCAACTTCACCCGTAGGGAGTTTCTTATTGAAAGTTTCTTTATCACGGAGAACGACATCACCTGTTACAGTAATAACGGATTCAAGCTTCCAGTGGTGAACGTCCATGTGAAAATCTTCTTGAGGGTTGACCACAACCTGAGTAATTCCGTAGTGATCGCGTAAATCGATAAAAACAATTCCACCCATATCGCGAACGCGGTGAATCCAACCAGAAAGGCGAGCTTTTTGCCCTGCATCTTCCTTACGCAAGTCGTTGCAAGAGTGAGATCTGTAACTGTGCATAGTAAACCTGTATATAACTTTATAATTATTAATAACCTTAAGAACCCGCAATATAAGAGAATATCTTAGGATTTCTACAGGCTCAAGCAAAGAATTGGGCATTTGCGAAAAGAGCCAATTATCAAGGAAAATCAGCTATAGCTTAATCCCAGTGAAAATATCCTTAGGAGGCCGTAAAAACTTCTTATTAAGAAGCACTTATAAATAAACAAGTGAATAAAAAAAATCATAGCATAGAGCAGTCCTAACAAGCAGAGTATAGGCAGGTAAAAACTCTTTGATATATCCTATTTAAAATAGTGGTGACGCTCCACACCTTAAATTGTCATTTCCTAATATTTTTAGCTATGGCAATCGCCTTAAAAATGTACACACAGCAGAATCAACATTGATTTTATCAATGAAGACTCAATGAATAATTGTTTACGCATATAACTATTCCGCTTTTACTTTATCTCGTCAAGAAACAAAAGTGAGAGTAAATATGAAAACGAAAAAAATATGTATCGAGAATCTTTTAGAAGATAAAGCTATCTTTGAATTATCGGCACCACTTCTTAATAAAGTTCTCAAGTTTAATAAGTTAGATGCTGTCTACCAACAAATTGAAGCGAGTCCGAGCAGTGAAGAATTTATCGACCAAGCTCTAGACATCCTCAATATTGACATTGATTTAAATGAGCAAGACATCGCAAACATCCCAAAAACGGGTCCTGTTGTGATTGTTTCTAATCATCCCTTTGGAGGCATTGATGGTCTCATCCTTCTACGACTCATCAAACGCGTTCGCCCCGATGTAAAAATCATGGCTAATCACTTTTTATCACAAATTGAAGCTGTGAATCAGGACTGTATCTACGTTGATGCCTTTAAAAGAAATAATGATAAAAATCATCGCCCCATACGTGAATCCCTACAGTTCTTAAAAAATGGTGGCTTGCTCGCCGTATTCCCCGCAGGTGCTGTTTCGCATTATCATCATGAAGATCATCGCGTCAGTGATGATGAATGGAACCCAGCCATTTTTCGAATGGCCAAAATTGCTGCTGCCAGCGTCGTCCCCGTTCATTTCAAGGGTAGAAATAGTCTCTTATTCAATACTCTCGGGATGATTCATCCCTTGATTCGCACGGCGCTACTACCTCGTGAACTCAGTCGCGAAGGTCGCAAAATCAGCGTAAAAGTGGGCTCCCTGATCAATCCCATTAAGATAAAATCATTTAAAGATGATGAACAAGGTATTTCTTTCCTACGCCTGCAAACGCTCTTACTTAATACTGAGCTCAAAAAGAAAGATTTTGATTTCAGTAATACTGATCAGGCTCCCATAATAGCGGCCATTCCCAAAGACATTTTAAATGAAGAAATTGAGCACTTAAGCCCTCAGTCCAAACTGCATTCCTACAAAGAATATGATGTTTACTGCTCCAAATCTCAGCAGATGCCCCAAGTCATGCGAGAAATTGGTCGCCTGCGAGAAATCACCTTTCGACGGGCCAATGAAGGCACTGGAACTGAAATTGATCTCGATGAATATGATCAACACTATGAGCAACTCTTTATTTGGAATCGCGAGGCTCGCGAAATTGTCGGTGCGTATCGAATCGGACGCATGGATGAACTCGGCCTCAAAGGTGTTTATACCTCGAATTTCTATAATTTTGCTCCCGACTTTTTCCAGAAATATAAGATGAGCTTAGAGATGGGTCGCTCATTTGTCAGTCCCGCTTATCAGAGAAAACCCTATTCATTGCTCTTGCTATGGCGAGGCATCGGTGCCTACATGATGCGCAACCCGCAATACCGCTACTTAATTGGTGCGGTCTCTGTCAGTAGTGATTATAGTGCAGTATCGCGAGCTTTAATTGCTGAACTTTTACTCAGTGATGAATCTGGTGTTGAAGCCAAGCAAAAAGCTAAACTTCACAAATTTAATCGCGAGATTCGCCGCTATTGCAAAATGCTCAATATCTCAAATCCTGAGCAACTCTCCGCACTCGTTCGCAATATTGAGCCCGATCACAAAGATATTCCGCCCTTGGTGAAACACTATATGAAGTTAGGTGGCAAGTTTTGTTCTTTCTCTGTAGACGAACATTTCGGTGGGACTCTAGATGGACTCATCGTAGTTGATTTACCCAATGCTCCTCCGAAAAGTTTACTCACTTATCTCGGTGAGAACTATTCCCATTACTGTGATCAACATACGAGTCCCTGCTTAGCTTAATTGGTAAAGGCCTAAAGCCGAGTTAGCTTAAAAAGGCTCAAGAGAGTGAATGCTCTTGAGCCTTATTTTAATTATAACTTTTTAGGTGTTCACGCTGAGTAAAAAAATTCGCATTTTGGGTGTCGATACATCACTACGCTCCACGGGTTATGGCGTGGTGGATCTCTTTGCAGATGGATCAATGAATGTGATTGATTGTGGGATTATCAAAAACAAAGCGAAACTCAGTCAGCTCGACTGCCTCAAACGCCTACACCTCGCCGTTACCCAACTACTAGATTTATATAAGCCCGATCATATTTCTATAGAAGGAACTTTTTATTCCAAGTTTGCGAAGACCGCAATGATTTTGGGTATGGCTCGCGGCTCAGTCCTCAGTGCCTTAGCAGGGACAGAGCTTCCCGTTTGGGAATACGCCCCCAAGCGCGCGAAACAGGCTATCACGGGTTCTGGCAATTCCTCAAAAGAACAAGTGGCCACCATGATTGCGGGTATACTTAAAGCTGATATCTCACAAATTAATGATGATGCTACAGATGCTCTCGCCCTAGCAGTTTGCCATGGCCAAGCGCTGATTTCGCCACTCTCAAATAAAATGGGTCTAAAACTCTAATTAAAAAGTATTGCCCAAGTAATCAATGAGTACTTGGCGAACTTCTTTGGGTTCAATTTCACCTTGATGACGATACAAAACTTCGCCACCGGGCTTTAAAATAATTGTATAGGGAATAGGTCCCTGCCATTTAGCATCGAGGGCTTCAATCAAGTCTTCGCTATTTTTTCCATTGAAGATATAATTATTTGCCGTGCGACCTTCTTTTTTGAGGCCTTTTTGGATTCGACGAGTGATTCCGGCATTTTCACTTTGTAAAAATTTCAGCGCCTTATCCTTGCGCTTAAGGCTATCCATACTGATGGTTATCAATTCAAAATTGCGGTACTCAAAACGACGATTGAGTTCAATTAAGTCCGGAAACTCCGCGACACAGGGACCGCACCAAGTAGCCCATACATTGATCATCCGTACTTTATCCGTATCATTTTTAACCAATTTTTTTACTTGCTCAGCAGAGATTTCTTCGAAAAGAACTTGCTGTTTTTTCCACGCTTCATTATAGGCTTTAACGGCCGTTTCTTTCTCTAGCCATTTTGTACTACAACCAATAACTTTAGTCGTGGTAAGTGCTACATTCTTGCCTGCAAGTAAAGCGTCAATGGTGACGCGAGCATCCTGACTGGTGATATTTTCACCGTTCTCACTATTATCAATTCGTCCATGGTAACGCACTTTGCGGTCTTGATCGAGGATAAATAAATGAGGTGTCGATACCGGACCATAAGCATTGGAAGCGGCTTGTTTATCACCATCATATAAATAAGGGAAGTTATAGTTCTTTTCCTTGGCTCGTACAATCATATCTTCATAACTATCATTACCCACACTGAAGCCGAGTTCATTGATGCGAACCCCTTTGGGTGCCGCAGAAGAAATAGCGACTAAGTGAACACTCTTGCCTTCGTAGTCCTTCACTAACTGAATGAGGCGATCTTCATAGGCTTGGGCGGAAGGACAATGATTACAAGTGAATAAGAGCGCTAATACTTTAGCATCGCTGTACTCAGCCATGTCGTGTAATTTACCATCAACGCCCTTTAGCTTAAAGTCAGGTGCAGGAGCACCTATATCAATCGTCTTTGGCGCTGCCAATAAACTTGCACTAGCTAAAATCAACAACAATAAATATCTCATCCGCAATCCTTTATTTAATTTTTCCTAAATTAATCTACATAGCTCATTTTTCGAATAGTCCAGAAAAAGCTCTCGAGCACTCATACTCCTGAGATAAGTTAAAAAATTGTAAATTCACTAAGAAGTATTAGAGCACTAGGATTGCACTGCTTCGTAATTGTCCATTTATGCTCTAATATTTATACCATAATCAATTGAGGAAAAGGAGATTGTCACATGGAACACAATCCATACCAAGTCAGTGAAACAAACATTTCTAACACCATGGCCGCTCATGGCATCAGTGGAGTCAGTGTAGATGGCGAGTTTTTAGTTTGCCAAAGTCCCGCAGTACTGCCCAATCGTTGCATGATTAGCAACAAAGATTTAACAGAGGATGAAGAACCCATCAAGAAGAATCTTAGTTGGGCTAGCCCTTGGATTTATCTATGTATCCTGCTCAATATAATTATTTTACTCATCGTTTATTTCATCGTCCGCAAAAAGCTTACGATCACTTATTCTTTGAAAGATGAAATCAAAGCACAATTCAAAAAGAAGAAAAACACCTACCTCTTATTCGCTTTCGGCAGTTTAATCGCAGGTGGCTTATGCTTTGCTTTAGGTTCTCCTGATGTTCAAGCTTTTGGTTTTCTCGGCCTCTTCCTCTTTTTAATTTTCCTTTGCATCGCTTCTTCCAAGGGCAATCATTTCACCATTAAGAAATTCAAAAATGGCAACTTTTACATCAAAGGCGTTCACCCCGAATATCTAAACTATATCCAGAGCCAAAACCAAACTTAAAATTAAATCGGCCGTACTCCCAACTCATCAGTCCCATTTTTGACTTTAGAGATATGTTAACTCTTGATTAAGACTTAGCCTTGCCTCTTTACACCCCATTTTTTTTAATCTACTATCAGTATAGCTACTTAAGAAATAATTTGGGAAACAAAGAGGATGGGATATTACACACATCTGATGCTTGATAAAAGTGATGCCGATTACAATAAAAGATTGGCTGAAGTATTCAACGACGATAAGGCCGCGATGAAACGACACGATCTTAACATAATGATTGTAGAAGTGGAAAAAATGGTCACGACTTTAAATTTGAAATTAGCTGAACTCAATAATTCTGACGAAAATAAGACGATGCTAAACTCAGAATTATTAAAGCTAGTAGAATTTCTAGAGGAAGCTCAAGTAGAAATTACTTGAAGTTTTTACACCAGCTATTGTATCTAAATCACTCAGACTATAAAGTATTATAAATAGTATCCAGTCCTCGTATATTTTTCACCTTGGACGAAGGGATACAGCGAGTATTAACATCATTCCTTTCTATTTTAGTTAGATGCTTAATACTCGCATTTTTATTCTCCTACATAAACCATTTCATTCGTACTTAGCGATAGATCGATCTTGGATAGTCAGACATTCTAAGTGTCGACTGTTCTAATTCGGTTAAAGCATGGAGCCGAATGAGTACTTCTTTTTGAGTCATCTGATTTGCTCTGGCCTCTAGCTTAATGATTCCCATGCCTATTGCCTATAGACATAAAAAAAGGTCACAGAGTTAACTGTGACCTTCAGTAGTGGAAGAGGGACTTGAACCCACGACAGACGGATTATGATTCCGTTGCTCTACCAACTGAGCTATTCCACCATGAGATTTACGAGTGGCGAGACTGATGGGACTTGAACCCACAACCTCTGGCGTGACAGGCCAGCGCTCTAACCAATTGAGCTACAATCCCTACTCGAAAAAAGTTGCTATATGAAATATTTGAATGGCGAGACTGATGGGACTTGAACCCACAACCTCTGGCGTGACAGGCCAGCGCTCTAACCAATTGAGCTACAATCCCATTTCAAACACTTCGTTTAGCGTGCTTAGAGAATACACAAAGTTTGTTCATATGCAAACGTCTTCAAATAAATTTTATAAAGTTTTTTTTTAGGAAGACTTAATGCGCCCAGCGCGGATCTAAAAGAAGCACATTTTGACTTTGTAGTAAATTGATATACTGCAAGAATTTCCCAATATGTAAAGCCAATTCTGGGGAGTGAATTTCCATGCCGGCAATCATCTTGTTCAAAAAGATATTTTTGTAGGATAAACGCTGCATTGGCGCCATGCTGATCAATTCTTCTTCTTCTTTCTGTGGCTGAAAACTTTCGAGAATCATTTCTTCGAAGCTGAGTTGCTTGGGATAAACCTCTAAACGGTACTTGGCTAAGCTCGCTTGATCTTGAGCTTCGCGAATGGCCTCACGCAAGCCACCTATTTTATCCACTAAGCCGAGTTCTTTTGCTCTTCTTCCCGTAAATACACGTCCACCCGCCATTGATTCGAGTTCTCCCTTTAATTTATCTTTGCGTCCCTCGCTAACTCTTTGTTTAAAGACATCATAAACACGCAACATCGATTCAGTCACGACTTCGCGCTGAGCTTCATCAAAAAATGATGTGGTACTATGGAGGTCACTAAATTTACCGATTTTTACCTGATGGGTGCTAATACCGATCTTCTCGAGTAAAGAAGATGTTACCATCTTGCCTCCGATAACTCCGATAGATCCCGTGATTGTTGCGTTCTCCGCAAAAATAGGCTCGCCATAGACGGCGGCATAATAACCGCCACTGGCTGCGACATTGGCCATCGAGACCACAAAAACTTTGCCTGCATCTTTAAATACTTTTGTGGCATGACAAATGACTTCACTGGCAAGTGCTGAGCCCCCAGGGGAATTAATTCGCAATACCATCGCTTTTACTTTATCGTTTTGCGCTGCTCGCAAAATATAACGGCGCAATTTTTCTGCCATGACGGCTTCTATGGTACCATCTAGATTGACGAGGGCAATGACATCACCTTTGGCTTCTTTTTTCGGTGCTGATAACTTTTGTAAGAATGAGAAGGCATCCATCATATTTTTAATTTGTGGCGCTTCAAAAGATTTTGGCAGTCCATAATTTCTCTTAAATTTAGCATCGCCATACTGCTTTTTAAGGCGCTTAATAAAGTCATTATGATATTCCAGTGAATCCACTAAATTGGCTTCTAAGGCTTCTTCGGGAGAAAATAAACCCTTGTCAATAAGTTTTGCGTACTCCGCAGCACTCTTGCGTTCACCGACGGCACAATCCGCAGTAATTTCCTCAAAGATCTGTTCTCCAAGAGTTTGTTGTTGCTTGGCGGCTTCTTGACTAGGCCCACTTAGGTAAAAGGGCTCGCCTGCACTCTTGTAATCACCAATGTGAATAATATCGGCTTGGAGTCCGAGCTTATCTAAAAGCCCTTTGAAATAAAACTGCTGCATCGCAATACCGCGAAAGCTCACATCGCCTTGCGGAAATAAGCTGACCTGAGTACTCTGAGCTAAAGGGAGAGTCGTCTCGTTTAGACCGTAAGCATAAAGATAGACTTGCTTGCCCGCTTTTTTCACTTCTTGAATACGGCGGTTTAGTTCCTGCTTCTGCGCTAAACCAAGCCTCATGCCCTCGGGATAAATCACCACTGCTTTTACATCATCTTTGCTAACGCAATAATTCATACAGGAAAGTAATTGCATGAAATTGAGTCGACGCACCTTCTCCTTACTTAAAATTTCATTTATACCGGGCTCAGGGAGGGTCTCACCCACGACGTGATTCAAACGATAAACAGCAATAATATCCTTTGAAAACAATGATGTGGAAAAAATAAACAGTAGTAAAAAGAACTTCATAATATACCTCAAAAAATTTAATCTAAACTCAGTCAGAAACTACTACTAATAAAGATGATTTACAAGGATCTCTCCGTTCATTGCTAGCGATCACAATAAATGTACCCCGCGATACTTAGGAGAGAGAAAACCCCTGCTCACTATTGCCGTAGCGATGGTAATCAATACTGAGGGATTGAGAGTGAAAATAATGTAGCAACTCGAGTCTACCTGTTGAATAAACGGGGCAGGCTTGCAAAGGAATAAAGCGCTCCGCTGCCTCACGAAGCCAAGCTTCTGGCGCTTGATGGATGAGTCGAATCCGTCCCATCGGTGATACTTTTAAAGCTTGTGAAAAATCGTCTTCGTCTAAAATATTAAGCTCAAAAGTAAAGATTTTTATCAAGCTTTGTAGATTAAGCCGCTCTATATCTGTGCTTTTAGCAAAGACTCGCAAGTTTGCGACTCCCGCAACTTGTGCCGCAGATAAAACTTGACAGACTTCAAGGATTGAATCGCTGCTCTGAAGGGCCAAATGCATAACTTTTAACTTGCGATAACGAAAAATATTTGCCTGCCCAGCAATGCCTTGCTGATCGTGATTTTGACTGAACTCATCTTCATAAGCTTCTTGGTACGACGCTATTGAACGCGACCAGAAGTCGAGTTCTTTTTTAGATAAGAACTCTTGCAATGACTCCCCTAGGGCATGTACTGCCATACATTTATGTTCGTGCTCAAGTTGTTCATGAATTTGACAAAATTGCAAAAGATAATTGGGTCCTCCTGCTTTGAATCCACGACCAAAAGAAGAGTTTTTATAGCCCCCAAAAGCCTGACGTTCCACCATCGCTCCCGTAATGCCTCGGCAAATATAAGTATTGCCCACCTCAACTTTCTCCAAGAATAATTGTTGCTCCCTTTCGTCCAAACTGTGGATTCCTCCAGTGAGGCCATAGTCACCCGCATTTATCAGTTCTATAGCTTCTTCCAAATCCTCATAAACGACGAGGCCAAGTACTGGACCAAAAAGTTCCGTACGATAAGTCACTGATTCAGGCGTGACACCCAACTTAATTCCTGGACTCACTAAATGAGCCGAGTCCTCGTGCAAGACTGGCTTGAGCAACCAAGTCTCTGCTTTTTCTAAAGATTCAATTGCATGCAGTAATTTGCCCTGCGCAGGCTGAATCAGTGGTGTAATAAAAGAGCGTTGATCACTGACTTGACCTACCGTGCGCGATTGCGCCGCATCCTTAAGCGTTTCCAAAAACTTAGGGTCTTGATAGAGAGACTGATGAATAAAGGCCAAAGAACAAGCTGAGCATTTCTGACCTGAATAAGCAAAGGCCGAATCCACTAAGTCCTTAATCGCCAAATCTCTATCGCTGAGCTCACTAATAATCATCGTATTTTTGCCCCCCGTCTCAGCCATCAAGTGGAGTCCTGGTCTCATTTTCATGAAATACTGTGCCGTTTCAGTTGCTCCTGTAAGCACCACTGCATCTATACGTGAATCTTTAATTAAGCTGGAACCCTGTGGCTCATCTTCACAGCTCACAAACTGTAAGTCACATGGATCAAAGCCCGCTTGATGAAAAATATTTAGTAATTCGTAGCCCACCAATACCGCTTCTGGTGCGGGCTTAAAAACACAGGCATTGCCCATGATTAAAGCGGCTGCAATACCTCCTGTTGGAATCGCTAGCGGGAAATTCCATGGCGAACAAATCAATACGCTACCCAAGGCCTGCATCTTCAAATTGGGCAAGTGCTGCCATTGAGCCATTGAGCGGGCGTAGTATTCACAGAAATCTATTGCCTCGGAGACTTCGCCATCGGCTTCTAAAGAACTCTTGCCCACATCTGCCATAAGAAGTGCACACAAATGGAAACGCTTGTGGCGCATGATTTCCGCTACTTTAAGTAATTTATCTGCCCTTTTAGGCCAATCGTCAAAGACAATCAGCTTCGTTTGATTTTGCGCACATCGCAAAGTCTTTTCTATCGCCGCCGCATCGGCTAAACTATAATCATAAAATTCTTTCCCCGTATCGGGGCTTATCCCTGAGGCTGTTTGTTTACTGTGTATTTCTTGGCCATTAATTATTAGCGGAATAGGGCTCGGATGGCTTGACTCTAGGAGCTCGTTCACAGTCTTTAGCGTTTCACCTCTTAAGCGATGGATATTTGACTCCAAGACAAAATCCGTATTCATTTCATTATGAAAATTTTCTTCTAGCGTGGTTTTCTTTAATATTGGCAGATGATTGCGCCGCGATGATGAGTCAATCGCCTCAAGGCCTTCAATACCCCGTAAAAAAAACTCACTCTGCTTAGCAAAACTCTGCTGATCGCCTAGAAGTTTAAAGGAATGACGCAAAAAGTTCTCCTCTGCGCTCTGCTCATCAAGGCGTCTAATGAGGTAAGCCATTGCATTATTAAACTCTGAGGCCCGAGCCGCGGGGCAGTAAAGCACCGTTTTGCCGCTCAATAAATTGATAATTCGATGAATATGTGGTGCCATGCCTTCTAGCATTTCAAACTCGCAGTAGGCCTCCACTCCATTTTCTGCTATCAAAAGCAAAGCATAAGATAAGTCAAAAAGATTATGCGATGCAATGCCGATATTCAGTGATCTTACATTCTCTGGACGCAAGGCGAGATGAAGCATTTTTTTAAAATGGCTATCCACGGATAATTTATCGGGAAACGGGGCCGGCACACTACTATCTAAAGCCGCCTCAAGTTTTTCCATGGCTAAGTTCGCACCTTTAACGATTCGTAGTTTGAGTGGGACTCCCCCACGATCACAACGTTTTTGAGAAAAAGCGATGAGCTCTTCGAGCAAGGCATAGGAGTCGGGCAAATAAGCCTGTAGCACAATTCCTGCTCGGTATTGCAAAAATTCATCTTCATCAAGAACTTCTTTAAAAACTTCATAACTTAAGCGCAGGTCGCGATATTCTTCCATATCCAAATTGATAAAGCAGGCTTGCTCATCTCCAGCATTTTTTATTGCCGCACGATAAAGGCAACGCAAGCGACCGGCCAGGATATCCACGCTTTGATGCCATGCGCGAGTATTAATCTGTGAGTAGATGGTGGAGATTTTTATCGACATGTACGCGATCTGATGCTTTTCTAGATCCGCAATATAAGTCTCTAGACGGCTATGAGCTTCTGCTTCGCCTAGGATCGCTTCACCGAGACGATTTACATTGCTAATCACTCCTTGATCTTTTCTTTTTTGAACGTGGCTCAGCAAGCCAGTCTCTTCACCTGGAAAAATAACCCCCGCTGTTTTCTTACGTATTAATCTCTTGATGAGTGGCACCAAGCGCTGTTTCAAGAATAGTGGCGAGCTCTTAAAAACATCAATTTCCACTCTTGCCCAGTGATCAAGGAAACTCGGCGTACCGTATTTTTTTAATAAGTAGCCAATCTGATCGGCTATGCGCTTAGAATTTTCACTGCGGAAACATTGATCGTGCATTGCCGTGCTAAAAGCTTTGCCCTGCGGATCGTCGAACATGCGCGCTAGTTCTTCATCTCTTAACCTTTCGTCATCATGACGCACTTTATCCGCTTGCTCTAAAATGAGCCTACTTAAGTCGACCGCCTGCTGCCCTCGTTCTAAGCTCGATTTTATCTCAGGCGAATTCGCACTTTTTACAAATTCGAGAATTCTTTCAATGTCTTGATTTTGATTCATTAGCAGTACATCGACTCGATTAATTTAAAATGTCCCCCTCTAAACTAAACACGGTAGAATCATAAAATGAAAAAAAACTCCCCGCAAAATTTTGCTAAATGACTATTTTCCATCAATCGCCAGATGTATATTAGGTGAATACGCGTTTTTAAACTTAGGAGTCCTACTCTTATGAAAAAGCAAAAAATAGTCATGTGCCGCCCGGATTATTTCGGCGTCAATTATGAGATCAATCCCTGGATGGAAGGTCAGATTGGGCGAGTCAATCGTGATCTAGCTCGTGATCAGTGGAACTACCTATATAAAACTTTAGCTCAATATGTAGATATCCACTGCATACCAGCGCAAGAGGATATGCCGGATTTAGTCTTTACCGCTAATGGCGGGCTCAGCTTAGGCGAAAATATGATACTCTCACGCTTTCGCTTGACTGAACGCCAAGCAGAAGAAAGCATCTTTTACGATGAATTTAATAAGCTCCACTATCAGCTAAGCGATTTCGGACGATCATTGAGTTTTGAAGGTGAAGGAGATGCGCTTTTCCAAGCGAATGAGCGCCTTTTATGGGCCGCTTACGGGGTTCGATCTTGCCTAGAAGTTCAGCTCCACATTATGAAATCTTGGCAGATTGAAGTCATTCCACTACGACTGATAGATCCCCGCTTTTACCATTTGGATACCTGCTTTGCGCCGCTCTCTGCTGGTGAAGCCCTCTATTTTCCCAATGCCTTTGATGCTTTCTCCCTTAGTGAAATAGAACAACGCATAAGTCCCGCAAATCGTATCCTAGTCAGCGAAGAAGATGCCTGCCAATTCGCCTGTAATCTCTTTAATATCAAAGAACATATTTTTACAAATGCCATGAGTCCTGAGCTCATTGAGAAACTGAATGATCGAGGTTATCAAATCCATATCTGTGCTGTGAGTGAATTCATGAAAGCTGGCGGTGGGGTCAAATGCTTGACCATGAAACTCGAGCAGCAAAACATTGTTGCCGCGAGTCCCTCCGCTAATCTGCAATCTACGATTTGTACGGCGCATTTAAAACTATCTGGTCACCTACTCGACTCGGGTGAACTTTCTGAGATTCTGAATTGCCTTGATCGTGGGGGGCTCAGTTTTGAATTGATTAAGCTTGTCCCCGCACTGCGTACGGATCAAGCCTCTCATGCTAAGCTAAAAATTTGCGCGCCTAATCAAGTTCGCATGGATGCCGTATTAAAAGAATTATTGGGCCAAGGCGTAGAATTAATGACCGCCTCCTTGCAAGCACAGTTTGCTCCCTCACCAAAAGACGGCGTCGCACCTGAAAACTTTTATAGCACGAGTATTTATCCCACTCAAGTACTCTGTGGAAGTCAATGGCTTGAACTTCAAAATAGGCGCATGGATGGGGTCATTATCCTGAGTGCTGATCAACAACAAATATCTTGCCAAGTCTTACGCGATATCAAAGAGGGCGATCAAATCTTAATTGGCGACCAAGGCCTCAAAGTAGATAAGCCCATTACTCCAGATCAAAATACCGAGAGCTTCAGTTTCATGAGCAGTGGCGTTTCTAGCGAACGCCGTGTCGAAGGTCAAATCGAAGCACTCGCCAATGAAATGAAAAAACTGAAAACCGCTGGTGCTAAAATTGCAGTCGTTGCTGGCCCCGTGGTCGTTCATACTGGTGCAGGGATTTACCTCGAGCAAATGATCCGCGCTGGATTTATTGATACTTTGCTCACCGGCAATGCGCTCGCGGTCCATGATATTGAGTACAACCTCTTTGGCACCTCTTTAGGTGTGGATCTACAAAAGGGCCAAGCTATTGCGGGAGGCCATCAGCATCACTTGCGCGCCATCAATCAGATCCGCCTCGCAGGTTCCATTGAAGAAGCCGTCAAGCAGAAGGTCATTAAATCCGGAATCATGCATGCTTGTGTGCAAAATAAAGTTGACTATATCCTTGCTGGATCAATTCGCGATGATGGTCCCCTACCCGATGCCATCATGGATCTCATTGTCGCTCAAGAACGCTATGCCGAGGCCATCAAAGACTGTAAAATGATTCTCATGCTCTCCACCATGCTGCATTCTATTGGGGTTGGTAATATGACTCCCTCTGAGGTCCAGCTTATTTGTGTCGATATTAATCCCGCAGTGGTCAGCAAACTCGCTGATCGAGGCAGCTTAGAGGCCGTGGGAATAGTTACCGATGTTGGCTTATTCTTACAAAGGCTTGCTAGCGCTCTTGAGGTCTGAATTTATTTAACGCTTAGGTCCTCATCACAAAACGGAATTAATGGGCAGAACTATGAAGCCTCTAACAACATCTACACCATGACATTGGCTAAAGGTAAAACACTCCCGGAGGTGCCTTCTAGTCACCACTATCTTCGCTTGATGGTTAATAACTCTATTAATCCTTACAAATTTGGGGAGTGCTGATAAGTTACAGGCGACTGACGGTCCTGGACATGGTGTAACCATCGGCTTTGAACTCATTTTTAAATCTTTGGATTTGCAGTTCACACACAAACTTTGGGTCGACCTATTATTTGCTAATCGATAAACTCAATCTTATTTCCTGAATGGACTGTAGGTGATTTAAGCTCAGCTTACTGCGTTCTCCACGAGCTCTTTCCTTGCTTAACTTGACAGCTTGAGCTCTAAGCTTATACTCACGCAGTCAAACATATAACAAGGAAAAGACATGAGTACAGACCAAGATAAATTGTCTGCCATTATTGGCCGTCAAATTTTTGATAACCTCAAAGGCCAAGGCCTTGCCGAAGAACTTAATTTCACTGCTCTCGGAGCTAGTATTCTCGAAGCTTCTGAAGGTAAAGATAGCCCATTCACTGCAGAAGACGAGCAAGCCATTTTCGGTGAGCTTCAAGAGCGTATGCAAGCTAAAACTGCTGAGCAATCCAAGCACCTTGCAGTTGCTGGCCAAGAATTCTTAGCTGAAAACGGCAAGAAAGATGGTATCATCACAACTGCGAGTGGTCTTCAGTACCGCGTTGTCAATAGTGGTGATGGCCAAACTCCTTCTGCTTCATGTACAGTAGAAACTCACTACGAAGGTCGCCTCACTAATGGCGAAGTTTTCGATAGCTCATACCAACGTGGCGAAACAGTATCTTTCCCAGTTAATGGCGTTATTCAAGGCTGGCAGGAAGCTCTTCAGCTCATGAAAGCTGGTGACAAGTGGGAACTTTTCATTCCTTACGAACTCGCTTATGGCGCAGCTGGTAGCCCACCTAAAATCGGTCCTTGTGAAACACTTGTATTCGATATCGAGCTTATTGCTGTAAAATAATTCAGCACTCAAGTTTCTCTAAAAGCGCCGTTTACTTAAACGGCGCTTTTTTATGGCCTCAAGGATCGTATTTAAATTGCTAAGAAAATTTTAAGTTCAAACTTAATCACATATACTTAAGAGAAAGTAAATAAGCTTGAGGCCCCCACTAATGATCCATCATATTTCAATCCCCACACTCAAGCCAAAAGAAACCGCTCTCGTCCTTCAAAAAATCTTCAAGGGTAAAATCACGGATTTCTCTCCTACACCGAATGCTTACATGCTGTGGTTTGGTGACGACTTTGGCTCTGCTTTAGAAATCTATCCCGCCGATACCAGCCTGCGCCCAGGCAATGCCACGGAAGCCTGTCATTTTCAAATTCAAGAAACTCCGCACTACACTGCCGTACACGCTGCTATTTCTTGTGATCTGTCCACTCAAGAAATTTTAAGTATCGCAAAAGAGCAAAATTGGCATGCCGCAGAATTTCGTCGTGGATCTTTTCGCGTGGTGGAATTTTGGATTGATAATCACTTCATGCTCGAATTATTGACTCCCGAAATGGCTCAAGAATACCTACAAATGACTTATAAACATAGAGATAAATAAAATAAGCTCTTGGCTACCTAAAGTCCGCTCGCTCTCTCTTGAGCTGAGTTCATTAACTTCACCCTAAAAACACAAATAGAAAAAAACAGTTTTTTTCTTCAAAGCCAGTTGATCAAAATAAAACTGTGTGTATTATCATCCTCAACAACGCGAGTGTAGCTCAATGGTAGAGCATCACCTTGCCAAGGTGAATGTTGTGAGTTCGAGTCTCATCACTCGCTCTTAAGCCCAAAACTTCGGTTTTGGGCTTTTTTTTCTGCTAATTTGTAAAACCTACTGAAAAAAGTAGTGCAACGGTAGCCTCCACAATTATATTATCCTCATATAATATTTTGGGAGTTAAATATGAAAAACACTTTTATGGCACTCAGTGCCACTCTAGCTATGGTTTCCTGTGGAAACATGAAAGATGTAGAAACGAAGCAAATTAATAAAAAAAATGAGATTTCTAAATCTGTCGAAAATGATGCAAAAGCAGATTTTACTTCAAAGAGTCCATTCAAAATTAATAAAGATTGGTGGCAAGCTTTTGATGATCCCACATTAAATGACCTTATCTTACAGGCAGTAGACCAAAACTTAGATCTTAAATTATTAGTTAAAAGAGTCGATCTCGCTCGCTTAGCTGTGTCTGATGCTCAGTTCGACAAAATCCCAAAACTTAGTTCCAGCATCTCTCAGCCTGGATCTACTAGTAGTGATGATGGCAACTTCAAATCTCGTTCAAAATTTAATGCTCATGTGAGCTGGGAAGCCGATATTTGGGGCCGCTTAGAAGCCGCTAGTCGCGGTGCTTTAGCTGAATACAAAGCTACTGAAGCCGATTACCGCGGCGCCTACCTAAAAGTCATCAATGACATGGCGAATATCTACTTCAATATTCGCATGCTTGATGAACAACAGTCACTTCATGAATGGGCTATTAAAGATACTGAAGAGATTTTGCGCATGTACGTCAATAGAGAAAAAATTGGTCTCGCAAATAAAGAACAAGCATCATCCCAAAAAGCGGAAGTACTCCGTTTAAAATCAGACTTAGTCAATATTGAACGTCAACGAGAAGTCCTCGCTATGCAACTCAATCTGCTACTTGGTAGAGCTCCTCATGCGATTACGCTTGAACATCAAAAAATGACACAAAGCATAAGTATTCCAGAGCCTCCAAAAGAATTGAGCTTTTCACTTATCTCGCGACGACCCGACGTTATTGCCGCTGACTTACGTTTACGTGAAGCTTACTTTAACGAAGAGTCCGCAAGAGTGGCACGCCTTCCCCAAGTCTCTGTAGGTCTAGACTACACAATGTCCTCTGCAAGCTTAGCGAGCATCACCGATAATTGGGTTCTTTCAGTTTTACCTAAAATCTCTTTCCCTGCACTTGATCCTGCTACTAAAGTTGAACTTGAACGCCGCGGAGTTTTTGTTGAATCAAAACAAATAGAGTACAAAAAATCTCTACTCTCCGCAGTTAATGATGTTGAAGAAGCAATAATGAACATCAAATACCGCCGTCAGCAATTAGCCATCGAAAAAGAACGTACTAATCAATTGGAAGTCTCTTACCAACAAACGATGAAACGCTTTGAGACTGGACTTATTTCACATCTTGAAGTATTTGAAGTTGAGCGGACGCTAATCAATTCAAAGCAACGTTACTTGGATAACTACCGTGAAGTTCTCTCTCAAACTTCGAAAGTCTTTATAAGCCTAGGTGGTGGATGGTAGGACGAAATTTATCATGCCCAAAACAAAAACTATAGTTCCTTTTTTAAACATCCATCTAGATGTCTTAGCGGCGTCTTTTATGATTAATATCCTAGGCTTAACTGTTCCTATTGTCATGCTTCATGTCTACGATAGAATTTTAGGTAATAATTCCGTTTCGACCGCTTTATTACTTTTCTCAGCAGCTTTTATCGCTGTTGTAATCGATGGCTTATTCCGCTATCTAAGGGCCTTAGTACTGCAGATCTATAGCGAAGCCTATGCACTTGATGCTCCCATTCTATTAGCCGATAAAATAATGACTTCATCGAAAGAGTATAGCCCCATTCGAGTTCGTACTTTTTTTGATAAATTAAATATCCTCAAAAACAATTATTCCGGCCAAAGCATTGTCGCTTTACTTGACTTACCCTTCGTGTTTTTCTACCTTTATATCCTCTGGTTTTTAGCTGGAGATGTGGCTTTAGTTCCTGGAGTTCTCTTCATCATTGCGATCATCAGCAGTCTTACTCTTTCCCGTTACGCAAAACGAATATCGCTTACAAAAGAAAGCAATGAACAAAACCTCCAAGCACGACTGTATGGCTTTTTCTTTCATCTTGATTCAAAGAAAAAAAATAATTTAGTTGCTATTGAAGAAGCGCAACTAAACAACATCCTAAGCGATCATATTTCTAACACGACTCGCCAGGCAGCACTTCAATCTCACCTGAGCTCCATTATCCAAGTCCTTAGTCAGCTCTCCACCATATCCGTCATTAGCTTTGGTGCTTACAAAGTTATTCAAGGAGAGTTAACTACGGGAGCCCTAGCAGCTTGTTCTATCTTGGCAGGGCGTTGTATTGCTCCCGTAGGTGCATTACTCAACACCGGTGTACGCTTACAGGAAAATGCCCTCGCAAAAGAAGAGCTGAGTCATTTTGAAAACCAAGATTTCAAAGAGTTTTTTCAGATTCAAACTATTAGTATTCACAGCACTCCCTGCATTGAAGGTGTTTACCTTCTCGATAATCTTGACGATTTTGATTTAAAATACAATAATCATAGAATTTCAGAACCTGACTTTATTAAAATCGACGGCCATTGCCCTTTGTTTTCAGGCACCATAATTGAAAATTTAACTGCCTTTAAAAAAATCTACGCCAGTGAGGCCTTGGATTATGCAGGACAACTCGGACTCCATGAATATTTCAACAAGCTCCCCAAGGGCTACGAGGATCCTGTTAATAACGATAGATTCGATTTCTATGACAAGTCAACCAAAATACAAATCGCTCTTATTCGAGCTCTGATTTCTAATAAAAAATTTATTCTCATTGAAGATATTTTAAGCTCTTTTGACCCCGCTTCTCGTTGGCGTTTCATCAGTTTCATTCACTCATTAGATGATTTTATGATTTTAGTAAAGGATCCTCTGATGTTAACTAAGAATGAGTTTCTTCTTGAAGAAAAGAAGCAAGCAGAAGCGAGATCCGCACAAAAAGCTGCTTTGATGGCAGCAATGGAGGTCGCTAATGCATAACTCAGAAAAAATTTATCAAGATGTCATTGAACTTATTGAATCGCTTGAACAGGATCATGCGTGCTTAAAGACCCTACCCATCATTTTAAGCGCTGTTAATTGGCAAGGAACCTCCAATCAATTGGCGAGCATCATCAGTCAACAACCAAAACTTGATTCGAGCTCCATTCATCTCATTCTTCTTAGCCTGGGTTACGTACTCGAAGAAAATAAACTCTCGCAAACTCCTCTTGATCATATTGCCATTGCAGAGATCAATCAAGAAATGCTTGTTATTCTAGAAGATAAAGGGGATCAACTACTCGTTCACAACGGAGAACAACTATCTGCTATTGACCGTCCGCATAAAGTCAATGTTTTTAAAGTCCTTGACTTGACTGATCACTCAGCTAAAATCCGTTCTTGGTCCTGGACCAGCCTACAACTGTTTTGGCCGAAAATCATATTAGCTTTGGGGATCTCATCTATCTTAGGCTTCTTAGCTCTTGTCATTCCGCTCTTCACCAGACACGTCTATGATATGGCCATTCCTTCAAAGTCGATTAATACTTTAAGCCACTTAGCTTTTGGGGCTGTTCTAGCAATGATTTTTCTGTTTAGCTTCCGCTTTGTTCGTGTGAGATTGGCTGCTAATATTTGTCGCTCATGGACCTATAAACTCACTTTATCATATGGCCGAAAAATCCTTAATTTACCTTTTCTACAAAGTGCTAACCAACCCTACCAAAACCTGATTGGTCGTTTTAAAGAAATCGATGCCATCCGTAGTTTTTTCATTAGTAATTCAGGCTTATCACTCTTAGATATACCTTTCTTAAGCATTTCACTCATTACTATTTTTATCACAGGAGGATGGTTAGTTCTTGTGCCTTTAATTTCGATTGTCATTTATGCCCTAATTATTCCTTTCTTTAATAAACTCATAAGCCAATCCTCGATGAGTTCTTCTTATGCTCAGAAGGAAAAGCTTAATCTCGAAATAGATTTGGCTCGCCATGCTCAGCAACTCGAGGCCGCCGCGCTCAAAAATTCTTGGTTAGCACGCTATCATGACTTTAATAAAATTAGCGTCAAGGCAAATCGCACTCAAATCAAGCTGTCTCAGCTCATGCAAAACTCATCATATGTATTGAGCCAATTTACGAGTCTCGCCACAATGGCCACGGGTATTTATTTAGTGATGGATCAAAAATTAACTGCTGGCGACCTCATTGCGGCGATGATGCTCGCTCGTCGAGTGACCTCACCTATACAGTCCTCCGCTATGTCTTTTGGTCGCTTACCTAAATTCAAAAATACGCTCGCACAAATTGATCGTTATATTCCCATTGAAGACGAAAAATCTTCCGGAGAAAACATCTTTACTGAAACTGCGGGCTTTAAATTTGATAATGTCGTTTTCCGCTACAACAATAGCCAAGATCCTGCTCTCGCTGGGGTTAGTTTTGAGTCAGAAGCTAAGAGTACCACGGCCATTGCAGGTCCTAATAATAGCGGAAAATCAACTCTTATAAATATCCTCACAAAAACTATTGATGCCCAATCAGGCAAAGCTATGATCGGCACTAGTAATTTAAAAAATATTAATGCTTATCATTTTCGTGATGAATTATCTTATGCGGGTGAGTGGGTTCCACGGTCTCACATCTCTATTATAGATTTTCTTCATGAACTCAATCCTCAGTGCTCATTAGAGAAAATCAAAAGTTTATGTGAGGCCCATTTGTTCACTAAAGAACTTCTTGATTGCGGTAAAACTTTAGAAACTGAATTGGCTGACTTAGATGATCCCTATTTAAAGAGACACCTCTCAGTGATGAATATCTTTATTAAAGATGCCCCCATTGTACTGCTAGACATCAATCTGAGCGCTCATTATCCTAAAGAAAAAGCGCTCTTCATCTATTTACTTGAACAAATTCATGGACATAAAACAATCTTCTTCACAACCCTCTGTGCCGAATTAATGCAACTCGCCGATAACGCTCTTATCCTTGATAAAGGATCAGTCGCTCACTTTGGCCCTATTGAAAAAAAACCTGAGGTTTCCGCATGAAAAAAAATCAATACAAAGAAATTATTGAACTCGCTAAAAACCAACCACAAACTGTTTTTAACGAATCTTCTCTCAATCATCTCGACTCCAATAAAAAAGCCATCTCTACAGTTATTATACTCACCACCATTTTTATTTGTAGCGGTATTTTTTGGGCCGCAAGTACCTCAATTGATGAAGTCACCAAGACACATGGGCAAGTCATTCCCGTTGGTGACCTGCAAATTATTCAGAGTTTAGAGGGTGGGCAAATAACAGAACTGTTCTGTAAAGAAGGCGACATTGTTGAGAAGGGACAACTGCTCTTAGCCTTTGACCCTGTTCATGCCTCCACTGAATTAAATCGCCTCAGTACTAAACAAATTGGCCTACAAATAAAATCTGAGTTACTCAAAGCATTTGTACAGGAACGCAAACCCGATTTTACCCAATTAGAAAAAAAATATCACCACCTCATTGAAGAAGAAAGAGAAGAGCTTCTCGGTCGTAATAAAGCACTCTTTTCCTCCATTGCGGTTGAAATGGAAAAATCAGATGCAATCCAAGAACAAATCAGGGGAATTGATCGTAAATTACCCGCTTTGAGGAGGCAGGCAGCTGCAGATAAAGAAATCCTCAAAATGTATGAAGATCTCGAAAAAGCTGACTCCGTCTCTAAACTCGAGATTCTCAATGCGCGGAAACAAGAAGCCGAAGTGAGTAACCGTTTAATTAGTGCTCAAAATAATCGCAAAAATCTAACTGAGCAGCTAGAAGGCGTAGAAGCTAATGTCGACAAAATAAAACGCTCGTTTTTTTCTGAGGCGCTTCAATTGCGTAGCCAAGTCTTAGTTGATCTCGCTGGACTTACGGAACAAATCAAAGAATCCAGTTCGAATCTTGATAAAAATACACTTAAATCACCTATTGCTGGCATTATAAAAAGCCTCCCCCGTAGCTCTATTGGCTCCGTCATACCTGCTGGTGGCGTCGTCGCGGAAATTGTCCCCATCAACACGGGTTACAGTATTGAAATTAAAATCTCACCAAAAGATATCGGCTTTGTCAAAACTGGCCAAAATACTCAAGTAAAACTAGATACTTACGATTTCTCACGCTATGGCTCTATTGAAGGGACAATTACGCGTATTTCACCGACGACTTTTTCCGACGAACGAGGAGGTCTTTTCTACAAAGGTTGGGTAAGTCCCAAACAAGTTTACCTTGGAAGCATCAAAGAACACAAGCTCTTGCCCGGCATGACTTCCGAAGTCGATATTATTACCGGCAATAAAACAGTCTTTCAATATTTATTAAAACCAATTTATACCACTCTTGAGAGCGGTTTACACGAAAGGTAAGGAGTAAATCATGGCTGAAGATACCCCGCAAAATCATGCTTCCAATAAAGATGATTATCGTCCTCTTGATGAAAAATTAGCTGAAGCAGAAAAACATGCTGATTATCGTCCCCTCGATGAAAAATTGGAGCAGGTTGAAGCTGATGAAAAAGCCCCTGATGATAAAAACTATGAACTGAAAATCCAGATAGCTGATCAAGGCGAAAAAGACTTTGTTATCCATTTTTCTCTTCCAGACGACCCTTCGATTCGTGAAGTTCATATCACAAATTTACCCCAAGATACTGAGCTAGATGGGGCCGTAATTCAGCCCGATGGTTCGGTCTATTTATCTATTGAAGATCTCAGTGATTTCTTACTAATTCTTCCTCCAAAAGTAGATATTGATAATGTGATAAATTTCTCCATCCCTTCTACTATCGATAGTATCGCTGATGAATTTGGTGGAGAGGTATTAATTTCTTCCGATCAAGCCAATAGCTCATCTCCTGGTCAAGCCCCTCTCATTCATATCCCAACTCAGACTTATCAAATCCTCGCTCCTAGTGGTAATGCTACAACTCCGGTATTTCAGCCCTATCACCCTTACGCTAATACAGGCTCACATTCATCACAAAATTTAGGCCCTGCCATTTCTAGCCTATCTGGTTCAACTCATGGCCAAACAGAAGAAGATAATAATCAAGTAGTACAAGGGAATCTACAGATCCATACTAGTAATTTGTCTCCATCATCCATCCCACCTACTTACAAAGCTAGCTCGCTACATGGCACATATGGTACTCTCGCAATTGCTAAAAATGGTCATTGGACTTACACTCTAGATAACTCAGCGCACAATGTCCAGGCACTCACTCAAGGACAACAAGTACAAGAACATTTTAATATCCTCTCCACTGATGGCAAGTCGATACCAGTGAGTATTGATATCACTGGGAAAAATGACGCTGCCAGTATATCTGGCACAGATATGGGCCAAGTCACGGAAGAAACAAGCCTACAAACGTCAGGCACTCTGACAATTTCCGACACGGACACGGGGGAAGCACATTTCTCTGATACTGATTACGCTGGTACTCTCGGCACGCTACACATGACGGACTCAGGTGCGTGGACTTACGATCTCGATAATTCCAATACAAGCGTGCAAGCCCTCGCTCAAGGAAGCTCTGCAACTGATACCATCACTGTGAAATCAGCTGACGGAACTACTCATCAGATCACAGTAACTGTCAACGGTACGAATGATGCCGCCCAGATTGCGGGTTCCGCAACGGGTCAAGTAACTGAAGAATCTGCTCTGCAGACTTCTGGTACACTTACTATTTCTGATACAGACACGGGGGAAGCACATTTCTCTGATACTGATTACGCCGGCACTCTCGGCACTCTGCACATGACGGACTCAGGGGCGTGGACTTACGATCTCGATAACTCCAATACAAGCGTGCAAGCCCTCGCTCAAGGTGCAAGGGCTACCGATACTATCACTGTGAAATCAGCTGACGGAACTACTCATCAAATAACTATTACGGTCAACGGTACTAATGATGTCGCCCAGATTGCGGGTACTAATTCAGGCCAAGTCACGGAAGAAACAAGCCTACAAACGTCAGGCACTCTGACAATTTCCGACACGGACACGGGCGAAAATCATTTCTCGGATACTGATTACACTGGAACTCTCGGCACACTGCACATGACGGACTCAGGGGCGTGGACTTACGATCTCGACAACTCTAATACCACCGTGCAAGCCCTCGCTCAAGGAAGCTCTGCAACTGATACCATCACTGTGAAATCAGCTGACGGAACTACTCATCAAATCACAGTAACTGTCAATGGCACCAATGATGTCGCCCAAATTGCGGGTTCCGCAACGGGTCAAGTAACTGAAGAATCTGCTCTGCAGACTTCTGGTACACTTACTATTTCCGATACCGATACTGGTGAAGCACATTTCTCGGATACTGATTATGCTGGCACTCTCGGCACGCTGCACATGACGGACTCAGGGGCGTGGACTTACGATCTCGATAACTCCAATACCACCGTGCAAGCCCTCGCTCAAGGAAGCTCTGCAACGGATACTATCACCGTGAAATCTGCTGATGGCAGCACCCATCAAATTACCCTCACGGTCAACGGCACTAATGATGCCGCCCAAATCACAGGTACTCATTCAGGTCAAGTCACGGAAGAAACAAGCCTACAAACGTCAGGCACCCTGACAATTTCCGATACCGATACTGGTGAAGCACATTTCTCTAATACTGATTATGCTGGCACTCTCGGCACGCTGCACATGACGGACTCAGGGGCGTGGACTTACGATCTCGATAACTCCAATACCACCGTGCAAGCCCTCGCTCAAGGAAGCTCTGCAACGGATACTATCACCGTGAAATCTGCCGATGGCAGCACCCATCAAATTACCCTCACGGTCAACGGTACGAATGATGTCGCTCAGATTGCGGGTACTAATTCAGGCCAAGTCACGGAAGAAACAAGCCTACAAACGTCAGGCACTCTGACAATTTCCGACACGGACACGGGCGAAGCGCATTTCTCTGATACTGATTACGCCGGTACTCTCGGCACGCTGCACATGACGGACTCAGGGGCGTGGACTTACGATCTCGATAACTCCAATACCACCGTGCAAGCCCTCGCTCAAGGAAGCTCTGCAACGGATACTATCACCGTGAAATCTGCCGATGGCAGCACCCATCAAATTACCCTCACGGTCAACGGTACGAATGATGTCGCTCAGATTGCGGGTACTAATTCAGGCCAAGTCACGGAAGAAACAAGCCTACAAACGTCAGGCACTCTGACAATTTCCGACACGGACACGGGCGAAGCGCATTTCTCTGATACTGATTACGCCGGTACTCTCGGCACGCTGCACATGACGGACTCAGGGGCGTGGACTTACGATCTCGATAACTCCAATACCACCGTGCAAGCCCTCGCTCAAGGAAGCTCTGCAACGGATACTATCACCGTGAAATCTGCCGATGGTACAACTCATCAAATTTCTGTCACCGTCAACGGTACTAATGATGCCGCACAAATCACAGGTACTCATTCAGGTCAAGTTACAGAAGAAACAAGCCTACAAACGTCAGGCACTCTGACAATTAGCGACACGGACACGGGGGAAGCACATTTCTCTGATACTGATTACGCTGGCACTCTCGGCACACTGCACATGACGGACTCAGGGGCGTGGACTTACGATCTCGACAACTCCAATACCACCGTGCAAGCCCTCGCTCAGGGTGCAAGGTCTACGGATACTATCACTGTGAAATCAGCTGACGGAACTACTCATCAGATCACAGTAACTGTCAACGGTACGAATGATGCCGCCCAGATTGCGGGTTCCGCAACGGGACAAGTCACTGAAGAATCTGCCCTACAGACTTCGGGTACTCTGACCATTAGCGACACTGACACAGGCGAAAATCATTTCTCCGACACGGATTACACTGGAACTCTCGGCACTCTGCACATGACCGATTCTGGTGCCTGGACTTACGATCTCGATAATTCCAATACCACAGTGCAAGCCCTCGCTCAAGGAAGCTCTGCAACGGATACCATCACCGTGAAATCAGCTGACGGAACTACTCATCAGATCACCGTTACCGTCAATGGCACTAATGACGTCGCCCAGATTGCGGGTTCCGCAACGGGACAAGTCACTGAAGAATCTGCCCTGCAGACTTCTGGCACACTTACTATTTCTGATACTGACACAGGCGAAAATCATTTCTCGGATACGGATTACACAGGGACTTTGGGTACTCTGCATATGACTGATTCTGGTGCCTGGACTTATGATCTCGATAACTCCAATACCACCGTGCAAGCTCTCGCTCAAGGAAGCTCTGCTACGGATACTATCACCGTAAAATCAGCTGACGGAACTACTCATCAAATCACAGTAACTGTCAATGGCACCAATGATGTCGCCCAGATTGCGGGTTCCGCAACGGGTCAAGTCACAGAAGAATCTGCTCTGCAGACTTCTGGTACTCTGACCATTAGCGACACCGACACTGGTGAAAATCATTTCTCGGATACTGATTACACGGGTACTCTCGGCACTCTGCATATGACTGACTCTGGTGCTTGGACTTATGATCTCGATAACTCTAACACCACCGTGCAAGCTCTCGCTCAAGGAAGCTCTGCAACTGATACCATCACCGTGAAATCAGCTGATGGTACAAGTCATCAGATCACCGTTACCGTCAACGGTACTAATGATGCCGCCCAAATCACAGGTACTCATTCAGGTCAAGTCACGGAAGAAACAAGCCTACAAACGTCAGGCACCCTGACAATTTCCGATACCGATACTGGCGAAAATCATTTCTCCAATACTGATTATACAGGTACCCTCGGCACCTTGCATATGACTGACTCTGGTGCCTGGACTTACGATTTAGATAATTCCAATACCACCGTGCAAGCCCTTGCTCAAGGAAGCTCTGCAACTGATACCATTACAGTGAAATCAGCTGACGGAACTACTCATCAGATCACCCTTACCGTCAATGGTACTAATGACGTCGCCCAGATTGCGGGTTCCGCAACGGGTCAAGTCACAGAAGAATCTGCTCTGCAGACTTCTGGTACTCTGACCATTAGCGACACCGACACTGGTGAAAATCATTTCTCGGATACTGATTATACTGGAACTCTCGGCACCTTACACATGACCGATTCTGGTGCCTGGACTTACGATCTCGATAATTCCAATACAAGCGTGCAAGCCCTCGCTCAAGGAAGCTCTGCAACTGATACCATCACTGTGAAATCAGCTGACGGAACTACTCATCAGATCACAGTAACTGTCAACGGTACGAATGATGCCGCCCAGATTGCGGGTTCCGCAACGGGTCAAGTAACTGAAGAATCTGCTCTGCAGACTTCTGGTACACTTACTATTTCTGATACAGACACGGGGGAAGCACATTTCTCTGATACTGATTACGCCGGCACTCTCGGCACTCTGCACATGACGGACTCAGGGGCGTGGACTTACGATCTCGATAACTCCAATACAAGCGTGCAAGCCCTCGCTCAAGGTGCAAGGGCTACCGATACTATCACTGTGAAATCAGCTGACGGAACTACTCATCAAATAACTATTACGGTCAACGGTACTAATGATGTCGCCCAGATTGCGGGTACTAATTCAGGCCAAGTAACTGAAGAATCTGCTCTGCAGACTTCTGGTACACTTACTATTTCCGATACCGATACTGGTGAAGCACATTTCTCGGATACTGATTATGCTGGCACTCTCGGCACGCTGCACATGACGGACTCAGGGGCGTGGACTTACGATCTCGATAACTCCAATACCACCGTGCAAGCCCTCGCTCAAGGAAGCTCTGCAACGGATACTATCACCGTGAAATCTGCTGATGGCAGCACCCATCAAATTACCCTCACGGTCAACGGCACTAATGATGCCGCCCAAATCACAGGTACTCATTCAGGTCAAGTCACGGAAGAAACAAGCCTACAAACGTCAGGCACCCTGACAATTTCCGATACCGATACTGGTGAAGCACATTTCTCTAATACTGATTATGCTGGCACTCTCGGCACGCTGCACATGACGGACTCAGGGGCGTGGACTTACGATCTCGATAACTCCAATACCACCGTGCAAGCCCTCGCTCAAGGAAGCTCTGCAACGGATACTATCACCGTGAAATCTGCCGATGGCAGCACCCATCAAATTACCCTCACGGTCAACGGTACGAATGATGTCGCTCAGATTGCGGGTACTAATTCAGGCCAAGTCACGGAAGAAACAAGCCTACAAACGTCAGGCACTCTGACAATTTCCGACACGGACACGGGCGAAGCGCATTTCTCTGATACTGATTACGCCGGTACTCTCGGCACGCTGCACATGACGGACTCTGGTGCTTGGACTTATGATCTCGATAACTCTAACACCACCGTGCAAGCTCTCGCTCAAGGAAGCTCTGCAACTGATACCATCACCGTGAAATCAGCTGATGGTACAAGTCATCAGATCACCGTTACCGTCAACGGTACTAATGATGCCGCCCAAATCACAGGTACTCATTCAGGTCAAGTTACAGAAGAAACAAGCCTACAAACGTCAGGCACTCTGACAATTAGCGACACGGACACGGGGGAAGCACATTTCTCTGATACTGATTACGCTGGCACTCTCGGCACACTGCACATGACGGACTCAGGGGCGTGGACTTACGATCTCGACAACTCCAATACCACCGTGCAAGCCCTCGCTCAGGGTGCAAGGTCTACGGATACTATCACTGTGAAATCAGCTGACGGAACTACTCATCAGATCACAGTAACTGTCAACGGTACGAATGATGCCGCCCAGATTGCGGGTTCCGCAACGGGACAAGTCACTGAAGAATCTGCCCTACAGACTTCGGGTACTCTGACCATTAGCGACACTGACACAGGCGAAAATCATTTCTCCGACACGGATTACACTGGAACTCTCGGCACTCTGCACATGACCGATTCTGGTGCCTGGACTTACGATCTCGATAATTCCAATACCACAGTGCAAGCCCTCGCTCAAGGAAGCTCTGCAACTGATACCATCACCGTGAAATCAGCTGACGGAACTACTCATCAGATCACCGTTACCGTCAATGGCACTAATGACGTCGCCCAGATTGCGGGTTCCGCAACGGGACAAGTCACTGAAGAATCTGCCCTGCAGACTTCTGGCACACTTACTATTTCTGATACTGACACAGGCGAAAATCATTTCTCGGATACGGATTACACAGGGACTTTGGGTACTCTGCATATGACTGATTCTGGTGCCTGGACTTATGATCTCGATAACTCCAATACCACCGTGCAAGCTCTCGCTCAAGGAAGCTCTGCTACGGATACTATCACCGTAAAATCAGCTGACGGAACTACTCATCAAATCACAGTAACTGTCAATGGCACCAATGATGTCGCCCAGATTGCGGGTTCCGCAACGGGTCAAGTCACAGAAGAATCTGCTCTGCAGACTTCTGGTACTCTGACCATTAGCGACACCGACACTGGTGAAAATCATTTCTCGGATACTGATTACACGGGTACTCTCGGCACTCTGCATATGACTGACTCTGGTGCTTGGACTTATGATCTCGATAACTCTAACACCACCGTGCAAGCTCTCGCTCAAGGAAGCTCTGCAACTGATACCATCACCGTGAAATCAGCTGATGGTACAAGTCATCAGATCACCGTTACCGTCAACGGTACTAATGATGCCGCCCAAATCACAGGTACTCATTCAGGTCAAGTCACGGAAGAAACAAGCCTACAAACGTCAGGCACCCTGACAATTTCCGATACCGATACTGGCGAAAATCATTTCTCCAATACTGATTATACAGGTACCCTCGGCACCTTGCATATGACTGACTCTGGTGCCTGGACTTACGATTTAGATAATTCCAATACCACCGTGCAAGCCCTTGCTCAAGGAAGCTCTGCAACTGATACCATTACAGTGAAATCAGCTGACGGAACTACTCATCAGATCACCCTTACCGTCAATGGTACTAATGACGTCGCCCAGATTGCGGGTTCCGCAACGGGTCAAGTCACAGAAGAATCTGCTCTGCAGACTTCTGGTACTCTGACCATTAGCGACACCGACACTGGTGAAAATCATTTCTCGGATACTGATTATACTGGAACTCTCGGCACCTTACACATGACCGATTCTGGTGCCTGGACTTACGATCTCGATAACTCCAATACCACCGTGCAGGAACTTGGTTCAGGTGAAAGGCTGACCGAAAGTATAACCGTTCAATCAGCCGATGGAACGACACATCAAATCAATGTAACAATCAACGGCACAGACGATGCCGCCGTAGTCACTGGAACAAGCACTGGTAGTGTAACTGAAGATGGAACTGCAAGTGTATCAGAACAACTTACTATCAGTGACCTAGACAAAACGGACACTCCAGGCTTTGCCGACGTAGCAGCAACTCCGGGTACTTATGGTTCTTGGTCGATGAGCAATGGAAACTGGCAGTTTACGCTGGACAACAGCAAAGTTCAAAATTTGGACCAAGGCGCCTCCCAAACCGAGAGCCATGTTTTCACGGCTAGCGACGGAACCAAACATACGGTTACCGTGACGATTCACGGCACAGAAGATCAACCTGTTATTTCCAGCACCGCAAGTTCCTCCGCGACTGGCACAGGGGGAATGAGTATCCAAGATTTGCAGGTGATTGATAAGGTTGATGGTTCAACGATTGATCCTCATGCAAATTGGGGTGCTAGCCAAACCGGTCCTGGTGCAGGCGTTCACATTGTTGGTCTCTATAAACCTGGTAGTGATCATAATGAGCTAAGTTCTGGGCAGGAGCCCACAACTTCCACCGCTCATAGTGGTTCAGGGGGTTTTAGTCGTGTCGATAGTCACGGTTGGTGGCAATCCCATGGAGTTCCCGATACAACTAATACCGGTTCAGGCGGTGCATCTGGTCATGGCAACTCCTGGGAAGGTGGCGTTGTTGTTTTCTCTGATGGTACCATTGGTGTAATTAATCGTGTTTGTGATGGCGGTCCAAGTGAAGTCGACTACCTCTATTACAGTAAATATGATCATTTAAGCAAAGGCAACGCTCTGCTTTCAGGCCAGGGAACTGCTGGGGAAACGATTACGGTCAAAGAAGGAAACTCAATTCTTGGCACGGCCACTGTTGATAGCAACGGTCATTGGTCATTGGCCGCACCCGGCTTGGCGGATGGCGAACATCATCTCCATACCGAAGATGCCCAAGGGCATAGTTCTGCGGAACGGGTCTACGACGTTCATGGCCCGGCGGTGGATGACAATACACCTGCAGGTTTGGATGTCGACATGAAAGAAGATACGTCTCAAACTGATATCAATGGTCATTTGACGGCCTCAGATGTGGATGATGGCGATACCCCAACGTTCACCGCGCAAGCTCAACATGCAGTGAAGTATGGAACGTTCTCAATTGATGAACATGGTCAGTACCACTATCATATGGATAACAGCAATGCGGACGTTAACCATTTAGGTCCAAATCAGACGCTGCAGGAAGTGGTTCAAGTCACGGCCACAACGCCAGATGGTCAGTCCGTTACTCACCCTGTCACCATCACCATTCACGGCTCCGTGGATGCACCCACGCTTAGCGCAAATGCTCTGACAGCTCAGCAAGGGAACGAAATCCCCTTGAATCTCAATGCTCAATTGACTGATGAAAACACCAATGAGGATTTGCTGGTTAAAATTTCGGGTCTTCCCGTAGGATCCACACTCAGTAACGGAACATGGGATGGCCTGGCAAAAATGTGGGTTCTCCATCAATCTGACCTTCAAGGTTTAAAGGTTGACCTCCATAATGCCAATTTCCATGGTGATCTCAACTTCAACGTTACAGCAACTGCCTCTGAATCCGGTGAGAGCAAGTCAGTCACTCAAGGTGTAAGTCTTTTTGTCAATGCACCACCAGAAGTCGCGGCTGCGCTTACGGATACCAGCAAGGAGGATGGCTCTACCCATAACGTTGATTTGCTCCATGGCGCTACCGATCCTGATACTGGGGAAACATTAAGCATTGACAATATTCAATACCAAATGGGTTCAGCCACAGCAAACACGTCGCTACCTGCAGGTGTCACCCTCGCTGCTGATGGCCATACGCTTGTTCTTGATCCTACGGATGCAAGTTTCAATCATCTTGCTGCAGGTGATAGTCAAACAATCACCCTCACTTATGATGTCAAAGACTCACATGGTGGTCTCGTCCATCAGACGACGACGCTTACGATACAAGGGACAAATGACGTTCCCACAATCGCTGGTGTCGCTACAGGTTCAACAACCGAAGACGCAAGTACAAGTGCCACAGGAAGCCTCACCATTACTGATCCCGATGATAATCAATCCTCATTTAGAGACGAAGATGTTCAGGGCACATATGGCTCACTCCATATGAACACTGATGGATCCTGGACCTATCAACTCGACCAAACCACCGCACAAAGCAATGCTGTCCAAGCTCTAGCTGTTGGACAAAATGTTCAAGACAACCTCATTATCCATGCTAAAGATGGCACGGTTCATCATATTGTGATGGATGTGGCGGGATCGAACGATGCACCAACAGTAACAGTCGCTACACTACATGGAACTGAAGATCAGGACTACCAGTTTACCGCAGCAAACTTCGGCTTCGCCGATACAGATACGACCGATACCTTGGACCATGTTACCATTACGGATCTACCTGATCTCGCGACTGAAGGGCAATTGATGCTCAACGGTGTGGCAATCAGCGCAAATCAAGATATCAGCGCTGCAGATATTCAGCATTTAACTTTTGTTCCAAAATCAGACTTCAATGGTGATATAAACTTCAAATACACCGTCAATGATGGAAATGCGGATTCCGCAGAAGCTACGGGAACTCTAACTTTAGCCAATGTCAATGATCTACCAACTATTGTCGCCACAAGCGCGACGACCACTGAAGACACTGACATAATTCTCACTAAAGCCGACTTGTTAAGTGGCTCTGCAGATATTGACCACGACACCCTCGATGTCAATTCTGTTCATGTGGACCCCGCACACGGAACTATTACTGATAATGGAGATGGCACTTGGACCTATCATCCCGCGACTAACTTCAAAGGCGATGCAGATATCTCCTACAAAGTTAATGATGGTACTGCCAATGTGGATAACCATATGACCATGGCCGTGAGCACCGTTACGGACCCTGCCAATATTCAGCTGACGACTTCTGTCGAACAACAAATTGTTAGCACAGGCTCTACTGGCCGCATTCAAGTTGATAGTATCGCAGCTCCAAGTGCTCTCACTGAATTCACTTTTGAAATGACTGTATTAGGTAAGGCTGTTGCTGATACAGGCGCTTCTACAGGTCCTGTTGTCGTCAACATGGGCCATGGGACAAGTACCAATATGCTTTCTCTATGGAATCCCGGCAATATGAAAATCGGCGGAGCTGGCGATATCGCAACGGGTATTAACTTAGGTGATGGTAATAGCCATCGCGTCACATTAACGTGGGATTCAACATCGGGCGATTTAAAAGTCTTCGACAATGGCCAACTTGTCAGTACCGCTCATGGCTATCATAAAGGCGGTACTTTACCTGCAGACCTTTATATGGTCCTGGGACAAAAAGCTAATGGAGGCATTGCCTCACCAACTTGGAATAGTGGTGAACATTATGATGGGAATATTTTTAATGCTGCCATGAGCACTCATTCTATGTCTTCGCAACAAGTGGCACAAGGGCCTCTTGCTTCAATGGCAAGCGTTCATACCGGCTTGATCTTTGACGTTCGTTCTATTGCAGGACATATTCAGGATACTACGGGCGCACATACTTTAGCCGAAAATGGCGTTCATCATGAAAGCCAAATCGTCGATACCAATATGTCTGTTCCTCCTCCTGGTTCCTTATTACATATCACCCCTCAAGTATCACCTAGTGATCCCGACGACAAAGTAACCGGCATCGCAATTCAAGGTTTCATTAAAGATACTGTGGTCTCGGATGGCAGCCACACCCATACCATAACAGGTATTGGAGATCAAATTGACCTGCAAGGTTGGGACTTATCAAAAATTACTGCCCAACTGCCTGCTGGAGTCGTCCACAATATGAACATTGGTGTGACCGCCACAACAGAAGGGCCGGATGGTACGCACGAAATTCACACAGAATTTAATGGTATTAAGCTCGATCCAACACGACCTATTCCCAATGCCATTATCTCTGGTGATGATCTAGAAAATACTGATGAAGACAGTGCTGTGCCTGGCACCTTAACCATTCAAGATAACGATGCTTCGCAGCAATCTTTTAGTGCAAATACCTACCATGGTGCCTTTGGCGATTTAAGCATGCAATCAGGGGGACAGTGGACCTTTACACCAAAATCTAATCTCAATTCTATGGCTGATGGTGATTCACATAAAGACATCTTTACAGTTGAATCGACAGATGGAACTCTACACGAAATACAGGTGAATATTGCGGGGACCAACGATGCACCAACAGTGACCGCCTCGCCTCTCAGCGGTACTGAAGATCAAGATTATCAATTCACTGCGGCAAATTTTGGTTTCACTGACGTAGATACTAGCGATACCTTGGACCATGTCACCATTACCGATCTACCTGACCCAACAGAAGGCGTGCTGATGCTCAATGGTGTCGCCCTTAGCGCAAATCAAGATATCAGTGCAACAGACATTCAGCATTTAACTTTTACACCAAAAGCAGATTTTAATGGCGATGTAAACTTCAAGTATACCGTCAATGATGGAAATGCAGATTCACCAGAATCAACAGGAAACTTAACCGTAACAAATATCAATGATGCACCCGTTGTCACCAACGCGCTGGCTAGCAGTGTTGATGAAGGCGATGCCAGTTCATCTTTAGATTTACTTCAAGGTGCAAGTGATATTGATGCCGATACTCTATCGGTCAATGGCATCCAATATAGTGTCGATGGCGCTGCAGCAACAAGTAGCTTGCCCGCAGGGCTTAGCCTAAGCGCAGATGGACATATCTTGTCAATTGATCCAACAAACGCTGTATTCGATCACCTAGCAGCTGGTGAAACCCAAGCCCTAACCATTACTTATAACATAAGTGATGGTCAGGGCGGCACAATCGCCCAAACGGCCACATTTAACGTAGCTGGAACAAATGATGCACCAACCGTTACTATTGCCTCACTACATGGTACGGAAGATCAAGATTATCAATTCACTGCGGCAAATTTTGGTTTTACTGACGTAGATACTAGCGATACCTTGGATCACGTCACCATCACTGATCTACCCGACATCAGCGAGGGAGTCCTTACTCTTGACGGCAACGCCGTTACAGATGGCCAGGACATCTCTTCGGGCGACATAGGGAAATTGCTTTTCACACCGGTTGCTGATTTCAACGGTGATGTAAACTTCAAATATACTGTCAATGATGGGACATCCGACTCAGCCGAAGCGACTGGAACCATCCAGGTCGCCAATACCGTCGATGCCCCGACCATGACGGGCACGGATACCACGGGTGACGAGGACACCGCCATAGCACTCACACTTGGTGCCACGGCAGCAGCAGGCGATGCTATTACTCAATACGTCATCACAGGTGTTCCCACAGGCGCTAGTTTTTCAACAGGTCATGACGACGGCCATGGACAATGGACGGTTCAAGCGGGTGATATCAGCGGGCTTAAAATTACCCCGCCGAAGGATTTTTCCGGCGATATCCAACTCCACGCAACGGCAACGGCTAGCGATGGCAGCCACACCGCCGACAGCACAGCTCACGCCATCACCTTAAATGTTAACCCCGTGGCAGACGCCCCCAACATCGATGCCTTTGACGTGAACGGCTCCAGCAGCCTTGCCGCTGCAGCCGGGCCACCGAGTCTGGACCAAACTATTACCCTGGACGCTAATCAGGCAGACTTGCTCTCAAAATATGACCCGAGTTCGAAAACAGGATTATCTTTTCTGCAATTTACAGGCGGCGCCACTCTTGATGATCTGGCTGGCATTAAAGTAAACGGCCACCCCGCTCCATTCTCTATGGGGATGATGAAGCACTTCGACATTGAGCATCACGGTGAACTCCTGCAAATTCCTGTAGGTGGACTTGCACACTTTCTTCCCCTCTCGGGCCTGCATACGGGCGACACCATTGAGTTCAGTTTTAAAGCCGGTGTCCAGCCCAGTGCAGGGTTAAGAATTATTGGTTTTGACCCGTCTAGCCAGGGCACCCTCTTCGACGTTATACGTGGTGTCTCTACGTTTAGCAGCGTAATGGGCCTGGGAACAGAGGCGGTATTGTTCGATCACCTTGCCGGCCAAGCCGGTGGGGCACCCAAGGCATTAGGCCTCACTGAAGACGGGTCTCTTGATCTGCATTTTTCTGTTTCCGACCCGGATAGCAGCGAGCATTTACAACTGCATATCGAAGGTCTACCGGCCGGAACCACGCTGAATCACGGCACCAAGCAAGCCGATGGTTCGTGGTTGGTTGATAGTGGCGACGCCACATCATTAACCGCGAGTTTTCCCAAGAATTTTCATGGCAGTATCGACCTCAATGTAAAAGCCATCAGTACTGACGGCACAGATACCGCGGAATCGGCGGCCATGTCTCGCCATATTGACATTGCCTCCGTAACCGACGTGGCCCGAGTGGATGTTCAAAATATTGACGCCGGTGAACACCAACAATGGCTTGATATGCCGCTTAGCGCGCATGCCACAGACAGCCAGGACCCGATCACTGGCGTTACCATCACCGACCTGCCAGCCTCTTTCAGCCTGCGCTTAGCCGCAGGTACCAGCGGTACGGCACCCGTGCATAATATAGATGGCAGTTGGACCATTGACCCAAGTACCCTTTCTCATCTGCAGGTAAATACCCATGATACAGACGGTGTAACAGCTGACTATAAATTGCACGTAATAACCACAGGCCCTGACAACAGCACCGAAGAAGTCGTCCGTCTTGGCCACATTACCTTAGATGCCGTGATAGAAGATATCGTCAGCGTAGACTCAAGCTGGGTTGGGGCAAGCTCCGCCGCCCCAATTGATTTAAGTGCCGGTGGAAACATCCATCATGTCGGTGACTTAATCGACTTTAAGCAAGTCGATACAGACGAAACCACGATGCTCTATGTTCGCGTTGCCGATGGTGTTCTAGTCACTCGTCCCGGTGGAATGGCCACTTATCCGGTGTCAGATGACCTGAGCCATGGGAAGGTAGATCCAGATCCCGGCTTCGTGACCTATCATGTGCCCGTGGCAGAGATGGATCAGGCAGCGATATACGGTAAGAGTGGAGTGATGAACAATCTTGATATTCAAATCCGTGTTGAACAAAGTGAAGGCACGTATGGGGAAGCGAGCAGCGCGAGTGCCACCGAGACCTTTCACTTTACCGGTGCAGACATTGGCGGACATAACTTCATACCAACCGCAACAGTACAGTCGATCGATACCCAAGAAGACAGCGCTCATACCTTTAGTGTAAGTGATTTTGGTTTTAGTGATGGCGATGCAGGTGATGTATTAGATCATGTTTCTATTACTGGGCTACCTGACACCAAACAAGGGACCTTAACCTTAGACGGCAACGCTGTCAGCGCCGGACAAGATATTACCGCCGGCGATATTGCTAAGCTTGTTTTCACCCCCGCAACAGATTTTCATGGTGACGTAGATTTTAAGTACACAGTAAGCGATGGGAAAAACGATTCTATTGAATCAACAGGAACGCTCACGGTCATCCAAGGTCACGCTTCACTGACCGAAGATCAGGATCATGAAGTCAGTGGTTTTATCGATGCCCACCCTAGCGATGGCCATGATGTAGACTTCACGGCCGGGCATTTCGATGGCACTTTTGGAGCATTGGATCTGCAAACAGATGGTTCCTGGAAATATACTCTTGACCAAGCCAAAGCCGATCATCTTAATGATGGTGATTTAGAGCATGATGTCTTTTCCGTTGCTACCACGACTGGTGAACATCACGATATCACACTGGATGTTCATGGCCATACAGATGTCGCTACTGCGCTTCCCCCGCCACCTGCTCCTCCTGTACACGGTGCCGTACAAGCTGATGCTCCTGATATGTTTGATGATCCTCTACAATCCTTTATGGCACTTGTAAATGATGTTGATCATTCAAGTCAAGAGATTCTACATCATGATGTAGATAGCTTCATGGCTCATGTAGATACCAATTATCAGAACGCCTCAAGTCATGATATCGCCGATGTTGATAGCTTCACTGACAATATCGATCTTCATATTTCCGATCATTCAGATCAGGATGAAGTCACTAAACAAGCAGTAGAAAACCTCGATCAAGATCAAGTTCACGATCTCTTTGAGACTCAAGATCACGATGATCCGTCTCTAGCGATTCACGATGTAGATATCGTAGATGCAGATCATCACAGTCAAGATGACCATCATCTAGACGATCATAACATCATTGATGATCCGCTAGATGACGAACCTCTTGATGATCAAATGATTTAATACTGGGTATTAACGAGTCTCATCACTCGCTCTTAAGCCCAAAACTTCGGTTTTGGGCTTTTTTTATGCCTGGGCGAAATTACATTCCTCTTTTAAATGATTTTCCTAAAATGGACTTCCTGTCTCATGATACTTAACATACTGATTATTGTCATTGCTGTATTACTAAGCTCTTACCTTGCCTTTTCTCCAAAACTGAAAAAATCTTCTTCTTGGCAAGCCATGGTGACTCCCCTCGCCTCTATTATGGGCAGTGGTTTCTTGGTCAGTGCACCGCTACTTGGTGGCGTAGTTGGCGTTAAAGCCGTTTTTTGTATGGCTATTTTATTAGTCATTGCCTATGGTGTAGGAAGTGTCATGCGCTACAATATCACACATTTTGAGCCCATCGAAAATGAATCGGGTCACCCACAACAACTCGCTTTTGTCTCACGAATAATTTTGGCTGGGGCCTATTTTATTTCTGTCACCTATTACTTACAATTGCTTGCTGCTTTTTTATTGAAATCTCTTGGCATCTCACATCCACATATGGCCAATTGGATTACAACCGCATTGCTGCTCTCGATAGGTATAATCGGTATTTGGCGTGGCTTAGGCATGCTCGAAAAAATGGAAAAATATGCGGTTGCGCTCAATTTAGGGATGATTGGCTCCTTGCTATTTGCTTTAGTGGTCTACAACATCAATTTAGCTTCCCAAGGAACTTGGGCACTGCCCGATATCTCATCAGATATAAATGGTAACGATATACGCGTTTTACTTGGCCTACTCATTGTTGTCCAAGGTTTCGAGACTTCGCGTTACCTCGGTGATCAACACAAAGCCGAAGAACGCATCAAAACCATGAAGTACGCACAAATTACGGCCAGTATTATCTACTTATTATTTATCTCTCTTGCCACCGTACTCTTCCACAAGGATATGGGCGCCGACGTTACCGCCATTATTGAAATGACAACACCTGTGGCACTAGTTTTACCGACTCTATTAGTCGTGGCTGCCATCGGCAGTCAATTTAGTGCTGCAGTTGCAGACAATGCCGGCGCAGGTGGATTAATCGGGGAAATCACCAATCATCGTGTCCCTGTTCGCTACGCCTATTTACTCATCCTTCTCGTTACGATCAATTTAGCCTGGGAAACCAACGTTAATTTAATCATTGTTTATGCATCAAAGGCTTTTGCCTTATTTTACTTACTTCAAAGTTGCTTAGCTTGTTCTTTGGCGAAACGAAATAAAGAACCAAAAAGGATGATTCTCTTTGCGGGACTCGCAATTGTTTGCGCCTTCGTTTTCTTCATCGGTGCTCCAGCAGAATAAATCTCGTTTCTTTCAAAGAAAAGCCTCTCTACTGATTTTCCTCTCCGTTTATACTTGAGGAATCTTAAGCAGAAAACACCTCCTAAGTCTAGTTCTTACTTAGATAGAAATGATAATGGTTGGACATATACAGTAAGATAAGAGCTCGATTTATAGAGCTTTAAATACTTGTTCATTATCGGAATAAACATTTGTTTTTCTTCATGACCAAAGGGATAAAAGTTCTTTTCTCATACAATAAAATTGCCTTAACTTTAAATACCCTCAAAAAAATACTTTATTTTTATGAAGGAGCAATATAATATAATTTAAAAATAGAACTCAAATATGAACACCATAAGTAAAATCCTCCTCCTTTTCATAGGACTCATTTCTTTTGTGAAAGCTGATATATATGACAAAAATGGCGGTGGCTTCATCAACGGCGAATTTGGTGATATTGGCACTTACGACCCAAAATATGATTCGCTATATTTTACACCTAGAACGGAAGTAAACTTATACTTCGAAGGCAATATCAGGATCAGCGACCCCTTTTATTCTATATGGAAAGATATCACATTTAACGACCCCACGGCACCTGATCGTATGTCCGTGCATCTCTTAGGAACGAATTTAAGTCTCACTTCAAACTTAAATGGCGGTTTCGTTCGAACCATGCAAACGAGCCAGCTCACATTAAACAAAGTCGATTTGGACTCGTTTTCGGTCAAAATACTTTTTTTAGGTAATAATAATCGCCTGACCTTAAATGATTCAAACATGGATCTAAGTTTCGTTGATATGGCAGCTCTAGCTAGTGCTCCGATGACTGTCAATGTGACAGGAGGTAGTAATAAAATTACCGCGTGGGATGGTAATATCTCTCCAAGTAAATTCACCCTCAATATCGCCAATGGCGCCAGCCTCGAACTGTTTGCTAGTGGTGATGTTTATACGACCACTCCATCACAGCGCTTAAACATAGATACGACAGTCGAAGGATCCATCGATGGTGGCAGCTTGATTCTAAAAGACTCAAATGCCTATTTCAAATCTAATGAAAATTTTGAATTCAAAAATAATGCTACACTGCAACTCTTAGGCAGTAAGACCCTATTTGAAGTTGAACATGTGAAGTTTCAAGACAGCAAAATTCAACTAGGTCGAAATACCGTGTTCCAAATCAATCAGGTCATCAATCTAGAAGATAGCGAGCTCGTTTTTGGTGAGGGTTCACAACTTCAGGCAAATGATGTCATTAAAACCAAAGGGACTATTCACCTTTCCGGTGCAAGTTCTGGCTCAGGCATCCGAGGCGCATCTTTACTGGACATGAATAGCCTGGGAGGCTCCACCCAATTCACCCAAGAAGGCATTACAGCATCCAAGGTGGAATTTCTAATCATGAAAAGTGGCTCCACTTTAGATCTGGCGAATACAGATTTCGAAGTGAACGAACAATTTTTTGCCTCTGATAATGCTCAGGTCAATATCCACGATAATGCTTCCTTTCTTTTAAATGGTACGGTAGCTGGCATCTCCTCTATCGTTGATTTTAATATCGATTATGGTGGCAAACTAATAGTCACTCAAAGCGGCACCTTAGTCCAACGCAGCAGCTCAAATTTTGACAATGACGGCGTAATGTTAATTGAAGGTTATTATGGCGCCAACGGCGCCGTAACTGGCTCTGGAGACATCATTATTAGTGAAGATGGGATCATGGACTTTGGAAATAAGGATAACAGCGTATTCACGTTCTCGACTGACAATAACATCTACTTTGAACCTGATCCAACTAATCTAGCGCCCAGCGCAGATGGGGGCACACTCAACGTTCAATTAGACGTAAGCGGTGGCTCAGCGACCAATGATACGATTCAATATGGAGCTGGGAATGTCGTTCTAACGAAAATGGGAAAAATAAATGTCGGCCTCACCAAAACCCTCACCGCAGACGAACTCGACGGCCAGAGTTTCACCCTGATCGAAGCTCAAAGTAGCGGGGTCAGCGGCACTCTTATCGATGCTGCAACCACGCATCTGGCCGAGGGAGCCGACATCCCCGCTCTCATTGACTTCACCATCAGTGACAACAACACCAACGGAAAGCCTGACCTCACGCTCAATGCCCAGAAGCTAGGCAGCCTCTCCCTAGCCACTCATCCATCTGTCGTTGATAGACATCGCCCTGCCACTATTAGTTCCAAAACTCCACATCCGAGCCTACCTGGTCATACAATTACAACTACTACTAATGTAACTCCCACAAGTAATGGTGGAGCGACTCAAACAACTACAACTGTTGTTACCAACGCTGGAGGGTCATCTGTGAGTAGCTCTACAGGGACGAGTACTCTAGCCCCCGCCACTGGCTCTCCAAATAAATCTTCAGGAGCCACATTAGTTACTACTGCTGCTAATAATGGAAATACTCAAATTAATAACGCACTCAACTCATTAACTAATCAACAAGTTGCTTCTCATTTCGACACAATTCATCCCGAGGGCTACTCATCTTATATGACTGTAGGCCTAGAGGCTTCTTTATTAGCTTTAGAGACCGTCAATTCGAGTACCCGTGGTAATACTTTCCGTGCACCTGTCTCCATGGCTTCACTAGATGATCTCCCTCCTGTTAAGGGCGACTATCAAAAAGAATTTTGGCTTGATTTAAACTACGCAAATGGTTCTATTGATGAAGATGGAGAACTGGGCAGCATCGATTATTCCATAACTAGTTTTCTCTTTGGGCAAGATCTTGTAGTTGATCATAATAGTAAACTTGGTGTCTTCTCTGGTTACTCCCATTACAAAATGGATGAACATGGCATTTCAGATCTTAACTTAGACACAGATGCTTTATATCTTGGTGTTTATGGCCAGTACACGCACAATGATTGGATCTTTAATTCCACACTTGGTTATGCCTATGGCATGAATGAGTCAGAACGCGATTCTACTCTCGGAACGATCTCTGGAACATCTGAAGCGGATTACGATAGTCATAGTTTTTTCATAGGATCAAGTGCGCAAACAGCCATATATACGAATCAACTTTTTACCCTATCTCCAGAACTGGGACTCTATTACGTTTATTACTATCAAGAAGAATTTGATGAAAGCGGTAACTCATCATTAGATCTTAGTCTTGACTCTGCGGATGCACACTCACTAGTCAATACTATTGGATTCAATATACAATTTGCCGATCTTGGTGATACTTACGCGATCTCCCCACTCGTTTATTTTCGTTACGAATACGACTGGATTACTGATAATAATGATGATCACAGCATTCAAGCCAGTTTGAAAAACTCAAACTCGGGAAAACAAAGCTTTTCGGGACAAAACCGTGGCGCTAATCACTTGGTATCAGGTTTTAGTATTTCTGCGCAAGTGACAGACAACACAGAACTCAACTTCGGCTCTAGTTACACTTACAGTGACAACGGAGACGAGTATGGACTCAACGCTCGATTTATATATAGCTTTTAGTAATGAACGGCCAATTCTCTACACCAAAATAATTTAAGTATATGGATCCTAAGCTTTAAGCTACCATATATTCATCTAACAATAGTAAATTAACTCAAAAAAAGTATTAATATTACCCTTCCTGAAAATTAAGAAGTTCACTTCTCTCAGACTTTGCTCACACAAGCTGATTTTTGTACTTGATAAACACTGCTTAATCCCATACTATTAGGCAGTGAAATTTACTTAATTATTTTTGGAGAACACCATGAAACAACTTCTGGCCCTTAGTATTTTGCTTTTCAGCTTTGCCAGCGTCGCTGCTGAACCCGTTAAGATATGGATTAGCTCAGTTCAAGATAAACAATACTACGAAGAAATGGTGAAGCGCTACCAAAAAATCGACCCCGATTTCAAGGCAGAAGTGGCCGCTTTTGGTTTCATGGAAATGCCTGATAAACTCAGTGTTGCGATGAAAACGGGTATTGGCACTCCTGACATCGTGCAATTAGATGAAATCGTCTATAGCATGTTCTTACGTGGTCCTGCACCTTTCCTTGATATCGCGGATAGAGTTAAAAAAGCCGATATCGCTAAAGATTTTCACCCTCAACGCCTCGCACTTTTTAAACAAGATGACGCCCTCTATGGCCTTCCACAATCAATTAGTGCTTATCTCATTTTTTACCGCAAAGATCTTTTTGAAGAATTTGGTATTTCCGCTGATGATATCCAAACTTGGGATGATTTAAAAACTCTCGGTAGCGATTTAGCTGCCGAAGGACAAAAACTGATGCCACTTGATCCCTCTTACTTCGAAGTTTTATTACGTCAGCGCGGTGGCCGTCTCTTTGATGAAGAAGGAAAAGCCTTCCCCGATTTTGATCTTGCCGTGGATACCCTCGAATACCTCAAGAGCCTCCAAGATGCTAAAATCGCCGGCATGCCTGACCGTGGCACAATTTTTGACCCTGTCTTTTTCTCTGGCGATGTAGAAAACAACGAAGTGCTTGCGATCATTGGTGCCGATTGGTATGGCCTTGATATGATTCAATCCTTTTGCCCCTCACTCGAAGGGAAATGGGGAATTGCGACTCTCCCTAAATGGACTGATAAAAAAACAAAGAAATCTTTTAAATCTGCTACTTTTGCGGGTCAGGGTTTAATGATCTATAAAGGCAGTAAAAACGTTGATAAATCTTGGGGTTTCATGGAATGGGTCATGACTGACAAAGAAGCCAACGTGGCTCGATTTGTCAATCGCAATAGTTTCCCTGCTTACAAGCCAGCATGGTCAGATGCGCGTCTGCTCGCCACCAATCAGTACTTTGCGAACGAATCATTGGGTGCCACTATTCTTAGTGTCTCTGAGGAACTGCCAATGATCAATATGAATGCTAAGCGTGGCATGGCTGTTTTCCTCATGCGCGAAAAATATTTTGCCTCTATCATGATGGGCTACCAAAAACCTGCCGAAGCCTTAAAAGAGCTTAAAAAAATGCTCGATAATGGCGGTTCTATGGGTGGCGGAGAAGGCCCCGATGATAAAGGCCCTCAAGATAAATAAGTTCTAGCGAGACATTGCACAAAGCTCACTCACCTTATAATAGCAGTACAGGCGTACTGCTATTTCCTTTTTTCATATTCCTGGTCCTGTTTTGGTTGATCCCTCTCTTCCAGGGTCTGATGATGAGCTTCACGTCCGATCCCAATACCATTGCCAATCAAAATAGCACCGAAAGCTTTATTGGCTTAAGTCATTATTATGATTTAATTAAAGATCCCACTTATCACAAAGCTCTGAAAAACACCACCGTTTATACTCTGGGCTCCATTTGTATCATCATCCCCTTTTCTTTTTTTCTGGCGCATTTATTACTTGCTTGCCAAAAAACTTTGCGCCCCATTTTTAGTTTCATTCTGATTGTTCCAGGAATTACGCCCCCGATCGTACTATCCATTTTGTTCCTGCTCTTTTTTCACGGAGAAAATGGCATCCTCAATCAATTTATTGCCGCGCCTTTACTCTCACTTCTCAAATCAGTGAATTCCCCTTGGGCAGAAAGCCTCCCCGACTTCATTAATTGGCAAAAAGATCCACGCTTCATTATGTTTGCGCTTATCTTTCAGTCAGTGTGGCGCTGGACTGGTTTTATCACCCTCTTCTTTCTTTGTTCCCTACAAGCAATCCCCAAAAACCTTGAAGAAGCGATTGAACTTGAAGGTGCTAGCTTCTTCAAACGGCTCATCCATTTACGCATCCCCGCTTGCTCCCACGTCATTCTTTTTGCCATCATTTATTTAATGGTTGATTCCATTGCGATGTTCGCAGGTGCTTACCGCTTGCTCGGTGGATCTGGTGGCACCGATGATGCCGGGCTCCTACTCATTTCTTATGTCTATCAAACGGGTTTCACTTTCCAGCAATTCAATCGTGCCGCCGCCATCAGTATGTCGATTGTGCCTGGTCTCGCCTCCCTCATTTGGTTGCTCTTTTGGCGGCAAAAAAAGGATGTGGTACAATGAGCTGGAAACGCCATAAACGCTTAAAAAGCTGGTCTTCTGCTATGGTATTGACGGGTATCTCACTGGTCTTTATCTACCCTTTTATTTGGATGTTTTTTTCGAGCTTTAAGACCAACCCAGAAATTTATCAATCCAATCAACTACTCCCTCAGAGTCAAGAATTTAAACAGCAACGTCAAGTGCTGATTCAAAACGATCAAAAAGTCGTCAATCGCGCCAATAGCTTTCGCGAAAAGCGCAAACTTAAGGCAACAATTAAAGTGCTCGCGAAAACCCCTGCTGAAGAACTGAGTTCGGGACAAAAACTTGAACTCAAACAGGCGCAAACTACACTCGATAAGTTAAATACTCCTGCGCCACTTCAAGAGCCCGAGAAGACTGTGTTAAAAGAAGATAGTTCGCTGTGGTCAATACTGACTAACTTGGATTTCCAATACTTCAAAATCTTACTCAAATCCAATAAGCCCCATCTCGCTAAGCTCCAAAAACAAATTGATGCAGAAGCTGATTCTGGCAAAGTCGCTGCTTTACAAAAAGAATATGATTTTCTTGCTCAATATCAATATTTTGATTTTAGCCAAGTGTTCATGAATTCACTCATTATTGCCTTATTACATTGTTTAGGAGCCGTGGCTTTAAGTGCCTCCGCGGGCTATGTCTTTGCTAAGTTTGAATTCCCTGGAAAAAAAGCCCTTTTCACTCTCGCGATCTTAGTCATTCTCATTCCCAAGCAAGCACTCATTTTACCCCTCTTCGAATGGATTAACCTTATAGGGCTCAGCAACTCTCATGGGGGAATCATTTTACCCGGAGCCTTAAACGCCATTGGCCTGCTCTTTTTTACTCAGATTTGGAAGCAGGTCCCCAATGATCTTTTGGATATCTGTCGCTTAGAAGGAGCCAGTGAGATCCGTACCTTTATTCATGCCCTGCCCTTAATTAGTTCGGCTTTACTCAGCTTTGCCTTACTCGATTTCATCATGTCTTGGAATGAACATCTATTGCCCCTCATTGTCCTTCAGAGCCCCGACAAACAAACCCTTCCCCTCGCACTCAGTCAACTCATGGGGGCGGGCCTCGGCGAGCCCCTAGCCGTGATCATGGCTGGAGCGACATTCACCATCCTGCCAACACTTACCCTCTTTGCCCTACTCTACCGCCGTATCAAATCCTCTTTATCAGAACTGCACATTCACTAAAAAATATTCTAGGAAAAGAGGGTCTCTAAATCTTCCTTAGTTAAGCTGCGTAAGCTTTTATTATCGCCACTGAGAATCGAGTCTGCTAAGGCTTTTTTACTTTCTTGAAGTTCAAGAATTTTTTCCTCAATCGAATCTTTAGCTATAACGCGGTAGGCGAATACCTTACGTTTTTGTCCTATGCGGTGGGCTCGATCAATCGCTTGAGCTTCTGTTGCTGGGTTCCACCAGGGGTCAAGTAGATAGACATACTCAGCTTCGGTGAGATTCAGTCCCGTACCTCCCGCCTTGAGACTAATAAGAAAGAGCTTGCAGTCAGGATCATTCTGGAATTTGTCCACTTTGGCTTCACGATTTTTTGTGCGTCCATCGAGGTATTCGTAAGAGATTTTGAGCTTATCGAACTCTTTTTTTACCAAGCCGAGAAACTTAGTGAATTGTGAAAAGACCAGCACCTTGTGCCCCTCGTCAATGACTTCGGCAATCTGAGGGATCACCATCTGTAGCTTAGCGCTACCGTCGTTCATTTGTTTTGTATCAATCAGGCCTGGGTGACAAGCCGCTTGACGCAGGCGTGTCAGAGCTTCGAGAATCTTTAATTTACTCTTGCGGAACTCCGCGTCGCCAACACCCAAGAGTTCCTGACGATAGGCATCTCGTAATTTATTATAATACTTGAGCTGCTTGTCCTCCATTTGACAATAAAGTGTCTGCTCCGTTTTAGCCGGTAAATCTTTGGCCACATCTTCTTTTTTACGCCGTAAGATCATGGGGCGAAGTGCCTTGCTAAAGACTTCTAAAGTTGTCTTATCCTGTACCGAAGCATTGAAGTTTCTAAAGGCAGAGGCCGTGCCCAACATGCCGGGATTGAGAAACTCAAACAAACTCCAAAGCTCACCAAGATGGTTTTCTATAGGCGTACCACTCATAATGATACGGTGATCAGCCTGAATCAAACGCGCTGCCTTTGCACTCGCAGTAGAAGCATTCTTTATCGCTTGTCCCTCATCGAGTATGGCGTAATCAAATGAAAAATCCTTGAGCATTTCAATATCATTGCGCATCAAACCGTAAGTTGTTAAAATCACATCATGTTTTTTAAAATCTTTCGGTTCTTTAGTTCTTTCTACTCCTACGTGAACATATACGTTCATTGCAGGCGTAAATTTTTCGAACTCTCGTTGCCAGTTAAAAATCAATGAGGTCGGCATAATAATAAGCGTGGGCTTCTTCACTTTTTTATCTAAACGACGATGCTCTAAAAGTGAGATCACCTGCACCGTTTTCCCGAGTCCCATATCGTCCGCCAAACAGGCCCCCACGCCAAACTCCCGTGTGAAGTGCAACCAAGCGAGACCTTCCTTCTGATAAGGTCGTAGTTCTCCCTGCAAGCTCTTGGGAGGACTCTTTTTTCCTATGCCCTTAAAGCCATTTAGTTTCTTGCGGGCTTTTTGAAACGCCTCGTCAAAACTGACTTCCGGCTGATCCGCCAAGAGGGCATCGAGAATGAAAGTTTGGCTATTTTGAAATTGATAGCCATCCTTGGTTTTCTTTCCCAACTTGAGTAGGCCTTGAAGCTTCAAGAAGTCCTCCTCGCGGAAATATCCAAGGCTACCATCATTCAGTATAATCGTGTTTTGATTTTCTTTAATGCGATCAATCAGGTCATAAAGTGAAATATCCTCATCACCAAAACTAACCGCCCCATCAACTTCTAACCAATCAATACCACTCTTGACCTTGAGTTTCATATTCGTTTGCGAACGAATCGGGTTGCCCTTGACTTTGACTTCCCAATTGTGGGAACTGAGGTGCTGTAAGTTACTATAAATCGAATCATTGGGAATTAACAGCTCACCTTCGTGAAGACGAATATCACAATTTTGGATCTCCACTATTGCCGCCTCTTCCGCTGCTACATCTCGTCGAACAAATCCTTCGTCAGTCAACATACCACGACGTTTATCCTCGATGGTAAAATTAAGCTCATCATAATTAAAAGTGATATTGACTCGGCACTGAGCTTTTCGATTAAATTTATGTTGGCTTTCTTCAAAAAGAATAGATTTCGTCAATGGTACACTTATTTGTTTAACTTGCAGTTCTTCGGGCATAAGAAGTCGTGGAGCTTCAATTGCTGCAAAAATCTTCTCCTGTAACTTTCCAAATTGTAGCGCATTAAAAACAAGGTCCTTAGAGTTTTCAAAGCCTCTTAAAAAATGTTGAAACGAAGACAAGTCCAGTGCATACCAAGCCGCTTTATGAATAAAGCCACGCGTACATATCATTGACAAAGAATTAACTGACAGCCATTTTTTACCCGAACGATAAATCAAGGGCTTCACTGTATAATCATTTTCATTTTCCTGTGTTACCTGAAGCAGGTACTCTAATTCCTCTTGCTCACCGCCCACCAGTAGTTTGTCGTCCACATAACAACGCCCAGTTTCAATCAATAAATCTGCTATGCTCGTCATTTTTGACCCCGACACTACGGTGTCATTATGATAATAAGCATAGTGATCAATTCCATTGGAACCGTAATCCATGAAATCCAGTATTCGCATGTCCAAAGGATTAGCAGCTATAGCAACGGCCTTGGAGTCATTTTTTTGCACGCCCCATTCACCATTTTTTTTCATTTTTCGCGCCGTGACCTGAAAAGCTACTTCATAGGTGCTACACCTTTCTGGGTCAATACGGTAAAGTACTTCTTCCTTCTGCGTAAAAGCTTGTAAGAGGTGGCTACTTAAATCATCCTGATCACTTATTGAACTTAAAAGTTTATCCAACTCAGGACTGTAGTATTTTTCAAAACCATATTCAAAGCCATGCTCTTCCAGTGAATATAAGTCCCAAAAAGCCTTGCTATCACGAACTAGTAAGCCCTCGGGGAACTGTGCTTCAATCTCATCCAAGGCACGCAGTAAAGATGGCTTATTTGCTAAGCCATACCACCTAAAACGCTCTTCACAAAACAAACGTTCTTTCAAATCATCCTGCTTTTTTTGCCAGTCTTCCTTATCCTTAACACTCGAAAAGCTATTTGTTTGCACAAAAGAATCCGCATCCAAATCATCATGATCTTCAAGAAAATCTGAAACTTGATCTTCGAGAGCACCCCTAAATCGCCCTTCTACATCAGCTAATAATAGTACCGCCCACATGTGCTTACATTCTTCATAATAAGGGCAAGTACAAGCACCATATAACTGCTCATTAAGCAAAGCAAAATAGACTGTATACTCAGATGATCCCTTCAATTTCGCTTCTAGGTATAGATCGTCAGGACTCTTATTAATCACCATGATTTTATGATTATTAAATATCGCCTTGCCGCGAGTGCGAATTGCAGCCCCAAAGTTCCATTTGAATTTCTTTGCTAAAGTCATCACGCTTCTCTCATATTTTCATTATCAACAACAGTAATAACATTAAAAAAAAAATCTAGAAAACTGAATGATTATAAACCACTTTCAGCGCATTAAAAAATCACTCATTTCCTTTTTGTATGCTTGCCGATCGGACAAATCATTATGCCTTGAATTCTTGATGATTTTTACGGAGGGTAAAACTTTTGCGCAGGCCGCATCAAATCATCTCTGACAAATCTTCATTGACATTAGATCTGATTGCTTCACGTTGTTCATTCTACAAATTTTGAGTCTAAGCTGAATCTGAGTACGGTGAATTGCGCTTACTTATCAATATTCCTCTGTCTTACGAGATTTACGATTTAAGTAAAAATAGGTCACGTTCTCTCGATTGAACATGGGTATTTGAATGTCGGGGTCACAAGACACGGAACCAAGTTCTCTTGTATAAGCCATTTCTTGATTAGATAGCTGATTATGTGGTACAGCTTCTAAGTAGTTTGGAACTAAGTCATTTATTGTCGCAGGATAAGCGCCATTCTGTAAGAAATAACTATGCATCGCTGCTTTAACTCGCAGCAGCTGAAAGCGTGATTGGCATAAGACATGTTTTTGATAGAGTGTCCCGATTGCCGGCAGGTACATAACGGGTAGAATTTTTCCCAGCGCATTTCTTTTTTCACTTAGATTCACACTCTCAGAGTAGCTATCGATATAGCTGTTCCATTTATTTAAATAATCGACTGCTGAGATACCTGTACTGACGTCTTTAATCATCTCACGATAAATTTCAGCAAAGATCTCGATTGTTCGATTTTTATGAAAAACATAGTTAAAAATCAAAGGATGCGTATACAGGCTGCCCTCTTCTATTAAATCCTCAAATATAGTGAGATCCCCGCCTGGGACTGCTTCAGCCATACTATAAATAAGAAAAAACTCTTTTTTATGAACTCTGATAAGATTTGACTGAATCTCGGCGTATTCATATTTCTGATCGAGAATTAACTTTAGTACTTTAGGGTCAGTACTCTGCTCAATCAATAATGACATTTGTTCCGCTACTAAAGATTGTAAGGCCCCGCCCACTAATAATTCAATAAACGACTGTGATCTACGACAAATTAATCGGGCAAAGTTATTAAATCCTATGTAGGCCTTCATTTTTTGTTCATCACTCATTTGGGACGTTTTTATCTTGGCCAATTTTACCAAGCCCCAATGTCTTAAAAAACCTAAATGAGGAATCAAATCCGCCATGCTATTTAGCTGAGTCGACAAAAAGTCCTCCGACTCTATAGCCCGTTCATATAATGTAATTTCTTGCTCGTACTCCTGTAACAAGTCTTGCCATTCTTCTACATCATAAGCTTCTCCGTTCAAGACTGCATTTAATTGTTCCTGTTCAGCATCAGAATTAAATTTATTTCGAATACGGCTAATAGCTAAGAAACCGTTAGCTTCTAACTCAACAGGGGCATCGACTACCACAAGGTCACTAACATCAATGGGCTCAATATCATCATGCCCTAAGTACAGCTCGATAGAGACAGTAATTAGCCCCATTAATAAAGTGCCTAAAACACCATAAATAAGCTTTTTTAAATTGCTTAGAGTCAATAGCTTTTTAAGCTTACTAAATAACACGTCTCACCTCCCAGGTTCATCTAATAACATTACCGCATTTTTACATCATACAATCAAAATAAACTCGACTTTCAGAAAGTAGCCTAGCATTGCATCAAATCATCTTTTGAGCCGATTTACCACTGTATTATCTTGGGATACAAGATCCATTCATACTCCTATACTGCTCCCATTCATTCTTATTAGTTTTATAAATCCCCACAATGTAAGACTAAAATGATCCTATCAGCGCAGAGACCGCTACTCACAGCATGTTTTTCTTCCTTAAACGCTTATTTTAATCGTTGATATTTTTGATTAAGACTTAAATTAAACACCCTGGAGGGAAAATGGATTCTTATAAGAATTTATATCGTATGCTTGGAGTGATCGTCGCATGCATAGTCACTATCTTTATCGTGAAATCGGCACTCAATACAGCAGAATTTTCTGAAAGCAGTTTACTGAAATATAAGTATAAGTTGACGAGCAATCCCTACTCAGGTGATCCCAAAGTATTTGAGCTGATTTTTGATGATAATCAAAAAGTCCATACCAAAAACAAGCACCTCAATGACAAGATCTGGAAGGTCATTAATGATAAACATATACAAATTGGAGACTGTCATTTTAGAGGAGGGGAATTCCCACATATGCTACATGGTGATATGTTTATAGAGGTATCAAACGATGAGGAAGAATACTCTGATACCATAAAATTTAAAATTGAGTACAATGGCGTAAAAGATGCCTCATGAGAGCCGAATAATGGACGTTCAAGAGTTTTCTTGCTTACACTGTAAAGAAAAAACCACCCTCCCCTGTGCTAATTGGCGCAGAACCTTTATTGATTATATCAATGATAGTACGATAAACTATTGATTTTATGTGCTTTTGTTTTGGCTCTATAGTTAATCATCTTTAAACAGGGAGCTTACCACATAATGCATAACTCATCTTACAATAAAATATCGGCCTTAGCTGCTTTTATACTTTGGTTCACATGGACGTACCTAGTTAATTCTAGCGCGGATAATGTTTTAACATCAGCACTATTTCAAGGCTTAATAAGTTCTATTCTCACCTTAGTAATGATCAAACTGGTGAAAAAATTTGCAAGACTATTTAAAACTACTTGGATGAAAATTATCTACCCTTCTTTTATCATTTCAACCTTGTGTTTTACTTCTGGTTTTGTTGTTCATTCCACTATTAACACAAGCCAAGTCATCAAAACAATACTACCCGCTGTTGTAGTTGGCTTTATCTTTTGTATAATCACCGGTATAAAAAACATCATTTCTGAGGAGAGAGAAAATGTCTAGCACAATCAACAGACGTCCATTGAAAACTAGAAGTAATAACTTAGCTGTGACTTTTGCCAAGTGGATCAGTAGTAAAAATATTACCCCCAACCAAATATCAATCCTTAGTATTGTGGCTGCGGCTATCGCATCATATAGCCTTCTCCAGACACAAAATAATGAATTTAGGTCTTTTTGGTTAATTATCTCTGTTGTCTTTATTCAAGGCAGACTCTTATGTAACCTTTTAGATGGTATGGTTGCAGTTGAAGGTGGAAAAGGAACCCCCGCTGGAGAACTCTTTAATGATATCCCTGATAGAATTGCCGATTCCATCATTTTAATTGCATTGGGTTATACCGTGAATTTCCCAATGATGGGATGGTGTGCTGCTTTAATTGCCGTCATGACTGCCTATGTAAGAGTACTTGCGATATCCACTGGCGCACCTACAAGTTTTACGGGCCCCATGGCAAAACCTCATAGGATGGCTCTTGTTAGTTTTGCTTGTTTATTAAGCTGCTTCGAGAGTAGCTTTACTGAAGTGGGCAATACCCTTTATATTAGTCTTCTTATTCTTATAATAGGAAGTATAATCACCGTATATAGAAGAACTATAATGGCCTATAAATTCCTCGAGGGAAAGGTCAAATGATTAGTCAATATCCACATTCAATCAAGGCCATGATATTGATAATGGCATTACTCATCATAGCAAGTTTGTCTCGTATTCTTTTGAAAATCAAAAAACCATCCAATGATTTAACTGAACTTAAACTGAGAACACAAAGCTGGTGGTGGATGATTGCATTAATTTTCGCCTCGCTTTATATAGGTAAAACCACTACCATATATTTTTTTGCTTTCTTGTCGTTTCTTGCCTTAAAAGAATTTTTATCTATTACTCCTGTACGACAAGCTGATAGAAGAGTCATTTTCTGGCTATATCTCGCCATCCCCATTCAGTACTATTTTATTTCTATCAATTGGTATGATATGGCTATTATTTTCATACCTGTTTACATCTTTTTATTCATCCCCATACGCATGGTTTTGATCGGAAAGACTGAGGGCTTTATTCGTTCTGCTGGTTTAATGAATTTCGCCGTAATGTTAACTGTTTTTTGTATTAGTCACTTGGCTTATTTCATCGTCCTAGAACCCAAAAATACGCAAGCTGGCCCTGCTGGATTAGTACTTTTCTTACTTTTCATGACTCAGTTTAATGATGTAAGCCAGTACATTTGGGGTAAGAGCTTTGGAAAAAACAAAATTGTTCCCAAAGTTAGTCCTAATAAAACTTGGGAAGGTTTTTTAGGGGGTGTCTCTACCATAGTTCTAGTAGGCTATTTCTTGGCTCCATACTTAACTCCACTTAGTTCACGCCAAGGACTTATTGCGGGTCTAATTATCAGTCTCAGCGGTTTCTTTGGTGACTTAGTTGTATCCTCCGTGAAACGAGATCTCCATATTAAAGATACTGGGAATTTAATCCCTGGGCATGGTGGTATTTTAGATCGTATGGATAGTTTGATTTATACTGCACCCCTCTTTTTTCACTTTATTTACTACCTCTACTATTAATGAATAAATATCTCAAAATTCTTTTCTTTGCCCTTGTCGTCAAACCCCTGACTCTTATCATGCTTGGCTTGAATATTCGTAATAGACATCAACTACCAAAAGGTGGTCCTGCTATCATTGCAGCTAATCATAATAGCCATTTAGATACCATTGTTCTAATGAGTTTATACCCTCTCTCACAAATCCATAAAGTTAGACCTGTGGCAGCAGCGGACTACTTTTTGAAAAATAAATTTTTGAAATGGTTTTCACTAAATATAATGGGAATAATCCCACTAGAAAGAAAAGCGAGAAAAAGTAAAGATGAACTTTTTTTTGATTGTAAAAAAGCTCTAGAAAATGAAGATATTCTTATACTCTATCCCGAGGGTTCTAGAGGTGAACCTGGACAAATGGCTGAACTTAAAAAAGGGATTTATTACGTATCCACTCTTGTGCCCAAAACTATAGTCACTCCTGTTATAATGCATGGTTTGGATAAATCACTTCCAAAAGGAGAAGCCTTATTTGTCCCCTTTAATTGTGATGTTATCATCGGTCGAAATATAGAGGTTGTCGACGATGCTCAGACATTTATAGATAATCTAAAAGATGAATTTGAAGACTTATCTAAATTTTGTTTAACTCATTAAATATTTACGTCTGTATAACAAAGCTAGTCTGAAGATATCTTAGTTTTGTAACGGCCACTTCATAATCTTGATGCCATCAAAATTCACAACAAGAACTACTTTAAAAAACTCTTTAGCTCTTCACGATAATCTTGCCGATCGGATAGGTCGTTGTGGCCCGCATTCTTTATCATTTCCACTTGTGGAAGAGTATTCGTGAAAGCCGTAATAAGCTTTTGTGAATGACTCATGGGAATAATTTCATCATCTTCCGCTAAGAGTATGAGCGTTTGATTTTTTAAGTCTCCCACGCGATCAATGGAGGGATACTTTTCTGTGAGAATAAGCGACATGGGATAAATGGGTATGCGCTTTTGGGCTAGGCTTTGAATACTATCGTAAGGAGTGATCAGAACGAGTTTATCCACATCTCGTTGGCTCGCCAAGTAAATCGCCACGCCCGTACCTAAGCTACGTCCAATGAGGTGAATTTTATCATACTTAACTTTAAGTGAATCATAGAGCTTCAGGGCATCGCTAAAGATGGCTTTTTGTGAAGGTGAGCCCGTACTTGTCCCATAGCCACGGTATTCCATCAAATAGAGGCTCTTAGCTACGCAGAGTTGCTCTAAGTCCGACGCGGCATAGACCACGCTCTCCCCATTGCCACCAAAATAAATGACTGCTTCACTTTGGCCTTCATTCATTTTAAGGACTGAAATCTGCTCACCCTCATTTTTCAGGATTTCTCGTGGATAATGATGTGTGACTTCTTTCACGGGGTAATAAACGAAACTTCTTTGGCATAAGAATAGCACTAGCCCTAACAAGAAATAGAGCCCTACATAAACCCCTATGCGTATTTTCGTGGCCTTTTTCAAAAGTCCTCCCAAGTAATTATTGGCTAATATAAGTCTCTTTATTTATATTTTACACTTCATAATTATCTATCTCTAATTACTGTAGAAGCATAATAGATTTTACGGAGAGCGATGAATTGAAACAGGCCAATAAAGAAATGACTATTTGTTTAGTCGTGGGACTTACTTTAGGACTCATTGCTTTTTTTACCCCTTTTACACGATTTATCTTTTCCCCCCTCACAACCTTAGTTCACGAACTCGGTCATGCCTTTTTTGGCTGGATCTATGGTTATCCATCGATCCCTGCTTTTGATTTTACCTATGGCGGTGGTGTCACCATGGGTATGCAACGCAAAATAGAAATCACTTATGTGACTTATGGCATCCTACTCTATGGACTCTATTATTTGCGTCAAAATATCATCCCCCTCATCTGTAATATCGTTTTTCTGATCTTATTTATTTTTACTAGTCGTAATGAGTGGGCCGATATCATGCGGATTTATATGGGCCATGGTACAGAGCTTCTGATTGCTGCTATTTTCCTCTACCGTGGCTTTTCTGGTAGTCAGACCGTGAATGGTATTGAGCGCAGCCTTTATTTCTCTTGTGCATTTTTCATTTTTGCACAAAATATTGATTTTGCTTATCAGCTTCAAAACAACAGTGAATTCTTGGCTGATTATATGCAAGGCAAAGGAGATATCACTCATGATTTTCATGCTCTATGTCTTGATCATTTTTACAAGAAACAAATTAAAGACGTCGCTTTCTTTCACTATTTTTCAGTTTTCTTTGCCGCCGTCATTGGCATTGGCTTCGCCGCACTACGAGCCTACCTACTCGATAATGAATTTGACGAAGAAGAAGAGTAAATTTTGCACAGCAGTTGAGTAAGTGAGTAAGTGATTTACTTTGCGGAGTGTCATCTACTTAATGGAGTCAAAAATGAACAACCGTAGAAACTTCCTCAAATCAGCTTTAGTCGCTTCGGGCACTGCTTTGCTCGCTTCCTGTGAATCTAATGAAGAACCCCCCGAAGATTTATATAAAGACGAAGATCCCTTCAGCTACAAAAGTAACTCAAGTTTTTTAACTCGACCTGAAAAAGGTTTCAATTATTACAAATTTAATGGTCAAGATTACGACGGACAAGAACGTAGTGAGAGTGCTATGGATAAGCATCGCCCCGTCATTAAAATTGCTCAAAACAAAAAAGAATTCATTATTAGCTTTGGCAATCCTGAGCTCAAACATCCGCATAAGACCGCGCATTACTGGACTTGGGTCGAAATCACTGACCGTCTCAATAATGTTCATACGGTCGCTTTCCCTGAGCCCGCAAAATACGATGAGTTTTATGGCGATGAAGGTACTGATTTCTCTGCTTATATCCAAATCCCAGAACCCATTACGGGCTGGGTCCGCGTCAGAGCCTGCTGTAAACCACATGGGGTTTTTGTTAACTACGCCAATGCCGATGCTTAATGGATAGCTTTCGCCCACTACTTTCTGAAAACTCAGACTTCTTGTCTGAGGAACCCTTGGGTGAAAGTGTGCTTGTAGAAGGCTCTAGACCGATCAGGGTCTGGCAACCTAAGCACCCTGTAGTCGTCCTTGGACGTTCTCAAAAAGCTCATAAAGAAGTTCACTTAGAAGCGACTAAAAATGATGCTATTCCCGTTTTTAAGCGCATGGGCGGCGGTGGCTGTGTCTTGCTCGACGAAGGCTGTGCTTGTGTGGCAATTCGTTATAAACGAGAAAAAGAGCTCAATATCGATCTCTATCTACGCCATAGTTCAAAAGCCATTCAGGCTTTTTTATACGAGACCTATGGCTTAGCGACTGAAATTCGCGAAAACTACGACCTTTCTTATCAGGGCAAAAAATTCCTCGGTGCCTCGCTTTATATGCCGCGAGATTGGAGTGTTTATTCCTGTGTTATTTTACTGAAAAATGATTCCATGAAAAAAATACTAAAGTATTTAACGCCACCATCGAAGCAGCCCGCTTATCGCGAAGATCGCAAACACGAAGACTTCTTGTCACCCCTCGAAAACCATGTTAATTTTAAGATCGAAGATTTTATTAGTGATTTAGAAACCTTTCTCTACGAAGAAAAATGGTACCTAGGGCCTAAATCCAGTAATTAATGGGGAGCCAAGCATGAAACTGTTATCGATGATTTGTCTACTAATTTTAATGAGTTCATGTCAACTGAACTCTAAGCGCTTACCTGTTGGTGTGATAGATAAAAAGATCCCCACTATTGCCGTTTTGGAATTTGCCGATAAAAGTCATTTTCGCTATCGCTGGAATGTGGGCGAGGGTATTCGTGACTCACTGATTGATGAGCTCGTGCAATCCAAGCGCTATAAAGTTTTAACCCGTGAAAATATTGATGCCGTTATTGGCGAACTCGATATTCAACAAGATAAGCTTTTTCGCCCCGAAGGAAAGGTAGCTCGCGGCCGTCTCAAAAACGTTCAGTACCTACTCAAAGGTTCCGTCACTGATTTTGCGCACGTCGCAAAAACAGGCGCTTCTGCCTTTTTTAGTAGCTGGGGCTTCTCAAGTAGTACTCATGTGGCTGTCGTCACTGTCACGCTCTACATAATTGAAGTCGAAAGTGGTGAAATTATTGCCTCAAAGCAAGTAGAAGGCAAGGCTCATGCGACCTCAATTGATGTAGGTGGCCAATATAAAGATATGAGCTTTGGAAGTGGCTCTTTTTATCGCACCCCACTAGGCAAAGCCTGTAAAGAACTCATGAAAGAAGCCCTACTTGAAATCAATAAGACTATTGCAGATGAAAAATGGCACCCTCGTGTGATCCGTACAGAGGGAGATACACTGATCCTTTCAGGTGGAGAAGATCGCGCTATACAAGTCGGCAACTTATACTCTGCATATTTTGAAGGCTCGCCTCTTATTGACCCAGAAACGGGGGATATCCTCGGACATTCCGATAGCCAACTCATCGGCAGAATTCAAATCACCAAGGTGAATGATAAATTTAGCTACGCAAAAATCATAAAGGGTAGCTTTCGTCAAGGACAAATCCTACGCCAAGTGATTGTAGTTCCAAATAAGAACGAGTAAGTCCGCTATTCAGAATACATTCTTGTGATTTTTTAAAGAAAATTTAACTTTTTCTACTCATTCAAGCTAATTAGCTCTACTTCACTATGAGCTTTTCGTGTAAAATTTTGGACACAGAGTAAATTTTTGTAAAACAAGAGGGTATTAAGATGTGTGGGATAGCAGGATTCCTCAGTAAAGGGGGCGTGAGCATTGAAGATAAGGATGCTCTGAGTGACATGGTCACTCAGCTAGATCACCGTGGCCCCGATGCCCATGGCACTTGGAATGATGACCACATTGCGCTGGGCCATACTCGTCTCTCTATTATTGAGCTCAGCCCTGCGGGCGCCCAACCCATGCATAGTGCCTGTGGTCGCTACGTCATTTCCTTCAATGGCGAAATATATAACTCAGAAGAAATTCGCTCAAAGATAAAACATCCCTATCCCTATCAAGGAAATTCTGATACTGAAACAATTTTAGCTGCCATCACTTACTGGGGTGTTGAAGAATCTCTAACTCACTTCAATGGAATGTTTGTCGCTGCCGTTTGGGACCGTGTGAAACACGAACTTAAGCTATTCCGAGATCACTTGGGCAAGAAACCTTTATTTTATGCTTTTTCTCACCACCATTTTCTTTTTGCCTCCGAACTCAAGAGCTTGCGTAAAGCACCCGCCTTTAAAGCAGAAGTCGCCCATGATGCGCTGCACATGTACATGCAATATGGCTACGTTCCTGCCCCCTATTCAATTTTTAAAAATTGTTACAAATTACGCCCTGGACACATCCTTTCTTTTTCTCTCAAGAGCTTCACCGTTAAGAATATTAAAGCTTGGTGGGATCCACACAAAATTGTCTGCAATAAGACTTCCGGTCTAAGCTTTGCGGAAAATGTAGAAAAGACAGAAGGCCTCTTGCAAGATAGCATCCGCCTACGACTCAATGCCGATGTTCCTGTAGGAGCCTTTTTATCCGGCGGAATTGATTCCTCACTCATTTGTGCGATGGCCGCAAAAACTCATCCACAAGCGCTCAAAACATTCTCTATTGGCTTTGAAGAAAGCCAGTACAATGAAACTGCCCAAGCTGAACTTACCGCAAAGGCGATTGGGGCCGACCATACGACCTTCATGGTGACACCAAAGGATGCACTTGATCTCATTCCCAGACTTCCACAAATCTGTGATGAACCCTTTGCTGACTCATCTATCATACCGACTACACTCATTTCGCAACTGGCTCGTAAGCAAGTTACTGTTGCCATTGGCGGAGATGGTGGCGATGAAATTTTCTGTGGTTATGAACGTTATTTATGGGGTGAAAAGATTCTCGCCATGCGTCAAAAATACCCTGATTTTATTAATAAAGGTATCTGTGCAGGTATTAATTCACTCAGACCTGGTCACTTAAATTATTTAGCCAACTTAGTCTATAAAACCAAAGGGAAGAAAGCTCCTCATCTCGTGGCGGACAAAGCCTACAAATTTGCCAAAGCACTTAAAAGGAATGATTCTCGTAAAGTGTATCGTGAATTGCATTCATTATGGGATCATCCCAGTGATATTCTCCGTTATGGTCAAGATGGTATTCACCTCTTTTCAGACCAAGATGAATGGCCTGATTTCTTAGATCCTATTCGTCAATTTATGTTTTCTGATTTAATGATGTACCTCAGTGATGACATTTTACAAAAAGCTGACCGTGCCTCCATGTCGGCCAGCCTAGAGCTACGTTCGCCACTACTTGATCATCGCTTAGTCGAACATTCATGGAGCATCGGTATGGATAGCCTTATTGGACCCGAAAAGAACATGAAGAAACGCATTTTAAAATCTCTTTTGGGACGACACTTACCAGATTACAACTTGGATACTCCTAAGCAAGGCTTTGCCATCCCGATTGCGGAATGGCTACGAGGTGAGCTAAAAGAATGGGCACAAGATCTCATTCATAGTGCTAATAACCTGGACTTTTTCTATCAACAGGAATTACAGCAAACTTTTAAACAACACCTAAATGGCAGTGCTAACCACCAGCATAAACTTTGGGCAGCGCTGATGTTCATCCAATGGCAGCAAGATTTATCTTAGGTTTACTTTTTTAGATTTATCTGAGAAATATATTTAACCAGACTTTTAAAGTCCTTATCATTCAATGGCGCTACAATTGTTCTCATGATCTGTCCCTGTATATCATCTGCATGATAGCCACGACGACTCGATTTAAAATTCCTCAATTGCATCAGTAAGTACCAATCTTCTAAAATGGCTAGATTAGCGGTTTTTAAATCTTTTATCCCCTCAGCATTTTCTCCATGACAACTGTGGCAAGTCTCTTTATATAAAATCTCTCCTCGGTGTACATCACCTTTTACGGTACGAATATAGGGGCGAGGTTTTCGTTGTGAAATTTCACTAATCGCCGATGCAATTTTATCCTCTTCAAGTGATTGGATAGCGCTCGCCATTAAGGCTCCCTGATAATCAAACTTATGAGTGCCTCGCTGACCTATGCGAAATTTCTTCACTTGTTGAAGCATGTACTCTGCTTGTAGACCATCTAAAATAGGTCCGCGCTGCATTTCTTTGTTATCATGACAAATCATACAGTTATTCAAAACTTCTTGATCTACCTTAGAACTAGGCTCATGCTGTTGGCAAGAGCTCCAAAATTGCATAAGTAAGAACAATAATAAAAAAGTGCGTTTCATAAATCTCCGAAGTTTCCCTAATGTGGATGGCTAAAAGGCTTTTAACAAAGAATTGACTCGTGTTACTGAAGGGAAATCATTAAATAAAAAGCCGTGCTCTGCAAAATACTCATGAGCTTCCACTTCTTCTTTAAATGACGCCGATCGCAATAAACTACGATCAATTCCAATCACTAAGCGACAATCAGGCTTATAATTCAACTGCTCTAAACGCCTGCGCAAAGCCCCCGCATGCCAACGATGAAACAATTCCATGTGGATTCTTTCTTCTTCTTTCCCAAAACTTAAGTCGGGGAAAATAATTTCTTGCTTGCCCTCTTCACCCATTTCCAAAAAGGGTGTGTCACCCACTATTTTCCACTCTTTTGCCTTCTCCGCAAATGCCTTGTGAAACAAACGAATTTCTTCTGGGACATAAGCACTAAAGTTTTTATAATGGCTCTTAAGGCCTGCCTTTTGATTTAAGCGTAAAACTTTATTTTTAAAACGAGGTAAATTAACTTTAGCCTCAAATTGCCAATGACTACAATCAACAAATGCAGGGATAAAATTAGCGAGCTGTAAACCGTACTTTCGCGTATTCTCAAATAGACTTATGGGTCCATCAATAATAATTGTTAAGGAGCCTTTAGTTTTATTCTCTATACGCGCCAACAAGCGGAAAAACTTGAGGTATTTAAATATTTTTCGCAGCTCTGCAGCTTCCACTTTTTTCAAAGTTAGGCTCATCTCAGCGGCAAATAACATGTGATACTGAACTTGTGCCAAATTGTAACGATGAAGAAGATCCTCCGCTCGCATGACTTTGAATTTCAAGAGTAAATCACTATGAGGAAGATCACCGTATAAATCTTCATGAACGAGTGATTGCAATTCTTTGGGAATTTCTTGCTCAATTTTATCGCGAAAAGACTCGAAATCATATTTTTCCGCTTCGCGCATAAACTTTGCACTCAAGTCAAAAATTTCTTCTCGTCCTTCCGTAAAGTTTAATTCTAAGCATTGAGTAAACTCGCAACGATCCAAGCATAAACGGTTCAGGCCTCGTGCAATCAGTGGTTTACTATAGCCATTAACAATAATCGATGCCTCTTCTTCAAGCTCCTGCCGATTTTTCCCCTCTCCATGAGCATATATGCCGAGTAAATCATTCGCCAGGCTTAATAAGTCTTCTTTATCCGTCTCGATTGCATGGGGATAAATGCGGTCTTTGCGCCGTGCAAATTTAACGAGATCCTTCGTAAGCACTATGCTGCCTCCTTCTTTCTGAGACGTTGAATTCACTCGTGTTTCGACTAATTAATTCGTACAATACCGCTTGCTTTCCTTCCGACTTCCGCAAAATACGCCCCAAACGTTGAACGTGTTCCCTCGTACTTCCACTGCCTGAAACCACAATCCCCACACTTGCTTCTGGTACATCTACACCTTCATTCAAAACTTTTGATGTGGCTAAAATCGGATGCTGCCCCGAGCGGAAACGATCAAGCATTTTTTTACGCTCGGCAGATTTAGTGTGATGAGTTAAAACGGGTAATAAAAAGCGGCGTCCAATGGCATAGGCAGTATCATTATCTGCTGTAAAAATGATAATTCGCTCTCCGCTGTGATCTCTAAATATCTGCCAAAGTTGACGAAACTTAGCGCGACCACAGTTGGCTATTTTCTTCTGCGCATAGAAAGCTTTTAAGGCTCTCCTACCTTCATCACTGCGGGCACAGGCCATAATAAAACGTGCCCAACCATCACCATTCTTAAAGCTAATCCCACAGAGCTTAAGGAAGTCTAAATAAATTTGTCTTTCTTCATGATAAAGAAATTCTTCATCTTCATCTAAGTCGAGTTCAATTCGGCAGGTCTCGTAAGGGGAGAGGATATCTCCCTTTAATTCACCTATCTCCATCCGAAAACATAAAGGACCCGTCAAGCCTCCGTATTCACTCAAACCGGTGTGACTGCGCTCAGGTGTTGCAGTTAAACCTAAACGAAAAGGAGCTAAGGACATCAAGGCGGCTTGGCGCATGCGATCTCCAGGTAAATGATGACATTCATCAAATACTAAGAGCCCGAAGCGGTCTCCTAGCCATTCCATCATTAATAAAGCCGAGTCGTAAGTGCTGACGGTGATCGGCTGTATATTTTTCTCTCCTCCTCCAAGCATACCCACTTCAATTCCAAACGTTTCGCTTAAACCACGGTTCCATTGATGCATTAAATCAATGGTAGGAACCATAATTAGACTTGGGCGCTGACAGTACTGTATCCCCATATAAGCGAGGAATGATTTTCCGGCTCCCGTTGGCAAAACTACCATTCCACGACTATTGACTTTTCTCCACGCTTCAAATGCCGCGTTCTGATGCTCTCTCGGGATCATGCCACTTTTCATTGAGAAACTTTGTTTCTCATAAGCTTTTGCGGCATCCACAAATGGAATTTTGGCCCGATGCAGTGCCATCACAATTTTTGCATAATTCATCGCCAGTGCTCGGTAAGTACGAACACGCTCATCATAGCTGAGTAAACTTTTTAAAAGCTCTAAGGGCTCACCCTGTAAATGATCGACAATGATTGTCCCTGAGTCAAAACTGAGGGCAATCGCTTTTTCCTGATTCATGAATTAGTCGTTATCTTCGTCCAAAGTAATACGGCGACCCAAGCCCTTGACAGAAACTTTTTTTGCCTCAGTAAGATAAAGTTTTCCTCCTTTAACTCCCTCAGCAGTCACATAGGCCGTCACATACACATTATTTGAACCATAAGTAATACGCTCAAATTCACCCTTTGATTTGTTTTTTCTGTTTTTGGTCACTGATTCTTTTTTTGCTTTTTTACTCTCAGTTTTCCAGCCTTTGAGCTTCTCGTTTAAATCACTCCAATTGCCGAGGTCGACATTATAAAGAGGGATTTGCATAATAATCTGATCCGAATCAAGTGTCATCATATAATTGCGATTTCCCGCAGTACCCATATTCTGAATATAGCCATTAATTTTAAATTCTTTGCCTTTATACTTTTCTAATTGGGTACGACTATAGCCACGCAATTTTTGAAAAAGTACATACGCTGGAATTCCACCAGTGCCCCATTCAGGAAATAAGGGGGGAGGTGCATCAGAAATTTTCACCGTATTACCTTCGATCACATACTGTAAATTAAGTTGTTCAGTCATGTGCTCTAAGATATCTCGTACCGATTTATTAGCTAAGATATGAGTTTCTTTTTCCGGACGCGGCAGCACACTCTTGTAAAAAACGGCGCCATTGGTAGCTTTCATTGAACCTAAATGAGAGAGCCTTACTCCTTCATACTGAAAAGATACTCCCAACCAATACATGCCATGAATCATTTCATTTATCGCACTTATCGCAGATACTTCTGAGTACGCGATGGTCATTTTATGATTTTGTAGAAGTGATTTAAAATCGTCTTTCTCCATTGTTTCTTCAGGATCATTACTACCACTTACAAGCCTATGTGCCTCATCTTCCTTACGCTGACGTTCGGCATCTAAAGCTAATTGCTCTGCTTCTTTCTCGACATCATAAACCTCTGGTGAGCCTGCTGTCTTAAATAAATGCTTGCTATCTAAGTTAAAACTGGATGCACGTGCATCATCCATCAATAAATGAAGCGATTCGTCCAGCTTCCCATATTGCTTGCACATTTGAGCATAAATATAAAGCAACTCACGTTGATCCCTGTCTTCCTTCAGCTCCAAAGCCCGCATTTTAAGCTTAGATCCTAGTAGTTCGCTCGTATCACGTCCCTTGATTGATAAGGGTTTACCAAAAACCAAGGCCGTTTTTATGTCTTTCGATACTCTTAGATCAGGACGCATAAAGTGAACAAAGTTTAAGAGCTCCTGCAAATCTTTTGCTTTAGGATTCGTATTTGCCTTATAATAAGCAAGTTGCACACTGTAGTGATAGATTTGGCCCTCTAAAGGCGAACGAAATTTTATCTCCCCTGCAGAAATACTTTGTACGAAAATAGAACATATTAATACGCAAAATATTTTTCTCATAAACTTCCCTGTGTTAAATTAAGATAACAAGTATATATCGGCTACAACAAAATTACTGTACCGATTAATGAGGAGAGGTACAAAAATGTCTATTGACTGCCACGCTTATCCATTGGAACGAGCTTTTTGGTCATTTATTGCTGGGCTTATGATTTTTCTTTCCTTTCAAAATTGTGCGCTGATCTATAAGTTAATTTTTCTAAGCATTCTTTGTACACTTTTCATTTATAAAAAATCCTATCGCCTACTATTCCCTCTTTTCTTAGGTCTTGCTTGGGGCTTTTTCTTTCAACAAAGTCCACCTGATCATTTTCACTCCATGGGCGGAAAGCTCGAAGCTTCTATTATTGATAAACAAATCGTTAATGGTCATACTTCCCGTAGAGAAATTCAAATAAATATCAATTCATTTGAAAGTCATGGGGGACTTCATCTCAGTAATTTTAAAGCTCTCTTTATCAAACCAAAAGACACTTTATTCAACTACAATGATCAGCTCATCACTACAGGATCTTTAATTCCTCTGGTGAGTTCACTGGATCATGAATCAGGCTATATTAATCATTTACATCAACAGGGTTTTTATTGGAAATTCATTCCCAACTCACCGGAAGATATTCAGATAAATCCCCGGGCTTGCTTTAATAAATCAATTTTAAAATCTCGTGACCAATTTTTACTCCGTCTCAGCACTCAACTGAATTCTGAGCGTGAATACCAAATACTTGCCGCCATGCTTTTTGGCTTGAAGCAAGAGCTTACAAGCATCCAAAAAGACACCCTTAGGAAATCTGGCCTGATGCATATTTTCGCGGTCTCAGGTTTGCATGTAGGTATCGTTTCGCTCATTATTTTATTACTCATGCGCCTATTCTGTATCCCCGTTTGGTGGCGCTTTTCTCTACTGCCACTTTTGCTTATCCCCTACTTAATCATGACTGGGATCCCCGCATCCGCATTGCGTGCCTGGATCATGATTTCTGTTTGGTCCATCGGCATTTGCCTCAAAAAAAGTAGCGTCAGTCTTAATAGTCTTTATTGTGCCGCTTTTGTGATTCTTCTCATCAATCCAAATGAACTCTTATTAGTGGGTTTCCAATTTTCTTTTCTGGTGATTTTTGCACTCTTATTAAGCATGGATAAACTGGATCGTTTTTGCGAAATTCTCGACGAAAAAATTCAGTGGGGGCTGCCTTTTTCTTATCACCGCCATCATTTAAAAAACAAATTCATTAAGGCCTTTGGTATTACTGTCGTCGCCTATCTCAGTTCTCTTGCAATGAATATTTACCTCTCCGCCAATACCAACCCCTTTTCTTTAGCCATCAACTTAATCTGTATTTTTCTTGCCGCTCCACTCATTTCTTGTGCTTTGCTGAGCTCAGTCTTCACTCCCTTAATCCCCCTACTCAAAGTGTTTACCGGATTCTTTGCGGGCTTAGCAAGTTTGAGTGCTCAGTTCTCCCTTAAACTAGGAACACTCTCAGGCCTTCATTGCCTGCTCTACACCGCCATCTTCCTCTTGATTTTACGTCTCCGCATTAAGTCCCGGCTGCAAGTTCGCTTGATTGCGGTGCTTATTTTTTGCTTCTTAATCCTACTGCAAATAAAGCCCAAAGAAGATTCCATCATTATTTTTCGTTCTTCAGGACAAGAACAATTGTGCTTAGTTCTTTTCAAAGATGACGAGTCCTTATTAGTCAATGCCAGTGATTTTCAGAGCTCGAGCTTCATCATCAAAAAACTCGATGAGCGAGCCATTAATAAAAGCTCCATACTCATTTGCGATAATCGCAAAAATTCTTCTTTGGGTTGTTTATCCCTACTCAATAAAAAGCGCCTTCATTCACTGAGTTTTCTTAATCCAAGGACGACGCCTACTCAATTCCAAAAATATCTGCAGCAAATAGCCTTTGATAATGATTGTCCACTCTATTTTGATTTACCTCGCCAGAGTAAAATCACCAAAATCAGTGATCAATGCTTTTTATGGAATGATTATAAAATCAGTTTAACTCGCCCCAATCCTGGCCGCATTAACTTGAAAATAACTAAAAATAACTGGAAGCTAGAAAGGTCCTTTCTCATCGCCAACTTCCATCAAGTCGAAACTTATCCGCTTAAATAAAGATTAAGCACTCTAAAACACACCACAAATTGATGAAAATTCGATATTATCTATTCGGTGGAACCATAAGCTTTTTCGACGCAGTTCATTGTTTGAAACGCATCTTCGAATGATGTGGGCATCGAGTTTATCTCGCCATTCTTAAGACGCATGAGGTCCGCCATGGGACCGATAAAAGCATCGGGAAACCAAGTGCCGGGAAGTTCTTCTTCTTTCCAAGTGGGTGTATCATTTTCTGAGAGTAAGCAGTAACGGAAATAATCTGGACGTCCCTTGGGGTAATCCATATTAACTCCGATTTGAGCTTTGATTGCCCCCTGAGTCCCTTCCCATTTGACATAACTCTCCATCAGTTCAGGACCGAATTTATGATCGTGATTGGTGTTAATAATGGCTCGTTTATTTTTAGCATATTCCATAATGATACAAGTACGGGTCGAGGCAATTCCCTCGGTATCAGGATGTCCTACTGTGTGAGCCAAAATTCGTTTAGGTTCACCCATGAAGGAACGAACTAAATCCACATAATGAATACTATGATAAAGAATTTCCATACGCGGTAAGCCTTTCAAGAAGTCCCAGAGTCCCCAGGGAGTATGGCAGGTGACTTTGATTTCCATATCGAGTAAATCTCCGAGTGCACCTTGTTCTAAGAGATCACGAGCCCCAATGGCTAGAGGAGCATAACGCAACTGAAAATTGATGCCCCCCTGAATCTTTTTGCGCTTCACGCAATCGAGAATAACTTGCGCCTCTTCAATATTTTCACCCATGGGTTTTTGAATCAAAAGATGGGAACTATCTGGAAGCTGTTCCAGGACTTTCATAATGACTGATGCCGGCAAGGCCATATCCCAAACGGTATTTTCATCGGAGGCTTCAATTGCAGCTTCTAGACTTGTGAAGGCCTGTGTTATAGCAAATTCATTAGCTAGCTTTTGAGCGGCTTCTTGATTGAGATCAAAGATCCCAGCGACTTCAAAGCCCGCTTTTTTATAGGCGGGTAAATGCGAGTCACGCACAATTCCTCCCGCACCAATAATAATGATCTGGAATTTCTTCTTTGGCATTTGTGGCTGGAAATTCAGGGACATTTTAACTCTCTAAGTTGTTTATACTTTACAATCACACTTATTGGAACATAAAGTAATTATTTGATCTTCTCAAAGCAGGCGAGCCGCCTGCGCTCCCAGAAAATAAAATTTCATCAGCTTTGTTCACGAAGAACCGATTTATAATTTACGGCAGTAGACGTAATAAGCTCCAGCAATGACTTTTTTATTGCCATCGAGCATCTCGGCTTTAAGTTCATACTGCTGATTCTCTAGTTCAAACTCAAAAAGACTGTGAGTTGTTTTATCATCAATAGCAATGATTTTGCTTAAACTCCCCATTGTTAGTTTCATAAATTTAACCGGGAGCGCTTTAAAAGGATTTTTCTCCCCTGAATAAATGAGTGTAGGTTTGGCGCCTTTTTCATCCCAAGCATCGACAGATTTATCTAGAATCGGTACTCCGGAGATGGGTGTATCGACTTCTTCCGGCCAGCGGCGCAATTCAAACTGATAGCGCCCTTTTGTATGAGCTTTCACAAACCATGGGCCGTATACTTTACTGCCTCTGGAGGCCGTGCCATGATTCCATGCCGCACCTTTCACATACCAGTCTTCAGAGCTGAGGAAGGTTTCTTTGTCATTTGGATGACCAATGGTCGTAACCGTGGCTTCCCGATCATTTGGACTGACGTGTTCCCAGTAATTTTCAAAATCCTCCCGAAGTTGCTGTACGACTTCAGGGTATTCAGCAAAAAGGTTTTTTTCTTGACCTGGGTCGGCTTTGATATCATAGAGATTTTTATTATCTATTAATCTCCAGCGCTTTGTCATGGCGACCGTTTTTGACCACTTCTCAGGTAAAACTGTGCGTTGAGTTTCTACAAAAAGGGTCCTTGCGGGAAGCTCGAGCTGCGGAGTAAAAAGCTGTTTTTTGAAGCTTCGTCCATCAATATCCAATTTATTGGGCACTTCTAGATCAAGTAAATCAACTAAAGTAGGCAAGACATCAAAATGGGCGTTGAGTGCAGGGACATCGCTACCATGCTGGATATTTCCCGCTGGCCAGTGAATGAAAAAGGGAACACGGTGGCCGCCATCAGAAACAGATCCCTTGCCTCCTTTCATGCCCGCATTGAAGACTACTCGTCCACTGGTAGCTCCGTTATCGCTCATGAAGATTAAAATGGTGTCTTTATCGAGTCCTTCTTCTTTTAACGTTTGACGTAAGAGGCCTACATTCTTGTCAACAACTCCAATACTGGCGTAGTAGTAGGCAATTTTCTTAGCCTGGATTTCACCGAATTTTTCAGTCAGTTCTTGTTGATAGGCAGTAGTAAGATCTTGATCTGGAAGTGTATAAGGTCCATGCGGAACATAAGTGGCGAGGTACATGAAAAAAGGCTTTTCTTTACCCTTAGTTTTAATAAATTTCCGCGCGGCACCAAAAAAAACGTCCGGCGCAAAACCTTCGTGATATTCCCACTCACCATTATGTAGGTAGTGATCATTTACACGATCATTTGTGAAGTAATCATCAGTTGTTCCCGTTCCGCCATTGCCGGAACCAAGCCATTCATCAAAACCACGATCTATAGGCCGATATGGATAATTAGCACCAAGATGCCACTTGCCAAACATGACTGTATTATATCCAGAGTTCTTAAACAGCTCCGGCATAATAGTCTGGCCAGCACGCATGCTATTCCCTCCGAGGATAGTGTGCCAGACTCTAGCACGGTGTGAATATTTCCCCGACATCAGGGCTCCACGAGTCGGAGCACAAGTTGGGTCCACATGAAAATTGGTGAAACGTAAAGATTCAGAGTGCAGTTTGTCTAATCCCGGCGTTTTAATGACTGGATTACCGTGTGCGGCAATATCACCATACCCGTGATCGTCAGTAATAATTATAATGACATTAGGCTGCTTGGCCTGAATTAAACAGGGCATGAATAAAAGGCTTAATAAAACTATTTTTTTCATGGCACTTCTCATTTAGGTAGATTATATAATATATTGCCGGGTGAAGGGCTGGCAAGTCCTTCGTGGGAGTGTGAGGGACTCGTCCCTCACACTACTCAAGGATGCGAAGCACCCTTAAGAATCCCAACGCTAGTCACTTCGTGTCTGCGCTTAATATTAAACAATCTCACCGTAGATTCTCTTAAAGTTCAGGCAGCCACGTTTCACCAACGTTTGATTGATCTGCACCAGGAGTCGTACGTCCTTTAGAAATCATGCTGTGAAGCTGCTTGGTGAGTTCTTTGACGAGCTCGGGGTTTTGATTTATTAGGTTTGTCGTTTCTTTGGGATCTTGTTCAAGGTTATAGAGCTGCACGTCTGGAAGACCTTGCTTTGTGGCTTCATTATCCTTTAAAGACCAACCGCCTGAGCCGGAACAAAAAGCGAGTTTCCACTTTCCTTTTCGGATGGCAAATTTTCCTGAAATTGAGTGATTAATGATTGCACCTCGATCAAGTGTTTTGCCTTGCAGTGCCGGAAGTATACTGACACTATCTTCTGCCGCATTTACAGGCACTTCGATAGCGTTAATATCTGCAATAGTTGCCATGATATCGGTTAAGCAGATCGGAGTTTGGTTACTTGAACCAGCTTTGATTTCCTTAGGCCAGCGCACGATGAAAGGCACATTATGTCCACCTTCCCAGATATCTGATTTAGCACCGCGGTAAGAATTGTTGAAGTTCACTCCTTTCTTCAAGCTACCATCTTTGCTTGGGAATGTGATCGAAGTTCCATTATCCGCAGTAAGAATAATAATCGTATTTTCGGCGATACCCGCCTGATCAACTGCATCAATAATTTGACCGATCCTATGGTCAGTTTCGATCACAAAATCAACATAGGGTGAAATGCCACTCTTACCGAGGAAGCCTTCTGCAGGAGCAATTGGGCTATGCGGAGAAGTCATGGGAAAGTAAAGGAAGAAAGGCTTATCACTTTTGGCTTGTGTCGTGATATAGTCGACTGCTTTGGCGGTAATGGTCGGAAGAACTTTATTCTCGGCCCAATTTTCATCGTTTGTTTTAAAAGTCTTAGGATCTGGTGTTCCAATAATTCGGTCATTCTCAATGAAGGCAAAGGGTGGCCAGTTGATTGTGTCATCCCCAAAATGATAATCAAAACCGCGATCATTGGGTCCATTTTTGATCGGCTGAGTCCAGTCAATGCCTTGAACCGCAAGCTTTTTTAAAGCTTTTCTGTTGCCAAGAGGAATCATTGCGGAGGCTTTGAAAGTCCAATCCATTCCCAAATGCCACTTGCCAATACAGGATGTATGATAACCTTCTTTTTGAAGCATGGAGCCAATCGTCATGCGACCTTTTTCAATAAGCGCTCCATCCCATATAGGGACGATATAGCTCTTGAGACGCGAACGCCAGGAATAACGTCCCGTCAGTAATCCATAGCGTGTGGGAGTACAAACCGCTGAGCCCGAATGGGCATCGCTAAAGCTCATCCCCTGCCCGACTAATGAATCTATACGTGGAGTTTTAAAACCCAAATTAGGATTAAATGCTGAAACTGAGTCTTTCCCCATATCATCCGCTAAGATGACAATGACATTGGGTTTACTTTCCGCAAAAAGTACGCTGCTACTTAGAGTCAAGAGTGACGTTAAAGTGAATTTTGAAAATTTATTTTTCATAGTTCTATCCTTATAAAAATTATTTTATGTGCATTAATGATTCAAGGTTCATCCATTGGGAGTCTTCTGCTGTTCCCGGGATACGTTGCTGGCAGTCATCAGTAATCGGCCACCATTTTTCTCTAGTCGTTTTATCCTCTGCCATACTTTCAAAGTCTTTATCCATATCTTTACCATGATACTCGAAGTAACTAAAGAGATACTTTTTGCCCTGGAGTTCAGTCAGATAAATGTGATAATTACGAATATTGGCTTTTGCGATCGCCGCAATGACTTCAGCCCAAACATCCGCATGAAGTTCTCGATAGAGCTTTTCTTTCTCCCCTTTGAGTTCTACCACTGAGCCAAAGTAGCGGATGCATTGAGTATCTTCACTCACTTTGGGGTTAGTGGCACCATAGATAGCCGCCACCTTAGTCGGCTCGGTGTTTTCTGAAGCAGAAGGTTTTTGTGAGCTACAAGACGCTAAGGCGGCTAGTGCAAAGGCTGAAGTAATCATTTTTTTCATAATAAATCCAGTTTACCTTTATCGAAAGTTATAATACAAAATAGCCATAATAGTACATAAGAGGCCACTGAGGAATTTATAATTGCCAATGCCTTTCCAGGCTTCTCCTTGAAGGGCTTCAAAGGGCGTTTTCCAGTAAAGTTTTTTACTCTCTTCGGTGTGAACATGCGGCTGAATGGTCGACATCACAATGATAATAATTGTATAGAACACCCATAGATAAAAGGCCTGCATTAGGAAGGGTATATCACTCCAAACTGGAATCGTTGTTCCCGTGAAGCTGAAGATCATCAAGAATAATGAAACCACAAAGCCAAAGGCCAGTGTAGTTGTAGCTGATTTAGCGGAAGCTTTTCCCCAGAAGACTCCCGTCACAAACACTGCAGTAATAGGAGCAGCGATGTAACCAATCAGTGTATTAAGACCTTCAATAATACTACCAAATCTATCCAACTGTAGTGAAATCACGATAGATATAAGAGTGGCTAAAACACAAGCGATACGCCCTACTGTCACTAAACTACGATCACTGACTTCCGGATTAAAGCGTTTATAAATATCATAACTCACAAGTGTTGAAATAGAGTTTAAAGCTCCTGAAACCGTACTCATAAGTGCTGATAATAAAGCGGCGGCAACGACGCCTTTTAATCCTACAGGAAGAAGCTCGCGAATCATTACCGCATAAGTTTGCCCTGCATCGATGACAGATTTGCCATCGACCATCTTGGTCGGCATTGCGGACTCCGCAATCGTGCCTTGTTGAATCATCGCGTAAAACATCAGGCCGGGAAGAATAAAAATAAACACTGGTAAAATTTTAATGAATCCAGCAAAAATGGCACCCACTCGTGCATGGTTCTCATCCTTCGCACCCAGAACACGTTGTACAATCGTTTGATCCGCACACCAATACCAAATCCCTAAGACGGGAAAGCCCAAGAAGAAGGCATACCAAGGGCTATCACCCTCAGTCTTTAACATGCTCAATTGCTCAGGTTTAATGTTGGCTACCATTTCATCCCAACCGCCGACTTTATCCCAGCAGAAATAAGTCACTGCACAAGCACCGAGAAGCAGTACAATTGTTTGAATTGATTCGGTGACTACCACCGCTTTCAAACCACCCACAACCGTATAAATACCTGTGAGAATCGAGACCCCGATCACACTGTATAACATCGGAAAGCCAAACATTCCTTTGAGTACGAGGGCTCCCGTAAACAAAGCAAAAGAAATATGAATCGTCACGGCAGATACCACTGACATCACGGCTAACCAGTCACGGCTAGAACGCGAGTAACGCTTTTCAAGAAAATCAGGTAAAGTCGTTACTTTCGAACGAATATAAAAAGGGGCAAAAAAGACACCTAGAATAATCAAGGTAAATACGGCCATCCATTCATAGTTACCATTGAGTAAGCCAGAAGTGAAACCTGCCTCCGCCAAGGATACTAAATGCACTGTTGAGATATTGGTTGCGAAGAGCGCAAGACCAATTGCGGGCCATTTGAGCGTTCCCCCCGCAAGGAAATAATCCTTCGCAGATTCCTCTTTATTCTTATTGCGCATACCTGCCCAACAACCAACGGCAATAATCCCAATAACATAGAGAATGATGATGCTTATATCAATGCCACCAATGCTATTTACAGCTTCGGAATTGGGGTTGATTTCGATTGCTTTATCCATTTTAGTTCACTTCGCAAATAGTTTGATTTTGAAGACATTTTAGATCGCTACTAGCGCCGATATCTTGAGGAGTGATATAACGGCCATCAACAATCTGACACGGATTAACGAAATGCTGTTGCAAGTGTGGAATATGCTCGAGGAAGAGCGCTTCATGGCCCATTGCAATATGATTGAATAAAACCAAATGCTGATGAATCTGCCCCATGTCGCCCACATGTGGAACAACGGGGATATTAAACTTACGGCTCATAAGCGAAATGACTAAAAATTCTGAAATACCGCCAACTCGCACTGCATCTACCTGATTGAAATGCATGGCGTTTGATTGAAGATAATTTTTGAAGATAATTCGATTTGGTACGTGTTCACCACAGGCAATTTTGATCGGTGAGATCGCACGCGCTAAAGTTTGATGACCCAAAATGTCATCTGGATGTGTCGGCTCTTCAATCCAGTAAGGATTCATGCCCTTGGCTTTCATCATAAACTCAATGGACTCTTGCATCTGCCACTGCTGATTACAATCGAGCATCACCGTGGCGTTATCACCCGCACATTCTCGGACCATAAAGGCACGACGCAAATCACGCTCGTGATCAGGTGAGCCAACTTTGAGCTTCATTGACGTGAAACCCGCATCCATACTCTTTTTTATGTTATCGCGAACTTTTTGATCACTATAATTGAACCAACCAATTGAGGTATCATAGCCTTGATAATTCTCCGTCAAAATACTTTCACGTTTATGACGGTCTATTGCGTGACTATTGAGAATGGCTCGAGCTTCATCTTTTGTGAGCGCATCTTCTATATAAGAAAAGTCGAGTAAAGCAATGGTATCTTCTGTATTGAGATCTAATAAGAGCTTCCAAAGCGGTACGCCGCGCTCTTTCGCCCAGAGATCAAAACAGGCATTAGTAATCGCTGCCAATGCCAGTTGTACCACTCCCTTATGGGGCCCCACCCAACGATACTGAGTGTGATTAGACATTTTTCGCTGAACTTCTCCGAATTCCGCCATCAGCTCATCGAGGTCACGACCTACTAATTCTTTGGCCAAAAACTCAATTGCTTGGCAAACCAGTTCATTACCGGCTCCCACGGTGAAAGCAAGCCCTATACCTTTAGTTTTACCTTCTGTATGCAGTTGGCATACCGCATAGGAATAGACTGCATCGATGTGTACTGCATCACTGCCTGCTCCAGGACCGAGTGGGAAACGAGTATCATGAGTGGTGATTTTTGTAATGGTTTGAGACATAATTTATTATCCTAGTTATCAAATTTTACTTAAGATAAGCTTATTTCTCATTCAAACTTCCAAATAAAAAAGATCGAAATCTATACATTAATTATCCGGATAGCGATAGTCCATAAGGTATTTCAAGTCCGATTCGAAAGACGTAAAATGTTAACCACCGCATTAAAAAAGTCGATCTCCCAAAGGACATCGACTTT